>NZ_FXWI01000005.1 GCF_900177765.1 Agreia sp. VKM Ac-1783
GGCGGACATTGCGGACACAGGCCGCGAGGGCATAGACATAGAAAAAATCTCCGGGGCTAGATGAGGGCGCCGGAGGTTTCGAGCCTCGGATCGACGGCGCAAAGCGCTCAGTCAACCGCTCCGATCAGAATCGGCCAGACCAATATGGTAGCCGATTTCTGACCGCGCTTGTAAGGCCAATTGCCGGCACTTCGAAAGGATTTTCGATCGGGTCTGCCGATTGTGAGAGCTGGCCGTGAGGTCGTTGGACGCTCGCTCGGAAACGTGATGACGGCCGTCAGCTTGCGCTGGATGGGCGGAATTTAGCTGGTTTCTGGAGTTTGCGCACTGCCGATTTAACGGCCATTGATTCGCGTAGCGCATTTTGATATTTAGTGCGGGTAAATCCCCTGTTTCGGTTGTGTTTCGAAACTGTTCGAAACACTTTCATTTTTGTAGCCTCTGATTGCCGTGTCTTGGCCAGCCGTTATCGGACCGATCCCCCCGTGTCCTTCGTCGGCTCTGCAAAAACTACTTATTCCTAGGAGAACTGTGACCTTTCACAAACCTGTAAGGCGGTGGATCGCATCGGCTATCACCGTCGCTTGTACGACGGCGCTGGTGCTATCAGCGGCTTCTGTCGCTTCTGCCGTGGAGCCATCCGACCCTGTTGTCGCATCCGGAGACGACTGGTCAGTCACCTCGACACCAGGCGGCTACGTCGTTGATCTCAAACTCGATCAGCCGCTCCCCATCGTGAATGATGCCCCCACTCTGATCGTCGACGGTCATCCGGTCGGCCTCGCGGTCGAGTCGGCTGACGGACTCTCGCTCAGCGTGGTCACTCACGACCCTGCGGTGACCTCTGCCAGCGAGGTTACGAAGGGATGGTCCAGCGGCAAGGAGGACAAGGCATCCGAATCACCCGCTGCCCCGGTCACCCAGGGTGATACGCAGAACCTCAAGATGACGGAACAGTTGAACGCGCTGTCCGACGTCGCCGCCGTACCCGACCCCTCAGAACCCGGACCGTACACGGTCACGGAAGCCGAATACGACTTTGGTGACCAAGCCACACCTCTCGCAGCAATCGGCGGTATACGAGGCGAAGTCACAGGCAAGATGTACCTGTCGAGCGCAAGCGGAAACCGACCCGTCGTCATTTTGCTGCACGGTCGACATGTCTCGTGTGCCTCCACAGCGACTGATCTGCCTTGGCCTTGCGGACCCGGCCAGATGAACATCCGTTCCTATCTCGGCTATGAGGGCACCGCTCGTGCCCTCGCCACAAACGGGTACAACGTACTGTCGATCGCGGCCAACGCCATCAACGCCTATGACAACAAACTTGCGTTGGACTTCGGAGCCCAGGCCCGTGGCCAACTCGTCCTCGACACCCTCGGAATGCTCGCGAAAGCCAACGCCGGGGAGACCGTTTCCTACGATGACGTCACACCCGCGACCGCGAGCGCGCCGAGTACTACGACCTCTCGCACGCTCGATGATGCTCTCGTTCATGCGACCACCCGTAGCGATCAACCAGCCGCCCCCTCGGGAATAACCGCTGCATCGTTGAAAGGTCGTTTCGATCTCAATCAGGTTGGTCTGATGGGGCACTCGCGTGGAGGAGAAGGGGTCGTCTCAGCGGCGACTCTCAACGAGGCCCTCCCTACGCCGTACGGCATCAAGGCCGTGCTGCCACTCGCCCCCGTGGACTTTGGGCGCATGACGATGCCCGATGTCGCGACCGCCGTGTTCCTGCCCTACTGCGACGGAGATGTCTCCGACCAGCAAGGCCAGCACTTCATTGATGACTCGCGCCACGCGTTCGGCGACGACGTCCTGCGGTCGTCCGTCTGGATCATGGGTGCGAACCACAACTTCTTCAACACGGTCTGGACGCCCGGGGAGTACCCCGTCGGCGGTTCTGACGACTGGTGGGAGGGTGATGCCACCTCGAGTTGCTCGCCGGAGAACGCCACAAGGCTGACCGCGGCTCAGGAGTACCAAGTCGGCGTCAGCTATATGACCGGGTTCTTCCGGCTCACGCTGGGTGGTGAAACTCAGTTCCAGTCTCTTTTTGATGGATCGGTCAAACCATCCACCACGTCTACCAGCTTCGCCGATGTACGCGTAGCGGCAACTCAGCCCTCATCCGAGACGTCGCTGGTCACTGATTTCACGTCGAATAACTCTCTCATCCAAGTCTCAGGTGACGCGACCGCAGGGGTGTGTACAAACCTCGACGGGCTTACCAGTGCTCCGCAGCCGTTGCCGTTCTGTTCGACCACGCGGGGGGAGACTCAGGTGCCGCACTGGTCGCCGGGGTACCTCGCGCCGAACGTACCCGAGTTCCCCGTTACACGCTTTCTCTGGAAGGGTGCTTCAGCGGACGATCCGACGGCACAGAGCAGCGGTGAACTCCGGATCTCCGTCCCCAAAGAGATGAGGGATCTTTCAGAGCACACTCAGGTCACGATAAAGACGGCTCCTGACGAGTCGGTCCCCAGCGGCACGGACTTCACTCTCGCCGTTGTCGATGGCAAGGGGAAGGCCTTCAGTATCCGTGCGTCGGAGTTGAACCCGCTCGCGATCAACCGGATGCCAGGGGGGACTAACGAGACGCTCAACAAGATCGTGCTGCAACAACTCACGCTTCCCACCTCGTCCATCACGGGCATCGATCTCACGGACGTCCGCGAGGTACGGATCACCGCAGGTGTCGGAGCCGACGGCACAGGGGCAGGCGGGGTGTATCTTTCGGATCTCGCATTCGACACTCCATCGCTCGGCGCCGCCGTGTCGCAAACCCGCTCGACTGTGAACGTGGCGCCTACGGTTGTGGAGGAAGGTGCAGGACCCGGCACGGCCGAAGTCGCCGCGTACCTCAGTCGCCCATCAACCAGCACCGTGACTGGGTATGTCAGTGTGCTCGGTTCGCCGTCCGACACCGTGGGTGTCGGAATGCAGCAGGTCGTTTTCCAACCCGGTGAGACCTGCACCACCGTCGTCGTCCCGACTTCGGGCGACGAGACACCGTCCGATAGGCCGAGTTCGAAAGTCACGGTGAGCGCGACCAACACGAGCAATGCGGTCATGGGAGCTAACGCCTTTTCCAATTTGGTCGTTAGAGAAGACGACGGAGTGACGGGAGCCTCCGAGTTGGCCCCGGTCGGTATACAGGGAGACGCCTGTGCAGAGTACGAGGCAAGTCTCGCGCCGGTCGCGCTCGGCACCTCGGCGAGCACCGTCGTGCCCGGCGGAGAAGTCGACCTTGAGGCGACGGGCTTTCGTTCGGGCGAAGCAGTGCTGTTTTCTTTCGGAGACGTAGCTGCTGGCACGGTCACCGCCGACTCGGAAGGCAAGGCGCATCAGACCGTGAAAGTCGCGCCGGACTCGGTTCTCGGGCCGATCGAAGTCGTCGCGCGGGGTGCGGGATCTGCACGGGATGCGCGAGCGACCGTCTCCGTACTCTCGCCGACAACGACGACGCTGACCGCAACGCCCGCGTCGGCAACCGAAGGCGATGAGATCACTTTCACCGCCAATGTCACAGAAACCCTTAAAGCGGTTCCCGGCACACCCATCACCTCGGGTTCCGTGCAGTTCTTCGAGGGCGACGTCAGTATCGGCACAGCGAATGTAGCGGATGGAATCGCCACACTGCGCTATTCGGGCTTCGGCACGGGCAAGCATGACGTGACCGCAAGGGTCGCCGAAACTGCGACCACAGCTCAGTCTCAATCCGATCCACTTTCGGTAGAGATCGCCGCGAAAACCGCACCTCCCACGGCAACACCGAACCCAGGCGTGGGCAATAATTCGAATTCAGACACAGCATCGGCCTCAGCGTCACGGGGCGATGGCATCCTTGCCGCAACAGGCACGAACATCGCGATCTGGATCGCCCTGTCCGTACTCGTGCTCGGCGCGGGAATCGGAATCCGAATCGTAACCAGACGCCGTCACGCCTCACAGTAGGCACCGCAACAACGAGGGGCCCTGCTCCATTCACGGAGCGGGGCCCCTCGCTGCCTGACGCAACATTCGGACGACACGATGCGGGCCTGAGACGCTTTGCTACCTGGAGATGACTGTGCTTCCGCGCATGACAACCCTGGGAGCCAGGTATTCCGTGCCACCACTCAGCGGCTCTCCATCGATTGCCTCGAAGATCCGCTGGGCCGAACGACGCCCAAGCTCCTGCAGTCTGCAGTCGATGCTGGTGAGTTCGGGCCGGGAGTTGGTGGTAAGCACCTCCCAGTTGTCGTAACCGATCACCGAAACGTCTTCAGGTACTGAACGGTCGAAGTCGCGAAGTGTCTCAAGAGCCCCCCGAGCGATCTGGTCGGAGCCGCAGACGAATCCGTCGATATCGGGATACCGCTCGAGCAGGATAGCCGTGGCGTCACGCCCCCAGCCTTCGGACCAGGTGCCGAACATCGGTTCGGCAACAGCGTCTAGTCCTGCCGCCGCTAGCCCTTCTTGAAAGCCCTTTGCCCTGTCTCGGGCTGCAGCGTAGTCCGGGTTGCCCGTAATGTGCGCGATTCGACGACGCCCGAACGAGATCACGTGTTCTACAGCCAGCCGCCCGCCCGCAACGTTGTCGGGAGTGAGCGAATGGTCGGCCGGGTGATCGGATGGGGCGTATGCGTAAACCACCGGTACGGGCAAGTCCCGCCCGAGGGTGGGTCGCGGGTCGGTGGAGCTCCCTACCACGATGATGCCGTCAACACGGCGGCTCAGAAGGGTATTCAGATGGTAGGTCGCGCGGATGCTGTCGCCTCGTGCATCGCAGAGCAATACGCTGACCTGACCTGAGTCGAACGCATCCTCCGCTCCTGTCAGAATGGGTAACACAAACCGGCCCTCGAGGTCACACGTGAGTAGGCCGACGGTACTGGTCCGACCGGCGATAAGGCTTTGCGCTGAAGAGCTCGGCGTAAAGCCGATTTCCTCCACTGCCGCCATCACGCGCTGCCGAGTAGTCGCTGCCACTTCAGCTCGGCCGTTGACGGCTTTGGATGCTGTGGCCATTGAAACGCCGGCCAGCCGAGCGACATCGCCCAGTGTCGCGCCCCGGGGTTGACCGGCTCGTGCGCTGTTCCCCATAAAAATCTCACTTTCGAAAGCGTCGTTCGAGCCTACTCTTGGGATAAGTCTGCGCTTCGCGCTACTGACTGAAAGCTTGTTCGGAAGTCCTGCATCGCAGCAGCACGAACGCCGCTGATCGTCAGCGGAGTTTGCCCGTTCAACGGGAAGGTGGCGCGAGTTCTGCGGCTCTGCTCACATAATGATCCCGTTGGACGAGGTGGTTCCATTGGCTTCGCGCACTTGGATTCTCGCCCTTCAACGGATGGTCGAGGTCCCCGAAGGGGCAGCGATGACAGTCGAAAGAGAGAGTGACCCGATGACACGAGAACCCGGAGCAACGGTCCGAACGACCGGGGGGCGCGTTCAGGGCGTCATAGAGGGTGAGTTCGAGCATTGGCGGGGCATCCCGTACGCCTCCCCGCCCGTGGGGCCACGTCGGTTCCGCGGCCCCGGTGCCGTTGAGCCGTGGAAGGACGTCAAGTCGGCGGTGGACTTCGGCCCTGGCCCTTGGCAGACCCCGCTCTCTCGGTCGGCACGCCGCTTTCCCCAAGGGCCTGGTGTCAGCGAAGACTGCCTCACGGTCAATGTGTCGAGGCGCGTGAGTCATGATCAGGGACTTCCGGTGATCGTCTTCATCTACGGCGGAGGAAACCGAACAGGAAAATCCTCGCAATACCCGGGAGAACGACTCGTCGGCAACGGTGAAGTAGTGGCGGTGACCTTTAATTTCCGGGTCGGCGTGATGGGGTTCCTCGACGTCGCCGGCGTAAGCGGGGGAGAGGAATTCGACTCGAACCTGGCCCTTCGAGACCAGCTCGCCGCGTTGCGATGGGTGAAGGACAACATCGCAGAGTTCGGCGGGAACCCTGACAACGTCACGATCTACGGGCAGTCGGCCGGAGCGCTCGCGGTGACGACTCTGCTCGCGACTCCGAGCGCGGAAGGGCTTTTCGCCAGGGCTGTATCGGCGAGTTCTCCAGCCTTCCACGTGTACTCGCGTGATCGTGTGCGTGGATGGACCGAAGACTATCTAGCTCTACTCGGCCTCACTCCGCATAGCGATCTCTCGGAGCTGACGCGACTCCCGGCTGAGACTCTGATCACTGCCGCCATGACCTTCGATAGGCGCACGAGGAAGGACACTGCCGGCACCATCAGCATGAGCTATGTCGTCGACGGCGACCTCTTGCCGGAAACGCCGATCAGCGCATTCCGAGGCGGCCGCGCCCATCGGGTTCCTCTGATGATCGGAACCTGCAGGGACGAGCATAAGATGTTCACGAAGCTGATCAAGGGCGAGTTGGCGAACTCCCCGGCAGAAATCGAGAAGCTGTTCGCAGGGTCGCCTTCGGAGGCGCTCGAGCGGGTTCGTACCGCGTATTCGACGAATGGCAGGTTTGACCGCGGCCGTGTCGGAGGGGACGCGGCATTCTGGTATCCGTCCGTCGCCGTCGCGGAGGCTCACAGCCAGTTCGCACCGACTCGGATGTTCCGGGTCGACCAAGGGCCTCGTGTCTTGACGATGTTGGGCCTGGGCGCGACGCACGGGTCTGACATCGTCTTGGTATTCGGTCAGACCGACGGCATCGACAAGCTCCTCGGAGCGGCACGAACTGACAAGGTGATCGCAGAAAACCTTCGTGCCGACCTCGTGACCTTCGCTCGAGGAGAAGACGAGACATGGCCGCTCTACGAGGTGAGCGAACGCTTGACGGGTGTCTACACGAAAGAGCGCGCTATGGTCAGCGATCCTGAGAGCGACCGGAGGGTGGCGTGGAGCGGATTCGTCGGTTACGTCTGAGTTCGGTGCAGTGTTGAGTGAAGGTTGACGGACGATCGCGACCCACGCGTTCGCCTTCACCACCGGCACTCCGGCCAGCGCTGAGGCATCTGGTTGGGCGACTGTTCGTCATGACCCGGTGGTGCGTGCGCGCATGGTGCCCATCGCCTTCATGCTCGTAGTCTGCACTGGTGATGCCTACCGGCCGTCGCGCCTAGGGTGTGTCCTGTAAGTTATCTGAGCCAGACGATGGTGGCGGCGACGAGGATCTCGGCCGTGAAGTATGCGGCGCGTTTGGCGTAGCGGGTAGCGAAGTCGCGGAACTGTTTGTGCGGTGCGGGTGGCGTCAGACGCGCCCATTCGATCCAACGTCGATCACTCGCTGCACCGCTGTCAGAAGGTCTTCTCGGAATCTGCTTCGCAGCGTCGACTGAGGGGAACCCCGGTCGCCCTGGTCTGAGGCCGGGATCACGTTGTCGAGCGCACTGGCCATGCCGTACAGAAGCGCGGCGAGATTCGAGCTCGTGTAGGCCGCCGGGACGTGTCCTTCGAGCTGGGCCTGCTCGATAGCGCCGGTCCAAGGGAAGTGGTCCTCAACGGCAGCGGATTCCGAGTGGACCTCCTCGAGTCGCTTCCAGGCGGCAAGGCGCATAACGGTCGGGTTGTCAACGATGTAGTCGAATAACCGCCCTACGAACCCGAGAACGTCGCCGGAGTCACACGGGACAGCGGTGGACACGTTCTCGGACTGCGTTCGCAGGACGGCATCAAAAAGCCCGGCCTTGTCACCGAAATAGAAATAGATCAATTGCTTGTTGACCTTCGCAGCATCCGCGATACGGGCCACTCGAGCTCCCGCAAAACCGTACGACGAGAACTCGATTATTGCTGCTTCGAGAAGCCGATTCTTGCGCGCAACCTCGACCTCCACCATGGGGTCAGGTTATCAGCCGACCGATGCGCACCCAGCCTCTGACCGAATCACACGTTGGCTGTGAAGAACCGGTGGAGGGTGCCCACAACTTGTTCCACATATTCGTCGCGATCGTATAGGTCGATATGACTGGCGCCGTCGACCAGCACAAGTTCCTTTGGCTCGCGAGCCGCCTCGAATGCCGCCTCGTTCTGTCCTCGACTACCCGATACGGTCCCGACCACGAACAGGGTCGGTCGGGGCGCGATCATAGCGATCATGTCGACCGCGTTGAACGTCATCTGCTTCTCGATCGACCACGCCAAAACCTCGTTGTGCCACCGCGGATGGGCGCCTCTGTTCTCGTCGAAGTAGTACGACGGCGCCTCTTTCAAAGGCTCGATGACGTTCGCAGAGCCGGCTTCGGGAATGACCACTCCATACTGAGGGGGATTCCCCTCGCTGAACGACTGGCGCGCTGCGGACGTGCCGTCCAGTACGTACGCCAGAGCGCTCGGGTCCTCTCCCATCATCTCCTCGAAGGATGCTCGGTTGTTTGTCATGCCGCTGACCGTGGCGACCGCCTTGATTCGCCGATCAGTCGCCGCTGCGTAGGTCACGTAGCCTGCGCCGCCGCAGATTCCCATCGCGGCCAGTCGTTGAGGATCGATCTCCGGCCTTCTCCCGAGGAAGCTGATGGCGTTCTTGATGTCCTCGGCTTTTGCGATGGGGTCTTCGTCGTAGCGGGGGTAGCCCTCGCTTTCGCCGTAGCCCCGGTGGTCGAACGCCAGGGCGGCGAACCCCAGACGCGACAACTCTTCTGCATATCGGCCGGATGTCTGCTCTTTGATTCCGCTGCCCGGGCTGGCGACGACAACAGCGGGCAGGGATCGGGTGGAGCCAGAGGGGGAGTCATCGGGGAGGTAAAGATGACCGGCGAGCGCGTGGCGTTCGCTGGGAAACCAGACTTCATGACGCATGGCGAAAGACCTTCCTATAGGTTGAGCAGCCTCCAGCCTGAGGGTGTCGGCCGGTATGTGCTGTTGAAATGAGGCTACGTAGATTTCCATCAAGAGTCAACCATACGGTTGGTTGATAGTTCTCACCACAATCTTCCTCGTCGCGTCTTGAGGGTTGGTTTATCGAGCTCTGGCTAACGCTCCAGGACTACAGCGAGTCCTTGGCCGACGCCGATGCAGATGGCGGCGACACCGATACCGCCGCCGCGGCGCTTCAGCTCGTGCGCGAGGTGGCCGATTATGCGTCCGCCGGATGCGCCGAGCGGGTGTCCGAGGGCGATGGCACCGCCGTGCACATTCACTCGGTCGGGATCCAACTCCGGCCAGAGTCCTATGCAGGCCAGCGACTGAACGGCGAAGGCCTCGTTGAGTTCGAGGATGTCGACGTCGCTCCACGACCTGCCGGCATTCGCTGATGGCGGAGCACCCGTCGAAGGCTGGCCGCTTTACGAGTCGGTTGATCGTCAGACCAAGGTGTACTCAGACGATGCGACTATTGTCAGCGATCCTGAGGAGGGTCGCCGTTCCGCGTGGAAGGGCTTTCTGGGCTACCCGTGAGTCGTCATCTCATCAGAAGGGTCGTGGCACGAGCCTGAGACGGGAGCCGGTCAGGCGATTGCCTCTCCGAGCATCGCGGCCTGAAGGGTATTGCGCATTAGTGCTGCGATCGTCATCGGGCCGACGCCTCCTGGCACGGGTGTCATGTGCGAGGCGTGTCCCAGGAGCTCCTCGAATCGGACGTCGCCGATGAGACCTTCTGCCGACCGGTGGATGCCGACGTCGATGACCGTCGCGCCGGCCCGGGTGTCGTCTCGTCCGATGAGATGGGGAATGCCCGCAGCGACGACCAGGATCTCGGCGCGTAGCGTCACCTCTCTGGCGTTCCGCGTGCGGGAGTGAACCGTGGTCACCGTCGCATCCCGTTGCAGCAGTAGCTGAGCAAGAGGCCTCCCCACGAGTTCCGAGCGCCCCACCACGACGACCTCACGGCCAGCGATCTCGACACCGGCCGAATCGAGCAGCGTGATCACTCCGCTCGGGGTGCACGGCCTGAGGCCGGGGCGTGCCCGGGCCAGCAGGCCGGCACTCGTTGTCGTCAGCCCATCGACGTCCTTGTACCACGGGATACGGTCGATCACGGTTGTCGCGTCCAGCCCACCCGGCAGGGGCAGCTGCGCCAGGATGCCCGACACTGCGTCATCGCTGGCGAGTTCGTCGATCACCTCGAGGAGCCGGGCCTGGGTGGTGTCAGCGGGGAGGTGGCGGTGGTGATCGGCTATTCCTAGCCGCTCGGCGCTTCGTCGCTTGTTGCGCACGTACACCTCGGATGCGGGGTCTTCACCGACGAGCACCGTGGCAAGGCCCGGCTGCCGTCCCGTGCGTTCGCGGAACGCCGCGACCTCGAGAGTGAGCGACTCGAGCACGTCGCGCGCGACAGCAGCTCCGTCGATGATCGTGGTGTGCATCAGATCCTTCCGATCACGGCGATGTCGGGTGCGAAGAGGTCGCCGTCGTCGAGGGCGGCCGGGTCGTGTCCGGTCACGACGATGTCGATCGCACCCGACTCGAGTAGCTGTTTCACGGTCCAGAACCCCTTGTACATCGCAGGCAGGTCGGTCACCGAGACGAACGGACGCTCGTCTCGGAGCTCTTCGGTGAAGTGGACTACGTCGGAGGTCAGGAGAACGACTCCCGCGCTGGTGCGCACCGTCACCATCGATTGGCCGGGCGTGTGCCCTCCGACCCGCTGCATCGCGACGCCGGGAGCGATGTCCGCCCGCTCGTCGAAGTATGTCAGCCTGCCCTCCTCCCCGAGTCGGGCCAGCTGCTCGAGTTCCCGATCCTCGGTGAAGTACGCGATCACGCGCTGTCGGGAGACAGGTGTCGACCAGAAGCGCGCTTCGGCACGCGCGATCCAGAACTGCGAGGCAGGAAACAGGTCGAGGTTGCCGATGTGATCCCAGTGCGCATGGGTGATGACGACGGGGTGCCCGGCGCTGGGGTCGACGCCCATCCGCCGGAGGAGGTCCGCCGGGTGGTTCAGCACAACCCTCCCTCGTCGGGTCGCCGCTGTCGCGTCGAACCCCGTGTCGACGACGATCGTGCGGGCGGAGTTGCGGACGACCCAGAGGTAATAGTCGGTCGTGAGCGGGGCATCCGGTTCGCCGTAGAGCTCGTAGTTGAGGAAGGCCTCGCCGCGGGTGCCGGTGCGCGTGCCGTGCCGCGCGATCAGGACCTCGTACTCGTCGTCGGGCATGATGAGGTGCCGGACCGCACTAGTTGCTGGAGCCGTTGAAGCCTTCGACTGTCGGCTCGAGCCCGTCGGCGCCGACCACCTCGCGCCAGGCCTCGAAGCCATCCTGGAAGGCGACGATTCCGGCCTCCGGCAGGGTGATCTCGATCGCCTCGAGGATGGCCTGTTCACTTACCCCGAGCTTGAGCGCAACGCGGATGTGCGCCTGAATCTGTGCGCGGGGGGCGCGGATGACCGTGAGACAGCAGATGAAGATGAGTTCCTTGGTCACGCGGTCGAGGAGACGCTCGTTCAGATAGGCCGCGTTGACGATGCCGTTCGCGGCCTGGAGGAAGGTGAAGTCCTGCTTGGCCATGACCTTGTGGTAGTCGAGCACGTAGCCGCGGCTTGTGACCATGTCATCGATGTACTGCTGGGCTTCGTCGGTCATGATGGGTTCCTTTCGTGGGGACGCAGGAGCACGCTGTGCGTCGTCTCATACCATTCGGCGATCTGGGTGTGGTCGAGACCGGCGCCGCCGAGGTCGCGCAGCGCGGCCTCGGTGACACCGGCCGCCGCGTGAGTGACAGGGGAGTCGACCCCGAGCTCGTCTGCGAGGGACAGGGCGATGCGAACGTCCTTCACCATGAGGTCGAGCGCGAAGCCGGAGGCGTACTCCCCTGTGAGCACCTGCTGCGGGTATTTCACCTCGCTGGCCTGGCTGCGCCCGGTCGAGGCGTTGATGACGTCGACAAGAATCGCGGGGTCGATGCCGAATCGGGTGGCCACCACAAGCACCTCGGCGATGGCGGCGAGGTTGGTCGCCGAGATCAGATTGTTGAGTGCTTTGGCCGCGTGGCCGGCGCCCGATGGTCCGACGTGAATGAACGTTGATGACATCGGGGCGACGATCGCCCGTGCCCGTTCGACGGCGTGGGGGTCGCCGCCAGCCATGATCGCGAGTTCACCGGTCCTGGCCTTCGTGACGCCTCCCGACACGGGTGCGTCGACGAAGTCGATTCCCAGCTCGGATGCTCGTCGCGCCAGTTCACAGGTGCTCGCGGGTACTGACGAACTCATGTCGACGACGATCGCCCCCGTATTGAGCTTTGCCAGCAGCTGATCACCATCGACGAGCACGGACTCGATGATCCGGCTGTTCGGCAGCATAAGAACCACCGAGTCCACGTCGTGCGGAATCAGCGACAGGTCGGGGATGGCCCTCGCTCCGAGCTCGCTGGCCAGCGTCTGGGCGGCAGGGCTGAGGTCGAAGAGCACGAGATCCGTGGTGCCCGCGAGACGACGGACCATGGGCGTGCCCATCATGCCGAGTCCGACGAACAGGGTGCTCACGCGAGCTCCTCGTGGTGGCGGGGCAGTGAGCCGCGCAACACGGTCATGCCTGTGAGGCGGCCCAGTGTCGCGACCGGATCTGTGAAGTCCGAAGAGCCGCGCACCAGTCCTTCGAGCTTGGAGACGTCAGTCTCGTCGTAGACCATGTGCTTGGTTGCGGAGGCCATGGGTGACGCATGGCGACGGAAGGTCTCGAGCCTGACAGACGCCCACTCCTCGAGAGAAGACTCGTCAGTTTCGCCGGTGATGACTCCCGCGAGTGGCTCGATGAGCGAGAGCAGGTCGTACATCCCCGACGTGAGCCCGAGGCCGCCCGTGGGATTGGTCGCATGAGCCGCGTCGCCGATGAGGAGCACACGACCGTGTTTCATGCGGTCGGCGGAGCGCTGGTGCATCCGGTAGGGGGTGAACGCATCGATCTCGTAAGGCGCATCACCGAAGCCGAGCGCCGCGAGTCGACCGGGGAGGCGGTCAAGCACTCCTTCTTCCGGCAGCTCGGCCGACTCGCTCCAGGTCCAGCGGTAGAGGCCCGTATCGTCGATGCGCGCGATGACGCATCCGTTCTCGGGGTCGAAGATCATGTTGGCGTTGCCGAGCCCACCCAACTCGCCGAACGGGTAGCGCAGGTTGGTGGCGACGAAGCGGTCGGGCCACGTGGTGCCACCGAACCCGAGGCCCAGGCTGCGCCGCACCAGGCTGCGTGCGCCATCGGCGCCGACAGTCCAGCGCCCGCGCCACTGACCGCGGCCGCTGTCGCTCTCTCCTTCGATGACGACGTGGTCACCTTCGTCGGAGACCGCCGTGACCTTGGCTCCGAACTCGACGTGAGCGTTGGGCAGGCGCTCGAGATGCTCGAGGGCAATACGCACGAGCTCGTGCTGGCCCAGATGGATGTTGTACGGGAACCCGGTGACGGCGGCCACGGGTGCCAAGGGCACGTCGGCCTGCAGACCGGTCGAGAGGACGCGCTGTAGGAAAGCCTTGTTGCGGAAGCCGCGCGCATCCATGTCGTCGAGAACCCCGAGACGATCCAGGCCCTCGAGAACGTGCCAGTAGTAGACCATGGCCCGCGGAGACGGCAGGATGTTCGGCTCCGACTCGAGGAGCAGAACCTCGCGGCCGCGCTGGGCCAGACCCAGGGCGAGAAGCGCACCGACCGGTCCGGCACCGATGACAACAATGTCTGACTTACTCATGCGGCAAGCTTTCGCCGCCGCACCCCTGGGTCGCATCAGTGACCTCACCGGTGCGAGGGTTGGTGACGGAATGGGCTAGGGTACCGACCACGATGGAGTAGGCGGGAGTTGTCGTGGCCGGGATGCACGAGCACGACGCAGGTATTTTCGGCGACCTCCTCGACAGTCTTGCTGGCGGCAGCGGAGGAGTTCTCGTGGTCGCCGGCGCAGACTCGTCCGCCGCGGCGGACCTCCGCGCTGCGTATGCTCGCGTCATCCATGTTTCTGCAGCGGCGTCGGAGGCGTCTGTCGCTTTCGCCGGCCTGCACGCGATGCTGCCGTCGCTCCCCGCGACCGAAGCGGATCCGGCCGTTCTCGCCGCGGGGCTTCTCGCTCGCAGCGACCCCGGCACGTTCTGGCTTGTCGAGCGCGGCGAGTTTCTCGACCCCGCGACGCTCTTCGTGCTGCGCGAACTGTCGACACTGGTGGCGGGCCATCCGGTCGCGGTTGTTGTGACCGTGCGTGCCGCCGCCGTGCCCGCCGAGCTGGACGGCTGGCCGCGAATCGACCTGCCGGTCACGCGGATCGCCGACCTGGATGCCGATGGCCGGCTCGAGCTGGCGCTCGCCGCGGCCGACTCACCCGCCGACGAGATGTATCGGTCGTTGCCCTCGGAGTCCCGACGAGCAGCACACACGCTTCTCGCTCGAGTCGCCGCCGACCGTGGGGATGATGTCGCTGCGGCGAGGCACGAGGCCGCGGGAGCCATGGGCGCTGACGACAGGATCGCCAAGGACCTCGAGGACGCGGCATCGACCGTGACGTCTCGCGGTGAGCACGCCGCAGCGAGCGAACTCCTCGAGCGTGCCGCGCAGCTCTCGGTCGAGCCGTCAGCGGCGGCGCGCCGGCTCGTTCTGGCCGCGGAGTCGGCGTGGCACTCGGGCTCCGCCGCGGGTGTCCGCAGGCTGTCGCGCCAGCTGCGCGGACTGCAGGTCGAGGCGCCGTGGCGCGCGCGATCGTGCATCGCAGAGGGGTCTGCAGCCTTCGCGGGAGGAGACATGGCGGAGGCATATCGCGCCTTTATGCTTGCAGCGCGCCTGACCATCGAGGAGCGCCCAGCCACCGCGACCTCGGCGCTCCTGCGCGCTGCCGAGGTCGCGTGGTGGTCGGGGCGGCGGGACCGTGCTGCCGAGGTGGCGGCCGTGGTCGAGTCCCTTCCTCGGGACGGCAGCACGAGCGCCGAGTTCATTGTGGCGGTGCTCGCGGGCGGTGCGCACAGCTTCACCGGCGATCTCGAGGCGGCTGGGCATGAATTACTCACGGCACTTCGTCTCGCCGAGAGTCTGAGTGATCCCAGGGTCGCGGTGCTGGCAGCCCAGGCCGCACTGCTCCTCGGCGATGACCGCGCGGCCGCGACCTTCCACGAGCGAACACTCGCCGAGCTGCAAGCTGTCCACTCCGAGGGGGAGCTCCCCTGGGTGCTGCAGAGCTTCGCCTCGGTGGACATCTGGCAGGGGGACCTTCGGAGCGCGTCCGCGCGGGTGGCGCAGGCGGCCGAGCATGACGAGGTATCAGGGGCGGATGCAACGCAGCACTCGATCCTCGCCCACATCGCGGCGCTCCGTGGTCAGAGCGGCGTGTGCCGTGCCCATGTGTCGGAGGCGCTTCGGCTCTCGGAGTACGACCGCTCTCCGACAGCTGCCGCTTCTGCCCTGTGGGCGCTCGGACAACTCGAGCTCGGACTCGGTAACCCCAGTGCTGCACTCGCCCAGCTCTCGGCGATCGATGATCCCCGGTCAGAGCACGCCAACCCCGTGGTCGCCTTGTTCGCGGCGCCCGACCTCGTCGAGGCCGCAACCCGAGCGGCTCGACCGGAACTCGCGGCATCCGCCCTCGCGTCTTTCGAGCGGTGGGCCGACGCGGGGGCACGATGGGCTCAAGCAGTAGTTCCCCGCCTGCGCGCGCTGCGCGCCCAGGGCGACGGGACTTTCGATCATTTCGAGAGGGCTGTCGAGGCCGTGGCCGGCGAGGGGCTTCCGTTCGAAGAAGGGCGCACCCGACTGCTCTACGGCGAGTACCTGCGGCGGGACCGGCAGCGCGTGCTCGCCCGGAAGCAACTCGAGCTGGCCGTGAAGCTGTTCGACGCCGTCGGTGCCGAACCGTGGGCGGAGCGCGCGAGGCAGGAACTCTCGGCATCCGGGCAGACAGCTCGCCGGCGCGACGGCGGTTCCGAGGAGAGGCTCACACCCCGGGAGCGCCAGATCGCCGAGTTGGTCGCCGTCGGCGCGAGCAACCACGAGGTGGCGGCGCGGCTCTTCCTCAGCCGGAAGACCGTGGAGTATCACCTGCACAAGGCCTACACAAAGCTCGGAATCACCTCCCGCTCGACGCTCGCCGCCGCGTTGGAAGAGGCCGCTATCGACTGGTAGTCCCATCGATGCGAATCCCGCTCGTCGGCACGAACAATCGAAGCATGCGAAGAAGCTTCCCTCCCCGTCCCATGGTGACCGCGTGAGTACGAACGCGGGCCTCGACCCCGCGGCTCTAGAGCGTCTTGCCGCCTCGATCGAGTCGGACGTGGAGTCCGGGCTCTACGACGGGGCGGTGATTCTCGTCGCACGCGGTGGGGAGGTCGGCCTGCACCGCGCCGTCGGATACTCGGACCGCTCGACCCAGCGGGCGACGAGCGTCGACGACGTGTTCCGTATCTTCTCGATGACCAAGACGTTCACCAATGCCCTCGTGCTGAAGGCCTTCGATCGAGGACTCGTCTCGCCCACCACCAAGGTCGTCGACGTCATCCCGGAGTTTGCGGGCTCGGATCGCTTCCGTACCGGCGCGAAGAGCCGTGTGAGCATCGAGCACCTGATGACGCACCGCGCCGCACTCTCACCCACGCCGTGGCCCGTGCCACCGCTCGAGGCCGGCGATCAAGCACATACGATCGCAGCGATCTGCGAGATGGACCTCGTCGGCATTCCCGGGGAACGGGTCAACTATTCACCCTGCCTGTCGCACGCCCTGCTCGGTGAGATCGTGCGGCGCACCCTCGGTGACGGCCGCACATTCACGCAGACCCTCGAACAGGAGTTGCTCGACCCGCTCGGCATGACCGAGACGTCGATGGGCGCGCCGACGGCGTGGGCGGACAGGCTTGTTCCGGTCGCGGTGAAGTTCCCGCCGGGGGGATTCTTCTCGCCTGAGGACATCAAGGACACAGGAGCGGCCGCCTACGAAGGGGCCGAGATGCCGTGGGTGGGATGCGTATCGACGGTGCGCGATGTCTTTCGGTTCACGGAGATGCTGCGTCGGGGCGGAGAATTCGAAGGCAACCGAGTGCTGTCGCCGGCGTCGATCGCGCTCGCAACCCGAAACCACACGGGGGACCTCCTCAACGACCGCTACGCGAAACTGGTCTCCGCGATGGAGTGGTATCCGTGGGTGGCGAACATCGGCCTCGGCTTTATGCTGCGCGGCCCCCAGCTGTACCAGACGTTCTTCGGCACGATGGCGTCGGCGGGCACATTCGGCGGTTACGGTGCGGGATCATCGCAGTTCTGGATCGACCCCGAGCGCGACCTCACGTTCGTCTGCATGACGGCCGGAGTGCTTGGCGAGGCCGACAACGTGCGCCGCTTTCAGCGCCTGTCCGACATGGCACTGGCCGCCGCGGTCTGAACTCAGTCCGACGCCTGGATCGCCGTGGAGAGTTGTGCGCGCGAGCTGATCCCGAGCTTCACATACACCTTTGCGAGATGGTATTCGACGGTGCGCGGGCTCAGGTGGAGCTCCAGCGCGACGTCCCGGTTGGAGGCGCCTTCGGCGACGAGTTCCGCTATCCGAGCCTCACCCGCAGTGAGGTGCGCGGTCGGGGTGTTGCCGGGCGCGGCCACGGTTGCGCCGCTCGCGCGCAGCTCCGAGCGAGCTCGGTCAGCCCACGCCGTGAGCCCGAGGGCGGTGAATGACGCGAGCGCCTGACTGAGGTGCTCGCGTGAGTCGAGTCGGCGGCGTAGCCGCCGCAGGTGGCGGCCGAACAGCAGGAGCGTGCGCGCATACTCGAACGGTCGGCGCTGTGAGCCCGGCTCGTCGAGCGCACGCTCGAAGAGTGCCGTTGCCTCTTCCGGCTCCGCGAGCAGTGCGCGCACTCGAAGCAACGTGGTCTGTGCCCAGAGCGAGCCGTGGGCCGCCCACTGCTCGAACGCGGTCACGGCATCCTCCACAGCCTCGGCATGACCGCTGTCGACCGCGGCTTCGACGAGGTCGGGTGTGCCGTAGAGGGCGACGATCGGGTGCCGAGTCGTCTCCGTGAACAGCGGCGCGAGTTCGCGGTAGGCATTCTCGGGGCGATCGAGGCTCAGCTCGAGCCGACCCACGGCCCACCGGGCCGTGGGATAGCGCTTGTCGGGGGCGGAGGCTGCCGCCCGCTGCGCCAAGTCGCGCGCGGAGTCCGCCTCGCCCCGCAGTGCGGCGAGGTGGGCGAGCATGGCGAGCTGGAACGACCCCTCGTGCTCCTCGTGCGCCTCCTCGGCGAGCCGCAGGCCCTCCTGTGCCGCTGCCGCGCTCGCGTCGAGGCGAGCGTGGAGGGCGTTCGCGTAGGCATACAGTTCGAGGGCGAACGGCAGCTCTGGGGCATTGCTGGAGCCGCGAAGGGCGTCGATCGCGCGGGACTGTAGAACCACGGCGTTGATGTCGTCACCGAGCAGTCCAGCGCATTCACTCGCGTACAGAAGCCAGCGAGGGTCGGTGAACTCCTCGGCGTCGGCCAGTGCCGTCGTCATAGCGGGGCCACCCGACTCGAACCGGTAGGCGAGGATGTCGATCCCGGCTTGGGATGTCGCGCGCGCGAATCGAGAGAAGAGGGAGGCGCCGTCGGTCGACGAACTCACGAGGTTCATGGCGCTCTGTGACCAGTCACCGAGCCCTGCCCACCACGCGATTCCCGTCGCCCGCGACGCCAGATTGACCGCGAGCTCAGGGTCGGACTTCGAGACCGAGGTGGCCCCGGTGACGAGCAACGAGAACGCGTCGTCGGGATGCCCGCCGCCCAGGGCGATGGCTCCTGCTACGAAAGCTGCGGTCGCCTGGGCCGTGGGATCGGTGACGAGGGGCTCCGCGCGGCTCAGCAGCGCGGCCGCACGGTCACCCTGCCCCGACTGCCAGTGTGCAGAGGCCGCGGCGACGAGCCGACGGCCGCGTTCTGAAGGTACCTCGCTGAGCTCCGCGGCACGCTCCCACACCCGTGCGACTCCCGCCGCTCCCGCCCTGTGCCAGGCCAGGTCGATCGCCTGCTCCAGCATCGCCGCGGTCTCGTCTTCGGGGGAGTGGAGTGCCGACGCTCGGTGCCAGGCTTGCCGGTCTGCATCATCCGGGCCGTCGAGTGCTGCTGCGATGCCGAGGTGAATTTCGTCGCGTTGGGCGAGGGATGCTTGAAAGTACGCGATGGACCGCAGTAGCGGTGTGGTGAACCGCACGCGCTCCTGGGCGACGACGATGATGCCGGCGAGTTCGGCAGGTGTGAGGTCGGCGAGGGTGAAGCGACGATCTCGAGCGAGGGACGCCAGATCTGTGGCCCCCCAGGCCGAGAGGACGAGTAGCGCGCGCCTGGTGGCAACGGAGAAGCCGTCGAAGACGGGTGCCCACCAGGCCAGGGCGGAGGGTGCCGGTTCCGACAACGACGGCAGGTGGGTGCGCCCCTCCAGCTCGGCCCGGCTTCGCGCTTCGATGATCTCCTGCAGCCAGCCCGGGTTGCCGTCGCACACGGAGAGGATCGCCTCGAGGGCCTCGCTGTTGAGAGCAAAGGGCATCGAAGAGGCGGCGACGCGCTCGAGAGACGCCCTGTCGAGGGGGCCGAGGCGCACGAGGGGCAGTCCGGAGTCTGCGTAGACGGCTCCCGGCTCCCGGCTGACGAATACGAAGCCGAGCGGCGTGCCCGTGGCCCTGCGGGCGATGAAAAGCAGCACTCGAGTGAGTGCGGGCTGAAGGGCGTCGGCGTCGTCGACCATAACCAGTGTGCGCTGGTCGCCAGCCTCCTGAAGCAGCCGCTCGCGCGCGGCAACGAGCCCCCGCAGGTCGGTGCCCTCGGCGGCGAGTGATTCGAGATCGGTCCCGCGCACCATCCGCGGAACAGAGCTCGCGAGCGCGACGAGCAGGGCGCTCTTGCCGATGCCGGGAGGGCCGTGGAGCACAACGGCGCTGGGCGCATCCGGGCCGTCCCAGAGCAGCGCACGTAGCGTGCGCAGCTCGGCATTTCGGCCCGGGAGAGTGCCGCCCACCATCGACTGCGGGTCGACGGATCCGTTCGTCATCATGTCACTCCGTGGGTACAGGTGGGCTCATGGATGCGAGGCGTAGCGACCGCGAGCGACTATCTGAACATGTCAGACCCCAACGCCGCGGTCGTGTTGTCGCTCCATGAAGTGCAGCGCACACAGATCCTTACACACTCCGAGAAGACAGACGATCCCACACCGCGGCTGCTGAGCCGCTCCGTTGCACAGCCGGTGTCACGATGAGCAGACTGGCCGACGCACTTGCCCAGGCCGATAGGGAGCGCAGCGTCACCGAGCAGGTCGTCGAGAGCTTCGCTGCAGGGGAAGATCCGCGGTTCCGACTCGTTATGGAAAGCCTCGTGCGGCATCTGCACGGCTTCATCAGAGACGTCCGGCTGACCCAAGCCGAGTGGGATGCCTCGATCGCCTTCCTCACTCGAGTCGGGGACATCACCGATGAGCGGCGGCAGGAGTTCATCCTGCTCTCCGACGTGCTGGGTGCCTCGATGATGACCGTGGGTGTGAACAGTCCGGCGCGCACGGAGGCTACGGAATCCACGGTATTCGGCCCGTTCTTTGTCGCGGATGCGCCGGCTTTCGAACACGGGGACGACCTGTCGCAGGGCCTCTCCGGTCGGCCCTGCCATGTGCACGGCAGCGTCACGTCAGCGACCGGGACGCCGCTGCTCGGCGCTCGTGTCGAGGTGTGGGCGGCCGACGACGAGGGCTTCTATGATGTGCAGATCGAGGGCACGGAGTTCGCGGGTCGCGGGCATCTCGCCACGGACAGCAACGGCGAGTTCTCGTTCTGGACGGTTCAGCCGGCTCCGTACCCGATTCCTCACGACGGACCCGTGGGCGACCTGCTGACCCTCGCCAGACGCTCGCCCATGCGGCCCGCGCACATCCACTTCATGGTGACAGCCGACGGGCACGAGAAGCTGATCACGCACGTCTTCGTCGCCGGGGACCCCTGGCTCGAGAGTGACGCGGTGTTCGGAGTGAAGGAGAGCCTCATCCTGGACTTCGTCGAGCGCGAGCCCACGTCGCACGGCCCGCACGGGAGGGCGCTTGAGGAGCCGTGGAGTGAGGTCCGCTTCGACATCGTGCTGGCCGAGGAGTGATTCGAGCGCAGCCGGATGCCGTGTGGTCACATTCCTCGGCCGGCGAATGCCCCGGTGAGGATGCGTCGCACCGCGGCTTCGTCGACGAGGCGAGGGTGAACGATGGGCAATGCGGCGACCACGATGTCGATCGCCGACTCGAGCTGGTCTGCGAGCATCCCGATCTGCTGAAGCGAGCGCGAAACGCCGGCTCTATCGTAGAGTGCGCGCAGCCCTACCACGGCGTCAGCGCTGCCTAGCGCATCGGCCATGCGAGCGGCCTCGGTGGGAACCGACGGCGCCGTGAACTCGAGTACGTGCGGAAGCACGACCGCATGCAGCTGAGCGTGGGGCAGATCGAAAGCACCCCCGAGGATGTGACAGATCTTGTGGTGGAGGCCCGATCGCGCTCCCGCGAACACGAGCCCGCCGAGAAACGCGCCGTACAGCAGGTCTTCGCGCGCCGCTGCCCCGGTCACGAGCGCGTCCATACCGCGTGCAAGAATTCGGATGCCTTCGGTCGCCTCGAGCGCCAGCACCGGGTTGGACAGGGGGGTCCAGAACGCCTCGACGCAGTGGGCGAGGGCGTTGGCCGCAGACGTGAGCGCGGTGGAGTCGGGGAGGCCGGCCAAGAGATCAGGATCGTAGATCACGATCGAAGGCTTCACACGGGGGTCGACGCCGGTCTCTTTGTGGGATTCGGTCGTGAGGCCCCACACCGGTGTCATCTCGGAGCCGGAGTACGTGGTCGGCACGGCGATGATCGGAAGGCCGCTCGTGAGCGCGACCGCCTTGGCCGTGCCGGTCGCCGATCCGCCGCCGATGCTGATGAGCACGTCGATTTCCGAGGTCGCGGCGAGCGATCGGGCGACCTCGGCCACCGCGATCGGCACGTGCTGGCGCACACCCGTGAAGGTGCATGCCAAGCGATCGCCGAGTCCGGCGGTGAGGGCTGCGGCGCGCGGAGCCTCTCGGGAGGAGCACACAACCATTGCGTTGCGATATCGGCCGCGGCTGATCTCGTCCGTCAGGGCGGCGGCGGCACTGCCGGCGCCGAACCTGACGCGGCCCGGCAGCGATTCGAAATCGAATCGCATGGCTAGCCCGCCGTCGTTCTCCGCTGCACGGCGTCGTCGCCGGGCGGCGTCGGCGCAGGTCCGCCACGCATCCATTCGAGCTGCGATGTCGTCGCGCTGAGTGTCATCGCCGGGTGGGTGAGCAGGTAGAAGCGGCGCTCGCGGATTCCGTCGAGCACCATGGAGGCCACGTCCTCGGGGGACACCCCGACTTCGGCTGTCGCGCGGTCGATGTTCTGATGGATACTCATCCGCAGCGGGTCCTCGTCGGTGGGCGGTACGTCAACCGGTCGATTGCGCTCGGAGTTGTTCATGCGGGTCTGCACAAGGCCCGGTACGAGCAGCGAGACGCCGATGTGCGGATCCGTCTCGCTGAGTTCGCGCTCGAGGTTAGCCGTCATCGACGCGACCGCAGCCTTCGATGCGACATACGCGTGGAAGGTCTGCAGTCCGGTGGCGAATGCAGCGTGCGACGCGGTCGTGACGATATGCGCCTCGTCCTGTTGACGCAGGATCGGGAGAAACACGCGACAGCCGTGCAGCGGCCCCCAGAAATTGACGTCGAACACCCACTGCCACGTGCGAAGGGACATGTCGGAGAACAAAGCTCCACCCTCGACGCCGGCGTTGTTGCACAGCACATGCACGGCGCCGAACTCGGCTACCGAGCGTTCGGCGAGGGCTTCGATCTCGTCGAGCTGCGTCACATCGGTGCGCACCCCGATCGCTTCGGCGCCGGTGGCACGCACCTCGGCAACCGCCCTGTCGAGGGCCGACTGCTCGATGTCTGCAAGGACGACCTTCATCCCCTCGGCGGCGAACCTGTCCACCATCGCGCGTCCGATTCCACTGGCACCGCCGGTGACAACCGCCACGCGGCCGGAGATCTCGTGCATCTGCGCACCTTTCGTTCGTGCCCTCATGGTGCGCGCCAGTGCAGCGCTATCGCATCGGTGACCCCACCAGTGGCCCGCGACGGCCATGGGCTAGGCACCTCATGGATGCGACCCCTCCCGCCGCGAACGAGAGTTGCCTCAGACACGTACATTCAAAGGAGCACGTTCGTATGTCCATCACAGAGCCGACCGCCCGCCCGATCGGCGACATCGACAGGGCCTTGGCGGCCTTCACCATCCTTCTCGGCGAGGATGCCGTGATCACCGACCCACAGGAGTTGCTCGCGTTCCGCGACCCCTTCACCTACCGTGAATCCGACCAATGGGATGCCTCGGCCTGCGTGATGCCAACGAGCACCGAGCAGGTCTCCGCCGTCGTCAAGATCGCCAACGAGCATGGTGTTCCGCTCTGGACCTTCAGCCAGGGGCGCAACAATACGTACGGCGGGCCGGCCCCGCGTGTGCCCGGCTCTGTGATCGTCAATCTCCGCAACATGAACCGTGTGGTCGAGATCAACGAGGAGCTCGCCTATGCGGTCGTCGAGCCGGGCGTGCGCTGGTTCGATCTCTTTGACGCCCTCGAGGAGGCCGGGGGCAAGCTCTGGACCTCGATTCCCGACCTCGGATGGGGGAGCGTCATCGGCAACAGCAGCGAGTATGGCCGCGGATACACGCCATACGGCGACCACGCAGAGAACATCTGCGGCCTCGAGGTCGTTCTGCCGACCGGCGAGATCGTGCGCACGGGTATGGGCGGCATGATCGGCAGCCAGAGCGCGCACATCTACAAGCACGCCTTCGGTCCGCAACTGCAGGGGCTGTTCCAGTCGTCGGGCCTCGGAATCATCACGCGTATGGGCTACTGGCTGCAGCGTCGGCCGGAGGCCTATGCCTCGTGTTGGTTGAGCTTCCGCGGCGATGAGGCGCTCGCGGCATCCATCGACCTGATGCGCGAGCTCATGCTCGACGGCACCGTCACCAACTACCCGGTGGTGTTGCACGGCGTCGAGCTCGATGCAGACGGCAACCCGAGCTTCTCGCCCGAGAAGGACCTATGGCTCGTGCGGTTCGCGCTGTACGGCCGACCGGAGATCGTCGACGCGAACTGGGTTGCGTGCGAGCGTCTGTTCGGTGCGGTGCCCGGAATGTCTCTGCGACGCCGGGTATACGCGGGCGACGACCGCACGAGCCACGCCGGCCACGAGGACCGCGTGATGGCGGGTATCCCCGATATGGACATTCTCGATCTCTTCCAGAGCGTCTACGGCGAGGACACCGCCCATCTCGACTTCTCGCCGGTGGGTCCGCTTCGCGGGGCCGACGTCGTCGAGACGGCCCATCTCATGCGCGGGTTGTACGAAAAAACGAGGGAGAGGTTCTTCTCCGGCCTTATGCTCTCGCCGCGCAGCGTCATCCACATCAGCACGATGTTCTTCGACCCGCATGACGAGAAGCAGACAACAGCCGTGTACGAGAACTACTCCGCCATGCTCGCGGTCATGCGCGATCGCGGGTATCCGGTCTACCGCACGAACCTCCAGCACATGGATGCGGTCGCCGCGCAGTTCGACTTCAACGACAACGCTCTGCTGCGCCTCAACGAGCGAATCAAGGACGCCCTGGACCCGAACGGCATTATGCAGCCCGGCAAATCGGGAGTGTGGGCGCGTCGTTACCGGGAGACGGCCCAGTGAGCGAGAGCGGAGAGTCCTGGGTCCTTGCGTTCTCCTGCGACGACAGGCCAGGCATTGTCGCAGCAGTCAGCGGCGCGCTTTTCGAACTGGGCTTCACGATCCAGGAGTCTCAGCAGTTCGACGATCCGATCTCGGGTCGCTTCTTCTCGCGGCTGCAGTTCGCCCCGGCTTCGGTCCCGAACACTGCAGCTCTCCAGCTCGCCGTGGCCGAGGTTCTCGCGCCCTTCGAGGCCGAGTACACGCTCGAGGCGTCGACGACACGCAAGCGGGTACTTCTGCTCGCCTCGAAGCTCGACCACTGTCTCGCTGACCTGCTCTACCGTGCTCGCACAGGAGACCTGTCCATGGACATCGTGGGCGTCGTGTCCAACCATCCACGCGAGGTGTATGGCAATCTCAACTTCGGGGACGTGCCGTTCTTCCACCTCCCGATCGCGCCGGGCCGCAAGCGCGAGCAGGAGCAGCAGATATCGGCGCTCAGGGACGAGTTGCGGGTCGACCTCGTCGTGCTCGCGCGCTACATGCAGATCTTGAGCGACGAGTTCTCGGTCGAACTCGCTGGTCGGTGCATCAACATCCACCACTCGTTCCTGCCCGGTTTCAAGGGCGCACGTCCCTATCACCAGGCCTATGAACGCGGGGTGAAGCTCATCGGCGCGACCGCGCACTACGTCACGGGAGACTTGGATGAGGGGCCCATCATCGCCCAGGACGTCGAGGCGGTAAGTCATCGGGACGTGCCCGAAGCGCTTGTGCGCAAGGGACGCGATATCGAGCGACGTGTGCTGGCTCGAGCCGTGCGTTACCACCTAGAGAACCGAGTGCTGCTCAACGGTCGAACGACCGTCGTCTTTCCGGACTGAACCGTGACGACACACGCGCCCCACAACGCAGACATGCCCCCACTGTCGACCCGCCGCGGAGGGTTCTGGATCGAGGGCGACCACGTCGACATCGCCGGCGGCACGCACCAGCACGGCCCCATGTGGGCGGAATGGGAGGCTCCCGGGTCAGGCGCACGCGAGCTCCCCGTGATCTTTCTGCACGGGGGCGGGGGCCAGGGGACCGACTGGCTCACCACCCCCGACGGCCGGCCCGGATGGGCGCGAGCTTTCGTCGCCGCGGGGTTCGCAAGTTATGTGGTGGATCGCCCTGGCCACGGTAGAGCATCACAGACAGCCGAGGTCTTCGGGCCCGTCGGCGCGCAGGCTCCGGCGGAGCAGACCGCGTTCCTCTTCGCTCCTTCGGATGCCGTGGACAGTCAGACTCAGTGGCCCTGGAGCAGGCAGCCGCATAGCGCCGAAATCGGCCAGCTTGCGGCGGCGAACTCGGCCCTGCTCACCGACCTCGCCGAAGTGAACCGCATCGATGCCGCGCGCGTCGCGGCGCTGCTCGACCTCACGGGACCGGCGATCGTGGTGTCGCACTCGCTCGGTGCCATCGGCGCCTGGACGGCGAGCAACATGCGTCAGGGGCTCGTGCGGGCGATCGTCGCGATCGAGCCCGCCGGACCACCCTTCGGCACGATTCCCGGAGTGGGTACCCTGACGTCGGGCATCACCGTGCTGCCCTGGATTACATCAGCAGACGGTATTCCCGGTATCACAGGGACGCCCGTCGCGGTGGTGAGCGGTTCGGCCTCGCGCTTCCGCGGCGGAGCTGCAGCCGTGCGCGACTACCTTCGCGACGAGTGCGGCGCGCGCGCCGACCTGCTCGCGCTTGCGGATCAGGGGCTCGTGGGCAACGGGCACGGACTCATGTACGAGCGGAACTCAGACGAGGTCGCGAACGCAGTGATTCGCTGGCTCGATTCGCGCGTCGTCGACGGCACTAGTGGTGTCATGGATGCGCCCCGCGAGGAATTCGGCGAGGGTTGACCCCAGGCTGGCCCCGGCGTTGTGGTCCACGTTCGGGGTACCGATGACATCAGCCCGCAGCGCCGTTGCTGCAGGGCTTACCCAGAGAACGAACGTAAGGAGAAAGCCTCATGGCAGACACGAACACGGGAACGCCGATCGGGCAGGTCATCTTCGCCCCCGACAGCCCCATCTTCGCGGGCTCGAACGTGCAGACCAACATAGGGTTCGGATGGCTGCCCGCCGAGTACTCGACGACCCGCGAGGAGTCCCTCGCGGCGCGCGAGACGGCATCGCTTGGTTTCGTGCTCAACAACAGCCCCGTCTACGACGTCACCGGCCCCGACGCTGTGCCCTTCCTCAACTCCGTGGCGGTCAACAGGGACTTCGGTCTCATGAAGGACGGGTCATCGAAGCACATGCTCATCTGCAACGACGACGGCTTCATCCTCGCCGACGGCCTGCTGATGAAGGTTGCCGAGAACCACTTCCGCGCCTATTGGCTCGCGCCCGTGCTCGACTTCTACCTCCGTGGCAGCGGCATGAACGTCGAGGGAACCTGGGTCATTGACGAGTATTTCTTTCAGATCGACGGCCCCAAGTCGCTCGAGGTGATGGAGCAGGTCACGGGCAGCGATCTGCACGATCTGAGATTCGGCCAGAACAAAGAAGTGCAGCTCGCGGGCGACACCGCACGCGTGCACCGCCTCGGCATGTCCGGCGCCCTCGCCTACGAGGTGCACGGTCATTCGAGTGTGGCCCGCGAGGCCTATGAGCAGCTGCGCGCCGCGGTCGAGGGTGTGGGCGGGCGTCCGCAAGGCTTCTGGAACTACTCCCTCGTCAACCACACGAACGGTGGATACCCGAATCAGGTCATCCACTTCCTGCCTCCGTACCGCGACTCGGGCCCCGAGCTCGCCGCATTCATGGACCAGGTCATCCCCTTCGACCTCGGCCTTCATGGCAGCGCCGCCGATGTCAAGACGAACGCGTTTGTCACGCCGTACGACATCGGCTGGGGCTACCTCGTGAACTTCGACCACGAGTTCCCCGGCAAGGAGGCGCTGAAGCGCATCGCCGAGAACCCGGCCCGTACCGCGGTCACCCTCGAGTGGAACGCCGATGACATCGGCGAGATCTACTCGGCTCAGTTTCGCGGCAAGGATTCGGTTGTGTACGACCGTATGAGCAACGACCCGGTCATCGCGATCGAGGACTACGCCGTAGGCCGAATGCGCATCGACTACGTGCGCGTCGATGGCAAGGATGTCGGACTCGCCACGGGTCGTACACCCTCGTTCGACTACGGCACGATGATCTCCCTCGCCTGGATCGACCGCGAGTTCGCGGCCGAAGGCACCGAGGTCACAGTTCTGTGGGGAGATGTCGGTCACCCGCAGTTCGAGATCCGCGCCACCGTTGCGCGCTTTCCCTACTACAACGGCAAGTACCGCAATGAGACGTTCGACACCTCGGAGATTCCCCGACTGCACGGCTGAGTCGAACGCAGAATGGCCCGGGCGGATTGCCCGGGCCATTCTGCGTTGCGGTTACCTCAGTGACCGAGGTCGTCCGCCCTTGTGGACATCCCCCCGATGACGGTGCCGCCGTCGACGGTGAGCGCCGTGCCGATCACATACGACGCGCCGTCGGAGCATAGCCAGAGGACCGCCTGCGCTATCTCGTCAGGCTCCCCTAGGCGGCCGATGGGGGTGCCCGTGAGGAGGCGATCGAGTACGGGCTTCGGGAAGTCGGCGATGAACGGGGTGTTGATGGGACCGGGCGCGAGCGAGTTGATACGGATGTTGTGTTCGGCCATCTCCTGAGCGACGTGCTTAGTGAGGCCGATGACTCCGGTCTTGGCTCCGCCGTAGGGCGCGAAGCCGTAGCCGCCGATGATGCCCGCTGCCGAGGCGGTGTTGACGATACTGCCGCCGCCGCGCTCGAGCATCGCAGGGATCTCCGCCTGCATGCAGTGGAAGATCGAGGCGTAGTTGACCGCGACGGTCTTGTCGAAGTTCTCCCTGGACTGCTCGAGGAACTTGCCATGCTGGCCTTCGGCCCCGGCGTTGTTGTGTGCGAAGTCGAGCCCACCGAAGGCGGAAACCAGATCGGCTACGCCCGCCTGGACCGAGTCGGGGTCGGTCACGTTCACCTCGAAGAACCTCGCGTTGCCGCCGGCATCCGTGATCTCCTCAGCAACGGACCGCCCGCCCGTCGTGTCGATATCGGTGACCGCGACAGTCGCGCCGGCCGCAGCGAATGCGAGGGCGCTCACGCGGCCCATCCCCGAAGCCGCTCCGGTGACCAGCGCTACCTTGCCGGAGAAGTCGTATGTGACATTCATATGTTGTGCCTCTCTGTGACGTCGTCGTCGAACATCACCCCATGGTGCGCGGGGGTGCTCCGGAGCCGCATCCATGAGGCCACGTGTGTGCTCGGCGCGCCGCATGGGCGCCCGAGGTCAGGACAGCGGCCAGCCGGTGTAGGCCTCCGCCAGCAGCGTGCGGCCCGCCTCCGACTCGGCCACCGTTCGGAGCTCCCCGAGCTGGCGTCGACGGTCGAACTCCGTGGCGTCCGGTGCGACGTGCAGCAGATTCGTCATCCACCACGAGAAGTGCTGCGCCTTCCAGATGCGGTCGAGAGCCCGCTCCTCGTACCCGTCGATCGGGCCCTCGTTCTGATCGACGAGGAGGGCGCGGAGAGCATCCGACAGCAGGACCACATCGGCGATCGCGAGGTTCATCCCCTTGGCGCCCGTCGGTGGCACCGTGTGGGCAGCATCGCCGACGAGGGCGACTCGACCACGACGGAGATCCCGGGCCACGAAACTGCGGAACCGGAGGACATCCCGTTGGATGATGGGGCCGTCGATCAGCGTTGTGCCGGGCACTCGGGCTTGCAGAGTGTCCCAGATCTCGGCGTCGCTGGGGGCGGCCGGATCGGCTCCGGGGTCGCACTGGAAGTACATGCGCTGCACCTCCGGGCTGCGCTGGCTGATCAGGGCGAATCCTGCTTCGGAGTTGCTGTAGATGAGTTCGGGCGAACTCGGCGGCGCCTCGCAGAGAATGCCGAACCAGCCATACGGGTACTCCCTGAAGTGCCCGGTCGATCGCGCGTCGGTCACCGCTGCGCGCACGACGCTGCGCGAGCCGTCGGCCCCGACCACGAAATCGGCGGTGACGCTGAGAGATTCGCCCCGGGCATCCGTCGCGACGACGACCGGATGCTTGGGGTCGCTCGAGTCGACGCCCGCGACCGAGACGCCGAACCGTAGGTCCTGGCCCGCCCTCAGCCGCAGGGCCAGCAGGTCTTTCAAGACCTCGTGCTGGGGATAGAGCCACACGCTCCGGCCGACCAGAGCGGGAAAGTCGATGCGATGCCCCTCGTCTCCGAACCGAAGTTCGATGCCGTCATGCCGGTTGCCGACGGTATCGACCCGGGTGTCGGGGTCGATACGACGCAACAGGTCGACGGTGCCCTGCTCGAGGATGCCGGCGCGGATGGTCGCCTCGATGTCCTCGCGCGACCGGGAGTCGACGATGACGGAGTCGATGCCCGCATCGGCCAGCAGCTGAGACAGGATGAGCCCGGCGGGTCCGGCGCCCACGATGGCGACGCGTGTACTGACAGAGCTGGACATGGGCGTCTCCTTCGACGTGGTGACGCCATTGTGGGAGCCGGTGATTCTGCGAAGGCACGTGTTCCCGTTCAACGGGAGATTCACTCAGGAACGGAAGCCGAGCGACCTTGCGATATCTGTGGCCGCGCGGTGCAGCTCCACGATCGCGAAATCGGACTCCGCATCGCGTGGAAGCACCACCGACAGTGCCGCAATCACCCGGCCGGTCTCATCGCGCACGGGCACCGCGATACCGGTCGAGACCTCCTCGATGTAACCGGGAGCGATGGCGTGCCCCAGCTGGCGCACCTCGGCGAGCTTGCTGCGCACGGCGTGCGGGTCGGAGAGCGTCGCCCGCGTGAGCTGAGTCAAGCCCGACGACAGCACCCGCTCCTGGAGGTCTGGCAGCCCGAAGGCCAGCAGCACGAGGCCAGAGCTCGATGCGTGCAGGGGCAGTCGGCCTGCGACGCGCGTGACGTTCGAACCCGATGCCGGGCTGCTCAATCGTTCGAGAAACAGTGCTTCGTCTTGCTCCAGGATGGCGAGCTGGGTGTGCTCCCGCACCCGCGACTGCACCCGCTCCATAAAGGGCATGGCCGCCTGGCGCAGTCGGAGGGCGTGCGAGGATCGGGTTGAGAGCTCCCACAGCCTCATGCCGATCCGCACTCGTCGATCCTCGTCGCGCTCGAGCAGTCCTGCGTTGACCAGTTCGTTCACGATGCGGTGCGCAGTGGAGCTGGGCAATTCCGCTCGGCGGCCGATCTCGGTCACCGTCTGGACGGTGCGAGTGGGCGTGAAGGTATCCAGAATTCGCACGAACCGATCGGTCCCGGAGTCCCCGGTGGGCGAGTTGGCCATGTCTCATCATGGCACGCCGTGAAATCTGTTCCCGTTCATCGGGAAGGTTCGATGACCGTGGCACGTGGTGGCGCACCATGGGAGAACCCAGATCGAGCAGTCGAAGGAGACGCCGTGACCCCACCGCCGGCCCCGGCTCCCGAGAGTCTCACGGACACGCCCGTCCGTGCCTCGCAGGCTGACATCACGGCAGAGATCGACGCTCTTCACCGTTCTTTTGAGCAGCGCGAACTCTCGGGTGAGCGCCTCCCGTCTACCGTTCATGACTTCCCCGCCTACCGCTCGAGCGTGCTGCGCCACCCGACGAAGAACCTCAAGCTCGTCGACCCCGAGACGATCGAGCTGCTCTCGCCGGCCTTCGGGCAGCGCGACGTCGCGGCGATCGAGAGCGATCTCACCATCCAGCACGCGGGCGAGCCGCTCGGCGAGCGGATGACGGTCAGTGGGCGGGTCACCGATTCTTGGGGCCGTCCGGTGGCGAATCAGCTGATCGAGGTGTGGCAGGCCAATTCCGCCGGTCGCTACATCCACCAGCGCGACCAGCACCCGGCGCCGCTCGATCCGAACTTCACCGGCGCGGGGCGCCTCATCACCGACGACGCCGGCGAGTACACGTTCACCACCATCAAGCCCGGCCCCTACCCCTGGAAGAACCACGTCAACGCCTGGCGGCCCGCGCACATCCACTTCTCCGTCTTCGGCTCATCGTTCACCCAGCGCTTGGTTACGCAGATGTACTTCCCGGGCGACCCGCTGTTCGCGCTCGACCCGATCTTGAACACCATCTGGCGGCAGAAGGATCGCGACAGTCTGATCGCCGTCTACGACCATGAACTCACCTCGCCGGAGTGGACGACCGGATACCGTTTCGACATCGTCGTCGACGGCCCGGATGCGACCTGGTTCGAGAACGACGATGAGAGAGGCGAGCAGTCATGAGTGTCCCAGCTCGCACCCTGCGCGCCACCCCGGGCCAAACCGTCGGACCGTTCTTCGCATACGGCGTGGAGTACGACCGGATGAATCAGGTCGTGCATCCGTTCGCCCCCGGAGCCGTGCTGCTGGGTGGCACGGTCTACGACGGGGCAGGGGCTCCCGTTCCCGATGCTTTCCTCGAGATCTTCGCGGCCGACTCCGACGGGAGGATGCCGCGCGTCCGTGGCGCCTTCCGGCGCGATGACCACACCTTCGCCGGTTTCGGCCGGGCCTTCACGAACGACGATGGCCGATACGAGTTCTTCGTCCGCAACCCCGGTGCAGGGGCTGGCCACCCCGCCTTGTTCGCGGCCATCGTCTTCGCCCGTGGCCTGCCCGACAAGCTCCACACCCGCATCTACCTCCCGGACGACCCCGATTCCCTGGCATCCGACCCTTTCCTCGCCTCGCTCGAGGGCGCAGAACAGGCGACACTCATCGCGGAGCGACGGCCAGATGGCTCCCTGCAGCACGACATCAGGCTTCAGGGCGAGAACGAGACGGTGTTCCTTGCCTTCTGAGATCGGGCCACGGGCAGCCTGCTTCGATCGCGGCCTGCTCTCACCAGTGACTTTCGCACACGATTCCCTGGTGTCCGACGACGCCGTGCTCGACGCCTTGGTGGCCGCTGAAGCCGGACTGGTGCGTGCGTGGGCGGCCGTTGGCGACCTGCCTCCGGCGGAAGCAGAGTCGATCACGGCGGTGTGGGACTCGCTCGCGCTGGATGTGGAGGCAGTCGCCCGGTCTGCGGTCGACGGGGGAAACCCGGTCATCCCGCTGCTGTCCGAGCTGCGTCGGGCGCTCCCGGAAGCGCAGCGTGGGTGGCTGCACCGGGGCGCGACAAGTCAGGACATCCTCGACACCGCCATCATGCTGGTGTCGCGGGGGGCGGTAGATGTGGTGCTGGCCGATCTCTCCCGGGCCGAGGCAGCCCTCGTGACCCTCGCGCGGGAGCACCGCGATGTCGTCGCCGCCGGCCGCACGCTCGGGCAGCACGCGGTGCCGACGACCGTCGGGCTGCGAGCTGCGGGTTGGCTGTCCGGAGTTCGCCGTTCGACGGGACGTCTTCGCAGCCTCACCTTTCCAGCGCAACTCGGCGGAGCATCCGGCACACGTGCCGCTTTCGTGGAACTGGGCGGCGCCGCAGCGACCCAGCTGCCGGCGCGGTTCGCCGAGGCGCTTGAGCTCGATCACGTCGGGGCTGTCTGGCACACCTCCCGGTGGCCGATCACAGAACTCGCCGATGCCCTCACCCAGGCGACGGATGCTCTGGGCAAGTTGGCCGGGGACATCGTGACGCTCACGCGCACCGAGCTCGCGGAGTTCTCGGTGGGAGTCGGCGGAGGGTCGTCGGCCATGCCGCAGAAGCGCAACCCTGTGGCCGCGGTGCTGATCCGGTCGGCGGCGTTGCGCGCACCCCAGCTCGCCGCGACCTTGCATCTCTGTGCGGCCCTGTCCGAGGACGAGCGTCCTGCCGGCGCTTGGCACGCCGAGTGGCCCACGCTCCGAGAGCTCCTGCGGCTCACACTGGGGGCGAGCGCCCACGCGGTGCAGCTCATCGCCGCTCTCCGCGTCGACCACGACGCGGTGGCGCGCAACCTCGCGCTCAGCCGGGGGCTCCTGCTCTCCGAACGCCTCTCGATCGTGCTCACTCCCCGCATCGGACAGGCCCGCATGGCCGCCCTGGTGGCCTCGGCGGCCGCTGGCGGCGACCTGACGACCCTGCTTCGCGAGCTACCGGAAGCTGCGGACCTCGATATCCCGGGGCTGCTCGATCCGGCCGGCTACACCGGCGAGGCGGGTGCTGCTGTGGATCACGCGACCGGTGATGGCGCCGGGGAGGTGCGATCATGACCGCTCCCGCGCTCGCCTTCCGAGAGCTCGGCGGCGCGCTTGGCCTCCCAACCCTCGTGTTGGGCCCCTCGCTCGGCACCTCGACGATCCTCTGGGAGGCGGCCGCGCCGGCGCTGCGTGAACGGTACCGGCTACTGGCGTGGGATCTGCCGGGGCACGGCTCCGCGCCGGCCGCGGAGCAGTCTTTCACTGTGGCCGATCTGGCCGATGCCGTCGCATCCTCGATCGACGGTCCATTTTTCTACGCCGGTGTCTCCCTCGGCGGAGCGACGGGACTGGAGCTGCTGCTCCGGCACCACGAGCAGGTCCGCGCGGCCGCGATCATCGCTTCCGGAGCCCGGATCGGCGACCCGGCGGCCTGGCTGGCGCGCGCGGTGACCGTGCGGGCGGAGAGTACGTCGAGCATCATCGTCCCGTCTGCGCAACGGTGGTTCGCGCCGGGGTCGGTGGCCGCGCATCCGGAGCTCACCGGGCGGCTGCTGCACGCCCTGCAGAATGCAGACGACGAGTCGTACGCCCTGTGCTGCGAGGCGCTCGCCACGTACGACGTGCGGTCGCGGCTCGCGGAGATCAGCACGCCCGTGCTCGCCCTCCAGGGCCGCGAGGACGCCGTCACCCCAGTGGAGAAGGCGGTCGAGATCGCCCGAGGAGTGGCCCGCGGAGAGATCGCCGTGATCGACGATGCGGCCCACCTTCCACCCGCCGAGCAGCCGGTAGCTACCGCGGAGGCGCTTCTCGGCTTCTTCCTCCGCGCGACCGAAGGAGCGTGACCGTGACCCGACCAGATGGCACCGGACTCAGCGATGCCGAGCGATGGGCGCAGGGCATGGCGGTCCGACGCGAGGTTCTCTCTGATGAGCATGTCGACCGGGCAGTCGCGGCTACGACCCCGACGACGGCAGCCTGGCAGGACTTCATCGTTCGCACGGCCTGGGGAGACGTCTGGTCGCGACCAGGTCTCGACCGCCGGGCACGTTCGATCGCCGTGCTCAGCTCGCTCATCGCGCATGGCCATCAGGAGGAACTCGCAATGCACCTGCGCGCCGCGCTTCGCAACGGCCTGACCATCGATGAGATCGGTGAGGTCATCCTCCAGTCGGCGATCTACTCTGGAATTCCTGCCGCGAACACCGCCTTCCGCATCGCGGGTGCGGTTTTCGCGGAGACAGACGGGAAGCGGCCGTGATCGACAAGACCGTCGCCAGTGCGGCGGACGCGGTGTTCGGGATCGAGGACGGGTCGACCGTGATGATCGGCGGTTTCGGTCGGGCCGGCCAACCGGTCGAACTCATCGACGCGCTGATCGCTCAGGGTGCGGGCGACCTGACGATCGTGAGCAACAACGCCGGCAACGGCGACACCGGGCTGGCCGCGCTGCTTGCCAGAGGCCGCGTTCGTCGTATGATCTGCTCCTTCCCTCGTCAACACGACTCCTGGGTGTTCGACGGTCTCTATCGTGCGGGGAAGATCGAGCTTGAACTCGTGCCACAGGGCAACCTGGCCGAGCGCATCCGGGCAGCTGGCGCCGGCATCGGGGGGTTCTTTACTCCGACCGGGGTCGGCACCGACCTGGCACAGGGTAAAGAGGAACGCGTCATCGACGGCCGCCGCTACATCCTGGAGCATCCGATCGCCGCCGATGTGGCCCTCATCTCCGCCTACCGGGGAGACCGCTGGGGCAATCTGGTGTACCGGGAGACCGCTCGCAACTTCGGCCCGGTCATGGCGTCGGCCGCCACCGTGACGGTTGCACAGGTCGACCACGTGGTCGAGCTGGGTGCGATCGAGCCCGAGTCGGTGGTGACGCCCGGCATCTTCGTAGACGGGGTGGTCGCCGTCCCGCCACGACGCTGGGTCGACCACGGCCGGTTCGTGGGCGGCGTCGACATCGATGGCGAACCACTCGAGGTGACCCGGTGACGGGGCTAGGGCGCGTCGAACTCGCGCAGCGGATCGCCCGTGACATTCCGGAGGGCGCCTACGTGAACCTCGGCATCGGTGCTCCGACCCTCGTTGCCGACCATCTCCCCGACGGGCTCGAGATCATCCTGCACACCGAGAACGGGCTGCTCGGCATGGGGCGGGCACCCGAGCCCGGGGCGGTCGATCCCGACCTCATCAACGCGGGCAAGCAACCCGTCACCGCGCTTCCGGGCGCGGCGTACTTCCATCACGCCGATTCGTTCGGCATGATGCGTGGCGGCCACCTCGACGTATGCGTGCTGGGCGCCTTCCAGGTGAGCAGCTCCGGCGACCTCGCCAACTGGTCCACTGGCGCCCCTGGTGCGATCCCGGCCGTAGGAGGGGCGATGGATCTCGCCATCGGGGCGAAGAGTGTGTGGGTGATGACCGATCTGCTCGCCAGGGATGGCACATCCAAACTCGTCTCCGAGTGCACCTACCCGCTCACCGGTGTCGCCTGCGTCTCCCGGGTCTATACCGACCGCGCGGTCTTCGACGTGATGCCCGACGGCTTCCGGGTGAGGGAACTACTGGGTGGCGCAACCGTCGCAGAACTGGAAAGCCTCACCGCATTGACCTTAAGGGATCGCCCATGACCGCGAGCTTCATCTACGACGCAGTCCGCACGCCGTTCGGTCGCGCCGGCGGCGCACTGTCGGGCGTGCGGCCCGACGACTTGGCCGCCGTCGTCATGGCCTCGATCGTCGAGCGCTCGGGACTCGACCCGGCTCGCATCGACGACGTCGTGTTCGGCGACGCCAATCAAGCGGGCGAGGACAACCGCAACGTGGCGCGCTTCGGCGCCCTGCTCGCCGGCTTCCCGACCTCGGTGACCGGAACCACCGTCAACCGGCTCTGCGCCTCCTCGCTGGACGCGGTCATTCATGGATCGCGGGCGATCGAGGCCGGCGATGCCGAAATCGTGCTCGCCGGCGGAGTCGAGTCGATGAGCCGCGCCCCGTACGTGCTGGAGAAGTCATCCAAGCCTTGGCCGGCTTCTGGTAACCCGACGCTCTGGAACACCTCGATCGGGTGGCGGATGACCAACCCGGCACTGCCGCGGGAGTGGGCGATCAGCAACGGGGAATCGGCTGAGTACATCGCCCGCACCCGAGGTATCGGCCGGGAGGCCCAAGACGAGTTCTCGGTGCGCTCGCATCGGCTCGCCGCGGAGGCCTGGGCCTCCGGGATCTTCGACCGCGAGATCGTGCAGGTCCCGGGCGCGCCGCTGGACCGTGACGAGGGCATTCGCGATGGTACGAGCCTCGAGCGGCTCGCCACCCTGAAACCACTGTTCGCCGTCGACGGTACCGTGACGGCGGGCAACGCCTCGTCGATCAACGACGGCGCCTCAGCCGTGCTCGTCGCTGCGGAGAATGCGCTCGACGGCGAACCGCTCGCCCGGATCGCCGGCAGGGCCGTCCACGGGGTGGACCCACAGGACTTTCCGATCGCTCCGATCGAGGCCGCGAACAAGGCGCTTGCCCGGGCGGGACTCAGCTGGCAGGACGTCGACTTCGTCGAGCTGAACGAGGCCTTCGCCTCGCAGACGCTCGCGTGTCTCGCGGGCTGGCCCGACCTCGATCCGGCACGGCTCAATATCCACGGGGGAGCGCTCGCCATCGGGCACCCGCTCGGTGCGTCAGGGGGTCGCATCATCGGCCACGCCGCGCACGAACTGGCACGCCGCGGCTCCGGCGTTGCCGTCGTCGCTCTATGCATCGGCGTGGGCCAGGGGCTCGCTGTCGTGCTGGAACGTTAGCGTTCTGTCGCAGCTCAGTCGACGACGGCCGGGATCCACGTGTGCTCAATCTCGGGTGGCGTCGATCCGCAGACCTTGGTCGACGAGCGCGCCGTCGACCAGCCGCAGCACCGCGTGCATGCGCGGAAGGTGCACGAGGTCGTGGGTGACGAGCAGCGTAGACGTGTCGAGCTCGGCGGTGAGCCGCAGAATCAGCTCGATGATGCTCGCGCCCCTCTCTTGATCGAGCGCGCTCGTCGGCTCGTCGATCAGCAGAACGCTGGGCTCGTTCATCAGCGCGCGGGCGATGTTGACCCGTTGCCGCTGGCCGCCCGACAGTTGGTGCGGTCGCTTGTGTCGCTGGTCGGCCAGGCCGACCGCGTCCAACAGCATCGCTGCGCGATCGGATGCGACGGCTCGGCCACGTCGCCCGGTCCGCCCGCGTCGCGCCCCGAGTTCGTTCATGACCATCAGCTGCTCCTGCGCCGTGAGCGACGGAATCAGGTTGGACTGCTGGAAGACGATGCCGATCTTCTCGCGGCGCAGCTCGGTGGCCTCCGTCGCGTTCAGACGGCCGGCGTCGACTCCGTCGATGAGCACCTCGCCCGAGTCCGGCCGGATGAGCGTGGCGGCGACCGCGAGCAGGCTCGACTTGCCCGAGCCGCTGGGCCCGGTGATGCCGGTCACGGTTGCCGGATGCGCCGTCAGCGACACACGGTCGATTGCGGTGACTCGCCTGTCGCCGTCGGCGAAGGTCAGAGTGATGTCGTTGAGGCGGATCATCGGGTGCTCCCAAGGGCGGTGAGGGGGTCGGCGGAGGTGACGGAGCGCAGCGCGAACGCTGCTCCGGCCAGCCCGAGCGCGATCATGATCGCTCCGGGCAGCAGGGTGGTGAGGGGGCTGAGCAGAAAGGGCAGCGCCGAGCCGGCGAGCAGCCCGAGCGCGGTGACGACGCCGAGGCCGACCGCGATGCCGACGACCAGAACGACGAGCGCCTGGCCCAACGCATCCACTCGCAGAGACCGGGTGCTCGCGCCGAGGGCTTTGAGCACGGCGACGTCGCCCTTGCGCTGCATCGTCCAGACCGTGAAGAACGCGCCGATGACCAGACCGGAGATGCCGAAGAGCATGGCGACCATCAGCAGGAGGGAGCCGATCTCCGAGCGGAAGGCGCTGAGCGCGGTCAGCGAGCCGAGGATGCTCGTCGATACGGTCGCGGTGGCGGCGTCGGCCGCGTTCCAGTCGGGGGTTCCGGATACGGCCAGCACGGTCGCATAGCTGTCGGGGTTGCCGGTGGTTGCCGCGTCGGCCTGCCAGTCCGCAAGCGTCATCCAGACGACCGGAGTGTGGCTGTACCAGGCATCTCCGGCGACACTGTCGACGACGTAGTCGGATCCTCCGATCGTGACGGAGTCGCCGGCCGACACCCCCAGGTCCTTCGCGGCCGGCGCCGCAAGGCTCACGTGTCCGCTCTGGGTGGGCGAGGTGGGCCTGAATCCGGGCTGTACCCCGAAGACAGCAATCGCTGCCCGGGTGTCTCCCGCCTCGGCGCGGGTCTGGGTGATGCCGATCGGCTGCGTCGAGGTGACACGATCGGTCGCCGCCCATGCTGCGGCCTGTTTCTCGGTGACGGTCGAGTCGGAGTAGCTCGCGGCCTCGCCGCCCGGGCTCGAGAAGACGATCCGGTCGCCGGGCAGCTGCAGAACCGCCGAGATGTTCTGGGTGGCCAGCCCTCCGGTGAGGCCGCTGAGAAAGCCGACGAGAATCGTGATGAGGGCGACCACAGAGCCGATCAGAATGAATCGGCCCCGGGCGAAGCGCAGGTCGCGGAGTGCGACGAACATAAAGCGTCCTTTCGTGTCACCGGTGCGATGACCCTCCTCACTTTTCCGCCGAAGCCAGCCCGAGGCATCCGTCGCCCGCACGGCGCTGAACGACCGATGTATCGGGCCCGCAGTCGTACTTTCGGAGGATGACGCCGCCGAGCCGACGCGTAGAGTTCGATTCATGGCTCACTCGGCGCTCACCCCTGTCTTCGTGGGGCTGCGCACCGGGCTGCATATTCTCTTCGCGGCGCTCGCGGTGTTGGTGATCGTTCGCGCCGCAGTGGATCCGAGCGAACGCGGCGGAGTCGTCATCGGCCTCGCGATTCTGCTCCTCGTCACCTACGCGTTCGGGGGAGTCGTGGCCCGGGCGGCTCGCGTTTCGGGCCGGCGTCGCATCGCGGGTTCTCTGTGGCTGGGCGCGATCACCCTCGAGTGGATCGCCCTGGTGTGGCTCACTCCCGAGGCCGCCTACCTCGTCTTCCCCCTGTTCTTTCTCTATCTGCATCTGCTCGGCCGCTGGTGGGGGTCGGCGGCGATCGTGGCGGCGACCGTCGTCGCGATCTGCGCCCTCGGCATCCACGGCGGATGGACCGTCGGCGGCATCGTGGGTCCGCTCGTGGGCGCCGGCGTCGCGCTTCTCATCGGCCTCGGCTACCAGGCGCTCGCCCGTGAGGCGCAGCAGCGCGAGGAGTTGATGCGGGAGCTGCTCGCGACGCAGGGGCAGCTCGCGGCGACAGAGCACGAGTCGGGTGTCCTCGCAGAGCGTGCGAGACTCGCCCGCGAGATCCATGACACGCTCGCCCAGGGGCTGTCGAGCATCCAGATGCTGTTGCACGCGGCGGAGCGAGCCGACCCCGACCGGCCGGGCGTGGAGCACATCCGGCTCGCGCGTGAGACCGCGGCCGACAATCTGGCCGAAGCCAGGCGCTTCATCCGCGAACTCACCCCGCCCGACCTCGACGACAACGGGCTCGGGGGTGCTCTGCGCCGGCTGGCCGCCGGGCAGTGGAAGGCGCAGGGCCTCGACGTCGCGGTGCGGGTCTCCGATTCCGTCGAGCTGCCGATGCACCTGCAGACCGCGCTGCTGCGAATCGCCCAGGGCGCGGTGGCCAATGTCATTCAGCACGCGCAGGCCTCGGGCGCCGTGATCTCACTCGAGTCCGACGATTCGACTCTGCGTTTCACCGTGGTCGACGACGGTGTCGGCTTCGATCCTCAGGCGGCGGATGCTCGTGGGGGCCGGTCGGACTCGTTCGGTCTGAAGGCGGCCCGGGAGCGTGTCGCCCAGCTCGGAGGCCTCCTGTCGGTGGAGTCGTCGCCCGGTCGGGGAACGACCGTGCGCGTAGATCTCACCCTCGAGAGCATCGCATGATCAGGCTCGTCGTCGCCGACGACCACCCCATCGTTCGCGCCGGACTCGCCGCGCTGTTCGGCCTCGAACCCGACATCGAGGTCGTCGCCGAGGCATCCACGCCAGACGAAGCCGTTGCGGCGACCGTGCACGAGAACCCCGACGTCGTGCTCATGGATCTGCAATTCGGCGCCCGCTCGCAGGCGACGGGCGCCGACGCGACCAGGCGCATCCGGGCTCTCGACGCCGCGCCCTACGTTCTGGTGCTCACGAACTACGACTCGGATGCCGACATCTTGGGCGCGGTCGAGGCCGGGGCGAGCGGGTATCTGCTGAAAGACGCCCCGCCACACGAACTCATCGCGGCGGTGCGCGCGGCGGCGGCGGGCGAGAGCGCCCTCGCGCCGGTGATCGCGTCGCGACTGCTGAGCCGCATGCGGGCGCCGCAAGCGAGTCTGAGCTCGCGCGAGATAGAGGTTCTCGAGCTCGTGGCGGCCGGCCGGTCCAACACCGAGGTCGCCGGCGATCTGTTCGTGAGCGAGACCACGGTGAAGTCGCACCTCGCGCACATCTTCACGAAGCTGGGCGTGAGCTCGCGCACCGCGGCCGTGTCTGCCGCCCGCACTCGCGGCATCCTGCGTTAGGGCTCGCCCTCGGTCGGGCTGCGGTCCGGGTGTTCCCGCAGTCGGGCGGAGATTCGGGGCATCCGGCGAGCAGAGGAGCACGGGACCCTCGAATCTCCGACCAAACCCCGCACAACGGGAGGAGTTTTGACGATCCGACGCTGTATTCACGATGGATGCGTGATTTTCCTCCCGTTTCAAGCCGTGCTCGGCGGTCCCCACCCTTCTTTCTCGCGGATGGCGCGCTGGATGCGTTCGCTGATCGCGCGCAGCTGCAGTTTCTGAGCGCTCGTCAGCGGATCGAGCACGAGCTCCGTGACCGTCTGCTCGTGCACGGGCGTTGCGTTCTCGAAGACCTCGAGACCTCGAGCGGTCAGGATGGCGAGAGTCGAGCGCCCGTCGGCGGGGTCGCGCGTGCGGCTGATCCAGTCGCGTCGTTCGAGCCGGGTCGCCGCGCGAGAAAGCCTGGAGAGCGAGCTGTTCGCGTATCCCGCGAGAACGCTCATGCGGAGCGTTCGCCGCGGAGCCGCGGCCAGGGCGTAGAGGATTCCGTACTCGAAGTGCGTGAGATCGAAGTCGCGTACCAACCGGGCGTCGAGCGCCGGTGGCAGCCACTCGAGCACTGTGGCGAGGGCCGCCCACGTCGATAGCTCGTCGCCGCTAAGGGTGGAGGGGTTCACGTCGTTCACAGTCGAAGACTACGCGATTGGTTGCCCAGTCAAGTGAAATCGTCTATCTTTTTACTTGCTCAGTCAAGTAAAAAGGGAGAAACACACCATGGAGCTGCAGCTCGCCACCAAGCGCGCCTTCATCAGCGGCTCGACCCAGGGCATCGGATACGCCATCGCGAGAGCCCTTCTTCGCGAGGGCGCGGAGGTCGTGATCAACGGGCGAGACGCCGATCGGGTGGAGGAGTCCGTGCAGAGTCTGCGTCGTGAGGTCGCCGGCGCTGTCGTCTCGGGCATCGCCGCCGACTTCTCTGACGCCGACGACGTGCAGCGGTTGATCGGGTCGATCGGTCGCGTCGAGATTCTGGTCAACAACGTCGGGCTCTTCGACGTGGCGGCTTTCGCCGACGTGACGGATGCCGAGTGGGCGCGCTACCTCGACGTCAACGTCATGAGCGGGGTGCGATTGTCGCGTGCGCTGTTGCCGAGCATGCTCGCAGACCGGTGGGGGCGCATCCTGTTCATCTCGAGCGAATCGGGCGTCGACGTGCCCGCCGACATGACGCACTACGGCGTCACCAAGGCAGCCATGATCGCCCTGGGCAACGGGTTGGCCAAGCTGACCCGCGGAACCGAGGTGACGGTCAATACGATCCTCGGCGGACCCACGTATTCCGATGGAGTGGCGGCGACCGTGGGTCAGATCGCCGAGTCGCAGGGGATGCCGGTCGAAGCGCTGAAGTCGGCGATCATCGGGCAGAACCAGACGTCGCTGCTCGAGCGCTTCATCGAACCCGACGAGATCGCCCACCTCGCCGCCTACCTGGCGAGCCCGCTGTCGTCGGCAACGAATGGTGCCGCCGTGCGCGCAGACGGGGGAGTGCTGACGACGATGCTCTAGGCGGGGTTTGGGATGTCGGGTCTCATCGCTCGTTTGCCCCTCGGGAGTGAGCGGGCAGACTTGAGGCAGGCGATCGAAGGAGAAAACGCGATGCGAGTCGTGCGGGAGCATCCGACCGTGGTGTTGGCCGCCGCCTGCATCGTTCTGCTCGTAGGAATCGTCGCTACGGGCCTCGCTCTCTCGTCATCGGTGAACTCGCTGACCGTCGACGACGTCACGACCCAGGTGACCGACGGCATGGACGAGTTGCAGGGGCAGCTTCCACAGGACGCAGTCTTATCGGCCGCGGACACCATCCGAACCGAGCCGTGTCCAGACGGCGGGGAGGGAACGCTCGTCGCCGTCGAGCGATCGATCGTGACGGTCGACGGATTCGATCTGACCGGGTGGGTGCGCGAACTCTCGGCCACGTACGCGGCCAAGGAGGGGTGGAGCGCGACCATGAGGTCCGAGCAGGGGCCAGCGCCGATTCTCACCCTGGCCAGCCGTTCACTGATGCTGTTCACTCTCAAGCCTTCCGCCACCTCCGCCACGGACCCTGCCCCGAAGCTGACGATCGAGGCGACCTCCCGATGCTCGACCGTCGATTGATCTGACCGTGCACGACAACGATGCTTTGGAAAGGCTGAAGACATGAAGACATCGACGGTGGTTACGGGGGCGGTGGTGACGCTGTCACTCACTGCAGCCCTCTCGGCATGCGCACCGGTCGGAGGGCTCGACGTCTTCGACCGCGACCAGGCGGCGAGCGATGCGCTGCCGGCCGGCGGAACGGGGAATGTGGTGGCCTCTGTCGACGCAGATTCCACCCGGCTGCTCTGGCAGAAGGGCGAAACGACGTTCTACGCGGCGAAGGGCACCGGAGATACTGAAGGCAACACGTGCCTCATGATCTTCGAGGGCGACGTCGGTGTCAGCGGATGCTCGAGCGGCTTGCCTCTGACAGTCGGTGCCGAGGGCACGCCGAACTACATGCTCAGCGACACACCTGTCGCGGGCGACGACTGGATGAAGGTCGCCGACTACCTCTTCGTCGAGAGAGGTCGGGCTGAGAGCGGCTGATCTGGGCGGCCATGGGCGTTGCCGCGGGGAGCCTCGTCTTCTATCGTGACTCCATGACCAGCCACCGCGTTGTCGCCCCCGAGCAGCCCACCGACGGATCGAAGCTGAAGGGGCCGGCGTCGTACTTTCCGAGCATCGAAAGCACCTATGGCAAGCCCATCCAGGAGTGGCTCGATCTCGTCGTGGTCGAACTGGCCGACCACCCTCACATGCAGGTCGTGTCGACGCTCAAGTCGGAACACGGGCTGGGGCACGGACACGCCAACGCCATCGTCGCCTATGTGAAGGCGGCTCTCGCCACGCAGTGATGCGTCACGCGGCGCTGGCGTGACCTGTGGCCTCAGGCTCGCGCGGTGACCGGCCCTCGATTGCTGACCGGCACGAAGGCGGCGATCACAGAGATGATTCCCGTGACGAGGTGGAATCCGATGTCGAAGCCGGTGAATCCCGTCGGCAGGAGGCCGAACAGGGTCGAGTCGGCGAAGGCCAGCAGGGCCATGGCGACGTACATGATGCCGACGATCGCCAGCACTGCGCGGAGCGCGCTCGCGGAGGTGCGACCAAAGCCGACCCAGAGCAGAGCTACGGCGATGATGACGCGCGCGATGTCGAGAGTCAGGTCGACATTCGCGATGCCCGCGAGGTGTTCGCCTTCGACAAAGAAGCCGACCACCGCCAGAAGGGCGACGATGATGCCGAGAATTCTTGCTGTCCAGCGTGCCATAACGCGACCTCAGTTCTGTATCGAAGCGGGTCCGGGCTGTCCGGACTCCTGTTTCGACGCTAGTTAGGGTGCGGCGGCCGCCGAAAAGGGGGTTGACCTCGAGTCGTGGGTGCCTCTAGCCGGCACGCCTTCCTGCCCGTGCCTCCCTGACGAGGAACCAGACGAGGTAGCAGCCGCCGACGACCACGGTGACGACGCCGACGGGCAGCGTGACCGGCAGTGCGTGCTGGGCGATCAGGTCGGAGCCGCTGAGCATGGCTGAACCGAAGAGGGCCGTGGTCAGGAGCGGGATGTGCGGAGTGCCGACGAGGCGTTTCGCGATCTGCGGGGCAGCGAGGGCGACGAAGGCAACGGGCCCTGCCACGGTCGTCGCCACGCACACGAGAACCACACCGACCGCGAGCATCGTGATGCGGGTGACAGAAATGCGCACTCCCGTGACGATGGCGACGTCGTCACCCAGGCCGAGTTGGTGCAGCGCGCGAACGTGCAGGGGGATCACGGCGAGCAGAAGGCCGATGAGCACCGCCGCGGCGGCTACGCCTCCTGCGGTCGCGCCGGCGAGGGTGCCCGCGCCCCAGGCCGAGGCGAACAGAGCGGTGTCGAGGTCGACCTGCAGCAGTAGCCAGGTGCCGAATGCGGCGGCCATCGACGAGATCGCGACGCCGACGATGATGAAGCGGAAGCCCCCGAATCCCACCCCACGAGAGAACGCGAAGATGAGCAGAGCCGTGGCGAGACCACCGACGAGGGCGCCGATCGTGCGCGACTCGACAGATGAGCCGGCGACGACGAGCGATACGAGCATCCCGACGAAGGCGCCGTTCGACAGGCCCAGCACATCGGGACTGGCGAGCGGATTGTGCGTCACCGTCTGAAACAGGCCGCCGGCGACGCCGAGGGCCGCACCGACCACGATCGCCGCCGCGATGCGGGGCAGTCTCCACTCGAGCACCACCGTCGTCGTGAGGTCGTTCGCCGTGCCCGAGATCACCTTCATCAGATCGGGGAAGGGGATGGGGAAGTCGCCCGACATCGCTCCGATCGCGGCGAGAACGGCGATCACCGCGATCAGCGTCAGGTTCACGGTTGCCGGGCGGATGCGCCGTCGTGCGTGATGCATCACAGCCCCGTCACCCGTCGATTGCGCCGCACCAGCAGCACGAGAACGGGAGCGCCAACGAATGCAGTGACGATACCCACGGGCATCTCCGCGGGCAAAGCCACGAGCCGCCCGACGATGTCGGAGGCGAGCACCAGAACGGGCGCGGCGACGATCGACCCGGCGATGATCCGACGGTGATCGACTCCGACGATCCACCGCACGACGTGCGGCATCATCAGCCCGACGAACGAGATGGGGCCGGCGACGGCGGTGGCCGTTCCGGCGAGCAGCGTGATGGCGACCACGGCCAGCAGCCGAGTGCGGGGAACGCTCACGCCCTGACCTGCGGCCACGTCGTCGCCGAGTGCCATGGCATTGAGCGCCGGACCGATCGCGAGCGCGAGCGCGATGCCCACGGCCAGTGGAAGAAGAACCGGGGTCGTCACGTCGAAGCCGCGGACGAGCAGGCTGCCGGCCGACCAACCGAGCATCCGTTCGAAGGCGTCGGGGTTGGTGAGGGTGAGACCGGTCGTGAGTCCGGACAGGACGGCGCCCACGGCCAAACCGGCGAAGGTGAGAGTGAGGGGGTCGGCCCGGCGGGGGCCAGCGGAACCGAGAAGGAATACCGCCACCGTCAGAACGAAGGCCCCGGCATAGGCGAACCACACATACTGGCCCGGGCTGGCGGCGCCGAGGAACACGATGGCGACCGCCACGGCGGCCGCGGCTCCGGCGTTGACGCCGAGAATGCCCGGATCGGCCAGCGGATTGCGCGTGATCGCCTGAATGAGTGCGCCCGCGCCACCGAGTCCGGCTCCGACTACGAGCGCCGCCGCCGTCCGCGGCACCCGCTGATCCAACAGGATGAAGCGCGACTCCTCGGTTCCTCTGCCCGCCAGGGTGTCGAGGAGCATGGTCGGCGCGACCGTGTTCGCGCCGACCACGAGCGAGAGAACGACGAGCAGTGCAATAAGCACACAGGCGCCCGCGACGAAGAGAACAAACCGTCGGGTCGGGTGACTGGTCACTGAGCGTCGCGGAGGATGCTCTCGATGTCGTCGAGTACCTTCAAGCCGCCCATCGGTCCTACTCCGGTGATCCAGTACGACTGGTCGACGAGGTGCACGTCGGGGAACGACGACGGGTTCGCGGTGATCGCCTCGGGCATGGTGGTCGGGTCGTCGACGTTCGTCGTCGTCACGACCACGAGATCGGCGCTGGCCTCGAGGACCTTCTCGGGAGACAGATCGACCGAGATCGAGTTCTGCCAGTCTCTTGCCGGCGTGGTGAATCCGACGCACTCGAGCGTGCTTCCGGCGAACGACTCCGGTCCATAGACCGTGAGCAGGCCGTCGCGGGGTCGGATGAGCTGCGCGGTTTTGCCCTCGACGGCGAACTCGGCCTTGACCTCGTCGCAGCGGGCGTCGTAACCCGCGAGCAGGGTGTCAGCCTGGTCAGCGAGGCCGAGCGCCTTGCCCACCAGTTTCACGTTGTCCTTCCAGGGGTCTGCCTGCGAGGCGAGGAAGACCGTGGGCGCGACCGAGGAGAGCTGGTCGTAGAGCGCCGAGTGGCGCGACTCGGTGCCGATGATCAGATCGGGTTTGAGCGCGGCGATCTTCTCGACATTGGGCTCGGTGACCGTGCCGACCGACTGGATGCCACTCGCCGCCTTGCCGAGATATGCCGGGATGCCAGCGGCCTCGTTGAGAACGGCCGCACCGACCGGAATGACTCCGAGAGCGACCGAGGCATCGAGCGCAACGGGCTCGAGAACCACGACGCGCTTGGCCTGGGCCGGAACCTCGGACTCGCCGCGAGCGTGCGTCACCGTGATGGTGCCCGCATCCGCTGCACCGGTTGCGGCAGGAGTTGTCGTTGTGGCTGAGCAGCCGGAAAAGGCCAGAGCGGCAACGACGAGGCCGGCGATCAGCGCGGGGCGTCGGAGGCGACGGGATGCAGGGCGGAGCGGGGGCATGGAGGGTTCTCTCGTTCGACGTCGGGTGGAGGCGTCGACGACGATGGCGACTCAAGTTAGGGTACCCTATCTAAATCCTCGAACCACGTGCACCGTGGTTCCAATATCCCTGAGAGTGCACGAGTTTGCGTGGGATTCCAGCGTCGGCGACGATGGAACGAAGCCGCGAAACCGCAGAGCTCTCCGCCGCGATCCAGGCGGCGAAAGCTTCGTCGGCGGCCCGTGCGGCACGAGCATCCGATGCGGCCCACGAGTGTGCGGCGGCAGAGAGAGCCTCGCCAGCAAGCCGGCCATCGCGCGCGAGGTACTGCACGCTCACGCCGCTCGGAACGCGCTCGATCGTGGGGCACGCCCCGACGTCGTCTGCTTCGACCACGATGCTGCCCAGGGCATCAGGGGAGAGGGATGCGACGATGCCGTTGAGAGCGGGAATCGCCGTTTCGTCGCCGAGCAGCAGTACGTTGGTGGGCGGCTCGGCCGGCCGCCATTGGATGCCGTGCCGCCGATCGTTCGCCCGCGCATCCGGCCCTGAGACAAGGATGCGGTCGCCGGCGACGGCGGAGGTCGCCCAGTTCGAGGCGGGCCCGGTCGGATGGTGGATGAAGAAGTCGATGTCGAGTTCGCACTCCTGCGGCCGTGCGCTGCCTGTTGTATAGGTGCGCGCGAGGTGGCGTTCGTCTGCGGGCATGCCGGCCAGGGCGGCCCGCCATTCGGTGACCGAGAGTCCGTCGACGTCGCCCGAGAACGGCCCCTGCCACGGTTGCCGTCGCGCCGCCGTGTGGGTCACATCGTGCGGAAGGATGAGTTTGAGCCGCTGGTCCAGGCCCCACGGAGCGAAGTGGCGAAGCGACGGCGATCCGAGCGTGACGCGCACGAACGTGCGTGTGATCCTGCGGGTGCGGATGACGCGGGTGTCGAAGAGGCGGTACGCGGGGATTCCGGGCACGATCGTCACCCGAGGGAGCCTAGCGGGGTCCGGCCCGCTAGGCTCACCCGCATGGTTTCCCCGTCTCTTCTGGTGAAGATCTGCGGCCTCCGCACCGAGGCTGCGATCGATGTGGCCGTCGCGGCGGGGGCGGATGCCGTCGGTTTCGTGATCGCCGAAGGCAGCCCTCGGTTCGTCGATGCTGAGACGGCTCGCCGACTTATCGACCACACCGCCGGGCGGGCGACCACCGTGCTCGTGACGAAGGGGCTCACCCCCGAAGCTGCGGCGTCCGCCGCGCACGGATGCGGCGTCGACGTACTGCAGGTGCATGGATTCGACCGGCCGCAGGTCGAGCGCACGCTCGAACTCTTTCCGCGCGTGTGGCGGGCCACGTCGCTCGCTGCTGCGACGGTCGCGTCCGACCTCGACTCCTGGGGCGAGGAGATTCTGCTGATCGACTCACCCCGCGCCGGGTCGGGCGAGCGCTGGGATCTGGGTGCATTGCAGGCGGGTCGGCCTACCGGCTCCTGGTTGTTGGCCGGTGGACTCGACCCGCAGAACGTGGCACAGGCCGTGAGCGAAGCGCGGCCGTCGGGAGTCGACGTGTCGAGCGGCGTCGAGTCGGCTCCGGGCATCAAGGACCACGCGCTCATCGAGCGGTTCGTGGCCAGTGCCCGGTCGGTCGCGTCGTCGTCGTCGTCGTCTCCACGCGAACGCCGCACGATCTGAACTGAGTCGGGACCATGGTCGACTTGTCGCGGGCGGCCGTTGTTAGTGTCAGACGGTGGACAGTAGAGCAGCGGCACCGTCGAAGGGCATCACCTTCGAGAGCGGATCCGAGCTGTCCCGTGCGATGGTCGACGAGGTCTCTCGCGCGTGGACGCTCCTTCCACGGATCAACGCGGTTGCGCCTGGAGACTTCGCCGCGATGCGTGAGGTTCTCGCTGAGCTCATCGGCGAGGAGCTCGAACCGACCGTGCGGGTGCTGCCCCCTTTCTATCCGGATGGCGGCCGCAATCTGCGGTTCGGTCGAAACGTCTTCGTGAACCACGGATGCACGGCGGTGGTCGTCGGTGGAATCGATATCGGTGACGACGTGATGATCGGCCCCAACGTGCAGCTCATCAGCGGAGGGCACTCCCTCGACCCCGACACCCGCCGGTCCGTGTGCACCTGCGCTCCGATCCGGATCGGCCGCGGCGTGTGGATCGGAGCCGGCGCGACGATCCTGCAAGGTGTGACCGTGGGAGACGACGCGGTCGTCGCGGCGGGTGCGGTGGTCACGAAGGATGTCGCACCCCGCACCCTCGTCGGCGGTGTGCCGGCACGCCTGATGCGTGAACTCTAAGCGGCAACACGCCACCCGACCCGAAAGGAAACCGACACGATGAGCGATCCGCAGGATGCTCTTCACGATCTAGCGGCAGCGGCCCGCCGATCTCCAGGAGCCAGACTCGTGACCATCTCGACCATCGATGTGGATCAGGACGAGATGACCCGGGTCTACTCGACCGATCCCGGGAGCTATCCGGTCGGAGACCGGGACAAGCCGCTTCGAGAGGGAGACGACGACCCCTGGTATGACCGCGTCGTCGTGCAGCAACGGCCCTGGGTGAGTCTCGACGTCGATGACCTTCGCGCGAATTTTGCAGACCATGAACTCATCGAGTCTCTCGGGTGCGGAGCGATCATCAATGTTCCCGTTGTGCACGAGGGTGCCACGATCGGCTCGATCAACCTGCTCGATGCCGCTGGCCGATACGACCAGTCTTCCGTGCACGCCGCAGTCGCGCTTGCCGCCCGCATCGTTCCGGTCTTGGCTGCGCTGTAGACGTCGTGGCGCCGTGACAAGCTGAGTGCCATGCCCAACCCGCGCTTCTCGCCCTCGGATGCCGAGCGCGTCGCATCCGACCCGGGGCTGCTTGTCGAGTTCGTCGAGCATTACACGGGTGTCCATGATCCGCTCGATGCACTGTGGTGGATGACGCACCCGAACGATCCCGCTCCCAGCGGACGCCACTCGCCGCTGAACGAACTCAAGCCCCTGGAAGCGGTCGTCTACGGCGTTCCATCACCGGCTACCGCGGCGGCCACAGAGCAGCTGCGCAGGCTGGTTCAGACAATCGAATCGGAGCGTGCGGCGACTCGCGCCGCCCTCGCCGCGAGCCTCGCCGCGGAATCGCGAGCCATCGCTCGGGGCGCCGAGCAGGCCGACTCGTCGCATCCGGAGCCGTCGCATCCGGAGCCTTCGCAGCGGGAGGCGGGCGTGCGGATCACGAGACGGCGCTTCTACCGAGCGACGGTGCTCACGTCGGTAGCGGTCATCGCTGCGCTGATCGGCGTGCTGGCAGGCGGTTTCGTGGGCAACCAGAGAGAGGCGCCGGCGGTCGACACGACGGGAGCCCTTGCGATCTTCGACGAGCCTCAGGTCGTCGCGGACGTTCCTCCCAACGCACTGAACCAACCGCAGTTCGACGTCCTCAGTTTCCGCGCACTCGTGGACTCCCCGCCGGTGTACGTGGCGCGGGCAGCCAGCGGACAGGACGTGTGCCTGGTTCTTGTTCAGCCCGAGGGCAAGATGGCTGCGAGCTGCGTCGACGCTGAGTCGTTTCCAGAGTCAGGGCTCACCATCAGAGGTTCCTACGAGAACCCGGGAACTGTGCAGGCAGACGATCCCGACACCGGAACGTTCTTGCTGGTCGACGTGACCTGGCTGCCCGACGGAAATTTTTACAGCAGATCCGGCTGACGGGCGCAACCGCGCGATTCGATCCGCCGCCCGCGGCGCGGGCATAATCGAGGTGTGGAGTTGGAACAGGTGTCGCCCTCTGACACCGGCTCGATTCGAGAGTTTCTGAGGGCTGCCGATCTGACTCTGGCAGGGCTGGATGCGCCGGGCGTGCACCTCTGGGTCGCGCGAGACGAGCGTGGCCGAATCGTCGGCAGCACGGGCTTCGAGCTCAGTGCGGATGGCCGACACGCGCTCATCCGGAGTGTCGCGGTGGACCCGCAGCAGCGTTCCGCGGGTTCCGGCTCCCGACTCGCGCGATTCGCGATGGATGCCGCGCGGCAGAGGGGCGTGGAGCGCGCGTGGTTGTTTTCACGCAGGTCAGGGCCGTTCTGGCAGAAGCTGGGCTTCACGGGTGCCGACCGAGGCGAACTGGCGTCAGCCCTCGCCGATACGCACCAGGTGCGACTCTTCGTCGAGACGGGGCAGCTGGACCGCGAGGTCGCGTGGTCATGCCTACTGACGAGTTGACGAGATGACGAACGGCGCACCCCGGGTTGTCCGGAGTGCGCCGCGTGCTGTCAGCGCGAGCGCTGAGGCTGACGTCGTTACTGCTGAATGAACGCCAGCAGGTCGGGGTTGATCACGTCGGCGTGCGTCGTGAGCATGCCGTGGGGGTAGCCCTCGTAGACCTTCAGGGTCGAGTTCTGAAGCAGCTCGTGCTGCTTCAGCGACGCGTCTTTGTAGGGCACGACCTGATCGTCGTCACCCTGGGTGACGAGAACGGGAACCGAGATCGCCTTCAGATCCTCGGTCTGGTCGGTCTCGGAGAAGGCCTTGATGCCCTCGTAGTGGGCGAGCGCGCTGCCCGTCATGCCCTGACGCCACCAGTTCGCGATCACCGGCTCCGACACCTTCGCGCCCTCGCGGTTGAAGCTGTAGAAGGGGCCGGATGCGACGGCCTGGTAGAACTCGGAACGGTTGGCTGCGAGGGCCTCGCGGAATCCGTCGAAGACCGCGATGGGCGTTCCCTCGGGGTTGGCGTCGGTCTGCACCATCAGCGGCGGAACGGACGAGACGAGCACGGCCTTCGCTACGCGGCCCTGCGGCTCGCCGTACTTCGCGACGTAGCGCGCGACCTGGCCGCCACCGGTCGAGTGTCCGATGTGGATGGCGTTCTTCAGGTTGAGGTGCTCGACGACGGCCGAGACATCGCTCGCGTAGTGGTCCATGTCGTGACCGGTGCCGATATCGGTCGATCGGCCGTGACCGCGGCGGTCGCTCGCGATGACGCGGTAGCCCTTCGAGTGGAAGAACAGCATCTGGGCATCCCAGTCATCGCTCGACAGGGGCCAGCCGTGGTGGAACACGATGGGCTGGGCGTCCTTCGATCCCCAGTCTTTGTAGTAGATCTCGGTGCCGTCTTCTACGGTCACAAACGCCATGATTGACCTCCATTTTCGTGTCGAACCAAGTCGTGCTCGGGACGACTGCGTGTGGGAATTGCGCTCGTCGATGAGGTGAGGAGCGTCTTCACAGTAGCCCCGCTGAACGGCGCAATCGAGGGAAAATGCGAGGGTTGCGACATCTGTCCAGTGAGCCTCCGATCATCCGTCGCAATCAGTGAGTTCGCTCGGGCTCCAACTGCATACAGACCAGCCGCGGTCTCTCCTCCCACGACGCCACCGTCTCGAAACCGCGCGCGCGATACAGCCGGATGGCGTCGTCGCGCCAATCCCACACTGTCAGGCGCACCGGCAGATCCCTGAGGTCCGTCGCCGCGTCGAGCAACGCCGAGCCGACCCGCTGGCCGCGGGCGCGGGGGGCGACCCAGAGCCTCTTGATCTCTCGCGTCGTGCTGTTCGTCTGCACCACGACCATGCCGACGATCTCTCCGTCTGACTCGGCCACATGAACGACCGAGTCCTCATACGCTGTCGCCGGCTCGTCGATCTCGGACCGGTATCGCGCGGGGAGAGCGGCGTCGAGCGAAGCACCACCGATTTGCGCAGCCTTCTCTCGCTCGGTCTGCCTCAGGTACGCCTCGACGAGCTGACTCACTCGTTCGCCGTCCGGTCCTGACAGATCCGCCCGACGCACGGACAGGTGCAACGCGCCCGGGGCGCCATCGAGTGGTGTCATCAGACCAGTATTGCGAGCGGTGCGCTACGGCGGCACTTGCAACTATCTTGCATCGCACGTATCGTGTGATGCATGGTAGCGGATGTCGGAACCCAGCTGCGCAAGGGCGTGGTCGAGTTCTGCGTGCTCGGGCTGCTCTCGCGGCAGGCCATGTACGGCTGGGAACTCTCGGAGCAGCTCGTCTCGAGCGGCCTGATCGCGAGCATCGGAACTCTCTATCCCATGCTCGCCCGTCTGCGCAGTCAGGGGCTCGTCACGGCTTACGACGAGGCATCGGTCTCCGGTCCGGTGCGCAAGTACTACAGACTCACGGCTCTGGGCGAGGCGCAGCTCGAATCGTTCCGGCTGCAGTGGGCGCCCTTCGCCGCCACCGTTGATCAGCTCGTCGGAAAGGACAGCGGCTCATGACCGAACAGACCTCGAACACCGTAAAGACCTATCTCGCCCGCCTCGATGCGGCGCTTGCAGGAGTCGACCCCGATGTGCGCCTCGAGATCGTGTCGGGCATCCGCGAAGAACTCGCCGGGCTCGACGATGACGCAGCCGCCGCCCGCATCGCCGAGATGGACGACCCCGCGCTGATCGCAGCAGAGGCACGCGCCGAGATGCCTCCCGCTCCTGCGCCCCCGGTCGCAGAAGCTGCTCCGGGTCGGGCGTTCTCGATCGCCGCCGTGCTCGTGCTCATCATCGGCACGTTCGTCGTGCCGATCATCGGCCCGCTGGTCGGCCTCGTCTGGGTCAGCATGGCCAAGGCGTGGACGCGTCGCGAGAAGATCGTCGCATGGGTGCGGCCCTTCGCCGCCGGACTGATCGTGCTCGCGATCTCGTTCGTGGCGAGCCTGTTCGGGCAGAACCAGCCGACTCAGACCAATCAGCCCACGCTGGCCTTCGCCTTTGTGGCGCAGTGGCACTTCGTGTTCATCGTGATGTTCATCGTGCTGCCGATCGAGGGTATCGTGCTGCTGGTTCGGGCCAACAAGCGCGGGTGGCGCGCCCCTTCGCAGCCGTAGCAGGCTCTACGTCAGGAAGAACCGCGCCTCGGCGTGCGAAGCCCGCTGATTTGGCCGGTTCTTCCTGAAAACGAGCGTGCGCAGCTCAGTGCCCCCGCGCGATCCACTCGTCGAGATGCGGGGACTCCGCGCCGATCGTCGTGGAGCCACCGTGACCGGTGCGCACCTCGGTGTCGGCGGGCAGCGTGAGTAGCTTCGCGGTGATCGAGTCGATGATCGTGCCGAAGTCGCTGTACGAGCGGCCGGTCGCTCCAGGCCCTCCGGCGAACAGCGTGTCACCGCTGAAGACGGTGCCGAGTGACGGGGCGTAGAAGCAGACCGCTCCCGGGGAGTGCCCCGGCGTGTGCAGCACCTGAAGCTCGGTTCCCGCGACGCTGAGAACCTGGCCGTCGTTCAGGCCGGAACTCGGCGCGGAATCGGGGTAGACCGCGTCCCAGAGCATCCGATCGCCGTCGTTGAGCAGCACCGGCGCGCCGGTTGCAGCCTGCAGCGCCGCGACGGCATCGATGTGGTCGTTGTGGGCGTGCGTCAGCAGAATCGCGGTGAGGGTGCGGTCGCCGACGGCGGTCAGGATGGCGTCGGCATCGTGGGCGGCGTCGATCACGACGCACTCACGGTCGTCACCGACGATCCACACGTTGTTGTCGACATCCCACGTTCCGCCGTCGAGGCTGAACGTGCCGCTCGTGACCAGGTTCTCGATGCGGGCGGCCATTACAGAACCACCACCGAACGGAGCACGTCGCCGCTCGCCATGCTGGCGAACGCCTCTTCGATGTCGCGGATGCCGATGCGCTCGGTCACGAATTCGTCGAGGGGCAGTCGGCCCTGCAGAAACAGGTCTGTGAGCATCGGGAAGTCGCGTTCGGGTAGGCAGTCTCCGTACCAGCTCGACTTGAGCGAGCCTCCGCGACCGAACACGTCGAGCAGGGGGATCTCGAGCATCATGTCGGGGGTCGGAACGCCGACGAGAACGACGGTTCCGGCGAGGTCGCGGGCGTAGAACGCCTGACGCCACGTCTCGGGGCGGCCGACCGCGTCGATCACGACGTCGGCGCCGAAGGAGTTGGTGAGTTCTTGCACGGCTGCCACGACTCCCGCCTCGTCGAGCTCGCTCGAGTCGATCACGTGGGTCGCGCCAAGTGCGGCAGCCTTGGTGAGCTTCTTGGCGTCGCGATCGATGGCGATGATCGTGCTCGCGCCGGCCAGCTGCGAACCGACGATGGCTGCGGTGCCCACGCCGCCGCATCCGATGACCGCGACGGAGTCGCCGCGCGTGACGTTGCCGGTGTTCATCGCGGCTCCCAGGCCGGCCATGATGCCGCAGCCGAGCAGGCCCACGGCGGCGGGATCGGCATCCGGATTGACCTTCGTGCACTGCTTGGCGTGCACGAGCGTCTTCTCGGCGAACGCGCCGATGCCGAGCGCGGGGCTCAGCTCGGTGCCATCTTCGAGAGTCATCTTCTGGGTGGCGTTGAAGGTGTTGAAGCAGTACCAGGGCTCGGCACGAACGCAGGCGCGGCACTCGCCGCAGACGGCGCGCCAGTTGAGCACCACGAAGTCGCCGACTCTCACATTGCTGACGCCCTCACCGATCGCGCTGACGCGGCCGGCTGCCTCGTGGCCGAGGAGGAAGGGGAAGTCGTCGCTGATTCCGCCCTCGCGGTAGTGGTAGTCGGTGTGACAGACGCCGCAGGTCTCGACGTCGACGACGGCCTCGCCTGGCCCCGGATCCGGGATGACGATGGTGGTCAGCTCGACAGGAGCGCCTTTCGAGCGGGCGATGACGCCGGTCACGGTAGTGGGCATCGAAGGACTCCTTTGTGCGGGGGCAAGGCCGTTTCAGCGTACCCGTCATCAGGGCACAGAAAAGGGGCAGCAGCGACCGAACGGTCGCGGCTGCCCCCTTCTTATGGTGCTAGTTGGTGCGGGTGGCGCCGATGCGACGTGCGATGAGCATCATGCCGCCAGCAGCGATGAGCAGCGCGAGGCCACCTCCGAGCAGCGGCATCACGGGCGCACCCGTGTTGGCGAGAGCCGCGGGAGTGCCCGGGGTTGCCGCCGGTGCCGTTGCTGCGGCGATCGTGATGGTCGAGGTCGCAGCAGTTCCGGTGACGCCGTTGATCGCCTGCGTAGCGGTGATGGTCACCGATCCGGCAGCGAGCTGTCCGACGAGGGGCAGAACCCATTCGCCGTCGGCAACGGTGGTGGTGCCGGCCGAGACGCCGTTGACCAGCACGGTGACGATCGCACCGTTGATGCCGGTGCCGTTGACCTGGGTGGGGCCGTTGCCTTCGGCATAGACCACGCCAGCGGCGGGGGTGCTGATGACGGGGGCTACGGGGCCGACCTGGAACGCGACGGTGGTGCCGGTCGACGCGGCCTGAGCCTGGAACTCGCGAGCGGCCGTGGGGTTCACGTCAGCCGTGTCCTGGGTCGCGGTGATGCTGTACGAGCCATACGACAGATCGGCGGGAACCGACCAGTTTCCAGCGCCGTCGACCGTGGCGGTTCCGGTCACGTCACCGGTGAGGGTGACGGTCGCGCCGGCCTTGCCGGTTCCGGTGACTGCCTTGAGCGAGGTCTCGATCAGCTGGCCGTTGACCGGTGCAGTGAAGACCGGCGGGGCGAGAACCACGGCGATGTCGAACGTGGTGGCGGCGGAGGTGTCGAAGCCCTTCTTCGCGACGATGGAGTAGCTGTAGTTGCCCTCCGTGCCGGGTGCGGCAAACGACCAGGCGCCGTTGGCGTCGATCGCGACGTCGAACGGGGTGCCGTTCTCTGGAGTCACCGTGAGGGTGGCGCCCGCAGGACCGGTTCCCGAGACGGGAGCGTCCGTGAAGTACGGGGTGCTCTGCGCGGTAACGACGGGAGCGTCGAGGAAGAGGGCGACGGTGTAGCCGCCGGTCAGGGCGAGACCGTTCTGGATGTTCGCGCCCCACATGACCGACTGGCCCTGCACGGTGGTGCCACCGGAGACGACGCCGACGGCGCGGTCACCCTGGATGATCGAACCACCCGAGTCGCCCTGGCTGGAGGTGAGGACCGACAGGAATCCGGATACCTGACGGCCGTCGACGTTGGCCCATCCGACCGACTCGACGTTTCCGGAGGTGAAACCGGTCGTACGACCGCTCTTGCTCACAGGCGCGCCGACCTCGGCAGCACCCACGGAACGAACCGGAAGGGTGGAGCCGGAGAGGTCCTCGGTGGCCGATGTCGTCCAATCGGTGACCTCGGGGAGGGTCGTCAGTGCCGGGTTGGCTACATCGATGACCGAGATGTCGACGCTGTCTGCTGCGCCATCTGCGCCGGGGGTGTTGCCGGGGCCGCCGTACTGGGAGAAGGCGAGCGTTCCGAGCGCCTGCGTGACCGTCACGGTGCTGTCGTTGCCGCCGCCCGCGGCGTCTCCTGTCGGGAGGGTCAGGCCGCTGATCACTGCGGTGCCGTCTTCGGTGCAGTGTCCGGCCGAGATGACGGCAGGATCGCCTGCGGGCGACCACGCTGAGAAGCCGATCGAGCAGAGGCTGGCCGAGGTTGCGTTGGGGTCAGTGAGACCTGCGTAGCCGGCTCCGCCGACGACGTCGTTGGTGGAATACGAGGAGATCGGCTCATCCATGACCTTGACGACCACGTTGCTGCTGTCTTCTGCGACGGAGCGAGCGCCGGCACCGATGTCGTCGGTGGGCTCGGTCGTGTAGATGACGACGTTGCCGTCGGCGTCCGTCGCGACGGCCTGAACGGCATCCTCAGTCAGCAGCGACTGCGCGAGCGTGTCGAACTGGGCGCCCGACGTAGGAGCGACATCGTCGCCCTCGGTGGCGAACGCGGCTGTGCCGAACGTTCCGCTGAGGCCCGTCAGCGCGAGCGAGCAGACTGCGACATATGCAGCCCTCTTTTTCCAAGTGGACAAGTGTTACCCCTAGTTCCGTATGTGATGAGAGCCGAGGGCATAGATCTAGTTCTGGCTGCGCGTGCCGCCGAGATACCCCCGCCCCTGAGAGCGTAATTAAAAACTCGCGGCAAAAGCAAAGAATATTCAGAGGTTAACCACAGCTGCTTGATCGAGGCGGCATCGACTGATCAGATTGCGTCATGCGTACATCACCGATTCTGGCCTTGGCCCTCGCTGGCGGAGCCGTGCTCGGCCTCGCGGGATGCGCGAGCTCGAGTTCATCCGACCCTGCCGCTGTCGATCCCGAGGGAACCTGGCAGGCCGCAGATCCGGATGCGGCGTGGCTCACAATCGATGCCGCCGGAAAACTCGAGGGCGATGACGGCTGCAATCACTTCACCGGCACCGCGACCGTCGTCGATGACGAGGTTCGCTTCACACTCGATCTGTCGACTCTCAAAGCATGCCTGGGAGTCACCACCTCGTTCCAGGGGATGTCCTCGGCGGTCATCGAGGGCGAGACGATGACGACGCGAGACTACAAAGGCAATGAGATCGTTCAGCTGCACCGCTGACGCGACCTCAGCGCAGCATGAGGTCTGCGGTGCGCAGCGACAGCGCCTGCTGTACCAGACACGGATTCGCGCTGAGCGAGCTCGCGAACGTCGAGTTGTCCGAGATCCACATATTGGGGATGTCGTGGCTGCGCCCCTCGGAATCGACCACACCCGACGACGGGTCGACACTCATGCGGCACGTGCCGAGGGTGTGTGCGGTGCGAGCGAGCACGCGGGTCTCGAGAGCCCCGGCTGCCTCGAGGATGCGCGTCATCGTGACGGTGGCGTGCTCTTCGATGGCTGTCTCGTTCGAACCCGCCGTGAAGGAGACGACAGCGCGCGGCACGCCCCACTCGTCGAGTTCGTCTGACAGCACGAGCCGGTTCTCGTCGGACGGCAGGCACTCGCCGTTGATGCCGATCCCCGCGGAGTACCGCCAGGCATCCAGAGCGTTCATGAGTTCGTCGCCCCACAGACCGGCGCCGCGCACGAGGCTCGTGGCGTAGTTGAGCGGCATCACGCCCAGGCTCTGCAGGAGGTAGCCGCCCACGAAGTCGACGCCGTCGGGGCGCACGAAGTCTTCGCTGATGAGCGACGACGGGTAGCCGCGGTAGCCGCGGATCTGTTCGTCGAAGCGGCCCCACACCTGTACGCCTCCGTGGGCGAGGAAGTTGCGGCCGACCTGGCCGCTCGAGTTAGCGAGGCCGGTGTTCAGTAGCAGGCGGGGCGTCTCGATGCCCCCGCCCGCCAGCACGAGGTTCGCGCAGCGCTGGCGGACGTCCTGTCCGTCGCGCCGATAGACGACGGCCTCGACGCGACCCTGCGCATCGACTTCGATCTCGTGCACCATCGAGTCGGCGCGGATCTCGGCTCCATCGGCGACGGCCGCAGGCAGGTACGTGTTCGCGGTCGTGGCCTTGGTTCCGTAGCGTTCGCCCTGGTGGATGCTGCCCAGGTTCTGGCTCGACCGGCGGTTTCCGAAGTGCGGCTGGTCGCGGTCTCGGCTCAGGATGGCCGCCGGCGCATCCGTGGCCCGGATGCCGAGCTGTGCGCATCCGGCGGTCATCATGTCGGCCGCAGCGTTGCGGTCGACGGGCGGCTCGAGGTATTCGCGCTCTGGATCCCAGGGGTAGGGAGTCGGTCCGGAGACGCCGATGGTGCGCTCGACCTCGACGACATAGCGGGTGAGCTCGGCGTGGTCGATCGGCCAGTCCTGCCCCTCGCCGGTCTCCGTGCGCAGGCGGAGGTCTCGTGCGTCTGGGCGAGGAGTGAAGGCGCCCCAGTGCAGGGTGCCGCCGCCCACACCGAAGCCGCTGTTGTTCGAGCCGAACGCGGTGGGGTCGTCGCCACCCGAGAGTCGCTCCGACATCCAATTGATGCGCGGGGCCTCGATCTCGTCGTTGGTGAACCCATCGGCGTTGGTGTTCGGTCCGGCCTCGAGAGCTACGACCTTCAGGCCCCGTTCGGCGAGGCGGGCGAGCAGCGGGCCACCGCCCGCGCCCGTGCCGACCACGACCACGTCGACGATCTCCTCGGTGTCGTACGTGCGCATGCGACTCAGATCCACGCGGGGTTCTCCTCGACGGTTCGGGCGTTGTTCAGGGCGGGGTGGTCGTGGTGCTCGTCGTCTCGTTCGTCGACATCGTCGTCATCGGATGCGACGCTCCCGAGCTCGGCCGGCTCCCACGGGTCGCGCTCGCCGGCGGCGACGGTGACGTAGCCGGCGGGGCCGCTCGCCGGCCCGCTGGTAGCGAAGCCGTCGTAGCCGACGCGGGCCATCGACGCCGGATGCGACAGCCACACCCGGGTCAAGTCGGTGCGTACGTCGTCGAGCCAGTGCTGGCGCATGGTGCCGTTCCAGGCGGAGTTGCCGCCAGCTTCGAACTCGTTCAGCTCGCCGGAGATGATGCCGTCGATGAGAGCGTCTTGTTCTGCGCGGTCGTCGTCGGGCCAGAGCGATGCCAGGTCGTCGAGCCCAAGCCGATACGCCGACACGTCTGCGGGCTGGCCCGTGTTGCGCCACCCGTCGCTGCGGCCGATCGCGAGGTCGTCGTCGACCCGCGCGGCGAGGTCGATGCGAGGCGACTCGGGCTGCGGAACCAGCCGGTCGGCCACTGTGCGCAGCATCTCGAGCTGCTCGGCAGACAGCGCTCGGGGCGTGTAGTCCGGGTCGTCGGCGATCGCTCGACGCGCAAGAAAGCCGCGAGCCTCGGGAGCCGTGCGCTCGGAGGCGACGAGCCGACCCCACTCGGGCGTGAGTTGCGGGGTCACCGACACCGTCGCATCCCACAGCCGAACTATCTCGGCGGCGACCTCGTTCGGCCGCTCGTAGGGCAGCAGATGCCCGGTGGATGCGAGCGAGACGAAGCGGGCCTGCGGGTACACGCCGTCGAGCAGGCGGGGTTGGGCGGATGCGCCGAGGTCGTCGTCGTCTTCGCCGGCGAGCACGACGACGGGCAGGTCGATCGGGCCGACGTCGTTCGACACGTCTTCGGTGCTGCCCTCGTCGAGCCAGCGGCGCCAGGCGAGCGGCGACATCAGTCGCACCTGGGCGATGGCCGCGCGCTCGTCGTCGTCGGCGAGGCTGGTCGCAACGTTCTGGGCGACGAACTCCACGGCGTGATCCTCGGAGATCAGGCCGTTCTCTGCCCAGGCGAGCATCTCGGCGCGTTTGTCATCGGACATGGGCTCGGGCGTGCGCGGTGACGGCGCGAGAAGCACCATGCCGGCCAGACCGAAGATGTTGGCGTCGCCACTCAGGATGCGGTCGGCGACGAGGGCCGCGACCTTGCCGCCCATGCTGTGGGCGGCCAGAAAGAAGGGGCCGCCGTCGGCCTCGGCCTCGATGACCTCTACCGCGCGATCGGCGAGGGCCGCGACCGAGCCGTTCGGCGCATCCGGAGACCCGCCGTGACCGGGCAGATCGATGCCCACGACCCGGAAGCGGTCGGCGGCGATGCTCTGGAGGGCGGCGTCGAGCGGCGTGGCCGCCACCGCGTCGAATCCGAGGCCGGGAAGGAAGAAGATCGTGCCGTCGTGAGCGGTCACGGGGTGACCATTGCTCCGTTGACGTTGAGCGTCTCGCCCGACACGTAGCTCGACTCGGGGGAGGCGAGGAACACGAAGGCGGGTGCGAGTTCGGCCGGCTGGCCGGCGCGCTGGTAAGTGCTCTCGTCGTCGAAGGCCGTCATCTGCTCGTCGGAGACGCCCTGCGACACCTGCAGTGCTGTCCACACCGGGCCCGGCGCCACGACGTTGACTCGGATGCCGCGCGGCGCCAGCTGCTGAGCCAGACCCTTCGAGAGGTTGTTGATCGCGGCCTTCGTCGAGGCGTAGTCGAGTCGATCGGGCGCAGGCTTGTAGGCCTCGAGCGACGCGGTGTTGATGATGGTCGCGCCCTCGGGCAGGTGGGGGAGGGCGGCTTTGCTGAGCCAGAAGTTGGCGAAAACGTTGGTGCGGAAGGTCTGCTCGAACTGCTCGTCGCTGAGGTCTTCGAGGCGGTCGACAGCGACCTGCTTGCCCGCGTTGTTGACGAGGATGTCGAGTCCGCCGAGCACGCTCACGGCCTCGGCGACGATGGCGCGGCAGGTGGCCGCCTCGGTGATGTCGGCCGCGATGGAGTGGCCCTTCCTGCCCGCCTCGTCGATCAGGCCCACGATGCGGTCGGCATCCTGCTGCTCTGCGGGCAGGTGCACGATGACCACGTCGGCGCCCTCGCGAGCGAAAGCGATCGCCACGGCGCCGCCGATGCCCGAGTCGCCTCCGGTGATGAGCGCCTTGCGGCCCGTGAGCCTGCCGGTGCCGCGGTAGGTCTTCTCGCCGAGATCGGGAACCGGAGTCATCTTCGCCTGCACTCCGGGTTCAGGCTGGTGCTGAACGGGAGGCTCGACCCGATCGTAGAGGGTGACCGGGTTGCCAAACGTGTACTGATCGCGTGCAGTCATAGGGATCAGGTTAGGCGGGTGGCCCGATTGGACGAGGGCATTGCACGCCATGTGATTTCTGGTAGTGCCGGGTGGGCTTCGCGGCCGGCTCCCGACATGAGTGAAGCGGTGCCACATGATCTGGCACCGCTTCACCGGTTCGTCACGTCTGAGGCGGAGACCTGCTCCTGCCCGGGTGTACCCGAGGGGGTGGAGTCCAGATGCTGTAGCCGTCTTCGGATTCATCCGCGTGCGCGGACCACGCATCCGGCTCCGGCTCACGAGCGTCGACCGGGGTCAGCAACTGACGCACGATGTCGTCGAACAGGGCGCTCACGACGATGTCGTCGGCCTCCGCGAGAACTTGGTCAGACGCTGAAGCCGACGTCGTTCGCGGTTCGTCGCGAGGCTTGATCGAGGCGACGAGAAACATGGCTCACCTCGTCAGCTTTGCAGAGCGGCCTGCTCGCGCGGTGCGCTGGGGTGGACCTCGATCTTGCGGGGCTTCGCGCGCTCGCTCACCGGAAGCAGTAGCGAGAGAACACCGTTGTCGTAGTGCGCAGTGATGCTCGCCGAGTCGATGCCCTCTCCCACACTGAACTGCCGCACGTACGAGCCGTGCGGGCGCTCCTGGGTGAGCCACTTCACGCCGCTTCGGATGTCGGAGGTGCGTTGGGCGCGGACCGTCAGCACCTGCCCGTCGACGTCGATGTCGACGCTCTCCGGATCGATCCCGGGGAGGTCGGCGTTGAGTACGTAGTGATCACCTTCGCGGTAGAGATCGACGGGCATGAACCGCGGGCCGGTCTGGCCGCCGTTCAGGCTGCTCGCTAAGCGGCCGAACTCGGTGAAAGGATCGAAAAACATAGCCATGATGAGGAGTCCCCTTTCTGATATCGCGTGTGGAATTGTGCTGGCTAACGAGGGTTTTGACCTTCGGACGGCAACATATTAACTCCACTCGAGAGCCCGATTCAAGACCCTTTTTTGCATAATTCTGAGCGCAATGCTTCAACTCAGGAAAAGCCGTATAGCGGCGTGCGAAACCGCCTATTTGGGGCGGTTTTTCCTGAATTGGAACGGAGCCGGTGGACCGGTCAGCGGGCCGAGCACCAGTTGGGGTCGCGGCCGTCGACCGTGCCGAGAGTCGTGCCGTTCGAGAGATCGACGTAGGTGATCTGCTCGGCACTCGTCGTGACCGCGGCGTAGAGACCGTTGGGTGCGACGCAGACGCCCGTGATGGATTGGCCGGCGGGCTCGAGGGAGTCGAGGGAGTACAGAATCTTGCTGTCGGCGGCTTCGAGCCTGGCCACGGCCGTATCGGGGCCACTGCCCGAGTCTTGGATATCGAGGGTGGTGCCCGCGGCATCCACGATCGCGGAGTCGGCGGCGTCGGGGTCGCCGGCGACAGAAGGGAACGAGCTGCTGGGATGGTCCGCCTGACCGAAATCCGTCGCCGTGCGTGTGCCGCCCGTCGCCGTGATCAACGTCTTGGTCGTGGGAACGAAACCGACCAGTGAGTCCGCGCTCCCGATCGGCACCGGTCCAGACGTGCCATCGCGTTCGCCGAGAGTGTCGACCAGCAGCAGGTCCGAGCCCTCTGTCTGCGCGACCAACGAGGTGGTGCCGGGGATGAGCGTCCAATCTTTGGCCGTCAGTACCTCGAAATCGGTGCCCGTGATGGGTATCGAGTAGTCGTTGCCCCGCGTGATGTCGTAGACGTAGAGCTGGTCGGGCTGCGCCTCGTAGTGCGGGGACGGCTGTGGCGTGAACGTGTAGCCGAAGAGCTTGCTCGTCGGGTCGGCCTTGAGGCTTGTGATGGTGCCGGAGCCCGCGAGGTTCACGACGATGGGCGCACCGCCCGTGAGCGGCACGATGGTGAGAGCGTCGGTTCCATCGTCGTTCACGGTGTCGACGACCAGGGTGTCGCCGAGCGCCACGAACTGCCGGATGCGCGCGGCTTGGTAGACCGGTTTCGGTGTGCCCCCGCCGATGGGTGCGGCCAGAACAGCGTCGCTGAACTGTTCTCCGTCTTTTGACGGTGACAGGAAGTAGGTCGTCGGATTCGCCGTGGTGAAGGAGTAACCGAGGGTCGACGCGCCTCCACCCGCGACGCTGCGAACCTCGGGCACAGAGACGGTGTAGCGGGTGTTGTAGCTGAGGATTCCGGTGAACTGCACGTCGATGGTGTCGCCGTCGACGGTTGCGGTGGCCGCCGCTGCCGGGCTGACCGTGAGCTTGCCCGCAGCCGAGGGGTCGAGCGGCTCGTTCGCCTGCAGAAGCAGGCGCTGGCCCGAGCGTTCGACCGCGGTGTTCACGTTGATCTGTGCGGACTGCAGCTGTGGCCCGTGCGAGAAGTTGGCGCCGACCAGAACGGCAGCCACGACCGACACGATCGTGATGCTGCCGTAGAGCAGTCGACGGAACCTGCGGGCCGCGCTATCAGTAGACATAGGGCTCGGCAGGTTGATCGACGGCGGTGAGGCTGTCGGGGCGGACGACGGTGGTGGCTGCGCTGAGCACGCTGGGGTTCGGCTCGAACGCGCCCGTGACCGTCACCCAGCTGTCTGTGGGGTAGCTGCTCGACCAGCCTGGCGAATAGACCGGAACCCCGACGGGCTGCGCGTCGACCGCGCAGCAGGTCACCACGAAGCGGGCGACGTAGAAGACGTTGTCGGGATCGTCGGCGTCGGGGGTCACGAACCCCGTGAGGGTGGCGGTTCGGCCGCTCAGATCGTCGGCGCTCGCGCCCTGGCGAATGAGCGCGGCCCAGTCTTTGACCGAATACGCCGAGGTGTCGTCCGACGTTCCCGGGGGCGGTCCGGCGTTCGCGAGGGTGTTCGATGAGCCGTTGAGGCTGCGCTGTTCGACCGCCGCCGACGTGAGCGAACTCGGGGGCACGACGAGCAGGGCGACGGCCGCGGCGGCGACGATGACGACGGCGGTGAGCGATCCGCCGAACGCGAGCAGCGGACGGCGGCGACCGGCGCCGGCGACGTCGCGGGCGTTGGGCCTGCGCCCATCCGGCCCATTGAACCCGGCGTGCTCGTGATCGTGCTCGTCGTCTTCGCCCGGCCCCGGAATGACGAGGAGCGCACCGATCGTGAGCACGAACGCGATGCCGGCCATGATCAGGGTGAACACGTAGTAGCGCGGGTTGATGTAGAGGCCGAGCTGGCCGGTGACGCCGAGCCAGACCGTGGCGATCGCAGCGAGCAGTGTCAGAGCCAGACCTTTCCAGCGCGTGACGAGACGACTAAAAAACAAGGTTCACCGCCAATCCGATGGCCGCCGCGCAGACGGCGATGAGCACGCTCACCTGCACCAGAGTGCGCACGGTGAAGGTGGTGCGCATCAGGGCGAGCATCTTGATGTCGATCATGGGTCCGAAGATGAGGAAGGCGACGATGCCGCCGGGCAGGAAGGTCGAGCCGAACGAGAGGATGAAGAACGCGTCGACGTTCGAGCAGATGGCGACGATGAAGGCGAGCGCCATGAGTGCGAGCACAGACCACAGGGGGTTGCTGCCCAGCGTGATCAGCAGGTTGCGCGACACGGCCACCTGGATGAGTCCCGCGACGCCCGCGCCCACGATCAGAGCGGGCATCATGGCGGCGGATTCGCGTCCGAAACTGATAAGAGTGCGGCGCGTTCGAGTGCCGTGCTCGGCGTGCGGATCGACGGCGCAGGCCGCCTGAAAGCCGCGCGTGAGCAGCGTCTGCGGAGCCGGGTGGGCGCTGTAGATGAAGCCGACGAGGTTCGCGATGAGCAGGCCGCCGACGATGCGGCTGATGAGGATGCCGTCGGTCCAGCCGAACGCTTGATAGGTCGTGACGATCGTGATCGGGTTGATGATCGGCGCCGCGAAGAGAAAGGCCATGGAGTCGGCGACGCTGAGGCCACTGACGATGAGCCCTCGGGTCAGGGGCACATTGCCGCATTCGCAGACCGGCAGCAGAACGCCGAGCAGAGAGATGAGGCTGCGCCGCAGCACGGGATTTCGGGGCAGTCTCCTCAAAAGAAAGCCCGCCGGCAGCCAGATCTGCACGATGGCCGAGAGCAGTATTCCGAGGATCACGAACGGAAGCGACTCGATGATGACGCTCACCGACAGAGTCACGAAGTCCTTCGCCGGATCCGTCATCCACGACGTCCACTCGGCCGGCGCCAACAGCCTGATCGCCACGAGAAGCAGCACCGCGGCGATGCCGATCGTGGGCGTCCAGCGCCACTCCGACCGGGTCAGTTCGCGCAGTGAGGGGTGCGCCGCGGGTGTCGTGCTCAGCGTTCGCTCCTCGCTCTGTCGACCGTCGTTCCGGCTACCCCATCATGGTGCGCTCATGCCGTGCGGTAGCTGGGCGTGACTGCTCACACGCTGACGCTGGGTCCGATCGCCCTGTCGCGTTGCTTCTCCTGTCTGCGCAGCAGGTGGGTCAGAGCCGTGAGATGAGGGAATTCGATGAGCATGCCCAGGATGATCGCCGCGTAGACGACGGGCTGATCAGGCAGGGCGACGGTCGTGACGGCGAGCATCAGCGGCGCGTTACGAGCGGAGGTCGTCATGGTCAGCAGCGCCTTGGACGGATATCCGAGATGGAACAGGCGCGCGACTCCCTCGCCGATCACGAAGACGACGACGAAGAAGAGGAAGACGACCAGCAGCACCCGCGCGAACGAAGCCGGGTCGGCAAGGATCGTTCCGACGTTGCCGGCGAACAACCCGAGGATCACCACGGCGATCACGAGGGGAACCAGCCTGTCGGCCGCCTCGACGATGCGCTCCCGCAACGACGAGTCGAGGAACAGACGCATCAGCAGCCGCGCTCCCAGCGCGAGTCCTGCCGGCACGGCGAACCACGTGACGAGCGTCGGCGCGATCTCGACAGGCGAGCTCCCCACCTGCTGGCCGCCGAAGAGGCCGAGCCAGACGGGATAGAGCACCAGCTGCAGCGTCATCTGAATCGGGATGAGCGCCGCCCCCGTCGTCGTGTCGCCGCCGGCCATCCGGGTGAAGCCGAGGAACCAGTCGGTGCAGGGGAACAGGCAGTAGATCAGCACTCCCAGTCGCAGCGCCTGCTCGGGCAGCAGGAGCGAGGTCAGACAGAACGCGACCAGCGGAACCAGGGCGAAGTTGAAGGCCAGTGCGAGCAGCACCGTTCGAGGCGCACGCTTCAGCGCGGCGAGGCCGTCGAGCCGCAGCGTGAACACGAGCAGCCCGACCAGCACCATGATCGACGGATCCACCATCGATGCGACAGCGGTGCCCGCCGCGGGAGCGAGTGCGCCCGTGAGGCTGCCGATGAGGATGGCGGCGACGAAGAGCGCGGTCACCGCCCAGGGGCGAGGTGTTGCGGTCAGCACGCGCACTCCACTCCACAGCACGACAGGTCGTCGGTGAGCATGCCCGCGGTGCGCCATTCTTCGAGGCCGCTGCAGTCCTTGCCCTGCGCTTCGCCGATCACACGAGCGACGTGGGCGAAGCGCTGTCTGAACTTGTAGATGAAGCAGAACTTGAGCGCGCCGTGCCGCATTGCCGGACCGGACAGGAAGAGTCCGGGGGTGATGGTGGACTGGTCGTCGTCGTCGAGTTCGGGCCACCCGTCGCGGCGCAGCGTGAACAGCTCGGACACCGGGCCCAGACCCGGGCCGAAGCCGGTAGCGGCGATCGGTCGAGAGTCGGCCCGGATGCGCGTGCCGTTGTCGAGGCTCACGACCCATTCGGCGCCGTCGCGTTTGATGCTGCTCGCGTGAGCGGCGGTCAGCGTCAGCCGGCCGGTCGCTGTGGCGCCGTCGAGTCGCATCCGTGAACGCGGAGCGAGGCGGAACGACGGATCGGAGCCCGAGCCGGCATCCCAGGGGCTCCCGGCATCCACGACCGTGACCTGCGCGCCGTGCTCGATGTGATGGCAGGCGATGTCGATGCCTGATTCGTAGCCGCCGATCACGATCACCCGGCCCGAGCGCGGCTCCCAGGCCTCGGGGGTGGCGGAGTGATCGGAGAGGCCGGCTCCGGCAAGACGCACGTCGGGGCGATCGGAGAACTCGCCGCCGGCCCACACGACGGTGCGCGCAGACACCGGTCCGCGCGAGGTCGCCACCGTGAACCCGTCGCCGACAGCCTCCACCGCGGTCACCTCGGTATCCGACAGCACCGGCACCTCAAAGTGCTTCACCACGCTGCGCAGATACTTCGCGTACTGCGGCCCGGTGAGGTAGTCGGCGCCCAGGCTGAAGGCGGGCGACGTGCGCGGGTGCACCGCGTTGAGGTCGGTCGCGCCGAACCCGTTGCCCGTGAACGAGGGAGTGAGAAAGGTCTGCTTCGTTGGCCAGTTCAGAAACGTCTGACCGATCTGACCGCGATCGACCACGCCGATCAGGAGGTCGTCGACCGCCGAGAGGGCAAGCGCCGTGCCGATTCCGGCCGGGCCGGCGCCGATGACGAGCGCGTCGAGGGCCTTGGCTGTGGGAGCCATGTCGCGTCGGGAGCTCATTGCGCGAGGACCCCGTAGACCACGTGATCGTCGAGGTACTGCCAGACCGTTCCCGTCTCGGCGAATCCGGCGCTGGCGAGGCTCTCGAGGTGGAAGCCGAGCGTGACCTTCGGCGGCGCCTCGTGCAACTCTGCTCCCCAGACCTCCGACCGCCGCGCCAGGGCCTCTGCGTAGCGGGGCTCGTCGGCGACGGCCTGCCACCACTCATCCCAGGTGTCGGTGTCGCCGGCGAACGTCGTCTGCTGCATCGCCGCGTCGTCGGCGAGGGCGACGCGAGCCAGCGTGCTCTCGTGCCGGGCGCTGTACGACAGGTGGTCGCCGTTCAGCACGATGCCGCCCGGGCGCATCAGATCGGGCAGAGCCCGGTAGACATCGGCGAGGGTTCCGGGCTGCAGCCAGTGCAGCGCGGTCGACGAGACCACGGCGTCGAACGGCGCGGCCGCGATGGCCGGATGCGTCGCCCAGTGTGGGTGCGCGAGGTCGACTTCGGCGGTCTGCAGGCGAGCATCGCCGGCGGCCAGGTCGGCGGCGATGGCCAGAAGTGCCGGATCTTTGTCGGTGACGACCGCGCGACCGTTCGGAACGTGGCCGAGAACGTGCAGAGCCAACGAGCCCGTGCCCCCGGCGAGGTCGAGGATGCGCGGCTCGGCGACGTCGGAGCACACAGCGGCGACGACGCGGGCGATGGTGTCGAAGCGCTCGGCGCGGTGTCGGATGTAGCCGGTCTGCTGGGCGTCCCAGCGGGCCGCGAGGGAGCGTGCGGTGTCGAGGGTGGCGAGGTCTGTCATGCGGATTCCTTTGTTCGAGGGGTGAGATGCGGCGAGGGGAGGGTGAAGGAGAGGCGCGCACGCCCATCCGGCCCGGGATGCGTGTGGGTCGTGACGTCGTACACGTCGTCGAGCAGCTGCGGCCGAAAGACGTCGGACGGGCGCCCGGCACCGGCGACCCGTCCGCGGTGCAGAACGACGACGTGATCGCACACCTCGGCCGCGAGGTCGAGGTCGTGCAGCACGATCACCACGGTCGGAGCGATGCGCCGGAGCAGAGAGACGATCTCGAGCCGATGCCTGATGTCGAGGTGGTTGGTGGGCTCGTCGAGCAGAACGTGACTCGCGCCGTGGGCGAGCGCTCGGGCTAGCGCCACGCGCTGCAGTTCTCCGCCGGAGAGGGTCGACAGCCGGTCGAAGGCCCGATGCGACAACTCGACCGCGTCGAGTGCGTCGGCCACGCGGTCGTCGAACGCGGCTAAGCCCGAGCGCAGCACCCCGTGCTCGGCGAGCCCGCCGAGCGACACCTCGTCGACGATGCGCAGCGAGGGGTCGGGCTCGCTGCGTTGGCCCACCTCGGCGATGTGTCGCGCGATCCAGCGTCGGGGCCGGATGCGGAGGTCGTTGCCATCCAGAACGATCCGGCCCGACGACACCGGCGCTGCACGAACGAGTGCGCGCAGCAGAGTGGTCTTGCCGCTTCCGTTCGGCCCGACGATTCCGGTGACCGCCCCGGTCTGCGCAGTGAACGAGACGTCATCGAGCAGCACCCGGCGGCCGATGCGAACGGTCACCGCCTCGGCTTCGATCACGGCAGAGTCGAGAGTAGCTCGCGCAGGTGCTGCGGTCCAGCGATCGAGAGCATGCTCGGCGGGTCGGTGTAGGGGAACTGCAGCGCAACGACCCGTCCCTTTTGCACCGCCGACAGGGCGGAGACTCCGGGTGCGCTCATGAAGCTGTCGATCACGTCTTTCGGCTCGCCGCTCGAGTAGAGCAGCACGATGGTCGCCGGGTCACGCGAGATGATGTCCTCGATATTGGCGTCGAAGACCCGCTCTGTGGAGTCGGCGTAGACGTTGGTGAGCCCTGCCGCGGTGAACACCGGCGTGACCATGCTCGGGCCGCCGTAGGGCGAGAGCACGCTTCCTCCGGATGAGACGTAGAGGGCGGCGGCGGTGCCGGCATCCGGAGCATTCGAACCGAGGTTTGCCGAACCCTGCTCGACGACCTGCTCGGCCTTGTCGCTCTCACCGAGGAGGGTGCCGAGGGTGCGCACCTCGCTCCAGACACGACCGAAGGTCGCGGGCTTGCTCAGCTCTGGGCCGGGGTTGGCGCAGTAGGCGCTGGGCGTGTAGACGGCGATTCCGGCGGCGGCCAGGGCGGCTCGGTCGACCGCGTTCTCGGGCGCGATCACGAGATCGGGCTGGGCGCCGAGGATGCTCTCTTGCGACACGATCGACCCGCCGGTCGCGTTCTTCTCGGTCGAGAGCAGGTCGAGCGAAGCGAGGGTCGTGTAGGTGGAGTCTTCGTAGAGCCCCGGCTGCACAGCCGAGGTGAGGGCGACCACGCGGTCGACCGCGTCGAGCGCCTCGAGGTTGGGCAGGGAGTCGTTGTTCACGAGCACGATGCGCTTCGCTGGCGCCTTCAGAGTGACCTCCGACCCGCAGTTCTCGATGGTGATGGGTGCGTCGGCGGCACTCGTTGTGGAGACGCTGCTCGCCGTCGTGCTCACGCAGGCGCTCACGGCCGCGAGGGTAAGCGCGGCGATGGTGAGGGCCGCCGGCAGTCGCCGGAGGAGGGGTGTATTCATCGGGTTCTTTCTAGATGGGTTACGGGGTGTGTGCTGACGAGGAGGGGGTGCGGAGCAAGAGGAGCAGAAAGGGGGCGCCGATGATTCCGGTGATCACGCCCACGGGAATCTCCTGGGGAGCGAATGCGGTTCTCGCCACGGTGTCGGCGGCGACAAGCAGGATGGCGCCGAGAAGCGCAGAGATCGGCAGCACGACGCGGTGGCGGCCGCCCGCCAGTCGGCGCGCGAGATGGGGCACGACCAGGCCGATGAACCCCACGCCTCCGACCGCGGCGACGGTGACGCCGACCATCGCCGAGACGCCGACCATCACAGCGATGCGGGTGCGCTCGGGATCGATTCCCGCCGAGCGGGCGGAGTCGTCACCCGAGGCCAGCGCGTCGATCATCGGCGCGATCGCGATCAGGATGCCGATGCCGACGGCCGCGGTGACGGCTGCGGCCGCGAGGGCGGCCGGCTGCACGGCGGCGAGCGAACCGAGCAGCCAGAAGAGCACCGAGCGCGCCGCCTCGGGAGAGTCGCTCGAGAATACGAGAAAGCTGGTGGCGGCGTTGAGCGCGTAGCCGACGGCGAGGCCGGCCAGCACCAGGCGCAGCGGACCGCGCCGGTTGGCTACGCCGGCCAGCATCAGAACGAGAAGCACGGCGCCGATGGCACCGGCGAGGGCCGCGCCGGAGAACAGCAGGGCACTTCCGCCGCCGATCACCAGAACGACGAGGGCGACACCGGTGGATGCGCCGGAGTTGAGTCCGAGCAGGTAGGGGTCGGCGAGGCTGTTGCGCACGAGCGCCTGCAGCACTGCTCCCGACACAGCGAGAACTGCACCGGCGACCAGGGCCATCGCCACACGCGGCAGCCGGGTCGCCCACACGATCTGCTGGGCGGAATCCGACCAGTCGCCGTGACCGGTCGAGAAGAGTCCGTCGCCGATGATGCCGACGACGCTCGCCGGGGCTATCGGCACGGGGCCGATGCTGACCGCGACCAAGGCCGCAATGGTCGCTGCGCTCGCCAGGGCAGCGATCATCGCGGCGCCGCGTCGTCGACCACGTCTGATCGACGAGACGACCTGGCGCTGGGCGAGGCTCGTCATCCGTGAGGGGCTTTCGCTTCTCACCCCTGGCGGGCTTTGAAGCGCGGGTTGAGCTTGTTGATCACGAAGACACGACCGCGCCGTCTGACGACCTGCGAGCCGGGCATCTTCTTCATCGACTTGATCGAATTGCGGACCTTCACAGCCACCTCCATTTGTTATTGAGAACGATTCTCACATACAGTAACTCACTATGAATGAGTCCTCCGACCGCCGACCGATCACCCGTATCGCTGGCCTCGCCGTCACGCTCGTCTCGTCGAGCGATCGGCTCCGGGCCGAGCGGGTCGCCGCCATCCTCAGCGGCTGTACCGTCTCGGAGTCTCCGGCCGAGCTCGATGTCGGAGGCGACGACGACTCCACGTTCGCCGTCGAGCTCGCCGAGCAACTCGCATCCGACTACGACGACGGCCTCACGGGCAACACCGTGGTGGTGCTGGAGTCGAGCGCCGACATCGTCGAGATCGCGCTGGTGCTCGAGCACATGCTCGAGAGTCGTCGACCGCGCGTGCCCGTAGGCATTCGCGACGTGGTGGCGGTGACCTCGGTGCGCGAGGTGGGGCAGCAGCTCCTCGGCTGGGCCGCAGGAAAGTCTGCGCCGGCAGACGACTTCACCTCGCCGGGGCGGTTGGCCTCGCGCCTGGAGTTCGCCAGCATGATCGTGCTGACCGATGCGCCCAACGGGGCTGCCGCCGACGACACGCGGCTCGTCCTGGCGCTTCTCGAACGGCTGGCGCCATCGGCTCTTATGCTGACGCCCTTAGACGTGGCGCACGCGCGGCAGTTGTCAGGGCTGCTGGTGCGCGGACGCGCTCGCCGACTCGGAGCGTCGATGGGCTGGCAGCGGGAGCTCGCGGAGGGTGCGCCCGCGCATCCGGTGTCTGCGTGTTCGACGTTCGTGTTCCGCGATCCGCGACCGTTTCATCCGGGTCGGTTGCACGCCGCCGTCACGCTGCGGCTGACCCCCGAGAACGTCGGATGCATCGCGCGCTCGCGAGGGTTCGTTCGGCTGGCGACGCGCGGCGGCCGGGTCGGGTCGTGGGCGACCGCGGGCAATGTGCTCGACCTCGAGCCGACCGAGATGCTGAGCTGGAGTGCGGACTCGCCGATCGGGCAGGAGATCGTGTTCTTCGGTCCAGGTCTCGACGAGACTGCCCTCGAAGCGGTGTTGTCGGAGTGCCTGCTGACGACCGAGGAGTTGGCGGCGGGGCCCGAGGAGTGGGCTCGCTACCCTGACCCGTTCCCTGAGTGGATGGTCGAGCACCACCACTGAGGTGCGGCGCTGCGGCGGGCTCGTGGTGGCTGGGCTGGTGGGCTGTGCTGCAACTCAGGAAGAACTGGCTTTCGGGGTGCAGAAGTGCCCGATTTCGGTCGATTCTCCTGAATTAGAGCGGCGCTGCGGCGCCGGCAGGCGCCGTCGTAGCCACGTGTCAGCCCAGAGCGGCGGTCAGCTGGGCGAGCGAGTCGAGGCGAATGTCGGCGAGCTGTGCTTCCTCGCGTTGAGAGTGGATATAGCCCCAGGGGCCGCGACGAATAAACGCAGTGCGCATGCCCAGGTGGCGCGCGGGCAGAATGTCGTTGTCTAGGCGGTCGCCCACATAGAGGATGGCGTCGGGATTCAGGTCAGCGCGCTCCGCGATCCGAGAGAAGAACTCCAGTGACGGTTTTGCGACACCCCACTCGGCTGACGATGCGACGAAGTCAGCCTCGAACCCCAACGTGTGCAGCTGCGTGACGGCGCCGGCCGGCTGATTCCCTGCTATACCGACGAGAAGCCCGGCGGCGCGGGCCGCGTGGAGGCAGGGCGTCGCGTCGGCGTAGAGGTCGTCGCGCTCGATCTGCACCACGACAGTGGGCGGCTCGACGTCGAGGATGTCCCAGACCCGCCGATGATCCTGGCCTCGTTCAATGAGTGCTCCCAGAGCGCCCATCAATGCAAACGGAGTGACCCCCACGTTTAAGGCCCGGAGGGACCATGCTCGCGACTCGTCGACCAGCGTCTCGCCGACGTCGAAGACGATCGCCTGCACGTCTGCCGGAAGCATGATCTTGTCCATGACTCACATTGTCTCGTGTCGCTGACGGCGTGCCGCAACTCAGGAAGAACCGGCCCTCGGCGTGCAGAACTGCCCGATTTCGGCCGATTCTCCTGAACTAGAGCGGCGCACGTCACCTATCGTCGCTGGCATTCGTGGGCGGTGTGGCTTAATCGGGAGATGGATACCCTCGCGATGTGGGCCGGCACCATCGGAGCCTGGTTGCTCTTTGCGGGGCCTCTGTTTCAGGGGTCGCTCGAACTCTGGGAGGTCGCTCGCACCGGTCCGGCGTGGCCCGACCGCAAGCGAATCGACAAAGCCCTCTGGTTGGTGCCGCCCGTCATGTACTTTGTGCAGCGCGCTCGCTTCAGACGCAGCGGCACAGCGGCGGCAGACGTGACGAGTTCGTTCTCCAACCGTGCCTCGGGCTGGTTCGCGGTGGCCATCGGAGGACTGCTCGTCGCGGTCAAAGAAACGTGGGAACTTGCAGAGCGATATGAGCTGTCGCCGGTCGCCTACTGGTCGATCGTGGTCGTTGTACTTCTCGTGTCGCAGCTGAATGTGACCGTTCGGATGCTCCGCCTCAGTAGAGAGCCTGCTGCTGGCGGTTCCTCCTGAATTAGAGCGGCAGGGCGCGATCGTCAGGAGTTCGAGTGTGCGGCCATCTCGTCGAGGTGATCGAGCACGTCGACGAATGTGCGTTGGCTATCCGTGAGCCGAGATCTCGTGATGGCCATGACGTCGGCCATATTTCCTCCCGGCACCTCGACGAGGGGCTCGCCCTCGCGGATCACTCTCCACTGGCTTCCGGGAATCGACTGGATGACGACATCGCCGAAGTACATCGCCATCGCCTCGTCGAGTCCCTCGGGAAGAGTGGCTATGGACGCATCGAACGCCGCCAGCCCTGCGCGGCTCACTTCGAGGTTCATCCCGATCTGGTCGGCGGCATCGATGAGTGCGTCGTATCCGCCCACGTCTGTGATCGGCACTCCCGCCGGCTGGTCGGTTGGTGCTGCTCTATAGCTTGCGTAGCGTCGGGCCATGCCGGACGGAAGCGTCTGAGTGGCCTGTCGATGTGACCGATTCATCTATCCACCATCTGTCGGTTTTAGTGTCATGTCAAGCTGCGCTTATCGCCTCTGCGGTGTCGCCGGTTCTCAGGGGTCAGGACTCTCGTCGCCATAATTGGTCATGGCGAATTCTCCTCGTGAGTCCTGGTTGGCAACGACTCATGCGTGGGCCGACGAAGTCGATCTGGAGCATCTGGACGCGGCTCGACAACTCGTCGGTTCCGTCGGCTCTTCCGAACTCATGCACATGGTGCTCGAGGTCGTGGCATACGCCGACGACGAAGCCGCCGATCAACAGCGAATCGCTCACGTTCTCATCGAGGTGGCTGACGATCAGATCAGCGTTGCCGACGACGGGCGTGGAACCAATACTCGGCGCGATGCAGACGGCAGAGCGGTGAGGAAGCCGGTCATGGCGACGAAAGACATACGTTTCTTCGAAAGACGAGACGCTCCGGCGCTCCCCGATGGTGAACCGCGTCGGGGCATGTCTGCCGTAGCGGCAGTGTGTGAGCGGCTTGTTCATGAGAACCGGCGGCACGACGGTGCGTGGTCTCAGACATACGAGCGCGGAGTCCCCACATCTGCCCTCGAGAACGTGGAGCGGCAGGGCGGGACGGGGACGGTCGTGCGACTGTCGCATCTCGACCGACGGGCAGTCGCAGATCTCGACGTGGACCGGCTCCGATCGTTGCTCGCTGCCTTCCCGAACGTCGAGGTCGTCGTCCGATCGTTCAGCGAGTCGCTCGAATAATCGCCTGCTCGTCGACTGCGCTGAGCCCCGCCCGGCGCTCGCGGTCGACGCCCCGTGCGACCTCATCGGCATGCACGCGCGACAGCGTCTCGTGAAGCGATCGCCGGATGCCGGATGCCAGGTAGGCGGCTCCGGAACGCTGAGCAAAGGCCGCGTCGCTGAGCGGAAGCCACAGGGGGAGCGACCTGGGCCCGGCCCAGTAGTTCACCTCGTGAGTGAGCAGCGCCTCGTCGTCGACCTCGACGAGTTCGCCGTCGTAGCCAGCCACCGTCGCTGCAGCGCGCAAGAACTCCGCCATGGGCAGTGCCTCTCCGACAGCATTCACCACGCCCGACAACCGAGTATGCCCGGCGCGCTCGATCCACGAGGCGAGGTCGGAGACGTCGATCGCCTGCACAAATCGACCCGCCGTCGTGGGGACGAGCGCAGGGCCCGTGCGGCTGAACCGTGCCGGCCAGTACCCGTAGCGATCGCTCGGGTCGCCGGGGCCGACGATCAGTCCCGGACGAGCGACGAGCAGGCGGTCGCCGAGGTGCTCGAGGCTCAGGCGCTCCGCGGCGACCTTCGCGTCCGCGTAGTCCGAGGTGTCGCGGGGCTCCACGACGGCGGCCGACTCGTCGGCATCCGGTTCATCGTTTCGGCTGTAGACCGAGACGCTCGACACGAGCGTCCAGTGCGCCGCGTTCGACGCGAGGGCATCGAGGGCTGGGCCGACGAGTCTCGGGTCATACGAGAGCTCGATCACGTCGTCCCACTCGTCGGTCGCATCGTCGTACGCCTGTGGCGACATGCGATCGGCTGGCACGAGATGCGCACCATCAGGAGCCGACCCCGATTCGCCCCGAGCGAGGCAGGTGACCTCTGCTCCCTCGGCCACCGCCCGCTGCGCGATCTCGCGCCCAAGCCATCCCGTTCCGCCCAGTACAAGCACTCGTCGCATGGGGCTAGTCAAGCGTGCGGGGCGACCTCGCGTAGTGGGCTTCGCTGGGGGCGCAATCCGCGACGATAGTGCGCGCCGTCAGGTCGTCACGACGACGTGCTGCCGCGGTTGGTGAGCAGGCGCTCGCTTCAATGCAGGAAAAACGGGGTGTCTACGTTCGAATTAGCCCGATCGGGGTCGTTTTTCCTGATTTGGGGCGGCCGCCACGAGGGAGCTTGCCCGAGTCTTGAAGCCCACTCGATAGGGTCGATGGAAGGCACGAAAGACGGTGGCCGGTCTGACGGAGGAGTTCGATGACTCGGTGGAGATGGCGTTACGCCTTCTGGTATCTACTGCTGATTCCGCTGATCGTCCCCCTGTCCGTGGTTGCCGGATGGGTCGTGAAGAACTCGTCTCGTATGGCGGATCCGCCCGACTACCCGCTGTCGGCGAACCTCTTCCTCGGCACAGTGGTCATCGTGCCCATCGTGATCTTCCTGTTCATCTACGAGGCGAGGGCTGCCCGGCGCTTCGCGGCAATTCGCGCGCAGTTTCCTCGAGCGGTCGTGGTGGAGTTCGGTGTCAGCCGTGAACTGCGAGCTGCGTTGCAGCAGCTTCTCGGTCGACGATTGGCCGGGCCTGTTCTGGCGTCGATGGTCGTCGTCGTGTCCGAAACAGCGATCGGTCTGCACCGCCGTGCCGACCCGACGACACCCGAGATCGTTCTGCGTTGGAGTTCGATCGGTCGGGTCGCCGTCGTGCGCGAAAGAAGAACGATCGATGTCGTCGTCGAGATCCTCCGGTCGAGCACATCAGAGAGCAACGCTCAATCCGACTCGCTGATCATCAACCTGCCCGTGGCGCTCAACCACTCACCGAGCCCACGGCAGTACGCGGGTCGCCGCGAGGTGCTCGAATCGGCGCTCGACGGCATCGCGTCGTGGCGCGAGCACCGCTTCGTGGCCGGAGATGCTCGGATATGAGCGCCCTCCCTCCCCTTCCGTCGATTCGCAAGCCACCCCCAAGGTTGCCCGCGTGGCCGGTCTGGGTGCTCTTCGTCGTCATGCTCATTCCCGGTACCATCGCTCTCGCCCTGCTCGGTGTCAACAAAGATGCCGCAGCGAACGGCCTCGATTTTCAACGCGATGCGATCGGCCACAGCGTCGTGCTCACGGGGACCTTGACGAGCGTCGACACGACCTCGGGCTTGCCCAAGACCACGAGCTACTACGAGGTCGCGATTCCGGATGCCGACGGCGGCCCCGGCGACATCGTCACGTTCGCCGGCGGCGAGCAGTGGGGCTTCCCGCCATCGAAGGACTACCCGGCCGAGCGGTCTTTTCTCGTGGTCACCGACGACCCGCCGCGAGTGGTCAAGCAGGGGCCCGTCGACAGCGTCGAGCCGGTGACCGACGAGACGGTGCGCGAGGCCGAAGGCGCCATGACGATCGCTCAGACGGTGTGGGTTGTGGGCATCGTCTTTTTCTGGATCTTCGCGGTGGGGCTCCCCGTGCTCGGGACCGTGCTCGCGGTGCGCAGACATCGAACGCGCCCCGGGGTCGTTCCACGCATCTAGTGCGTCGCGAACTCAGTACTCGCGAAACGCCGGTGCCTGCGCGCGCTGCGTCGTCATGGCCTGAGAATTCAACTCGGCACACCAGCTCGGATACACCCGGAAGCCGCGCTTTCCCGGCCGGCGACCGGAGGTGACGCCGAGTCGGGCGAGGTGCTCGCGGGTGAATCGGAAGACCCCGCGTCTGCCTTGCCGTTCGACGAAGACGAGCAGCCCGGCAGAGAGATCGTCATCGCCGAACGGCACCGTCGTCCCGTCTGCGTCGCGCTGCCAGAAGGCGACGAAGGATCCCGGCTTGGTCGGGGTGTTCCGCGCGGTGCGAATGTGCCACGTTTCGTCATCGATCTGCGCGACACCCGACTCATAGTCGCTGTTCTGCGACTCCGGGGTCACCGAAAATGCCGCCCCTACCGAGGCCGCATACTCCTCGAACGCATGGAACTGCACGCGGCCAAGCTATCCCATCTGTCCGCGCTCCAATTCAGGAAGAGCCGACCAGCCGCGTGCGAAACCGCCCGATTCGAGGCAGTTCTCCTGAATTGTGGCGCGCACTCCTTTATGACCCCAGCGGCGCCGCGAAGAAGGCCAGTTCGTGCTCCGCAGAACGCACGAACGCCTCTCGCATCGCCTCGCGACCCGGTTCGTCGGCGCGCGCGGCAGCCTGCATCACGAACTCGACCGCCGTCTCGGTCACCTCGGCGATGCCGGCGTCGGCGTACGTCTCGATCCACGATCGATACGGGTGCGCGTCGTGCGATCGAGGCAGCAGTCGCAGGCCGATGTCTTGATACAGCCAGAAGCACGGCAACAGCGCGGCGATGAGCGTGTCGTAGCTGCCCTCGGCGCACCGAGCGAGCAAGTGGTCGAGATAGGCGGTCGTCGCGTCGTCTGCGACCGTGCCGTCATAGGCTCCGTCGGCGAGCCACGACTCGTGCAACTCCAGCTCCGCGGTGATCGATCCCTCTGCCGCTGCCGCCCAGAACGCCTGCTCTGCGACGGTCGGAGCCAGGGCGCTCGCGGTCGCCAGAGCACGTGCGTAGTCGCGCAGATAGAGCGCATCCTGAGCCAGATAGCCGCGGAAGGCGTCGTCGCGCAGCGATCCGTCGCCGAGGCCAAGCACGAACGGCAGCGCATCGATCTGCTCGCGCACGGGCCGGATACCGTCCCACCACTGAGCCCGGATCTCGCCGGCCGTGGGGCGGGTCTCGAGCCCGGCGCGCTGCCACATTCCCGCGAAGTGGTGGATCGGCCCGTTGCCTCCCCCGACAGAGAGGTCGCCGCCGCCCCGGATGCTCTCGCTGATCCAGCGCTTCACCTCGCCGACCGCGTGCGCCGGGTGCGCGGAGCCCACGAGTCGGGTGGCGAGGCCCGACGAGAGGGAGCATCCGGTGCCATGCGTGTTCGTCGTCTCGATGCGCGTGGCCTCGTAGACCGTCACGAGCAGCTCGTCGCCCGTCGCGTCGACCAAAGCGTCGGGGGCGGTGTCTCCATCGAGATGCCCGCCCTTCGCCAGCACCATCACGCCGAGTCGCGTCGACACTCGCGCGGCCTGGTCGAGCGTCTGCTGCCAGCTGGTTGCCTGCGGTTCGTCGGCCAGAATCGCCAGCTCGGGGATGTTCGGGGTGACGACGTGCGCCAGCCGGGCCAGCTCGCGAAGCGCGCCCTCCGCATCGGCCCGCAGCAGTCGGTCTCCGCTGGTCGCGACCATCACGGGGTCGAGCACCACGATCGGCGGAGCCACCCGAACCAGCCATTCGCGCACGGCAGCGATCACGTCCACGTCGGCGAGCATCCCGATCTTCACCGCGTCGATCTCGACGTCGTCGCTGACGGCATCGAGCTGCTCGCGCAGGAACGCTACCGGAGGCACATGCACCGAGCGCACCCCGCGTGTGTTCTGCGCGACGAGGGCCGTGACGACCGCCATGCCGTAGCCGCCGTTCGCCGCGATGCTCTTGAGATCGGCTTGAATCCCGGCGCCGCCCGTGGGGTCTGTGCCGGCGATGCTCAGCACACGAGGCACGGCGCGGGTCGCAGACGTTCGAGTCGCGGCGCGGGTTGTCTCGACGCTCATCGGGCGCTCCGCCACTCGCTCGCCAACTCCCGAGCAGCGTCGCCGGGGTTCGGCGCCGAGCAGATGGCCGACACCACGGCGGCACCGGCCGCTCCCGCTCGGCGCAGCGGTGCGATGTCTACCCGCCCGATGCCGCCGATGGCGACGGCCGGCAGACGGGTGGATGCGGCCAGGGCCGCGAACGCCTCGAGCCCCAGAGGCCGGGGCGCGTCGGTCTTCGTCGTGGTCGCGTGCAGCGCCCCGATGCCGACGTAGTCGATCGCGCCGGGATCGTTCTCGGCCTCGAGCAGCTGCGTCGTCGTCGACGCGCTGAGCCCCAGCACGGCGTCGGGGCCGATGAGCTCGCGCGCCAAAGCCGGCGGAAGGTCGGACTGTCCGAGGTGCATGCCGCTGACTCGCGCACCGAGCCTGCGGGCGGCGAGAAAGACATCCACCCGGTCGTTGACGATCACGGCGACCTCGTCGGGCACTGCGTCGCCGACCCGGCACACCAGGTCGAGAAACTCGCGGGCCGTGGCGTTCTTCTCGCGCAGCTGCACGACGGTCACGCCGCCTGCGACGGCCTCGCGCACGACCGTGAGAATCGGATGCCCGGCCGCCGTCGCGAGGGCCGTGTCGGTCACGAGGTAGAGAGACAGATCGAGCGTCGAATCGACGCTCACAAGATGCTCGCTCGCGCCACGATGTCGTCGGCATCGACGGAGGCCAGTGCGTCGAGGAAGGCGACGCCGAAGCTTCCCGGGCCGACGGACTTCAATGCGGCCAGCTCGGCGGCGACCGTGTAGACGGTGACCGCCGCGACGGTCGCAGCCAGCCGGTCGTCGTGGGCCGCCAGGAATGCGGCCATCACGGCGCCCAACGCGCATCCACCGCCCGTGATTCGGGTGAGCAGCGCGTCACCGTTGGCGATGCGCACCACCCGCGTGCCATCGGTGAGCAGGTCGACAGCTCCGGAGACGGCGACGACGCCCGACGTCGTCTCGGCGAGAGATCGGGCGGCGGGAAGGGCGGCCTCGACCGAGTCGAGGGCGTCGACGCCGCGCCCGCCCTCGCCCATGCCCGAGAGCGCGATGATCTCCGAGGCGTTGCCTCGGACGACCGTGGGGTGCAGATCGCGCAGGCGGTAGGCGAGGGGTGTGCGCACCGGAAGCGATCCGATGGCCACAGGATCGAGCACCCATGGGGTGTCTCCCACTGCGGCTCCGGCCTGCGCTTCGAGCATCGCCGCGCGCTGCTCGGGCGTCGGCGTACCCAGGTTGATCAGCAGGCCGGACGCGACGGTCGCGAACGGCCCGGCCTCGCCGACTATGTCGACCATCGCGGGGGAGGCCCCCACGGCGAGAAGGGCGTTGGCCGTGAAGTTCACGACCACGCTGTTAGTGATGCAGTGCACGAGCGGGCTGCTCAGCCGCACCTGCTCGAGGGCATCGACGGTGGATTCGATAAATGGTTTTGACGTGCGCATGAGCGCGACATCCCTTCGCTAGTACGAACTAGATCAGGTTCGACGGGTGTGTTCTCAGCCCGGATGGGCACCCCGTGTCACGTAATTGCGGCCAGCCTAGCAAAGTCCCCGATCAAGCTGTGGCTAGACGAAGGCGGGCACAATGAGTTACTCCCAGCGCTCTCGTAACCAGGCGGCTCCGGCGATTCCTTCCTTGCGCTGAAACTCACGCAGGGCAGGCATATTCGGAGGGGAAGGCTGGCGAGCCTTGTTGAAGAATCCGCCCGTGACGGCCGACAACACCGAGTCGATCGCTGAGGCGTCGACGCCCTCGAAGAGAGGATGCGTTCGAAGAATCGTGTCGCTGTCGACCGCTTCGTCTCTCACCCGGCAGTCGAAGAGATACATCAGGCCATCGACCCATCTCGCTCCGACGCTCGCCCACGGCCAGTCGATTATCCACGCCTTCTGTGTCACGTCGATGAGGACATTGTCGGCTCGAGAATCGAGGTGCTGCAGATGCTCCCCGTCGGCTGCCTTCGGCGCCGCGTCGGCTGCATCCCGCAGCTGAGCCAAGCGCGACTGAGCCCATTCCGGCAGGAGGTTCGCTGCGCCATCATCTGCGATCTCTCGCCATCCGCGCGCTTCTGTCGCGATGTCGTCGAAGACGCGAGGAAGCCGCCCCTGCGTCGACCGATCGATACGGGGGAAGGTTGCGAACGCATCGAGTACCGCCCACGTCTCGGAACCGTCGCCGTCGTGGCCAGGGTGACGCCCGTCGATGTCGTCGAGGATCAGAGCGACCCAGCCATCGCGGTCGTACGATCCGAGCAGCGCGGGTGCGCTGACCGTCGGCGGCAACACTGTCATGACATCGATTTCTCGTCGATGCAGATCGAAGGCGCCGGGGTTTCGGTCACGGTGCACGGCTTTCACGAACGCTCTTCCGCCGTTGGCACCCGAGACTCGATCGGCGCTTCCCGGCGAGAACCCGTTCATCTGACTGATCGCGCTCGTGACTCGGGCATCGAGGATCTCGGCCACAAACTCGTGGATTGCCGGGGGGAGGTCTATCCAGTCAGTGCGCGGGCGCTCAACGGTTGCCATGCGACAACGCTAGCGAGCACCGGCGTCGCTTCATGGTGTCGTTTCGCCCGATCAGGGCAGTGGCCGCATCCGCCGCCGCGAGATCGCCACGAGCGTCAGTGCCACCCCGACGGCTCCGGCGATCACCAGCGATGCCGTCGCCGCGCCGACCTGTGCCCAGCCGCCGTCGCCCGCCGCGAGTGCCTGCAGCGCCCGGGTCGCCTGCGCCAACGGAAGGCTGGCGGCTAGCGACTGCACCGGATTGTCGGCCCCCGCACGCACGAACAGAGTGCCGACGGCGGCGAGCTGCAGGGCGATGAACGCCAGCGAGATCACCCAGCCGACACGGCCGAACAGCGCCACCAGTCCCTGATGCAGCAGCACGAATGCCAGCGAGATGCCGAGCACGACGAGCACACTGCCGACGTGGTGAACGGGCGATACGCCGAAGGCGGCCAGCCAGACCAGCACCAGCACGGCCTGCGTAAGAACGAGGGCGGCCACGACCGCGAACGAGCGTGCCCCGATGCGCCAGCTCGACGCCGCCGAGAGCAGGGCTCGTGGCGGGAACGGGCGTAGCAGCACGAACAGCACGAGCGCGCCGATCCACAGTGCCAGGGGCAATACGGCGATCGATATCGCCGTCTTCGGCGCGGGCGCAGAGGTGGTGTCGCTGGTCGTCGTGACGATCGGGTCGCTGACCACGGTCGACAGCGTCTTCTCCTGGTCGTCGGTGTAGCTGGGCACGGCGTCGGCCGCCGTGCGAAGGCCGGATGCGAGTTTTCCCGTTCCGCCGGACAGCTCGGCCGCTCCGCTCGCGAGAGCGGCGGTTCCTGTATTCAGAGACGAGGTACCCGTGGCCAGTTCTGAGGCGCCACCCGCGAGCAGGGTGAGTCCGTTGCTCAGCTCGGGAGTCTTCGTGGCGAGCGCATCCGTGCCCGTCGCGATGAGCTTGTTCGCTTCGGTGACAACGCCGGCGCCGAGGGTCGCAGCGTCGAGATCGATGCCGAGTTCGATGGCCTGGGCCTCGGTCGTGTTCGCGGTCGTTTGCGACGCCTCGAGCTTCTGCTGCAGCTCCAGCTTCAGGGGTGCCAGCGCGGGGTCTGTCGTCGTGTCGATGCCGTCGATGACCTGGCGCAGCGCATCCATCTCGCCGCGCAATTGCAGCTGATTGGCCTGGAGGGTCTCGGCTTTGCGGGCGGTGTCGCCGAGGCCCGAGGTGAGCAGTGTCGACCCATCGACGGTCACGCCGGCCAGGGTGTTGAGTTCTTTGGTCGCGGTGGGCAGCGCGCCGGCGCCGACCGCCGCGGCGGAGAGTGCACTCGACAGCTGCTGCGCGCCCGTATCGAGCTTCGCGGTGCCGGTTGCTGCGTCCTGCAGCCCCGTGGCCAGCTTGCCCGCTCCCGAGGCGAGGGTGCTCGCGCCGTCGGCAGCCGTGCCGAGCTGGTTGTGCAGATCGGTGTATCCGACGAGCAGCTGAGAGACGAAGCCCTGAGTGAACGTGGTGGCGAGGCTCTCGTGCAGGCTGCGGGCGAGTGCCGAGGCGAGCGCCTGCGCGGATGCTCCCTCGACGCTGCTGGTCTGAACGTCGAGCTGCGCCTGCACGGGGGCGTCGCCTGTGCTCGAGACGTAGGCCGCCGAGAAGTTCGACGGAACCGTCACCACGGCCGAGTAGAGGCCGTCGGCAAGGCCGGCCGACGCGGCGGTCGGATCGGTCAGCGTCCAGTCGAAGCCGCTGTCGTCGGCCGACACCAGCTGCTGGGTGAGCAGTTTTCCGGCCGCGACGGGAGTCGATTTTCCGCCCGCCTTGCTGTCGATCGGAGTGTCGAGGTTCACGATCGCGGCGGGCATGGTGGGCACCCCGTTCGCCGCGGAGGGGGTGGCGGGCGTCATCGCCGTGACGGCGATGCCGGCGACGACGAGCGGCGTCACGAGAGCGAGCGCGAGGATCGCCCCGCGCAGCCAACGCGGCCGCCGGGAGTCGGCGTCGTTCAGCAGGCCGGTGAGCGCGCTCATGCCAGCACCTTTCCGTTCAGGTCGTGCGCCGGGTCGTCGACGGCCATCCTCAGCTCGACGGTGTGAGCGACACGATCGATGTTTCCTGTGCCGCTCGCGTTCGCCTCGAGAGCGATCACCAGCGTGACGTCGGTGGCTGCGGCCTCGGCGAGGGCGACCACGAAATCGGATGCGTGCCGCGGCTCGATCGCGCCCGTGTCGACGGCGATCAACGGCCGGCCCGACGAGAGCGCGATGGCGGCATCGACGGCGAGCAGTTGCCCGCTCGAAAGCTCGCGAAGAGGTGTCTTGTCGGTCACTCGCCGTGCGCCCGCGATCGGGCGGGCATCTATCGCGGGCAGCACAGCCGTCCATCCCATGGCGCCGTCGTCGCTCACCGCGACGAGCAGGGCGGGCAGGATGCGGTGCGCGACTCCGCGACGATCCGCACGGTGGCCGCGTGGCGCATCCATGGCGATCTGGGCCGTGAGGTAGCGGCCGACGGTCAGCGGTTCCGCGGGCTGGGCGATCACGAGCTCGCTCTGGGCGCGCAGCGCGTGTGCGTCGAAGGGCAGGGCGTTGCCGAGAACGCTGAGATGGCCAGACGCGGGGCGGCCTCGCCCGGTGAGCGTCGAGAGGAGCTCGACGCGTGCGGGTGCGGAGGCTCCGACGAGCAGAAGCACGTCGCCCACTGCCGCGTCGATGTCGATGGGGGAGAGGCCCGCGGTGGCAAGGTCGCGCGCCTCGACCGCGGGTGCGGCCGGAGCGGCCGGGAGCGGGCCGGTGTCGGGGTGCCAGCCCCGGGCATCCAGAAGCTCGTGCACCGTCTCGCCCTCGATGTCGACGTTCGGCACGATGCGGTCGAGCCACGCCGGCAGGCCCCACGCGCGATCTCCGAGCAGCGCCATCAGGGCGGGGATGAGGGTCATGCGCACAACGAAGGCGTCGATGAGCACGCCCACGGCGAGGCCCCCGGCGAGGGGCTGCAGCACGGCGCCTCCGCCGGGAACGAACGAGGCGAAGACGCTGAACATGATCAGTGCGGCGGCCGTGACCACGCGAGCCGACGCCGTGAAGCCATCGATCACCGAGCGGTGTGCGTCGCCGGTGTTCGTGAAGTCCTCACGCATGCGGGTGACGAGAAAGACCTGGTAGTCCATGGCGAGGCCGAAGAGAACGGCCATCACGAGAATGGGCATGAAGCTGATAACGGGCCCGACCTTCTCGACTCCGAGCGGGTCGGCCAGCCAGCCCCAGTTGAAGACCGCTGTCACCAAGCCGAAGGACGCCCCGACCGACAGGAGGAAGCCGAGCGTCGCCGTGAGCGGAACGGCGAGCGAGCGGAACACCATGGTCAGCAGCACGATGCACAGGCCGACAACCACCAGGGCGAAGGGCAGCAGCGCGTTGCCGAGGCGTTCGGAGATGTCGATCGCGACCGCGGTCTGGCCGGTCACCATGTAGCCGAAACCGTTCGCCTTCTCGAAGGCGGGTTCCCTGTCGCGGATACCGGTGACGAGCGCCTTGGTGGCGTCGGAGTCGGGCGCGCTCGATGGGGTAATCGAGATGATGGCCATGTCGAGTGCCTGATTCGGAATCGCCTGGCTCACGGTGGCCACATCGGCGACGCCGGTGAACTGCTTCTCGAGGGCGTCGAGCGCATCCTGGATCTCTAGCGTGCCGCTGATGTCTGCGGTCACGAGCAGCGGGCCATTGAAGCCGGGGCCGTAGCCCTTGGCCAGCAGATCGTAGGCCACCCGCGCCTGCGATCCGGGGGCGTCGTAGCCTGCGTCGGGCACGGTGAGCTTGAGCCCGAGGGCGGGCACGGCGAGCAGGCCGAGGCCCAGAACGGTGGCGACGACGGTGATCACCGGGCGCCGGGTCGCCATGGTCACCCAGCGGTGCCGGATGCTCGTCTCCTCGGTGCGCGGGCGTCGCGGTGCGCGAACGGTCGGCTTCTTCGATGGATGCTTGGCGGCCTTCGCAGCGGCCTTCGCCTCTTTCTTGGCTTCTGCGGCGGCCACCTTCGCGGGGGCCGACCGGGGGATCAGTCGTTTTCCGCAGAGACCGAGGATCGCGGGCAGCAGAGTGACGGAGATGACGATGGAGATGACCACGCCGAATGCGGCACCCGCGCCCATGACAGAGAGGAACGGGATGCCCACGACCGAGAGGCCGAGCAGGGCGATGATCACGGTGAGGCCGGCGAACACCACTGCGCTGCCGGCAGTCGCGGTGGCGAGAGCCACTGATTCGCGCGGCGCCATGCCCGTGGCCAGCTGTGCCCGGTGCCTCGACACGATGAAGAGGGCGTAGTCGATTCCCACGGCGAGGCCCAGCATCGAGGCGAGCACCGGAGCTGTCGATGAGATGGTGACGAAGGCCGAGAAGATGCCGATGCCGCCACTCGAGATGCCGACGGCTATCAGGGCGGTGACCAACGGCATCCCCGCTGCGAGAAGCGAGCCGAAGGTGACGGCGAGGATCACGAAGGCCACACCGAGCCCGATGGACTCCTGGCTCACATCGGAGGCCGCCGCGGGTGGGGTGACGCCCGCGTACGACACCGTGAGCCCGTCTTTCTCTGCGGCGTTGCCGATGCTCTGGATGTTCTCCTCGGCCTCCGGGGTCAGCGACGTCTGGGGAACGTCGTACTGAACAGATACATAGGCGAGCGACTTGTCTGCGCTGATCTGGCTCGAGTTGCCCGACGCGAAGGGATCGGCCGCGTTGGCGACATCGGCCATCGCGCCCAGGTTCTTCGAGATGGCGCTGATCTCGGTGGAGTAGTCCTCGATGTCGTCGCCTGCGGGCGCTTGGAAGATGACCTTCGCGCTGCCGCCGCTGGCCTGCGGAAAACGCGTCTCCAGCATGTCGATGGCGGTCTGCGACTCGGTTCCCGGAATCTCGACGCCCTGCTGCATCTGCCCGTTGAGAACGGCGGATCCGCCGAGCGCGGCGGCGGCGAGAAGCAGCCACGCGACGATGACGAGAAAGTGCCGACGGGCAGAGAACGCCCCGATCGAATACAGCAGTGTTGCCATCAGAAAGCACGTCCCCCGGTGAGCGCTTGCGCCCCGACGGGTGCGCCGCACGGTCGCGGCCACGGGGCATCCCCACGATACCGGAGGAGGACCTCAAACGCGACGAGGTATCGCGATTTTGCGCGGGCGGAGAATCGGGTGGTCCGAGCGCGAGAGGCGGTCGGATGCGCGGAATCTCCGCCCGTCTGCCAGGTCGCGCTAGCGTCGAGCCAACGACAACGGCAAGGAGGTCTCGATGCGAGCCGAATGGGATGAGTCGTACTTCGATGCACAACCGGAGGATGCAGCCGTCTACTGGGTCTGCTTCTGGACGGGCGACGACATTGAACGGCCCGCCGCGTACGACCCACAACGCGTCACCGGGGCCGAATCGGTCGAGGAGGTTCTCGCCTGGGTGCACGCGGTAAAGGGTGAGAGATTCTTCGAGCTCTTCGTCGAAACCGACGGCAACTCGCAGACGCGCGAGCACGGTTGGATGCCCTACCGTAAGCGGATCCGCCTGGCCGGCGACTTCACCCCGGCCCGAGTCACCGTCACGATCACCGCTACGCGTCCGGATTGAGGTCGCTCAGGCGGAGTCTTCCGGCCTGTTCTCGATGAGACTCAGTTGCGTGCCGTCGGGATCGATGAGGAATCCGGCTCGATGACCCCACGGCTGCAGCGTCACGGGATGCAAGCGCGGTGCGCCGACGGACTTCTCCTCGACTCCGGACCGTTTGATCTGCTCGTAGAGCTCATCGATGTCGTCGACGCGAATGCTGCACATGAACGAGCTGTCTTCGGGAACGAGCTCGGGAAAGGGAAAGAACTCCACGTGCATCTCGCCGCGGCGCAGGATCAGCCAGTCGTCGCTTCGGTAGCTCGGCTCGAATCCGAACGCGCCGTAAAAGGCGGCGGTCACGTCGAAGTCTCGGGACGGCAGATTCGGCACGGCGCGATCGTTCATAGAACGAGGCTAGTGAGACGGATGCGTCGGGGCTAGTTCCACACGTACAGCTCGTGCGAGCCGACGCCGTGATGCGGCAATATGGAGCGCGACGACATCGAGGAGGTTCTTTTCCATGACATCGCCGAGAGCTCCGAAGCTCGCTCTCTTGTTCGGTACCGCCATCATCGCAACGGCGCTCGCGGCGTGCTCCACGACGGCGGCCACTGACTCACCGAGTTCGACCCGACCCACTGCGATGGCGACGCCGACGCCCACTGCGACGCCCGACGCATCCGGAGACTCTGCCGAAGAGCGATACGCGGCTTTTTGCTCCGCCAACACGGCTGCGGCGGCGGCGAAGGCCGGCACGGTCGGCGAAGACCTCGAGGCCGTCCAAGCTCAGGGCGCCGCGATCCGAGAGCTCCTTCCGATGACCGAGGTGAGCCCAGAGGTCGCAGCGGGCGCCGAGGTGTTCGCAGCATCGACCGACGAGACCGCCGGGATCCTCGCGCAGTTTCCGGCAGACAGCCTGGTCTCGGATGTCGGGCTCGACCCGAGATTCACGCAGTCGCAGTCGGTGCAGAGCGCGATGACCGACCCGAACTACCAGGCGTTCATAGCCTGGACCATGCAGACCTGCGGACTGGGCGCAGCCGACGAGGGCTGATTCAGGCACGTCACGCGAGGCCGGTTTCGTGTGCCATCGGCGAGGTGATTTCGAGCCGGCTCTGGGGCGATACAGCTGTCTCTCGGTATGATCGCGAGACCGGGCCCTGGGGAAGCGTGCCTGACATCGATGGACGGATGGCATGGACGAGACACAGCAGCTCCGCGAGGTAGAGGCACGATCTGTTCTCGAGACGGGCATCGCCGGTCTCGACCACATAACCGGCGGCGGGCTGCCGCGCGGGCGAGTGATCACCATCTTCGGGGCGGCCGGTGCGGGAAAGACCGTGCTCGGCCTGCAAATTCTCGCCCATCGCGTGGCTGAGGGCGAGCGCGCCGTCTTCATAAGTTTCGAGCAGACGGCGGATGGCGTGCTCGAAGACATGGCCGGCTTCTCCTGGGGCGCCGATGGCTTTGCCGAAGACGATCTGATCGTGCTCGAGACCGGGATGCCGACCGAACTGCACGTCTCTGGACGCTTCGACATGCAGGGGCTCATCGCCACGCTGCTGGCCGTGACCGACGCATCAGGCGCCACGATTGTGATGCTCGACGGACTCAACGCGCTGCTGTCGCTGCTGCTCGAAGAGGCTGACGAGCGGCGAGAGCTCTTGCGTTTGACCGACTGGGTTCGCAGCCAGGGGCTCACCGTGCTGATCACGGCCAAGGCGAGTGCAGAGAACGATCGAGCACGTACTCGCGCCGAGATCCTCGACTACCAGACCGACTGCGTGGTGGTGCTCGATCGGCTTCAGACGGGCAACTCCATTTCGCGCACGCTCCAGGTCACGAAGTACCGGGGCGCCGCGCACATCGGGCACGTCGTTCCGGTGGTCATGACGAACGACGGCCTCGAGGTCGTCATCGCGGGGGGACTGGCATCCGAGGAGCTCGCGTCAGGCGCCCCCTCGTCGCGGCCAGATGAGCGGATGCCTACCGGCGTCGAGGAGCTCGATCCACTTCTGGGCGGCGGATATCTCCTGGGATCGAGAACATTGCTCTCGGGTGCGCCCGGAACGTCGAAGAGCACCCTTGCGGCGGCGTTCTCTCTCGCTGTCGTGCGCGGTGGCGGGCGAGTCCTCTACGTGAGTTTCGACGAGGTGCGTGCTCAGCTCGAGCTGCATACCGCGAGCGTCGGCTACTCGTTCCGGGAACCTCTTGAGAGCGGGAGCCTCCGCATCCTCGAGGAGTCGGCGACGGGGAGCACGCCCGAGGAGTCGGCGCTGCGGATCATCCGCGCAGTCGATGAACTGGGCGCCAACGCGGTGGTCATCGACCCCGTCTCGGCATTGACCGGCTCGGGGCATCCGTTTGCCGATGAGGCGCTCAGCTATCTTCTGACCAGCCTGAGCCAGCGCGGGATCACGGTGCTGCTGACCTCGCTGCTGCACGGCGCGGCCTCGCTCGATGAAGAAGCGACGAAGAGCAATATCTCGACGATCGCCGACAACTGGATCCACCTCACCTATATAGCGAACGGTGGAGAGCGCAACAGGGCGCTGACGATCGTCAAGTCGAGGGCGACCGCACATACGAATCAGGTGCGAGAACTCGTGATCACCTCGGAGGGCATCGAGCTGCGTCCGGCCTACGTCTCCGACGGCGATGTGCTGCTCGGCTCGGCGCGCGCTCAGAAAGAGGAGCTGGATCGCACGGCTGCCTGGCTGCGTGCGGTCGAGTACGAGCGGGGCGAGGCGGAGATTCTCGCTTCGATGGCCGAGCTCGAAGGCCGCATCTCGGGCCTCGGCAACGAGGTCGATCTGCGTCGACGAGATCTCGAGCGACTCAGATCGACCAGGGATGGCGCGTTGGAGCGGACGGCCACGGCGCTCGAGGCCCGCGTGGCTGCCCGAGGGTCGGGCAACCTCGCAAACGAGGAAGGGGACCAGCGATGACCGAGATGTCTACATCGAGAAGCGCCGAGTTGACCCTGCTCGTGGCTGGCGAATCACAGGCGACGCGATCGGCGCGGGCGACCCTCGACAGTCTGATCGGCGACGGTCTCGCAGAGGCATCGCACGTGCGCGTGATCGATATCCTCCAGCAGCCCGACTACGCGCTGCGCTACAAGGCCTTTTTCACGCCGAGCCTCATCGTCGAGACCCCGACCACGACGACGACGATCGTGGGAGACCTGCACGAACTCGACGAGGTCAGGTCGCTGCTGGCCGCTGCCTGAGAACTGGGCAGCGCCGCTGATTTTTCGCGTCGGCCGGCGCCTGCTTAGCTGGTCGGATGCGTGACCACCTTCCTGTAGTCGAGTTCGCCTTCCCTGGTCCCCTCCGGGATCGCCTCGTTGATGCCATCCGCTCCGGCGCCAAGACGGCCACCAGCTCTTTGCTGAACGAATACGAGGTCAGCGAGGACCCGCTGCCCCTCGTCGGTGACAAGGGTGCGGTCATCGACTCGAACGGCGACAGGGTCGCCGTGATCGAAACGACCGCTGTGCGCGTGGTCGCTCTCGAGGACGTGTCGCTGGAGCATGCCATTGCCGAGGGTGAGGGCTACGAGTCGGTCGCAGAATGGCGCGCCGGGCACACCCGTTTCTGGACCTCGGCGGCCATGCGTGCCGAACTCGGCGACGGCTTCGAGCTCACCGACTCGTCGCTCGTCGTGCTCGAGCAGTTCATTCTCGTCGGCTGAGGTCTCTGTCGCCCCGGGCTCTTCGCAGCTTCCGGATGGGCCGGATGCCTACGCTTGGTGCACCCGCGAACAACCGAATGGACCGTATGCCCTCCGTGAAGCACGCCGCACCGACGCCCGGAGCGCATTCGCACATTCTTCGTGCCGACCCGCATCCTCGTCGAACGCTCATCGTGGCCGCCGTCGCGATCGTGGCGCTCACGCTTCTCGGGTTCCTGCTGCGATCCCACCCCGTCGACCAGCAGCTGTCCCAGGCATTCAACGTTCTGCACACCGGCGCCCTCGGCGCCGTCACTTCGGCTGTCTACGTGGTGATCGGCCCGGGCCCCGCCATCGTCGGCACGGCACTCGTCGCCGTGGCGATCGGCTTCGTCGGGCGGCACTGGCGCAGGGCCGCGGCGTTCGCCGGCGTCGTCGCTCTCACCTGGGTCCCTTCCGACCTCGTGAAGATCCTGGTCGATCGGCCACGACCGGATGCGCAGGCGCTCGCACACCCCACCGTTCCGGCGGCGGTCGATGCCTCGTACCCGAGCGGGCACACCGTCTTCATCGTGGCACTGGTGATCGCCGCGCTGTACCTGCTCGCGGGCACGCGCTGGTTTCGTGTCGGGGTGATCGTCGGCGCACTCTTCGTCGCGGTCGTCGTGCTGTCGGTCGTGATCGACGGCCTGCACTATCCGACGGATGCCGTCGCATCCGTCGCCTGGGCTCTGCTCGTGGCGCCGGCGGCCCGCGTCGTGTGGGTCGACTGGATCCTCGCCCGGTTCTGGCCAGGCAGGCGCTAGGCGAGAAGTTCCGCGTCGCTCACACCGGCGCCTCGGTGTCACGATGGTGGTCGGTCCGGTGCGAGATCCAGGCCATCTTGCGCCTGGTCAACGACTCGACGAGAGGGGCCGTGTCGAGATCGACATCGGGCTCGTCGCTCGGAGCGACGTGCAACTGATCCCCAGGAATCAAGACGAGGGAGAGCAGATTCTCTCCTGTCGCGGAGTCGGTGACGATCGGTACGTCTATACGAACGACACGCCCACGTCGTTGGGCTGCCTCGTAGAAGTTGCGGAGCGCGTCGGCGACGTCATTCGTCGTGACGAAGGTTCTTCCCTGGCATGTCACCGTGCGCATCGATCGGTTCCCCACCTGATTGCGGCAAACTGCGGCCTGCGAAACTTCGGGGTCTGGGAAGAGCGCTGTGGAAAGCATATTGCGCATTAGTGCCGAGAGTGAACCCTTGAACAGGGCGATCGACTCAGCGCGTGCGCGCGAGCCGCAGCGCCAGCGCCGTGCGATCGGGCTCGTCGAGTTTGCGCAGCAGTGCCGACACCGTGTTCTTCACCGTGCCGTGTGCCAGGTGCAGGCGCGCCGCGATCTCGGCATTCGGCATGCCTCGCGCGACGAGGTCGGCGACGGCGCGTTCCGCCTCGGTGAGAGCCGGATGCCGCTCGCTCGGCTCGGCGGTGGAGAGCGCGGCTCGTGCGACACGAGGGTCGAGAACGAGGCCCCCGCCCAGAACCTGACGGATCGCATCCGTCAGCGCATCCGTCGAGATGTCTTTGAGAAGAAAGCCGGCGGCGCCGGCGTCGAGCAGCTCGCGCACCAGGCGCGCATCGTCGAAGGTCGTGAGCACGAGCACGGGCAGCCCGGGATGCGACGCCGCGCACTGCTGCACCAGCCCGAGCCCGTCGAGCACGGGCATGCGGGCATCGGCGAGCACTACGTCGGGGGCCAGCTGGGGAATCAGTGCGAGGGCGCGCGTGCCGTTCTCGGCCTCGCCGACCACGTCGATCGACGGGTCGGTCTCGAGGATCATGCGCAGACCCCGCCTCAGCAACTCTTGATCGTCGACGATGAGAACGCGGATGCCGGTCATGCGGCATAGCCCGTGACTGCAGCGGCCGTGTCAGTGCCCGCCGTCGCGCTCGCCGGGAGCGGTCGTGCCTCGACCGACGCCTGCGCCGGCGTGGGCAGGGCGAGCGACAGTCGGAAGCCGGACGCGGTGGGCGTGGCGTCGAGCGTTCCGCCGAGTGCCTCGGCTCGCGCGCGCAGCGAACGAAGGCCGAAGCCCGGAGTTAACGAGGCCGCCGAGGCGCTCGACGATGGGCCTCCGCGATCCTCGAGTACGGCGTTCACGGCGCCGTCGCGCAGCTCGTCGCTGGCGCCGCAACCGACGACCACGCGCAGCTCCGCCTCGCTCGCGTTCGAGTGCCGCACCACATTCGTGAGCCCCTCTTGCACGAAGCGCAGCAGCAGAAGCGAGCGCTCGTGACTCAGTGCAGAGTCGTCGCCCTCGATCGCCACGCGGATGTCGATGCCTGTGCCTCTGAATGCCTCGGCCACGGCACGGAATGCCTCCGCGTTGCCCAACGTGCTGAGCTCGACCGGGTGCATCGCGCGCACGAGCCGGCGCATCGCATCCAGGGACTCGCCGACCAGGTCGCGGGCGCGGCGCAGCTCGTCACGCGCGGCATCCGAGTCGTCGACTCGGGCGGCGTAGTCGAGCGAGAGGCCGATGGCGGTGAGGCGGTGGCCGAGTCCGTCGTGCAGCTCGCGCGCGGTGCGTTCGCGCTCCTCGGCGAGCACCAGGTCGCGGTCGGTGTCGAGGCGCCCCCGCAACTCGGCGTTGGCCGCATCCAGTTGCTCGAGCGCGCCGCGCAGGGCCTCGCCCACGCTGAAGCTGTCTCGCAAGATGCCCGCGACCGCGGCAGCGATGCCGGTGAAGAACGCGGCGCCGATCGCTTCGGCCACTAGGAGTTCGATCGAGCTGCCGGACGAGAGATGCAGCGCCACGGACAACGTCACCAGTGCCGCGGCGTAGCCCCATACGACGGCACCCCTCGCGAAGGTGACACCGAGCATAAGACAGGCCGCCCAGATTATGCCGTAATAGAGAACGCCGTTGCCGAGCATCAGGGTCGCCGTGGCGACGATCACGAAGGCGATCGCAGCGGTGCGTGACCTCTGCCCGGAGCGGCGCCACAGCACCCAGATCACAATGGCGGCGATCAGCAGCAGCACGACCGACATCGTGGCCTCGCCGGGCCTGCTGTCGAAAGAGTCGAGCACCATGAGCGCCGGCCCACCCAACCCGATGGCCGCGGCGAGGTCGAGCAGCAGGGCGCGGCGGGTCGGGATGCTGGGCATACTCTTCAGCGTATGCAGTCGCCGGGTCCGGCCGCACGTGACCGCGGTCACGTTTCGTCGTGACCCCAGGGGCGGGCCGGATGCCGTGCGGCTCCGTAGCGTGCTGGATATGACCACCGCACCCGTCGCATCCACCCCGCCTGCCGCCCCCACGTCGCCCGCGTCGTCGCCCGGGTCTCCACGACTCGGCCTCGGCCCGCTCGGCATCGCCGTTCGTGTCGTGGTGGCCATCGGCATCCTGATGATCGCGAACCTCGTCGCCGGGCTGTTGCCCGCCGCCATCCTGCTCATTCCGGGAACGACCGAGATCGTCGAAGGGTCATCGCCGTGGGTCTTCGCGCTGGCGTTCGTGCTGCAGGCGATCGTGCTGTGCCTCGTGGTGCTCTGCGTGTGGCTCTGGATGCGGTGGGTCGAGCGCGCCCCGATTCGCGCCGCCGGCTGGCGCTGGGGCAGGCGCTCGATTCTGTGGCTGCTGCTAGGAGTCGTGATAGCGGCGGGCAGCGCGTTCGCGGTCGTGGCGTTGCTGCCGGCGACGGGACCGGTGCTCGACGACTCGCAGTTGCCTGGCGGTCAGGAGGCTACGCCGCTGATGATCGTGCTGCTGATCGCCTATTACCTCGGCCTGGCTTTCCTGCAGCAGGGCATTCCCGAGGAACTGCTGTTTCGCGGGATGCTTCTCTGGAGTCTGCGCGAGCGACCGGTGCTCGCGGTGGTCGTGACGACTCTGGCGTTCACGGTGATCCACCTCGTGTCGAGCGGCGGGCAGCAGTCGGCAGCGGAGCACGTGCTCTACCTCGCCCTGCCGTTCGGCTTCGCGCTGCTCGCGGTGGGGCTGCTGCTCTGCACGGGCTCGCTGTGGGCGGCCGTCGGCGTTCACGGAGGATTCCACGTGGGCAACTACCTCGCGGTGGCGTTCCTGCACCAGGTCGAGCCGGTGGCATCGTGGCTTGTGATCGGCGGAGTGCAGGCGGCGCTCGGGCTTGTGCTGGTGGTCACCGCCCTGCGCCGGGGCAAGCGCATTCTCGACGGCCAGAGCTGAGAGCCGGCGCGAAAGGAGGACATATTGCGAGGAGCAGAGAAGTCCAGCGGATTCAGCTCCCGAACTCTGCACCTTGGGGCGAGGGCGCAACCAAGTTGTCCTCAGTTGGCCATCGGGCTGTCGACCATGTCGTGCTTCTCCGGGCTAAAGAAGCACGTTTTGAGCAACATGCCGCTCTCAGAGCCCTGGGTGGCGGCGTGTCGACCGATTCGTGCTCCGTTAGCTCGTTCCGAACCGCTCCGTACGTTAGTCGCGGGAGTCCGAGCGATCGGCCGGGTCGGTCCAGTGGTCCAGTGCAACCGTGAAGCCGCGGATCAGCCGCTCGAAGCTGCGGTCTATGTCCGCCGTGAGGGCGAATCCTCCCGTGGTCTCGAGCGACACGAATCCGTGGAGAAGCGAGCGGAAGGCGCGGATCGCGTCGACCGAGTCGTCGCCCTCGAGCCGATACGCGGTGAGCACATCGGCGATGACCTGCACCGCAGACATCATGGTGTTCTCGTCTTCGGTATCTCCAGGGGAGGCCGGTGTCTGCGTGACGTCGTAGCGGCCGGGATGCTGGATCGCCCAGTTTCTGTAGGCATGCGACATGGCGAAGATGGCGTCGGAGCCGGAGCGACCGACGGCGGCGCGCGAGATCGCCTCTCCGAGTTCGCGTTTGGCGAGCAGAGAGACGCTTCGGTGCAGGCCCGCCAGCGAATCGAGATGCTTGTAGAGCGAGGGCTGCTTGACGCCGAGTCGTTCGGCCAGGGCGGCGAGGGTCAGGGTGTTGAGCCCCACCTCATCCGCCATGACCGCGGCCGTCTCGACGACGCCGTCGCGAGTGAGGCCCGCCCTAGGCAACGGGAGCCACTGTGCGGAGGAAGCCCAGAACCGCGGGCGTGGTGATCTCGGGACGCTGCGACTGCGGGTAGTGCCCGGCGTCGGGCACCATGACGACGTCGGCGTGCAGCTTCTCACCGATCCACTGGGCTTCGCCGACCGGGTTCTTGAAGTCGGGATCACTATCACCCATGATGACGATGGCTGGAGCCGCGACCTTGCCGAGGCTGGCCTCTGCGGGGGCGTGGTCGGTCTGCCTGGTCGTGAGCGAGAACGCCTTGCCGTATCCGGGGCGCTTGAGGCTAGCGACCACGCGCGCGCGGTACTGCTCGAAGTCGGCGGGCTTCGTGCCCTTGTAGAGCGTCGGCATGTAGGCCTTCCACATGGTGGTCACCCACAGCGGAGCCATCATCGTGCGGAACATCCAGGTCTCGAACCCTGACGCTTGTGGATTGCGCACGAACGGACCGAACAGCAGCAGGCCCGAGACCTTCTCGGGGTGCGCTGCGGCGACGATGACCGCCGCGCCCGCCGCGAGCGAGTTGCCGCCGATCACGGCCTTTCCGCCCAGCTCGTCGATCAGGGCGTCGATGTCGCCAGCGGTCTCGGGGTCGCCGTAAGACGAGAAGGTGATGTCGCTGTCTCCGTGGCCGCGAAGGTCGGTGGTGGCGACGGTGTATCCGGCCGCGACGAGCTCGGGGGTCAGGTAGCGGTAGGTGGCGCGGAGATCGCCCATGCCGGGAACGAGGACGACGAGGGGGCCGGCGCCCTGAACGTCGTAGGCGATGCGGCCTTCGGGCCGCTTGATGTAGCGAGTGGAAGGCGATGATGTTGTCATGTAGCTAGTATGCATTCCCGTTTGGCTAACGTCAATAGCCAACGTTGGAATTGCTCGTCGTGGCGTCTGCGGATCGCCGCCCTCCTGATGCCTATGTCGCGACGGCGGTGGCTGTGATAGTTCTTAGGTGCCCGTCGAAGGCCGACGGTGTCGACCGAACGAACATCGATGTCAAGGTGGTGGCTCGACGATGCTTCTGAACGTGAACGAGTTCCTCCTCGGTGTCGCCGGCGTCGCATCGACCCTGATCGGTACGTTCATCGTGGGTGTCTTCTTCTATATCGACACCGATCTGCACCGCATGATGATGTCGTCGGATGCCGCCGATCGCTATCTGCGTTCTGGAGTGCGCTGGGTCTTCATCATCTACACCGTGCCGCTCTTCGTCGCCCTGGCGCTCGCGGCGTTCGAGCCGATCTGGGGTGCGGTGACGTTCATCGCTCTAGGCCTGTTCGTCGTGCTCACCACTGTCGATACCGGACTGCGCATGCTGCGGCGGGGCGGCTCGGGCAACTCCATGGCCCTCGTGGTCAATCAGTGGGCGTGCACGGTGGCCGTCGTCGTGATGGTGGCGCTTCCGTGGGTCATCGGTGGCTGGGTGCCTCCTGCGACGGCATACATTCCGTCACTTCTCATCGCGCTCGGTGCCGGCTTCGCCAGTACGGCGGCGCTGATCATGACGCAATTCGACGCGACGGCGGCGATGGCCGCGTCGCGCGATGAGGATGGCAGGCCGAGAGGGCCGCGACATTAGAGGTGCCGGCCGGGCCCGCACCCGGCCGACACCCGCCTGCCGAGCCGGGCTTAGTAGTACTCGCCCTGTCGGTAGTCCCAGCTCGAGAATGTGTCGGCCAGCAGCGACATGATGCGGTCTACCGCCAGTCCCTTGCGAATGAGCGTCGGAGCGGGCGTGATCGATCGCTGCCCGTTCTGCTCGGGCACGAGAGTGCCGAATACGTCGACCATCGACACCATGACGCCCTGCTCGTAGCGGCTGTCGGCATCCTTGTCGGGCTGGATCGACGCGACGTAGTCGTCTGCCTCGATGATCACGTCGGCGGCGTCGAAGATGCGCTCGCCGATTCCCTCGACGAGACCCCGGTTGCCCTTGCCCGAGGGGTTCGCCGAGCTGGCGAAGGCGATCTTGCCGTGCGTCTCGTAGAGTTCGCGGGCCGTGTTCTCGGCCGGAAGACCGAACTTGATGACGAAGCACGACGTGCCTCGGGTATCCATCATGAGTTCGTCCGAACCATCGGCGGGCAGCGACGCCTTGCCCTCCTCGCTCCACGGCAGGATGCATCCGAGCAGCACGTCTTCATTCCAGCACCGCTCGTAGAGCGAGTCGATCTCCGGGGTGAGCTGAGCCAGCTTGCGCAGCATCTCGAGCGAGCTCACCAGCACGACTCCGGGCTTGTTGCGGTTGCGCTCCTTGGCGTCGAACTTGCGCTCGAGTCCCTCCTTGTCGCTCGTCATGATGATGTAGCCGACCTTGGTGGCGACGACGGCGATGCCGCCTTCGCCCGAGAGAAGGTCGACGGCCTCGGTGGGGGTGCCGCCAGTCCAGTGGATGGGTGTCGTGCTCATCGGGTTCCGTTCAGTGGGTCGTGACGCGGTGAATGATGTACGCCCCGGCGATCTCATTAGACGATCGTCTGAGCAAGTTGATCGTACGGTCGTCGACGTGGTGCCGGATGCCTGACGGCGGCTTTAGCGGCGGGCATTCAGCGTCTTCAAGGCGGGAGCGAAGCTGGGGATCCGTTTAAGCGGTGCGAGCGTGAGATCGCGACAATTGACGCATCCGGCGGCCCGCTGCGTCGAGCAAGATGGCACTACCGAGCTGAATGGGGAGCAATGCCTGAGCCGCACGTCGTTGAATCGACCACTGACACCATCCGATCCGGTTATCTCGACCCGACGGCCCCGCCGGTCGTGTCGATCGCCTCGGGAGACCGTGTGTCGTTTCCCAACACCTGGACTCATTGGGGAAACGAGGCCGTGTTCGGCATGACGTTCGCCGAGCGGGAGCCGCTGCGCCACAAGTATCCGCAGGGCCCTTACTCGATGCTCGGCCCCGTTGAAGTCGTCGGAGCCGAGCCTGGCGATGTCATCGAGTGCAGCATCGAGACGCTGAGGACTCTGGATTGGGGCTGGAACAGCTTCCCTCTCGGCGTCGGAGCGCTACCCCATGATTTCTCCGAGCCCTATCTGCACTACTTCCGCTTCGACGACGACCGCCGGCGCGCCGAATTCGTCTCCGGTGTCGAGTTCGATCTGAACCCTTTCGTGGGAGTGATCGGCACCGAACCGGCCGGCGAGAACGCGACGAGCGCCATCCTCTCTGGACCATATGGCGGAAACCTCGTGCTGAACTCGCTCACGGCCGGCACCTCGGTCTTCCTTCCCGTGTTCAAACCGGGGGGACGGGTCTGGTTCGGAGACATCCATGCGGTTCAAGGCGACGGCGTCGTCGACCAGACGGCGATCGAGACGGCCGCCGAAGAACTCGTGATCCGCTACGACCTCCGCAAAGACGTTCCCTTGTCTGGGCCGTTGGTCGAGACAGAGACGGAGTGGATCGGGTTCGGGTTCAGTGACACCCTCGACGACGCGCTCGTGCAGTGCCTGCGCGGCCTCATCGCGTGGCTTCACGTCGCAGCGGGAATCAGTGAGAGTGAGGCCTACGCTCTGTGCAGCCTCTCGGTGAGCTTTCGGGTCACCCAGTTCGCGAACCAGACGGGATCGGCCTACTCATCGGTACCCGCGAAGACGGTGCACGGCGTGGTTCCGAAGCGGGTGTTCTCTCCCGACAAGGTGGCTCAGATCAATGCATGGTTGAGGCCCGCTACGTGAGCGCGCTGTCCGACGCTGATCAGCAGCAGATCGTCGCGGTCGTTCGTCGAGCGGACGAGCTCGCGACGGCACGCGACGTCGACGGGTATCTCGCACTCACGACGCCCGACATGGTGCTGGATGGAATTCAGGGTGCTGCCTCCGGCCGCGACGCAGTTCGGTCGGCGATTGGTGGCATCTGGGCGGCTGAACCTGTCGGCACGCGGCATGTCACGAGCGATGTCGTCGTCACGTCGAGTGACGACGCAACCGCGGATGCCCACTCCACCCTCACCCTGATAGGTGCTGACGGCGAGGTGCGCGCCGTCGCCAGCATCTCGCAGTCACTGCGCAAGACGGATGGCACGTGGCTGATCGCCCGCCGCTCCGTCGGTTAGAACCGGATGCGCACAAGGCGCCTCGCCATCAGCTATTCGGCGCGGCCTCTCTCACCGAGAAGAGGTTGCCGAAAGGGTCGAGCAGCTGGCACAGGCGCTCACCCGTGAACACCGTCTTCGGCCCTCGATGTGCCACCGCGCCGTTGTTGGTCCACTCCTCGACGAAGGCGTCGACGTCGGAGACCGTCCAGTAGGGGCTGGTTCCCGCCGGCCCCGGCGAATTGAGTTCGTCTTTCTGATGCAGTGTCAGCCTGGTGCCGTCGAGGTCGAAGGCCACGAGTGCTCCGCCGCGCACGACCGGCTCGCGTTGCAGTCGCGCCGAATACCACTCGACCGCGGCGTCGAGATCGTCGACGAAGTAGAAGACGTTGCCGACCCCGGCGAACTCCACTGCTGCTGGCTGATCCGACATCACAGACCTCTTTCCGTCGGGCGGTGTGATCATCGCCAGCCTACGAGCGGGTGCCGCCGCGTGACGAGCCCTCGTGGGGTCACCCCGACGGCATCCGAGACGCGACGATCACGAATCTACTTCTCCGGCTTCTCCTGAATTTTCTGAACGGCTTCGTTCCATTCAGCGGCCAGCGTCGCGCGAGTGTCATCGTCGAGCCGATCATCGAGTACGTCGAGGAACGGGTTGGGCATGGCCTTCTTGGCGGGTAGGGAGGACAAGTAAAGGCTGGCCGCCTCCCTCACGCGCGACGTGGCGCGTTCGATCTGCTTCATGGAGCTCTTGTCGGCGTTGGCCACAAGGGAGTGCTTCTCTAGAGCCGACAACAGCTTGTTCAGAGCCTTCGCGTTCTTGGTCATGTACGTATTGTGGCGCGTTCAGGCGTGCGGGGCGTACGGCATTTTGAGCAAGCCACTGGGCGCCCGAGTCAGCTCTCCAACTCGGCTCTCAAGAGTGCGATGGCTTTCGGTCCGACTCCATGAAGTGTCGCGAGAAATGCGAGATCGGCATTCTCCAGGTCGTCGAGGTTCCGCACCCCTACCTCGGCCAGCGCACGAGTTGCCGGCGCCCCGATGGCGGGAAGGGGCCGGGGATCGTCCATGATTTTTAGGGTACGCCTCCGTCGGAGCGGCCCGTAAGTCGGTCGGTCACCTCGTGCCGACATCCCTCAGCGAAGACGTTCGGTCTGCGCCCTGACTTGACGAAGGCGCGCGGACGGTGGAGGAGGACCCGACCCGACGGAGACAACGAGGATGAAATCGCTCCTCCTTTGGTAGGACCGGCCTCCATCCGCCGACATCCGACGTCGTCTTCGACCTAACGTGATGGCATGCAACCTGTCAGACGATTTCGGTGGGCGGTCGAGCCCCTGGTGGCCATCCTGTTCGTGTTGGTGTGGTGGGCGAGCGAGTCCGATGGATTCACCGATGCCGTGTCGCTGCGCTCAGACACCTCCTTCACCAGCCCGTACGGCGTCGCGGTCGCCGCGGGATTCGGCCTCTCTGTTGCCGTGTCGCGGTTGAGTCCCGCGTGGTCGGTAGGGATGACAGGCACGCTGCTGCTGGCCCAGCTGCTCTTCTGGCCGGCCCGGTTCAGTCAGGTGAGTTGGACCGCATATCTGTTCTTGGCTGTCTTGGTGTTTCTCCTCGGCCTCAGCGCCCCTCCTGTGAGCCGGTGGGTCGTCATCCCCTCCCTTGTCGCTGGTGCTGTGGTCGTGACGGCCCTTCTGAACTTTCCGTCACTGTCGATCTCGGGAAGCTATGGAACCATCAACGGAAAGTCGTGGGACTCGATCGAGATCGTTCAGGGTGCCGCTGTGTGGTGTGTCGTCTGCCTCGCTCTGGCGGCCGGATGTTGGCGGTACGGCCGCAAAGCAAGGCGCGTCATCGAGGTCGAATCGGCTTCTGCGCCCAGCTCGGAGCCGGCGGCGCGGACATCGACGGAGTTACTTCTGGCTCCGCTCTCCCCTCGCGAGCGGCAGATCTTTTATCGAGTCGCCGAAGGCCTGTCGAACGGCGAGATCGCGAGCGAGGAGTTCATTGCAGAGACCACCGTCAAGTCCCACGTCGGCAGCATTCTCAACAAGCTCCATGCCTCATCGCGCAGCGAACTCATCGCCCTGGCCTACCGGCCGCGGGTCGCCAATACTCAATCAGTGACCGACCGGAGTCTCGGCAACTAGACGGTGTCATTGGCTTTACCGTAGAATGAACGTGTTCACTGAATGCGTTCATTGGAGGAATTAGTTGGCAGCAACACGCACAGAGCTGCGCGAAGCGACCCGGGAGCGGGTGCTCGCCGCGGCGGATCGACTCTTCCGTGAGCGCGGGTTCGACGCCGCGACGATTCGCGACATTGCGGAGGCGAGCGGCGTGAGCGTCGGCTCGGTGATGGCGACGGGAGACAAGAACGCTCTGCTGGTACAGATCTTCGATGGACTGATCGAGGCCGGTCACGAGCGGTCGACATCCGATGCCGGCGATGACACGTCGTGCGCCCAGCACATCGTGAATCTCGTGCGGCCGTTCGTCTCTCTGTTCGCGAGTCGGCAAGATCTGTCGAGGACGTACGCGTCGATCCAGGTTTCGGGAAGAGAGCCGTCGCCCCTTTTCTCGCGTCTCGCCAAACTGCTCGTAGACGAGATCACTTCCACCATCACGCGTCACGGATGCACCACGCTCGGAGCCGTCGCACCGACGGCTCAGGCGATCTACTTCGCCTACCTCGGCACCCTCTTCAGCTGGTCGGCGCGCACGACGATCGACGAAGGCGAACTCACCGACAGCCTGCACGCCACGTTCGCTGCTATCTGCACCTGCAAGGAGTAACCGAGATGATCCTCATTCCCGACGTGTGGTGGCCGACGGCCCTGCTCGCTTTCGTGCTGTTCGTCGATGCGGCGATGTCGGTGCGACCGCCCAAATTCATCAGCGACTGCCTCGACGGTGTCGGCTTTCCGCGTGACTGGTGGTGGACCTTGATTGTCATCAAGACCCTGGCGGTGGTTGGTCTGATCGTGGGCATCTGGGTGCCCGGTGTCGCACTCTCGGCGAACGTCGCCGTGATCATCTACTTCTGCAGCGCAGCAGTCGCTCACCTGCGAGCACGCAATACCGGACAGGCATTCTGGATGAACTGCCTCGGCATGCTCCTGCTCTCCGTCGCGGTCCTCGTGCTGTCGCTCATCCTCTAGGGTTTCTGCATCGCAAGGAAGACGCGGATCGCCGTGCGCAACCGTGTCAGCGGTCCGCTCCCGAATCGCGAACGCTACGAGAATCTCGTTTTCCAGTTCATGACCCTCCGCTGGGGAAAGGTGTCATCCGTGGAAACGGTGGAAGACCTGCAGGTCCTCGAGCGAGCGCTGCAGATCGTCGCTGAGGCTGGAAACTCCGAAGCCCGTGCAGCACCGATCGTCGGCTAGAGACGGTTCAACTGCGATCAGGACGCGGTCGGCACGTCTTCATCCGCCGCAACATCCTTCTGCACAGCGAACTGCGTGCGGTGCAACTCCTCATACCGCCCGCCCGCAGCCAGCAACTCCTCGTGCGTGCCCCGCTCCACGATCGAGCCGTCCTCGACGACGAGAATCAGGTCTGCGCTTCGGATGGTCGAGAGGCGGTGCGCGATCACCATCGCGGTGCGCCCCTCGAGCGCCTCGCTGAGCGCCGCCTGCACGGCGGCCTCCGAGGTCGAGTCGAGCGCCGCAGTCGCCTCGTCGAGGATGACGACGCGCGGCTGCGCGAGCAGGAGCCTCGCGATGGTCATCCTCTGGCGTTCACCGCCCGACAGCCGGTAGCCCCGCTCTCCCACCATCGTGTCGAGCTGGTCGGGCAGCGATCGGATCAGCGGCTCGAGCCGCGCACGACGCACAGCGTCCCACACGTCGTCATCGGATGCATCCGGCCTCGCGAGACGCAGATTGGAAAGAATGGTCTCGTGGAAGAGGTGGCCGTCTTGGGTCACCATGCCGAGGGTGTGCCGCATCGACGCGAAGGTGACGTCGCGCACGTCGGTGCCCCCGAGGCGCACTGCGCCGCTGTCGACGTCGTAGAGGCGCGAGAGCAGCTGCGCGATCGTGGACTTGCCGGCACCAGACGTACCCACGAGGGCGACGGTCTGACCCGGCTCGATCCTGAAGGACAGGCCGTGCAGAACCTCCTCGCCACCGCGGGTGTCCAGCGTCGACACCTCTTCGAGCGACGCGAGCGACACCTTGTCGGCAGACGGGTAGGCGAAGCGCACATCGTCGAACTCGACCGACACGGGCCCTTCGGGCACGGATGCGGCGTCGGGCTTCTCCTGGATGAGCGGTTCGAGATCCAGAATCTCGAAGACCCGCTCGAAGCTGACCACCGCGCTCATGATCTCGACCCGGGCGCTCGCGAGGCCGGTCAGCGGTACGTAGAGGCGGGTGAGCAGCAGAGCCAGCGTGACCACGTCGCCGGTGTCGAGCTGGCCGGCGAGGGCGAGGAAGCCGCCGAGCCCGTAGACGAGCGCGAGGGCGAGGGCGGAGACGAGCGTCAGGGCGGTGACGAAGACGAACTGCAGCATCGCGGAGCGCACCCCGATGTCTCGCACGCGGGCGGCGCGCACGCGAAACTCCTCGGCCTCGTCGTCGGGCCGGCCGAACAGCTTCACGAGGGTGGCGCCGGGAGCCGAGAAGCGCTCGGTCATCTGCGTGCTCATAGCGGCGTTGTGGTCGGCGGCCTCGCGGCGCAGGGCAGCGAGTCGGCTGCCCATGCGGCGTGCAGGAAACAAGAAGAGGGGCAGCATGATCACGGCCAGGATCGTCACGAGCCACGACGTGCTGAGCATGACGATCAGGGTGAGGATCAGCGCAACCACGTTGGTGACCACCCCGGAGAGCGTGCCACTGAAGGCCTGCTGAGCGCCGATCACATCGTTGTTGAGGCGGCTCACGAGGGCGCCCGTTCGGGTGCGAGTGAAGAACGCGATCGGCATCTTTTGCACGTGATTGAAGACGGCGGTGCGCAGATCGAGGATCACGCCTTCGCCGATTCGGGCCGAGAACCAGCGCGTCACGAGCGAGACTGCGGCGTCAGCCACGGCCACGAGGGCGATGACGACGGCGAGCCACACGATCGTCGAGACCGCGCCCCTGGCGACGATGACGTTGACCACCTGGCCGGCGAGTACCGGCGTCGCGACCGCGAGGAAGGCCCCCACGACGGAGAGCGCGATGAAGATCAGCAGCTTGGCTCGGTAGGGCACCGCAAACGTCAGGATGCGCCGCACGGACTCACGGGAGAACCCGTGCTTGCCGTCTCTGGCAGACGAGATCTTGTACAGCGAGCTCCAGGCCGCGCTCTCCATGCTCATAGCAATTCCTTTCGAGGGCACCAGGCCACAATGAAAGTCTGACTGGTCATGCTCGAGGTTCTGACCAGCGGGCGCCCGACTTGGCGAAAAGTCGTCGATTGAGAGGGGACCTCGTCAGATCGAGTACCCGAGCGCCGCTGCGCCGAACGATGCGAGAGCCGTGCCGACGGCGTAGGTCGCCGCAGGCATCCATTGGCGTTTGAGCAGCAGGTCGGCGCTGTCGACACTCGCCGTGCTGAAGGTGGTGAAGCCGCCGCAGAATCCCGTGCCCGCTATGGCGAGCCAGGCCGGGCCGGCCGGCGCGAGAGCGGCGCTCATGACGAGCCCCAAGAGGAACGACCCGCTGACGTTGATGACCAGTGTGCCGATGGGAAAAGACGTGCGCACCGCGTGTTGGATGGCTCCGCCGAGAACGAGGCGCGCGACGGCCCCGAGCCCGCCGGCGATGGTGATGGCGATCACGGTGAGCGGCAAGAAATCGGTCATCGCTTGCTCCCGGATGTCGGCCTCGTGACGAAGGTCTCGACGAGGCAGCGTCCCGTCATCGCCGCGATGGTTGCGACGACGATGCTCGCCACGGCGAGAAGGGCTGCGTCAGCCACAGAACCGGATGCCGCCTCGGTCGCGACCGCGACGGAGAACGAACTGTAGGTGGTGAAGCCGCCCATGAAGCCCGTGCCGAGGAGCAGCCGAAGACGACGTTGAGCGGGCGGAGTCTCGACCCGCAGCTGAATGAGCGAATAGATCACGGCGAGTGCGAACGAGCCGACCACGTTGATGATGAAGGTCGTGTGCGGCAGATTGTGCGCCGGCGTGATCAGGTCGAGCGACTCCCTGGCGAGCGTGCCGATGGCGCCGCCCAGAAACACCAGCCACACCGCTGACCAGGTGCGATAGTCGGGCTTCGGCGCATCCGGAACCCGTGACACCGCGGTCTGCTGACCGAGAGCGCTCATGACGCGGGCTGTTCTTCGCGCGGCGCGAACAGGCGCGGATATACGAGTGCGGCCAGCGCGCCGCCGAGGAGCGGGAACACGATGAAGACCCAGCTCTGCGCTAGCCACTCGGGCCCGCCGAAGAGTGCCGTGGCGATCGACCGTGCCGGGTTGATCGACGCGTTGTCGATCGGCAGCGCGACCAGGAGCATGGAGGTGAGAGTGAGGCCGACCACAAGAGGTGCCAAGGGAGTTCCTTTGACCGGGTGGGTAGCAGCGAGCACAACGAACACCAGCACAGCGGTAGCGATCGTCTCGACCGCCGCAACGGGGAGCAGCCCGAATTGCCCCGGCGACAACGAGTCGAAACCGTTCGACGCGAATCCCGATGACACGGCCTTCTCGAGAAAGCTCTGCTTCGCTCCGGATGCGAGCCCGTAGACCGCCGTCGCACCGACGATTGCGCCCACGATCTGGGCTACCAGGTAGACCGGCACCAGGCGCCACGGCAGACGCCCCGCGATCGCGGTTCCCAGCGTGACGGCCGGGTTGAAGTGACCGCCCGAGATCGGGCCGAACGCGAAACCCCCTGCCGTGACGGCCAGGCCGAGTGCCAGCGCGATGCCCAACAGGCCCGTTCCGGGTTGCGCGGCCGCCCCATTCGAGTCGGGCGCCGTGAACAGCGCTGCTCCGACGAGGCCGAAGACGAGGAGAAACGTTCCCGCGAATTCGGCGGCAGCACGCGAGCCAGGGCGAGACGCAGCGGGAAACGGCCGGTGCTGGGGATTCGTCATGCCGCCAGGCTAAAGAAGATCCCGCTCAGCACACTCGGACTGCTGTCGCGAGACGATTCGACGAACTGAGCAATCTTTGCCTACGTCCGGCGAACAACCCTCCCGGCAATGACGACAGCCGCCGCCGCCGCGAGAGCCACCGCCAGCGGCAGTATGGGCCCGGCCCATTTGGCGGATGCGATGACCACGGTCTCGCAGACAGCCCCGAGTGGCAGCATGAGAATGCTGAGAACGCGAATGAACTGTCCGGAGGAGCTGCGTTCGGCCAGGGCTTCCATCGTGCTCGTCAGTGTGCCCGTGACATAGGTGGTCGTGACGCCCGAGCGATCCGACAGGCGCCGGGCCGCGACCGTCTGCAGGGCCAACGCCGCAGAGGCGAGCGCCACTGCGAGAATCTGGCCGTTCGGGGCCGTGGCCCATTCGAAGACCCAGACCAGCACAACGATCGCCTGCAGCACGATCGAGCCGACCAAGAGATGGGTCCAGGTCGTGGCGCGGGGCGAATTCGTCGGCGGGCGATGCGCGCTCGTCAGCCGGAAGCCGAGGTAGAGAAAGGCGGCGAAGGCCAGAATCGCCGTGACGGAGCCGATGAAGGTCTGCAGAAACTCCGGCCTCGAGAACATGCCGCTCAAGATGAGGTTGCCGGTCATGTTGGCGGTGAAGATGCCGCCTAGTGCGAGGAACGCGAACGCGTCGGCCGCGCCAGAACCGAACGACAGCAGCAGCAGGCTGACGTGAACGGTGCGTCCGCGGGACTCACTCGGCGGTGTCGACGTCATCGAGAGTCGTTGCTTCTTCGTCCTCCGCTGCGTCGTCGCTGTCGGCGAGCTCACTGAGAATCGCTTCGGATGCGTCGGCGTCGGCCGGTTCGCCGGCGAACTCGAATCCGTCTTGATTGGGGTCGCTTGGCAGGCTCATACGAGTTCCGATCTGAGAGAGTGGCTGGCACATGCGGGCCCTCGCGACACTACCCGCGAGGCCGGATGCCGCCACGCGACAAACGTCGAAAGCCTGGCCCCTGCTGCACCTCTTCGGCGTACACATACTCGTCATGCTCGACAAGAGTCGTAGACAACCGAGCACCTGGTGGATGAGGATCGACACGACACCGTGCAGCACCGCTGAACGGACTCTCAACACGCAGATAAAGGAGCAGATCATGGCCGACCTCGAAACCCAAGCAGCGCTCTCCGAAGCGCGCAAAGCCGCAAGTGCTGCGAGCTATGACATTCAGAAGCTCCCCGAGGATTCCGTGGAGCGCCAGGCGCTGCACAACCTCCTCACCGCCGTGGACTACTTGATTCAGGCGGCCGACGGATCAGAGTGACGCATGGCCTGACCGTCGAGTCTGGGCATCACATGAACCCGGCGTCTTTGAATATGCGGCGCAGTTCGAGCAGCGTCTGCTCGCTCACGGGAGTGCCCTCGGGTCGAGTCAGCTCGAGCCGCTGATTGGCCAGGTGCACGACGACCTTCGCGCCGGCGTGGCTCTCGTCGACCGTGGCGACCTCTTTGAGCATGACGACCAGGTCGTGCCAGCCCAGGTTGTGCGTCGTGGGGTGGTACTCGATCTGATCGAGAACGCGTCGGGCTTCGGGCGTCAGATCGCTGGGTGCATGCATGGCTGTCCTCGTTCCGTTGGCTGGCCCCGGCATCGACGTGCTGACCCTCTCAGTTGTCCTCCGGAGCGTGACTGCGACGTTACTCCGGGGGTTGTTCGCGACGGCACGACAAACGTCTGAACCCTCGGGCCTCGTCCGCCCGTCGTTCGGGCCAACTAGTATGCCTACGTGTCTGCCATGTTGTACGTCGAGATCGCCGATGACCTGCGCCGCAAGATCGTGAGCGGCGAGCTGTCCCCGGGTGACGACGTGCCGAGCGAGGGAGAGCTCGCCGACCTGTGGCGCAGCTCCCGCGGCCCGATTCGCAACGCGCTCGCGGCGCTGAGAAACGAGGGGCTCATCGAGACCCGTCGTGGTCGCCCCGCCAGGGTCGCCGAGCGCAAGGCGCAGCAGGCGGCGGATGTGTCGATCCCGTTCACGCGTTGGGCGGAGCAGATGGGAACGCAGCCTGGTGCCCAGACCCAGGAGGTCTCCCTTCGTCGCGCCGACGAGGACAAGGCCCGGGCGCTCGGAATCGAGAAGGGTGCCCCGATCGTCGACGTCGTGCGTCTGCGCCTGCTCGACGGCCGACCGACGATGCTCGAACGCCTCACGTTCATCGAGGAGGTGGGCCGTGTTCTCTTCGATGTCGATCTCGACACCGTCTCGATCACCGAGTACCTGAACGAGCGAGGCTTCGGCTACCAAGACGTCGACCACGAGATCGACGCCGTCGCTGCCGACGAACTCGACAGCCGGCTCCTCGACGTCGAGCCCGGAGCGCCGATTCTGCGCCTGCACCGCGTAACGCGAGGCCCCGACGGTCGCATCTTCGAGGCGTCGGATGACCGCTACCGCAGCGACATCATCCGCTTCACCGTCTCGGCGTCAGGGCGCGCCCGAGAAGGCAGCCACTTCATCCGCGCGATCGGCTCGATCGGCGCCTAGCCGGTCTGCGTGCGCGATCCCACCGGTTCGAGGCTGGGGGACACACCGATGCGCACGGCACCCCCGCCGGCCGCCGCCTCGATGCCGTCATCGAGGTCACCCAAGGCGACCGTCGCTCCGACGAGGTCTGCGAACGGGTAGGCATCGTGTCGAGCCTCGACGAATCGGGCCGCCTCCTCCAGGTGCCGAGGGGCGTAGTTGTGCACTCCACGAATCGTGATCAGCCCTCGCACGATGGCCTCGGGGTCGATCGGCACGGCCGCCGAGGGTGACACGCTGCCGATGAGAACGGCGACTCCGCCGGTGCCGAGGCAGTCGATCGCCGACGCGACGGCGAGAACCGATCCGGATGCTTCGATCGCCACGAGCGGACGCGTCCCGATCCCGTCGATCGCGGCCTCGAGCGATCCCGGGTCGCCTGTCTTCAGGGTGGGATCGACGGTGGCCGCAGCGCCGAACCGCGAGGCGAGGGTTCGACGACGCCGGGCCGGATCGACGACGATCACGCGCGCTCCCCGGTCGGTGGCGAGCGCGCTCGCGGTGAGCCCGATGAGACCGGCTCCGAACACGATCACGACGGCGCCGTCGAGCGGAGTGATGGTGGATGCTGCGTCGAGTGCAGCGACCGCCGTCGCCGTTCCACACGAGACCGGTGCCAGCACTGCGGCGGGCAGCACGCGAGAGACGGGAACGATGGCCGTGCCGCGGCGGAGGTGCGCGTGAGAGGCGAACCCGCCGCTGAGCTCCCATCCGGCCTCGAGCCGTTCGTGGCCGTACTTTCTGACCGTCTCGCACTTCTGTGGGAGCCCGCGCAGGCAGGTGTCGCAGCTGTCGCATCCGAGGGTCAGCGACCACACGACCCGTTCGCCCACGTCGAGCGGCTCGCCCGTCGACGTGACGGCTCCAACGCCCACAGCGACCACCCGCCCGACCTGCTCGTGCCCGAGCACCAGAGGTGTGGGGGCGCTGCGATGCCCCTGGGTGGTGTGCACGTCGGAGCCGCAGATAGTTGCGAGCTCGATGGCCACCAACGCGTCGCCGGGGGCCAGTGACACCGTCGGAACAGCGATGCACTCGTGCTTCTGACCCGGCTGCACCCAGACCATGGCCGTGGGTGCCGGGTCGAGCTGCAGGCGCGTGACAGCAGCGACGGCTGGCGGCTCAGCCAAAGGTGTCGAGGTGCGGCTGCGAAAGAGGATCACCGAGCAGCCAGCTGAGGCAAGGATGCGAGCTCGCACACGCTGTCGAGCACGACGTCGGCGCCCGCGGCCTCGAGCTGCTCACGGTTGTGTGCCCCGGTGGTGACGCCCACCACGAGGCCCGCGCCTGCGTTGCGGCCCGAGCGCATGTCGCTCATGGTGTCGCCGACCACGACGACGGATGCGACGGAGCTCGCACCGGTCGCCATGAGGGCGGTGAGAACGAGGTCTGGCGCGGGGCGGCCGCGACCGGCGTCGGCGGGCGACAGCGCGGCATCCACCTGCCAGCCGAGGCGGGCGAGCACGGCGTCGCGGGTGACGGGCGAGAAGCCGGTGGTGAGTGCGACCTTGATGCCGGATGCCCGGAGCGCGTCGATCGCGTCGCCCGCGCCGGCGATCGGGTCGACTCCGATCTCGTCGATGAGCTCGGCGTAGGCCGCCTCGAACGCCGTGTTCGCGGCGTGAGCCGCGTCTTCGTCGCCGCGCGTGAGATAGCGGAACACCTCGATCTTCGACTGGCCCATGGTGTCGCGCACGTACTGCAGTGACTCCTCGAGCGGCCGGGTCGACGCGAGACCCGAGCGGCGGGCGGCGCGTTCGAAGGCCTGCTCGACGATGCCGTCGTCGACGACGGTGGTGCCGGCCATGTCGAGAACGACGAGCTCGACGGGAACGATCGCGGCGGCGGAGTCTGCGGAGGCAACGGGAGTGGTGAGGGTCATGAGATCGTGCTTTCTGTCAGTGTGCGGGCGAGGGTGTCGAGGTGTCCGCCGACGACCTTTTCGGCCAGGCCGAGTCCGGTGGTCATGCCGATGCCGGTGGTCACGATGGTGACGAGCACGCCGGGCTCGATCTCCTCGATGAGGAACTCCTCGGGTGCCGTGGCGTACACGCCTTGCCAGCGCTCGACCACGTCGGGCCGGCGCTGAAACAGCGTCTCGAACTCGTCGAGGAGCGCGTGAGGCGCAGCTTCGGGCTGGAAGGGCGAGACTGTGGCGCCCTTCCAATGGCTGTCACCCACGATGAGTGAGCCGTCGGGCCGCTGCGTATACATCTGGTTGAGGTCGAGCGCGGCCAGTTCGGGTCGCTCGGCCGTGAGTCGATCGCGCACGTCGGACGAGGCGGCCATGCCCGTGAAGGCGCTGTACCGAATGAGCGACCATCCGGTGAGAAGCGGCCCGGTGAGCGGCCTCGGCAGGTCGGCGGTGACGCGCATCATGTCGAGTCCGCAGCGCACCACGCCGTATCGCTCGGCCAGCTCGGGGAACAGCTGATCGATGTCGTGGTTGACCGCGACGACGACGGTTCCGGCGTCGACCGGTCCGCGGCTGGTCTCGACCCGCCCGCTCGCGATGCGGCCGGCGGCCGTGCGCATCCGGAACTCGACGCCGCGGCCCGACAAGAGGTCGCGGATGGCGGCGGCGGCGAAGCGCGGATCGACCTGCAGGTCGAGGGGCAGTCGCGCCCCTCCCACCGCGGTGCCCGGGGGCAGGGCCGCCAGCGTCTCGATCTCGGCGGCGTCGAGGAGTTCGATCTCGACCCGGTCTGCGGCGGATCGTGGGGACCGCTGTGCGGCGAGCTCGCGGAGGAGCTGCAACTCGTCGTCGTGCCGGGCGACCACGAGGGTGCCGGCGTCGTCGATCCAGAATCCGGCGTCGCGCGCCAGGCGCAGCCAGATCTCGCGTGACGCCATCGCGTAGTCGCGGGCGACGCCCGACTGCGGGGTGAAGCAGAGGTGACCGAAGTTGCGGATGCTCGCGCCCGCGATCTCGGACGCACGGTCGATGACCAGCACCGAGCATCCGCGATCGACGGCGGCGAGGGCCGCGCCGAGCCCCACGATGCCAGCCCCGACCACCACCACGTCGAAACGCTCGATCGCGCTCATCGGAAGACCCGTCGCATCCAGATCGCGAGACCCTCGACGAGCAGCACGGTGACGAGGATCATCAGCACGATCGCCGTGACGACGCCGTAGTGAGAACCCTGACTCGCGTTGAGCAGGTAGTAGCCGACGCCGCCGGCGCCCACGATGCCCAGAAGGGTGGCGGAGCGGATGTTGCAGTCGATCATGTAGAAGGTGTGGCCGATCATCGCGCGCAGCCCCTGCGGCACGGTGGCTCCGGCGTACACCTGCAGTCGCGACGCACCCGCCGCGGTGAGCGCCCGCTCGGGGCCTGCCTTGACCTCCTCGAAGGAGTCGGCGAGCAGCTTGCCGAGCAGACCGACGCCGCCGATGGCCAGGGCGATCGTGCCCGCCTGGGTGCCGAGGCCCGAGATCACGATGAGCACGATGGCGAGGATGATCTCGGGAATGCCGCGCACCACCACGAGCAGCAGCCGCATGCCCCCGCGCACTCCGCTGTTCGGGGCGACGTTGCGGGCGGCGAGCGAGCCCACCACGATCGACACGATCGCGGTGAGGAGGGTCGCGGCGAGCGCGATCGCGATGGTCTCGCCCATGGCGTCGAACATCGTCGAGGCTTCGTAGCTGCCGAACGAGGGTGGCCAGAACTGCACCGCGATCGCCGGAACCTTCGCCCATACGGTGACGAGGTCGCCCCACTGGATGTTGCAGATCAGGATGCTGCCGACCACGACGGCCGCCGCGATCCATCCCCACACCGTGTTGCGTACCCGCGCACTGTTCCACGGGCGGTACAGCATCGCGGCGGGGGAGGCGGCAGCGGCCTGAACGCCGAGCCGTGCAGAACCGGGCCGGATGCGCCGGAGCCCTCGGAGCATCCGGTCGCCGAGGCCTCGGCCGGTCGGCTGAATGCCGAGCATGGCGGCCCGCACGGCGCTGGAGACGACCTCCATCACTACGCAGAGCACGAAGATCACAAGGGCGAATCCGAGGCCGAGGCCGTAGTCGAGCGACTTGAACGCGAACGACATCTGCATGCCCAAACCGACGACGCCGACGTAGCCGAGAATCACCGAACCGCGCAGGTTGATGTCGTTGCGGTGCAGCACGGTGGCCACCCACGACGGCATCACCTGGGGCAGCACCCCGGCCATGAACTCCTGGAGCTTGCTTCCTCCGCCGGCGCGGATGGCCAGGCGCGGACCCTCGTCGATCTGCTCGATGGCGTCGGCGAACATCTTCGAGATCATGCCGATCGAGTGGATGCCGATGGCCAGGATGCCGGGCAGCGCACCGAGCGAGAAGATCAGCACGAAGACCATCGCGAAGACCACGTCGGGGATGGCGCGGGTGAGCACTCCGAAGAACCGGGCGAAGGCTCGCCAGCCATTGCCGGGCGTGGTGTTGGATGCCGCCAGGTAGGCGACGGGAACCGAGATGACCGCGGCGAGCAGCGTGCCGCAGATCACGAGTCCCAGGGTGAGGCCGGTGAGGTAGAGCAGCTCGCCGGGTTCGGGAAACGAGATGGCGCCGACTCGAGTGAAGAAGCGCTCTGCGTTCGACCAGCTGCGCGCCATCTTCGCGGGGTCGATGCCGATGTTGTCGAGGGCCACGATCGACGCGGCGAGAAGGGCGAGCAGCGTGATGCCGGCGGCGATGCGCTCGGGCGAGATGCGGCGGCGCGGTGCGCGTTCGGCGACGCTGCCCGGAGGAGTCTGGGGGCCGCTCGGCTCGCGCGATCCGGAGCGGTTGCCCGCTCGGCTGTTCGAAGAGGTGCGGGTCGCGGTACTCATCGCACCGAGCCCGCGATGGTGTCGGCGAGCAGCTCTGCCTCGATGGCCTGCAGCTCACGGGTCGTGGTGGCGACGCGGCCGTAGATCTCCATCACCTGCGCCTTCGTCAGTCCGACTGTCGTGGTGTCGAGCACGACCTCGCCGTGCCGAAGACCCACGATGCGGTCGGCCCACGAGAGGGCGAGATCGACCTGGTGCAGGCTGCAGAGCACGGTGAGTCCGCGGTCGAGGGCGATCTCGCGGATGAGAGCCATGACCTGGTCGCTGGACTCCGGGTCGAGCGACGCGACCGGTTCGTCGGCGAGCAGGATCTCGGGGTTCTGCATGAGGGCCCGAGCGATGGCGACCCTCTGCTGCTGACCGCCGGAGAGGGTGTCGGCGCGCTGGTACGCGCGGTCGAGCAGGCCGACCCGGTCGAGGTGGCCGAGAGCGGCGAGCTTGTTGGTGCGGCCGTAAGACCAGAGGCCGAGCCGAGGGCCTCGAAGGGTGGCGAGTGCCCCGGTGAGCACGTTCTCGAGCACCGAGAGCGAGGGCACGAGCTCGAACTGCTGGAAGATGAAGCCGACCTTGCTGCGGAGCGCGCGCAGGGGTCGACCGGAGAGCCCGGGAACATTCTCTCCGAGCACCTGGATGCTGCCGTCGGTGGGCTGCTCGAGCCCGTCGACGTGGCGCAGAAGGGTCGACTTGCCCGATCCGGAGAGTCCCAGGAGGACGACGATCTCGCCGCGCTTGACCTCGATGGATGCGCCGTTGAGAGCGGTCGTCGCGCCGAAGCGCTTCGTGACGCTCGACAGCGTGATCACGGTGTCGGTCGGTGTCTGGGGATTCGTCATTGCAGTCTCCGGATCGGGTTCGTCAGCGGGTTTCGGTCTCAGGCGTCGCGCTCGGTCAGCTCTGGCACTGTTTCGCCTTGGTCTTGTCGCAGATGTCGCGGATGGTGTCGTAGTAGGTGTCGTCGACCGGCTTGGTCTCGTAGAACACGCTGCGGAACCCGTCGGAGTCGGCCGAGCTGACGCCCGACTTGATCATCTGGTCGATGGTGACGTCAGAGAGCGTCTTCGTGAGCTTCGTCTGCACATCGGTGGGGAGCGTGCTCGACATAACGATCGGAGCTCCGGGCACCATCGTCTGGGCGATGACGGTCACCTTGTCGGACTTGGCGACCTCGCTGTCTTCGGCGAAGCCGGCGTCGCACTCGGTGCCCTCGCCCACCTTGGTGACGCTCACGTCGTGCTTGCCGGCGAACACCGGAGTGACGTCCTTCTCAGGGTCGATGCCGGCCTCGAGCAGGTTGTAGCTCGGGAACAGGTAGCCCGAGGTCGACGACGGGTCGACGAAGCAGACCTTCTTGCCCTTGAATCCGGCGAGGTCAGTGATGGAGCTGCCCTTGGGAACGATCGCCTGCGAGTAGTAGCCGGGCTCCTGGCCCTCCTTGGTGACGATCGACGAGATCGGGGTGAGCTTTGCGCCGTTGTTCGAGGCGGTGACGTAGGTGAAGCCGGAGAAGCTGGCGACGTCGATCTGGCCGGCGATGGCGGCCTCGATCAGCGCGGCATAGTCGGTGGACTCGTGGTACTCGACCTTCTTGCCCGTCTCCTGGGCGATGTAGTCCATGAGGGGCTGGTAGTTGGTCTGGGTGTCGACCGAGTCGGGAACGACGCCGAACACCAGGGTGTTCTCGTCGACGGCGTAGGTGCCCGCACCCGAGGCGTCGTCGGTGGAGGGGGTGGATGACGCGGCAGGTGACGCGCAGCCGGCGAGCGTGGCGGTGAGGAGCACGACGCCGGCGAGCGCGGTCGCGAGCGGTGAACGACGGATTTTCATGACGGCCTTTCGGTGAGAACGGGACGCCAGAATCGTGTCATGCAGCGGAAAACAAATATACCTAAGTAAGCCCAATTCAGCTTAAGTTCATGTGTTGTATGCCTATCTCGTGCCCACCTCTCAGATCGCGAGCAGCACAACGCCCGCGACGACGACGAGGGAGGCAGCGATTCGCCATCCGGCTCGCCCTTCTCGCAGCACGACCACGCCGAAGAGGCTCACCAGAATGACGCTGATCTCGCGCATCGGGGCGACGAGCGCGACGGGAGCCATGGTGATCGCCACCAGCACGAGGATGTACGACAGTGGCGAGAGCACGCCGAAGGCGACGAGTCGGGGCCAGTGCTGTCGGAACACGGTGGCGAGCTCACGACGGCGACGACCGAGCGCGGCCGTGTAGATCGGAATCTCGATCAGCGTGCAGCCCACCATAAAGGCCACGGGCGCAAGGCCCAGCTCGCGAACCGCGTGGGCGTCCCAGATCGTGTATGTCGCGATGGCGACGCCGGTGAGCAGGCCGAAGAGGATGCCGGGGTCGAGTCGCCGACGTGCCCCGGGCATCCGGCTCTCGCCCCGCTCGCGGTCGACGAGCCCGACGGTCACGACGCCGAGCAGGATGGCCGCGACTCCGACCAGCGCGACCCACGACGGGCGCTCGCCCAGAAACGCGACGGCCACCACCACGCTGATCGTCGGCCCGGTTCCCCGCGCTGTCGTGTAGACGGTCGAGAGTCGTCCGACGGCATAGCCGCGTTGCAGCACCAGCATGTAGGCCACGTGCATCACTCCCGAGACGCCGACTCCCAGAAGGAAGGCGCCGATGTCCGGGGTGCCCAGCCCGCCGGTGAAAGGAATGGCCCCGGCCCAGAGCACGGTGCTGAACACCGCGGACCACCAGAGGAACGGCAGGCCGATGCGGCTGACGCCGTGCGCGAGTATGTTCCAGGCGGCGTGGCAGACGGCGGCGGCGAGAACGAGGAAGACGGCGAACGAAGACACGGGCAGACCCTTCTACCTGTCGCAGGCGCGACAAAGCAGGGTCCTCCGGGCTTTTGTCCTGTCAGATGACGGTCGTTGCATGGGCTTCGACCGTGGCGCCGCTCGGACCAGGCGAGCGTGCTGCTCCGGAACCCTAGGCGCTATCGCGGCTGACCGTAGCAGACCGAAGTGTCTGGCTGGGGGTTGGGCGGCTCAGGGTGCAGTGGCTGGGGGTGCAGTGGCTCAGGGCGCCACGCTCCAACTCAGGAAGAACCGTCTCTCGATGTGCAGAAGCATCCGATTCCGGCCGATTCTCCTGAAATAGAGCAGGCGAGGCGCGTTCAGTCGTGGGGCTCCGAGTGAAGGAAGCGGCGCAGGGCTGCGTAGCGGTACTCCTGGTAGAGGCCGTGCAGAACGGCGAGAAGCGCGGCGGTTCCCAGCCCGACGAGGATCGACGGCGTGGCCTGCTCGGTGGACTGCACGATGATGATCGCGACGCCCGCGCCAGCCACCATCGAGTTCACCACTGCGATGGCCGTGGCCGTCGTGAAGAACACTCCGATCCAGGAATGCCGGCGGCCGATGGGCAGCATCTCGTTGGGTGCGTGCGGGCCGACGGGGCGGGGAAAGTACTTCGCCGCCCCCGGCAGGAGCGTGGAGTAGACGGCGCGGATGCGCTGGATGGAGTCGAGGGCCGCGACGTCTTCGAGGGAGGTCTCGACGAGTCGCTCATACGTGAAGATGCCGAGCAGAAAGACGACCGGGATGATCACCATGAGGAACCCCAGCGCATAGTCCGTCTGGGCGAGGAAGCCGAAGGCGACGAGGCTGCTCGACAGCGTCGTGAGGTACAGGGCGGCTCGGCTGCTGGCCTCGCTCACGGTGATGCTGCGCGCCGATTCGAGCACGAAGTGCTCGTTCATCAGCGCGCTGTAGAACGCCCCGGCGCGATCAGACAGCGCTGCGATCGCCTCGTCAGCGGTCGGCAGATCTGCCGAGGTGGCCGGCGGCAGAATCGCAGGACGCTCGTCATCAGTCATGGAGGGCTCCTTCTCGATTGGCAGCTTACGGCGCACAATCGAGCCTAGAAAGCGACCTCCCCGCGAACCACGCCCCGCTGGGGCCAGTTGGGGCTGCGGCGTTCGAATCGACCTCTCGCGGCTCAGCCCGCACTAATGCAGGAAATGTTGAGGGTCTGCGTGCAGAACTTCCCGATTCCAGCCGTTTCTCCTGAATTAGAGCGGCGCGAGCCGCGGGCTCAGGCTTTCGGAGCAGTGTTGAGCGCCGCCGCCGCGCGGATCACGGCGCGGAACGCATCCGCATCCGGTGTCTCGCCCTCGCGGATGTCGATGGCGCGACGCACGCCCGCGCCCACCGCGAGCAGCCCTGCGGGGTCGTCGATCGACGAGCCCTTCGGGAACGTGAGTTTGACCTTGTCTTTGTAGGTCTCGCCGGTGCAGATGAGGCCGCCGAGGCTCCAGGTGGCGACGCCGAGCGGGTTGGTGGGCTTCTTCCACTTGGCCTCTTCGGTCACGTCGGGCAGCGCCTCGACGATCAGGTTCCGGATGCGCGAGAGCGTGTCGCCGCGCCAGTCGGGAAATGCGGCGATGATCTGGTCTACCTCGGGTGATGCCATGGGATGACCTTATTGGGGTGCGGCGAGTTCTGGGCCACATTTCTGGGGAGACTCGGCAGGCGAGTCAGATGCCCCGACGCTAGAGCGTCAGAGACAGCACGAGTACGGCGACAGAGAACGCGAGCATTCCTAGGCAGTTCAGCCAGAATGCCTGTGTGGTGTTGCGCGCCCTGATGTGCGGCCCACGACGGTGGGTGGTTGGTTGGGCATGGCCCTTCTCGATGAGGGAGTCGAAGACCTGAACCAGCAGAGAGTTCTTGTCGCCTGACGCCATGACCGATCCGACGCTCACGCCGCTGGCCTCGGCGATGTCTCGAATGGTCGTCGCGTCGAATCCGCGCTCGCGGAAGAGGCTGTCGGCAGCGGTGAGTACTCGCTCTTGCGTGGCCAGTCGAAGCTCGGCGTGTGCAGCTCAGCCCGCTTGGAGCGTGTACCCGACCCCGTAGACGGTGACGAGTCGAGCGGGGCTCTGCGGGTCATCCTCGATCTTCGCGCGGAGGTTCTTCACATGCGTGTCGATGGTGCGGCCGCCGATCCAGCGGTCAGTTCCGTGGAGTCGATCAAGGAGCCTGGCGCGGCTGAGCACGATCCCGGGGTGCACCGCGAATTCCTCGAGCAGGTCGAACTCGGCGCGGGTGAGGTCGAGTGACCGTTCGGCGATCGTCGCCTGACGTCGCTCTGGGTCGATCTCGAGGTCGCCGACCGTGATCACGTTGGAGGCGGGAGCAGTTCGGCGGGCCCGTCGCAGAAGTGCACGAACCCGCGCAACGAGCTCTCGGGGGCTGTAGGGCTTGGCGAGGTAATCGTCGGCGCCGAGCTCGAGCCCGAGAAGGAGGTCGTTCTCGGTGGAACGGGCGGTGAGCAGAAGGATCGGCAGTTCGTACTGCTCCTCGCGCAGTGTGCGGCACACTGTGAGGCCGTCGGCGCCGGGCAGCATCACATCGAGTACGAGCAGGTCGGGCGCGGAGCGACGTACCTCGGAGAGCGCCTCGAGGCCGTCGGCCAGAACCGTCACGTCGTGCCCCTCTCGTTCGAGGTAGCGGCGGATGAGCTCGGACTGCAGCACATCGTCCTCGACGATCAAGACTCTGGTCACGCTCCGATCCTATGCATGCAACAGACATGCGGTCGGGCTCTGCACCGATCGCTCACAAGTCCCTCACATTCGGCGGCGAGTGTGGATCACAGCCACTCTCGACCTGAGGAGGAACCGTGTTTCGTATAACCCACCGATCCCTGACAGCCGCAGCGGGCGGCCTTGCACTGCTGGCGATGCTTGCCGCGTGCGCTGCCCCTGCGGATGAAGAAGGCAAGGGCGGCGATTCGAAGATCGCCACGCTCGAGACCGGGAGTCCGGCGCCGACTGCGAGCGCCGATCCGCTCTTCGCCAAGTACGGTGAGCCCGTTCGGGAGCGCCTCGACATGACAGACGAAGAGGGAGAGGCCGCATGGAAGCCGCGTGATCGCTGTGTCGCCGACCACACCTCCGCGCCGCAGGGCACCTCGGAGCAGGGAGGCGGCGGCAGCAGCGCGGCCGCGGGCGATGCAGAGGCGGAGGCGATCTGCTCGCGCCTGGCTCCGCTGCCCCCGTGGCAGCTGGATGCGCAGAACCCCGATGCGCTGCGGTTCGTGCAGCAGGTCGTGGACTGCCTGCGCGAGCACGGCGTGCGTGAGGTCGAGATCGGCGAGGCTGATCAGTTCGGTCGCATCGGCATCCTGCTTGGCGGCGAGAGCAACGACTCCTCTTCGATCTCGCTGGGCATGCAGCACACCGATGCCTGCATGGCAGCCGCGTCTGAAGAGGTCGCTCCGTGACGCGGTCGCGACGTCGCACGGCGCTCGTCAGCACGCTCGCGCTCTGCCTGGCCTTGGCTGCGGGCGGCGGCGCAGCTGTTCTGCTGCTCCACCCGGCCGACGACGCTGCCCCCGTCGAGAAAGCGGCTGCTCCGGTCACCGTCGTCATCGAGCGCGGCACGCTCACGCAGTCCGCTCGCCTCGACGGCGCCATCGGCTTCGGCCCGGCAGTGCCGGTGACAGTCAAGGCCGAAGGCGTCATCACCAAACTGCCCGCCGTCGGCGAGCAGTTCGATCGCGGATCGGTGGCACTGCGCGCGAATGAGCGCGCGGTGCCGGTGCTTATCGGCGATGTGCCGCTATACCGAGCGGTCGACGGATCCGGGCTCAAGGGCGCCGACGTCAGCATGGTCGCCGCGAACCTCATGGAGCTCGGACAGCTGCGTCACAGCGACCCCGCGGCCTTCGTTACAGGGCCGCAGTTCGCCGAGGCCGTGCGGGACTGGCAGGAGTCACTCGGCCTGGAGCGCACGGGCGTGCTCGGCCCCGCCGACGTGATCGTCTTGAGCGCGCCGAGCCGCATCGCCGCCGTGTCCGCTCGCCCGGGCGATGCGGCATCCGGTCAGCCGTTCACGGTCACGGCCACGACGAGAATCGTCGAGGCATCGGTGCCGGCCCAGGATGCCGGGGTCATCGGGGTGGGGGCCAGGGCGACGGTCGAACTGCCAGACGGGCGCACCGTGGAGGGTTCCCTCGTTACGGTGACGACGACGGGCGAGGGCGTCGAGGCCAAAGTCCATGCGGTAGTCGCGATCGATGATCAGGCTGCGCTCGACGGTGTGGATGCTGCGGCCGTGACAGTGCGTGTCGTGACCAGAACGGTGGAAGATGTGTTGATCGCACCCGTGGCCTCGCTTGTGGCGCTCGCGGAAGGCGGCTATGCGCTGCAGGACGAGCGGGGTGTGCTTCATGGCGTCGAGCTCGGTCTCATCGCCGATGATCGCGTCGAGGTGCGCGGCGCAGGAATCGATGCCGGCATGACGGTGGTGTCGGCACGATGACGACTCCTGCGCTCCAGCTCGACCGCGTCAGCCGCATCCATCCCGGCGGTGTAGCCGCCCTCGACGATGTCTCCCTGCAGGTCGACGCGGGGGAGCTGCTTGCGATCGTCGGACGCTCCGGCGCCGGCAAGTCGACGCTGCTCAACATTCTCGGCACCCTCGACCGGCCTACAGAGGGGACGGTGCGCATAGGCGGCGTCGACACTCGCGAGCTCTCGGATCGAGCGCTGTCGGATTTGCGGGGCAGCACGATCGGATTCGTCTTTCAGAGTTTCCATCTGACCGACGGCGTCACCGCCGAGCAGAATGTCGCCACCGCCCTGCTCTACAGCGGTGTGCGCCGGCGCGAGCGCCGTGGTCTCGCGCGTGCAGCGCTGGAGCGCGTCGGGCTCGGTCACCGCATCGGGCACGCGGCGCAGGACCTCTCAGGCGGTGAGCGCCAGCGGGTCGCCATCGCGCGGGCGATCGTGACCGACCCGCTCGTTGTGCTCGCAGACGAACCGACCGGCGCTCTCGATACGGCGAATGGAGAACGCGTGCTCGCTCTACTCGAGCAACTGCACGACGAGGGAACCACTGTCGTCGTCATCACGCACGATGTCGAGCTCGCCGCACGACTGCCGCGGCGCGTCGAGCTGCTCGACGGACGGATCGTCACCGACACCGAGGCGGTGGCTCATGCATGAGCGTCGCCCCCGCCTCGATATTCGCGATCTGTTCGAGGTCGGCACCGTCGGGCTCCGCACTCGACCCCTGCGTGCGGTGCTCTCGGCGATCGGCGTCGCCATCGGCATCGCCACGTTGGTGGCCGTCACCGCCGTGCCCGCGTCTTCGCAGGCCGCACTCGACAAAACCCTCACCGCGCTCGGCGCCGACCTGTTGCGCGCTGATCCGAGGACAGGAGGCGACGGTGCACTCGTGCCGCTTCCTGCCGAGGCCGTCGGCATGCTGGAGCGAATCGGAACCGTGACCGGTGCCGCATCCGTCGGCAACACGCACGCCCCTGTGCGCAGCAACGAGCTGCGCAGCTACCCGGAGAGCGGCCTGACCACCCTCGCCGTTCGCGGCGACCTCGTGGGAGTGTTGCGAGCCGACGTGTCGTCTGGTCGCTGGCTCGACGGCAGCGACCTGCCGACGGCCGTGCTCGGCGTCGAGGCGGCCGAACGACTCGGCCTGTCTGAACTCCCTGATCGGCCGGTGGCGATCGATATCGGGGGTGTCGCATTCACGGTCGTCGGGGTGCTCGCTAAGACCCCGCTCTCCGCCGATCTGCAGTCGGCGGTTCTGGTCGACGATGCTGCCGCGCGGCGCTGGCTCAGCTTCGATGGCGTGCCCACCGCCGCCTACGTCACCGGTATCGAGTCCTCGATAGAAGCCTTGCGTCCCATCGTCGCGGCGACTCTCTCCCCGAAAGCGAGCGGGCTCGTGCAGGTGAGCCAGCCCTCCGCCGTGCTCGCGGCCAAAGCTGCTGCCCGCGACAGCTTCGACGGTCTCTTTCTCGCTCTTGCTGCGGTCGCGCTCGTGATCGGGGGTATCGGCATCGCCAACACCATGTTCGTCTCCGTGCTCGAACGACGCAGAGAGATAGGACTGCGCCGCGCACTCGGCGCACACCGCGGTCAGATCCAGGCGCAGTTTCTGGTGGAGGCGATCGTGTTGTGCGCGCTGGGCGGGGCAGCAGGGGTGCTACTCGGTCTGCTGGGCACTGCCGCCTGGAGCGGCTATCAGGGTTGGCCGTTGGTGGTGCCGGTGCAGACGGTGCTGGTCGGCATGGCCGCCTCTCTCGGCACGGGCGCGATCGCTGGACTCGCACCCTCCGTGCGCGCCGCTCGGCAGTCGCCGACCGCGGCGCTCGCGGCGACCTGAGCGCGCAATGCGGCTACGGCGAGGGCGGATGCGTGTAGGGACGCAGGACGATGAGAGCATGGCATACGACATGGGCACAACGACGAGACGCTCAGCAGAGGGTGCTCGACGCATGCCCCGGATGCTCGCTCGCTACCTCGCGGCTGGCTTGCTGCTCGTACTCGCCTCGGTGGGCGGAACCATCTGGCTCGCCCAGACCTCGGAGTTCAGCTACGACCAGCAGGCATCCGATGCTGATTTCGCGCGAGACGAGCAGGTGGTGGACGCGCTCACCACCTGGGCCGGCAGCCACGCGGACTGGCGCGACGTCGGACCCATGCTTCTTGAGCTCAGTCACGAGACGGGGCGCCGCATCGCGTTGATCGACGGCACGGGAGCGGTGATCGCCGACACCGCGCCCGGCCTGCCCCGTCCGGCGGACTCCACGAGGTTGCTCGACCCGCTCGAACCACGTGCCGACTCCGAGACGCTTGAATTGCAGCTGAGCGACGGCATCAGCGGGCCCTTTTCGCTTGATGAGGCGCAACGTGAGCAACTCACCTGGCAGGCGAGCGCGGTGGTGGAGTGTCTGGGTGATGCGACCGTGGGAACGGCGGTGTGGGCGACGGGTCGCCCCGTGGTCAACGGCTACGACGATGCGCCGGATTGTGGCCGTGCCGCATTGAACACGCTGTTGCCGAGCGAGCGAACCGCCCTCGACGAGCTCCGTGATCGCACGAACGCCTGCCTGCTCGCCGCAGATGCACCTCTCGTCTCCGACGTCGACCTCGACCTCTCTTTATCGAGCGCCCCCGCGCATCTCGCGCTGCGCACCGTGCCGGCAGGCGACGACGTCGTAGACGACTGCCTCCTGCAGGCGCGCGTCGACCAGTCCAGAGCGACGACGGCGCCCGCCGTGAACCTCGTGCTCACCGACCCGCGAGGCGACGCGCGCGGCCCGCTCGACGCGAGCCCTGGGTCGATTGCCCGTGTCGCGGTCTTCATCGTGGTGCTGCTGGCACTTCTGTCGGCAGCGGCGGCGCTCATCATCGTGCCGACCCTGCGCAGCGCGCGCCGACTCGAGACCGCCGTCGATCGCTTCAGTGCGGGCGACCGCGCGGCCCGCACGGGGCTGCATGCCCGCGACGATCTCGCCGGCGTCGGTGCCGCATTCGACCGTATGTCGAGCGAGATCGCCGGACACGAAGCGTCACGCCGACGGCTGCTCGGCGACATCGCCCACGAGCTGCGCAGCCCGCTCACGAACATCCGCGGATGGGTCGAGGCAGCAGACGATGGGCTCGGCCTCGACGATGCGGCCCTCCGTCGGCTGGTGCTCGACGAGGCGGGGCGCATGGAGCGGATTACCGGCGATCTGCAACTTCTCGCACTCGCAGAGTCGGGAGACCTCGTGCTGGAGAGAAGGGCGAGCGACGCGGCTGCGGTCGTGCGAGAGCTCGCCGAGGCCTACCGGGCCCACGCGACGACCTCGGGTGTCGCGCTGAACGTCGAGGCTCCCAAGTCGCTTCCGCTTGAGACCGACCCCGCCCGTTTGCGGCAGATCCTCGACAACCTGCTCTCGAACGCACTGCGGCATACTCCGGCCGGCGGGCGCGTCGACCTCGAAGCGACGACGGATGCCGGCACCGTGCGTATCGCCGTGGTCGACACCGGTGAAGGCATCGCTGCGGCAGACCTGCCCCACGTCTTCGATCGGCTCTGGCGCGGCGAGCCGTCTCGGGTGCGCGCAGGACAGAGCACCGGCCTCGGGCTCTCGATCGCCCGCGGTCTAGCCGAGGCTTTGGGCGGAACGCTGCAGGCCCAGAGCGCCCTCGGCGAGGGCAGTCGCTTCGAGGTGTCGCTGCCTGTGCGCGTACCCCGTGCCTAGCGCACGAGGGAATGGTTCATTGCCTGCGCGATCAGCTGGGAGTACGTCGCGATAGCGTCGGCCTCCGTGGTTGCTCCTTCGAGAACCGAGGTCGACAGAGATTCTCCAGCGCCCACCAGTGCAACGCAGAAAAGCTGCAGCTCCGAATCGGGCATACGCACATGAGGTCGAAGAACGGCCTCGAACATCTGCACTCCCGTGTCTACGAGCTCACGATAGATGCGCGCCCGCTCTTCGTTGCCGCTCATCGCGGCCCCGATCGCGAAGAACTCACTGCTCGCATCGGTCGCGCACCGGATGTACGTGGAGGAGAGAGCGTCGATCGTCGCTTCGTATGCGAGATCACCCTGGGCCATCCCGTCTTGGAACGCCCGTTTTCGTTCCGCATCGACCCAGCGGTAGAGGGCGGTCAACAATGCCGAACGAGTCTCAAAGTGATCGTAGACAACAGGTTTCGACACTCCTGCCTGCTGTGCGAGAGCGCCGAGCGTCAAGGCGTCCACCCCCAGCTCCCGCACGATGGAGAGCCCCTTCTCCAGCAGATCCTCTTGGCGAGCTTGCCAGGAGAGACGCCGCTTTGGCGGTTCCTCGTGCGACGCAATTGCTTCGATGGTCATTAGCTACCTTTGGTAGGTTACTGTTTCTACTAAAGGTAGCTTAACGAAACGGAGACAGGCATTGGATAGATCAGCAGGACGACCCGTGGCTCCGCGCGTCTTCATCTTCGGCATCACGGGCAGGGTCGGTCGACTTCTTGCGAAACGGCTCAGGGCTCAGGAGGTGCCTGTTTCTGGCCTGGTGCGCACGCCGCAGCAAGCCGCGACTCTCGAGGGGGCCGAGATATCGACAGTGGTCGGTGATCTCACAACCGCGACCACAGAGGAGCTCGAGGCAATGATCACGAACTGCGATGTGGTCGTCTACGCGGCGGGCTCGAACGCTGGCCCCCAGGGCGTGACGGATGACATCGACCTCGTCGCTCTCGGCCGTGTAGCGGAGGCGATCGAGCATGTCGGGGCGACGCGACTGATCCTTGTATCCGTTCTGCCCGAGGCGTGGCGTGAGCGTTCGCTCAGTGACGACGAGGAGCACTACTTCGCGGTCAAGAAGAGAGCGGAGGTTCGATTGACCCGTCGAGACATCAATTGGGTGATCCTCCGGCCATCCCTGCTGACCGATGACTCTGGAACGGGAAAAGTCTCGCTAGGCCCCGCCGAGGAGCACGGCGAAATACCCCGCGACGACGTGGCAGCTGTTCTCGAGGAGTTGGTGTTCGATTCGACCATCGACAGGCAGATCCTCGAGCTGAATGAAGGGCAGGTGCCCATCGTCGAAGCGGTCCGCGCCTACGAGTCTGATGCGTAGACGTTCAATGAGTGGTAGATTACTCACATGTCTAAAGAACGCATCCTCAGTACCGCTGACGCCCGACGAGCGGACGTGCTCGCGGCGGCCACGCAGGCCTTTGGTCGCACTGGCTACTGGGGAACGAACACCACTGAGATCGCGCGCGACGCGGGCATCTCTCAGGCATACCTCTATCGCCTCTTCGCGAACAAAGAGGAGCTGTTCGTCGCGGTGATCGGCGAGATTCACAATCTCTTCCGCGACGAGATCGACCGCATCCTCGCGGAAACCCCTCGCGAGGATGCACTGCAGGCCCTTCTTTCTCCGAGCTCGACAGAGCGCACCGGCAGCAGCGATGCCGGCAAGGTTCTGCTGCACGCGTCGGCGGCGTCGAATGTCGAGCCCATCGGCGTGGCTGTGCGTCAGTGCTACAGCGACCAGGCCGACTACCTCTCTTCGCGCGGCTTGAATGATGAGGAGATCCGCTCCTACTTCGCCTGGTCGCAGTATGCGAATGCGCTGCGATCCGCAGGAATCGGCGCCGACGTTGAGGGCGGGGCGCTGCAACGCCTCCTGCCTCACTAGCGGCGCATTTCCTTCCTTCGATGACCCCATAGTTCTTCATCGTTTTAGTGAGTGATTTACCACTCTATTTGAAAGGTGTTTCCTTTGTCTCAAATCCTGACCAGACGGCATCCGCTGCTTCTGCCTGTGCTGGCGTTCGCACAGTTTCTGCTCGCCGTTGACTACAACATCGTGCTCGTCGCCCTCCCCGACATGGGAGCCGAACTCGGAATGAGCGAGTCTGCGCTGCAGTGGGTGGTGAGCGCCTATGCGCTGGCTTTCGGCGGCTTGCTGCTCGTCGGCGGCCGCTTGAGTGATGTGTTCGGCCCGCGCCGGATGATCCTGCTCGGCCTCGCGCTGTTCGCTGCTGGCTCCTTGGTGGCGACTCTTGCCCCGGGCGCGGCCGTTCTGCTCATCGGCCGCGTGTTGCAGGGCGCGGGTGGCGCGCTCATATCGCCCGCCGTACTCGCAACGATCGCGGTCTCTTTTGACGAGGGCCCCGCACGATTCCGCGCCCTGGCGATCTGGTCGTCGGCGGGAGCGGTGGGACTCGCGCTCGGCTCGGCGCTCGGCGGAGTTCTGATGGCGTTCTTCACTTGGAGGGCGATCTTCCTCCTCCTCGTTCCGTTGGCGCTGATCGGGCTCGTCGTTGCGTGGCGCGCGACGTCCCGTGAGGAGCGCCCGGCGAATCGTGGATCGCTCGACTTTCCGGGCGCGATCTTTGCGGCGCTCGGAGTCGCGGCCATCGTCTTCGCCCTCGCGGAGCTACCCAACCGCGGCATCGACGCGAGCGTCCTTGTCTCGGGGGTTGCCGGCATCCTGTTGTTGATCGCGTTCGTCGTGCGAGAGAAGACTGCACGGTATCCGCTGCTGCAGCTGACTATGTTTCGTAGTCGGACTCTCACCGGTTCTTTGATCGCCATGGTTCTGTTCATGGGTTCCATCGGCACTAGCTACTACGTGTTCACGGTCTTCACCCAGAGCGTGCTCGGTGCCTCGGCGCTGCTCACCGGGTTGGCGTTCCTTCCCTGGGGAGTGACGGCGCTTCTGGCATCGAATCTCGCAAAAGCAGCGCTGAACCGGCTTGGAGTGCGCGGTGCACTCATCGTCGGGCTCCTCATTGCGGCGGTCGGCAACGCGGGGTTCGCCTCCGCGCTGCACGCGGACGCACCTCTGTGGGTCGTCGTCGCGTGGACCGCATTGCTCGGGATCGGACAGGCCGTGGGATTTGCCACGCTGTTCGCCGCGGCAGGAGCCGGTGTGCCGCCAGATCAGCAGGGTGTTGCTTCCGCGCTGATGTCCACGATCCAGCAGGTGGGAACGGCTCTCGGACTCGCGGTGCTCGTGGGGCTCGCGACGTGGACGACAACGACATCCACCCTGCACGGAGTCGAAGCCACGGCTGCTGGACTGCAGGCAGCGACCTGGATCGGGGCGGCCATCCTGGCTGTCGGCGCGGCGGTCACCGCGATCGTGATCCCCTCGAGACGGTGAGCCGGGTCCGCATCCACGCGAGGGGTCGTAGTCCGCTTGTGTCCGCCCAGATGTGCCACAGTTCTGCTATGGCTTCTCCCCAATCGCTAACCGAGAGTGACCGTCGACTTGTCGCAGCCTGGGCCGCCGACTGCGCCGAGCGCGTTCTGCCTCTGTTCGAGGCGGAGGCCCCCGACGAAGACAGGCCGCGGGATGCGATTGCCCGGGCGCGCGCATACGCTCGCGGCGAGCTCGACACGGCCGGCGAGATCCGGCGGCGCCTCGTGGCCAACCGCGCGGCGCAGGTGGTGAACTCGCCCGCGGCGAAAGCCGCAGCGTGGTCGGCCGGACAGGCATCCGGTGTCGTTCACATGGGCGCGCACGCGCTGGGCGCGGCCGCCTACGCCGCGAAGGCTGCTGGTCTTGCTGACCCGGATGCCGGTGGCGCGGCTGAGATCGCCTGGCAACTCGAGCACATGAGCGAGCCGGTGCGTGCGGCGCTGCGACAACTGCCTTTGCTCGGCACGGATTCGTCGGGCCCGCTCGGCGCCGGACTCTTGGCGTCGGGAGTTCTCGGCGAGAACATCCGGCTGATTCAGGCGGGTCTGTAGATCAGCGCTGATAGCGTCGGCCGTGTTGACGATCGAGAGAATGGATGCGCAATGCCCCTCTCCTCCACGAGCTGCTCTGGCGGTGTCGTCTCCCTGGCCTGGTCGCTTGCGGCACCGACCGAACGTGTGTGGTCGGCGTGGACTGACCCGACGATGCTCCCCTTCTGGCTGGGTGAAGCGGTCGCGTGTGACATCAGGAAGGGCGGCCTGCTCGTGGTCGACCATGGTGGAGACACGCTTTCTCGAAGCGAGATTCTCGACGCTGAGGAACCGCATCGACTGCAGCTGACGTGGGAGTTTCCGGACGAGGCGCCTTCACGGCTGTCCATCACGCTCGAGAGCGCGGACGACGGCGCGGTCCTGCACCTCGTTCACTCGCAACTCGGCTCTCTCGAGAAGTCGTACGAGGCGGGGTGGATGACCCATCTGACGTTTCTCGAAGCCGCCGTCGAGGGTGACCCACTGCCCATCTCGCAGTTCTGGAAACTGCACGACACGTTCCGCGCGCTGACAGCTGTCGACCCCGTTTAGTTCGCGACCGCGGCGACGCTCTGGTTGGCAGAATAGAAACGTGCCGCACCGTCAGTCCGCCCTGCAGAACGAGCCGAACGAGAAGGTGTGCGCATCCTGCGGCCGGCCGATGCAGTGGAGAGCGAAGTGGGCCCAGAACTGGGCCGAGGTGAAGTACTGCTCCGACGCCTGCCGGCGCCGAGGCGTGAACGAGACCGACAAGCGGCTCGAGGCCGTCATCGTGAGCCTCACGTCTGAGCGTCAGGATGCGCCCGTCACCCCTGAGGTCGTGGCACGAACCGTGGCGCCCGACGACTGGCAGTCGCTCTACGAACCCGCCCGCCGCGCGGCAAGACGGCTCGCACACCGCGGCGAGGTCGACATCGTTCAGAACGGACGTGCCATCGACCCAGGCTTGGTGCGCCGGCCGTTCAGTATTCGAGCGGCTCTGCGCCGGTAGTCGATCATCGTGCCGGATGCCGTGCGGGCCCCTCGAAGTCGCTCGCGCTGAGGAGTAATCTCGCTCGCATGTGCAGGAACATCCGAGTACTCCACAATTTTGAACCCCCGACCAACGACGACGAGGTGCGCGAGGCGGCGCTGCAGTTCGTGCGCAAGGTCAGCGGATCCACCCACCCCTCTCACGTGCGAACACCGAGGCGTTCGAGTGCGCCATCGACGAAATCGCAGACGCGACGCGGCGACTGCTCGACGGACTGGTGACGAACGCCCCTCCGAAGAGCAGGGAGCTCGAGGCGGTGAAGGGACGCGAGCGACATGAGAAGCGCATGGAACGCGAGGTGCGCATCCGCACGGCGACCGGTTAGCGGGTGCGACTACCCGCGTGACTCTCGGTCACTCGGTGCCGTCACGAGCACGAAAGCGGGCCACTCTGTGTCCCGGTCTCCCACCTAAACGATGTCGCCAGGCTTGAGTGCAAATGGGGCACGCTTTGGAATCTCATGATCGGCAGTCAACACGTATCGCACGCATTTAACTTTCAGACGCATCGCGCCCGGCATGGGTTCACTTCGGGCCCACCTCGGCGGCCAGTTACGATCTCCACATGGTGCAACAGTCAAGCTCCACTCTGCCGAAGAACTTTGAAGACCTTCTGGCTGAGGGCGACGAGGCAGCTGTGCTCGCCGTGTTCGACACCTGTGAGGTCGATGCGCGGGGCGGGTATTGGAAGAGCACAGCTCTTGGTTTTGCCAACTGCCCTACAACCGTCGCCCGCTGGCTTGTCGATCATGGTGCCGATGTCGAAGCGGTCGACTCGGGCGGTATGACCCCTTTGCATCGACACGCAGGAGCATGGAACGGACAGCCAGGGCTGCTGCTCGACCTCGGCGCGAACATTGAGTCGGTGACCAAGCATGGTGAGACGGCCCTGCACATAGCGGCGGGTAGGCACCGTGCGCAGAACGTGCGATTACTTGTCGAGCGCGGCGCGAATGTGTCGGCCGAAGCTCAACGTGGCCTCACGCCTGCTGCAATTGCTGTGAAGCTCTGTGAAAATGCCAGCATCGCAGAGACCGCCGAGATTCTTGAGATTCTCGTTGCGGCCGGTGCTGTGCTCAGCGAAGATCTGCGTGCTGACGCAGCGCGGATCGGCAAGCAATTCGAGTTCCATCGTGACAATTTCAACCGGGACAAGTTGGCTGAAGCTGACGCGGGTCTGCAGAAGATCTACGAGTTGCTGAAGGCCTCGCCGGTTCAGCGAAGGCGCATGCATGACGGATCTTCTGACATCGTGGTGACAGGGTCGACCTGGCAGCAACAGCACCGGGAGCTGTGGGACTTGCTCGTTCCCTCGCAGGGACCGGCGGCGACGGTACAAGGCGAAGTGATTCGCATCACAGGACGAATCTCAGACGAGCTCGATCGAAACGGCGGCGGCAACTGGGATCGCGATTTCCAGCGGATGGCGGACGCTCTGCCCGAGTACCTGAGCTCATCGACACCGCTCCCCGCCGCCGATCTCAAGGCAGCGAGAAACGCAACGAGGCTTCTCAAGGGGAGGAAGCGGCTCGCCGTCGATCATGCGATGCTGTCGGAGTACGCGGTGAGGTGGGTGCGCGAGAACCCGCAACCGATCCCGTTGATCACGCCGAAGTACCGGCGATAGCTCAAGGCGCGGGCCTGCCTGCGATGGTCGGCGGATGAACTCTCCCGACCCCGATCGTTCTCTTCGACACCTTCGCCGAGCGCAGCCGCGAGGCGATGATCGCGACTCGCGACTCAAGCGCCGCATCCGATCTCAGCCGTGCTCACCTCGTCGCACTCCGCGACGGGCTCGGCTCGCACACTTCGTCGTGAGTGATCCTCCCGATCCTGATCGCCGCTTAGCTGGGCAACTCGAATGTGCCGTCGATGGTTCCCTTGATGACAAGAGCCAGAAAAAGAAGGATGACGAAGCCGATAGTGGAGGCAGTCGACCAGACGGCGATGCGAGTCGCACTCCAGTAGTGGGACTTGGCTCCGGCTGCGCGCAAAGCGTGCATCCACTGGGCGACACCTGACGTTGACGCGGCGCTGAATGATCCGGTGCGCGCGGCCATCGAGAAGTCGACTCGATACCCGGCACCTGCCACGCTGAAACTCGGCGTCGTGAACCCGCCTCCGATCGCCACGTCGCGTATCGCGGCCTCGAAGAGTGTTTCGATGGGCGCGCCCGCCGTGTCGAGCGCTTCGAGGCGAAGGCGATCATCGCCTGTCCAGGTAAGCCGAGCCGGCACTGCAGACAGCTGAGTCGTGCCACGAAAGTAGTCGAGGTCTCGTACGGCTTTCGGATAGGTCACGCGCACAGCATATGGTCGGCGGGGCGTCGCCGCGGCCCATGCGGCCGGGATGGAGGTGGGCGCGGCTCGCCTGCTCAAGCGGGAGAATCCGCGCCTATCGTTCCGCGACTACTTCTTTTCGTACACGTCGAACTGGGTGACCGTCGGTGCGCCCAGCTTCTTGCCCGTGGTTCTCAGTTCGCAGATCCAGTCTCGAAATAATTCGGGACCTTTCATGGGGAAATTTTTCGACGTGCCACTGACCCAGTACATGCCGAATTCTGCGTCTTCACGTGGTGCGCGCACAACGACGTCAAATACCTCTGAGTAGTAGCCTTGATGGTCGGTGACATCGGCGAAAGACAGCGTGTTCTGTGCGCACAGCACGACGGCTTCTTCGTAGGGCCCCTCGTAAAGAATCCGACTCGGCGGATCGAGATCCATCACATCCGAGCAGCCGGCGGGTCCGACCACGAGTCCGGAAACGAGCGTGAGCGCTGCGCCTATGCGAATTCGCCGTACCATCGGAGATCCAATCGGTCGGCAGTGGGGTTGGCTCATGCTGGCGTGAAAGTTGTTGGCCTGTCAATACGCCATGGCTCGGCGGGCGCTTTGTATCCTCATCGAGCCGTTCGAGGGCTCGATCTCGACGGAACGCCGTCGATGTCAGAAGCGGAATACTGCGCGCGGGCCGGTCGCGCGGCCCGGTACTGCGACTGGGTAGCGCGGGCCAGTTGCTAGCGTCGTAGGTAGTTCGATCGTGATAGCGACAAAGGATGGTGATTCAGATGAAGACAAAGACCTCGCCACTGGAGGTTGCAGCCCTCGTTGTTCTTGCCGGATTGGGCCTGTATTTCGCTGTCGTTGTTCCTGCTCTCACGATGACACTGCACGCGCTCCCCGTCGGACTCATCTTTCTGGCGGCCGCGGCCGCGCTGGTGATCTTCATGGTGCGACGCTCGCATCGACGCTGACCCGCTTACCGGATGCGGTTCACAAACGGGTCGATGACAGCCCAGGTCGATTCCGGGGCCTCAAGGTGGGGGAGGTGTCCTGCGTCTGGGACGACGGCGAACTCCGCACCGGGAATGGCGCGGGCGACAGCCGGGCCATAGGCGGGCGTGACGATGCGGTCGCTGGCGCCGAACACGACGAGTGTCGGCACGGTGATCGCGTCGAGGCGCTCGAGGAGTGTCGCGTCGCTCATGCCGCGCCCCGCGATTGCAGCCATGGTCTGGCCGTTCGACTGCTGGATGGCGCGCTGCTCGTCGGTGAACGCCGCGGGGTCTCTGTAGCCGAGCTCGGGGTTGTGCCAGGCGGCCTCGGCGAGTTGGCGGGCGTCGAGCGCAAAGAAGTCCGCGACCGGCTCGCCCTCGACGACAGCGCCGACGCCGTCGATGTCGATCACGGCGCCGACCAGGCCGACGTAACGCTCGTCGGCGGACTGGATCGCCATCTCGAGTGCGATCCAGCCGCCGATCGACGACCCGACCACCACGACGTCGCGCTCGCCACGCTCGAGAAGGTTTTCGAGGTAGGCGGTTGCGAGCTGGGCGACGGATGCGATGTCGTCGGGTCTGCTCGTGCCGTTCCATCCCGGGTGGGTCGGGGCCAGAACGTGCATGGTCGCGGCGAGGTGGCCCGCGATCGGCGCGACGGTTTGGGGTCCGCCGCCGCCGTGCAACAGCAACAAGGTGCGCGCATCCGGATTGCCGGACTCGACGATGGGTGTGTCCTGGGGGAGCGAGGGAGTCATCACGGGCCTATCTAAGTATGTTTATGTACTGGTGTTGATACGCTAACACGATGAGGACGAATCTGGAATCGCTGGGGCAGGCGATCAAGCAGGCGCAGTACCGCAATCACCGCACGATGGATGCCGCCCTGCGCGAGGTCGGGGTGAGCCTGGTTCAGTGGGACGCCCTGCGCGCGATCGACCGCATGCCCAGCGCATCCGGTCACGATCTGGCGGTTGCGACATTTCAGAGCGACCAGGCATTCGGCACGCTGGCCAACCGACTCGTCGACCGAGGGCTCATCTCACGCGCCGCAGGGCGCGGGCGGCGCATCGAACACGTCCTCACCGACGCGGGGCGGGAGGCGCTGCGAGAAGGGCACCGCGTCGCTGCGAACGTGCTCGAAGACCTCTTCGCCCCGCTCGACGAGGAGCAGCGCTCCACGCTCGAGGGGATTCTGCGGAGGCTCGTGCAGGAGCCGTAGACCCGTGGTCCAAGAACCCTCTTCTCGCCTGACGCTTTACTTCTTTTTGCCAAGCCCGCTCACCTGTTCGGCCTCGCCTGCATCCGTTGACGATGACGACGAAGTTTCCGGAATCCTGAGGCCTCCGCTGAACCACGGCTCGGGTTGTAGCTCAGTGCCTCTGGTTGCGCGGGTGCTCCTTGGGACTCTCTCGTTGCCACGCTTGTAGTTCCCCGTGATGCGCGCCATGAGCTGATGAGGCTCGTGCCCTACTTCGGCCAGAAACTGCTGGGCGGCGGCTCCTCGCAGGGTGGCGGCACGGCGTCCGTGATGGCTGATCACGACGTCGCCGCCAATTGACTCGTACGTGAAGCCGTCGGGTCGATTGGCCGTGCAACCCAGCATGCCTGACGGTGTGACGAAGCTTCAAGGCGGTTCGGTGGATGCGGCGCGCAGGCAGTTGGGTCGGGTCCTGGTAGCCGGGAACAACCGAAGAGCTGCTGCGCATCGCCCGCTGCTTGAATGACGTGGTCGGACACCGTCTTGCGATGTTCAGCGTAAAACTCAGCGTTGCCGACATCAGCGTGCCGTCAGAGGCGATGTAATCTCGGCAGGCACTAACTAACGCTAGGTGGAAATTCTCCTGAATGTGTAACCGGCCTTCTTGATGTTGGCGTCGAAGAACCGCCCGTGACTCGTGGCGGACATGAGACCCTCGTAGATGAGGGGTGGCACGCCGGAGTACCGGTAAACCCCGCCCTGGTTGAAGGCAATCTCAAGTGTGCGCGTGCCGGGGTCGTACCCGACTTCGGAGAGGTTGCTGCTGATGACTGGAACGCGGTTCATTCGTGATCTCCTTCGATCTCGCCTGAGGCCTCGAGTTCGGCGAACTTCGATGCCATTGTGGGGTTGCCTCGGGTAAGCCTTCTCAGGGTCACATCCTGCGCTTTATCGTTGGCAAGTCGCAGGTTGCGCTCGGAGCCGAGCAGCGCTTCTTTCGCTTTTTGCAGCCTGTCGATCGACTTGTCGATCTCGTCGATGGCGGTATGAAAGCGGCGCGACGCCAGGTCATAGTTCTTGCCGAACGACGTCTTGAAGGTCTCGAGCTCGCTCTCGAAATTCGTTATGTCAACGTGCTGCGCCTTCACTAATGCGAGCTCGGTCTTGTACTTAAGGGAATTCGTGGCGGCGTCTCGGAGCAATGTGATCATCTGGATGAAGAACTGAGGCCGGATGACGTAGGTCTTTGGATAGCGGTAGGAGACATCGACAATCCCGGTGTTGTAAAGGTCGTTGTCCGGCTCGAGCAGCGAGACGAGAATTGCGTACTCGCATCCTTTCTCGTTGCGGTCCTTATCGAGCTCCTTAAGAAAGTCCTCATTCTTTTTCTTTATGGCGGTGGTGTCGTTCTCGTTCTTCATCTCGAACATGATCGAAACGATTTCGGTGTTCGCCTCGTCCGAGTCGCGGAAGATGTAGTCGCCCTTGCTGCCAGTGCGAGCGTCGTTGTCCTTTTCGAAGTAGGCGCGAGGGAATGCGGTCGAACGGATTCGATTGAACTCGATCTCGCAGTGCTGCTCCAGGGTCTCGCCGACCATTTTGGTCGAGAGTTTTGCTTTCATGTCCCGCAGTCGTTCGATCGCATCGTCGCGATCCTTTAGTTGCGTCTCGTACTTATCTTTCAAAGAAGTCTCTGCGAGTTGTTTTTCTAGCTGAACCTTCTCCAGCCCGTTCCTTAGTTCGTCACGCTCCTTCTCGACGACGCCGAGCGCTTCGGTAATCTCCAGCTTTTTGGCCAATTCAACGGATTCGAGTGTGGCCTTGAGCTGTTGGATCTCCGAGTCCTTTGCGGCCTCAGACTTCTGCGACTCAGAGGAGAGCTTTGCTTCCGCCAGCTCGACCGCTGACTGCTTATCGTGTTTGGCAGTCGCAAGGCTGTTGAGTGCGGCATCGCGCTCTTTTTCAATCGTGCTGAGTGCTTCCGCTATGGCCATCTTTTGTTGCAGCGCACCGGCATCTAGCTTTGCCTTGAGCTCGTTGATCTCGGCGTCCTTCATAGCTGTCGACTGCTGCTGTTCGCCGACCGTCTTTGCCTGGGCCAGCTCCAAAGCGTTTTGCTTGTCTTGTTCCGCGAGTTCGAGGCGTTCATGGAGTTGCTTTTCAAATGCTTCGTCACGAACTTGCTTAACGATGTCGGCGTAGCCCGCTTCGTCAATCGTGAACGTTCTCCCGCAATGCGGACATTTGATTTCGTTCATTGTCTTGTTCCCCTATCGTCGCCGTGCGGTCAGATCGTCGTCTCAGTTCCTGCCGGCATAGGTTCGCCAGTGAGGGCGGCGATCTGTATAACTACCGCTCGGAAGATGCTCGGCAGATCGGCATCATCTGCCGAGAACACGGCATTCCGGTAGGCGAGAAGATTCTTGTTACTTCGTGAGGCGAGCGTGATCCCCACCGCGCTGAGGGCCGCGTCGAAGGTCTGCCAGGCTCCGAGTTCCTCTTCAATATCGTCGGTCCACATAGTGAAGTCGCCGCATACGACGCTCGGGCTACCGAACGTGTAGGGGAGGGCTCCGACGGTGGCGGTGGAGATCGATGGCAACGCCGCAACCAGTCTTTCGGTTTCTGCCTTGTGGCTCCCGTGAGCGGTCGCCCGTTTAACTTGAATCTCGTCGTCGGTGAGGCCTTGATAAGTCTTGCGGGCCGCTGTTCCGTAATCACCGTCTGCAAGCACGTAGGTTGGTATGCCGAGCGCAACCAGGATCGCGCGTGCAACCCGCAAACCGCCTTTACCCTCGACGGACAGGACAGTTACTCCGAGCCGGTCTAGATCATTGCCAAGTTTCGTTGCCACTGCTTCGAGCACGATCCGGTCAGTCTGTCCCTCGACGAGGACGACAGCGTCGGCAAAAAAACCTTCGGAGAACTCCGTGGGGACGTAAGAAACGATGGCCTTTTCGATGCTGTCCTGATTCAAGCCTGATGCGACCGCGACCGACGTGACGGAAGCCGTCGCCACGGAGGTCTCACCGTTTGCGTAGGTGAATCGGTGAAGGGCCTCGAACTGTTCAGGTTGAATGAAGTAAGGGCTGTGCGTCGCGAGGAGCACTTGAACGTTCGGCTGGCCACTTAATTCAAGCAAGGTCCTAGCGAATGATCGTGCGCGCACCGGATGCTGATATATCTCAGGCTCCTCGATCGCCACGATGATGCTCGGTAGAGCGCTGAGCGATTCCTCTAGACGAGTCTGTGTCGCGGCTTCATCCTCTCCTTCGTACGCTTCGTGAGTCTTTCGGGTGAGATCTTCGTCTGGAACCATGACCTGAAACATGGAGATCATGACGGCTCGTTGTACTCCATGTCCTTGCCGGGAGACGTCGTTAGTGACTCCCGCGATGGTCACCGCGGTTGCGATCGACGGGTCAAGTTTGGGGACGAACTCCGGCACGGTCGGTGTGAGCGTCACACTGGCGTTCGGTATCAGTGAAGCGAGGCGAGCGTTGATACGGCCAGCCTGGACACCGGTGGCGCCTTCGATGCTGGTTCGGATCTCACCCGCGAGTTCGTTCACGGCATCAGCATGCTTCTCCAGCCACGCGGCCTGAGCGCGCGCACTGGCCGCTGCCATGAACGCACCAACAAGTTCTGTCAGCGCGGTGCCCCGCGATGATGTCCCCACCTCACCTGCGATGCTGGTGGCCGCGGGAATGAGCACAAAGCGCACGCAATCTCGAATTACGTTGGCCCCGTTCCACCCCATCATCTGGGTCGCGTCAGAATCTGCAATCTCGATGAGCAACGTCGTATGAGTGGCGTCCGATTCCCAGTCGATGAGTGCGTCAAAGATTGTGTCCTTGCTCGCAGTTCCGGCAAGCTCCGGGAGATCAGTGACGCTTTTTCTGAGCTCACGGTACATTCTGCGCCGGTCCGCAATGGGCTGGTCGGCGCGCAACTCAGCAAAGCCGGGGCCTTGCTTCGCGTTGCCGACGGTCTTGGTTTGTTTGGTGTCTGCGTACCAAGTACGACGAATTTCTGCCCTGTCGCCCCGGCCATACTGCTGCAATCGGTCGCGGTCCTTATCAGTGAGAGCGGTGAACGTGACAGTCACCTCGACGGTCGCACCAGGTTCGAGAATGCCGCCTTCTTTGCACCCATGGACATCGATTTCGGAGAGCGGCGTTGCGTTAAAGAACCAGTCCAGCGCATAAAGCACGGACGACTTTCCTGAACCATTTGCGCCTATGAATGCCCCATAGTCGTCGACTCGGAGCGTGATGTCTTTCAGGCTCCGGTAGTTGCGAATGGTGACCGTTTCGATGCGCACTTATTCCCAATCCTTCTGTCAGACCAACATGAATATCGCGTCAAGGAGCGTGTCGCGTGTCTGGACTAATCGGGGCGTTGTCTTCTATGTCCACCCCAGTGGAGAAATCCCACAGGTCGACTCCCCCAAGCCCATACCCCAGTGTGTCCAATCACCGGGTCAATAGATAGAGGAATCGAGAATTGCTCGAAAGGCGTCGCCGTCGCGGCCGGCCTCGGGCTCGGCCCGCTCGAACGCACGCAACGTCGTGAGCGTATCGGCACGGGGAGGGAGCAGCGGCCGCTGATGTTCGCTCGGACGGCGGGAGGATTCACGTGAGTGTGGAGAATCGGATCAGTCACACGCTGCGCGGTTCGGTCGCAGGCAGTGGCCTCGGGCTAGTCGGCATGAGGGAGCGCGTGGAGTCGTGCGGCGGGACGCTCTCGGTGTCTTCGGTCGATGATGTCTTTCGCGTGAGCGCCGTGCTCAGCCCGGTGGGAGCGCAGCTCGCATGACGAACATTCTGATCGTCGACGACCAAGACGACATGCGGGCGGGGATCCGGTCGATGCTGCTGCTTGACCCCACGTTCGTTGTTGTGGGGGATCTGTCTGATGGGCTGCAGGTGCCCGCGTTTCTGCGGGACAAGGCGGTGGACCTGGTGCTGATGGACATTCGGATGCCCGGGATCGACGGGGTCGAGGCGACGCGGCGGATCCGGAAGGAACATCCGGCTTCAAATCTGCGCGTGATCGTTCTGACGACGTTCGACCAGGATGAGATCGTGCCTGCGGCGCTGCGCGCGGGGGCGAACGGGTTCCTGAGCAAGAAGGTAAGTCCTGCTGAGCTCGTGGCAGGCATCGCGGAGGTGGTTGCCGGTGGCGGGGCCCTGTCCGGGGCGGCTACTGCTGCACTGATCGGGCACATGACAGACAGCCCGCCGCCTGCGATCGACAAGGAGTTGCTTGAGCGCTTCTCCGCTATGACGCCCCGCGAGCGCGATGTTGTCGTGGCCGTCGCGAGCGGACTCGACAACCACGAGATCGCCGCGCAGATGTCGGTGTCGCCGTTCACGGTGAAGACCCACGCGGTGCGGGCGATGACGAAGGTCGGAGCGAGGGACAGGGCGCAGCTGGTGACGTTCACGTTCCGGGCGGTATTGTATCCGTGACGTCAACCGCAGTGAGCGAACCGCCGGGTCCTCCATCGGCCCTGGAGCTTGGGTGGGGACGGCTTCAGCGGCCTAGGGCTCCATGACCGCACGGCGAATAGCTCCCAGCTATCATGATTGCCTCATGAAAGAAAGTTAAGAAAGTCCATCCGCGACGCGCCTGACGAGGCCAGCGGCCTTCAGCTTCAGATGGTCATGACTTTCGACCAGTCTGGCTGTCATGACGGTAAGCGCTCTAGGTGCGTTGATAGTAGTTGTCGGCGTTATAGGAGCCGCTGTCTTGAGCGCAAGGGCGTTGGCGCTCGCGCTACTCGCGTTCGGGGCACAGCTATGATCTCGCTCGCGCAAGGAATTGCGGCGGGACAGGAGCTTGCAAGCGTCGAGAGGAGGAACGCCAGCGTCACCGCGCCGCCGGTGTCGAGCTGGCCGCCGAACGCGAGGAAGCCGCCGAGCCCGTCGATTGTTCTCGATCAGCACATTGAGGAACCACGCCCCTCGGCCGTTTGGGCCGCCACTCCGCCGACCTTTGAGCGCCTCTCTTCGCGTAAGCGAACGATCGTCTTCTTCCAAACAGTCGATGATCGGAAAGCACTCGATCCAGGGGGCTACGGTTCTGACCCATAAATGTTGCGGAAGGTTCAGCTCTTCTTTGACTACAGTCTTGTCATGGGCGAACTCGAAATTCCCGATCTGGCTGATCTCGGGTTGCCCGGTGCGTTGGCTGGCGCCGGGGCCCTAGGTATCTATTGGACGCTCGGACCCTCGATCAAGGCTGTAGGAAACTCGTTCGGTCAGTGGACCGAGTACCGCATGAACAACCTGCTTCGAATCGGAGAAAAGGTCAGCGCACGTCGCGAATTGCAGTCAGATCTCGATGACGGATCCCCACGAGCCGTTCACCCGCGCCTGGCCGCGGCACTCATTGAGAATTCATCGTGGGTAGATGACGATTTACATCAGGAGTACTTTGCGGGACTCATTGTTGGTGAGAAAAATGAGTCTGATGATGGTCTTTTCTACTCCCGCGTCGTATCGGAATTGACGGCTTCGCAAGTTAGGCTGCATTTTCTGATTTATCGCGCTTACGAAGGATCCTTCGCGACGATTCAAGCCCCACGCTTCAATGGAGGAGATGCTGCACTCAGGCAGCTCACGGTGCGCGCCTCAAAGTCGTCGTTTACGGGCGCGTTGCAACTTCGTTCTTTCGACTCTCCGTCTTGGGCAGCCGCAGTTCACGGTCTCGTAAGAGCTGGACTGGTCACCGAAATAGCCCCAATATCCGCGGGCAGTGACACGATCGTGGCAGTCCCTAGCTTGCTTGGCGCGATTATTTATCACCGAGCGCTTAGCTACACAACGGAGGGCATAGACGCCATTCGATCTGACCGCGCGCAGCTCGAACGAATCGATGGACATTCATACGCGCCGTTTCCAGATGGCGTGGCGGGTCTGGCAGACGTCGTGATTGGCGCTGTCTGACCGAATGCGGGAGCGTGTGGAAGAGGGTTCCGTCTCCCTGCACGTCCAGACCGTACCGCTATTCTGCGGGCATTAGGTTGAACGCAATGGTGTTCAGATGAACGGTCATAGGGATGATGCGCACGCAGCTCTTGACGCCTGCTTGGTGCCAAGCGGCTCGGCCGCCGTCGTGGAAGTCGGTGCCCCGGGTCCTGGTGTCGGGTTTTACCAAGACGCACCATCGCAACACCGAGGTTCATTATTCGCCAGCAGTGCTGGATGCCAATCGGCAGGCGTCGAATTGGACACGCGCTTCCCAAATGAGATTTGGGCACCCCGGCGCTCTCACGAAAAACCTTGCGATTGCATTTAACGGCTTGAGCTAAGAGGGCGGAATGGGGTCAGTTGACATGCGAGAGCGCGCGAAGTCCGTTGTGACTTTCCTGATCACCCATAGGGCTTCTAGTCCAATATGGAGAGATGGACTACGACTTCTCGACCCTGGGACCGACGAATTTTGAGCATTTGGCTCAAGCGCTGGTCGCCAAGACTGTAGGCGCTTCAATCACTGTTTTCGGGGTCGGTCCCGACGGTGGGCGGGAAGCCTCCTGGCTTGGTAACCAACTCTTCGAAAAAGATCCCGAGGGCGGTTTCGGGGTGCTGCAGGCCAAGTACAAGACCATCTCGTCCACCCCGTCGGAAAATTTGGATTGGCTTAAGGAGCAAATCGGCGATGAGCTTCGAGATTGGGTAAAGCCTGACTCCAAACGAGAGCAGAAGCCAGACTCACTTCTTTTCGCGACAAACGTTCGACTAACCCCAGGTGACGGAGGCGGCAAAGAGCAGGCCCGTGACTTCGCGGAAGGCCTTGCAAAAAAGATTGGGTTGGACTCTACTCGGCTTCACATCTGGAGTTACGACGAGATCCGTTCCTTACTTGATGGTGCCGACGATATCCGTCGCCGTTACGCGGCGTTTGTCACGCCGGGCGATATTCTCTCGCGAATTCTCGATGACCTGAACGCTCAAGATAAGGCCCTGACCGAAGCGCTGGCCTTATACACGGCTCGGACTTTGGTGGACGATGACCTCCTCAACCTGACCCAGGCCGGAACTGTAAATGACCAACGGGTGAGTGTTTCTGATGTCTTTGTAGACCTTCCTGTCGTGAGCGCTGAACGTGCCCAAGACGCAAGAACACTTCAACGCCTGCACAGAGAGTCCGAGGACGAACTTGGTGTTGCCTCGCGGATGATTCGTGCATTCAGTGGGATTGGAACAGGTACCGATGCAGAAGTTAAGAACGAAAGGATTGGCAATAATCGAGCAGTTCTGGTGGGTGGTCCCGGACAAGGGAAAAGTACTATCACGCAATGGCTGGCGCAGGTCTATCGCTCAGAGTTTCTGCGCGAATCGCGCATAGCTGAGTCAGAAGAAGTAGACGACGTAATAAAACGTCTTGAGAATCGAATGAGTGAGGTTGGGATTGAATCGCCAAGGTCCCGACCCTGGCCGTTTCGGCTCATCCTCTCAAATTTCGCGGATTACCTTACCCAGCATCCTCAATCGAGCCTGCTGAGCTACATGTCTCACGAGATATCCGATAGGTCCCCGGTAGAAGTGGATGCAGCTGCGCTTCGAGGATGGCTGTCTTCATACCCCTGGCTTCTGCTCATCGATGGACTCGACGAGGTACCCAGTTCGAGCAATCGAGATCAGGTCATGGAGAGTATTGCGGCATTTTTTCGGGATGTAAAACTCCTTGATGCAGACGTTCTCGCTCTGGCCACGACGAGACCGCAAGGGTACAACGACGAATTTTCACCAAAGGTCTATAAGCATTTTCACTTACTGCCGCTCAATGCGAATCAGGCGCTTGCTTACGCCCAAGGCCTCGTTGTTGTCCGAACAGGCAAGGGGACAATTCAGTCCGCCAAGACCATTGAGAGATTGACGCGAGCCAGGGGAGAGGAATCAACCGCAAACCTTTTCGAGTCGCCACTCCAGGTCACGATTCTCACCGTTCTACTGGAAAAGATTGGAAGTGCTCCTCGTGACCGATGGCGACTTTTCTCTCAGTACTACAAGGTGATCTCCGACAGGGAGCAGGAGAAACAAGGAGAACTGTCAGAACTCCTTCAGAAGTACGAATCGGAGGTAGCTCACATCCACCGAATAGTCGGCATGGAGCTTCAAAATCGCAGCTCGCAAGCGGGAGGGGCTTCCTCTTTTCTCACGGTGGAAGAATTTGACGGCATCATTAAGGAGCGTTTTAGGGCAATTGGCTATACGGAGGAGGGGCTTGAGCAAATACGTGACAACTTCAAAAGACTGGTCACTGACCGCCTGGTCTTCCTGACAATATTGAACGCGTCGCGGGTGGGATTCGAGCTGAGAAGCTTTCAGGAATTTATGGCGGCGGAGCACATCGTGCACCAGCGTGAATCGGAGATTATCGCCGAAATCCGATCAAGGGCTTTGACTCCGTTCTGGAGGAACGTCGTACTATTTGCCATTGGTTCAGTGTTCGCCAATAGGGACTTCCTTAGGTCGGATATTCCTCTTATGTGCGCCGACATCGATTCGTCGGGAGGACCAGAGGACATCACTCGTCCAGGTGCGTATCTGGCCTTGGATATTCTTAAGGAGGGTATTGTCCAGGCGCAGCCGCTCTACGGACGGGCCCTCGCCGTAACAATGATGAAGCTAATGGACGGACCGCTTAACCGTGATCTCACGACGCTGAGGGCTCTTTCCGACACTGAGGCTCTTGAAGTTATCCGAAACATAGCGTCTGAGACTTCAACGGCTGGTTTGTCGACGTGGCTGAACCGAGCCCTAAGTCTCGACGCGATCGATGCCGAACCCGCACTCCAAAAACTTTTTGCTCACGCAGGTGCAGAACTTCGAAAATTGCTAGTAAGTCTTGCGCAATCCGTCCCAACGCTTGCGGCCCGCGACTTCGTTCGTGATGAGGCTTTCAAACAGAGCCCATTCCCTACTTTGTCAATGACCGAGATCTTTTCCCGAAGGGGAGATGAGTGGGATGAAGGTAGCCAGGACGTCCGGTGGGACGTACAAAAAAGCGTGGTTACCTACCCGCGTTTTAGAAGTTTTAACGTGCGCTTCAAAAGAGACGAGAACGAGAATCTACTCATTCGAGCAAACTCCGTGCTTCCTGATGAAAGTTCAGCCAGAGTATGGCAAAGCTTGGCATCAAGCCAGGGGGAAGGCGAGGACTGGGAGGCAATTAAGGCATCCGGCCGATTTGCTCACGATCCTGGGCCTGAGCAGCTCGCCCAGGCCCTCGAAGCCTTCGCCAGTTCGACCTGGGAACTTTCGCACTCCTACTACGGTCTTCCGTGGGTCTTGGTCACTTGCCTACAGAACGCAGGACTGTATGCGGCTACCTTCGGACGCGAGCGCCTGAGAAATCGACTACTTCGACTGGCTGATCTGGCTAGGCACGGGTCTTTGGGGACCTTCGACGACTGGGAAGCGGCCGAGAGGAGGTGGGCAAGCTCTCTAGCGGTAACGGATTTATCGACGCCGCCGGAAGTCGACTCGGGCGATGAAAATGAGTGGGATATGCCTGTCTGGCCTGCACTTTCCTCCGTGGGCTTCGTCTCTACCATCGGAATGATACTTTCTCGGTCGCGGCTTCCGGGCGACGATGATTCTGCCGATTCGACTTTCCTGAGCGCCTTAATGAGACAGGATCAATTCCTGTCTCCCGGTGGCCACCGAACTAATCTGCGAACTGCTGCGTTGATGGCCGCCTCAACCATCGCCGACGATATCGACAGGAAGGGTACGACTCCACCTTCATTTGTCTTCCAGCTCGAGGAGGCTCGATGGTTGGCCTCTGCACTTGCCACACCGGGGGTTACTCAATACGCATCTTGGCTCTTAAATGTTCCTGGCGATCTGAGCGAAGAACCAGGGCGGTCCATAATTAAGCTGCTGGGAGAATCAAACTTCGAGCCCGGTCGTCGCAATGATGCGCTGGGGCTTCGACTTATAAGCGGCCCTTCCGACGATCTTTGGGCGTCGTACCGGCTGGCTGTTCTCTGGTCGCCGCTTCTGGCACGTGATCTGCCAGAAAAGTTGTCACGCCTCGGCCCCGCCGTGTCGAGTGACCAGAGGAAACTCGAAAGAATTGCCGAACTTCTCACGGCCAGTAAGGCGGAAATAGCAGCCGGTCGCTTTGACGACGCGCTGGTTTGGATGAGTGATGAAACGGACTCGCTCAATAGCGACTGGTTCGAGGCGACAATGGCGACGATGGACCATGAATTCGCAATGGTCGCCACCACAAGATTTGCCAAGGTGACTCAAGATTCTCATCCGTTCGTGGCCGATCAAATGATGAGCTCGGCGCAAGAACTCGAAGAGGAGAACGACTAGCCTCGCTTCGAAGGGTCGAACTAACGGCCGCATGGAACAAAACTAGGTCTCCAGCAAAAGGTGGCGTGCAAAATGGCTGAAATGGCTTGTCCGTCCTGGGTTTAGATTTTCGCATCACCAAGCCTGGTGGAGTCGAAGGTTTCATACCGCACTATCCATGAGTTCATCGCGGGGTTGTGACGTTGCCCGCGTCCCGATCTGCCGCAACATAGACTGACCCAGTGAGTGACTCCTCCATTCCCCCCGTCAAGCTGCGCCCCGAAATCCTCGCTTTGCCGCCGTATAAGCAGGGCACCTCTATAGAGGGAGGGTTCAAGCTCTCCAGCAACGAGAACCCCTTTCCGCCGCTGCCCGGGGTGCTCGAGGCCGTGCAGCAGGCGAGCGCCTCGCTCAATCGCTATCCGAATGCCGCCGCGCCCGACCTCACCGCCAAGCTTGCCGAGCGGTTCGGCGTGAGCGCTGACGAGGTCATCATCGGGGCCGGGTCGGTCTCGCTCTTGGTCCAGCTCGTGCAGGCTGCAGCCGGCGCGGCTGACGAGGTCGTCTATTCGTGGCGGTCGTTCGAGGCCTACCCCTGGATGCCCACACTCACCGGCGCGGTCAGCGTCAAGGTTCCCAACACCGACGACCACCGGCACGACCTGCCAGCGATGCTCGACGCCATCACCGAGCGCACCCGCCTGATCATCGTGTGCAGCCCCAACAACCCCACCGGAACGATCGTCACCCAGACCGAGTTCGAAGAGTTCATGGATGCTGTTCCGAGCGATCTGCTCGTGATTCTCGACGAGGCCTATGCCGAATTTGTCACCGATGAGGATGCCGTCGACGGCGCCGCCCTGCTCGGCCACTACCCGAACCTCGTTGTGCTGCGCACCTTCTCCAAGGCCTACGGGCTGGCCGGCCTGCGCGTCGGCTACGGAATCGGTCCGGCGGCCATCCTGCAGGCGGCGCGCACGACCGCCATTCCGCTCGGAATCACCGATCAGGCGCAGCACGCCGCGGTCGTGAGCTTGGGCGACGAAACCGAACTCGAACAAAGAGTCAGCGACATCGCCGAGCGCCGCGACACCCTCTGGGCCGCGCTTATCGACCAGGGGTGGGACGCCCCGAAGCCACAGGGAAACTTCATCTGGCTACCCACCGGAGAGCACACGGCACACGCCGCCGTCGTATATGCCGAAAATGGAATAGTAGTCCGCGCATTCCACCCCGAGGGTGTGCGGATTTCGATCGGCGAGCACGAATCTGTAGAGAAACTCATCGCTATCTCGGCAAAGCTTGTCGCAACCCTCTCAGAGGGCCCGTCGACGCACCCGATAGCGTAGGCACACAAGCGAAAGACAAGAGGGTTCATCTATGACCACTCCTCCGCCCGCGGTTCAATTTCTGGCCACAGACGGTTCCTTCGCTCCCAGCGCCGGGAGCGACGAGTACCTGCCCTATATAGAGGCGCTTAGCGACGAACAGCACGAGCAGTTCTATCGCGACATGGCCGTCATCCGGCGCTTCGACACCGAGTGCACCAACCTGCAGCGCCAGGGGCAGATGGCCCTGTGGCCGCCGAGCCACGGACAAGAGGCGGCGCAGGTCGGATCGGCCCGCGCCACACGCGCGCAAGACCACATCTTCCCCAGCTACCGCGAGCACGTCGTCGCGAAGATCCGCGGCGTCGACCTCATGGGCATCGTCGAGCTGATGCGCGGCACCACCCTCGGTGGGTGGGACGTGAACGACCCGAAGAACGGCAACTTCCACGGCTACACCTTGGTGCTCGGCACGCAGACCCTGCACGCCACGGGCTACGGCATGGGCATCAACTTCGACGGCGCCGTCGGCACGGGCAACCCCGACACCGACACTGCCGTGATCGTCTACTTCGGCGACGGCTCCACCAGCGAGGGCGACGTCAACGAGGCCATGGTCTTCGCGGCCAGCTACCAGACGCCCACCGTCTTCTTCTTGCAGAACAACCAGTGGGCCATCTCGGTTCCGGTGAGCACCCAGGCAAAAGTCCCTCTCTACCTGCGCCCCCGCGGCTTCGGCATTCCGAGTGTGCAGGTCGATGGCAACGACGTTCTCGCCAGCTACGCGGTGAGCGCCAAGCACCTCGACGACGCCCGCAACGGACTGGGGCCCAGCTATATCGAGGCCCAGACGTACCGCATCGGCGCGCACACGACATCCGACGACCCCACCCGCTACCAGAACGACGAGCAGCTGGCCTACTGGGTCGCCCGCGACCCGATTCTGCGCTTCGAGGCGTTCCTCAAGAACAAGGGCGCGAGCGAAGCTTTCTTTAAAGACGTAGAGGCCGAGGCGGCCGACTTCGCGGCAGACATCCGGCACCGCACCCTCGAGCTGCCCAACCCCACGATCGACAACCTGTTCGACCACGTCTACAGCGAGCCGCACCCGCTCGTCGCCGAGCAGAAGGCCTGGCTCGCGAACTACGAGGCGTCGTTCGGAGGAGACAAGTAATGGCCGTCGAAGAACTTCCGCTAGCGAAGGCCATCAATGCTGGCCTGCGCAAGGCCATGCGCGACAACGACAAAGTGCTGCTCATGGGTGAAGACATCGGCACGCTCGGAGGAGTGTTCCGGGTGACCGAGGGCATCAAGGCCGAGTTCGGCGACAAGCGAGTGCTCGACACGCCCCTCGCCGAGTCGGGCATCGTCGGCACCGCCATCGGCCTCGCCCTGCGCGGCTACCGGCCCGTCTGCGAGATCCAGTTCGACGGCTTCGTCTACCCCGCCTTCAACCAGATCACCACGCAGCTCGCCAAGCTCACCAACCGCGGACGCGGAACCCTGCGCATGCCCGTGGTCATCCGCATTCCTTACGGCGCCCACATCGGCGCGATCGAGCACCACATGGAGAGCCCCGAGGCGTACTTCGCGCACACGGCCGGCCTGCGCGTGGTCAGCCCGTCGACCCCCAACGACGCCTACTGGATGATCCAGGAGTCGATCGAGTCGAACGACCCCGTGATCTTCTTCGAGCCCAAGAGCCGCTACTGGCCCAAGGGCCCGGTCGAACTGGATGCCTCGGCCTCGCCGCTGCACGCCAGTCGCCTCGCGCGCACGGGCACGGATGCGACCCTCGTCGGCCACGGCGCCATGGTCACCATGATGCTGCAGGCCGCCGAGCTCGCCGCCACCGAGGGCGTGAGCCTCGAGGTCATCGACCTTCGCTCGATCAGCCCCATCGACTACACGCCCATTCTCGACTCGGTCACCAAGACCGGACGCCTGGTCGTGTGCCAGGAGGCTGCCGGCTTCGTCAGCGTCGGCTCCGAGATCGCGGCCACCGTCGCCGAGCGGGCGTTCTACTCGCTGCAGGCTCCGGTAATCCGGGTGTCGGGCTTCGACGTTCCCATGCCCGCGCCTCGCATCGAGAACCTGTACTTGCCCGACGTCGACCGCATCCTCGAAGCGGTCGACCGGTCGCTGGCGTTCTAGACCTATGAATTCCCTTCGACGGGCTCAGGGAACGAGCCGTTCCCTGAGCCCGTCGAAGGGCCCGTTCCAATCGCAAAGGATGGCATCGTGACCACCTCGCACTTCAACCTCCCCGACGTCGGCGAAGGCCTCACCGAGGCCGAGATCGTCTCGTGGCGCGTCGCCCCCGGTGACACCGTCGCCATCAACGACGTGCTCGTCGAGATCGAGACCGCCAAGTCGCTCGTCGAACTGCCCTCTCCGTTCGAGGGCGTCGTCGAAGGACTGCTCGTGGCCGAGGGCGACACCGTCGACGTGGGAACGCCGATCATCACCGTCACCTCCTCCGGCTCGGGAGCGGTCGCCCCCGCACCCGTTCCCGGATTCGAGACGCCCATCACCGCCGCCGCTATGCCCGCGTCGGCACCGGCCTCGGTTCCCGCCGCACCGGCGCCGACCGCTCATCACGTCGCTCCCGCGGTCGCGTCGTCGCCCGCGGTCGTCGAGGCCGAGCAGGTGCGAGCGGATGCCGCCGCTTCCGTCTCGAAGGAATCAGACAGCTCCTCGGGCGCGGTCCTCGTCGGGTACGGCATCAAGGGCCACGTCGCCAGCCGCCGGCCCAGCCGCGCTGGCGCCGCAACGGCCGGGGCCAAGCCGGCCACGGCATCCGCGGCACCCGCCTCGAGCGGCCAGCCGCAGGCATCCGGCGCCCGCGCCCCTCGCGTGCCCGTGCTGACCGGCCTGCCGATCATCGCCAAGCCGCCGATTCGCAAGCTGGCCAAAGACCTCGACGTGAACCTGGCCGAGGTGCAGCCCACGGGCCCGATCGGCGACATCACTCGTGCCGACGTGGTGCGTCACGCAGAGCAGGCGAAGGTGTTCCACAACATCGAGACGCCGCAGTGGGCCGACACGCGTGAAGAGATCATTCCGGTGAAGGGCGTGCGCAAGCAGATCGCGAAGGCCATGACGCACTCCGCGTTCTCGGCGCCGCACGTGAGCCTGTTCGTCGACGTCGACGCCACGCGCACTATGGAGTTCGTGAAGCGTCTGAAGACGTCGACCGACTTCACGGGCGTGAAGGTCTCGCCGCTGCTGATCATGGCGCGCGCGATGATCTGGGCCGTGCGCCGCAACCCGATGGTGAACTCCGCGTGGGGCGACAAGGAGATCACGGTTCGCAACTACGTGAATCTGGGCATCGCGGCTGCGACGCCGCGCGGGCTCATCGTTCCGAACGTGAAGGATGCGCAGGACATGTCGCTGCTCGAGCTCGCCACGGCGCTAGAGCAGCTCACGCTGACCGCGCGCGAGGGGCGCACCTCGCCGGCGGATCAGGCCAACGGCACGATCACCATCACGAACATCGGTGTCTTCGGCATGGACACGGGCACGCCCATCCTGAACCCGGGCGAGGTCGCGATCGTCGCCCTGGGAACGATCAAGCAGAAGCCGTGGGTTGTCGATGGCGAGGTGCGTCCGAGGTTTGTGACGACTGTGGGAGCGAGCTTCGATCACCGTGTCGTCGACGGTGACGTGGCGAGCCGGTTCCTGGCCGACGTCGCGAGCATCATCGAGGAGCCGGCGCTGCTGCTCGACTAGCTTCCTTGCGCTGGTCGAGTAGCCAGAGGCCGCCTGCGGCCGAAGCGTATCGAGACCACGGGTGGTGATCTCCTTGCGCTGGTCGAGTAGGTCGCTCAGCGACCGTATCGAGACCACGAGTGGTGATCTCCTCCGCTGGTCGAGTAGGTCGCTCAGCGACCGTATCGAGACCACGCTGGTGATCTCGATACGCGGGCTCCTTCGTCGCGCCGCTACTCGATCAGCGCAGAGCGGTGCGCTGGCGCTCAGTCGTAGCGGACCGAGATGGGCTCGTCTCCGTCGGGCACTGCCTGGCAGCCGAGAATCAGGTCGTTCGCCAGGTCATCTTCGTCGAGGATCTCGTTGATGGCCATGGTCACGCTGCCGCCGGTCAGGCGCGCGATGCACCCGCCGCAGTAGCCCTCTCCGCACGCGTAGGGAACCTTGATGCCACGGGACTTCAAGAAGACGGCGAGCGGCACGGCCGGCGGCCACAGTAGTTCGTGCTGTTCGCCGTCGAACTCCACGACGAGTGGATTGCCGGTGTCGCTCGCCATGCCTACTCGCTTACTCCTGGAAGGGATCGATCGGTTGCCTGGTTGAGAACTGGGTGGCCCGACACGAGTGCGCGCTCAAGCCGTGTCAAAGCCTCGAGAAGCGTAACTCAGAGCAGCCCTGCGAGCCACTGCACTGTCGTCTTCGGCCGAAGCGTATCGAGACCACCCGGGGTGATCTCGATACGCCGGCTCCTTCGTCGCGCGACTACTCGATCGGCGCAAACAGGCGTCTCACCAATAGGGCCCCGCAGTGGGGACTCCTGGCGGCGGTCGGAGAGTCAGGCGCCGGTTGCTACTCGGAGGGCGAGCCACACCGAGGTTGTGCCCACCGTCGTCCACAGGGTGATCGCGACGGCCTGCCAGAGGAGAACCCATGCCCGCGGGGTACCTCCGGCGACCAGGATGGCCGACGTGATCTGAGTCGGGATCGCCAGCGGCCCGAGGATGCTCGCGCCCGGAACGCCGAAGCGCAAGAGCCACCTGTTGAAGCGCTGGCGACCCTTGGAGAGCGGTTTCTCGGGCTTCGGCTCGGCTGAGTCCGCAGCGAGCTCGCCGACGTCGACCGTGGCGATGCTCGTGGTCGGAACACCCGCCGTCGACGAGCCGACCCCGACACCGCCTGCGCGCATCCGCTTCGCCGAAGCCGACGCACGCGCCGCCCGCCGGTCGACGACCGCGGTGCGGGCCCGCGAGCTCAGCAGCACAACGAGCAGCACGCACAGAAAGTTGCCCGTGGCGCCGGCGATGGCGGCAGCGATCGGATTCACTCCGCCGATGACACCGATCATGGAGGCGAGCTCGCCTTCAACGAAAGGAACGGCTCCGGCGAGCACGAGGATGAGGGGTTGGAGGAACTCGGGCACCTGGGCGACGAGGTCTTGAAAATTGCTGACAAGCTGTTCGATGGGGTTCATGAGAGTCAGTAGAAACCGTGTTCTCTGCACAGGGTCAAGCGCCCTTGACCCTGTGGTGGGAACAGGGTGTCTCCTGTGGTCATGACACAGAAAACGTACGAACCCGAAGTACTCGCCTCACACAACCGGCGGCCCCGGATGGTGCGCCGCCCCTTCGAGATCATCGGCGCGAACAAGCGCGCCTACGTCGCCATCAGCACGATGGCCTATGGCTTGGTGGCCGTCGGCTTCCTCGTGGGAATCATGTTCCCCGAGCTCAGTCGCGCCCAGGCGCAGACGCAGCAGACCGACGGCACGGCTGATCTGATCACCTCTCTCCTCAGCAACCCCTGGCTGCTTGCGGTGGTCATCTTCGCCGTCAACATCGGAAGGCTCAGCGCGCTCACGATCGTGCTGCCATCGCTTGTCGTGCCCTTCTTGGGCCTGCCGCTGTTCGCGTACTGGTCGTTCATGACCGGAGTCACCATCGCCCCGACGACCGACATGGCGTGGGTGGCCCTCATCCCGCATTCCCTGACGGTCGTGATCGAGCTGCAGGCATACATCCTGCTTCTGCTCGGCGTCTACCTGCTCGGCCGGTCGTCGATGTGGCCGCGCTCCGCCGACGCGATCACTCACCGCCGGGGCTACCTGAGCGGCCTGCAGATGCTGGGCTGGCTCGCCCTGCCCGCCCTCGTTCTGCTCGTGATCGGCGCGCTCTACGAGTCGTTCTCGCTGCTCTACCTCGTGCACCCTCTCTCGTTGTGGCTGCTGTGAACCGGTGGGATGCCGTGACGGCGGCACCGATGTTTGACACTGTGGGGTGCACAGGCACCTCGATCGCCGCCCGCCCCCTGGCGATGCCGAGAACCGAAGGGAGCATGCGACATGCCGTGGAGCACCCGTGAAGTGGCCGACCTCGCCGGAACGACCGTGAACACCGTGCGGCACTACCACCGCATCGGCCTGCTCGCCGAGCCGGTGCGCATGTCGAACGGCTACAAGCAATATCAGGTCGCCCACCTCGTGCGGCTGCTGCAGATCAGGCGGCTGCGCGACCTCGGCGTTCCGCTCGATCAGATCGAGCAAGTGGGCTTCGGTGCAGACTCTCCGGCGGATGCCCTCCGCGCGATCGACGCCGACCTCGCGTCGAGCATCGGACGGCTGCAGCGGGCCCGCGCGGAGGTTCGGGCCATCCTCGACGGCACCTCGGTCACGGGCGTTCCGGCCGGATTCGAGAACGTCGCAGCGAAGCTCACGAAACCGGAGCAGTCGCTCATGCTCATCTACAACCAGCTCTACGACGACCGTGCGATGTCCGACCTGCGTCAGATGGCCGAGATCGATCCGGATGCGGTCGATGAGGAATTCGAGAACCTGGCGCCCGATGCCGACGAAGCCACGCGCATCCGGTTGGCGGAGCATTTCGGGCCCGTATTTGCGAAGCTCTTCACCGAGTACCCCTGGCTGGTGACGCCCGGAGCGCACCTGACGAAAGGTTCACACGTCGTTCGCGAAACGATCGATGAATCGGTGCGAGTGACATACAACGCCGCCCAGCTCGAGGTGATGGCCAGGGCCGGCGTCATCGCCCGCGAACTCACCGATGAGCACCATGACTGATCACCAGGCTCTGCCCGGTGATCTCGATACGTCGGCTCCTTCGTCGCGCGACTACTCGATCATCGAGACGTGCGCTGGTCGAGTAGGTCGCTCAGCGACCGTATCGAGACCCTGTCGCGCCAGTAGGACCCCGCGCGGACAGTAGTGCCCGGTGCGCCGGTACATGTTGTCCGCGCGGGGTACTACTGCCGGGTGCAGCCGCCTCTACTCGCGGGCAGCCGCGCGGGCGAGGTTGAGCAGCAGGCTCGCCGCGTAGTCGCGGTTGTCGTCGGTGATCGCCGGAAGCGTGGGGGCGGAGTGGTCGTTCGACACCCGGAACGTCTTCGTTTCGGCCTCCCAGACGAAGCCGTCGACGTCTTCCAACGCGGTGCGGAACAGCGGCTCCATGAGGTCTTTGGAGTACACCGCCTTGTTCGTGATGGCGATGCCGTACACACCCGCGAACGTCGCGCTCGAGAGCGAGACGAGCAGCACCTCGTCGGCGGGAAGATTCCACTTGGCCGACAACTTGTTCAGCGCCTTGACGTCTTTGGGGCGAGCAGGAAGCCTGAAGTCGGAGCCCATCCGGCTCGCGAGAACGAGCTGCTCGACTGTCTGGGTGGCTTCAGCGCTGGGTGCACTCCCGTGGCCGGCGACGGAGCGGCCGGCCACCTGCACGGCTGCGACGACGGCGGACAGGTAGGCAGCGGCATCCACAGCGGTTGTCGGCTCGAGCATGCCCGCGATCTGCGCGAGATCAATGGATGCGCCGCCCACCTCGAGCGATTCGCCCGCCACCCGAATGCACGCGGGGTCGACGCTGTCGGTCGCGAACTGGGCTGAGCTGTTGCCCACGTCGTCGAGGTAGACAGTGCGATCGGTGACGAGAATGCCGTTGGAACGGCGGCGGAGCAACAGGTCGATGGAGTGGAAACCCCAGTAGACCAGGGGCAACTCGCCATCGCTGACGGCGTTGCACAGCTGCAGTTGCTCGACGGCCTTCCAGAACACAGACTCGGCGTCGTCGAATTCGGGGTGCGTGGTCTGCCCGGCGAGAAAGACGAAGGAGTTGTTCGACGGGGGCACGGGCACCGCCGCAACGGCGGACATCAGCCCGTCGAATGCATCACGTCGATCGGCGGGGAGGCTGCTGAGGTATTCGGTCAGGTTGCTCGCTGCGGGCAAGATGGCGCTCCTATCGCTGATCGTGTGATGCGACCATCTTGGCGTATGGCCGTGTCATGGAGTGCGGCGGCCCCGGAGCTGCCTCGCTAACTGAGGACATCTTTGGCGAGTGCCGTCGCAGCCCCTCGACGGTTAGCGGATCGACCGAGCGGCCTCCGACAATGTCCTCAGTTAGCGCGGCGGCAGATGAAGGATCGACACTGCCACCAGAGGTCGCGCTACAACTCAGGAGATCTCGACCCCTCGTGCACGAAAAGACCGGTTCCGCCCAGCTTCTCCTGAATACGACCAGCGAGCCACTACTCGACCTTCAGCTGGCGGCCCGAGCTAAGTCAGCACGATGTCGACGACGCGCCGCCGAGCGAGGTGTCCAGCCCGGCGAGTCCACCTTTTCGTGCTGACTTAGCCCCGCCACGCTCACTCGTCGCGAGCGGGCGGCAGCAGCCTGATGTCACCATGGAGCGATGGAGCCCCTCATCCGTGCCGCGACTGATGCGGATGCCAGCGAATTGGCGTGGCTCAGTCTCATCGTGTGGGACGAGGCGTACGGAGACCTCATCGATCCGACAGTGTTGCGCGCGCGCCACGACGAGCCTGCGGATTCTCGCGCTGCGCGTTGGTCGACGCGCGTAGAAAACGAGAATGTGCTCGTTGCGGTCGAGGATGGCGCAATCGTCGGCTTCGCCCGAGTCACAGACAGACCGAAGACGGAACTCCTCTCGCTCTACACGCGGAGAAGTCACTGGCGATCGGGGCTCGGAACTCGATTGCTGAACGAGAGTCTGCAGGGAGCGGCCGCCGAGTTGTGGGTGTTCGAGAGCAACGCACGAGCACTGCGCTTCTACGAGCACCACGGATTTCGTCTCGACGGACAGCGGCGTGACGACCAGCCCTACGGGTTCGAGTTGCACATGATTCGACCCTGAGCTTCGTTGAACAGGATGCTTCGACGGGGAGTCAGCGTGTCGTCGACACAAGGGCGGCGAGGCGACAATCCACCCAGTACTAGCGAAGCCGGGACTACTCGTCGAGGTCGTCGAGCTCTCTCAGAGCGTGAGCAGCCCGATCGATCCGATCCTTCTCGGGTGAGTCCCACCAGCGGGGCCCGCGCTCGCCCAGGCCGTGCTTCGCCAGGTCGGTGCGCCGTCGCGCGGAGGCCACCGCCTCATCGTCGCCCGCCTTCTTCGCGCTGCGCACTCCCGAGCGGCCCCGGCCCAGATGACTCTTCAGTCGGGCCACCACGCCCTCATCGAGAACGGGGTCTGTGCGACGCCACTTGCGGCCATTGATGACCAGCCAGCGGTCGTCGTCGACAGACCCCGCCTCAGACACGTTCGTCGCGCGAGAACGCGGCTCTAGGCCGCGATCAACTCGTGCTCGAGCTGCGCCGTCCACGAACCAGAGGGGTTCTCCACGGGAGTCCCATCGGGCTCGGTTCCCTTGTCGGGGTCGATCTCGTCGGGCTTGGGGGTGTGCTCGGGGCGAGGGTCACTCATCGTCTGCTCCTCCTCCGGATGCGGTGTCCTCACCGCTCTCGGGATTGCTTCCGTCGGATGCCGAGCCATCGGGCAGCTCATCGGCATCCGGCTTTTTGGATTCGTTCGTCGTCATGTGTGCTCCTTTCCGTCCGCGACGTTACGCCCACACGCTTGCCCGACGGCAGGGGTTGACGCGTGGCCGACGGTTCAGCGCGAGAGCAGGGCCCGTGCGCTGCGCACGACGAGATCGCGGTCGGTCGTGAGCGCGAACTCGTAGAGCCCCTCGCGATGCCGCGACGTATCGATCTCTCTCGCGGTGAGAGCGGCGGCGTAGTCGGCGGTGAGCAGAACGACATCCCATTCGGCGGCCAGCGGGTCGTCGTCGTCGACCGTCACGCTGCGGGCCGGATGCGGGAGGGCCGCCGACGCGCCGGTCGAGTAGGCCGTCAGCAGGCATCCGGATTCGATCAGACGTTCGTAGCGGAGCCGGGTGTTCTCGCTGATGTTGTCTTCGGCCTGAAAAGTCGAGAGCAGCACGGCAGAGTCGCCGGCCGCCGCGGCCCGCTCCTCGAGCAGGATGCTGACCTGCACGAGCATCGCGCGGTCGCCGGTTCGCAAGGCAGTCGTGGCCGAGACGACGCCGAACGGCGTGATCTCGATCGGGTCGACCGCCCGCATCTCGCTGTGTCTGCCCTGTCCCGACCGTCGAACGCTGACGCCCGGGGCGTCGTGTGCGGTTTCGCTCGGCTTGCCGAAGTGCCAGCCCTGGGCCACGGATGCGCCGAGCGCCCGCGCCCGCGTGATGTGCTCGGCGGTCTCGACGCCCTCGGCCAGAACGAGCGCGCCGCTTCTCTCGGCGTACGAGGCGAGCGCCGTCATCATCGTGGCTGCCGTGCGGTCGGGCTGGCGGCGGATGAGGTCCATGTCGAGCTTCACGATCTCTGGCGCGAGAAGCGGAAGCAGCGCGAGCGAGGCGGGTTCGGCGCCCAGGTCGTCGATGGCGATGAGATGGCCGGCGGCGCGGAGGGCAGCCGCGGCGGTGAGGAGGGCTCCGGGATCGGCGGTGAGCGCCCGCTCGGTGATCTCGATGACCAGAGGGGGAGCGCTCAGCAGCGGCGCGGTGATGAATCCGTTGACGAGGCTGATCGGCTCGACGTTCACGAACAGCGAGTGAGGTGAGAGCAGGCCTCGTGCCGCCGCGGCACGCAGAGCGGCCTCGATGAAGTACGAATCGAGCTCGTCGGCCTCGCCTCTCTCATAGGCATCGTGAAGAAGCCGATCCGGAGCCAGGGGAGCGCCGTTGACGAAGGGGCGGCTGAGTGCCTCATGAGCCACCACGCGACCTGTATCGATATCGACCACGGGCTGGAAATGGGTCGTCAGCCCATCGATACCGAATGTCCGCATACCTCCATTAACGCAGTGCGTCTGCTGAGCGCCTATTCGGGGTTGTCTACCGGAGGTTCGTGTCGATCCACACGTGGATCGCCGCGCGAATCGTCTCGGCGTTGGCCTGTCCGCCGTATGTGGCGGCGAAGCGTGGATCGGTGACATACAGGTCAGAGAGCCCGGAGTAGGAGTTCTTATCGGGTCGGCGTCCGTTCCAGTGCTCCGTCACCCATGCATGGTGCTTGCCGATCAGGTCTTGGAATGCAGCGGAGGTCGGATCGACACCCGACTCGGCGGCCTCACGGAGGGCAGCGTTCACGTCGAGGCTGCGCTCATCGTCGGCCCTGCGCTCAACGTCGGTCATCTGTTCGCGACGCTCGGCGCTGCGTTCCCACGCGTCGTCTCCCCAGCGCTCTCGTACCTCGGTCTCGTACTGGCTCGGGTCGAAGCCAGCGAAGATCTCGTCGATGCTCATGTCTTGGCCTTTCTGTACCGCCTCGAGCGTTTGGCTGACGACGGTGATCTGTTGGTTGGTTCGGTCTCTGCGTTCTTCGAGGAACGCAAGGTGCGATTCGATCGTCTCGACGAGTGATGTCTCGTCGTCGAGAGCGAGGTGGATCGCGGCGAGCGGCAGTTCGAGCGCTCGCAGGGAGAGGATTCTGTAGAGGCGCGACATCTCTGCCTGCCCGTAGAACCGATAGCCGTTGCTCGCCACCCGTGACGGGCGGAGCAGGCCGATCTGTTCGTAGTGTCGAAGCGTGCGGCTGGTGAGCCCGGTCGCCCGGGCCACGTCCTTGATCGGCCACTCCTGCATGGCTAGACCCTCCTGCCTTGTTTTCTTCTTCATGGTTGCAACCATTCCAGTTGACGCAACGGCAGAGTCAAGAGCGTGCTTGGGCTAGACCATGCGCCCAGAGCGAACCGCTCTGGGCCCGCGGCCCGCCGAGGCTTAGTGTCTGAATCACCACCGCATCCGAGAGGACCCATCATGCAGCTGCTCTTCGTACACGGCGCACTCGTTCGCGACGGAGCCTGGTGGTGGCAACCCGCAGCCGACCTGCTCGAGCGGCGCACCGGCATCCGGAGTCGCGCCGTGGCGCTGCCGTCGTGCGGCGAGCGCGCGCCCGGCGGCGACAGTGAATCGGATGCCGCGGGCGGGCTCGTCGCAGACGCCGCGGCCCTGCGCCGCGAGCTCGACGACACCGACGAGGCGATCGTGGTCGGCCATTCCTATGGCGGAACCGTCATCGCCGAGGCGGGAGCGCATCCGGCTGTGAGGAGCCTGCTCTACATCTCGTCGTACCTGCCCGACATCGGCCAAGCGCAGGGCGCGATCATGAGCGGCGAGGCGGATCCGGTGGCGATCCGAGACAACGGTGACGGCACGCTCGGCGTCTCAGGCTACGACGCCGCCTCGTTCGGTGCGCGGTTCATGCAGGATGCCGATGCCGCGACCCAGCGTGAGGCTTGGAAGCGCGTCACGGCTCAGGATGCGCGGGCGTTCGTGACTCCGACGACGGCGGCCGGATGGCAGGGAGTCGACTCGACCTATCTCGTGTGCGGCGAGGATCGCAGCACGTCGCTCGAGCTGCAGCGTTTTCACGCGGCGCGGGCCACGCGCTCGGTCGAGGTGCCGACGGGGCACCACCCGTTCATCACCCGACCAGACCTCGTCGTCGACGAGCTGGTCAAGCAGGCCCAGCGGACGCCAGGGCCTGCTTCAGAGTCGCGTTCGCGCTGACCCATTCCTCGGCGTCCTCGTCTTCCCACAGCTCGGTCAGCTCGCTGTCGGGAGAGGTGGCGGCGGTCAGCGCGTCGAGCGCCAGAGCCACGAGGTCGGCGTCGGGGCGACCGGCTCGCTGCGCGAACGATGCCACGGACTCCGTGTAGGCATCCGTCTGCGTCGGGCGGTCGAGGCCGTGGGCGACCACCTCGGCGGCCGCGATGGCGATGACCGCATCGTCTGAGTCGACCTCGCTCTCGCCTGCGACCGCTGTCAGCGCGTCGCGCACGATCGACCAGTCGGGGGCTTCAGCCAAGTCATACGCCCAGTCGCTCGCCGAGTCGCTTCCGAAAGGTTGTCCGCTCCAGGTGCCCATGGCTCCACGATAGATCAGCACCGCTAGTGCGCGGGATAGTCTGGAGGCACTGATGGTCGGAGACGCGTGATGAGTTCGAGGTGGGCGCGAGTAGCGCGCGGGTTCCTCGTCGCCGCTTTCTCCGTCTTCGTCGCTATGTTCTCGCACGCGATCGCCGGCGGTTCTGCTCCGGGCGCCGTCGGCCTGGGGCTCGCCCTCACTTTTGCCACTCTGGCCAGCATCGCGATGGTGGGCAGGCGTCTGAACATGGTGCGCATGACCGCGTCGGTCATCGCGAGCCAGTTCGCGTTTCACCTGCTCTTCTCTGTGGGAGCCTCGACCAGCTCGCGGTTTCACCAGGCCGGACACCACGGCGTCGTTTCGGTGACGACGGGCGCGGCATCCGGCAGCGGCATGCAGATGATTCATGGCGACGCGTCGATGTGGGTCTGGCACGCGGTCGCCGCGGTGCTCACCATCGCCTTCCTCTGGCGCGGCGAACGCGCTGTCTGGCGGGTGCTGGCCACGGCATCCCGTCGTCTCTTCGTGGTGCTGATCGGCGCCTTCGTCGTCGTGCCCGTGCGCACGACCGGCGCGGCGCTCGCGGCCGTGCCGGCATCCGTTTGCGCTCTTCGCGACGACCTCGGGGTCGTGCTCTCGGCGCTGAGGCACCGCGGTCCGCCGGTCGGTGCGCTCTCCGCCGTCTCCTCCCTGGTCTAGCTCCGCTCTCTGCGATGCGTGCCTCGGCGGGGCTCGACGGGAGCCGTTCCCCTCGATTCCGCAGATCATCTGCAGCCGGGCACGCGCGAACGCGCGGCTCTCAGCCTTTCGTCCGGCCGCGCAACCAGGAGCATCCGTCGTGACCCAACAGACAGACGTCGACACCACACGAGGCGAGATGACGACGCGCACCGTGTCGCTCGCCCACATCGGCTGGATCGAGATCGTCCTGCTGCTCTGCGTGCCGGGCAGTGTCGCCCTCGCGCTCGCCGGCATGGTCTACACCGGTGCGTTCACGAACATCCTCATGGATCCCGGGGTGCTCACGACCCGAGGCCTCCCGATCGCCCGTGTGGTGCACGACGCCGCGGCCGCCGTGACGATCGGACTCCTCGTGCTGGCGTCGGTGGCGCTACCCGGGCAGAAGAAGATACCCGGCGTCGTGAGCTACACGCAGTGGACCGCTGCGCGCTGGGCCGCCCGATCGGCTGCTGTGTGGGCTGCGGCCGCGATCGTCGGCCTCTTTCTCACCGCGTCGAATGCCATGGGGCCGGTGTCGTCGTCGGTGTTCACCACCCAGTTCATCTTCTTCGCGACCGAACTCGAACTCGGCCAGTCGCTGCTCGTGTCGATCGTCTGCATCCTGATCGCCTTCGTCACCCTGCTGCTGAGCAGGCGCGTGTCGTGGGTCGCCTTCGCGACGGTGATGAGCATCCTGTCGCTGCTGCCTCTGTCGTTGTCGGGCCACGCCGCCGGATCAGACGAGCACGCCAACGCGGTCAACAGTCTGGCGATCCACCTCATCGGCGTCACCGTCTGGGCGGGTGGCCTCACGGCCTTGATTCTGCTGCGGCGACGACTGGGGTCGAGCCTGCCCGTGGTGGTCGCCCGCTACTCGGTGCTGGCCGGGTGGGCGTTCGTGGCTGTCGCGGTGTCGGGCACGATCAACGCGATGCTACGCCTGTCGTCTCCGGCCGACCTGCTGGGTGGCTACGGCCTGCTGATCCTCATCAAGATCGTGATCCTGGTTCTTCTCGGACTCGCCGGAATCTGGCACCGGCGACGGGTCATCCCGCAGCTCGTGCGGCATCCCGATCGCCCCGGGCTCTTCGCTCGCCTCGCGGTCGCCGAGATCGTGCTGATGGCCGTGGCCATGGGTGTCTCGGTTGCGTTGTCGCGCAGCCAGCCGCCGGTGTCGCAGGAGCCCGTCGGTGCCGGCGACACCCGCCGCGGACTGCTCGGCTTCCCGTTTCCCGAGCCTGTCGACACCTGGCGCATGCTCACGTCGGTGCACGTGGACTGGCTCTTCCTCTCGGCCGGCGTCGTTCTGGCCGGGCTGTACATCGCCGCGGTCGTTCGGCTGCGTCGGCGGGGCGACGCGTGGCCCGTGATGCGCACGGTCAGCTGGGTCGCCGGATGCGTCGGGCTAATCTATACGACCAGTGGCGGCCCCGGGGTCTACGGCGCCGTTCACTTCAGCACCCACATGATCCAGCACATGGGGCTCATGATGTTCGTGCCGCCGCTGCTCGTTCTCGGTGGACCGATCCTGCTCGCCCTGCGGGTTCTGCCGAAGCGGCATGACGGCAGCCGGGGTCCGCGCGAGTGGATCCTCATCATGGTGCACTCGCGCTACCTCAAGGTGCTGTCGTACCCGGCCGTCGCCGGAGTGATCTTCGCCGGCAGCCTGGTGGCGTTCTACTACACCGACTGGTTCCAGTACTCGCTGCAGACCCACCAGGGGCACATCCTCATGTGTCTGCACTTTCTCGCCAGCGGCTACCTGTTCTTCTGGGTCCTCATCGGAGTCGACCCCGGGCCGGGCCGGCCGAGCTACCCGCTGCGGCTCATCCTGCTGCTCGCCACGCTGGCGTTCCACGCCTTCTTCGGCCTCGCCATCATGTCGGCCACGAACGTGCTCGCGATCGACTGGTGGCACGCGCTCGGCTACACCGACACTGCGGCGCTGCTCGCCGATCAGCAGGTGGGAGGCGCGATCGCGTGGGGCGCGGGAGAGCTGCCGGTCGTGCTGGTCGCCCTGATGGTGGTGCGGCAGTGGGTGGTGTCCGACGAGCGCACGGCGAAGCGCACCGACCGCACGGCAGACCGCGACGGCGACGCCGAACTGCGCGCCTACAACGAGCGGCTGCTGAAGATCGGCGACCGCGACCGCCGGAGCGGCGACGCGTAAGGGAGCTGTGACGGCGCAAACGGGAGGAGCCACGCGCATCTGACGCACATGGAGCGTCGATGTGCGAAATCTCCTCCCGTTTGTCGCTTCGGGCGGAGATTCCTGCCATCCGGTGGCCTCTGCGCCCCGGTGGGTACGAATCTCCGCCCGATCGGCTGTACTTGCGTCGCCGGCAGCCCTTCGACGGGCTCAGGGAGCGACGCGGCAGTATCGAGATCGGGCCGCGATCGCCGACACTGGATGCATGACGAACGTTTTCGGGATCGATGTCGCCGCCGAACTGCAGCAGGTCGACAAGCACTGGACTCCTCGGGTCGTGGGCCGGGTGAACGACCAGTACATCAAGGTGGCGAAGCTGCTCGGCGAGCTGGTGTGGCACGCGCACGACCAGGAGGACGAGATGTTCCTCGTGGTTTCGGGGCGCCTTCGCATCCAATTGGAGGGCGGCGACGAGGTCGTGCTCGACCCCGGCCAGTTCTACGTCGTTCCCCGCGGAGTTCGCCACAACCCCGTGGCCGAGAGCGAGGTCGAGATCGTGCTCATCGAGACGGTGACCACCGCGCACACGGGCGACGTCGCATCCGAGAGATCTGTGCCGATCGAGCAGCAGCTGGGGTCTTTCAGCTGACGCGACCGGCGCCTGTCACGCCGATCGCTTCGCGTGTTGCCAGTTCGGTTGACGCGAACTGCCAACTCGCGCGATCCAGGTGACCCGAACTGGCAACTCGCGTTCGCCTCGACGGGGGAGGGGTCCGTTCCGGCAGTCGGCAACTCGGCGCCATAATTCATCCCTTCGGATGAGCTGGAAGGCGGGTCTGGTCCTCCGCGTGGATAAGACTGGAAGACGTGCGAACGAACGGTGCTTGTGGGCCTTGTCGCCGGTGTTGGGCGGCTCATAGCGTCTAGCCCTGTCGGCACAAGACGAGCTTCGTCTCACCTCGCCGGCCCAACGCAAGGAGAATGACATGGATCACTCACACGACAGCATCCCCTCGAGCAGTCGCAGCACAGGGTCGGCCTTCCGACGGGTCGGAGCGACGGTCGCGGTGGCGTGCGCCGTCACCGGTTCCATCATCGGGCTCGGCGCCATGGGTGCGCTTGCTGCGCCGACCAGTTCCTCGGTCGCTGCGCCGACAGCTGCCGGTGCGTCGACGACCGGAACGGCGGAGCAGCCGGCGATGTCGGGGAGCATGGACGCGGGCGTTCAGAAGGCCAAGGCGACCTACAGCGATGAAGACCGGGCCGCCTTCGCAGCATCGCCCTACGTCGACGATGCAGTCAACCTCGCCGCAATCTGGGGAACCATTCCCGAGATGGCCAAGGGTAAGGCCGGCTCCAAGATCAAGGCTGGCGTCGCGCTGCCCTTCGCTCCCGGCGAGGCACTGACCTACGCCTATACGCCCGACCAGCAGCGAGTCGCTTTGCAGATGGCGGGCAACTTCGACGATGCTCTTCGCCTGGCCAGTACGTGGGAATCAGGGAGCCTGCTCGATGCGAAGGCCGCGGTCGGAGCAAAGCTCCTGGCTCACCAGCCGGTGCCGACCTACTCGAGCTTCACCGAGGAGCAGGATGCTCGCGCCTTCAGCCTCTGGGGCTACTCGGATGCTGATGCCGCGCAGCTCGCGGGCCTGTGGCAGACCGACACGCACAGCGCGGTCGTGCGTGCCGGAGCAAAAATCCTCGCGGGTCAACAGCTTCCCCTGTAATCAGAGCTGAGAGGCCCCATTCCTTCAACGACGGACGGCACTGAACGACCATGATTCTGAACGAGCGCATCGGTTTTGAAATCGAGCTCCTCGCCCCGGCTGGAGCAGATCGGGGTACGCTCGCGGAGCGCCTCGCCCTGGAACAGGGCGGGCGGGTCGTGCGGTTCTTTCATACCGATTCGGAGCCGTCACTTGTGCCGGGAATGGGGCACTTCTGGCACCTGACCCCCGGATTCACGGTGCATGACAGTCACGGGGCTCCCCTCGCCTCGCTTGTCGACGACATCACCATCGTCGCCGACCTCAGGCGCGACATGCAGCCAGCGATACAGGCCGCCGGGCGCCACGCCGCCGGTCCGAGTCGGCAGGCAGACGAACACTCCTATCGCATCTTGTCCGACGACGCCCGCCTGCTGCGTCTCATCGCAGACCATACGCATCCGGATACGCCTTTTGCTCGGGTGCTCGACGACGTGGGCGTTCTCTTCGGAACCTCGGTCGAGACGATCGACACCGTGCGGCGGCTGCGCGACCGTGCGGGAGCGAGCATCGCCATGGCCACGTCGCTGGCACGAGGGCGTGAACGCCCGTGCGAGATCGTCACACCACCCCTGAGTCGCGATCATGAGGCCGCGCTCGAGATGCTGCTGCGGCCGGCCCGTGAACTCGAGTTCACGGTGCCGGTCGAAGCAGCGGTGCATCTGCATTTCGATGGGGCTCCCTACCGTTCGGTGGCTGCGTTCTCCAACCTGGTGCGCCTCTTCGGGCACTGGCGAGAGGCGCTGCATGTGGCGCTCGGCACCAACCCGGCGTGCACCCGGCTGCAGCCCCTGCCGCCGGCGCTTCTCGAGCTCGTCGATCGACCGGATGCCGCCGGCCTCGCCGAGACCGAACGCTGGGGCGGTCTGCAGACGGCAGCCATGGCCACCGGCCTGACCAAATATTTCGACATCAACCTCATCGCGCTGCTCACCGACCGGCCGCCGCGCGACACGGTGGAGGTGCGCATCCTGCCCGCATCGCTGTACGCGGCAGACATCGTTCGCCGAGCCGCCTTCGTCGAGGCGTTGCTCTCCCGGTGCATCGAGCCCCGTCCGTTCCCCCGGCCGACGGGGGCTGACCCCTCCGCGCAGGCCGCGGAGCTTGCCGCCATGGTGGGAATCGTACATACGAACGTGAAGGCGACGACGCGGTGACGGTAGCGTGAGCGGCGTGCCCACGACCAGGCGGATTCGCGCGTCCTTCGCTGTCTCGGAGCGACGGCGACTCGTCGTCATCATCGCGGCCGGGGCCGTGTATCTCGTCGCCCTGGCGGTCGCGTTGCGCTTGGAGTGGTATCCGCAAGGACTTCCGGGCTACGTCTACCTCGGGGTGGCCGCGGTCGCCGGCGCTGCGACCGCGCGCCGCTGGCCCTTGGAGGCCCTCGTACTCGTCACGTCGTTCACGGCGTACACGACTCTGGCTCCTCTGCCGGTAGAGCTCTACGGTCTGTATGTGGGAGCGCCGCAGGCCCTCGTGCCCCTCGCCATCGTCTCGTTCATCATGATCTCGGACGACGGCCCGGTGTTCGCACCGGCCGCCACCTTCGGCACCCTCGCGGTGCTCACCATCCTGCCGTGGCGAGACATCATCAGCGTTCTTCTCGAGAACCAACCGCTGGATCAGGCCCTCCGGCTCGACAGCGGTCAAGACAGGTCGGTTCTGGTGGCGGAGCTGGCCGCCTGTGTTCTGGTGGTCGTCTTCGCGCTGATGCTACGTCGACAGCGAAGCGCGGCCGCAGAGCTGGCCCTGAGAAACCTGGAACTCACTCAGCTGCGGGCCGTCGAGGTCGCCCGCATCGCCGAGCAGGAGCGCACGCGCATCGCCCGCGACATGCACGACGAGGTGGCCCATCACGTCGCAGCCCTCGTCATCCGCGCGCAGGCAGCCTCGCGAGTCGCCGACACACAGCCCGAGCAACTCGCCCAGGCGGTGAAAGACATCGCCGAGGGCGGCCAAGACGTGCTCGCGCGCATCCGCACCGTGGTGCGCGTTCTCAAGTCCACGCCGGTGCGTGACACGGAGGCCCCGCTGCCTCTCGCCGACGAGCTCGAAGCACTCTTCGAGCGGGTGAGATCGATCGGCTACCGGGTAGACGACACCGTGCGGCTCGACGACGATGTTCCGCCGGCACATGCGGTGGCGATCATGCGGGTGGTGCAGGAGTCCGTGACTAACACGATGCTGCACTCCGCTTCGCGCTGGTTGCGGGTCGTCGTCGCCGAGGAACCGGCCGTGTGGACGGTGCGAGTGAGTGATCCTGGGCCTGCCAGGGAGCGGTTTCCTGACCTGCCGAAGGGCGGATCCGGGCTGGCGTCACTGGAGGAAAGACTCACGCACCTCGGAGGCAGGGTCACGACCGGCGCCGACGCGGGCGGCTGGGCAGTGACCGCCAAGATCCCCCGTTCAGTTGTCGCCACCCGACGCGAGAAGACAGCATGACCATCCGCGTGCTCGTTGTCGACGACCAGCCGATTGCCCGCGCGGGCATCGCCGCCATGCTCGACGCCGAGAGCGACATCGACGTGGTCGGCCAGAGCGCGGATGGCGAAGCTGCTGTGCGTGACGCACACGCGCTCGGCCCCGACGTGGTCGTCACCGACATCCGGATGCCGCGACTCGACGGAATCTCGGCGACCCGGCGCATCCTGGCTGATCTCGAGTGCGCGGTCGTGCTGATCACGACCTTCGATGACGACGAATACCTCTTCGACGGCATTGCTGCGGGAGCCTCGGGCTTCCTGCTGAAAGACTCCGGGCCTGATCTTCTCGCGGCGGCGGTGCGATCGGCCGCGCGAGGGGACTCGCTGATCGACCCCGCCATGACTCGGGCTCTGATCGAGCAGACAGTCGCGCCCGCTCGGCCAGAGGTGACACGCGCGCCGGATGCGCAGCAGCTCGCCTTGCTGAACGAGCTGAGCGAGCGCGAACGCGTGGTGCTCGGGGCCGTGGCCAGGGGCTTGAGCAACGTGGAGATCGCGGCCGAGCTCTGGGTGAGCGTACCGACGGTCAAGTCGCACATCTCGAGCGTGCTCGCGAAGACGGGTACGCGGACTCGTGTGCAGGCTGCGGTCTTCGCCTACGAGTGCGGGTTCATGACGCCGGGGGCGTAGGAACGGCCGCTTATGCGGTCGCCTCGCGAAGGGCGATCTCGACCATTTGGATGGCATGGGTCGGCTGAACTCCTAGCCGTCGCGTCAGCGCCGCGAAGTCGGCTGCCGCCATCTCGACGTCGCTCCGAGCCTGGTCGTTCGAGAAGGCGACGATCGTGCCGGCACGGCCTCTCGTCTCTACGATCCCGTCGGACTCGAGCTCTCGGTAGGCACGAGCCACGGTATTCGAGGCGAGGCCGAGATCTGCCGCAAGCCTTCTGACGGTGGGTAGGCGCGTGCCGTGCAGCAGCTGACCGGTGTGAATCAGCTCTTGCAACTGACGTCGGATCTGCTCGTAGGGCGGAATGCCGGAGTTCGGATGGACGGTGATCATCGATGGCTCGATACGACTGGTGCCGAGCCGTCGGCGAGTGCTGATGTGGCAAAAGTGGGGCCCCGGGACCACAACGGGTACAACACTGCCGCTGCGAGGAATGCGGCTCCGGCGCTGGCGGCCAGCCATGGCAGCGAGAGGCCCAGCCCGGGCACAAGCGAAACGTCGAGATTCATGATCACGTCTGCAATCGAGAGGGCAATCGAGGCCAGTCCGAGACCCATTGTGGTCGTCGCCAGGTCTCGTACGGCGAGCCATCGAACCACATCATTGCTCACCAGCTGCGCCTCGTTGCTCGCAATGCTCGGCCTTCCGACGAGAATTCTGCCCAACAGTTCGAACGCGACGAGGGCGGATGCGCCGAGCACAAGCAGCAGGAGAGAGGGAGAAGGAGCAGGGGAGAATCCGCCGAAGCGGGGTGACGTCGCGGTCACCACCGCACTCAGCACTCCGAGCGTTGCGGCGCCGCAGACGGATACCCACGCCGCGGTCCGCAGCCAGGTCGGTGTGGTGTCGGCGAGAGTGGCGCGCTGCACGTGCGCCACTCTGGGCCCTGCGGCCGTGGCGCGGCGGCGGCCCAAGCCGACCCACGAGCATCCGAATGCTGCGCCGGCTGCGGCGCCCAGCACAAGAAGATCGACCGCCGGCCCACGACGGTCGGCGCCTATCCACCAGACGTACAGAGCGGAACCCGAAGTTCCCACTGCGATGCCTACGGCGATCGCAGTCAGTCGGCGCGTCCACCAGCGACGGGTCGCAACCGCAGACTCACTACGTGGTTCTCCTGCGGGAATGTCGCGGACAGCCGCGGTCGCCGCGCGGGTCGTGACCGGTCGCGAGTACGCGAGGAACAGCGTGACAACGGCTACTCCGAGCAGCGTCAGCAGCGTCGGACCGGAAGTAGAACTGAATACCATAGCGCGACCCCTTTGTCTCAATACAAAGAGAGTACTGATACAAAACTTAATACACAACCCTGCGGAGGAGTGCCGGGGCTGCCGCGGCGAACAGGCTCGCGGCCGACCCGCAGCCGACTATGGCGAGGATGAGGTTCGCGTCGCCGCTGATCACGCCCACGACGGCGCCGACCGCTGCCGAGGCGAGCAGTGCCGCCCCGAGCCAGTAGAAACCTCGCCAGAAGAGTCGCCCGAAGAAAAGAAAGTGGAGGCCGACGACCGCCGAGACGAGGGCGATTCTGAACTGGCTCTGCTCGGTGCCGGTCAGAACGAGGTTTCCTCCGACGATGGCGAGCACCTCGGCGACGACGATGATCACGTATGCGCGGGACGAGAACAGGGTGCGACCGCGGGCTGGGCCGCCGTCTCTCGCCGTCCGCGTCAGCCGTCTCACTGCCGCGATGACGATCACGAGGCCGAGCAGGGAGGCGGCGACTTGGATGCAGAGGGCTGCGAAATCTGGCAGACCCGACGACCCCCAGAATCCCCATGCCACACCGAAGGCGCCGGAGATGATCGATCCGATGAGCGACCCTCGGTCGGACGTCGCGATGTCGGCTCGCAGACGCTGGTGTTCAGGCATCTCGTTCATGCGGGCACGATAACACCGCGCCCTGTCCCAGCGTCGTTGGGCGTAGTCTTCAGGCCATGATCGAGTTGCCTGAGCCGCCCCGATTGACCGTGCCGTCGACCGCGCTGAAGACGTCCTACCTCGTCGGCGAGCAGGCAGACATGCGGCATCGCGGATCGGATGCGTCGTGGTTGAAGGATGCGAGCCTCGACTTCGACGCCTATGTCGCCGAGCGAACGGGTGTGCGCGAACGCTGGGGTGTCGCGTCCGAGCTGTTCTGGTTCGCATCGGGGGAGTACTACATCGGCTCGCTCGTGATCAGGCATGAGCTCACCGACGACGAAGGCGGCGGCCACATCGGCTATCACGTCGTCTATCCCTGGCAGCGTCAGGGTCACGCGACCCGGATGCTGCGGGAGGCTTTGGTGAAGTGCGCCGGCCTGGGCATCGAGCGGGCGTTGCTGACGGTCGCGCCCGAGAACGCCGCGTCGATCGAGGTCGTCCGACGCAATGGCGGCGTCGAAGACCTCCTCAACCATGAGGGCGAGATGCGCTTCTGGATCAATACGGTCGCACGGGCTGACGCAGAACCGTCTTGAGCTTCTGCGGCGCCGTTCTGCGAGCGTCGCTCAGATAGACCTCATGGTGCAGCCCGTTGAACGTCAGCCCGTTCTGCGGCAGATACTCGTCGTGAAGTCGAGCGAGGGTCGGCCCTTCGTCGTCGTACGACCCCACGTGCAGAATCTGGATGCTGCGCCCCTCGTCGAGCGTGATCAGTCGCGTCAACGTCAGGGCCGGGTTCGGCTTCTTGGCGGCGACCGTCGAGAGGGCGGCGGCGACGTCGTCTGCCGTGATCCACTCGGGCTGGTTGATCAGCGCCGTCCACCGCCACGAGTCTTTGTCGCGTGACACGAAGGCGTCGGTGTCATCGGCGGTCCAGAGCGCTTCGAGCGGACCCACCACGAAGTCGCGCCCGTGCGCTTTGCTGGCGAACTTGATCGTGTACGAGGTCGAGAACAGTGCTTCGATGGCCGCGGCGTAGGCGGGGGCCGTGTTCGGGTCGCCTTCGCCGTCGACGGCGAGGTAGTTCAGCGGCGGCACCACCACATCGCTGAACGTCGTGGCCGACGGGGAGTAGAGCGCCGCGTGCTCTTTCTTCACGTCGTACTTCTGCATGATCCGCAGACTAACGGGGCCGCGCTGCTGCCGCTACGGAGAGAACGACGAAGACCCGGGTCGTGGACCCGGGCCTTCGTCGTGACGTTCTGATCGAGATCAGTGCTCGTCGTAGTGCTCGCCGTGCGCGGCGTGCTTGTGACCGTCGTGGTTGTAGTCGGTGTGGTCACCGTGCTCGACGGCCTCGTGGCCGCAGTCGGCTCCGTGGGCGTGCTCGTCGACGGTGTGCTCGGCGACGCTCTCGTGCTCGTCGTAGTGGTCGTCGTGCAGAGCGTGGTGGTGGGTGCCGTGCACGTAGTCGGTGTGGCCCTCGTGCTCGACGGCCTCGTGGCCGCAGTCCGCTCCGTGGGAGTGCTCGACGACGGTGTGCTCGGCGTGGATCTCGGTGGTGCTCATGTTCTTACTCTTTCTCTTCGGGTGTGTCTTCGGTGACGTGTGCGATCGCGTCGTCTACGACGTGCGCGATGTGATGGTCGGCGAGCTGATACTCGGCCTCGCGGCCTATTCGGGAGACGGTGATGATGCCCGCCTGACGCAGCGTCTTGAGATGCTGCGATACGAGCGGCTGCGACATCCCGCTGAGACCCGTGAGCTCGCTGACCGTGGCGGGCTTGCTCGACAGGAGCCTCAGCAGGACCAGCCGAGACTCCGACCCCAGCACCTTGAAGAGTGCGGCGGTGGCTTCGAGTCCTGCTTCTGCTGCCATGACTCGAGTTCATCACACGTATAAACAAATGACAATACATTTATGCAATCGATAATGATCGTCATTTACGCCGCGCTAGCCGGGGTGCGAGGCTAGTCGCTGCAGAGTGGACGTGAGTGATGCGCACTCGGTCGTGGTCAGCGTGTTGAAGTAAGCAGCGTCGGCCGATTCGACGTCGCGGGTGGCCGTGTTCGCCAGCTCGACTCCCTGCTTGGTGGGGTGCAAGGCAAAAGCTCGTCTGTCCTCGGGGTGCGGTTCCCGGCGAAGATACCCTTTGGTTTCGAGCGTGCGGAGCACTTGCGAGGTCATCATCACATCGAGTTCGGCGTGCCGCGCGAGATCGCGCTGAGTCACCGGCTGGGTGCGGTCCATCCAGGTGAGCGACGCGAGGAGCACGTATTGAACGTGGGTCAGGTCGTGGGGCGCGAGAGCTGCGCGGATCTGCCTCTGCCACGCGTTACTCGCTCGCCAGAGGGCGAGCCCGGGGCTCGATTGGGCATCCGGATAGTGAGTGTCGAGGTCGCCAGGCATGGTTCTACTCTGAGGGATTTTCCGCCGCAGACAAGAGTTCGGCCATGGCTACCGGGAAGTCGCCGCTGATTTGCGGTCCAAGCGCTGGTCCTACCTCGTCGGAGCCGGGACCGTCGATGAAGAGTGTGTGCGTTACCGTCGTGCCGCCGCCTGGCGCGGGCGTGAGGTCATGTCGAAACGTCAGTTCAAGATCGCCGAAAACCGTTCGGTCGGCATACGTGGTGTCAGTGACCAACGCGACGATCGTCGACTGCATCGGTTCCTGGCCCTGGGGCGTGATCGTGAGCGTCGTTCCGACGGCGAACGGTCCGTGCAGCTCGAAGGAGTCTGAATTGGGGCCGATCGATGTGCCGGAGTGCAGCTTCGTCAGTGCGCCCCAGACCGCTGATGCGCTGGCGGTCGTCGTCTGCTCGTAGTTCGTGGTCCACATGGCAATCCTCCTAGTAGTAAGTGCGCTTACTATATCACTCCGAGGTGTGTCGGCGGAAGCGGCGGCTTATGGCCCGCAGCCGCGCCGCTATAGCTGGCCCACCGACTTTGTCAACGGTTCAAAACGGCTTCGACGCCTGCCGGTAGAACGGAACAGACGAAGGGATCACCATGAGTTCACGGGCATCCTGGACTGCTCCGCATCTGCCCGACGAGGAGTCGGCGCTGCGGCGGGCCAAGCGCCCCCGCAGCATCCTCGCGGGCCCGTACGGGCATCCGTTTCACGCTTTGATGATCACCGTGCCGATCGGCGCCTGGACTGCGAGCCTGGTGTTCGACATCCTCGCTCTGTTCGGCGTGGAGCCCGAGGCCTTCTCGCTCGCTGCGCAATGGCTGGTCGCGATCGGCATTGTCGGCGCACTGCTGGCCGCTGTCTTCGGCCTCATGGATCTCTCGAAGCTGACGAGCGGCACTAGGGCGCGCCTCATCGCCCTCACTCACATGGTCTTCAACACCATCGCGATTCTGCTCTTCGCGGGCAGCTTCATCGTCAGGCTCACGCAGCCGGATCAGGTGAGCGTCGCCGGGTTCGTGCTGAGTGTCGTCGCCATGCTCTGTGTCGGCTTCTCGGGCTTCTTGGGCGGCGAACTGACCTATCGGTACGGGGTGCGAGTGGCCGACGAGGAAACGCAGCAGCGCGGTTACTGATCGCGCCCAACGAAGAGATTAACTCGAAACGCAATCTGCTCGTCGGCGCGATCGGAGTCGGCCTCCTCGCTCTCGTCGTCAATAGATCGGGGCGCCCGAGCCGCTAGCTGCGGCTCCGGGGATGCGTCGGCGCTGCTCTCAGGCGCGTCTGGTGCGCATCGGAGGGCGACCTCTCAGCATCGGGTCATTGTCGGGTGATCGGGACTCGTGTAGGAAAGACAATAGACGATCGTCTAACGAGAATGCTTCCTTCTCGTCGCCTGACCCGAAAGGCTCCCTATGTTCCGCCTGTCCTATCGCTCTACTCTGCTGAGAGGGAGCGTCGTCGCCGCCGTCGCTCTTGCCACGAGCGTCGCCGCCGTCGCTCCGTCTGCCTGGGCTTCGGATTCCGGCGACCGCGTGATTGCTTCCGTCGAGCTTCCGCACGTTCTGCCGACACAGACCAGCGCCGAACAAGCCCAGCGCGCTGTCGAGTACTGGACGCCGGAGCGGATGATGGCTGCGGAGCGGGAGACGGACTCCGGTGAGAGGACGACCGCGACCGGCAGTGACGAGTTCGTCGACTCGGCCGAAGGCACCACGACAACCGCGACGCCGGTGTCTGTGGCCCAACAGGTCGCTGCGGTTTCGCATATCGGCCGTGTCTTCTACACACTCAACGGTATCGATCATGCGTGCAGCGCCAATGTGGTGCAGTCGGCGAACCGCTCCACCGTCGCGACCGCGGGCCACTGCATGACCGGCGACGGCGGATTCTCCGCGAACTCCGTGTTCGTGCCCGCCTATGAGAATGGCGATGCTCCTTACGGAAGGTGGCCGGTCGTTGCCGGCGAAATCGCGGGAGGCTTCACGGAGAACAACGCCGATCAAGCCGACGACACCGGATTCCTCGTGGTTGCGCACGACGACGACGCCGATATCACCAGCGTGGTCGGTGCCTCGCCTGTTGTCTTCAATCAGTCGCAAGCTCAGGAAGGCAGCGTCTTCGGGTACCCGGCCGCGGGTCGCTTCGACGGCGAGACGCTCCAGGCCTGCAGTGGTCAGTTCGCGGCCTATGCCGGCCCGCAACAGATCGACTTGCCCTGTGACATGAACGAGGGCGTGTCGGGTGGGCCGATGTTCGAGGGCGACAGCCCTGAGGGTGCGCAGTTCGCCAACGAAGATGCTCGGTACAACGACTACTCCCACATAATCGGTCCCATCTGGCAGGACAACGAGAAGTCGGCCTACGATCTGGCCGCCGCGATGAATCCAGGCGAATAACCAACCGCGCGTTCGTTCAGCCGACGTGGGTGTGCTGGTCGCCGTCGAGCAGCATGCCGACCGAGGTCGCGCAGGTGTCGCCGCGCCAGGCTTCGATGCCCTCGCGAATGGCGAAGCCCGCGATCACAAGTCCTGCCACCGCGTCTGCCCACCACCAACCGAAGAGACTGTTCAGCACGAGGCCCACGAGCACGGCTGCAGACAGGTCGGTGCAGATCAGTGTCTGCTTCGAGTCTGCGACCGCCGTCGCCGACCCCAGCTCGCGACCGGCGCGCCGTTCTGCCAGCGACAGGAATGGCATGATGACCACGCTCAGGGCCGTGATCACGATGCCGATTGGGGAGTGCCGCACCTCCTCGCCGCCGACGAGTGCCGCGACCGACGACACCATCACGTATGCGGCAAGGGCGAAGAAGGCCACTGCGATCACCCGCAGTGTGCCCTTCTCCCAGTGCTCGGGATCGCGTCGTGTGAACTGCCACGCGACGGCCGCCGCCGACAGAACCTCGATAACAGAGTCGAGCCCGAAACCGATAAGCGCCGCCGACGACGCGAGGGAGCCGGCCGTGATGGCCACGATCGCCTCGACCACGTTGTACGCGATCGTCGCGCCGACGATCAGCCGGATGCGGCGCTGAAGAAGCCGGCGTCTCTCGGGGGCCGCGGCGGGCGCGATCGTCATGCGCACACGCATCCGGGGCCGTCGCAGCAGTCGGGCTCGACGAACAGAACGACCCTCAGCAGTTCGTCGAGGGCGGGCGCAAGGTGCTCGTCGGCCAGCCGGTAGGCGGTGCGTCGGCCCTCGGACAGTGCTTCGACCAGGCCGCATCCGCGCAGGCACGCGAGCTGGTTCGACATGACCTGGCGTGAGACGGCGAGGCGATCGGCCAAATCAGACGGGTAGGCCGGCGCCTCCCGCAGGGCCAGCAGGATGCCGGCGCGGGTCGGATCGCCGAGGGCATGACCCAGCCGAGAGAGTGCTGCGGTGTGCGAGAGCGTTGCAGTGGCCGTGGACATTTCTCGATAGTACAGCGAATCGTGAACTATCGGGTGTGCCGTCCGACGGCTCAGCGGCCGACGAGTCCCAGATGCTGCTCGTTGTAACGCTCGCCTTGAACGCCGAGCCGGGCGGCGATTCCGTCGAGTGCCGCTATATCGTCTGCCGAGAGCACGGCCTGTGTCGAACCGGCGTTCTCGATGACGCGTTCGATTCGTCGGGTGCCGGGGATGGGCGTAATCCACGGTTTCTGCGCGAGCAGCCAGGCGAGCGCGATCTGACCGGGTGTTGCGCCTCGGTCGGCGGCGAGCTTCACCACGTGGTCGACGAGTGCCTGGTTCACCGCGCGGTTTTCTGCCTCGAACCGGGGAATCGTGCCTCGCACGTCGCCCTCGGAGAAGGGCGCGCTCGTGTCGATCGTTCCGGTGAAGAAGCCTTTGCCGAGCGGGCTGAAAGGCACGAAGCCGATGCCGAGCTCCTCGAGCACGGGCAGCACCTCGGGTTCGGGGTCTCTCGTCCACAGCGAGTATTCGCTCTGAACAGCGGTCACCGGAAACACCGCGTGCGCCCGCCGAATGGTCGACGCCGATGGTTCTGACAGGCCGAAATGCCGCACCTTGCCGGCCTTCACCAACTCGCCAACGGCGCCGGCGACGTCTTCGATGGGAACGTCGGGGTCGACCCGGTGCTGGTAGAAGAGGTCGATCACATCGGTGCGGAGACGGCGAAGCGACGCGTCGGCGACTGCGCGAATCTGCTCGGGTCTGCTGTCGAGTCCCTCCGACCTGCCGTTCTGGATGTTCCACCCGAACTTGGTCGCGATGACCACCTGGTCGCGCAGGGGCTCCAGGGCCTCGCCCACCAGTTCCTCGTTGTCGTAAGGGCCGTACACCTCGGCCGTGTCGAAGAAGGTGATCTGCTGATCGACCGCGCCGCGCAGCACCTCGATCATCTCGTCGCGGCTGCCGGGGTTGGGGCCGTAGCTCTGCGACATGCCCATGCAGCCCAGGCCGATCGCCGACACCGTGAGTCCTTGGCCGAGGGTGCGTGTGTGCATGGATCTCCCGCTTTCTCACTGAGCTGTGCGACCATTCTGTCTCGCCGGGGCATCCGCTGGTCGCATATCGACCTAACTCGGCGCCGTTGGGTCGATTCGTGACAGACGGATGCGCTCTCGATAGCGGATGTCGCCGCTCAGATCGTGATCGACACCTCGACCGCGTGGTCCGCCTCGGTCTCGCCGAGGGAGACCTGGCGCACCTCACGCCCGGTGAAGGTGATGCCGCGCTCGGCCAGCCCGTCGAAGAGGGCCACGATCGCGGGATGGGTCGCTCCGTCGGCGAGGGTCTCTCCACGGGTAGGTCGCCACAGAGCCGTGAGCTCGGTGCGCTCGGGCAGCACGCCGACGGATGCCTGTGGCCCCACGGTCTGCACGTCGAGTTCCGTCGCGGTCGGCCAGCAGAGAACCAGCTCGACGGCATCCTGATCACGACCCCGGAGGGCCGTCCAGGGCTGGCCGTCAGGGGAGACACCGGCGTTCTGCAGAATGCCGAACAACTCGCCGAATGCGGCGTTGGCGTCGTCATTGCTCTGATCGACGTCGTCATCCAGCCCGACCTCGAGCACCCGAGCGATATAGGGCCGCTCGGGCATCCGTCGTTCGCTCACCACGACAGGAACGGCGAGCCCGCGCAGTTCGGCCTCTGCCGCGTCGAATGCGCGATCCTCTGCCGCACGGTCGGCCAGAATCTGTCGCCGCTGCGCGTCGAGCGCATCGAGGGCGGCATCGGATGCGATCGCCTGGGTGACCGCGGGAAGCGGTACGCCCGCCTCGCGCAGCGCCCGAACAACGACGCCCGCGCGAACCTGGCCCTCGTCGTACTCTCGATACCCCGAGAGCTCGTCGACATCCGCCGGAGGCAAGACGCCCCTGTCGTCGTAGTGCCGCAGCGCCTTCACGCTCAAACCTGTTATGCCGGAGAACTCGCCGATCTTCATCATGAGTCCAGCATCGCGGCTCCCCCAAGGGGAGGGTCAAATCGAAGGACAGAAATGGCTCAGTTGGCGCCTAGGAGGCGGGTGACCTTCTCGTAGAACTCGGCGGGATCACCCGCAAGCGACGCTTTGACCATCTGGGTCCAGTCGTCGACGATCACCTCGATCTTTCCGGCCGTCACACCATCGAGCGAGAGGCGGGCGACGTCCCGCGGGTCGGTCTTCGGGCCGTCGTACGATGCCATGAGGTCGGTATCCGCTGCGCCGAGCAGAACGCCCTGCACAAGCGTTCCCTGGGCGGCGAGTTCGAGCCGAACACCATTGGTCATGTTCCACTCGGCCGCTTTCGCTGCGGCGTAACCTCCTGCGCCCGGGCCGGAGAACCATGACAGGGCCGAGAGCACGTTCACGATGGCTCCTCCGCCATGGGCTGCCAAGACCGGTGCGAACTCCCGGATCACATCGAGCGTTCCCCAGAAGTGTGTGTCGAGCTCGCGTCGGATCTCGCTCAGTTCGCCCGTGACAAGCCGTGCTCCGGTCGAGATGCCGGCGTTGTTCACCAGCACGGTCACGTCGTTCGCGACTGCTGCGGCGGCGGCGACGGACTCGTGATCCAGCAGGTCGAGCCGCAGGGGAACGACGCGGGCGTCGTCGAACTCCAGTGTTTCGGGGCGTCGCGCCGTGGCGTAGACCTTGGATGCGCCGCGTTCGAGCAACTCGAGAACGAACTGTCGGCCGATGCCGCGGTTGGCTCCGGTGACGAGGGCGACCTGATCTGTGATCTTCATGGTGTGTTGGTGCTTTCTGGGTAGAGCGTCGATGCTGCGGAGCGGATGCTCGACAGCCATCGACTACGCTAAATGTTGACGTTGACGTCAAGGTCAAATGCAACCGGCACATTCCCGGAACTATTTTTGAAATGAAGGACACTCATGCGAATAGGAGAGGTCGCCCGCCAAGCCGGTGTCAGCACACGAGCGCTTCGCTATTACGAAGAGCAGGGCTTGCTCGGGTCTGAACGCACCCCCACCGGTCAACGCAGCTACGCCGAATCGGCGGTCGAACGAGTGCAGCTGATCCAGCAGTTCTTCACTGCTGGCCTGCCCAGCCGAACGATCCATCAGTTGCTGCCCTGCGTCGACAGCGGGCACGCTACGGCCGAGGTCTTCGAGGTGCTCGAGACGGAGCGACAGCGAATCACTGCCGCGATGGCCGATCTGGCTGCCGCCCGCGATGCGCTCGACCGCATGATCGACATGGCCCACAACCCGACCCCAGAACACTGCCCCGCTCTGCGGTAACGCCTCGTCGCTCACGCTGCGCGATACTCTGGACACCATTCCCCGCTGAACGCTGAGCGGTCTGACGCCCCCACCCCAAGGAGACGCCCATGTCGGTCGGCCTGCTCGCCGTCGTCGATGACATTCTGACCGCCGCCCTCAAAGCGAGCGCCAAGACAGCCGGAGTCGTGATCGATGACGCGGCCGTCACGCCGCAGTACGTTCAGGGTCTGACGCCCGCTCGTGAACTGCCGGTCGTGTGGAAGATCGCGCTCGGAAGCCTGGTCAACAAGTTCGTCATCATCATTCCGATCGCGTTGCTGCTCTCGGCGTTCGCGCCCTGGGTGCTGCCGTTCCTGCTCATCATCGGAGGCACATACCTGTGCTTCGAGGGGGCTGAGAAGGTGACCGAGTGGTTCGGTGTGCATCACGAGGCTGCCGATGAAGAGCAGAAAACCGAGAAGAAGCTCGTCTTCGGCGCCATTCGCACCGACCTCATTCTGAGCACCGAGATCATGCTCATCGCGCTCGACAGCCTCGACCCCGACTTCGGCATCTGGCTCACGCTCGGCGCGCTCATCGTCATCGGCCTCGGCATGACTCTGCTGGTCTACGGCGCCGTGGCGCTGCTGGTGAAGATCGACGACATCGGGCTGCGTTTTATGAAGAGTGAGTCTCGTGGCGTGCGCCGCTTCGGTGCCCGCGTCGTGGCCGCGATGCCCGCCGTCTTCCGCGTCATCAGCATCGTGGGCACCGTCGCCATGCTCTGGGTCGGTGGCCACCTGGTGATCACGAATCTGGCTGAGACGTTCTGGCACGGTCCGTACGACCTGCTTCACGTGATCACGCACGCCGTCGAGGCCGCCGGCCCCGTCATCGTCTGGCTCGCCGACACCGCGGTGTCGTTCGTGTTCGGACTGGTGCTCGGCATGGTCATCGTCGTGATCCTTACCGGCATCTCGCGCCTGCGAAACCGCAACCAGCCGGCATCCGTCGCACACTGATCGGCCGACTCATCCGGCCGCGAGGCGATCGAGTCTTCAGCCCTGCCAGAGCGCGAGCTTCGGCGGGTTCATCGAGATCCAGACGTCGGCGACCAGAAGCTCGTCGAGTTGGCCGAATCGGATGCGCGGGGCCGGGCGCGCGATCTCGCCGGCCCCCGAGAAGAGCGGCTCATCGACCTCGTGCGATCGTATGCCTCGGTCGAGGGGCTGCGGGCGCCGATCATCTCGATCCCGCTACCGGGCGGGATGGGCGCCGCCATGCGCAGCGGGGCACTGCTTCCAGGCCCGGATGCGCAGCTCGGCACGCTCACGTTCTCGGAGTGGATGCGCTCTCGATAGCAGGGTTCGAGGCAGGCGAAGCGGGTCGTCTGCCCCATCCGCGCGAGAAATGGTAGCCCCTTCATTTGCTTGAGTCGGATTCACATTGCGCAGTACGGTGGCCGCAGAATGCGGCGCCCCAGACCCCGGTGCCGAGGAGTGATCATGGGAAAACTGATCTATGGTGATGCAGAAATCGAGATCGAGTTCGACGATCGCGCGTTGACGCACGTTCAACTCGTTTTGGGCTCCAAGCTTCGGCGCGGAGAGAGTTTCTTCTTCTCGTGGAAAGACGCCGTCGCCGCCGCTCGGGCCTACTGCGCCGACCGAGAGGGGGCGGATGCGGCGATCGACTGACGCGGTCGAGCTGATCTGCCGCTGGCCTCCGATCGAGGTGACAGTTCGGTTCACTCGAACTGGCAACACGGCGGCTCGAGCTCGCGCAAAGTGGAAACACGAGGCCGCTCGCAGTTGCGTGGTTGTCGGCACGTGTCCAGGGTTAAGGGTGTGACCATCACTACGCCTACGCTCCCGCGCGCGACCTCGCCCTCGATGAAGCCGACCTCGCTCGGCCGGGTGGTGCTCATCGCCTGCGCGGTGATCGCCGCAGCGTCGCTCGCGACCGTCATGATCGCTCTGCCGGGAGGGGCGCCGACATCGCCCGATCCCGGTGCACCGGTCGTGCCCTGGTGGGTCGTCCTTCTGCCCGCGGTCGTCGGAATCGCGCTTGTGACCGTGCTGCCGCTGCGGGCTCCTGCTCAACCCGCCGTCGTCGAGAACAGGTCCCGTCACGCCGCAGCGACATGGAGTCTGCTGGCGCTCGCCATCGCATTCCCGCTCGTTTCCGGGGTGTTCGATCTGGGCGGGGGAGAAGGCTACGTGCTCGCGAAGCTGGTTCTTCTCATAGCGATTCCCGCCGTGATCGTCGGTGTTCTGCGCGGTATGCGTCTGGAGAGAGTTCGAGGCTCGTGGCGCTGGTGGGCGGCGGCCGTTGTGGTGGCGGTATGGGCGCTACTCTCGCAGGTTGCGCCCTGGAACCCTCGGCCAGATTTGTCGGGCATCGACCCTGTCGTTCTCGTCGTGACAGCAACGGCGACGGCGATCACAGCGGGGGTGGGCGAAGAACTCTTCTACCGCCGGTGGCTACAGACCCGCCTCGAGGCTTCACTGGGTGTCTGGCCTGGCATCGCGCTCGCATCGTTCGGGTTCGCCCTGATGCACCTGGGCTCTCACTCGACGGGCGCGCCTGTTCTCGACGTCGCGCGCGTCGTCGTCGCGCAGGGGTCGTTCGGACTCTTCCTGGGAGTGCTCTGGTGGAAGTATCGCAACCTGACGGCGATCGTCGCCGCCCACGTGATCATGAACGGGTGGCCCGTCGCGGCTGAGCTAGTGAGTTAACGGTCCTGCAGAAAAAACGGTGGCTCAGGCCGGCTGCCACAACTCGATGCGGTTTCCCTCTGGATCGGTGACCCAGCCGAACCTGCCGACTCCATCCATGTTCTCTACGCGGGAGTCGACGTCGGCGCCGCGGGAGCGAAGCTGTTCGAGCATCGCGTCGAGGTTTGGCACCCGAAAGTTCAGCATCACCTGCTGCTTCGCCGATCCGAAATAGTCGCTGCCTCTCTCGAACGCTGCGAAGACCGTCGGCCCGGACTCCTGCTGCCACGGAGCGGTCGGGTCGACACCCACGCCGAGATTGTCGCGGTACCAGGCCGTGAGTGCGTCGGGATCAACGGAACGAATAAAGACGCCGCCGATGCCGAGAACATTTTCCATGCCGCCATACTGCCGCGGGCGGCGACGCTCGTCCAGCGCCAATTCGGGGCTCGGAGGTCCATAGACTCTTGCGTTATCGGCAAGAGTCCATGCCATCAAGCCAACACGCGCTTAGCGTTGAACCATGTCCTCAACACACTTCCCCCCACTAGCCCCGACCCTCGACGACCACGCCGATGTGGTCGTCGTCGGGGGCGGCGCTGCCGGTCTCGCCGCGTCGATCGCCCTCGCTCGCTCCCGCCGCTCCGTGATCGTCGTCGACGCGGGGCAGCCGCGCAACGCTCCCGCGGCGGGGGCGCACAACGTGCTCGGCCACGAGGGCATCCCTCCGCTCGAGCTGCTCGCGAGCGGCCGAGCCGAAGCCGAAGCGTACGGCGTTCGCATCCTGAACGGCCTCGTGACCGGCGCATCCGGTGTCGCTGACGCCTTCACGCTCGAGATCGACGGCGGCGCGACCTGCGTCACGGCTCGTCGCGTCATTCTCGCAACGGGGTTGGTCGACGATCTGCCCGACATTCCCGGAGTCGGAGAGGCATGGGGGCACAGCGTTCTGCACTGTCCGTTCTGCCACGGTTGGGAGGTGCGCGACCAGCGCATCGCCGTGATCGGGCGGAGCGAGAATGCCATGCATCAGGTGCTGCTGTTCAGCCAGCTCAGCGACGACGTCGCGCTGTTTCTGCACGACGCGCCCGAGCCCAGCGACGAGCAGTGGGAGCAGCTCGCCGCGCTCGGCGTACGGGTCGTGACCCCGCGGGTAAAGCGGCTCGTCGTCGATGGCGCCCAAGTGCGCGCGGTCGAGGTGGATGGCGGTCGGTCGTTCGAGATGGATGCCGTCGTCGTCGCGCCCGTGTTTCTCGCGCGCACGGAGCTCTTCGAGGCACTCGGAGGGGAGCGCACGATCACCTCGTTCGGCGAGCACGTCGAAGGCGACCCCCGGGGAGTGACCGCCGTGCCGGGCGCTTTCGTCGCCGGCAACACGGGACAGCCCATGGCGATGGTCGCCGCCGCGGCAGCATCGGGGGTCATGGCCGGGGCCGCCGCGCACGGAGACCTCGCGGCCGCAGACCTGGCGCGAGCCGTGGCACGGCGGGCGCGGCCGTTCTCATCAGCGATGGAGCAGAGAGCCACCGAGGCGGTTCTCGGCGATCGGCGACACGGGATCTGAGGTCAGTTCGCGGCTGCGGTGTAGCGTTCGGCCAGTTCGCCGAACGCCGTCGCCAGCTGCGGGGGTTCGACGACCTCTATCGATGCATCGAACCGTCCGAGCGAGGCGGCCAGCGCTCTCCACGACCACGACCCGGCGGTCAGGCTGCAGCTGTCGCCGCCGACGTCCTCGACGACTCCATCGCCAGCGAACGGCAGCACGTCGCGCGCGGGCAGGCCGAGAATCACGGTGCCTCGGCACGGCCACGAATTGGCGCTCGCGGAACCTTTGAATCGCGCCGAGACGAACGTGCGCGCATCGCCGCCCGGCACCTCGCGCCGAACGAAGCGCGGCCCGGTCGGCGTGCGTGGTCGGATGCGATCGGCTCGGAAGACCCGCCAGTCCGCCCTGTCGAGATCCCAGGCCAACAGGTACCAGCGCCCGCTCGCGGTGATGAGGTGGTGCGGTTCGACGCGACGGGGTGGTTGAGGGGCCGCGGCCGCGGCGTCGCCGCCGTCTACTCGGCTCGAGTCCGATCCACTGCTCTCGTAGTCGAAGCGCAGCACCTCGCGCCCCCGCACCGCCGCCGAGAGGGCGATCAGCGCATCCGGTGTCACCGAGACCTTCGCCGATTGGCCCGCCGCCGCTATCGCCTCGAACTCGAGCGCGTCGAGCCTGTGCCGCAACCGCGACGGCATGACCTGCCGAACCGTCGTCAGCGCGCGCAGGGCTGCCTCCTCGACCGCGACACCGCTCACGGCCGCCGCCTTCAGCGCCACGGCCAGCGCGACGACCTGCTCGTCGTCGAACAGTAGCGGCGGCAACTCGCTGCCCGCGTCGAGGCGGTATCCGCCATCCGGCCCCATCGTGGCCTGGATGCTGTAGCCCATCTCGCGCAAGCGATCGACGTCACGGCGCACCGTGCGGTGACTGATGTCGAGTCGCTCTGCGAGCAGGGCTCCCGGCCAGTCGCGCCGGGTCTGCAGCAGAGACAGCAACGTGAGGAGTCGCGAGGTCGAGGCCATGTTCCGATCCTAGATCCGGTCTAGGACAAGAACTGGCCTATACCGCTGCGACAGTGGATGTCGTCGGGCAACCGCGCCGGCACCCTCACCGTCAGGAGCAGTCATGAGCATCACCACCACAACCCACCTCAACTTCGCCGGCCAGGCGCGCGAGGCGCTCGAGTTCTACCACTCGGTCTTCGGTGGCAGCATCACGATCGCCAGCTACAGCGACTTCGGCATGCCCGCCGAGGCTCCGGGAGCTCAGAACGTGGTCTTCGGCCAGGTCGAGAGCGAGGCCGGCTTCCGGGTCATGGCCTACGACATCCCGGGGCAGGCGGGCGATGCTCCGGATGCCGCTGGCGCGGCCACCGCTGACATCGCGGCCGGTGCGGGCACTCGTCGCGCCGGCACTCACCGCGAGAACGGCATGACCATCACTGATCAGTCGTTCTTCGTGTCGGTGCGCGGCGAGACTCTCGCCGAAGTCGAGGGCTATTGGAGCGCGCTGTCGGTCGGCGCATCCATCGTCGAGCCGCTGGCAGCATCCGCCTGGAGCCCGGGCTTCGGCATGCTCACCGACAGCTTCGGTGTGACCTGGATCCTCGACGTGGCGGCGGCCTATCCGGCTGAGTAGTCGTAGCTGAAGCGCGGTGAGATGTCGCAGATGGCCGGCTGCGCTCGAGTCGCGCGCGCCATCTGCGACATGTCACCTGTTCGTGCGGATGCGTCGCGCATTGATGGCGATGCACGCGAGCACGAGGGCGATGATCCCGGCCGCTGCTGCGACGAGTGCTTCGGAGTCGAGGTGTGTCGAGAGGGGCAGCAGAATCCAGGGCAAGACGATGCCTGCCGGACCCCAGGCCACGATCTCTCCCCACGGAGCGCGGTAGCGCAGCGATTCAGCAGCGCTCGCCACGAAGAACAGGCTGATTCCGGCGCTGAGGGAGACCGCGGCGCCCGGAGCCAGGTGGTGTCCGGCTTCGGCGACCGCTGTGCCCAGCGCCGACGCGAACAGCGTGATGCCTGCCACCAACAGGAACGGCAGGTACATCACCGTGTCGCGCAGTCCGCCGACGTTCCCGCGCAATTGCAGTCTCTTCAACCCGCTCTCGACAGATGAGGTGGCGTAGGTGAAGTAGAACCAGGCGAGCATCGAGACGGCCGCGAACCCCAGGAGGGCGGCGAGGCCCGATATCGGCGTCCAGTGCGAGTCGAGCTCGGCGATGGTGGTCAAGACCGACTCGCCGAAGACGATCACCACGAGCAGGCCCACGCGTTCGGCGAGGTGATCGACGTCGAGTGCTGTGCGCAGCCAGGCTTGTTCGCCGTTGAGGAAGACGAGCAGCACGACCTCGACCGCCACCGCTGCGGCCCACAGCGCGTACTGCCAGGGTGGCGCGACCGCGATCGAGGCCAACCACAGCGCTGCTGGGATGCCGCAGTAGAGCGCCGAGCGCCACCACGGAGCGCCTATCGTGCGGCGATTGATGAGCCACGGCACCGCCCAGATGATCCGGATGACGGCGTTGCCGATCGCGAATGCGCCGGCTCGATCACCGAGGACATCCGGAACCGACGCAGCCATCACGCCGATCGAGAGCATGGCGATGGTGACGGAGATCCACATGGTGGCGCTTACGCGCGCGCCGAAGAGGTTCATCGTGAGGGTCGCGTTCACCCACGCCCACCAGGCGGCGGCGAGAAAACCGACGAAGACCAGCGCGTCCATCCACGATGGATCGCCGTGCATCGTGTGGGCGATCTGGCCGATGTAGGCCACGATCACGAGGTCGAAGAACAGCTCGAGCCAGTGCACTCGCCGGCTGGTGCCCGTGATCGTCTGTGTCGTCGACATGGCGTACACCTCCGGAGGAAGCAGTGGAGCCGGTGAGGGAATGTATGGCCGAGCATAGACCGTCGATAGCATTCCGCCGAGGCAGGGACTGGCCTAGGTTATGAGTCATGGCAGACACATTCGAACAGGCACAGGCGCGCGTCCTCGCGCTCAACAGCGACGAGCTCCCGTTCGTCTACCAGGCCGCGCCGTATGGCATCCAGGCGGTGTGGAAGTACGCGGATGTGAAGTGGGCGGCGATCACCGCGGCCGGCACCATCGACTCCTCCTACGAGCTGCGGGTCACGCTCGACGGCGCCGAGGCGCAGTGGGAGTTCGACGAGACCGACACGCAGAGCGAGTCGAGAATCCGAAGCACGGGCGGGGGCGGATTCAGCATCGGCGGCTCGACCTCGACTTTCAAGGGTCGGGAGAGCAAGAAGAGCTTCTCGTTCGGAGTCGGGTCAGCCGCTCGCACGACCGACCGCCAGGGCACCCACGACGGATTCACGTATGGATACTCGTTCACGACCGACGAGATCAAGCAGCCGCTGATCGCAGCGCTCGAACAGGGTGGCTGGGAGGCCAAGAAGAAGGGCCTCTTCGGCAAGCTCTTCGGGGGCTGAGTGCCGGGCGCTACACCACACCAGATGCGCCGAGCAGCGCTCCGACCGAATAGGTCGCGATGAGCGCCAAGGCTCCACCGAGCACCACTCGTGTCACCGCGCGGATCCGCGAGCTGCCGCCGATCTGCGCCGAGACGGCGCCCGTGATGGCGAGGGCCACGAGCACGGCGACGAACGTCACCGGCACGCGCCACTCGGGAGGGGGAAGCAGGATCGCCAGCAGGGGCAGGATCGCTCCGATCGTGAAGGCCGCTGCTGAGGCCGCCGCCGCGTGCCAGGGGCTCACCACGTCGCTCTCGTCGATGTTGAGTTCCGCCGACAGGTGCGCCGCGAGGGCGTCGTGCTGGGTGAGTTCGACCGCGACCTGGTGGGCCGTCTCCTCGCTGAGACCCTTCGCTCGGTAGAGTCCAGCGAGTTCCTCGAGCTCTTCCTCCGGCATCTGCTCGAGCTCCTGTCGTTCCTTCGCGATGAGGGCCCGCTCGCTGTCGCTCTGGCTGCTCACCGAGACGTACTCCCCGAGCGCCATAGAGATTGCTCCGCCGACGAGGCCGGCGATGCCCGCGGTGAGGATGGGCCCAGAGTCGCTCGTGGCGCCGGCGACGCCGACCACGATGGATGCCACGGAGACGATGCCGTCGTTGGCGCCGAGCACCCCGGCGCGAAGCCAGTTGAGTCGCTGGGCGAGGCCGCTGCGGTGCGGCTCATTGTCGTGAGCCGCGACTTCTGTCGCCGCGGGATCGCCGGGGATATCGGTGGACATATCGCCACCTAAGCACTCTCGGTCCGCCCGAACAACGTCGGTAAGCCTCACCACACCGGCATCCGCGCCAGTTCGGTGCATTCGCTCCTAGACGACCAGGGGCGGATCGACCGAACAGGCGCGGATGTGGCTACTCCCGGTTGAGCGTCGGGAGTGCGTCGACGAGGGGCGCGAGTTCGGGCATGTCACGGGCCTCGCTCAGCGCGCGCTCCAACGTCTGCTCATGCACCGGACGAGCGTCGGCGAGCAGCGCCTGGCCCGGCTCGGTCAGCTCGGTGTAGATCCCGCGTCGATCGTCGGCGCACAGTACGCGGGTGAGCAGTCCGCGCTCTTCGAGCCGGTTCACGAGACGCGTCGTGGCGCTGGGGCTGAGAGCCGTGGCGCGGCCCAGCTGCTGCATGCGCATGTGCCAGCCGTGCTGGCGGCTGAGCGCATCCAGAACCGTGTATTCAACAACCGAGAGATTGACGCCCGAGGTGAGCGCGCGCTCGAGTTCGCTCTCGATGAGTCCGTGCAGAGCGGCCAGCGTGCGCCAGCCCTGAGAGCGGATCTCGACGGCGTCGTCTGCGATTCCCATGGTTCCTCCGGTGCTCCGACAAAGTAGTTGCTTGCGCGGCATAAATGCGTGTGCAATGATTTAGCCCGCGCTTGCAAATACTAGCGTACGCGCTCTACCCGAGTGCGTGAAGCCTCATCGAATCGCACACGGAGTCACGCATGCCCCTCGGTCTCATCGCCCTTGCCATCGGAGGGTTCGGAATCGGACTCACCGAGTTCGTCATCATGGGTCTGCTGCCCGAGGTGGCGAGCGAATTCGCTGTCACCGAGGCGGCGGCGGGGTGGCTCATCACCGGCTATGCCCTCAGCGTCGTCGTCGGTGCTCTTGCGATTCCCGCGCTCGTCACTCGCCTGCCGCGCAAGAACGTGCTTAAGGGTCTGCTCGCGCTCTTTGTGGCCGGCAACCTCATCTCGGCCGTGGCGCCCAGCTATGAACTGATGCTGTCAGGCAGAGTCGTGGCCGCGCTCTGCCATGGAGCATTCTTCGGCATCGGTTCGGTCGTTGCGGCCGGCATGGTCGCCCCGAACAAGAAGGCCAGTGCGATCGCCATCATGTTCACGGGCTTGACCGCGGCCAATGTGCTCGGTGTTCCGTTCGGCACGTTCCTCGGTCAGGCTTTCGGATGGCGCTCCACGTTCTGGGCCATCACGGTCATCGGCGTGATCGCGCTCGCCGGCATCCTCGCCCTGGTACCCCGTTCGGCGGGCGCCGCGGCCGACGCCCCGAGCTTGCGCGCAGAGCTCGGTGCCTTCCGCGCCCCTCAAGTCTGGTTCTCGATCGCCATCACCGTGCTCGGCTACGGGGGAATGTTCGGCGCCTTCACCTATATCGCCTACGTGCTCACCGACGTATCGGGCTTCGCCTCGAGCGCCGTTCCGTGGCTGCTGGTGTTGTTCGGAGTGGGGCTGTTCATCGGCAACTTCGTGGGCGGCAAGGCAGCAGACAGGGCTCTGGATGCGACGCTCATCGTCGTTCTGGCGGCCCTCGCGGTCGTGCTGCTCGCCTTCGCCCTGACGGCCCAGAGCCAGCTCGCCACGATCATCGCCCTCTTCTTCATGGGAGGTTTCGGGTTCGCCTCCGTTCCGGCTCTGCAGATGCGCGTGATGCGCTCGGCCGGCTCCGGCGCCGCCACCCTCGTCTCGGGAGCGAACATCGGAGCTTTCAACCTGGGCAACGCTCTCGGCGCGTGGCTCGGCGGACTCGCCATCGCGGCGGGGCTCGGTTACACAGCACCGATCTGGGCGGGAGCGGGGCTCACTCTCCTGGCGCTCGCGGTGGTCATTCCCGCTGCGGCTGCCGTGAAGCGCTCCGCCTCGCCCACGGATGCGGACGTTGCTGCTCCGGTCTGCGCCGGTTCGGGGCATCCGCTGCCTGTCGACCGGTAGCGAGTGGCCGGAGTTGGCGCCGATACCCACCCTCGACGATGGCGCCTCTCAGTGGGCCTGGCTGCCCAGCTCGATCACGAGCACGCCCACCGCGATCAACGCGATTCCGGCGAGCATGCGGGGCGTGAGCCGTTCTTTGAAGAAGACGCGCGCTCCGATCGCGGTCAGGGCGACACCGGATGCGGCCCAGATTCCATAGGCGATCCCGACGGGCATGCCGGCCGACAGCGAGAAGGTCAGCAGGGTGAAGGCCGTGATGTAGAAGACGGCGACGGGAGCGATCCACCTCTTCTTGCGCAGGCCTTCGGAGGCGCGGAGCGACATGGTCGCGGCGACTTCGGTGATGATGGCGCCGATGAGCAGAAGCCAGATCATGACCCGACCTCCGTCTTCGTCTTCTCGGATCGCGGATGGCCGGTCTCGACCAGCACGACGCCGGCGACCACGATGACGATGCCGAGGCCGATCAGAAAGGTGAATGCCTCGCCGAAGACGAGTGACGCGAAGACCGCGGTCAGGGCGACGCCCGCAGCGGCCCAGATGCCGTAGACGACTCCGATGGGGGCGCCGATGCGCAGAAGGTGCGACAGGGCGATGAACGCTCCGATGTAACCGAGCACCGCGAGAATCGCCCACCATGGGTCGTCGAGCGCCGCGCGAAGAGACAGGGTCGCCGTCACCTCCAGCAAAATCGCGCCCGTGAGAACCAGCCACTTTCTCATTCGGGGTTCCTCTCGATGAGCGCGAGCAGTCGCCCGACGAGTTCGGTGCGGCGATCCGCGTCGAGGGTCAGGATGCCTGTGGACTCTGCGATCCAGAGGCCGTTCGCCGCGAGCCACACGAGAAGGAGGCCTGTGCTGTCTCGAGCGTCGAAGTCGAACCAGGTGTGCAGGTAGTCGAGCCACGGCTGCGAGAGATCGGGCCTGCGCACCGCTTCGGAGAAGACCACGAACTCGCCCGAAGTGACGCCGCCTTCGCTCGCGAACCGCACAAAGGCGTCGACGCGCTGCTCGAGGCTCGATTCGGCGAGGGGCACGGAGAGTACTTCTTGGAGTTCGGCCTGCCAGCGCTCGATCACGTGCTCGATGACGGCCACCATCATGGCGTCTTTGCTGGGGAAGTGGTACATCAGGCCCGCTTTGGTCAGCCCGGCCTCCGTTGCCACCGACTGATAGGTGATGTCCGCGCCTCCGCTGGCGTCGACGACTCTCAATGCGGCGTTCAGTATGTCTTCTCGTGAACTCGATCTCATGACGACAACTGTACCGTACGTACGGTATAGTTTGCTTGAGGGATCCTGAGAGCGCCGAACGGAAGGCGTCAAGATTCCGGCCTCGCCCGCTCGGATTCCGTTAGGACGCCTTCACGGCCGACGATGACCGGCGTAGACCTGCATCTGTGACCCTCACTTCTCTTCTCCCCTCGCTCAGAAAAAGCATCCCCGACCCGTTCGTCATCGATCGCTGGCCCGAGTGGACGCATCTCACCACCACCGATGTCGTCGTCTCGGGAGTGTCGCTGCTGCGCCTCGTCGAGCTCTGCGACACCCCGTGCGTGCACATCGCGGCCGCCGTGGTGCCGGGCACGCACGGGCGACCGTCAGACATCGAGCAGTCGTCGGTCGTCGTGGCGAGAGTCGTCGAGATCGCCGCCGACGGCGTGCTGGTTCTGGATGCCGACATCACGCGCGTGCAGGCTCACGCGTCGGAGGCGCGCCTCATCGGCCGCGTGTCGACGCAGCACTCGGTGCCCTTCTCGCTCTCTTCCGAGCAGTCCGCGGTGCTGCCTGCCGACCTCCGCGTCGACGACCTCATCGCTATCCCGTGCCGCGGTGCGGTCTGCCGTCGTCAGCTGCGGTCGGGCGGGGTCTCGTGAGCCTCATGTCCACCGTCGCGCGCTATGGGCGCACCCAGAAGCGCGGCCTCGATCGACGATTCTGGCCGCGCGATGCACAGGCGCTCGGAGACGACATCCGGGTCGTCGGGGAATCGATGGTCGGCATGGCGCGAGCCGTCGGAACGCCGTGCACTCGCGTCGTCGAGGCGATCGATCGGGGTGAGTCGGCGATCGATCGAGAGGGCGAATCCCAGCGGTTCTGCGCGGTCGTCGTGGCCGCGGTTGAGCTCGTCACGCCCTCGAGTGACGGCGCGGGCGCCGATATCTGGCTTGACGCGGAGCTCGACGGATGCGAGCCCGTCGCCGAGGCGGTGCGGCTGATCGGTCGCCGTTCGTCGGATGCGCAGTGCGCGTTCACCCTTCGACCCACGCCGCGGCGGGGCGAGCTGCGCGCGACGCTGCCTGCGGACATCCGGGCCGGCGACCTGCTGGCATTCGTCGTGGAGCAGCCCGTTGCCCTGCACGACATTCGGCGACGTTCGTGGCACCGGGAGCGTCTGATCTGACGCGAGTAGGGCCCGAGGCGGACAAGGGGTACAGGTGTGCCGGTACCCCTTGTCCGCCTCGGTACATCCTGAGGCGAGGCGCCGCCGCAGTCAGCGGCTCAGCGCAGCGCGAGCACCATCTCGACCTCGTTCTGCGTGTGGTCGAGGGGATAGGGGATCGTTTCGCCCGTTTCGACGTAGCCCCGTCGCGTATAGAAGGAGCGCGCTCGCGGGTTGTCCTCGTGCACGTGCAGTCGTAGATTCCCCTCGGGAACGGCGGCGCGCGCCCATGCCTCCACCTGGTCCAGCAACGCATCCGTGAGGCCTCGGGCCCTGCCCCGCCAGGCGGGCGTGACGTAGACGCTCACGAGCATGGCGTCGCCGTGACCGTCGAGGTAGCAGCTCATCGTGCCGAGCCAGGCGCCGGTCGAGGTGTCTACCGCCGCGAGGCCGAGGCTGCCCTCGCGCTGTGTGCGCGACGCGCGGGAGCGCCACTCCGCCTCCGGCTCGCGGCGGGCGTTCTCGAGGGTCTCGAGAAAGGCGAGCGGGGTGTCGGCGAGCATCTCGAGGCGCAGATCGCGTAGACGCTGCCAGTCGCCCTCGGCGATGCGGTCGATCCTGAATTCTGACTTCACCGGGCGAGGCTAGCGGGATGCCCACACTCGCGCAACGGGGTACGCGACCGCTCGAGCGCGGGTGTTCTCGCCGGGCGCGGTGGTTGTGCCACCGCGTAACGCGGCAACACCCGCACTCGGCGTCAGGGGCGCAGGCGCCGGATGCGGATCGGTCCGCGGGCCGTCGCCAGATCGACCGGCTCGCCACCTTGGGTGATCTCGACCTCGCCCTGTGCGACGAGGCGAGCCGCGGCGCTGCGCGACGCATCCATCAGATCGCGCCAGTCGTCGTCGCCGACGGCCCGCGCTGCATCCGAGGGGCAGATTGTCGACGTGAGCGCACGCTTCTCGAGCAGATCGATGATCGTCTGCTCCAAGCGGCGGTCGATCTCAGGATTCGAGCCGGAGGACATGATTCCAGTGTGCGCCCTCAGCTGCTGCGCGGCCACCAGCTCGGCAGAAAGAGTTGATAGGCGGCCATGAACGCATCTGTGCTGCGGGGCGCGGGGGTAGAGAGCCAGGCCTCGAGAGCCCCGACCGTGCCGTTGGCGATGAAGCGGGCGGCAGCGTTCGCGACGAACCCCTCGGGAGAGACGATCGCGGACTCGGGCACCGTGATCGCGTGCCGGTCGAGCAGTAGGGTGACCGTCTCGGCGAAGTGCTGGCTGAGCATCGGCTGCAGGCTCGCCGATCCGCTCGACTTGCCGAGCCCCCGGATATAGATGGAGGCGTGCGAGTCCACGTGCTGCAGAACCGCGACGGTCGCGTGGGTGATCGCTTCGGATGCCTGACGCACGGTTGTGAGATCGGCCTCGGCGAGGTGCGTGGTGCGAAGTTCGTCGAGTTCGGCGCGCAGTACGCCCTCGAGCAGTGCCGCGGGCGACGCGGCGTGCTGGTAGAAGGTGGAGCGGTTGATCTCGGCCGCGATGGCGATCTCGGATGCCGTGATCTCGCTCGCCTGCCTGTCGGCCGCCAGCGACAGCACGGCTGAGGCGAGCCGAGCACGGGTCTTTCTTTGGCGGGTGTCCACACAGCGAGTGTAGGAGCCTTAGCCGCTGGTTCCCCCCGAAGGTCGTCCTGACTTTGACAATCATTATCAATAAAGCTATTTTCAAAAATGACCCGCATGACATTCGACCTAGAACGGCTCACCCCACCCGTGAAAAAACTCCTCTCTATCACCGCGCTCGCCGCGGCCACCGCACTCGCCCTCTCCGGCTGCGCATCGGCATCCACCGATGCTGGAGCAACCGACGCGCCGACGAACGACTCGGGCGTGCGCATCGTCGCATCGACCGACGTCTACGGCGATATCGCCAAGCAGATCGGTGGCGACCGGGTGAGCGTGACGTCGATCATCGACGATCCAGACAAAGACCCGCACGAGTACGAGGCAGACGCCCGCACGCAGCTCTCGCTCTCGAAGGCTCAGCTGGTGATCGAGAACGGCGGCGGCTACGACGACTTCGTCGAGAAGATGCTCTCTGCTGCCGACAACAAGGTCGCGCCGGTGCTCAACGCCGCCGACATCTCGGGCTTCGACCAGAAGCCCGCCGAGGGAGAGTTCAACGAGCACGTCTGGTACGACTTCCCCACCGTGCAGAAGCTCACCGACGAACTCGTCAACCAGCTCAGCGCGATCGATCCCGAGGGCGCCACGAGCTACGAGAAGAACGCCGAGACGTTCGAGGTGCAGCTCACCGCGCTCGAACAGCAGGAGAAGGACATCAAGGCATCCTTCGCCGGTGCAGGCGCCGCGATCACCGAGCCCGTTCCGCTCTACATGCTCACCGCCGCGGGTCTCGTCAACAAGACGCCGACCGCCTTCAGCGAGGCGATCGAGGAGGGCACCGATGTTCCCGCCGACGTGCTCAAGCAGACCACCGACCAGTTCTCCTCTGGAGAGGTCAAGGTACTCGTCTACAACGAGCAGACCTCCGGCGCCCAGACCGAACTCGTGCTGACCGCCGCGAAAGACTCGAAGGTGCCGGTCGTTCCCGTCACCGAGACGCTCCCCGCCGGCTCCGACTACATCAGCTGGATGACGACGAACCTCAACGCGCTTCAGGGCGCGCTCAGCGGCAAGTAGTCTTCACCGAGTGAAGATCTTCGGCGCGAAGTCGGCGCGGGCCGACGCAGAAGCCGCCCCGCCGCCCCGCAATGCACCACGACACGTCGTGCTGCGTGTGCGGGGCGGCGCGCTTCAATTCGGTGATCGTCGGCTCTGGCACGACCTCGACTTCGACGTTCGCTCGGGCGAATTCATCGCCGTGCTCGGAGCCAACGGATCGGGCAAGTCGAGTCTGCTGAAGGTCATCCTGGGCCAGCAGCACCTGAGTGCCGGAACGATGACCTTCGAGGGCTCTCCCGTCACACGAGGAAATCGCCGCATCGGCTACATCCCGCAGCAGAAGCTCGCCGATGAGGGTGCCCCGCTGCGCGGCCGCGATCTCGTCGCCCTCGGCGTCGACGGCCACCGCTTCGGGTTTCCGCTGCCCCGGGCGGCGCGACGCCGCGAGGTCGACGAGCTGCTCGCATCCGTCGGGGCATCCGAGTACGCGAATGTGGCCGTCTCGACTCTGTCGGGTGGCGAGCAGCAGCGCCTGCGCGTCGGGCAGTCGCTCGCGGGCAATCCGCGTCTGCTGCTCTGCGACGAGCCGCTGCTCTCTCTCGATCTCGCGCATCAACGCGCCGTCTCCGAACTCATCGACACGCATCGTCGGCAGCGCGACCTCGGTGTGCTCTTCGTGACGCACGACATCAATCCCATTCTCGACATGGTCGACCGCGTCCTGTATCTCGCCGGCGGATCCTTCCGCATCGGAACGCCCGACGAGGTGCTGCGCAGCGAGGTGCTCTCCGAACTCTATGGCTCGCCCGTCGACGTCATCCGCACGCGCGGCCGCGTGATCGTGGTCGGGGTTCCGGATGCCGGCCACGGGCACGACGGGCATCATCACCACGACGACGACCCCGGCGGCAACGGCCCGATCGGATCGACCGCGCAGGGCGGCGGGCCGCGATCGTGAACGGTATCGACTGGTCTGACCTCTGGTCGCAGATCTTCAACTTCTCCGACTACGGAGACTTGATCGTACTTCTGCAGAACTCGATCATCGCCGGCGCCGTGCTCGGTATCGTGGGCGGCCTCATCGGCGTGTTCGTTATGTCGCGCGACATGGCCTTCGCCGTGCACGGCATCAGCGAGCTGTCGTTCGCCGGCGCGTCCGCCGGTCTGCTCTTCGGAGTCGGAGTGGTCGAGGGCTCTCTCATCGGCTCGATCGTCGCCGCCCTGATCATCGGCTTTCTCGGGGCGAAGTCTCGCGATCGCAACTCGATCATCGCCGTGCTGATGCCCTTCGGGCTGGGGCTCGGAATCCTGTGTCTGGCCCTCTATCCGGGCCGCAGCGCCAACAAGTTCGGCCTGCTCACCGGCCAGATTGTGGCCGTAGACGACCCCAGGCTCAACTCGCTTATCGCGATCTCGATCGTCGTGGTGGTCGGCCTGCTCGTGGTGTGGCGCCCGCTCACCTTCGCGAGCGTCGATGCAGACGTGGCCGCAGCACGCGGCGTTTCGGTGCAGACGCTCTCGATCGTCTTCATGCTGCTGCTCGGCCTGGCGGTGGCCGTCTCGGTGCAGGTCGTGGGCTCGCTGCTCGTGTTGTCGATTCTCGTCACTCCTGCCGCCGCCGCGTTGAGGGTATCGTCGTCGCCGATCGTGGTTCCCCTCCTCAGCATGCTCTTCGCCGTGCTCTCTCTCGTCGGCGGAATCATGCTGGCACTCGGCGGATCGGTGCCCATCAGCCCCTACGTCACGACGATCTCGTTCGCCATCTACGTGATCTGCCGCATCATCGCGGCATCGCGGGCGCGAAGGGGCATCTCGGGTCGAAAGGCGGTGGCGTGAGGATGCCGGGCCGAACGTCGGCGACGCGGGTTAAGATTGAGGGGATTTCGGTCATACGTGACCCCGGAGGTAGATCATGGTCGTGAAGCGCAATACGTGGCAGCGCGAGGCGGTGCGTGCCGCACTCGGCACACAGATCGGCTTTGTGAGCGCCCAGGGTCTCCATTCCAATCTGCACTCCACCGGCTCGCCCATCGGCCTGGCCACGGTCTACCGTGCACTGGCCGACCTGGCGAACGAGGGCGAGGCCGACTCGCTGCAGTCGCCCGACGGCGAGAGCCTCTACCGAGCGTGCAGCACGGGGCATCACCATCACCTCATCTGCCGCAGCTGCGGCCTCACGGTCGAGATCGAAGCTGACGAGGTCGAGTCGTGGGCGCGCAAGACGGCCGCTCTGCACGGCTTCTCCCGCCCCGAGCACGTGGTCGACATCTTCGGCTTCTGCAATTCCTGCGTTCCGACGCCCGCCGGCTGAACCCGCACAGGCGCGTACTTGCGCGCATCCGGCCGGTCGCCTAAACTCGGTAGCTGGTCGAGTGGCATCTCCACTCGCATGTACACCAACCCCCACCTGTTTCATTAGGGGCAGACGTGTGCCGACAAGCAATCTTGGGTAGAACGCGTGGGCAACTGCGTTTTTCTACGGTAACTATGGAGGAAATCATGGCAGCAACCTGCCAGGTGACCGGCGCCATTCCCGGCTTCGGACACAACATCTCGCACTCGCACCGTCGCACGAAGCGCCGGTTCGACCCGAACATCCAGAAGAAGACGTACTACGTTCCGTCGCTTCGTCGTAACGTGACCCTGCAGCTCAGCACCAAGGGCATCAAGGTCATCGACGCACGCGGCATCGAGAGCGTTGTCAAAGATCTTCTCGCCCGTGGGGAGAAAATCTAATGGCTAAGTCACAGGACGTTCGTCCGATCATCAAGCTGCGTTCGACGGCCGGCACGGGTTACACCTATGTCACCAAGAAGAACCGCCGCAACAACCCCGACCGCCTCGTGCTCAAGAAGTACGACCCGGTCATCCGCCAGCACGTCGACTTCCGGGAGGAGAGGTAACACATGGCCAAGAAAAGCATGATTGCAAAGAACGAGCAGCGTAAAGTCATCGTCGCTCGTTACAACACCAAGCGCCTTGAGCTGAAGAAGGCCCTCGTCAGCCCGACGTCGACCGACGCCGAGCGCGAGGCCGCCCGCCTCGGCCTGCAGAAGCTGCCCAAGAACGCCTCACCGGTGCGCGTGCGCAGCCGTGACGCGGTCGACGGCCGCCCCCGTGGTGTGCTCACGAAGTTCGGCATCAGCCGTGTTCGCTTCCGTGACATGGCCCACCGCGGCGAGCTGCCCGGCATCACGAAGAGCTCCTGGTAATCCAGAGCTTCTCGCACTGAGCATCTGAAAAAGGATGTCGGCCCATCGGGTCGGCATCCTTTTTCGCGTTTCAGGGGTGTCGTGTGGTCGCTGAGGCGCGGTAATCCGCGAAATCCCGGCGATCTCTGATACATTCGTCACGGTCAACAGACCAGACGTGTGGCCTACTCAAGGTTTCCACCGTTTCGTTTCTAGAGCTGCTTTTCGCAGCACAAGGTCCGAGGAGGACACCCATGGCTGATAAGTCACTCAACAAGACCGAGCTCGTCGCCCAGGTCGCCGCTGCATCCGGCCAGACGCAGTCCGCTGTCAACGAGGTTCTCGACGCCCTCTTCGCGACGCTCGCGGAGTCGGTCGGCAACGACGTCAAGGTCACCATCCCGGGATGGCTCGCTGTCGAGCGCACCTCGCGTGCAGCCCGCGCCGGTCGCAACCCGCAGACGGGTGAGGCCATCCAGATCGCCGCCGGTCACTCGGTCAAGATCTCCGCTGGCTCGAAGCTCAAGGCTGCCGCCAAGTAGTCTTTTCGATTCTTCATCCTCAGGGGTGCCCGCTTCACGCGGGCGCCCCTGAGGTGTTTAACGGCGTCCGTTCCCTGATCCTGTCGAAGGGGCGGCGTCTCGACGGGCGGGGTCAGCGGGCCCGACGGGCGGGGGTCATCGCGCCAGCGGGCGGCGGGGGCGCATCGGCGTGCGAGGTGCGGCAGCGGGCGGGGCACCGGATGCCCGTGCTGGCGACGCGGGCGTGCGTCTGACCGCGGGGGCCAGCGGCTGTCGCGACGGATCACCCGCCTGCCGTTCAGGCGCGAAGCTCTCGATGCGGGCGATAGCGGCATCGAGTGCCGTCTCGAGGGGCGCGGTCTGCTCGTGGAGCCGAGCGATCAGCAGCCCGCCCTGAAGTGCAGCGAGCAGGCCGACGGCGAGGCTTCGTGGGTCGGCATCGTCGCGCAGCGCTCCCGCGGCACGCACGGCCTGGAGGCCGTTCTCGACCAGCGCGAGCCAGAGGTCGAAACCCTCGACCAGCCCAGCCCGGGCATCCGGATCGGTATCGACGAGCTCGCTGGCGAGCGAGCCGAGCGGCGACCAGCCGTGTCCGACGCGATCGCGAGCCTGAGCGACGACCGCATCGCGCCACGATCGCAGCGACTCGATGCTGTCGATCGATTCGAGGTGCGGCTGCTGCTCCGCGATGGCTACAGCGGCTTCGTGCGCCACGACCGCGCGCACGAGCTCTTTCTTGTCAGAGAAATAGTGGTAGAGCTGCGATGCGCTGACCTTGGCGTCGGCCCGAACATCGTCGATGCTGGTGCCGGCTGCGCCCCGAGTCCGGATGCGTGCGGCTGCGGCCTCGATGATGCGGAGCCGGGTGGCCGCCCCTTTTGCCGTGAGCGCCGGGCGGTTCGGAGCGGGCGCATCGGTGGGCGGCATCGTGTCGGTGCTCATGGGTGTCGAGTGTAGATCGAGTGGAATGAGGCATCCATTTGCCACGCCGCATGTGGGCAGTCTGAACGGGCGAGGCGCACAGGAATGCCGCGTAAAGTTGACGGGTGCCGAGAGTCGTTCGAACCGTTGGTCCCGCCGTGCTCCTCGCGGTGGGATTCGTGATGCTGTTCGTCGGCCTGCGCATCGCCGGCGGCGCGGACGCCCAGCTGCTGCAAGATCCCGGCCCGGTCGTGCGCTATGGCATTCCGGTCACCAAGATGATCGTCAACCTCGGGGCCGCGGGCGTGCTCGGCGCCCTGATGCTCGCCGTCTTCGCCCTGCGCTCTGACAAGCCCGAATTCAACCGGGCACTCGATGTGGCAGCGGGATCGGCTGCTGTGCTCACGGTGGCCTCGGCGGCCACGGGCTTTCTCACCTTCATGCAGCTCACGGTCAAGTCCGTGCGCTTCGACAATTCCTACGGTGAGCTGCTCGGCCAGTTTCTGACCCAGGTCGAGATCGGCCAGGCCTGGCTCATCACGACGCTCATAGCTGCGGCCGTCACCGTGCTGTGCTTCGCGGTGCGCAACGTGACGGCTCTCGTGTTCGTGGGTGTGCTCGCGGTGGTCATGCTCGTGCCCATGGCGCAGCAGGGCCACGCGGCCGGAACGACCGGCCACGACGCCGCGATCACCGCGCTCGGCCTTCACCTCGTCTTCGCGGCGGTCTGGCTCGGCGGTCTTCTCGTGCTGGTGATCATCTCGCCTCAGCTCGACAACGACCGCATGCTGTCGGTCGTCTCGCGGTATTCGACCGTGGCGCTGGTCGCGTTCATCGTGGTCGCGGCATCCGGTTATGTCAGCGCCGAATTGCGCATCGGCAGCCTCGATCGTCTGCTGACTCCCTACGGTCTGCTCGTTCTCATCAAGGTGGGGGCGCTTATCGCGCTCGGCATCTTCGGCGCCGCCTACCGTCGCTCGCTCATCGGCCGCCTCGCCGAGTCGGGCCGACGCTACTTCTTCTGGAAGATCGCCGTCGTCGAGTTGGCGTTCATGGGTATCGCCTCCGGCGCCGCCGCGGCTCTCGGCCGCTCGGCCCCGCCCGTAGACCAGACGATCCCCGCCGTGCAGACTCCGGCGCAGATCCTCACCGGCGAGCAGCTGCCGCCCGAGCTCGTGTTCTCGCGCTACTTCACCGAGTGGAACTTCGACCTGCTCTGGATTCTGCTCTGCGGATTCGGCATCGTGTTCTACCTGGCCGGCGTACGCCGTCTGCGCAAGCGCGGAGATACCTGGCCCATTCACCGCAGCATTCTCTGGGTCGCCGGCATGCTGTTGCTGTTCTACGTGACCAACGGTGGAGTGAACGTCTACGAGAAGTACCTCTTCAGCGTGCACATGCTCGGGCACATGACGTTGAGCATGATGGTGCCGCTGCTGCTTGTTCCGGCGGCTCCGATCACCCTCATCATGCGCGCGGTCGCCAAGCGACAAGACGGCACGCGCGGCGGTCGCGAGTGGGTCCTCCTCGCGGTGCACTCCAAGGTCGGCTCGTTCCTCGCCAATCCGATCGTGGCAGCCCTGCTCTTCGCCGGCAGCCTCTGGCTCTTCTACTACTCACCGCTGTTCCGGTGGGCGACCGTCGATCACATCGGCCACGAGTGGATGATCGCCCACTTCCTCGTCACCGGTTACCTACTCGTTCAGGCGCTCATCGGCGTAGACCCCGTGCCCTACCGCTTCCCCTACCCGTTCAGGCTGCTGCTCCTGCTCGCAGTCATGGCCTTCCACGCCTTCTTCGGACTCGCGATGATGACCGGAAACGGGCTCCTGCTCGCGGACTGGTACGGCGCGATGGGCAGGCCGTGGGGCGTGAGCGCCATCGAAGACCAGCAGGCCGGCGGAGGAATCGCCTGGAGTGTGGGCGAGATCCCGACCGTCATCCTTGCGATCGCCGTCGCCATCCAGTGGAGCAAGCAGGACAAGAAAGAGACGACCCGCCGCGATCGCACGGCCGACCGCACGAACGAGGCGGAGCTCGGCGAGTACAACGCGATGCTCGAGCGCCTGAACTCCCGACGCTAGTTGGGCTGCGCCATATTCTGCGAGCGGGCAGTGAACGTGATCTGCCCCGCGTCGTCGAGCGAGATCGCGTAGTTCAGCGAGAAGGGGACATCCTCGCTCAACGCCGACACGGTGCCATCGAACAGCGACTTCACCTCAACATCGATGTGGGCCGCTCCGGAGTTCTCTGACAAAAGCCAGGACGACGGGCCGGCCACCACCTTGATCTGTGGATAGGTGACGATCGACCAGCTCGGATCGCCCTCGATGCGATCGCTGATGCTCTTCGAGAAGGGGCAGCCCACCGGGAACAGCACCTTCTGGGCCGCGCAGTCGTCGAGAAAACCGGTGAGCTGGTCGGAGACGGCCTTCGTGAAGAGATCATTGGGAACGGCCTTGACCATGCCGCTCTCCGTCTCGCCAGGTGAGGCGAGGGCCACGGCCACGGTGTCGCTGGTGAGATAGTGCGACTCGTGCGACAGAACCACGAGCGAGGGCACGAGCACCGTGAACCGCCCCCCGGCCCCGAATGCGCCGGCGCCGGCGCCGAGATCGGATGCCTCGAGCTCGCCGGTGCCCACCGTCACGCTGGTCGTGTTGGTCACCGCGAGCGAGAGCGTCGCCACGGGAGACTCTTTGAAGCGCCACTGGCTGAAGACGCCGAAGTTCATACTGTCGTGCTCGACGACGAACTCGCTCTGGGTTCGTGCGGACTGGCGATCTGCGCCCTCGAGCGTGTAGCTCGCGGTCACGCGATGAACACCGGAGCCGAGATCGGTGTCGTCGGTGATGCGGATCTTGCTGATGGTGCCGAGTGTGTTGCGCTTGAGCAGAGCCGCACCCGCAGAATCGGGGGTCAGGTCGCTCGGGAGGTCGACGCCGGGCATGGAGAGTGCGCCGTCGACGTCGCGCGCCCCGAGCGTCTGCAGGTAGGTGGTGACGAATCCACTCGAGCTGAACACGGTGAGGTTGAGTGCGAGAACCCCGCCCGCGAATACTCCGATGAGCAGCAGCAGCGAGCCGCACCAGGCCAACACGACCTGCGTCGATGAGATGCGCCGCTTCTGCACATGCACATCCATGGGGTCAGTCTAGGCAATGCCGCCGTGGGCCCGCCTCGCCGGAGGACACGCCCGGTAGATTGGATGTCCTCCCCTCGTCGCCGTGCACAGAAAGTCGTTCCGCGTGTCCCTTCCCGATCTGTCAGCCGAGCAGAAGCGCGTCTTCGATCTGATCGAGTCGACGAAGAACCACGTGTTCGTCACGGGCCGCGCGGGCACAGGAAAATCGACGCTTCTCAATCACCTCAGCTGGAACACCGAGAAGCAGCTCGTGATCTCGGCTCCCACGGGCGTCGCCGCGCTCAACGTGGGCGGGCAGACCATCCACTCGCTGTTCCGGCTGCCGATCGGGGTCATCGCCGACTCCGACATCGAGCAGAACGGCGATGTGCGCAAGATGCTCAACACCATCGACACGCTCGTCATCGACGAGGTCTCGATGGTGAACGCCGACCTGATGGATGCGATCGATCGCTCTCTGCGCAAGGCTCGCCACAAGCCGACCGTTCCGTTCGGCGGGGTTCAGGTGGTGCTGTTCGGAGACCCTTACCAGCTGGCTCCTGTCCCGGGCGATTCCGATGAGCGCGCGTATTTCACCGACCACTACCGCTCGATGTGGTTCTTCGACGCGAAGGTGTGGAGCGAGGTCCCGCTCACGGTCGTCGAGCTCACCGAGATCCATCGTCAGCACGACGACGACTTCAAGTTCATGCTCAACGCAGTGCGTCACGGCCAGGTGACGAAAGAGATAGCGGATGCGCTCAACGGCGCGGGTGCCCGAACTCCTCCCAGCGACGGCACGATCACCCTGGCCACGCGCAACGATGCCGTGAACCGCATCAACGCCGAGGCGCTGAAGCGGCTGCCCGGCAAAGTGCGCACCGCGAACGCCGAGGTATCGGGCGACTTCGGGGGCCGCAACTATCCGGCCGAGGAGGCGCTCGAGCTCAAAGTCGGTGCGCAGGTCATGTTCCTGCGCAACGATTCAGAGCAGCGCTGGGTCAACGGGTCGGTCGGCGTCGTCTCGAAGATCAGCAAGGCGGGCTCGATCTGGGTCGAGATCGACGGCGAGGTGCACGAGGTCGACCCCGTGAGCTGGGAGAAGCACCGCTACTCGTACTCGGCCGACGACAAGAAGCTCACGAAGAACGTCATCGGCGAGTTCACGCAGTTTCCGCTGCGCCTCGCGTGGGCCGTCACCATTCACAAGAGCCAGGGCAAGACCTACGACCAGGCCATCGTCGATCTGGGGCAGCGCGTGTTCAGCGCGGGCCAGACCTACGTCGCGCTGTCACGACTCACCTCGCTCGACGGGCTCTACCTCACCCGACCACTGCGCCCCGCCGACATCTCGGTCGACCCCGCCGTCAAGCGCTTTATGTCGCGCGGACAGTAGCGCCCGCGTCGATAGGTGCTGCCATTGCAACTCACAGAGTTTTCGCAGTCTGATACCGTCGGTATCGATTGGTGCACCACCGCTGAGTCGATTCGCCTCCGGATGTAGAAGCACACGAATCTCCCGGGAGAAATCGAATGACAGTTCGTTCACGCCTGTTCGCGCGGATCGGCGCCTCCGTCGCCGCTGTCTCGCTGAGTGTGCTCGCTGCGGGTGCCCTCGCTTCGCCGGCTGCCGCTGCATCGTCGCGCACCCTGCCGGACGGCTCCTCGATGTACGCCATCTCGTGCGACACAGACCTCACCGACCTCTCGCTCTTCTCGGTCGACGCGACCACAGCTGCCGCGACGCTCGTCAACAACGGAACCCCCGACTCCGCTGATTGCGCCAGCCAGTCAGCGTGGAACGCCGCCACGTCTGTCGCCTATTTCGTTGCCTGGCAGGAGACGGGTCCGGCCATTCTCGCCACCGTCGACACAACGACGGGAGTCAGCGAGCCCGTCGGCACGTTCACCATCGACGGCACCCCGGTGAGGGTGAGCGCGATCGCCATCGGCCGTGATGGTGCGGCGTATGCCATCAGCGTCGGTGCGCTCTATTCGCTCGACCTCGGCACAGCGGCGCTCACGGAGATCCGCGATCTGAACATCTTCGGACTCTACGGATTCGCGGCTGATCCGACGACGGGCGCCTTCTACGGCGTGGCATCGGGCGGCGGCTACTATGCGATCGATGTGGTGAACGGCACTGCGACCCTGCTCGGCAACACCGGACTCGCCGAGATCAACGACGTGCCGTCGTCGCTGCAGATCGACTCACGAGGAACGCTCTGGGTTGTCACGGAGCTCGTCGACGAGGTCGGTGACCACTCGCGCCTCTGGAGCATCGACCCCTCCGACATCTCTGGCAGCGCTCAACTGTCCGGCGAATTCACCGCTGCGACGGGGCAGTTCAGAACGTACTCGCTCTTGTTCGTGCCCGGGGTTGCCGTGCCCGCCGAGGTTCCGCTTGCTCCAGCCGACCCCGTTGTCGCGCCGGCCGCTGTTCCGACGCTTGCGAACACCGGGGTCGACGCCGCGCCGATCGCAGCGGGTGGAGCCCTCGTGGCCATGCTCGGTCTCGCGCTGCTGGTGCCCGGCATCCGACGTCGCGCCAACGTCTAAGCGCACCGATAGGAACGGCCCCCGGCGCGGTGCGCCGGGGGCCATTCCTTCGTCTGTGTGCACCAGTGGCACAGCGATATGGCGCAGATCGACCTTCCCGTCGTGGTTTTGGTCGATTGCTGACAGATAGATCGTGGCCGGGCAGGTCTCGCGGGGTTCGCGGCGTCAGCGGATGGCGGCGACGACCGCATTGGCCAGGTCGCGAGGCCGCGAGAACTGGGGCCAGTGGCCGGTCGGCAGCTCCACGATTCCGACCTCATGGAGGCGCGGCAACTCCGCGAAGTACGGCACTCCCGCCCCCATGCCGCGACGCATCTCCTCGGCGCTGTACGTGCACGTGATCACGGTGACAGGAACCTCGAAGCGCGCCTCGTTCGTCAGCACCTGCGGGTCGCGGGCGACGCGAGTAGGAGTGGGCACGGCGCGAGCTCTGAAGTTCTCGAGGTCAGCGTCATCGAGACCGCCCAGTTCGAGGTCGTCGAAGAAGTCCCACTCGGGCAGCGGCAGCTCGCCGTTGACCTCGGGGATGTTCGCGTTCACCTCCATGCCATCGGGGGTCGGGCCGCTGTCGACGTAGACCGCGTGCCGGATGCGGTCGGGATGGCGATCGACCACGGCGTGAATCACCGACCCACCACCGCTGTGGCCCACGAGCACGACGTCTCCGTCGAGCGCATCGACGTACTGCTCGACGTAACGGATGTGGTCGTCGAGGCTGATGCCGCTGCGGTCCGAGTCGAGCGAGTCCATGCCGGGAAGGGTCAGTGGGTGCGGGGTGTGGCCGGCCGCTTCGATGGCAGCGGTCACCGGAGCCCACGACCACGCACCGAGCCAGAATCCGGGAACGAGAACGATGTGCATGCGGGCCAGGATACGCCGGGGCGGCATGATCTCGATACGCCGGCTCCTTCGTCGCGCGGCTACTCGATCGGCGCAGGCAGACGCTGGTCGAGTAGGCCGCCCGCGGCCGTGTCGAGACCCGGGTCTCGGCGTCAGCGCAGCTGCGTCAGTGCGCGCACGGCCTCGACCGCGGCGGCGGCCGCCGCCTCCACGTCGGCGGCGGTCGACGCCGGCGAGAGGCTGAACCGAACGGCGGTCTGCGCATCCACCGGGTCGATGCCGAGCGCCAGCAGCACGGGCGACGGTTCGTCCCTGCCGGCGGCGCATGCCGAGCCGCTCGACGAGACGATCCCGCGCTCCTCGAGTCCGAGCAGCACGCCCTCGCCGCTCGTTCCCACGAAGAGGAACGACGCGATCGACGGCAGTCTGTGCTCACGTGACCCGGTCAGTCTCGCCGAGGGAAGCGCGGCCTCGACGCGCTCGATGAGGTCGTCGCGCAGTGTGGCGACGCGTTCGGATGCCTCGGCTCGGCCGGCCGCGGACAGTTCCGCAGCGATGGCGAGCCCCACCGCGGCGGCCACGTTCTCGGTGCCGGATCTGCGGCCGCGCTCCTGCCCACCGCCGTGCAGAAGCGGCTCGAGAACCACGCGGGAGCGCGCGGCCAGGGCGCCCACGCCCTTGGGCGCGCCCAGCTTGTGACCCGAGATCGACACGGCGTCGGCACCGAGCGCATCCAGGCTCACGTCGAGCCAGCCCGCCGCCTGCACGGCGTCGACGTGCATCACGGTGCCGGCCTCGTGGGCCAGCGCGCCGATGGCGACCGTGTCTTGCACGGTGCCGATCTCGTTGTTCGCCGCCATCACGCTCACGAGAGTCGTGTCACGGCGCAGCAGGCCGGCGAGGGCGGCGAGATCGACCCGGCCCGTCGCATCCACCGGCACGAACGAGACCTCGAAGCCGTGCACCCGGCGCAGAAAGTCGACCGACTCGAGCGTGGCCTCGTGCTCGATCGGCGTGGTCACGATGTGGCGACCCCGTGGCTGGCCGAGCGCGATGCCCTTGATGGCGAGGTTGATGGCCTCGGTTCCGCCCGAGGTGAAAGTGACCTCGCTCGGACGCGCGCCGAACCAGCCGGCGAGGCGAGCGCGGGCGTCGGCCAGAGCGCGAGAAGCCGCGTCGCCCAGAGCGTGATGGCTCGACGGATTGCCGAACTCTCCGGTGAGGTACGGCCACATGGCCTGCAACACTTCGGGCCTAACGGGCGAGGTCGCGGCGTGGTCGAGGTAGATCACGGGGTCACCGCAGTTGTCGCCCGTGCGGACAGTAGTGCCCGGTGCGCCGGTACATCTTGTCCGTAGCGGTATCTGCTGGCGATCATCGGGCCTCGCTCATGCATCGACGATGAGGTCGAGCCCCAAGTCGAGAGCGCGGGCGCTGTGGGTGAGCGCTCCGACCGAGATGATGTCGACTCCCGTCTCTGCGATCGCCCTCACCGTGTCGAGGTTCACGCCGCCGCTGGCCTCGACGAGTGCCCGCCCCGCCACGATGGCGATTCCCTCGCGCAGCTCAGCGAGCGTGAAGTTGTCGAGCATGATCGTGTCGACTCCACCCGCGAGCACGGGCTCGATCTGGTCGAGGCGGTCGACCTCGACCTCGAGGTGGGTGGTGTGCGAGATGCGGGCGCGGGCGCGAATGATCGCGTCGGTCAGCGAGACACCGGATGCCGTGAGCACCGCCAGGTGATTGTCTTTCGCGAGCACGGCGTCGCTCAACGAGAAGCGGTGGTTGCCGCCTCCGCCGCTTCGCACGGCGTGCCGCTCGAGGGCACGCAGCCCGGGAGTCGTCTTGCGCGTATCGACGATGCGCGCTCGGGTGCCCGCGACGGCCTCGACGTAGCGCGCGGTCACGGTGGCGATTCCGCTCATGCGCTGCACGAGGTTCAGGGCGACGCGCTCTCCGAGCAGAACTCCGCGCGCCGGGCCCGAGACGGTGGCGAGCACCGCGCCGGGTTCGAAGTGTTCGCCGTCGCCGAGCAGCACCGAGGTCGTGATCGACGCGTCGGCCGCGAGCATCGTTCTCGAGAAGGCCTCGCCGCCCGAGAGCACTCCGGCCTCGCGCGCCACAAGCTGGGCGCTGGCCGTCGCACCCTCGGGAAGGAATGCGTCGGAGGTCGCGTCGCCCCAGGGGGCGTCCTCGGCGAGAGCGGCTAGGACGACGAGGTCGATCGCCTGGGGTGTGAGCAGCATGTCAGTGTCCTTGAGTCTGAAGCGTGAGGGCGGTGTCGGGTGAGGCGTCGCCGGATGGATCTGCGGCTGTCCCGCTCGAGTCCCGGAGAGACGCGCGTCGCCGAGCCGCGGAGTCGGTCTGGGGGAAGTCGCTGCGTGCGTGGGCGCCGCGCGACTCGCGCCGAGCCTGCGCAGCATCGACGAGTGCCCGGGCGACGACGAGCAGGTTCGCTGTCTCGATCTGCTCGCGGTCGTCAGCGCGAACGGTGGATGCCTCGGCCCAGACCCGCAGGCGGGCTGCGGCCGTGGCGAGCCCCACTCCGGAACGGGTCAGCCCGGCGTAGCTCCACATGAGCGCCTGCAGTTCGCTGCGGTCGACACCGCTCCCGCTGCGCTGGTCGAGTAGGCCGCCCGCGGCCGTATCGAGACCGGCTCGCGGGTGGTCTCGATACGCCGGCTCCTTCGTCGCGCGGCTACTCGACCGGCGCAGCTCTGTCGTTGCGCTGCTACTCGACCGGCGCAGCTCTGTCGTCTCGCGGCTGCTCGACTGGCCCAGCCGGCTGTCGACCTCTCGTTGGTCGAGTAGGCCGCCCGCGGCCGTATCGAGACCACCCAGCGCAGCCGCCACCCGCCGGGCGAACACGGCGCCCTCGAGAAGACTGTTTGAGGCCAGCCGGTTGGCACCGTGAACCCCCGTGCGCGCCGCCTCACCCACCGCGAAGAGCCCCGCATGAGAGGTGCGACCGTCGAGATCGGTCTCGATTCCGCCCATGTAGTAGTGCGCTGCCGGAACGACGGGAACGAGCCCGCCGGCCAGGTCGAAGCCGGCAGCCGCGCACGCCGCCATGATCGTGGGAAAGCGTTCGGCGAGCGTCTCTCGACCGATGCCCCGGGCATCCAGATTCACGGGCACGCCACTCTGCTTCGCCATCTCTGCGGCGATCGCTCGGGCGACGACGTCGCGTGGCGCGAGTTCGGCGTCGGGGTGAACGCCGAGCATAAAACGTTCGCCCCGCTCGTTGCGAAGAACCGCTCCCTCGCCGCGCACGGCCTCGGAGACCAGGAAGTTCGACGGGGCAGCGAGCGTCGTCGGGTGAAACTGGTAGAACTCCAGATCGGCGGTGGCCACGCCCGCCCGCAGCGCTGCGGCCAGCCCGTCGCCCGTCGCGATCGCAGGATTCGTGGTGTGCGAGTAGAGCTGGCCGGCGCCACCGGTGGCGAGCACCACGGCGTCGGCAGGCAGCACCTCGCGCTCGCCGTCGGCCCGCAGCACCTTGATGCCCACGACCCGCTCGCCGGCATCCGCGCCTGCTGGGCGCATCGGCGCCTGGTCGACCGGCAGCGGATGCGCCGAACGGGCGCGCACCCCCGTCGCGTCGGCGAGCACCAGGTCGGTCAGCATGGTGTGCTCGTGCACGGCGACCCCGCTCGCCCGCACCGCAGCCACCAGGGCAGTCTCGATCGCAGCGCCCGTCGCGTCGCCGCCGGCGTGCAGAACACGCGGCCGCGAGTGTGCCGCTTCGAGCGCGCGGTCGGGCTCAGAACTGCCCGGCCGGCGGTCGAACAGCACGCCCCACTCGATCAGGCTCTGGATGGCCGCCGCCCCCTCGTCGGCCAACACGCGCGCGGCCGTCTCGTCGGTCAGCCCCGCACCCGCCCGGATCGTATCGTCGGCGTGCAGGGTGGCGCTGTCGTCGAGCGCGGTCGCGGCCGCAATGCCGCCCTGCGCGTAGCGGGTGTTGCTCTCGGCCAGCTCGCCCTTGGTCACGAGTGTCACCTCGTGCCCGTGCTGCAGTGTGGCGTGCAGCGCGGTGGCCAGCCCGGCGATGCCGCTGCCCACGATGATCACGCGCGCCATGTCAGCGCACCGTGTCGGCGACAGGCGCAGACGCGGGCGGCCGGGCCGCGAGCATCCGTTCGAGAGCGACCGTCGAGTCGGCGATCACATCTGCCGCGACCTGGATGCGATTGCGCACGACACCGTCGACCAGGCCCTCGAGTACCCAGGCCAGGTAGCCGGGGTGGATGCGGTACATCGTGGAGCAGGGGCAGATCACGTCGTCGAGGCAGAAGATGGTGTGCTGCGGGTACTCGGCGGCGAGGCGGTTCACGAGGTTGATCTCGGTTCCGATGGCGAAGGTCGAGCCGGCGGGAGCCGCCTGGATCGCCTTGACGATGAAGTCGGTCGAGCCGGCAGAATCGGCGGCGTCGACGACGGCCATGGGGCACTCCGGGTGCACGATGACCTGAACGCCGGGGTACTCGGCGCGCGCCTTCGCGATCTGCGCAGGAGTGAAGCGCTTGTGCACCGAGCAGAATCCGTGCCAGAGAACGACCTTGGCCTCGACGAGATCGTCGGCCGAGTTCCCGCCGAGTGGCCTGCGCGGGTTCCACATGGGCATGAGCTCCACGGGGATGCCCATGGCCTTCGCCGTGTTGCGGCCGAGGTGCTGGTCGGGAAAGAAGAGCACCCGCTGCCCGCGCTCGAACGCCCACTCGAGCACCGTCGCCGCATTCGACGACGTGCACACGATGCCGCCGTTGCGACCGCAGAACGCCTTGAGCGCGGCCGAGCTGTTCATGTAGGTGACCGGAATCACGGGGACCCGACCATTGGCATCCGGCGCCGTGCCGTAGATCTCGGTGAGCTCGGCCCACGCCTCTTCGACGGAATCGATGTCGGCCATGTCGGCCATCGAGCATCCGGCGGCGAGGTTGGGCAGGATGACCGCCTGCGACGGCTGCGACAGGATGTCGGCCGTCTCGGCCATGAAGTGCACGCCGCAGAAGACGATCGCCTCGGCATCGGGCTTGGCCTTGGCGGCGTTGGCGAGTTGGAAGGAGTCGCCCACGAAGTCGGCGTACTGCACGACCTCGTCACGCTGATAGAAGTGACCGAGCACGACGACCCGCTCACCGAGCGTCGCCTTCGCGGCCCGGATGCGCGCATCCAGTTCGTCGGCGCTCGCCGTCGTGTATTCGGCGGGCAGGCGGCCCTGCACGGGAGACCCGGTGGGGATGACGTCGGTCATGGACGCACCGGGTCCGTAGTTCGGAACGCCCGCGTCGAAAGCCCACGGCTGAAGGGCGAGCTCGGGCGTGCAGGTGCTCTCGGCGGCGGAGCCGGTCGTCGCTTGCTCGCGAGTGAGGAGCTGGATGGTGGTGTCGACGGATGTCATGGTGGTCTTCTTCGTACGCTGAGCCTGTCGAAGCGGGTATACCGTTCCCTTCGACAGGCTCAGGGAACGGACGGATTTCTATTGGAGGGGGCCGCTGTCGGCGAGGTCGATCGACCCGTCGTAGCGGTAGAGACGCGCGGGGCGATGCCGTGTGCCGGTGACGAATTCGCCCGTGGGCACGACGGTCTTACTGGACTCGATCGTGCGGCGGAAGTTCGCCGGATCGAGCGGCTTCTGCCTGACGGCCTCGTGCACCTCGCGCAGTTGGGCGAGGGTGAATGTGTCGCCCAGAAAGGCGTGCGCGATGCGGGAGTACTCCATCTTGGTGCGCAGCCGCCACAGGGCGTAGTCGACGATCAGATTGTGATCGAAGGCCAGCTCGGGCAGCTCGTCGGTCGACAGCCAGGTCACGTTCTCGCCCACGGTCGCTCGCGCGGCCTCGTCGCTTTCGACGAGGGCCCAGTAGACGATCGAGACGACGCGGGGCCCCGGTGATCGACCGACCTTGCCGAATGCGTAGAGCTGTTCGAGGTACTTCGGGGTGAGGCCGGTGGTCTCGAGCAGGTGGCTGCGGGCCGCCTCCTCGAGATCGTCATCGACTCGAAGCGGGCCTCCCGGCAGCGCCCATCGACCCTCGTGGGGTTCCCGGATGCGACGAACGACCGGAATCCACACGGTGCTGATTCCCGTGGTCGGGTCGGAGCGCAGCGAGAAGATCACGGTGGATACCGCGAGGACCGCCTGCTGCTGGCTCATGCCGTGCCGTTCGTGTCGTTACTTAAGGTATTGATGACCCTAAGTGCTGCAATAAGCTTAGTGTCACTCTGACCCGAACGCAAACACGCAGCGGCTCACTGTTTGGCAGCTCTCTTCTGCGCTGGTCGAGTGGTCGCGCAGCGACTGTATCGAGACCACGCAGGGTGATCTCGATACGCACTGCTCCTTCGTCGCGAGTGCTACTCGATCAGCGCACGCTTGGAGCTAAGCGGCCGCAGTCGCCTTCGCATTGGCCAGGTCGACGAACAGCTCGGTGTTGAAGCGGTAGGCGACCAGAACCTCGTCGATCACGCGGTCTCGCTCGGCGTCGTCCCAGCCCGTCGCATCCAGCTGTGCGCGGTAGGTCTCTTTGAACTCTTTCGGCTTGGCGATGTCGCCGAAGAGATAGAAGCCCACGCCATTGGTCTCGAAGCCGAACTGGCGCTGCATGAGCGTGCGGATGACCTGGCCGCCCGAGAGGTCGCCGAGGTAGCGCGTGTAGTGGTGGGCGACGAAGCCGCCGTTCCAGGTCGCGGCCACCTCGTTGATGCGTGCCACGTAGCGTGCCGTCGTCGGCAGGGGAGTGATGTGCTCGCGCCAGTCGTCGCCGATCAAGAAGCGAAGGTCTTCTTCGATGGCGGGCAGGCGGGTGAGCTTCGAGGTGATGAAGGGCGCGGCGACCGGATCGTTCTTCATGAGGTCGGCCGCAGCCTCGATCGCCTCGTAGATGAAGAAGTGCTGTGCGACGAGCGCGATGTAGTCGTCTCGCGTGCCCTTTCCGCTCATGAGGTCGCCCATGAAGTTGGCGCCCTCGCTCTCGCTGTGGCTGGTCCAGGTGCGCTCGCGCAGGGCTTGCGAGAAGGGGATGACGTTGCTCACGATGACGACTCCAAGACGGTGGGGTTCTCTAACCGTGAAGTTAGGTTGCCCTTACTTTATAGGACGCGCGGGCTCGATCGCCAGACGCAGTTGCGCTGTTCAGGGCTTTGTCAGTGCGGGCGCGGCTCGACGCCGAGGCGAGCGCAGGCCGCGTCATAGAGGGCGACGACTTCGCGGCGCACCTCGCCGCGCTCGGTGATCGGGCCGGCAGGCCACGCGATGCGCACCTCGCTCGTGACGCCGGCTGCGGTCGAATCCCAGGTCGCGACCGACCCGTCGAAGCCCGTCATGACTGCAGACGTGGCAGCCGGGTTCGCGAACGCCCGCACGATGAGCAGATTGTCATCGGTGTGGTCGCCGTTCATGTGGTTCAGGATCGCGGACACGACGTCGGGGCTGAAGGTGCTCATCCGTCGAGCGTATCTGCCCTCCAGGTCGGCACGAAGTCGACGACGCGTGGCGCAAATGGCCTGGTGGGGCCGCTCGACGCATCCATAAACTCGGCCCATGCCTATCGTTCCCGAGACCAAGAGCTGGACCTGGGTGCTCGAGAAGCCGTGCCCCGAGTGCGGTTTCGACGCATCCACCGCCGACGCCCGCGAGGTCGCCGAGCTGACCCGCGAGAATGCCGCCGCCTGGCCCGCCGTCCTGCAGCGGGCCGATGTGCGCGAGCGACCGGATGGCGACACCTGGTCGCCGCTCGAGTACGCGGCGCACGTGCGCGACGTCTTCACGATCATGCGGGGCCGGCTCGAACTGATGCTGGCCGAGAACGATCCGCAGTTCGCCAACTGGGACCAGGACGCGACCGCTGTCGAGGAACGCTACAACGAGCAGGACCCGACCGTCGTGGCGACGCAGCTGGTCGAGGCGGGTCGAGCGATCGCCGACGCGTTCGATGGCGTGCCCGTGGATGCGTGGGGCCGGTCGGGCAGGCGCGGAGACGGAGCGGGTTTCACCGTCGAGACGCTGGCGCAGTATTTCATCCACGACCCGGTGCATCACCTGCACGACGTGTCGAAGGCCTAGAGCCAGCCGTTCGTCTCGGCGATGCGCGCCGCATCCGCTCGATTGCGTGCCCCGGTCTTGCCGATCACGGCTGACAGATGGTTGCGCACCGTGCCCTCGGAGAGATGCAGGATGCGCGCGACATCGGCGATAGATCCGCCGGTGCGTGCGGCCGCGAGCACGTCAGTCTCTCGTTCGGTGAGGGGGGAGTCGCCCTGCGCGAGCGACTCGGCGGCGAGTGAGGGGTCGACGACGCGCAAGCCGCTGGCGACACGGCGAACGGCGTCGGCCAGCTGGGCCGACGGTGTGTCTTTGACGACGAAGCCCGATGCGCCCGCCTGCATCGCCCGCGCGAGGTAGCCCGGGCGGCCGAACGTCGTCACGATCAGCACGCGACAGTGCGGAACCGCCGCGCGCAGTTCGGCTGCCGCGGCGATGCCGTCGATACCGGGCATCTCGATGTCGAGCAGAGCGACATCGGCGGCGGACGACCTGGCGGCATCCACGACCTCGTCGCCGCGCCCCACCTCGGCGACCACCTCGATGTCTGCCTCGAGCGAGAGCAGCGCGGTGAGCGCGCCGCGCACCAATGCCTGGTCGTCGGCGATCAGTAGCCGGATCATGAATGTGCGCCTGTCTTCTCAGTCGTCAGGGTCGCGGTGGCTGGCAGGCTCGCGGTGAGGGTGAAGCCGCCGAGCTCGCCCGTTCCGACTCGCAGAGATCCGCCGGCCGACTCGACACGTTCGCGCAGACCCTGAAGACCTGTCGATGACATCGATCCTGCGAGAGCGTGTGTTCCGGGTCCTCGCCCATCGTCATCGATCGTCACGCCCTGCGCCGAGATGCGGATGCGGCAGCGCGAGGCTCCCGCGTGCCGGATGACATTTGTGACTCCTTCGCGGATCACCCAACCGACGAGCTCGCGGTGCTCCACTGGAACGGTCTCGGTCGACGACGGGAGCTCGGCCTCGACGCCCGCCGCGGCAAGCGCTCGCCGCACAGCCGCGAGTTCTCCACTCGCGGTGACGCCGCGCGCGCCCGACACAGTGGCTCGCACATCTGCCAGCGCACCGCGGGCGATCGTCTCGACGTCCTCGATCTCGGAGCGCGCCCGCTGAGGATCGGCATCCATCAGACGAGCAGCCAGCTCCGACTTCACCGTGATGACCGTGAGGGAGTGGCCGAGAATGTCGTGGATGTCGCGTGCGACCCTGCTCCGCTCGCGTTCGGCGGTCACTTCTTCGAGCTCCGCCTGGGTGGCGCGCAGCTCGTTGATGACGGCGATGGTGCGAGCGAATGCTGCCATCATGAGCGGGATCGACAAGATGATGACCGGCTGAACCAGAACTGCCTCGGACCACGGCTGTGTCAACGCTCGAACAACGAGCGCGAGTACCGAGAGCGCGCCGATTGCCGTCGAGGTGAGCGTCCACGAGAAGACACACATTCCGACGATGACGCCCGGATAGGTCCACAGCCCGACGGTGCCGGTGCCCAGCCAGGGCACGAAGACGAGGGTCAAGGCGAACATCGCCCCGCAGACCATAAGCCGACCACGGGTCGAGAGCGTCCAGGCCACGGGTGCCGCTGCGAGGAAGCAAAGGCTGAATGCCACGACCAAGACGATGCCCGCGGTGCTTTCAAGGGCCGAGCCGGAGCGTCGCACGATGTCGGGGATGGTCGAGTAGACCCAGAACAACGAGAATGTCGCCCCGATGTACCAGCTGTACGCACGTGGCGACATCAGCGCCGAAGGCAGAACCGTCGTCGGATCCGGTCCCGCGCTTGCCGGACGGATCGGCCACCCGGGGCCGAACCGGCGCGGTTCCTCGATCTTCCTCACCCGCCCACCCTAGAGGCCTCGAGCGACGACTGGCCCGTGCGCTCGACCAGCCGCGCCATCCTCATACCCGCTTGGTGTCGCGCCGGAAGAAGACGACCGTGCCGATCAGGAACACCGCGAACCAGACGAGCGCGTTCGCCAGGGCCGCGAGGTCGAAGCCGGCGCCCGTCAGCGGGGCGCGGGCCAGTTCGCTGATGCCGTAGACCGGCGTGAAGGCCGCGATCGTCTGCATGAAGTCGGGCATGCTCGAGACCGGGTAGAAGAGTCCGCCGATGAACGCGAGCAGCACGATGGCGAGGCTCGTGACCTGCGCCGCATTCTCGCCCGGAACGAGGTAGCCGACCATCAGCCCGAGCGTCGTGAACACCGCGCTCGCGAGCAACCACCCCACGAGGCCCGTCGAGATCCACTGCGCAGGCGAGAGTTGGATGCCGCTGATCGCGCCGACCAGGTAGGTCGCGATCACGGCGACGAGGCCTAGCAACATACCCGCGATCATCTTGATGAGCACGTTCACCAGTGGGTTCAGCGGAGTGAGCCGCAACTGCCGGCTCCATCCCTGGGCTCGCTCGACGGCGACGGATGCTCCGGTCTGGGTCGCCGACATCATGGCACCGTACATCGCCATCGACACCATGATGAAGGCCGCGACCGACGGCCCTCCGTCGGCGACGGCGGTGTCGGTGAGGGGCACGTCGCGCATGGGGTAGCCGACGATGAGGAACATCATGACCGGGAAGATCAAGGTGAAGAGCAGTGTGCGGCGGTTGCGGAGCTTACGAGCGAGCTCGATGCGCAGGTAGGTCAGGGTGAAGCCGCCGAGGGGAGGAACGCGTCGGTCGAGCTGAACGCGGCCGGCTGATGCCCGGTCGGTCAGGCCGGCGGTCGCCGCGGAGGGCACGATAGGGGTGGTCATGCGGAGACTCCTTCTGAGGTGAGGGCGAGGAAGACGCTCTCGAGGTTCTGGCTCGTGATCTCGATGTCGCGAGCCGCCGTGTAGGTGAGCAGGTGTCGAGCGAGAGCATCCGAGTCGCTCGTGTGCAGCGTGACGCGATCGCCCTGCACGGACACGTCGTCGACCGCCGGCAGCATCGAGAGCGCGGAGGTGTCGGCATCCGGCAGCGTCACCCGCACGATGCGCCCCGAGACGAGGTTCTTGATCTCGGCTGTGGCGCCGTCTGCCACGATCGTGCCCCGGCTCATCAGCACGATGCGGTCGGCGTACTCGTCGGCCTCGTCGAGATAGTGGGTGGCGAAGAGAACGGTACGCCCACGGTCCGCGTCGGCTCGGATGGCGTTCCAGAAGGCTCGCCGCCCCTCGACGTCCATGCCGGTGGTCGGCTCGTCGAGAATCAGCAGCCCGGGGTCGGAGAGTAATGCCATGGCGAACCGCAGGCGCTGTTGCTGGCCTCCCGAACACAGACCGACCCGGCGAGTGGCGATATCGGCGATGCCCGCGCGATCGAGCACCTCGGCCACGGGCCGGGTGTCGGCGAAGAGACTGGCGGTCAGATCGAGTGTCTCTCGCACGGTGAGGTCTTTGAGCAGACCACCGGTCTGCAGCACGGCCGAGACGAGGCCGCGCGAAATGGCAGCACGGGGCGAGAGCCCGAAGACCTTCACATCGCCACCGTCGGGAGGTGTGAGGCCGAGCATCATGTCGATGGTCGTGGTCTTGCCGGCACCGTTCGGCCCGAGGAACGCGACGATCTCGCCGGGTTGCACCGTGAGGTCGACGCCGGAGACGGCGTTGACGTCGCCGAAGCTCTTCACGAGGGCCGTCGCGTGGATGGCAGGGATGGAGGAGATGGTCATGACTCCAGCCTGGCGGCGCGAGTCATCGGATGCGTCTGAGGACTGTCACCTTTGCCCTATGACATCCGTCACCCCTAGGCGAGTCCCAACTGGTGCGCGATGTCGGCCGCCGCCTGTCGAGAGTGCACGCCCAGCTTGCGGTAGAGCCTGCCGGCGGTCGTCTTGACTGTGTTGTGACTCACGAACAGAGCCTCGGCTATCTCCGGGAGAGACCGATCAGATGCAAGCTCGATCAGAAGCTGACGTTCACGCCGACTGAGCTGTGCCATGACCACGGAACTGTGCGGCAGCGGATCGTCGCCGATCCCATCCAGTTGCGCGGGCAGAACTGCTTTCGAGAGTTCTGCGAGCTGGTCCAGCTGGTCTCGGGCGATCGAGGTGTACACGCTGTAAAGGCGCTCGCCGGCGATGGCTTCGTGCGCGGAGCCGAACGCGCTCACCGCTGCGTCGCGCCGATCAAGGCTCAGCCGTGCTGAGGCGGTCAACACGAGGACAGTCGCCTGCACTCGAGGTGTCGGCTCTTTCTCCAGCGCGTTGCCGCCGGCCTGCAGCACGTCGTGCATGCGCCCTCTTCTGTACGCGGCCGTCGCGAGCTGCAGATGATCGGAGGCGGTGAGAGCCGCCGCCGGGTCACGAACGATCGCGCGATCGCGCAGAGGAGCCGCCCGATCCAGCGCCGATCCGATGTAGCGGGCGTTCGATCCTTCTGTCACCAGACCGTCTGGCCTGGCCTGCACCTGCTCTTCGACCGCGCGCACGACTTTCGCCGCTGCATCCGGAGATCGGGCGATCCAGGACCGCACCCAGATCTCGGCTGCCCAGTACTCGCCCACGGGGGCGTCGGTCAGACGAAGCAGATGCTCGGCAGCGGCGGAGTATTCGAGTCGGTCGGCGGATACCAGCGCCTGCGCCAGATGCAGCGGAGCGTCGTATCTCTGCCCCTCGGCGGCCACACCGAGGGCCCGAGCGATCCAGCGTTCGGCTGTATTCAGGCGCCCCTGGTCCGCGTGCATCCAGGCCAGGGATGCCGCTGCGCGCCGAGCGATGAGCGGTTGCGAGGTCAGGTTGGCCAGCTCCCACGACTCTTCGTATTCGCGCACTCCGCCCGCATCGGCAAGGTCGAACGACCGGCCCCACTGAAGAAGGAGATGAGGCAGCGTCATCTCGATCACGGGTTTGTCTCGAGCCGGCAACTCGTCGAGCATCCTCCGGCCTTCGGATGCGGAGCGGACGGCCGCCGTCAGTCGCCCCTGCGTTCGGTGCCCCGCCGTCCTTCCGGCGGAGCCGATCAGACGATCCAGGGTCTCCCTCTCTCGAGGCGTTCTGCCGGCCGCGTCGTAAGCGAAGTCGTAGAAGCTGCTGGGGTCACCACTCGCGATGAGGTGCTTCAGATAGTTGACTCCGACGAGGAGGCTCGGTATCGCGACGAAGGCCTCGCCCGGAAGAGTCGAGATCGACGCGAGGAGGGCATCGGGGTGGCTGTCTACGAACCGATCCCAATGGGCCGTTTCAAGCTCGAGTCCTGCTTGCCAGCCGCGTTCAGCTGTCACCGCGGCAACGGCCTGCGGCAGTTCCTCCGGGCTGAAGAAGCCGTCGGAATCGGGGATGTCAGTGGGGAGGGCGTTCTCGACGCCCTCGAGACTCATGGTCACTTTCTGTGCTTCTTTCTTGGAGCGATCAGTCGAGCAACTGACCCTGCATGAAGTAGGTCGACCGGGCGAAGGCGAGAGCGGCGGCGTTCTTGTCGAGCACGGCCGAGATCGTGGCGTTCGCGAAGTAGGTCGATGTTCCGATGTAGTTGTGACGGGTCACTGGTGTGCCGACCTCCTTGAGGCGGCTCACGAAGAGGTCGGCGGCCAGGCCGGAACCCCACTCGTCGTATTCCGAGTAGTGCAGTGCCACAGGGCACGGAACGATGCCGCTTTCGGCGTCGCTCAAACCGGCGTAGTAGGCGATGACCGTGTCGACCGCACCCTCCTGCGCGCTGCGCAGCGCCAGGCGGCCGCCCATTCCCATGCCGATGAGACCGATGCGTGCGGCACCGGAGCTCCGCGCGAGCGCGATGGCGTCAGAGAGCGTGGCGCTGGCGAACCCCTCGTCGAGACGTGATCGGAGCAGCTCCACGCCCTCAACGTCGACGGCTGCGACACCGTTGAAGAGGTCGGGGACCACGACGAAGAATCCTTGCTTCGACAGGGCCGTGGCGTAGGCCTCGAGGTAGGGAAGGCGTCCGTAGTCATCGTGCACGAGCACCACCGCGGGCAGGCCTTCCGTGCCGAAGACGAGTGGCCATCCGGGCGAGGGGATGTCGACGAGGTCTGTCACGAGGAATCCTCTCTTTGACTACACGTCGCAGTGTATCGAGCGCGCCTGTGCGTCCGTCCGACGCATCTGAGGGGCGGGGAGTGCGTACGGTAGTCAGCGTGACCAGACCCGCGCCGATCGTCGTCTCCTCTGTGGAGACCCAGCTGACCGCACTCGTCCGCGAGCTTCCTCGGGGCACGAGCGGACGCGTGATCGTGGGCATCTCTGGATCGCCCGGATCGGGCAAGTCCACGCTGGCACGAGCGCTCGTGCGGGCGATCGGTCCGGGAGCGGTGTATCTGCCGATGGACGGCTTTCACCTCGCCGACGAGCAGCTGTCGCGCGAGGGCCTGCTCGAGCGCAAGGGCGCGCCTGACACCTTCGACGCGTTCGGGTACGCGCGGCTTCTCGAAACCGTGCGCGCCCGACCTCGGCACACGATCTACGCGCCCGATTTCGATCGCCGCCTCGAGCAGCCGCTTGCGGGGGCTCGCGCCATCGAACCGCGCGACGACATCATCGTGACCGAGGGCAACTACCTGATGCTGCCGGGCGAGGCCTGGAGCGCGGTGCGCCGACAACTCGACACGGCATGGCACGTCGTCACCGATCCGGCGGTCCGGCAGCGCCGGCTGCTCGCCCGACACGAGACCTTCGGTAAGACCCCGGATGCGGCGCGCCAGTGGGTGCGTTCCGTCGACGAGCCGAATGCGCGGCTCATCGAGGCGCGCGAGGGCGCGGCCGACCGCATCCTCGATCTGACGGAGTGGGTGCCCGACCCCGAATCGGACTGAACCGATAGTGCCGTGTGAGGGCGAGGTAAGCGGGTACGGTCGAGCCATGTACTCGACGCCGACGAGGCACCGCGTTGCGCTTGTTCTCTCGGTCTGCGCTGTCATCGCGATCGGGCTGGGTGTGCACGCCATCGATGGTTCCGCGGCGGCATTCGTCGCCGACTCCTTGTATACGGTGCTCGTGTATCTGCTCCTTCGCACGGTGTTCGTGCGGGCGCGGCTCTCGGTGCTCGCGCTCGCGGCGTTCGCATTCAGCGCGCTGATCGAAGTACTCCAGCTCTCCGGGCTGCCGGAGCAGTGGGGAAATGCCTTTCCGCCGGTGAGGCTCGTGCTGGGGGCATCGTTCTCGGCGATAGACCTCGTCGCGTACGCAATCGGTGCGCTCGTCATCTGGCTGCTCGATTGCGCGGTGCTGCGCGTGCTGAGCGCGCGGTCGAGTAGGTCTGCGCCTCCTCCCGCGTGACAGGATGAGGCATGCCCGTCGTCGAGTCCCGCTGTGTTGTTCCGGTCGATGTCGAGACGGCTTTCGCCATCTCGCAGACGACGGGCGAGATCCGCAAGCGTTGGGACCCATTCATCAGAAAGCAGTACTTTCTGCACGGGGCTACGGTTCCGGCGAAGGGGGTGCACACCTACACGGTGCAGCGCTTCGGGTTTCGTATGGAGAGCGAGTACGTCTCGTACAAGCCTCCGTCGAATGTGGGCATGAAGATGACCAAGGGCTCGTGGTTCTTCGAGAAGCTCGGTGGCGGCTGGCGGTTCACTCCCGTCGATGGCACTTCGGGCAGCACGCTCGCCGTCTGGCGCTATAACTTCACGTGTCAACCGAAGTGGCTCGCGCCCCTCGCGGAACGTATCGGGGCCATCGTGCTTCAGCGTGACATCGACCGCCGCATCCGGGGTTTCGCCCGGGGGTGTGAAGACCCGGTGATCTTGGCGGCAGTGAACGCAAACGGGCGCTGACTCGAGGACCCGCACGGGCATCCGAATCAGCACGCCGATGTGTGGGGCGCGTGCCCGTGCCGGACGACACGCAATGATCTGCGCGTCGCCCGGCACGGGCGTGTTCGAGCTGAGGCTCAAATGCGAGCGTTCTTTCTGCGCGCAGTGATCGTCAGGGCGAGTCCGGCCAGCAGCAGGAGCGCGATCGCTCCGAGCAGCGGTGCCGCGGAAACGCCGGTGAGGGCGAGGCCCGATGCGTCGCTTCCGGCGGTGTAGGCCGAGGCCGAGTAACCCGCGGTGGTGACGCTACCGGCGGTGACCACCGTGGAGGTGGTCGTGGTCGGCGTGGCCGGGCCCGTCGGAACTACTGGGTCCGTGGGATCGGTCGGATCCGTCGGGTCGGTGGGGTCCGTCGGGTCCGTCGGGTCGGTTGGATCCGTCGGGTCGGTCGGCGTCGTCGGTCCGCCCGGGGTGACTGTGGGGTCACCGATCACCGTGATCGCGTTGCCGCCCAGGTCGATCGGAATGTTGATCACCGGAATGATCTGCGTTCCTCCGCCGATGCTTCCATCGCCGCCGGTGGTGTTCTCCGACGAGCCGCCGGTGCTGCCACCGGTGACATCCGATCCCGTGGTGGTCGGGTCGCCGATCACCGTGATGGCGTTGCCGCCGACGGTCACGGGCAGGCCCACGACGGGAACGATCTGTGTTCCGCCGAGGATGCTGTCGTCGCCCGTGGTGGTTGCGCCGGCGCCGGTCGTTCCGGTGCCGGTGCCGCCGGTGGTTCCGCCGGTGACGGCGGAGTCGGTGGACTCGGCGTCGCCGATCAGCGTGATGGCGTTGCCGCCCGCGGTGACCGGAGCTCCGACGACGGGAACGATCTGTGTTCCGCCGAGGATGCTGTCGTCGCCCGTGGTGGTTGCGCCGGCGCCGGTCGTTCCGGTGCCGCCGGTGGTTCCGCCGGTGACGGCGGAGTCGGTCGACTCTGCGTCGCCGATCAGTGTGATGGCGTTGCCACCCACGGTGACCGGTGCACCGATGTCACCGAGCACCTGGGTGCCGCCGAGAACACTGTCGGTTCCGTCGGTGGATGCGCCGGTGCCGGCGGGAACGTCAGACCCCCCGCCCGCCGTGCCTGCACCACTCGTGCTGCCGGTGCTGCTCGAGTCTCCGATGACGGTGATGGCGTTGCCGCCCACCGTGATCGGGACATCGATGTTCACCAGAACCTGCGTACCGCCGAGCAGCGAATCCGTTCCCGTCGTTGTGACGGGTGCGGTCTCCGCCGGGGCCTCGGCGACCGGCGCGGTGTCGGCTGCGCCGGACTGCTCCGAGTCGCCGATCACGGTGATCGCGTTACCCGACACATCGATCGGGATGCTGACATCCACGATCGCCTGGGTGCCGGATGCGATCCCGTCGTCGCCAGAGGTCGTCGCCTCGGCGGCGGGCTCCGGGGCCGGTGCCGGCTCAACTGCCGGCTCAGCCGCAGGGGCGGGAGCTGCCTCGGGAGCCGTCGACGTGGCATCCCCGAGGATGCTGATCGAGTTGCCCGAGAGGTCGACCGGAACGTCGAGGCCGATTGCGGCCTGGGTTCCCGAGAGCAGGCCGTCGTCGCCTGATGTGGTGTCTGCAGCGTTTGCTGCGGCTACGCCGAGGCACGAGAGGCCACCGACGAAGAGGGTGAAGTACAGCCCTCTCTGAATGAATTTCTTCATGATGATTCAACTCCAAAAGATGGTGAGACTGATGAGCTCCAGCCGCGCGGATGGCGGGGGAGATGGTTCGCTTGATCTGCCCACGGATGATCGGGCAGGTGCGAACTCAGTCAGTCAGGAGTCGAACCGAGGTCGAACGTCGGTGAAGTCGGAAGCGCGTCGTCGGATGCGAGAGCGCGCAGGCTGAGAGCCGCGTGGACGAAGATCGCGCCGGAGATGGATTCGAGTGCCGCAGGCGCGCCGGAACCGGCTCCGCCGCCCATTCCCTGGCCGCCACTTCCCGACGGAGCGGGCAAGACCACGGGAGAACCCTCCGCAGGCCCGGCAGGTGCAGGGGAACCCGGGTTCGGAGGCGTTGAAGAGCTGACGGAACCGGCCTGCCCCGGGGCGGGGAGACCAGGGATGGAGCCGGACGAGGTTGGACCGCGGAACGGCGTCGTCGGCAGTCCAGCTGCGGGCGCTGCGGCGGGTGCCGTCGTGACGGCCCCGGCAGTCGATGGGTCGGCGAGATCGAGGCTCGGAAGGTCGAGACCGGGTACAGCTGGAACGACGATGCCGGGACCGACCGGACCAGATACCCCCGGGAGCGACGGGACGACCGCGGCAGCGGTATTCGTGACCTGGCCCAGGGTGGTGTCGGCAAGTGTGACGACCGGCGCCGTGACGGTGGCTGTCGGGGTGGAGCCGAGGATGTCGTTTACAACCGGAACTGCCGCGACGACAGGGTCGACGAGGTCGGTCACGGGCTCGACGATCTCAGAGACCGGAGCATCGGGGACCGCATCGATGATCGGAACGACGACCTGCTCGACGACGGGGTCGACGACAGGCTGAACGACCTCGGCTACGGGCTCGGGAACGATGGCGGTGACGCTGTCGACCACGGGGGCGACGGGCTGCACCACCGAATCGACCACCTGGCTTACGGGCTGGGTGACCCCGGAAACGATGTCTCCGACGCCGTCGAGAAGACCTCCGTCAGCGTGGGCGGGCGTCGCCGATAGGAATATCCCACCCACGACGAAGCCGGCGCCGACGAGTCCGCCGAGCAAAAGAAGCCGCAGTCGACTGACGGGTCGGTGCTCTTGGATGGCATCCACGTCAATCACCCCCAGCGGCTGAGTACCCCCAATGTAGGCACGACGTACACGCTCGGTAAAGAAGCTGGGATATTTCGGGTCGAGGAGCTTTCGTGACGAATCGGCGCGTTCAAGTGGTGTGAATCGCACCTGATCATGCTCGTCAACGAGACTCGATCGGCGCGATCTCGCAGCCGCAACCTCATGCCGTGACTTAATTCAGATGCCGATTTAAACAAGCAAGAATTTCTCGGTTCACGAGTCCAGATCCTCCGACGGTTACCCTGAGCGCATGCCGAAGAAGCAGCTCTCCGTCGACGAAGCTCTCGACCGGCGTGCACATCCATGGCGTGCCCAGATCGACCTTCTTCGTGCCCGGACTCGTGCCGTCGACAGTCGAATCGTCGAGGAGTGGAAGTGGAATGCCCCGAGCTTTCGCATCGGAGGCGATTACCTGTACACGTTCATGCTGCGCCCCGACGACTATCTGCACCTCGTCGTGCATCACCCCTCGGCGCCCGAGATCACCAGTGAGCTCCTCGAGGGTGAGTACGCCGACGGTCGCCGCATGATCTACCTCCGTGATTCGCGCGAGGTAGAGGCGAAGCTCCCGGAGTTCACGCGCGTGCTCAGTGCGCTTGTCGCGCGGTCGACGTAGCGCCACTCCGGATCGTCGCCCCCTGGTCGACCACGCGAGCCGATTTCCTCTCGATTCCCGCCAGCGGGTGCCGGTAGCCTCGAGGCATGTCGACCGCCACACCGTTCTCCCGCCCCATCCGCACCGGAATCATCGGATTCGGCCTCTCCGGTCGCGTGTTCCACGCACCGTTCCTCGCCACGAACCCCGACTTCGAGGTGTCGGTGATCGTCACGTCGAATGCCGAGCGTGCAGCCGAGGCCGCGCAGCTGCATCCGGCCGCCGTCATCGTCGACACGGTCGACGAGCTGTTCGAGCGCGCGACTCAGGGGCAGCTCGACCTCGTCGTGATCGGTTCGCCGTCGGGCACTCACGCCGAACTCGCCGACAGGGCCCTGGATGCCGGGGTCGCCGTCGTGGTCGACAAGCCCTTCGCCGTCACCAGTGCTGAGGGTCTCGCCCTCATCGAGAAGGCCGAGCGGCTCGGCCTTCCGTTCACCGTCTTTCAGAACCGGCGGTGGGATGGCGATTTCCTGACGCTGGCCTCGCTACTCGAGGCCGGGCAACTGGGTGAGGTGCGCCGCTTCGAATCCCGCTTCGAATGGTGGAAGCCGGTGCAGGCGAAATCGTGGAAGGCCGAGGCCACCCCCGCCGAGGGCGGCGGCGTCCTCTATGACCTCGGAGTCCACCTGATCGATCAGGCCCTGCAGCTCTTCGGCGATGTCGAAGGGGTGCACGCGGAGGTGCTCACCCGTCGGGAGGACGGAGCGGCCGATGACGACACCACCGTGCTGCTCGAGCACCGCTCGGGGGTGCGCACCCAGCTGTGGATGAACGGCATGGCGGCCCAGGTCGGCGCGCGTTTTCACGTGCTGGGTTCGACCTCGGCGTACACGAGCTGGGGACTCGACCCGCAGGAGGCGCAGTTGCGCGACGGCGCTCTGCCCACCGACGACGGATTCGGCGTCTATGGAGAGGACCGCTGGGGACTTCTCGGCGTCGATGGCGAGGTCGTCGCTCTGCCTACGCAGGCAGGCAAGTACGCCACGTTCTACGAGCTGCTCGCCGAAGCGCTGCTGCGCGGCGGCCCGCTGCCGGTCGACCCGCGCGACGCCCTGCGATCGCTCGAGATCATCGAACTGATCCACACGGCCGTCGGTTCGTACGGCAGTAGCGCCGAATAGCTCGCGGGCCGACGGCGCGCGGTCTACTGGCCTCGGCCGGTGACCTTCTGCAGGCGATCGATGTGCTCGGATGCCTCGGCCTTCGTGAGGGTGGCGGGAAGCTCTTCGCCGGCCTCACGCGCGAGCGTGTCGAGGTAGCTCTTCTGCGGGCCGGTCATCGGCTCGTCGCCGGTGACCCAGTCTTCGGGATCTTTCGCCGCGGATGAGTCGTCGCCGTCGGGTCGAGGTGCGCCCAGCGTCTCGGCCTCGCCGCCTTCGGAAGCCGTTGCTGCTGAGGAGTCGTTCTGAGTGATCGAGGGTGTTGCGGGCTCGACGGCCGCGTCGCTGTTCTGGATGTCTGACATGCTCACCACGCTACGGGTGACGACCGACACGGGGCCGGGGGTGGCGCATCCGGCCTCGGCAGAGTAGCGACCGCCGACAGCGCCCTCGCGAAGCTGCGGACAGGCTGAACGCTGGGCGTGTCACCCCAATTTGAGGGTCAGTGAAACTGGGTAGTGTTATGCCTTATGCCCAATGAACCCGTCGATGTCGCGCGCGCCACTCTCCGCCGCAGCCCGCGCCAGGATCGCAGTGCCCAGCGAATCGAATCCATCCTCGACGCCACGGCGGCCCTGATCGATGAGGTGGGCTACGGCAATGTCTCGCCGACACTCATCGCCAAGCGCGTGGGCATGTCCGGCCCGGGCATCTACCGCTACTTCGACGGCATGACCGCGATCGCCGCCGCGCTCGCCACTCGCAATCTCACGCGCCTCATGCAGGCGTCGAAAGATGCCCTCGAGAGCAGAGATGCCGAGTGGCAGGAACTGCTCGGCCGGGTCATCGCGGCGTATTGCACGCTCTACAAGACAGAGCCGGGATTCCGATGGCTGAGGCTGGGCGACGCTATCGATCGCAACCTCATCGACAACACCGACAGCAACCGCACGGTTCTCGCCCATCAGGTCGGGGAGTTGTTCTTCGAGCGCTTCGAGGTGTCGCGTAAACGGCCCGATCTGCTCAAGCACGTCGAGGTGGTGATCGAGATCGTCGACACCCTCACCGCCAAGGCATTCGAGACCGATTCGACGGGCGATCAGTTCTTCATCGACGAGTGCACCCGTCTGGCCACCGGCTATCTCGAGGACTACCTCGTTCGCACGCAGAGCTACCTCGACGCCTGAGCGTCGTCTCGCTAGTCGGCCTCGGTCGACCCGGCTCCCGGTGAGCGCAGATCGAGGTCGTCGTCGCCCACGCCGTCGGTCGGCAGCTGTTCCTCGACTGCGCCGAAGGAGTGCGACACCGCTTCGGTTGCCGCCACGCCCTCTGTCTCGACGCCCGGAACGATCTGTTCGCCCTCGTCGACCTCTTTTTTGTCGAACTCGCTCTGCTGGTCACTCATGCTGTCGTCCAATCCGGCAGGTCTCTGTCCTGCCTCGATTCATCACCGTCTTCGACGGCTCATCCAGGCAAGCACGTCAGGCCTCGGCGCGCCAGCCCCTGGCAGGACCAGGCGAATCGCATTTGACTGGTGTCCGTTACCGAATCGAAGGAGCAGCATGTCAGACAAGATCCCCACCGAGGGCGAGAAGCTCGGCGAAGACGGCACCATCCCGAACTCCGACGACGGAATCGCGTTGGGACACGGCGAGGCCTCTCACTTCAACGTAGAAGAAGACGAGCAGGCCGACTCCGGCAGTGCGAAGAAAGACCTCGAAGACCCCGCGCAGAACTGAGAAGAACCGATCGGGGTGACTCGGCTCCGGGTCAGGCGGGCAGCACGGTCAGCAGCCGATTCTGCTGCACCGCCTCGACCGAGAGCACTTTGTAGCCCTCGTCGTCGAAGAACACGGTGATCCGGTCGTCTTCGACGCGCATCACGACCCCGGCGCCCCACTTGCGATGCTTGACTCGGTCGTCTACCTCGAACGCAGCCGATCTCGTGTCGTCGTGTTCGCGCGCGAACTCCTCGTAGGCGACACCCGCGGAGCACGTGTCGCAGTTGCCGCAAGGGCTCGGCAGTTCTTCGCCGAAGTAACCGAGCAGAAAGATGCGGCGGCACTCGAGGGTCTCCGCATAGCCCCGAACCATCTGCACTCGAGACTTCTCGACGCGGTGCTGGGCCTCGGCGCGCTGCACCGCGATGCGAGCGGCGGTCGCGGGCGAGCGGCGGCCGATGGCATTGAGCCCAGCAGCTGTCGCGGTGAGGAGTTCGGCCTCCTCGAGCAGGTTGACCAGACCGCGGCAGGTGCGGGCCGAAAGCTCGAGTTCGCGAGCCAGATCGGCCAGAGAGATCGACGGCGACTTCTTGACCGCGGCGTAGACGCGGGCGATCGACTCCTCCGACGGCACTCCTGAGGCGAAGAAGGTGCGCAGGCCCAGGTCTTCGGCCCGGTAGTGCAGGGTCGCCAGCGAGTCCTCTCCATCTCGACCCGCGCGCCCGACCTCCTGGTAGTAACTGTCGATCGAGTCGGTCACCGCCTCGTGCACCACGAAACGCACATCGGGTTTGTCGATGCCCATGCCGAACGCGCTCGTCGCCACCACGATGTCGAGGGTTCCATCGGTGAAGCGGTTGTGCACGTCCTCCCGATGGGCGTCGGGCAACCCCGCGTGATAGGCGTCGGCAGGGATGCCTTCGGCTCGGAGAGCGTCAGTGTATCGTTCGGCGTCGGCGCGGGTCGCGACGTACACGAGGCCGGGACCCGTCGCATCCATCACCTGACGCACGACGGCGCGACGCTTGTCGTCGTCGCTCTCGTGGCGAACGACCTCGAGCCTGATGTTGGGTCGGTCGAAGCCTCGGGCGAGAATGAGGGCGTCGCGCAGCCCGAGGCGTTCGACGATGTCGGTGCGCACGGGGCCGGAACCGGTCGCGGTCAGGGCGATCACGGGGGGATGCCCGAGCTGTTCGATGACCTCGCCGAGCCCCAGGTAGTCGGGGCGGAAGTCGTGCCCCCACGACGACACGCAGTGCGCCTCGTCGACGGTGAAGAGGCTGACGCCGCGCGCCGCCAGGCGAGAGACGACGGACGGCTTGGCGAGTTGTTCGGGCGAGAGGAAGACGAAGCACTGCTCGCCGGCTTCGACCGTGGCCCAGGCATGCTCGACCTCTTTTTCGGAGAGCGACGAGTTGATGGCGACGGCGGTGCGCCCGTGCATCTCTCGCAGCGAGCGAACCTGGTCGTCTTGCAGGGCGATGAGCGGAGAGACCACCACGGTCACTCCTCCGAGCAGCGTGCCGGCGAGCTGGTACACGGCTGACTTGCCGTAGCCCGTGGGCATCACCGCGAGTACGTCCCGACCGGATGTCGGCGCCCGAACCGCCTCGATCTGCCCCTCGCGCAGACGGTCCAACCCGAAGATTCGAAGGGCGGTGTCGGCAATGAGTGGGGCGGGTACCGTGGATTGTGCTGTAGTCACGCGACTACGAAACCATACGAGTCAGATCTTCAGGGTGACCCTTGCGAACATTCGACGCTGGTGGCACGTTCGGCATCGACGACGGCCCCGTGGCATACGAGCGCCTGCACGAGGGCTCCATCCGGGGACGCGCCGTGATCTTGCCCAACGGCTGAGTCTCAGACCTGCTGAACCGCATTACAGGACAGATCGGGGGCCACGCTGCCGACAAGACCGAGAATCGCCGTTGTGATTCGAAATGTCCTGTGGTGCGGTTCGGCTACTACCTACGCGTCGGTGTTGCCTCGCCCCGCTGACGGGTCAACTCGCGCTCGCGTGCGCAGAGGAACAGGGGGAAGGCGAACGCGAGCGCGACCAGGGGGACGAGCACGATGTAGATCGCGATGCCTCGCATGCGTAGTCTCCTGGCCTCGGCGACCATCAGAACGATCGCAGCGACAGCCACGACGGCGAGGTCGACACCGAGGGAGTTCACCGACGGCCCGCTGCCGAACCACTCGCCCAGGAAGTCGCGGTTCTCGACGATGGCGGTGATGTTGAAGGTCCAGGTTCCGACCAGTCCGATGACTGCCAGCACGAGGTAGAGCACGGCGGTCGCACTCCAATTGCCACGAAGCCGGTTCATGAGTGCACCTTCTCTGTCTTCTCGGCGATCGGCGATTTTTCGTCGAACAGGCCCCGTTCTGTCTGCAGTGGATGCCGCGCGGCGGCAACGAGCACGATGACGGCGGCAGCCACCGAGACCGCGCCGACGCTCCAGCCCGCTACGAGGATCCCACCCTGCGGCCGCACGATCGACTGGCCGATCAGTGCCTGCGTCGTCAGTACGGCCAGCATTGCCGCGAAGGCGGCCGCCGCCACGACCACCAGTCGAGTGCGCACGCGGTCGTCGGAGAGAATTCGGATGCGCCCGGCCAGCGCGCCGAGGATGATCGCGAACAGCGGCAACAGCTGGAGTGCGTGCATTCCGACGAAGTGCGGGATGCGCAGATCGCCGCTCACGGTACTCCACCCGAGGAGGGGCAGGCCGGGCCCTCCGTCTGCGCTGCCCACGGTGTGGGCCCCCACGATGCCCTGATAGTCGTCGAGCTGCTGGGCGGTCGGTCCCGTCATCAGAAACGCCAGTCCGAGGCCGATGAGAGCGAGAGCCGCGCCGGTGCGAACGGCCACGGTGAGCGAGACGGTGGGTAGCGGCATCCAGAACAGCAGCACGGTGGTGACGAATGTCGCCACGTAGAGAACCGTGATCGACACGGCCATGGTGCCCCAGAGTGCCGTGGCGAACGGAGTGGACACGTTGAAGTGGCTCGTCGTGGCCGACGCAGCTGCGCCCACGATGGCGATCTGCTCGACGGCGACCGCCACCGCGATCACGGTGCCGGCGGTGTGCGCGACCTTTCTGAATCGCGGAAGGTGAGCGATCAGCCAGGCCCACGTGACGCAGTAGAGCAGAATCGACAGCGAGAATTTCAGCGGCTTGAGCCAGACCTCCGCGCCGGCCACCTGTCTGGGGTCGACGGCGGCACCGACGAGACACACTGCGGCGCACAGCACCATCAGCGCGGCCACCGCCATCAGCGGTCGATGCCAGGCGTAGGCGCGTTTCAGAGACAACATCACAGGTTCCGTTCTGACGTTCGGTGGGCCTGGGCGATGCGCCGCAGCCCGATTGAGAGGGGATCGCCGAGCACGGTGCCCACGACCATGAGTTCGGTTCGTTCGGAGGGGTCGGAGATCGCGCCGACGGCGTCGAGGTCGGCGGCGGCCACGATGTCGGCGGCCGCCGCGTAGCGATCGAGGTACTCGTCGCTCATGGTGTGCCCGGCTTTGGCGAAACCGTCGATGGCCTGCGCCAGGATGCGCCGACCCACGTTGTCGCGGCAGTCCTTCCATCCGGCACGGTCGATGACACCGTCGGCGCGCTCGAAGCTCTCGTCGGACGGCTCGCTCACATCGGCGACGGCATCGCGGGCGAGCGCGTTCTGCGCCACCTCAAAGGTCTCCGCGATCGGCTTCGACGTGTCGTCGAGGGCCGCGAGCACGGCGGTCGCCGAGCTGACCGACAGCTTGCCCACCTCGAGCAACGCCCGGATGAGCCGGAGCCGCTCGACGTGCGATTCGTCGTAGCTGGTGCGGTTTTCGCCGCTTCGTGCGCCGGCGTGAAGGAGGCCGGCGCGCACGTAGTACTTGATGGTGGCCGCCGGTGTTCCCGAGAGCTGTGAGACCTGAGAGATGAGCACCTGCTGATAGTAGCACTACCGATAGCGGCAGTACCAGCAGAATCTCAATAGATGCCGACGTAGGCTGTTGCGGTGCCAGCGCTCCCCGGATCTACCGCCCCTCAGCTCGAAGTCACGACCCTTCAGGCTCTTCGATCTCCCCGGCTCTTGAGTCGCGAAGTGCTCGCCGGCATCGTCACGACGCTGGCCCTGATCCCGGAGGTCATCTCGTTCTCGGTGATCGCCGGCGTCGATCCCAAGGTGAGCCTGGTGGCATCCATCGTTCTCGCCCTCACGATGTCTATCCTCGGCGGGCGGCCCGCGATGGTGACCGCCGCCGCGGGTTCTGTGGCGCTGGTCGTCGCGCCCCTCGTCAAGGATCACGGCGTCGAGTACCTGCTTCCTGCGATCATCCTGGCCGGCATCGTGCAGATCGCGTTCGGGGCGCTCGGGCTGGCCCGGCTCATGCGGTTCATTCCCCGCTCCGTCATGATCGGATTCGTCAACGCGCTCGGCATTCTGATCTTCGTCGCCCAGGTGCCGCACCTTCTGGGCGTGCCGTGGCTCGTCTATCCGCTGTTCGCTCTCACGGTCGCGATCATCCTGATCCTGCCGCGCTTCACCACGGCGGTGCCCGCGCCGCTGGTCGCCATCGTCGTCGTCACGGCGATCGTGATGATCGCGCATCTGAGCGTTCCCAACGTGGGCGACGAGGGCGAGATCGGCGGCGCGCTGCCCGGCATCACGCCGTTTCTCGCTCCGCTGAACCTCGAGACGCTGCAGCTCATCTGGCCCACGGCCCTGAGCGTCGCCTTCGTGGGACTCATGGAGACTCTTCTCACCGCGAAGCTCGTCGACGACATCACCGAGACCCGCTCGCACAAGAGCCGCGAGTCGTGGGCGCTGGGCGTCGCCAATATCCTCGCGGGCTTCTACGGCGGAATCGCCGGCTGCGCCATGATCGGCCAGACCGTCGTGAACGTCAAGATGGGTCGCGCGCGCACCCGCATCTCGACCTTCGTCGCCGGTCTGGTGCTTCTCGCTCTCGTGACCCTGCTCAGCGACCTCATGGCGCAGATCCCCATGGTGGCGCTCGCCGCGGTCATGATGATCGTCGCGATCACCACCGTCGACTGGCACAGCCTGCGTCCCGCAACGCTGCGCCGGATGCCCGTGCCCGAGACTCTCGTCATGGTCATCACGGTCGTGGTGGTCGTCGCGACCGGCAACCTCGCGCTCGGTGTGCTCGTGGGCGTGGTTCTCGCGATGGTGCTCTTCGCGCGCCGAGTGGCCCACGTCATCCGGGTCGACCGCGTCGCCGCCGACGATGGATTGTCTGCTCGCTACACGGTGCACGGGCCGCTCTTCTTCGGCAGTAGCAACGACCTGGTCGAGCACTTCTCGTATGCAACGGATCCTGACCGGGTGGTGGTCGACTTCGGAGCCGCTCAGATCTGGGACGCCTCGACCGTCGCCGCGCTCGATTCGGTCGAGAACAAGTACCGCCAACACGGCGTGACCGTGGCCTTCGAGGGGCTGGATGGGCGCAGCCGCGCGCTGCACACGCGCCTGTCCGGCCGGCTCGGCTCGTAGACTCGCGACATGCGAGCCATCACACTTCCCCGATTCGGCGATCCCTCAGTGCTGACGATCGCCGACGTCATCGAGCCTCCCGTCGGACCATCAGACGTGCGCATCGATGTCGTGGGTGCCGGCGTCAACGGCGCCGACATCTCGCAGCGCCGGGGTAACTACCCGCCGCCATCCGGCGCCCCGCTGTGGCCCGGCCTCGAGGTGTCGGGCATCGTCAGTGCCACCGGCGACGACGTCTCCGAGTGGCGGGTCGGCGACGAGGTGTGTGCTCTGCTGCCCGGCGGCGGATACGCCGAGCGCGTGGTCGTCGATCAGAGTCTGGTTCTGCCCGTTCCCGCGGGGGTATCTCTGCTCGATGCCGCCGCGCTGCCCGAGGTGGCTGCTACCGTCTGGTCGAACGTGTTCATGAGCGCCGAGCTGGTGTCGACCGAGGCCTTTCTGGCCCACGGAGGGTCGAGCGGAATCGGAGCAATGGCCATCCAGATCGCGGCGGCGCGTGGATCGCGCGTCTTCGCGACGGCGGGGTCTGCCGAGAAGGTCGCATTCGCCGAGCGACTCGGAGCCATCGGCATCAACTATCGCGAGCAGGACTTCGTGGAGGTCGTCAACTACGAGATGGGCGGAACCGGCGTCGACGTGATCCTCGACATGGTCGGCGGCGACTACATCGGCCGCGACATCCGAGCGCTCGCCGTGGGTGGACGCATCATGGTGATCGCGAACCAGAGCGGCGACACGAGTTCGTTCAACGTGGGCTCGCTGATGGCCAAGCGCGGACGCATCTGGGCGACGACGCTGCGGGCCAGGCCGCTGGCCGAGCGCGCCGCCATCATTGCGTCTGTGCGCGAGTCCGTGTGGCCCCTCATCGAGCAGGGGCTCGTGAAGCCCACCGTCGACAGCGTCTTCACGCCCGACGAGGCGGCCGACGCTCATCGACGCATGGAATCGAGCGCTCACATGGGAAAGATCCTGCTGCAGTTCGGCTGACGCGCTGCGTGCCCTTCGATGGGCTCCGGGAACGCGGGTGCTACACGTGGTCGGTCGGAGCCGCGCGGTCGTCGACCGCGGCCGTGATTGCGTCGATGCGGTCGCGTGCCCGGTCGAAGAGTGCGACCGAGCGCCAGACCTCGGGGTTCTCGTCGCGCACCTGCTCGCGGGGCTCCCCGGCCCGAGAGACGGCGGCGAGGTCGAAGCTCACATTCGTGCGCGCGCCCGTGATCGCGGCCCGCAGCGCGCCGAGGGCGACGACCACGTCGGCGATCAGGGCCGGGTTGCCGTGCAAGGCCAGCCACTCGAGGTCGTCGACGGCCTCGGATGCGCGACGCCCGAGAACACTCGATGCGCGGGCGGCGTCGACCGAGGCCGCGCGCACGGCGGCATCTCGTTCCGGCCCCTTCTCGAGGTGATAGGCGGCGCCGAAGGCCGAGGAGGCCGCCGAATCCTCGTCGGCGAGGCGCAGGGCGGTCTCGCGCAGCGACCGAGCGCGTGCCCGTAATTCGGTGAGATCGTCGGGTTGGCTGTCGCTCCGGCCGTCGGTGCGTTCCGAATAGCCCGCGACCATCGACATCAGCGATGCGGCGATGGCCAGCATCACGCCCGCTCCGGCGCCGCCACCTGGGGACCCGTTCGTTCCTGCCAGGGCGCGGGTCCACTCGTCGACGGTCGACGCCTCGGTGCTGACGGGGGGCTCTTCGTTCATGGAGCCAGTCTGCCAAGGGCAACCGCTACGAGATGACCCGCCACTCGCGGAAGAACTCCATCACGGTCTTCGAGTGCAGGTCGTTGTGCGCCTTCGCGAGCAGACGCCCCGCCTGATCAGGTTTCCCGGCATCGGTGCGCAGCTCGACGGCGCCGGTGTCGTGGCGCGTGACGACCAGCTCGCGGCGGCGGCGCAACGCCCAGGTGCGCACGGTGTCGATGCGCGCATCCAGATGATTGGATGCCGGGTCGAACGCGTCAGACTGCATGCTCGAGGCGGGATCGATGGCCATGCTTCGAGGCTAGGCGCGCGGCGAAGGGCGAGACAACCCCTTCGTGTGCGTCGGCGGAACGCCGGCCGGTCAGAGTTCTTCGGAGCCCGACTCGTCGCCCCACGACGAGATAGGGGCTGGGATGCGCAGCTCGCCGTCGGCGCCGCGGGCCACCACGTCGACGTGGTTGAGTCGGCTGGCGGCGACTCCGTTGCGCGAGACGAACCAGGTGCCGAGCATCAGAGAAGGTCCGGGGGCGGCCACACAGGCGCCCATCACGGTGAACGCACCGTAGGCGAGTTCGAAGTAGCGGGCCGCGATCACGTCGCCGTGCTGCAGGGTGGGAACGACGTCGGCCGGATCGCCCGAGGGGAGGGCCGCGAGCTCCTCGTCGCTGAGCGCTGCGACGCCCTCGTCGGCCAGGGCAGCTTGCGGATCGATGATCTCGAGAAGCTGCAGCGATTTGTCGGGCTTGAGGTTCGCATCCAGAGCCCGGCCCGCGACCATGAACGAGTTCGTCGTCTTTGAGAAGTGGGCCCGGCCTTCGATCGACACGACGCCGTAACGCGGGGTCGAGAACACGGCTTTGACGAGCGCACCCGATGTCAGCTCGGCGATGCTTGCGGTGAGCCCCTTGACGTTGCGCTTGCTGGGGATGATCAGCTCGGAGATCGACGGCACGAGGCTTCTCTCATTCGGTGGGTGTCGACATCAATTGAATCATCTGCGCTGCTCAGGCCGCGTCGGTGTGGGCCTCGAGGAAAGCGAGGGTGCGATCGAGCGCGGTGTGCGCATCATCGAGGTCGAGGTGGAACTGGTACTCGTGAGGAAGCGCGGGCTCGTGGTCGGCGGCCCAGAACAACTCGTCGACCTCGACGTCGGCCGCCTTCAGCGCGTTCGACATGGGAACCGACTCGACCCACGTGAGGGCATCTCCGTTTCCACCCGAGATGTAGGTCGCCGGAAACTCGGAGGTGACGAAGCCCAGGCTCGACATGGTCGCGCCGGCAGAGGTGTCGGACCAGTCTTTTGTGCCGGTGTAGGCCCAGAGCGAGATCTTGAACCCCCATGCCTCGATGCCGTTCAGTTCCGACATGCGCTGCAGGTCGTAGACGCCGCAGTTCAGAATCGTGCCCACGAGTTGCGTCGGCGACAGCGCCGGGTCGATGCCCACGACCGTCGCATAGGAGGGATTCGTGGTGATTCCGGCGAGCTCACTGGCGAGCTGCGCTCCCGCCGAATCGCCGGCCAGCACGATCTGCTCCGGGTCGACCCCGAGTTCTGACGCGTGCTCGTCGATGTAGGCGAGTGCGTCGTTCAGTTGGAATATCGCCGTCGGATAGATGGACTCGGGAGCGATCGAGTAGTTGAGTCCGATCGTCGTGTACCCCTCGGCAGCCAGGATCTTCAGATACGGGGCGACGTTGCTCTTGTCGCCGGAGATCCACGCGCCGCCATGAATCCAGACCACCGTCGGAAGTGGGCCCGTCGCGGATTCCGGGCGGAACGCATCCAGCGTCGTCGCGGCGCCGGCCGTGCCGTCGCCGTACTGCACGTCGAGCGTCTCGCTGACCCCGGATGCCGGAACGTACGGAAGCATCTCGGCCACCGTGTCGCGGCCACCTTTCTCGAAGACGGCGCGGATGAGCATGCTCGACGCCCACGGAGAACTCGACGTGAAAATCGAGATCACGAGCGCCACGGCGAGCACGCCGCCGAGGACCGAGATGATGCGACGTGCGCGTCGAGAGAGTCGGCGCGGTGTGCCCCAGGTGGGAACGTCTCTGTCTGTACCTGTGCGCTTGATCATGATCCCCCGATCCGCGACCAGTCTCGCAGCACCGAGGCTGCACGACAATACACTGTGTGTCGTACCTCGCTGGAGACAGACGTGACCGGCATTCCTCGAGAGCAGCGGATGCGCGGACGCCGCGAGCGGTTTACGCTCGTGTGGGGGTGAAGAGCTATGACTGATGTCGCTGCAGGCTGGTACGACGATGGATCCGGCGGAAAACGCTGGTGGGACGGTCGAGCCTGGACCACACGGCAGGCCGACATGCCGAAACCGACCGCGTCGTACGTACCCAAGCCCAAGTTGCCCGAGGGCACGCGCTGGGCTGCCGTGGGCAACCCCATCTCGAAGGTGGGCGCTGGGCGCTACCTGCTGATCCACGATCACCTCTTCGTGCACCTCGGCGACGCGGCCCGCACTCTGCACGACGTCGCCGTGATCGACATCGCCGAGATCGACGTCATTCAGAGCACACTCCAGAAGACCCGCGGGCTGGCTACGATCCGCGTGACCGTCGGTCACGGCGACGACATCAACCACCTGACCCTCGATGACGTGCGTGAGTTCCGCGAGGGGGTCGCCGCCATAACCGGCGCGATAGCCGACGCGCGACTCGCCGCCAATGGCGGGCTGGCCTCCGCTCGGCCCGAGGCCGCCGCCGAGCATGCTCCGGATGCCCCGGCGCCGGCTCGCGACTTCATCGCCGAGTTGGGCGCGCTGGCCGCGTTCCACCGCGACGGGGTGCTGACCGATGAGGAGTTCGCCGCCGCGAAGCGGAAGCTCCTGTCGCTCTAGCGAAGAAGAGGCGTCGACGGGCCATACTCGAACGATGGAGCATTTCGAGGCGGCGCCCTACGACAGCTGGCAGGACACGAAAGAGACGCTGCACCGCTTCGTGCAGATCGTCGGCAAGGTGCGACTCGCGTCGAGTGCGCGGCGTAACCACTGGTGGAACGTTCCTTTTCACCTCACCGCTTCTGGCATCACCACGCGCCCCATGGGGTTCGATCCCACCTTCGCGATCGACTTCGACTTCGTCGACCATCGCGTGCTCGTGCGAAACACCGACGGCCGCCGGGCGGGCATCGCGCTCGCGGGCCAGTCCGTCTCCTCGTTCCACGGCGAGGTGGTCGAGGCGCTGCGCTTTATCGGCGCGCCGGATGCCGCCGCGACGATCGTCGACGCGCATCCATTCGACCTGCCCGACGCAGCCCGCGCGTTCGCCGAGGACACGGAGCACGCGACGTACGATCCGGCGGCGGTGTCACGCTACTGGCGCGTTCTGAGCGATGTGAACCTGGTGCTCGAGGAGTTCAGTGGCCGGTTCTCGGGCAAGACGAGCCCGGTGCATCACTTCTGGCACACCTTCGACATCGCCGCGACGCGGTTCTCAGACGTGGTCGTGGCCCACACTGCAGAGGCGGATCCGGTGACTCGCGAGGCCTACTCGCGCGAGGTCGTGAGCGTGGGCTTCTGGTTCGGTGACCCGAGCTATCCGGCTCCGGCCTGGTATGCGTACACCTCGCCCGAGCCTGCGGGGCTCGCCGACGAGCCCTTGCCCGGAGACGCAGTGTGGCTCGATCGCGGAGCCAGTCACCTCGCCGTGCTCTCGTACGACCAGTCGCGAGCGAGCGGAGACCCGCGCGCCGCTGCGCTCGAGTTTCTGCAGGCCGCATATGAGGCGGGCGCACGCCTCGCCGGTTGGGACATCGAGCGGTACGCGTGCGTCGACGGGGTCACCGCCGCCATACTCTAAGCACGCACTCAGCGAGCAGAGAGGACGATCATGACCTTCGAACCCCCGGCCGTTCCGCCGTCATACAACCCGCCGCAGCCCACGCAGCAGCCCACGTACCAGCAAGCGCAGCAGCCGAGTTATGCGCAGCAGCCTCAGCAGCAGCCTCAGCCTCAGCAACCGCAGCCGCAGCATCCGGGTTACCCGCAGCAGACCAAGCAGGGCCGGCCGGCGCAACCGAAGAACACGCTCGGTCTGGTCTCTGCGATTCTCGGAGCCTCGAGCTATGCGCTGGGGTTCATCTTCACGTTCATTCAGCTCGGCATCTACGCGACGGGCGACCCGTCGTCATATGGCCTCCTCAACGGCACTCACACGGTTCTGAACGCCTTGCTCGGCGTCGGTGCCGTTGTACTAGGCGTTCTGGGGTATCTCAAGGGCGGCCCGTCGAGGCTTCTCGCCATCGTCGGCACGACACTGGGCGTCACGATGCTGCTCGACGTTCTCAACGGTGTCATCTTCACCATCGCGCTGCCGTTCACCTACTGATCCGCCTCGCAACGGTTTCTCGAAAGGACGCCCAGTGCAGCTGCCCCAGATCTACCTCTCGATAGAACCGACGGGCCCAGCCCAATGGAACTCGCTCACCTTCGGTCCGATGTTCCACCAGAACCTCTCGGCCTCATCGAGCAGCCAGGGTGGCTCTGTCGTGCGGGTGACGGAGCACGGAACCAGGGCGGTGCTGAACGACGACGTCGACATCTCGATCGAGTTCGGAATGGATGCCGCGACCATCCAGATCGACGCCCTCCTCGACTGGGTCAAACCGGCGAACTTCGAGTACGACAACGCGCGCCCCTTCTTCGTCGACCTCTTCTATCGGGGCAACCTCGTCGACCGGGTGATCGCGGTCTGGATCGACCAGTACCGCGCCGCCCTGCCGTTGCCCTACTCGGTCACGGCAGACGGGGGAGTGCCCGGCGCGGTGCCCACCTGGCACGTGTCGCGGCGCAGCTTTCTGCTCGTGCGACTGATCGATCAGTTGCGCGGAGGCCTTGAATTCGACCGCTACTTCGCGCTCTCCGGCCTGTCGCTCGACCGAGCATGAGCCGGTTCTCGGGCACCCGTGTCGTCGTGGTGGGCGGCGCTGGGGGCATCGGCAGCCGCATCGCCGAGCGATTCGCCGACGAGGGTGCCGACGTAATCGTGCTCGACCTCGCACGAGGCGACTCCTCACGTGCGTTCGACGATGCGAGCGAGCCGGCCCGGCGCATCCTGCACTGCGACCTCGTCGACGCCGCGAGCGTCGAAGCCGCCTTCGCCGTGGCCCGTGCCCACCTCGGCGGCATCGACGTGCTGGTGAACAGCGCGGGAATCCTGGCGCGTGGCAGCCTGCTCGATCTCACAGCGGAGCGCTGGGATCTCGTGATGGATATCAATGCCCGCGGCACGCTGTTCGCGATGCAGCATGTCGCCCGCGCCATGATCGATCAGGGCTCGGGAGGAACGATCGTGAACATCGCGAGCATGGCGGCCAAGGCCGGAGGGGCTGATGAGGGCGCGTACGCTGCGTCGAAGGCCGCGGTCGTGGGCCTCACCAGGGCGGCCGCGCTCGAGTGGGGCGAGCACCAGATCAGGGTGAATGCGCTGCTTCCCGGCTACGTGCTCACCGATATGGGCAAAGACACGCGCACCGACGACGATGTCGCCACCTGGTCGAAGAAGTCACCCTTGGGGCGCCTCGGCACACCGGATGACGTGGCCGGTTTCGCCCTGTTCCTCGCGTCGAGCGATGGCGAGTATCTGACCGGACAGTCGTTCAATGTCACCGGCGGAATGATCATGCACTGAGGTGGCGCTGCCTCTTCTGCCGCTGCATCGAGTGAGCACTTTCTGCCCGTGCGGAGCGCTCTCACCGACCGAAACTGCACACTCAAGCGTCAGTGGCTCGCTCCAGGAGCGGGCGGAGGCGCAGCGGCATCGTCTCGACCAGCGAGATCGCGGTGTTCGTGCGAACCACGCCCTCGATCGCGAGCATCGCCACGGTGATTCGGCGCAGTTCTTCTGTGCTTCGCGCGAGCACCTTGACCAGCAGATCTGCCTCGCCTGTCGTCGAGTGGATCTCGACGACTTCGGGCAGCTCGGCGATGCCCGCCTCGGCGAGGTGGCCCGTCGCCTGGCTGATGGCGATCGACACGAACGCGACGAGCGTGTACCCGAGCGCGGCGGGGTCGACACGGCGGCTCGGTTCCTTCAGCGCGCCGATGCGGGTGAGCCGAGCGAAGCGGGCGTGAACCGTGTTGCGTGCGACGCCGAGCGTTCGCGCGAGGGCGAGGACCGTCGCATCCGGATCGTCGTCGAGCGCGAGGAGGAGTCGGGCGTCGAGGGCATCGAGCGTGTTCACACGTGCATTCTGTCACTCGAACGCCCGGTCTGGTTGCAGGATGCTTAGTTGAACGGCGCTCGTTTGCGCGTGTGCTCGATCGGCTGAGAGCATCAGGCAATGACGTCTTCGAGCACCCTGCCCACCGCCGCGCCCCCCGTTGCGAGATCGGTGACGCAGGCATCGCCGGGACACACCATGCTCGAGGATGTCCTGGCCATCCTCATGGCCACGATCACCCTTTCGCTCGGAGTGCTGCTGCTGAAGACCACCGGAGCGGTGACCGGAGGGACCGCAGGGCTCTCGCTACTCCTCAGCTATGCGACGGCGCTGCCGTTCTCAATGCTGTTCCTGCTCGTGAACGTGCCGTTCTTCGCGCTGGCGTTCTGGAAGAAGGGGCTCGCCTTCACGGTGCGCTCCATCGTCTCCGTCAGCCTGGTGTCACTGCTCTCGTCGATCGTTCCGTCGCTCGTGAGCTTCGAGCACCTCAACCCGGTCTACGGAACCCTGGTCGGAAACTTGCTCGCCGGTGTCGGCATGCTGATCCTGTTCCGCCATGGTTCGAGCATGGGCGGCTTCAACGTACTCGCTCTCTTGACACAGGAGAAGCTCGGCTGGCGCGCGGGCTACGTGCAGATGGGGCTCGACGTCGCCGTCGTCCTTGCCGCCTTCGCCGTGGCCCCGCCGTGGATGGTGCTGCTCTCGGCGCTGGGTGCCGTCGTTCCGAACATCGTGCTGGCCTTCAACCACCGCCCTGGTCGCTACGCCCCGAGCTGAGCCGTCCGTCCGGCCCGTTGAGTCCGGCAAGCCTGTCGAGACGCGTGCCCGGGCACGCTCGTATTCAGGAAAACCGGGGCGGTGGCGACCGAAAACCGCGCCTTTCGCCGCTTTTTCCTGAATACGATCGCGCCACTGCGCCGAGGCGAACTCCGGGGAGCGCCAACTACGATCAGCGCTTGGCGTCGGCCGAGGAGAGCAGGCGGATGAGGCGCTGCTGTCCCTCTTCGGCCAGCTCGGCCACGTCGTCGCGCGAGGCGAGGAAGTCGGTGAACGAGCGGTAGCCCAACGGCTTCTCGTTGAACGAGGGGTCCATGCGCCGCATCTGGTTCTTCACCGAACCGGTGTTGAGCCACTCGTCGGCGTCGCCCTTGGCGTGGCCGATCTGCAGTGCGCGCACCAGGAGTTCCGTGGCCACAGTCTGCGCGTCCTCCGGCTCTGGCTCGGGCTCTTCGAAGGGCACGTCTTCGGTGTGCGAGAACATGGGGATCGTGACACGGCGTGACCGCGCGGGGGCCTTCTTCGGCTCGGCCTCGGTCTCTGCGTCGGCCTCGGCGGAACCCGAACCCGAACCCGAACCGGCGTCGACGACGCCGGCAGCGGCATCCACCGTCTTCTTCGAACCGCGGCGCGACGAGGTCGAACCGGCCGGCGCGACGACCTCGGGGCGCTTCTCGATGCCGGGCAGCGAGTCGTAGTCTTCGAACTCGTCGCAGGCTGCGGCCAGCGAGGTGCTCGTCGAGCCGGCAACGCCGATGCCGACGACGAAGCGTCCGAGGCGCTTGGCCTTCTGCGCGAGTGCGATGTAGTCGGAGTCGCCAGCCACGATGATCACGTGCGTGAGGTCGGGCAGGCGGAAGAGATCTTCGACCACATCGACGGCGAGGCGGATGTCTGCCCCGTTCTTGGTGCCGCGGGTTGTGGTCGTGAAGAGCTGGGTGAGGTCGACGGCCCGCGACATGAGCTGTCGCTGGTAGCTCGCGTTGACCGGAACCGACCAGTCGGCGTAGGCGCGGTTGACCACGGTCGTTCCGAAGCTGGCGGCGAAGTCGATGATCGCGCTGAAGTCGACGGTGGCCGCGGCCAGTCGGGCGGCGATCTCGGGGTCGTTGTTCGGGTCGGTCTTGTCGAAGTCGCGGATACCGTCGCGCTGAAAGGCGTTGCGCCCGTGCAGCTGCTGGTAACGCGAGATGACGATGTTGTCGAAGTCGATGTAGAGACCGACGCGCGCGTCGATCGGCTCGGTTGTTTCAGCCATGGTGAGCTCCTCGGTCGGCGGAAGACTCAGTAGCGATCCGGTGTGGACTTCCAGTCTCCCGCGGCGGGTGCGCCCAAGGCAAACACGTGCGGTCGCGGATCGGGGGGTCGGCGGGCCGGCCGATAGGTCGCTTGGCGGTCAGTCCGTCGTCACGAAGATGCAGAACGGATGCCCGGCCGGGTCTGCCAGCACGACGAGCGCCTCAGCCGGGTCGTCGATGCGGTCGTCGAGCAGGGTTGCGCCCAGGCTCAGAGCCCGGATGTTGTGGGTGCGGAGTTCGTCGAGGTTCGGAACGCTGAAATCGAGATGGAGTTGCTGCGGCCTGGGGCCTTCCGGCCACGTCGCCCGCTCGAGCTTCTCGACCTGCTGGAAGGCGAGCAGCCGTCGTTCGTCGGAGCCGAGCAGCACCAGCCAGTCTTCACCGGCGGGGTCGGGCTCGCCTGCTGCGGGCGCTTCGTCGCCGGGTTCGTAGCTCAGATCGAGCAACTGTCGGTAGAACTCGGCAAGCTCGCGGGCGTTCTCGGCGTCGAGCACGACCTGGCGAAAGGCGGGATGAGTCATCCCACGATTCTGCCCCGGTTGGAGAGCGCTTTCAACGTCGGCGCGATAGGCTCTGCACGGCTCAGACCGGGGGAGACGAGTAGTACGTGACGCATCAGAACAACGCGACCATGCCTGAAACAGACGACGCGACCGAGGTGACGCACCCGCGCGTCATTCGTGCAGACATCCAGGGCCTGCGGGCCGTCGCCGTGATCGCCGTGATCGTGAACCACGTGATCGAGTGGCCGAGTGGCGGGTTCGCCGGCGTCGACGTGTTCTTCGTGATCTCGGGTTTTCTCATCACCGGGCTCCTGCTGCGCGACCACCAGCAGCACGGCAGGATCTCGCTCGCCGGGTTCTACGCACGCCGCATCCGCCGCATCGTGCCCGCTGCCCTGACGGTCATCGTCGTGACAGCGGCGGTCGGCTACTTTCTCTTCAACCGCACTCGCGGTCTGTCGACGATCTGGGACGGCGTCTACTCGCTGCTCTTCGTGGCCAACTGGCGTTTCACGGCCCTCGGCACCGACTACTTCCATGCCACGGACCCCGCCTCCCCACTGCAGCACTACTGGTCGCTGTCGGTCGAAGAGCAGTTCTATCTCGTCTGGCCCTGGCTCGTCATCATCGTTCTCGCCATCGCGGTGAAGCTGCTGCGCTCGCCTGAACGGGCTCGTGTTGCGCTCGGTGTCGTCATGGCCGCGCTCGTAGTCGTGTCATTCCTCTACGCGGTACAGCAGACGGCCTCGAGCCCTGCAGCCGCCTACTTCTCCACGTTCTCTCGTGCCTGGGAGCTCGGCGCCGGAGCCCTGCTCGCGATCGCCGCGCCCCTTCTGGCCAAGCTGCCCACGGGCATCCGATTCGTCGTCGGATGGCTCGGCCTGCTCGCCCTGCTGTGGTCGTTCGTGCAGGTCACAGATAAGACCCCGTTCCCCGGGCCGGGTGCCGCGCTCGCGGTCGGCGCCACGATGCTCATCATCGTCGGCGGAATCGGGGGACGCCAGCGCTACCTCTTCGTGCTCGACAACCCGGTGAGCGTCTACCTCGGTAACCTCTCGTACTCGCTCTATCTCTGGCACTTCCCCGTGCTCGTCTTCGGACTCCTCCTGATGCCCGAGCAGACTCCGACGGTCACGGCGATCATTCTGGCGCTCACCCTCGCCCTCTCGATGATCTCGTTCTATCTGATCGAGCAGCCGTTCCATCACTCGCCCCTGCTGCGCCGCTCCGGCTCCCGCGCTGCGAGCCGCGAGGCCTGGCAGGCGTGGCGCGATCGCTTCGGGGCACACGCGATCCTCTCGACCGTCGCTCTGATGGTGGTCGGCGTGATCGTCGGCCTGAGTTCATTCAGCGTGCTGCGCGATCACACGCCGATGGCGGCTCCCGTCGCCGCTCCCGTTCCCGCCGAGAACCCCGAGGTACAGCTGCAGGCAGACCTGGCCGCCGCCCTCACCGCGACCGCGTGGCCCGACAACCTCTCTCCCTCGATCGACGACGCGATGTCGCAGACCTCGAACAACAACCCGGCCAGGCGCTGCTTCGACATCGGTGGCACGCCGAGCTTCGACGACTGCACGTGGGGCAACCGCAACGCTCCGCAGCACATGTACCTCGTGGGCGATTCGACCGCGATGGCCTATGCCCCGGCCTTCAAAGCGCTGGCCGAGGCTAGCGGCGATCAGTGGCAGATCACCACGATCGGGCTCTACGGATGCCGGTTCACCGACGTGCTCGTGCAGAACGACGGCGACGGCGTCATGGATGCGTGCCCGCAGCGCAAGCAGGACGTGGCCGATCGCATCCGGGCCGACGCGCCCCAGCTCGTCGTGATGTCGAACGCTTTCGCTCTGGGCCAGTCGAGTGACCGTCGGCCGCTGTCGACCGCCGACCTCGTCGCATCCACGCTTGCCGAAGCCGCCGGCTATAACGCGCCGGGCCGCATCGTGTACCTCGCGCCGCCGCCGCTGGGTGCGCCGCTCGGCCAGTGTTACTCGAAAGTGTCGAGCCCGATCGACTGCGCCGTGAACGTCGACCCGACCTGGAACGACTTCGAGGCGGCGTTCGAGGCCGCTGCGCCCGCCGCGGGCGATCACGCCGTGAGCTCGCTGCCGTTCAGCTGTGTCGATGGCCAGTGCCCCGCCTTCGCGGGCACGCTGCCCACGAAGTACGACCAGGTGCACATGACGGTGCAGTACTCCGAGCACGTGGCACCGGCCATCCGCTGGGCGCTCATCGCGCAGGGGCTCATGTAGTGGTGCATGATCGACAGTGAGCGCCGCCGTCGCCTGAACGGGGCCGAAGGAGTTCTCGAATGGTGATCGCAATCGCCGTGATCGCGTTGCTCGGTGTGGCCGTCTGCCTCGGCTGCCTGATCTATCTGCATGTGGCGCCGACCGGCCTGAACCCGGTGCACGACCCCGTGAGCCAGTACGGGATCACGGATTACTTCACTTTCTACAGGGCCGCCGCCCTGTCGCTGGGTGTCGCGGCTCTGATGCTCGCCGTCGCTCTGATCGAAGCACTGACCGAAGCGAATGCCGCCGGCATCGTGTTCCTCGTCATTCTGGGCTTCGCGCGCTTGACGATCGGGTGGGTGCCCATGGATGCGCCCGGCGCTCCCCGCACGGCTACCGGGCTGCGGCACAACCTGCTCGCCACCGCGTTCTTCGCGTCGGCCACGGTGGCGGCGTTCCTGTTCACCTCCACCTTCGCCGGCGACGCTGGGCTCTCGGGAATCGCGCCCGCGTCGGGCGTGCTCGCCTGGGCGATGGCGGTCTTCAGCGCGCTCATCTTGTTGACCAGCCTCGTCGGCCCCCTCAAGCGCTACTTCGGACTCGTCGAGAGACTCCTCTACGTGGCCGTGCTCTCCTGGATCGCGACAGTGGCGACCGCGCTCATCGCCGCCTGAGTTCTAGGCGAGGGGCGTGACCGTGCGCTCCGCCGCGTTCCACAGCCGCAGTGCCATCGCTTCGCCAACGATGTCGTCGCCGAGCAGCTCGAGGGCGCGGGCGAGATCGTCGAGCCGGATGCGGCGGGCCAGGGTGACATGCGGGATCCAGGCGCCGGGGTGCGAATGCGCGACCAGGCTCTCGGGCCGCACCGCCCCGTGGATGGTGGACTGCAGATCGAGCAGCGCCGACGTCGGAGCGACGAGCCGCGCGAGCACCCGACGATCGCCACTGCCGAACAGCACCGGCGCTCCGAGGGTGACGGCAAGAGGCAGCGGGGGCGTCGTGGGGCGACGTACGAGTTCGAGCGGCGCCGCTGCGACGAGAGTGAGGTGCGGCCTGTTGGTGCTTGCCGTGTGCGCGCCGAGACTCGAGAATCCGGCGCGTTCCAGCGCATCCCATTCGCCCCGCACCGCCGCCTCGGTCGACTCGTCGAAGGTCAGATCGATGCTCGAGAGTGCCGCCATGCTCAGGCCTCGGGCAGCAGTTGCGACAGAAGTGCCGTGACGCGGCCCTTGATCGAGTCGCGGATGGCGCGCACCTCGTCGAGGCTCTTGCCCTTCGGATCGACCAGCTCCCAATCTTCGTAGCGCTTGCCGGGAAAAATGGGGCAGACATCGCCGCAGCCCATCGTGATCACCACGTCCGACTCGCGCACGGCCTCGGTCGTCATGAGCTGAGGCACAGCGCGCGAGATATCGATGCCCTCTTCTGCCATGGCCTGGATGGCGACCGGGTTGATCTCGTGGCCGGGTTCGGAGCCGCCCGAGCGCACGGTGACGGCGCCGCGGGAGAGTGTGGTCATGTAGCCGGCGGCCATCTGCGAGCGACCCGCGTTGTGGATGCAGACGAAGAGAACAGTGGGCGCGGAGGGCATGGGCACACAGTACTGCGACGGGGTGACATGCTGCGAGGCGAGGTTTGCTCGGATTAGACGCAATCTGTATCGAAAGCTCGATTCCCGGTGCGAGGCCTGGTTAGACTGACGCGCATGCCGGTCATGACTGCTGTTCTCCTCGCGCTGATGATCGGCGCGCTCATCGACATCATTCTTCGACGCGACGATCAGGTGAAGCATCTGCCCAAGGTCGTGTGGGTTCTGCTGGTCGTCTTCCTTCCGCTGATCGGCAGCATCCTGTGGTTCACGATCGGACGCGAATACAGTCAGCCCATCAATCTGGGTGGCTTCGGAGATCCCCGTCGCCGGGAGAAGGCTGCGGGCACGTTCTCGTCGACGCAGACGATGCGGCTCAAGACCACCGAGGAAGAGCTGGCCGATCTCGAACGCGAGATCGAGTTCCACAAGCAGCAGGATCGCATCCGCCAGCTCGAGGCCGAACTCGAAGAGCGGCGCGCCAAGCCGGAGTGACCTGGCCTGCGGGTGCCGCTCTAACTCAGGAAAAACCACGCGGATACGCGCTCTTCGCGCGCGGCGACTCGGTATTTCCTGAATTGAAGCAAAGCGCGACCAAACCGCCTGCGTCAGGGTGCCGAATCATTCGTGTCTGCAACACCACCCAGCGAAGGAATCAACACCATGCGCAACTTCACGAAAGCAACACTCGGTCTTCTGACCGCCGGCATCCTGACCGTTTCGATGGCCGCCTGCTCCACGACGTCTGAGTCGACGGAGTCGACCTCGTCGTCGCCCACCTCGTCTGCCGAGTCGACCCCCACACCGGTCGCGTCGATCCCCAGCCTCTCCGGTGTCGACACCGCCGTCCTCCTCGACTCGGGCTTCGCCGCCGCTCTCACCAGCCTCGGCCTCACCCC
>NZ_FXWI01000007.1 GCF_900177765.1 Agreia sp. VKM Ac-1783
GCGACACGCCCGGGCTGCACGCCGGTTTTGACGGTCGCAGAATCTGCCCGTAATGTTTTCTCTTGTCACCCCACAGGTTCGGAAAGCCGAAGAGCTTCCGGCCTCAAGCGGGACCAAATCCTAAGCTGAATCAGATTCGCTCTAGAAGTGTTCTGTAGGAGTGCTTTAGGATGTATAACGCCTCTTCCCAGGAACGTTCTGTCGGAAGTCGAGTTGAGCGCCCGGAATCATCCGGATCAGCGCGAAACACGATTTGACAGAAATGAAAACTGGGTCTAGGTTTGAGAAGTTGCCCCGAGTTGAGGCTGCGCCGGTTGGTGTGGTGGATGTTCGGGTGCGTCCGATCTTTGAGAACTCAACAGCGTGCACTAAGTCAAATGCCAAAAACCCCGCGCATTGTCCTTTGGATGATGTGAGGGATTCCTTTGGAAATAGATTAAACATACAAAGCAAGTCAGTAATGATTTGTTCTGTCAGTTTCAAACTTGCAATCGCGTGCGCCTATTCCGGTGTCGTGGTTGTGCGTAAACATTTACGGAGAGTTTGATCCTGGCTCAGGACGAACGCTGGCGGCGTGCTTAACACATGCAAGTCGAACGATGAAGCCCAGCTTGCTGGGTGGATTAGTGGCGAACGGGTGAGTAACACGTGAGTAACCTGCCCTTGACTCTGGGATAAGCACTGGAAACGGTGTCTAATACCGGATATTTCAGCTGGCCGCATGGTCTGGTTGTGGAAAGAATTTTGGTCAAGGATGGACTCGCGGCCTATCAGGTAGTTGGTGAGGTAATGGCTCACCAAGCCTACGACGGGTAGCCGGCCTGAGAGGGTGACCGGCCACACTGGGACTGAGACACGGCCCAGACTCCTACGGGAGGCAGCAGTGGGGAATATTGCACAATGGGCGAAAGCCTGATGCAGCAACGCCGCGTGAGGGACGACGGCCTTCGGGTTGTAAACCTCTTTTAGTAGGGAAGAAGCGAAAGTGACGGTACCTGCAGAAAAAGCACCGGCTAACTACGTGCCAGCAGCCGCGGTAATACGTAGGGTGCAAGCGTTGTCCGGAATTATTGGGCGTAAAGAGCTCGTAGGCGGTTTGTCGCGTCTGCTGTGAAAACTGGAGGCTCAACCTCCAGCCTGCAGTGGGTACGGGCAGACTAGAGTGCGGTAGGGGAGATTGGAATTCCTGGTGTAGCGGTGGAATGCGCAGATATCAGGAGGAACACCGATGGCGAAGGCAGATCTCTGGGCCGTAACTGACGCTGAGGAGCGAAAGCATGGGGAGCGAACAGGATTAGATACCCTGGTAGTCCATGCCGTAAACGTTGGGAACTAGATGTGGGGGCCATTCCACGGTCTCCGTGTCGCAGCTAACGCATTAAGTTCCCCGCCTGGGGAGTACGGCCGCAAGGCTAAAACTCAAAGGAATTGACGGGGGCCCGCACAAGCGGCGGAGCATGCGGATTAATTCGATGCAACGCGAAGAACCTTACCAAGGCTTGACATATACGAGAACGGGCCAGAAATGGTCAACTCTTTGGACACTCGTAAACAGGTGGTGCATGGTTGTCGTCAGCTCGTGTCGTGAGATGTTGGGTTAAGTCCCGCAACGAGCGCAACCCTCGTTCTATGTTGCCAGCACGTTATGGTGGGAACTCATAGGAGACTGCCGGGGTCAACTCGGAGGAAGGTGGGGATGACGTCAAATCATCATGCCCCTTATGTCTTGGGCTTCACGCATGCTACAATGGCCGGTACAAAGGGCTGCAATACCGTAAGGTGGAGCGAATCCCAAAAAGCCGGTCTCAGTTCGGATTGAGGTCTGCAACTCGACCTCATGAAGTCGGAGTCGCTAGTAATCGCAGATCAGCAACGCTGCGGTGAATACGTTCCCGGGCCTTGTACACACCGCCCGTCAAGTCATGAAAGTCGGTAACACCCAACGCCAGTGGCCTAACCCGCAAGGGAGGGAGCTGTCTAAGGTGGGATCGGTGATTAGGACTAAGTCGTAACAAGGTAGCCGTACCGGAAGGTGCGGCTGGATCACCTCCTTTCTAAGGAGCACTCGAGGACGCGTCTGGCCCTGCTGTTTACACAGATCAGCCAAGCGCTTATTAGCCTCGTAGCCATTACGGAAACACATGTTTTCCGGTGGCGCTCATGGGTGGAACATTGACTTAGGAAACAGAAAAGCTAAGGCCATGCGCTAGTACAACTCTTTCGGGGGTTCGGAACGTTCTGGCTGGTGTGAAGTATGTTTTATGCACGCTGTTGGGTCCTGAAGGACCGGGCCGCTTCGCCTCTTCGGAGGTGGGGTTGGACTGCCTTCTGGATCCTGGTCTCATCCACATGAGATGCCCGTTCGTTCGGGTTGTGTGGATGGGGGAGGATACCGCCCGTACTTTGAGAACTACACAGTGGACGCGAGCATCTTCATGCTCGCATCAAAAACAGTCGAGGCCCTTTGGGGTGTTGTTTGTGGATGGTGTGAGTGTGTTATGTGTATCAATGACATCACCGAGAGGCTTTGCTTCTTGGTGGTAAGCATTGGTCTTTTTGCAATTTTGTTTGTCAAGTTTTTAAGAGCAAACGGTGAATGCCTTGGCATCTGGAGCCGAAGAAGGACGTATAAATCTGCGATAAGCCTCGGGGAGCTGATAATAGAGCTGTGATCCGAGGATTTCCGAATGGGGAAACCCCGCCAGGCCCTTTGGGTGACCTGGTGACTCCCGCCTGAATATATAGGGCGGGTAGAGGGAACGGGGGGAAGTGAAACATCTCAGTACCCTCAGGAAGAGAAAACAATAGTGATTCCGTTAGTAGTGGCGAGCGAACCCGGATCAGGCTAAACCGATCATGTGTGATAGCCGGCAGGCGTTGCATGGTCGGGGTTGTGGGACTTTTCTGCTGCTTCTGCCGAACAGTGAGAGTTACAGCGCTTTATAGACGAATGGGATTGAAAGCCCAGCCGCAGACGGTGCCAGCCCGGTAGTCGAAATGAAGTTATGGCTCGAAGAGTATCCCAAGTATCACGGGGCCCGAGAAATCCCGTGTGAATCTGTCAGGACCACCTGATAAGCCTAAATACTCCCAGATGACCGATAGTGAACAAGTACCGTGAGGGAAAGGTGAAAAGTACCCCGGGAGGGGAGTGAAATAGTACCTGAAACCGTTTGCTTACAAACCGTTGGAGCCTCCTTGTTGGGGTGACAGCGTGCCTTTTGAAGAATGAGCCTGCGAGTTAGTGATCAGTGGCGAGCTTAACCCGTGAGGGGAATGCGTAGCGAAAGCGAGTCTTAATAGGGCGTTTTAGTCGCTGGTTCTAGACCCGAAGCGAAGTGATCTATCCATGGCCAGGTTGAAGCGACGGTAAGACGTCGTGGAGGACCGAACCCACTTCAGTTGAAAATGGAGGGGATGAGCTGTGGATAGGGGTGAAAGGCCAATCAAACTTCGTGATAGCTGGTTCTCTCCGAAATGCATTTAGGTGCAGCGTTGCGTGTTTCTTGCCGGAGGTAGAGCTACTGGATAGCCGATGGGCCCCAAAAGGTTACTGACGTTAGCCAAACTCCGAATGCCGGTAAGTGAGAGCGCAGCAGTGAGACGGTGGGGGATAAGCTTCATCGTCGAGAGGGAAACAACCCAGACCACCAACTAAGGTCCCAAAGCGCGTGCTAAGTGGGAAAGGATGTGGAGTTGCACAGACAACCAGGAGGTTGGCTTAGAAGCAGCCACCCTTGAAAGAGTGCGTAATAGCTCACTGGTCAAGTGATTCCGCGCCGACAATGTAACGGGGCTCAAGCACGCCACCGAAGTTGTGGCATTTATATTTTTGCCCGGCCCCTTGTGGGTCCAGGCGTATGGATGGGTAGGAGAGCGTCGTGTGGCCAGCGAAGCGGCGGTGTAAACCAGCCGTGGAGGCCACACGAGTGAGAATGCAGGCATGAGTAGCGAAAGACGGGTGAGAAACCCGTCCTCCGAAAGAACAAGGGTTCCAGGGCCAGGTTAATCCGCCCTGGGTAAGTCGGGACCTAAGGCGAGGCCGACAGGCGTAGTCGATGGACAACGGGTTGATATTCCCGTACTGACGAAAAACCGCCCAAGACAATCCAGTAATGCTAAGTATCTGAATCCCCATCACTGATCCCTTCGGGGTGACGGTTGGGGCCTAGCGTACGACCCTATGCTGGTGCGTTTAGCGTATTAACAGGTGTGACGCAGGAAGGTAGCTGAGCCGGGCGATGGTTGACCCGGTCTAAGGATGTAGGGCAGAAGATAGGCAAATCCGTCTTCTATATAGCCTGAGACCCGATGGGTAGTCCTCACGGACGAAATCAGTGATCCTATGCTGCCAAGAAAAGCATCGACGCGAGGTTTTAGTCACCCGTACCCCAAACCGACTCAGGTGTTCAGGTAGAGAATACTAAGGAGATCGAGAGAATCGTGGTTAAGGAACTCGGCAAAATGCCCCCGTAACTTCGGGAGAAGGGGGGCCTGACCTGTGAACGGATTTACTCCGGGAGCGGGATAGGGCCGCAGAGACCAGTGGGAAGCGACTGTTTACTAAAAACACAGGTCCGTGCCAAGTCGCAAGACGATGTATACGGACTGACGCCTGCCCGGTGCTGGAAGGTTAAGAGGAACGGTTAGCCGCAAGGCGAAGCTGAGAATTTAAGCCCCAGTAAACGGCGGTGGTAACTATAACCATCCTAAGGTAGCGAAATTCCTTGTCGGGTAAGTTCCGACCTGCACGAATGGCGTAACGACTTCCCAGCTGTCTCAACCGCGAACTCGGCGAAATTGCACTACGAGTAAAGATGCTCGTTACGCGCAGAAGGACGGAAAGACCCCGTGACCTTTACTACAGTTTGGTATTGGTGTTCGGTGTGGCTTGTGTAGGATAGGTGGGAGACTGTGAAGCTTGGACGCTAGTTCAGGTGGAGTCATTGTTGAAATACCACTCTGGTCACTCTGGATATCTAACTACGAACCCTAATCGGGTTCTGGGACAGTGCCTGATGGGTAGTTTAACTGGGGCGGTTGCCTCCCAAAAAGTAACGGAGGCGCCCAAAGGTTCCCTCAACCTGGTTGGTAATCAGGTGTCGAGTGTAAGTGCACAAGGGAGCTTGACTGTGAGACTGACAAGTCGAGCAGGGACGAAAGTCGGGACTAGTGATCCGGCAGTGGCTTGTGGAAGCGCTGTCGCTCAACGGATAAAAGGTACCTCGGGGATAACAGGCTGATCTTGCCCAAGAGTCCATATCGACGGCATGGTTTGGCACCTCGATGTCGGCTCGTCGCATCCTGGGGCTGGAGTAGGTCCCAAGGGTTGGGCTGTTCGCCCATTAAAGCGGTACGCGAGCTGGGTTTAGAACGTCGTGAGACAGTTCGGTCCCTATCCTCTGCGCGCGCAGGAAATTTGAGAGAATCTGACCCTAGTACGAGAGGACCGGGTTGGACGAACCTCTGGTGTGTCAGTTGTTCCGCCAGGAGCACCGCTGATTAGCTACGTTCGGACTGGATAACCGCTGAAAGCATCTAAGCGGGAAGCCGTTCTCGAGATGAGATTTCCATACCATTTATGGTGAGAGACTCCCAGCTAGACTACTGGGTTGATAGGCAGGATGTGGAAGTAGGGACTAAAGACCTACGGAGCTGACCTGTACTAATAAGTCGATAACTTGATAACACCCAAAAACTGCGAAAAGTAACAATTGCTTGCGTCCACTATGTGGTTCTCGATGTACGGTCGAGAACCAAACATGCATCAACACCCATACCCTGCTGATACAAGCGGGAATGGGCGTTGTGTCTGTTTGAAACTTCTAGATAGTTACATCTCTAGTGTTTCGGCGGCCATAGCGAGAGGGAAACGCCCGGTCACATTCCGAACCCGGAAGCTAAGACTCTCTGCGCCGATGGTACTGCAAGGGGGACCTTGTGGGAGAGTAGGACACCGCCGGACTCCTATTACACGAATGG
>NZ_FXWI01000003.1 GCF_900177765.1 Agreia sp. VKM Ac-1783
GTGCACATCTCCTCCGACGCCGCCGGCCTGCTGAACAAGACCTTCAGCACCGACGCCGTCAAGCCCGGACTCCTCGTCGGAATCGCCAAGATCACAGTCAACACCAAGTAACACCCCGCACAACCAGAATGGCCCGCCGCTTACGCGGCGGGCCATTCTGCGTTCTTCGCGTGCGCTAGTCGAGATTGACCTTCGCGTTCTCGCTGCCGCCGCCGACCGAGCCGGTCACCTTCGACTTCACGAAGCTGATGACGGAGGCGATCCGGCCCCCGGGGCTGTCCCAGTACTCGGCGCCGGAGGCGGAGAACTTGACGAGGGTTACGTTCGGGTCTTCCGGGCCGTCGGGGAACCACGCCTCCACGAAGGGGTTCCAGTACTCCTTGACCCGCGCCTGGTCGTCGACCTGTTCGGCTGTGCCGGTGAGCGACACCCACGTGTCGTTCGACGCGAACGAGACTCCGGCGACAGGGTTGACGGCGAGCTCGGCGACCTCGTGCGAGTCTCGGGCCACGATGAACCACAGGTCGCCATCGAACTCGGCCTCCTGAACAGTGAGCGGGCGGGCGACGAGCTCGCCCAACGTGTTGACGGTTGTGACCATCGCGAATCGGAACTCGCGGATGAGTTCGGCGACCTTGGCGACGTCGGCTGAGGAATCAGACATTTCTTCTCCTTCTGTGGATACTCCCAACCTTGCGGCAGTGCGCGAGTCCGCGACAGGGGATAGACTTGGACGAGCAAGGGGAGTATTCCCGCACGGCTGACTCGTCAGTACGGACCCATCGACGGGTTCCGGGCAGCCGGCCTTCACATCGTGAGGGTGGAAGAGACCTTGGTTCTTCTACACCCGACCGTGGAGTTACCCCTATGCAGATCACCCCTCTCGTCTGGCTGATCACCATCGCCGTGACGATCGCCTTCTTCGTCTTCGAGTTCTTCGTTCATGTGCGCAAGCCGCATGAGCCGACCATCGCTGAATCGGCCCGCTGGTCGGTCTTCTACATCAGCCTCGCCCTGCTCTTCGGGGTCGGCATCGGCATGGTCTCCGGCTGGAACTTCGGTGGAGAGTACTTCGCCGGCTACCTCACCGAGAAGGCCCTGTCGATCGACAACCTCTTCGTCTTCCTCATCGTCATGTCCGGTTTCGCAGTACCGAAGGCCTACCAGCAGAAGGTCCTGATGATCGGCATCATCATCGCGCTGATCATGCGCGGAGCCTTCATCGCCGTGGGTGCGACGTTGATCGACAACTTCTCGTGGATCTTCTACATCTTCGGTGCGCTGCTGCTGGTGCTGGCCTACCGCCAGGCGTTCAGCAACCACGAGTCAGACCCGGCCAACGGCAAGATCGTGAAGTTCGCGCGCAGGGTGCTGCCGATCACGAACGACTACCACGAAGACAAGATCACGGTGAAGATCGACGGCAAGCGCTTCTTCACCCCGATGCTTCTCACCATCGTGGCGATCGGCTTCATCGACCTGGTGTTCGCGGTCGACTCGATTCCTGCCATCTACGGTCTCACCAACGAGGCCTACATCGTCTTCACCGCCAACGCGTTCGCGCTCATGGGCCTGCGCCAGCTGTACTTCCTCATCGGCGGACTGCTCGAGCGCCTGGTCTACCTCGCCCAGGGCCTCGCCGTCATCCTCGCCTTCATCGGCGTGAAGCTCGTGTTCCACGCACTGCACGTCAACGAACTGCCGTTCGTGAACGGCGGAGAGCCCCTGCTGTGGGTTCCCGAGATCCCCATCTGGTTCTCGCTCGTCTTCATCGGCCTCACCATCACCGTGGCGACGGTACTCAGCCTGCGCAAGACGCGCGGAGACGCCCGTCGCGACGAGGTGGCCGTTGCCGAAGACGTCAAAGAGGGCAAGCTCTAAGCGCTCAGCGAGTTCCGGATGCGCGACACGATGATCGCGCGTGCGTCACGCCCGATACGGGTCGGCAGCAACGGGAACACGTGCACCTGGCCGACACCCTCGTGAAAGTCGAGTTCGACCCCGGCGTTCGCCGCTTTCTCTACAAGGAGGCGGGCGTCGGGGTTGAGCACGTCGCGCGTTCCCGAGAACAGTGTGATCGGGCCGAGCCCGCTCAACTCGCCGAACAGCGGACTCACCACGGGATCGAGCAGGTCTTTCTCGCCCCGCCAGTACTCGGCGAAGACCTTGCCGCCGGGCGTCGCCAACCACGGGTCGGTGGGCTGCACCCGAGGAATCTCGGGGTTGCCCCAGGTGAGGTCGAGCGCGGGGGAGATCAGCACAGTCTGCCGGAGGGTGACGCCGTGCGAGTCGCGCAGCGCGAGCGCAGCCGACAACGAGATCTGGCCACCGGCGGAGTCGCCTCCGATGGCGGCGCTGCCATAGCGGTCGATGTTGTCTCGAACGAGGTCGACGACCTTCGACGTGACGTCGGCGGCCGTGCCGAACGGAATCAGGGGGTAGATCGGCACGGTCACCGTGGTGTTCGACTCCACCGCGATCTGAGCCGCGAGGTTCCAATGCTGGCTCACGATCTGGTTCACCCAGCCGCCGCCATGAACGTAGACGAGGCTTCCGACCGGCGTTCCGACGCGCGGCGCGACCGTATACACGGGCCAGCCGTTGCGCAGGGCGACGTCGACCCGAACATCCGGATGCAGCTGGCCGGGCGGGGCATACGACGTGGGCCTGAGCGATCGGGCACGGACGTGCCGCCGCGCCTCGGCGGCCGAGACGAAGTTGCGGTTGGCGCGCACGAGTCGCAGGGCAGGAGCGACGATGCCGCTCGGAACGGTGACCATGACCCCTATTGTCGTTGGCGTTCCTGTGCTGCGGCGTCGAGGCCTCGCAGGTAGTCTGCGTTGCCGCGAAGAGCCGGCTCGTACCGGTCGATGTCGGGTGAGTGGATGCGGTCGGCCGCCAGGGTGAGCAGCTCGGCGACCGCCGCATCGCTTCTCGACGCCGCATGCAGCGAGAGTGCGAGGAACACCCGCAGCGAGTCGGAGTCGGGGTAGTCGGAGCACGCCTCTCGGAGAACCGCTATCGATTCGTCGAAAAGTTCGAGGTTTCGCAGAGTGCTGCCGTATTGCAGTAGGCAGCGGCGCCGCGTATCGCCCTGCAGCCCCGCAGCGAGCGCGCGTTCATAGAACCCGCGGGCGCGTTCCTCGTCGCCGGCGGTGTCGTAGGCGCCGCCGACCTCGTAGATCGCCTCGGGGCTGTCGGGGTATCGAGCGAGCAGCTCCGTGAAGTACGCGATCGTCGGAGCCATATTGCTTCGGTCTCGGCGCGCATACCCCTCGGCGATGGCCTCATGAAGCGCCTCTTCGTCAGCTGAAGGCAAGAGCCTCGCCCGTCTCGAGCAGCGATTTGAGGCTCGAGAGCACCATCGGCCATCCGTCGGTGACTCCGGCCAAGATCGCGCTGCCCGACGTGAATCCGGCGTGCGTCACCGTGAGCTTCGACTGGGCGCCGAACGGCTCGATCTGGAACGTCGCGGTGGAACGTTCCTCGGCCGCCATGGAGGCGCCGAGATCGTCGTCGTCGCCCACGGCGAGCACGAACTCGTCGGTGATCGTGTGCCAGGTGAACGAGAGGCGGTGCGGAGCATCGGCTTCGAGGACCACCTGCTCGGGGTCTGCGATCGTGACGCCGGCGACCTGCCAGGTCATGCTCGACCCGGCCATCCAATCGGTGATCTGGGTGACGCCCCAGAACTGGCTGGCCGATGAAGGATCGGTGAGCGCCTGCCAGATGCGCTCTGGCGTGGCACGAACGTAAATCGTGTAACTGAAGGATTCGGCCGGCATGCTGGCCAGATTACCGCCCTCGACGTAGCATTCCGCCATGAGAATCACGAGTCTGCAGCCCGGCGAGATCTTCGTCTTCGGCTCGAATGCAAACGGGCATCATGGCGCGGGTGCTGCCGCCCAAGCGCAGCGCGACTTCGGAGCCGTCTGGGGTGAAGGCCACGGATTGCACGGTGAGTCGTACGCGATCGACACGATGAGCGGGCTCGACGTGATGGGCAGGGAGATCGACACCTTCGTCGAGTTTGCCGAGACGCGCCCCGACCTCACCTTCCTGGTCACCGAGATCGGATGCGGCATCGCCGGCTACACGCCAGCCGATGTCGCACCGCTTTTTCCGCGAGTGCCACTGAACGTGCGGCTGCCGGAGTCGTTCGTTCGGGAGCTCGACCCGAGACGGTAGGTACAGTGGAGTGGTGAGTTACTCCAGTTCATCGGCGTCGCCCTCGGGGCGTGAGGGGGTTGTCGGCAGTTCTCTTGCCGGCATCAGATAGCCCCGCTTCCCAGCCGCACGCGATCATCGCGCGCGGCCAAGCGGCGTGCTTTCTCCCGCGCCGTCCGAATGAACATCTGCTCGTGCTGCTCTGTGCCGCCGGCCGACTCTGATTGGCGACTCACCATGTTTTCTCTGAACGACACAACCATCCGCGACTCCTTCGTGAACGCGTCGCGCAAAGAGCTCTCCGACCTCACGCTCCCCGCGGGCTTCGCCGAGATCGACTGGGCGAAGCTCGACTACCTCGGCTGGAACGATCCGAAGCGCCCCCGCCGCGCGTACGTCGTCGTTCCGGTCGGCGACGTCGCGGTCGGCGTGCTGCTGCGGCGGGCCGACACGAAGCCCGCATCTAGAGCCCAGTGTTCCTGGTGCCAGGACGTGCAGTTGCCCAACGACGTGGTCTTCTTCAGCGCTCGTCGCGCCGGTGCAGCCGGGCGCAATGGCGACACCGTCGGCACGCTCGTGTGCTCGGAGTTCGAGTGCTCCCGCAACGTGCGCAAGCCTCCGGCGATGGCGTACATCGGTTTCGATGTGGAGGCCGCGCGGCTCGACCGCATCGCATCGCTGCAGACCCGAGCGGCGACCTTCGTCGACGACATCCGCGCGACCGCCTGACGCAGGGCGGGGCATCCACTTGGCGCATATCGACGTTCCCGCGCGTGGGGGTCGATATGCGCCAAGTGGCAGCGGATGTCAGGCGCGGGTGCGGTGCTCCTCGAGCATCTCCGCGAGCATGCGGTCGTGCAGCTCGGATTCCGACGAGTCATTCGGGTCCATGCCGAAGATCCAGGTGAGCCCGCGGAGGCCTCGATTGTCGATGCCGATGAGGGCGATCGAGATCGTCTCGTTCGGCTGCGCCTCGCCGCGCGCCCAGGCGAGGGTCTCGGTGAACGTCGCATCCGAGACGTCGACCGTGCGCACCGCACGATCAGGCAGGGTCGCGAAGTAGACCCGAAAGCTCGATTCGTGCTGCTCCCAGGTGCTGTCGCGCTCGTCGGAATCCACGATGTTCATGCGGTCGAGCCTAGAGCGGCGGCGGCCGGCAGACGTACCCTAGCTGCACGAGACAAGGAGGTCGCCGTGACGATATCCCGCCTGCTCGCCCAGATGACGGTGAGCGATTCTGCGCAGTCCATTCCCTGGTATTCGCTGCTATTCGGTCGCGGCCCCGACGCGCATCCGATGGACGGCCTCGTCGAGTGGCACTTCGCCGACACCTTTGGTGTGCAGGTGTGGGTCGAGCCCGAGCGAGCCGGCACCTCGTGCATGGTGCTCGACGACGACGATCTGGATGCTCGGCTCCGGCTGCTCGACGTCGCCGGCATCGAGAACGGCGGCATCAGAGCCGCGTCATCCTCGCGGATACTGCCCGTCGTCGACCCCGACGGCAACCGCATCGTGTTCACGGGCGCCTGACGCCTGTTTTCAGTCGAGCCCGCAGCGTGCATCGGAGCATTCGAGCACCGTTCCGGTCCACCGTGGATGGTCCGTGTCGGCACCGACGCGTCGGCCGCCCACGGCGATGACGGGTCTCTGATCGGCAGCCAGGCCGAGTGCCAGGCCGCTCGCGAGGTACAAATCGTCATCGAATTCCAGCGTCGCGAGGCGTGTGGATGTCGAGTTCGTGCACAGTTTGTCGACGCACGAGAGAAGGTCGAGCGAGCGGCTCTGGACATCGACTCGAGCGATCAGCGGCCTGCCCGTCGCGTCGATGGCGAACGTCGGGGTGCGCATCTGCGAGATCAGAGTGTCGCGGGATAAGGACGACTGGTCTGAGGGAATGTTCAGACCGGAGGGAATGTCAGTGGCGTCGTACTCGGCGCAGTCCACCGTGAGGCAGGTGAACATGCGCATGTCTGTCTGACTCTCTGCCCGCGAGAGGATGACCGGCATTCCGTCAGCGCCGCGCTCGATGCGCGCTCCGAACGTCGTGTCGTAACTCGTATCGTCGGGATCGGTCGCCGATGTTTCGGGTGTCTCGATGCGTGGCTCGGAGCTGACGCTCGCGGAGATCACGCGAAGGGGAACGACGTCGGGATCGCGTGAATCGCGGGCATCGACGAGGGTGACGACGGCCGTTCCGTCAGCCATGACGGCGACATCGAGCGTCGCCACGGTCGACTCGCCACCTCTCCAGCTAACAGGAACGCGCCGCTCCGTCGACGTCGTGCATGCATCGTCGTTGCAGAAGTAGATCAGTACATCGGTGTTGATCGAGTTCAGACCGGGCCGCGCAATCGCGGCGATGACCGGATGGTCGCCATCGGTCGAGATTGCCGCTGCCGTGAGTCGCCGATTGCTGCGCGCATAGACCGAGTCGCCTCCTGAGAAGTACGCGTCATAGCCAGACAAGACTGTGCGGGTGCCAGGCACAGCGTCGCCCTTCGGCGGAGCATCCGGTGATGATTTCGTACCCCATGCCTCTAACTCGTCCGCATCGGACGCCAAAACCTGCAGTTCGAAGCGGTCCGGTGTGGAACCCTGGCCCTTCTGCGGCATCCACTGTGCGAACAGCAGGTGATTGTCAGGCGTGCCTGCAATGCCTGACCCGAGGATGGATCCGGGTTCGAGCTCCACGGAGCACTCTGATGCGCCGCAGAAAGTGACGGTGGTCTCCTCGCCACCGAGCACGCTGAGGACACCGGACCGGTCGCCGACGGCGGTGATGTCGGCGGAATCCCACACGACTGGAACCGTCGCAGCTGAGTACGACGCGAATCCCCACGGGTTGACGAGCGCGAGCGGCGCCGCGAGTAGCGCGGGAACCAGCAGCACGACCAACCCGACGAGCGCACCCGCGCGGGTTCCGGCATCCGATTTCTTCTCTGCCCACGAGAACGCGGACAGGGGAACGATGGGCTGGGTGCCGACGCGGGCGCGCGATTCTTCGCGAACGATCACGGCGCGAACCGCGACGGCGGTCAGAACCAGAACGAGAGCGGCTGGCACGACGATGCCGAGGGCGACGGCGACCATAGCGGAGAGCAGCGACTGGGGCATGAGCCCGGCGAGCAGCCTGAGACCCACGCCGAGACCGCCAACGACCACGGTCGCGATGATCAGGTTGACTCTGGGCGTGCGCTCTTCGGCGCGTCCTGAGACAACAACTTTGCCGGAGCGCCATCCGCGCGCGAGAGCCTGACCCCACGAAGTGCTGCGCAGAACGAGCTGCGGCCACGCCAAGAGCAACGGCGCGACCACGATCAGAACGATGAGGGCGACAACGAGGCCGCCGATCGCCCAGAGAGGCGCGATGACGAGGGCGACGGATGCGGCGACGGCCGCGACGGCGACGGCGAGCGCGCCTGCGAACGCGAGCGCGACGAGGCCGGGACGGCGGGCGGCACGATTCCAAGCCGCAAACGCCGGGAGGCTGGAGTCGGTGGTATTGGCGATGAGGGAATGTGTGGCGGCAGTGATGCCGAAAGCGTGACCCGCGCACAGCAGGATCGAGGCGATCGCGGCGGCGAGGAGCTCCTCGGGTGTGCTCACCAGCTCGGTGAGGTTCGCGTTCACGATCACGAGGGAGTCGCGTGGCACGATCGACAGTCCGATGACAGTCGCCACGATGGCGGCCACGATCACGGGAACTCCGTAGGCCAGCACCGGAGCCGGCGACAGCAAGACCAGCGCCCATGCGCGGGGCGGTCCGTACATGCGACGGGCGGCATCCCGAGCGGCTTCGGCGGAGCGCTCTGGCTGGTCCGGAGCAGGCGCAGGCTCGGGATGGGGCGTGGTCTGTGAGGCGGAGTCTGGCACCTAAAGCACACTAACAGTGGCCGAAAAGGCTCCACAGGGGGAGAACTCCCCATACCCCGCATACGATTGAAATGGTGCAGACAGAACCGAACCAGCCCATCGCATCCACCGAACCCGGGTTCGTTCGCGTGCGCGGCGCCCGCGAGAACAATCTGCGCGACGTCGACGTCGACGTGCCGCGCGACCGCATCGTCGCCTTCACAGGAGTGTCGGGATCGGGCAAGTCGTCGCTGGCTTTCGGCACCATCTTCGGCGAGGCGCAGCGCCGCTTTCTCGAGTCGGTCGCGCCGTACGCACGTCGTCTGATCGCCCAGGGAAACACTCCCCATGTCGACGAGATCACCGGACTACCGCCCGCCGTCGCCCTGCAGCAGCGGCGCGGAGCCCCCAGCTCGCGCTCGACCGTCGGCACCCTGACGACGCTGTCGAACCTCCTGCGCATGCTCTATTCGCGGGCGGGCACCTACCCCTCGGATGCGACGGGCCGGCTCGAGTCGGATTCGTTCTCTCCGAACACGGCGGCCGGCGCCTGCCCACGCTGCCACGGACTCGGCATCGCGCACGATGTGACCGAGACGACGGCCGTGCATGACCCGGGCTTGAGCATCCGAGACGGAGCCATCACCGCGTGGCCCGGAGCCTGGCAGGGCAAGAACCTGCGCGACGTGACGGCGGGCCTCGGCTACGACATCGATCGCCCCTGGCGCGAACTGTCGCAGAAAGACAGGGATTGGCTGCTCTTCACGGATGAGCAGCCCGTGGTCGAGGTGACCCCGCAGCGCGATCGCGTGGCGAAGCCCTACAAGGGGCGCTTCTGGAGTGCCAAGAGCTTCATCATGCACACCCTCGCCGACTCCAAGAGCGAGGCCCAGCGCAACCGGGCACAGCGCTTCGTCGAGACCGCACCCTGCTCGCTCTGCGGGGGCAGCGGCCTCACACGGGCGGCGCTCGCGGTGACCTTTGCCGGGCACAGCATCGCCGAGCTAAACGACATGCCCTTCGCCGCGCTCGCCGACGTGCTGCGCCCGACCGCCGAGCTGAAGACGGCGGCAGTCGCACGTTCCGACCGCTCGTCGGGCGAACTCACCGAGGTCGCGGTCACCATCGCCTCCGACCTGCTCGCCCGCATCGAGGTGCTCGTCGGTCTCGGACTCGACTACCTCGGCCTGAGCCGCGCGACTCCCACGCTGTCTCCCGGCGAGATGCAGCGCCTGCGCATCGCCACCCAGCTGAGATCGGGTCTCTTCGGCGTGATCTATGTGCTCGACGAGCCATCGGCCGGGCTACACCCCGCCGACGCCGAGCCCCTCATCACGGTGCTCGAGCAGCTTCAGGCCTCGGGCAACTCGGTCTTCGTCGTCGAGCACAACATGGATGTCGTGCGCCGAGCCGACTGGGTCGTCGACGTCGGCCCCGGGGCCGGTTCGAGCGGTGGATGCGTGCTGTACAGCGGGCCTGTCGGCGGACTCGCCGACGTCGAGGAGTCGGTCACGAGGCCGTTTCTCTTCGCCTCGTCGGCTGACGCGCCGCCGCGCCGCGTGGCACGCGAGCCCCAGCGCTGGCTGGGCCTTCGCGCGGTATCGCGGCACAACATCCAGAATCTGGATGTCGACATACCGTTGGGCGTGCTCACAGCGGTCACCGGGGTATCGGGATCGGGCAAATCGAGCCTCGTGGGCGGCGTGCTGGCCGAGAAGGCGCTGGCCGACGATGCCGTCGATCGCGTCGTGCAGGTCGATCAGAAGCCGATCGGGCGCACACCGAGGTCGAACCTGGCCACCTACACGGGGCTGTTCGATGCCGTGCGCACGACCTTCGCCGCGACCGACGAAGCGCGCGAGCGCGGTTACGACGCTGGTCGCTTCTCGTTCAACGTCGATGGCGGACGCTGCCCCACCTGCCTCGGCGAGGGCTTCGTCTCGGTCGAGCTGCTCTTCCTGCCGGGAAGCTACGCGCCCTGCCCAGACTGCGGCGGCACCCGCTACAACGCAGAGACCCTCGAGGTGCGTTACCGCGATGCGTCGATCGCCGATGTGCTGGCGATGACCGTCGACGAGGCAGCAGGCTTCCTCGGCGATGTCGCCGTCGCGGCGCGCAGCCTCGACACTCTGCGCAAGGTGGGGCTCGGATACCTGCGCCTCGGGCAGCCGGCCACCGAGCTGTCGGGGGGCGAGGCTCAGCGCATCAAGCTCGCGACCGAACTGCAGCGTGCCCGACGCGGCCACACGCTCTACGTTCTCGACGAGCCGACGACCGGGCTGCATCCGGCCGATGTGCGCCTGCTCGTGGCACAGCTCAACTCGCTGGTGGATGCCGGCAATACTGTCGTGCTCGTCGAGCACGAGATGAGCGTGGTCGCCGATGCCGACTGGGTGATCGACATGGGCCCGGCCGGAGGCGATAAGGGCGGAAGAGTCGTGGCGGCGGGAACTCCGGAGGTGGTCGCCGCGAACGGCGACAGCCGCACTGCGCCCTATTTGGCCGCGGCGCTCGGCTCGGTGCTGGCTTCGGAGATCTCTTCGGTCTGAGGTTCGTCGAGCTCGTTGGTGTCGTCGGGGGCACGCAGTCGGGCGAGGAGATGTTCGATGGCGAAGCCGGCGGGAGAGTTTGGCTCGCACACGATCACGTTCATAAAGAGGCCACCGGGCACATCGAGTACCTGGAACGGAAGCTCGACCCAGCCGTAGCCCTCGACGAAGTTCGGCGCGAGTCCAGACGAGAACGGCCGTGCCTCATGCCCTTGCCAGAGCTCGCGGAAGTCGGCGTCGGGCATGAGTTGGTCGACGATCTGCTGCAGACGAGGGTCATCGCAGTCGGCGTGGAAGCGGAGCGCCGCCACGGTGTCGCGAGCTGTGTCGCGCCAGCGTTCGTTCGTTCGATTCTCGACAGGAGTCTCGAACATGATCACGACGTAGTTGTTGCCGGGCACGGCGTAGCCGGGCGAGAGGGCGGCTGCGAGAGTGTTCACGAAGATGATGTCTTGATTGCGGTCGAAGATGACCGCTGCGGTTCCTGCCCACTGGTCGAGCAGGGTACGCAGGAGCTCGCCGACCTCGTGATGCGGCGTCTGCGGACGTGCGTCGGAGGGCGATGGAAGAGCGAGCCTGTAGAGGTAGCTTCGACCGCTGTCGTCGAGATCGAGCGCTCGGGCCAATGCCTCGAGCACCTGCTCGGAGACGCGGTGGTTCTGCCCCTGCTCGAGCCGCACGTAGTACTCGAGGCTGATTCCCGCTCGCTCGGCAACCTCTTCGCGACGCAGACCTCGCACACGGCGCTGAGGATCCGGCGGATATCCGACGTCTTCGGGCTTCAGGGCGGCGCGTCTCGCGCGGAGGTATTCCGCGAGAACCACCTGCTTCGCCGTCATGACTCCAGCATAGAAGAATTCTGGAGCGAGCATGCAAGAAATGTCGATATGGTCATGCGTGCGGCATGTTCCGGGTGGCACTCCCAGGGTCATCCTCAACTCGCCCCGCCAGGCCTAGTCTGACCAATGGGCCCGGCCGCGGGCATCCCGCCGTGCTGATTCAGGAAGCGAGACCATGTCGCAGATCGACCAACGACTCACCGCCTTGGGCGTTGAGATCCCCCAGCAAGCCGCGGCCCCCGCGGGTGCCTATGTTCCCGCCACCATCAGCGGAGCCCTCGTCTACACGGCTGGCCAGCTGCCTTTCATCGACGGGAAGCTTCCGCTTACGGGCAAGGTCGGCGGAGCCGTGAGTGCTGAGGATGCGCATGACTTGGCCCGCACTAGCGCGATCAACGCGCTCGCGGCGATCGCCGCCGTGCTCGGTTCGCTCGACCGCATCACGCGGGTCGTGAAGATGACGGGCTTCGTCGCATCCGACCCGTCGTTCACGGGGCAGGCAGGCGTACTGAACGGCGCCTCGCACCTTCTCGGAGACATCTTCGGCGACGCCGGCGTGCACTCCCGCAGTGCCGTGGGAGTAGCCGTGCTGCCGCTCGACTCGCCCGTCGAGGTCGAGCTCATCGTCGAATTCGACTGACTACAAACCCATCCACACAAAGGAGAGAATCATGACTGAAAATCTGACCGTCGTACTCGTGCACGGAGCCTTCGCGGAATCCGCGAGCTGGAGCGGGGTCATCGCCGCGCTTCAGGCGAAAGGCGTCGACGCGTTCGCCACACCCAACCCGCTGCGCAGCGTCACGACGGATGCCGACAACGTGCGCCGTGCCGTCGAATCCGTCGGGGGTCCGGTCGTTCTCGTGGGCCACTCGTATGGCGGAGCCGTGATCACCGAGGCCGCCGTCGGCACCGACGTGGTCAAGGGTCTCGTCTATGTCTCGGCGTTCGCGCCCGACCACGGAGAGAACTCGCTGCAGCTCACCGGCCAGTTCCCCGGCTCTACCCTCGGTGAGACGGTTCGGCCATATCCCCTCGGCGACGGAACGAACGACCTCATCGTCGACCGCGAGCTGTTCCCGCAGCAGTTCGCCGGAGACGTTCCCCTCGACGTGGCGAAGATCTCGGCCGCGACCCAGCGAGCCATCCGCGACTTCGCCCTGGGTGAGCCTCAGCCGGCCGCGACGCCCGCCTGGAAGACGCTGCCGTCGTGGTTCATCTTCGGTTCGGGCGACAAGAACATTCCCGTCGAGGGAATGCGCTTCATGGCCGAGCGTGCCGGTTCGCTGAAGACGGTCGAGCTCGACGGAGCGTCGCACTCCAGCATGGTTTCGCACCCGGATGCCGTGGCCGAGCTGATTCTGGAAGCGGTCGCTCACCTCTCCTGAGGCGCGGATCGCTGGTCGGGGCACGGTCGTGGACGAAGGAATTTGTCGGGAAAAGTTATTGGCACTCTCGGTAGTCGAGTGCTAATTTAGTTCTCACAAGTTGAGTCAAGTCGACTCAGGTTCACGGAAAGGGGAATCCTCATGGCAATGTCTTTTGATCCTTTCAGCGAGCTCGACCGCATCGCCGGCGACCTGCTCACGTTCCGCCCCGGGCCCAAGTTCATGCCCGTCGACCTGTACCGAGACGGCGATCAGTATGTTCTGAACGCCGACCTGCCGGGCATCGACCCGGGCTCCGTCGATGTCGACGTCGACGGACAGCTCCTCACCATCCGGGCCAAGAGAACCGCCGCCGCGCACGAAGGTGCCAAGTGGCTTGCTCAGGAGCGCCCGAGTGGCGACTACCTGCGCCAGTTCAGCCTGGGTGACGGGGTCGACTCCGAGAAGATCTCGGCGAGCTACGACAACGGCGTGCTCTCTGTCATCATCCCGGTGAGCGAGCGGGCCAAGCCTCGCAAGATCGAGGTCAAGGCGGCCCAGACTACCGACGAGCAGAAGACTCTCACCGTCTGACAAGAACCGACAAGAAAGGGGCGGGCCTGAAGGCCCGCCCCTTTTCTGTTGTGCTGTGCCTACGAGCGCTGGGTCAGCTAGATGTTCCCTCTGCCGTGCGCTCCTGCCCCTCGAGATGTGCGAGATCGAAGTGCGCATCTCGGAACTCCGGAGTGTCGGGCAGAACCAGACGGAGCTCCGAGATCGGCGCGATCGAGACGTGACCAGACGTGAGACTCAGGTCGAGCAGATGGCCGCCATTCTTCCGCGCGTCATCGACATAGTGCAGGTGATAGCCGGCGACCGAGATAGCCGCCTCGAATTGCGGAGTGCGAAAACCCGCGATCGTGCCCTGAGTTGTCTCCAACGTATTGATGGCCTCATGCGCCGTCGCATCCGTCAACGGCGGGTACGGCTTGTGCTGCTCGCCCACAGTGCGAGTCGTCAACGACGTGAATCGTCCATCGATCCGCACAGCGACGGGAAGGTTCTCACCTCCCGTCAGCTCGTCGATCTGGCGCGTCACGTCGGCCAGGGTGGTGGTCTTGCTCACATCGAAGCCCTGTGTGCCGGCGAACGTCATCACGGCGGCGAACGGGGTCTTGTCGGTGTCGGATGCGACCTCGACGCTGCCGTCGTCGCGGAGGTGGTAGCAGACGCCGTCGATGACGACCATCTCCCCATCGAGGTGATTGAAGGTGCCGAGGCCGAAATCGCCGTGGGTCAGGAGTTGGCCGACGGTGACGTCACCGTCGTAGAGACCTGCGAGCAGGGCGGCCATGGTCGAGGTCTGGTAGACGGCGTAGTCGTCATGGGTGTCGACGCGGTGGATGGCGACGCTCATTCGAACGAGTCCTCGTCGAGGTGAGCCGCGATATCGGCGTTACGGCTGTAGTCGACGGCGATGTCGATGATCGATACGCCGTCTTCAGCGAGCGACTCGCGCAGTGCTGCCTCGAACTCGTCGTAACCGGTCACTCGTCGGCCTGTGGCTCCAAACGCCTTGGCGAAGCTCACGATGTCATAGTCGCCGAGCTCGATTCCCGACGTGCGGCCGTACTTCAGCTGCTCCTGGAACGCGACCATGTTGTACGTGTTGTCGCGCATGATGATGTGCGTGAACGAGACGCCGAGGCGTGTCGCCGTCTCGAGCTCCTGGGCCGAGAACAGAAAGCCTCCGTCGCCCGAGACCGAGACCACCTGCGTGCCCGGTCGCACCAATGCCGCGGCTATTCCCCAGGGGAGGGCGACACCGAGGGTCTGCTGGCCGTTCGAGAACAGAAGGTGCCGCGGCTCGTAGACCCTGAAGTGCCGTGCCATGAAGATGTAGTTCGATCCGATGTCGCACGCGACCGTGGCGTCATCGTCGAGAATGTCGCGCAGCAGCAACACGAGGCGCGACGGATCGACGAGCCCCGGGGCGGCTTCGGCGGTGCGCGCTCGCTCATCGATCGCCGCCAGTTCACGGCGTTGCTCTTCGGCTCGAGCAGCCGCGGTCTCCGACAGCTTGAGGCCCGAGATCGCCGGGCGCAGCGCGTCGATCGTCGCCGCGACATCCCCACGGAGTTCCAGGCTCGGACGGTAGTGGTTGTCGTACTGGGCGGGCACGGAGTCGATGTGGATGATTCGCCGCGACACGTCGGAGTTCCAGATCACCGGGTCGTACTCGACCGCGTCGTAGCCGACGGCGATGACCAGATCGGACTCGTCGAGCGCGAGGTCTGCGGGCTGGTTCTTGAACAAGCCGACTCGACCGAGGTAATGATCTTCGAGTTCGTGCGATACGAGTCCCGCCGCCTGGAACGTCTCGATGACGGGCAGCTCGGTCTCGCTGAGCAGAGCACGAAGGGCACGGGTCTCGGCGATGTCGGCACCGCGCAGACCCACGAGCAGTACCGGACGTTCGGCAGACCTGATGAGTGCCGTCGCCACATCGATGTCGGTCTGCGACGCCGCTCCGAGTCTGGGGACGGGCAGGGCGCTTCCTCCGGCCGAGGCGGGGGATGTCGCCGCTGCCATAACGCTCGCCGACAACACGACCGCGGTGGCGCCTCGTGGCGCTGTCGTGGCTGCCCTAAACGCGTTGACGACCGCCTCGGACACGTCGTCGGGATCGGTCGACTCGACCGTCGACTTCGTCACCGTCGCGAGAAATGCGGCCGCGTCCATCGACTGGTGCGTGCGCTTCAATCGGTCCGAGAGCTGAACCGCTCCGGCGAGCGCGACGACCGGATCCTGCTCGGTATTCGCTGTGAGCAGACCCGTGGCCAGATTCGTCGAGCCGGGCCCCGACGTGACGAGCACGACGCCGGGAACACCCGTCAGCCGACCGACGGCCGCGGCCATGAACGCCGCATTCTGCTCGTGGCGGCACACGATGAGCTCGGGACCTTCGTCGTTCGTGGCATCGAAGACGGCATCGACCTTGGCGCCGGGGATGCCGAAGATGTACTTGACGCCGGCTGACGACACGATGTCCAGTACGTGATTAGCGCTTCGAGATTTCTCGATCGCGTTCATGGATGATCTCCTCTTGCCTCGTCTGAATCGGGACGCCGACCGCCCGGATGCCAGAAAACTACCGGCGGGCCAAGCCGGTGTCACTGGACGGATGATGCAAACGGATCCGTATCTTGTCGAGACTCCTGAGCGGCGACCGGGGTTTCATCAGGCTTCTCTGGGGGCCTGCCCAGAGCGGTCGTGCATGCTGTGATGCCAGACCGTTCTACTGAAAGGCCCGAGATGAGCACCCTCCAGCGACTGATGAAAATGGCGTCGAAGGCACTCGACGGGTCTGGGCAGAGCAAGACCTCGGGTTCCGGATCGACCGACTGGCGCGATCTCGTGCGCACCGCCGCCGACAAGGTGACGGGCGACGCGCGCAACCCATCCGCTCAGCCCGGCAACGCGCATCCGGTGCCGTCGCGTGTTCAGGATGCGCCGGTGCGCGACGCGCCCGCGTCGCCCGCGCACGACATGCCCGTCTATGGCACGCCCTCGGGCGCTTCCGTTCAGGATGCGGCCGGGCCGGCGGCGTCGACCCCCGAAGACCGTGCCGCGATCGCGCGCTACGACTATCTGCTGAAGACCGCGATGCCGGAGCAGCTCGAGCAGGTGCATCGCGACGCGTTCGCGAGGCTCACGCCCGCGCAGCGCCAGCAGGTCGAGTCGCGTCTGCGTGATGAACTGCCGGCATCCGAGCAGCCCGTGTCGTCGTCACCCGACGACTTGGCGCGCTCCGCCGTTCGCGGCGAGGCCCACAAGCCCGGCTTTTTGCGCGGACTGTTCTCGAAGCCCGCGGCGGCAGGCGCCGCGAGTGCTGCAGCCGGAGTCGGAGTGGGCGCCGTCGCGGGTGCTGGAATCGGCGTCGCCGGTGGGCTTCTTGCCGCGGTCGCCGGTGGTGCCGTGCTCAGTAGCGTTGCGGGGCCTCTGCTCGAACAGGCGGCAGGAATGGGCATCGACTTCGACGCGCTGGGCGGTCTCGAAGGCGGTCTCGACGGGCTCGAGGGCGGTCTCGGCGACATGGCCTCCGGCGCAGGCGAGTACGCGAGCGGCATCGGAGAGCACCTCTACGGGCTCGGCTCCAACATCGAGATCCCTGGCCTCGGCGACCTCGGAAGCCTCTTCGGGCGCGACTAGTCTCGCTACCCGCGCTACAACTCAGGCAAAACCGCCGTGCCGCGGGCGAAAACCACTGAATTGGTCAGGTCGACCTGAGTTGTAGCGCGTCACCCGTGCCAATCTGGAGTCGTGACCGAACTTCTCGTCGTTTTGGTGCTCGCTCTCGCCGCGATCGCGGCATCCACCATGCTCGGACCGCGGCTGGGCGTCGCCTCTCCTCTGCTACTTGTCGCGATCGGTGTGGGGGCGAGCTTTCTGCCGGTCTTCGCCGAGGTCGAGATCGAACCGGAGTGGATTCTGGCGGGCGTGCTTCCGCCCCTGCTGTACTCGTCGGCCGTATCGATGCCGGCCATGAACTTCCGCCGCGAGTTCGGTGCCATCAGCAGCCTGTCGGTGGCCTTGGTGGTCGTCAGTTCGGTCGTGCTCGGCGTCTTCTTCATGCTCGTCATCCCCGATCTCGGCTTTGCGTGGGGCGTGGCGCTCGGCGCGATCATCAGCCCGACCGATGCCGTGGCGACGTCGATCGTGAAGCAGACCTCGGTGTCGAAGCGGGTCGTCGCGATGCTCGAGGGCGAGAGCTTGCTGAACGACGCCACCGCCTTGGTGCTGCTGCGCACGGCGATCGTCGCCACGGCCGCGTCGTTCTCTCTCTGGGGAGCCGTCGGCACCTTCGCCTACTCCGTCGTGGTCGCTGCGATCATCGGAATCCTCGTCGGATGGGGAAATCTCGTGGTGCGCCGACGCGTCACCGATCCGACGGTGAACACGGTGATCTCGTTCGTCGTTCCCTTCGTGGCGGCCGTTCCTGCGGAGCTGCTCGGCGCATCCGGTCTCGTCGCGGCTGTTGTCGCCGGACTCGTCACAGGCATCCGCGCCCCGCGCTATCTCTCGGCGCAGAACCGGCTGTCGGACTCTCAGAACTGGCGCACGGTCGAGCTGGTTCTCGAGGGAGCCGTCTTTCTGACGATGGGCGTGCAGATCTCGTCGATCGTGGCGAATGTCGAGCGCGACCACGCGGGAGTCTGGACAGCGGTGCTCGTCGCTGCGGGAGCGCTCGTGCTCACGATCGTCGTGCGTGCCGGCTATGTGGCGCCCTTGCTCTGGGTGCTCTCGACACTGCGCAACCGCAACGAGAAGATGCAGGGCAGGCTGCTCGAGATGCGAGAGAAGATGAGCACGCCCGAGGGGGCGGAGCAGATGTTCGGCGAGATGAACGGGCGGCGGCGCAGGGCATCCGACAATCAGATCGAGCGGCTGGGTCGACGCGTCGTGCAGACGCTGGCCGACATCACCTACTTCCGCAATGCGCCGCTCGGGTGGCGGGATGGCACAGCCGTCGTCTGGGCCGGCATGCGCGGGGCCGTCACGGTCGCGGCGGCGCAGACGCTTCCCGAGGACACACCCCAACGGTCAGTGCTCGTGCTCATCGCATTCGCGGTGGCGGTCATGTCGTTGCTCGTGCAGGGCGGAACGATCGGTCCGTTGCTGCGCGCGGTCGCGCCGAAGGTCGACCAGGCCGCCGTCGACGCGCAGACGACCGCCGAGCGGACCAGGCTCATGCAGCTCTTGAAGACGAGCGCCGAGGCTGTTCCTCCGGGGCCGCCGGTCGAGCGGTCGATCAAGGGGTTCATCTCGTCGAAGCAGCACGAGCTGGCGGTGATCGACGCCCAGAGGACCGCGCTGCTCGAGGCCAGAGACCACGGCACCTTCGACGCGGACGTGCTCGCCTATGCCCTGCAGATTCTCGATGCATCCCAGATCGCCCTCGAGATGCGCGGTGGCCCGAAGGGCTGAGTCGAGTGGACGCGTTCAACAGGATGGATCGGCGGCACGCCGCGCTCGCGAACGTGCCACGCCGGCGGACGCGCAATCCATCCTGTTCAACCTCAGGCGAACGCTAGCCGAGCTGCTTCAGCGCCTCGATGGTTCCGCCCCAGTTGTGTGAGGAGATCGCGTCGGCAAACGTGGAATCGCCGCGACCCGTGCCCAGCTTCTCGCCGGATGCGTCGTCGACGACGTCGACACGGTGGCCCTTCCCGGGGCCGTCGCCGCTACCCTCTTCAACGAACTCGATGCGCAGAGCGCGTCCGTCGAGGCGGCCTGTGACCACGGCTCCCGTCTCGGTGTCATTCGAGCTGTCGGTCATGAAGGGTCCTGCTCCCAGCGTGGCGAGCGATTCGTTGACCTGGTTGATGAGTGACGACGTGTTCATGGTTCTCCTTGTCGTGAGCGAGGCCCCAGGCTAGCGGCGCACCCACACGCATAGACAGGCCTTGACGGCGCAGGATCAGCCCGCGTCGCGCTTCTCGTGGGCGTCGCCGAGCCCCTTCATCGTCTCCATGTCGAGGGGCATCGAGGTGTGCTCGTGGGTGATCTTCCACTGGCCGTCGCGCTTCTCGAGCACCACCGTCATGCGGTTCATCATCGAGTCGACCTGCTCGCCGTCGGCAGTGACCTCGGCGTAGCGAACGGCGGCGTGTGCTGTAGCGAGGTCGTCTCTCACCGAGGTGACGACCTCGGTGAACCGCGCCTCACACAGCTTGTCGCCGAGGCTCTCGAACCACATGGTCACCATCGGTCGCCACGCATCGACGCCGGCGAACTCCCACATTCCCCAAGCATCGAAGACGAGGGTGTCGTCGGCGTAGAGGCCGAGGAAGCGCTCGACGTCTTTGGCCAGCACGGCCGACGTGTAGTTCTCGAACAGAGTGGTCACGGGGGTGGATTCAAGGGGCACGTGCTTATCCTGCCGTTCGGTAGCGGATCATGGTGAGCGGGCCGAAGATGGCGACCAGCCCCGCGCACCACAGGAGTGTGATGCTCAGCTCGCCCGACGCATCCATGCCGCCCATGAAATCGCGCACGGCCGTGACCAGGTGCGACACCGGGTTGACCTCGACGAAGGCCCGCAGCCAGTTCGGAAGCGTCGACGGTTCGATGAAGATGTTGCTCGCGAAGGTGAGCGGGGTGATCACGAGCATGCTCACCCCCATGACTGCGCCAGGCGTTCGCAGCACGAGCGCGAAGAACGTCCAGAGCCAGCTGAAACTGAACGCGAAGACCAGGATCAGCAGCACTGCCATGAGTACTCCGGGGACACCGCCCTCGGGGCGGTAGCCCAGCGCCAGCCCGAGCGCGATCGTGACAGTGGCGGAGATCGTGTAGCGCACAGCGTCGCCGAGCAGCATGCCGACCAGGGCCGACGGTCGCCAGATCGGCAGGGAGCGGAAGCGGTCGAACACGCCCCGATCGATGTCGGTGCGCAGCGTCGACCCCGTGTACATCGTGATCATGATCACGCCCTGCACGAGCAGGCCAGGCAGCACGTACTGCAGGTAGCCGCCGACGCTTCCGGCGATCGCCCCGCCGAAGAGGAACGTGAAGAGCAGGGTGAACATCACCGGGAAGACGGTGACATCGAACAGCTGCTCGGGCACGTGCTTGATCTTGAGCAGCGCGCGCCAGCCGAAGGTCAGCGATGTCGACAGTGGGCCGGGCGGGGTGGGGCGCTCGACGTCTGCCAGCGCCGACCGCATAGCGGCCGCGAGCGACTCGGCGCTCGCGGGTGCGACGTCGGCTCGTTCGGCGAGCTTGTCGAGACGGGTCATGCTGCGACCTCCTCGTCGCTTGTGCTCTCTGAGGTGTGGCCCGTCAACGCGAGGAACACCTCGTCGAGCGAGGGCTGCCCGAGTGAGAACTGAGCCAATTCGATCTTCTCGGCAGCTAAGGCCGTGAGCGCGGATGTCACGATGCCGGGGTCGGCGACCGTCGCGCTCAGCGCTGCGGGGTCGGCTTGGTCGCGAATCTCGACGCCCAGAATGCGATTCAGAACCTCGGATGCCCGTGGCCGGTCCGCCGGATTCATCACTCGCACGTGCAACGCCCCGTTGCCCACCTTCGCCTTGAGTTCGCTCGACGTGCCCTCGGCGATGACCTTGCCGGCATCGATGACGCTGATGCGGTCGGCCAACTGGTCGGCCTCGTCGAGGTACTGGGTCGTCAGCAGAACCGTCGTGCCCGATGAGACCATCGCCCTGATGATGTCCCACACCTCGTTGCGGCTGCGCGGATCGAGGCCTGTGGTCGGTTCGTCGAGGAACAGTAGCTCGGGGATGACCACGATGCTCGCGGCGATGTCGATGCGGCGACGCATGCCGCCGGAATACTTCTTGACCTGCTTGTCTCGCGCATCCGACAGTCCGAACGCCGTCAGCAGCTCATCGGAGCGCCGTGTGGCGCGAGCGCCGGTGTAACCGAAGAGGCGGCCGATGAGTCGCAGGTTCTCGGCACCGGTGAGGTCTTCGTCGACCGAGGCGAACTGGCCGGTGAGACTCACTCGGCGACGCACCTCGTTGGCGTCGGCGACGACGTCGCGGCCGAGTACTCGTGCGGTGCCGGAGTCTGGTCTGGTGAGGGTGGCGAGCATGCGGATCGTTGTCGTCTTTCCTGCGCCGTTCGGCCCGAGAAAGCCGTGCATGCCTCCGCGAGGAATCGCCAGGTCGATGCCGTCGACGGCGACCGTCTTCTTGAACGTCTTCACGAGCGCGTGGGTCTCGATGGCGAGGTCGGTCATGCTGCGCTCCTGATCTGTCGACGGCGACGTGTCTATTCCTAGTAGGAATATACCTATCAGGAACCTATGGTTATGTCCATGGTTAATTCCGCTCTGTCGACCACGGCGTACGCGCTGCTGGGCCTGCTCGTCTTCGACCGAGAGAATCCCGAGGGCATGACGGGTTACGAGCTCAAGCAGCGGGCGGACTTCACCCTGCGCTATTACTGGGTCAGCCCGGCGATGAGCCAGATCTATACCGAGCTGCGCAAGCTGTCCGAGGCAGAGTTCGTCGAGACGGCGCCGTCGGATGGCCCGGCGCGGTATCGGGTGACCGAGCTCGGCGAGGAGCAGTTGCAGACCTGGCTGTTCCACGGCGAGGTCGGCTTTCCCATCCTCAAACACCCGGTCGCGCTGCGCCTTCTGATGGGTCGCTTGTCGACGCCCGAACAGCTGGGCAGCATGCTCGAGGGGCATCTGGATGACCTGGCCGCGCGCCGGGCCGACCTGCAGGGTGTGCGAGACATGCTCGGCGACGAGCACCGGGTGCGCTACGCCGCGATGGTCGCCGATTGGGGTCTCGCCTACTACGACAGCGAGGCGCAGATCGTGGCCGGGCTGCGAGAGCGCCTCGACGGAATGGACTGACGGAGGCTACTCCGCCAGCGCCGCGAGCTCGGCCATCACACGAGGGTGAGCGAGCACCCGAAAGTGCCCGCCCGTGTCGAGTCGCACGTTCTTGGCGCCGACCAGTTCGCTGCCTGCCGGAACGTGCGGATCGAACTCGCCGTAGACCGACACGATGCGATTATTGACCGTCTCGTCGTGGGCCAGGGCCAGGATCGTGGCGTTCTTCGGTGAGAAGATGCGCAGGCTCGGCAGCACCATCAGGCGCGCATAGAACGATCCCCCGAACGGAGCGGCGACGGCCAGCATCGAGTCGACGCGCGCGGCCTCGGCGCCCGCACTCATGACGTACTTGCCGATGAGCCCGCCCTTGCTGTGCGACACGACGACCACGTCATGAAGACCGTGCTCGGCGAGGAACGCCGACACGACATCGGCTGCCTCCACGACAGGGCGGTCGTTCCAGTTGAGCGCGTCGACGACGTACACCGGATGCCCTCGGTCGTGCATCGCGCGGATCAGCGGCTGCATAAAGCGCCAGGTCTCGTACACGCCGGGGATGACGACGATCGTGCGCGCCGATCCCGACTGAAACGATCTCGGATCGGTTCGGCCGATGAGGGCCCTGGTCTGCCAGTAGAGGGCGTAGGCGTAGTCCCGTGCCCACCACCCGGCGATGCGAAGAGCTCTCATCGCCGGATGCCGCCGACGCTCGCCGAGAACACGGATGCCGCTGGCCTCGTGCTCTGTGGATCGCATGTCATCAAGCTAAAGCGCTCGGTGCGCCTGGTGCGCGGCGTTGACCCCGAACGAGCTGTCGGGTAGGAATCGACGAGGGCGATCAGAACAGGGTCTGCTGCACGCGCTCGGGAGGGACGAGCGCGGTGAGCGTGGCCTTCACCGCGATGAGCCCAGGCTGTTGCGCTCCCGCCAGAAGCCGGAGCATGTCGGGGAGCCAGGCTCGCGCGTCTGAGGTGGCCGACGGCATCCGGTGTTTGAGCACGATAGGTGTGTCGCCGCCGTCGAAGCGCAGCGCGACGGTGAGCCCGCCGGCCGCGAGACCGGCCTTCGATGCGCGCTCGCAGACCCGAGTGATGCAGGCCTCCATGAGCTCCGAAGGAGTCCAGTCGGGGCGGTTGTAGCCCGAGATGGTTCCCTCCGAGGAGAGGCTCGTTCTCGTCTCGACCGGGTTCAGCGTCGCATCATCGGTGCCCGCGCGGATGCGGTGCAGGCGGTGCGCCATGGTCGCTCCGCAGACGCGGCGGAGTTCGTCGGGGGAGATGCCGTCGAGGTCTGCGAGGCGGGCGACCTCTATGAGGCGCAATCGCTCGACGGTCTGTGCGCCGATTCCCCAGACGTCGGAGATGGGCAGCGAAAGCCGAAGCTCGGCTTCCTCTTCATCGGAGATGACGTGCAGGCCGTCGGGCTTCGCGGCGCGCGAGGCGAGCTTTGCCATGAGCTTGGTGCGCCCTATTCCGACGCTGATCGGAACGCCGAGTTCGCTCGCCACACGTCGCCGCAGCGATTGCCCAGCATCGAGGGCGGCCCGGATGTCTGTGGTGCCGACGTCGAGAAAGGCCTCCTCCATCGATCCCGGCTCGACCGCGTGGGCGCTGTCGCGAAAGATGTCGAAGAGGGCGTCGCTGACCCGCTCTACCTCGGCGCGTGGAGTCTCGATCATCACCAGCTCGGGGCAGACGTGTTGGGCCTCGTGCACCTGCATGCCGCCACGGACACCCCGGAGTCGAGCCGGATAGTTGGCGCTGGCGATGAAGACATGAGCGATCGCGGCCATCGGTCTGTCGACGAGTTCGGGTCGACGCCGGAGGATCACCGAGGCGAAGAACGAGTCGGCGTCGACGTGCAGGAGGAGCGACGTGGCCACACCCTCTATCGTACTGGTGTTCGAATGTTTCGCCGCGAATACCGCGTTGCGTCGCCGGAGGGCGCGGCCTACTCGTCGTCGGCGCTCTTCTTCCGGAATCTGGAGCGGGCGGATCGCCGCAGCCTGTAGATGCCCACCTCGACGATTCCCCCGACGGCCGCAAGGCTCGTGACGTAGAGCACTCCCGCCCAGATCGTGTGCGCGCCGCCCGTGCCCCGGTAGGTGTCGGCGATGTCCATGCCGAGGTGTATCCCGTCGAGAAAGGCTGGCACCGCTCCCGCTGCGATGATGGCGAGAAAGATCATCGCCATCGTCGAGAGCGAGAGGTGTCGCCACAGCCCGACGACCGCGGCGGCTACCGCCAGCACGACTCCCGCCGCCGCGGTGCAGATCACCCAGGCGATGTCTCGTCCGACATCCATGCCGTTTGCCGCGAGGCGCGCGTGAATCTCACCGAGAGTCGCCCCGGGGACTGCAGCGAGCGGATCCAGTACGAGTGACTCGACCGCCATCAGCGCGGCATAGGCCGCGACGAGAAGAACGCCGACCGCCGCGAGGAGTATGCGGCCTCTGGTCACTTCGCCATAGTGCGCGTCGACCAGAGCGCCCAGGCCACCAGCAGGGGCTGGCCGAACAGGCGCCCGACGCGTTTGGCGTCGGAGTCGAGACCGAACGCATCCCTGTGGTGAATGGCCTGCGCGATGTTGCCGGGGAAGATCGCCGTGAAGAAGGCCGCGGCCAGTCCGCCGACGCGTGCCCGCTGCGACCGCGGCGCGAAGAGCAGCGCTGCGCCGAGCGTGATCTCGGCGACGCCGCTCAGCAGCACCGTCGTGTCTTCTTCGAGAGGAACGAACTCGGGTACCTGGGCGCGAAAGTCGTCGCGTGCGAACGTGAGGTGGCTCGTTCCGGCGAGAACGAGGATGGCGCCCAGAGCGATGCGTGCCGCCGTGCGGCCCTTGGATGCGGGCTTGTCGAGCTGTTTCGTCATGGCGGCTCCTCGTGAGAATCGAATGGTGTGCTTCGACGATACGCCTCGGGTGCGACGGCACAGCATCGAGCGTGAAGGTGCGACGAGCGGATGCGCCGGGTCGGCTATCACCGCCGTGGCCGTTAATCTACGGGTTGGCCTCACCCGACACCGGCTCCGTACATTGGCGGCATGAAGAAAATCATCGCCACGACCATGGTGGGTTCCGCCGCGCTGCTTCTTCTCACAGGATGTGTGGGCGAAGCGCAGGACACAAACAAGATCGGCACAGCGACCCCCACTCCCTCCGTGTCGGAGACTCCCACGCCGACTCCGACAGAGACGCCCACCCCGACGCCGACGCCCACGGAGACTCCCTTCGAGCCCGACAACATCTGACGAGGCAGCGCCCTGGCTGTCAGTGCGGAGCGATAGCCTGCGGAGCATGAAATACGTGACCCTCGGAACGACTGACCTGACTGTTTCGCAGCACATTCTGGGGCTGATGCGCATTCCCGAGCTGTCGGCATCCGAGATTCGGGCCCTCGTGGGCGACGCCCAAGCCGAGGGCATCACCTTCTTCGACCACGCCGACATCTACGGCTCGGGCGGCAGCCCAGACCACGTGTGCGAGAGCCTGTTCGCCGACGCGCTGAACTACACCGCGGCCGAGCGGGAGCAGATGGTTTTGCAGACGAAGTGCGGAATCCGTCCCGGATACTTCGACTTCTCGGCCGAGCACATTCTCGACTCAGTGAACGGCTCGCTCAAGGCGCTGAAGACCGACTACCTCGATCTTCTGCTTCTGCATCGGCCGGATGCGCTGGTCGAGCCAGACGAGGTCGCGGCGGCCTTCGACCAGCTGCATTCCGAGGGCAAGGTTCGCCATTTCGGCGTCTCGAACCACACGCCGGGTCAGATCGAGCTGCTCACGAGGTCGGTGCGTCAACCTCTCGTCGTGAATCAGTTGCAGCTGAGCATCACCCATGCTCCCTCGATCACCTCGGGGCTCGCCATGAACATGGCGCACGTCGAGCAGTCCGTCGACCGGCACAACGGTGTACTCGACTACTGCCGCCTCAACGACATCACCGTGCAGGCGTGGTCGCCGTTCCAGTCGGGCGCGACGGGAGGCGTCTTCATCGGCGACCGCGAGAACTACGCCGAGCTGAACGACGTTCTCGACGACCTCGCGGCCACCTACGCCGTGACGCCCACCGCGATCGCGGCCGCCTGGATCACCCGGCATCCGGCCCGCATCCAACTGGTGCTGGGAACGACCAAGGGTTCGCGCCTGCGCGAGGCCGCCGCGGGTTCGGAGATCGAGCTCACGCGACCGGAGTGGTACCGACTGGCGGTCGCGGGAGGGGCGCTGCTTCCCTGAGGCTGCGGAACACTTCCGCGACTACGCTGGTCTGATGCTCACCGCCGGAGTCGATCTCGCCGCCGAGAACAAGGGCACGGCGCTCGCGGTCATCGACTGGTCTGGGCCTCGTGCGGCCCTGACCGAGCTCCGACTCGGCGTGGGGGATGACGCCATTGCCGAGGCCGCCACGACGGTCGAGAAGCTCGGCATCGACTGTTCACTCGGCTGGCCCGACGAGTTCGTGAGTTTCGTCGTGGCCCACGCCGATCACGAGTCGATAGATGCGCCCGCCGTCGACGGCGGCATGGACTGGCGCCGCACCCTCGCCTACCGTGAGACCGATCGCGACGTGAGGGCCAAGACCGGTCGTTGGCCACTCAGCGTGTCGACCGACCGGCTCGGCCTCACTGCGATGCGCTGCGCGGGGCTTCTCGGCCGCATCCAGGCGCGGGGTGTCGAGGTCGACCGCTCGGGCTCCGGCGTCGTCGTCGAAATCTATCCCGGCGCGAGCCTCCGACTCTGGGGGTTCGACACGACCGGCTATCGCGTGAGCGAGGCCGCGCGAGAACTTCTGCTGGCGCAGGTTCTGGATGCCGCCCCCTGGCTCGATCTGCAGGGTCACGGCGAGCTCATGGTGCGGTCGGGCGACGCGTTCGACGCGGTGATCGCTGCCCTCGCTTCGCGGAGCGCTGCTCTCGGCCACTACGGCCCTCCGGCCCCTGAGCAACTCGCCCGCGCGCGCCGCGAGGGGTGGACCGCTCTGCCGACGACCCCGCTCGCCGCGCTGATCTCTTCGCCGGTCGAGTAGCCGCGCGAGGAACGAGGCGGCGTATCGAGACCACCCGGTGGTCTCGATACGGCCGCGGGCGGCCTACTCGACCAGCGCCGTCGGGGGCGGCCTACTCGACCAGCGCGGCCGGGGCGGCCTACTCGACCAGCGCCGTCTTGCGGACCTAGAGCACGGCCGCCGCAGGAGCCGCGACGCGCAGGAAGTCGATCTTCGCGGCCGCCGCCGATGCGGCCGGAGCCGTATAGGCGACGATGCGCAGATCGGTGCCGGCGACGCTGAACACATCGCAGTCGAGTTCGATATCGCCGACCAGTTCGTTGCTCACGACCTTGCTCTCCGACTGGTGCTCGCCCACGATTCCGCTCTCCCACAGCTCCCTGAACGGCTCGCTCGTCGAGAGCAGCTCCTGAACGAGGGCACGCACTCCGCGGTCGTCCGGATAGCGGCCGGCCACGCGACGGAGGTCGGCGACGAGAGACGCGCCGAAGGCATCCACGCTGCCGGATCGGCGGACGATGCGGCCCCCGCCCGAGCCGAGCGAGAGATTGCCGAAGTGCGCGCGCAGCAGATTGGGGCGACCCGAGGCGGGCCGCACGGGCTCGCCGAGAAGCGCCACCCACAGCGGGCTCCAGCTCAGCAGATCCCACGACGCGGTGAAGACCGCGACGGGAATCTCGCCCAGTCGCGCGACCAGCCGCTGCACCCCGGGAGGGATGTGCGCCGGAACCTCGTGGGGCGAGGGGGGAAGCAGCCCGGCGAGCACGAAGAGGTGATCGCGCTCGGCATCGGTGAGCTGAAGCGCTCGAGCGAGCGCAGAGGCGACCTGCTCCGAGGGGCGACGAGCGCGGCCCTGCTCGAGGCGAACGATGTAGTCCACGCTGAGCCCGGCGAGCGCGGCCAACTCCTCGCGGCGCAGTCCGGCCGCCCGGCGCGCATCACCAGCGGGAAAACCGACATCGAGCGGCGACAGGCGGTCGCGCCACGCTCGAAGGACCGTTCCGAGATCGCCGTGCGCATCCTGCATTCATTCAGTGTGCCAGCGCCCGACGCGTCGTGGGTGGTACTGAGCGTCCATACGCCGAGGCGGGCCACGACAGCGCGCCGCGGCGGCCGCAGACTTCTGAGCATGACAACAACACTGATCAGCGGGGCCAACAAAGGCCTCGGCTATGAAACCGCCCGCCGACTCATCGAAGCCGGGCACACCGTGTGGATGGGCGCACGAGACGAGACTCGGGGCCGAGCAGCCGCCGAGGCGTTGGGCGGCCGGTTCGTGCAGCTCGACGTGACGAGCGACGACTCCGTCGCCTCCGCGGTCGCGACTGTCGAGGCTGCAGGTGGCCTCGACGTGCTCATCAACAACGCGGGAGTCAGCGGCCCCTTCGCTGCCGCCGAAGATCTCACCGCCGACGACGCCGCATTCGTGTTCGGCACGAACGTGCTGGGCATCGTGCGCATGACGCTGGCATTCCGGCCGGTGCTGCTGCGCTCGAACGAGGCGACGATCGTGAATGTCACGAGCGGGATGGGCTCGTTCTCGTTCGTGCTCGACCCGGAGCACGTCGAGTCGCAGATCGTCGCACCTCTCTACCAAGCATCGAAGTCCGCGGTGACCATGCTCACGGTTCAGTACGCCAAGGCGTTCCCCGAGATCCGCATCAACGCCGCCGATCCCGGCTACACGGCCACCGAGTTCAATAACCACAGCGGTCCGCAGACGGTGACCGAGGGCACGGATGCGATCGTCGAGCTCGCCACCCGGGGCGGCGCTGGGCCGACGGGCACGTTCATCAACCGCGACGGCGTCGCCCCCTTCTAGAGGGCGGCGCTCTCCTCCCGTTCGCACGCGCCGGGCGAAGAGGGTCAGCGCATCGACTGACCGACATCGATGCGATTGCCGTCGGGGTCGCAGAAGACGAATCCACGCACGCCGTAGTCGGCATCGCGGAGACCCTTGATCATGCGAACCCCCGCGGCATCCATCGTCGAATACAGCGCAGCCGCGTCATCGACGAGCAGATGGGCGACGTTGTGGCTGCCGCCGTGGTGATTCTTGACGAGCGTGAGATGCAGCTCCGCAGCCCCGTTGCGCACGATGGCGAAGCCCACGGGCTGGCCGTTGGTGAAGTGCACTTCGAGGGCGAGGAACTCTCGAAAGAACGAGATCGAACGATCGATGTCGGTGACAGCGAGTGTCGGCGCGAAACGGCCGAGCTTCACGGTGTGGGGGGTTGAGTTCGTCATAGGATGCCTCTCGTCGCGCTCACTCCGAAGGCGGTGCTTCTCGGTGTAGTCGGCGCGGTGGCCCTCGGAAGCGAGATTACCAGGCGTGACGGACGGCGAGGCTCACAGTTTCATGTGTTGAGCGAAGCGGATGCGTCGGTGGAGAAGCCGCGCGAGGAACGAGCCGGCGTCTCAATGCCATTCGGGATACCCGGGTATTCTGGCGGGATCGGGAGGGGACCGAGATGACTGCCAGAAAGAGCGAAAGCGACGACGACAAGGCCAAGCGCGGCGCGTCGCGTCGCAACTTCCTTCGCACGGCGGGCATCGGGGTCGCGGGTCTTGCGGTGGGCGGGGCAGCGGTCGGCGGCGTCACCGCCGGCATCCGTTCGTCTGACACGGATGACGACGAACTGGGCTTCTCGCCCCTGCCGGTTCGGCACGAGCCGGGCTTCGACCACGTGGTCGTGATCATGTTCGAGAACCGCTCGTTCGACCACATGCTGGGCTGGCTCTACGAGCCGGGGCAGGAGCCCGCGGGCCAGAGCTTCGACGGGCTCCATCAGGGGCAGTACAGCAACCCGGGGCCATCGGGCGACACTGTGCCCGCCCACGTCTACAGCGGTCCGACCGATCGCATCATGGCCCAGCCCGATCCCGACCCCGGCGAGTTCTACCCCCACGTGAACACCCAGCTGTTTGGAACGATCGACCCCGAGAGCAACTCCGACCTGGAGAACGGCCTTCAGGAGCCGTGGAACCTGCCGAAAGACACCTCGAAGCCGAAGAACGACGGGTTCGTGAAGGACTACATCGTGAACTCCACGTTGTCTCGCGGGCGCGCGCCGACGCCCGAGGAATACGCCGTGGTGATGGGTGGGTTCTCGCCCGCGATGCTTCCCGTGCTGTCGACCCTCGCGAAGAGCTTCGGCGTCTACGATCACTGGCACGCCGCCGTTCCCTCGCAGACGTTCTGCAACCGCTCGTTCTTTCACGCGAGCACCTCGCACGGCTTCGTCACGAACGTCGAGGGTGGCGGCATCGACAAATGGCTGGATGCTCCGGCCGTGCCGACCGTGTTCAGTCGGCTCGACGAGGCAGGCAAGTCGTGGCGCGTGTACTACGACGCTCAGCAGGTCGTCTCGCTCACCGGACTACTGAGTGCCCCGTCGCTGCAGAAATACTGGAAGAGTCACTTCCGCAGCATGGAGCAGTTCCACGAAGACGCGGCCAAGGGCAGGCTGCCCGACTATGCATTCGTCGAGCCGCGGATGGTGTTCGATCACAACGACATGCATCCGCCAGTCGTGCGGCCGGCGCACGATAAGACCGATCCCACGACCCCCGAGATGGAGTCGGCCTTCTCGGACATGCGGGCCGGCGAGCAACTCCTCGGCGAGGTGTACACGTCGATCAAAGACGGAGCCTCGACCACCGGCTCGAACGCGATGAACACCGTGCTTCTCGTGACCTTCGACGAGCACGGCGGCCTGTACGACCACGTCGCGCCGCCCGCTGCGGTGCCTCCTGTGAAGAACGAGGCCCCGGGCGAGATGGGATTCGCGTTCGACCGTCTCGGCCTGCGGGTTCCCACCATCGTGGTCTCGGCGTACACACGAGCGGGCACGGTCATCAACGACCAGATGCATCACGGGTCGCTCGCGAAAACCCTCGCCGAGTTGCACGGGCTCGAGCCTCTAACCGAGCGCGATGCATCCGCCACGCCGATCTTCAATGCGGTGAATCTGAAGAAGCCGCGCCAGCCCGCTCTGTGGCCCACGGTCACTCCGGCCTACGTTCCGCCGAACCCCGAGGCGAATCCGCGCTCCGACAAAGAGAAAGACCGAAAGCGCCCGCTGACCCCGCCCGGGCTCGGACTCATCGGCATCCTGCTCGCCCGCTACGAACCGGATGCGCCGGTGCCCGACAACTACGCCGACGCCTACGACGTGCTGGTAAAGCACGGCTACGGACTGTTCGGGGTGCGCGACTGAGGTCGGACTCCGTCTTACAGGACCTTTCGTGAACCGGCCGGTGTGTCATCGGTCGAAACCCGGTGCGTCGACGATTCGTCCTGTTGAACGATCGAGCCGCCCTCGAGATGAGAGCGCAGCGCCTGCATCGCGTCGTCGAGAGCGGCGAGCTGCTCTGCCGTCAGGGCACTGACGAACAGCCTCTGCACCGAGTGGAGGTGTGGCGACGAGGCTCGGCGGAAGCTTCGGGCGCCCTCGTCGGTGAGCACGACCCAGGCGCTGCGGCTGTCGTCGCCCGCTCGCTCCCGCGAGATCAGCGCGCGCCTTTCCATGCGTCCGAGATGATGCGAGAGTCTGCTGCGTTCCCAGCCGACCTGCTCGGCCAGCGGCGACGAGCGCATGCGGTGGTCGGGCTGTTCCGAGAGGGCGAGCAGTACCGCGTAGTCGCCCGACGAGGTACCGGATGTTCGTTGCAGCTCGGCCTCGAGGGTGCGCTTCACGAGGTCGGTCATCTCGGTGAAGGTGCGCCAGACCTGAAGCTCGTCGCGGGTCGGCGACTTCCGACCGTCCGAGCGGCCGTCGGTCCGGAGACCGGGGAGGCGCTCCGGTATGTCCCCGGGAATATTCACGACGCTCCATTCATTTGACATGTCAATTACATCATCAAAGGACGCGATCATGGCAGACATCGAATTCGGGCTCGACACCTTCGGAGACATTCCGCAGACCGACACGGGGGAACTCGCATCCCACGCGCAGGCGATCAGGCACGTCGTCGCCGAGGCCGTGCTCGCCGACCAGCTCGGCATCGAGGTTTTCGCTGTAGGAGAGCACCACCGGCCGGAGTACGCCATCTCGAGCCCCGAGACCGTGCTGGCGGGCATCGCGACGCAGACCGAGCGCATCCGGCTGAGCTCGGGCGTGACGGTTCTGAGCTCCGACGACCCTGTTCGTGTATTCCAGCGCTTCGCCACGGTCGATGCGCTCTCGAACGGGCGCGCCGAGGTGATCCTGGGCCGCGGCTCGTTCACCGAGTCGTTCCCCCTCTTCGGCTACGACATGAACGACTACGACACTCTCTTCGAAGAGAAGATCGAGCTGTTCTCGCGCCTCCTCACCGAGCAGCCCGTGAGCTGGAGCGGCACGACCCGAGCAGCGCTGCACGATGCCGACGTCTTCCCGAAGACCGAGTCGGGGCATCTCTCGACCTGGGTCGGCGTGGGTGGATCGCCCCAGTCGGTCGTGCGCACGGCGCAATACGGATTCCCCCTGATGCTGGCCATCATCGGTGGCAGCCCCGAACGTTTCGCGCCCTACACCGACCTCTATCGACGCGCGGCCGAGCAGTTCGGCAGCGCCGCGCATCCGATCGGCATGCACTCGCCGGGCTTCATCGCCCGCACCGACGACGAGGCCAAAGAGATCTTCTTTCCGCACTACAAGGTCATGCACGACCGCATCGGAGCCCTGCGCGGCTGGCCGCCCGTGACCCGAGCCGAGTTCGAGAACGAGGTCGCGCACGGCTCCATGTATGTGGGCTCGCCCGAGACGGTCGCCCGTCGCATGGCGAGCGCGATCGCTACGCTGGGAGCCGGGCGATTCGACTTGATCTACTCGGCCGGCACTACCCCGATGAGCGACCGGATGCGCGCGGTCGAGCTCTACGGAACCGAGGTCGTTCCCCTCGTCCGCGACATCCTGGCCTGAGAGGCGCACCCATGCATTCCTTGACCGACCCGCAGCAGGCGACCATCGGCATCCTCGGCGCGGGAAAAGTCGGCACCGTGCTCGCCCGGCTCGCGATCGCGGCCGGCTACCGCGTGCTCATCGCGAGCTCGCGGCCGCCCGCCGCGATCGAGCTCACCATCGACGTGCTGGCGCACGGCGCCGAGGCGACGACGGCGACGGATGCCGCGGGCCAGGCCGATCTCGTCATCCTGGCCCTGCCGCTGGGCAAGGCCGTGCCCCTCGACGGACACCAGGCGCTGCCGCTCGACGAGCTGCGCGGCAAGATCGTGATCGACGCGATGAACTACTGGTGGGAGGTCGATGGCGTTCGCCCGGATCTGACCGGTGACGACGTCACGACCAGCGAGCTCGTGGCGGCAGCCCTGCCCGGCTCACGTCTGGTGAAGGCGTTCAACCACATGGGATACCACGATCTCGACGAGGGCTCCCGGCTGGCCGGTGACTCGGACCGCAAGGCGATCGCCCTCTCGGGAGACGACGTCGCGGCGAACGACGTGGTCGCCGACCTCATCGACTCTCTCGGCTTCGACTCTGTCGACCTCGGCCCCCTGGGGGAGGGCGCGGTGCTGCAGCCGGGTCGCCAGCTGTTCGGGGCGAACCTCACTGCTGCCGAGATCCGCGACGTCGTGGAGCAGGCTGCCGCCTGACGGAACGGGCGCGAGTGCGGCTACGCCGCCACCTCCTGCAGTGCGCGCAGGTGCACGGCGGCCCACGAGCGGAACGGCTTCCACGCCTCGGCGACCTTGTCGATCGAGCGGTCGGCGCCGTAGCGCTTCGTGACCTCGTCGCTCAGTCGGCCCTCGTTGCGAGGCAGCACATCGGGGAAGTTCGCACCGCGGATCACCACGAGCTCGGCCGAGAACGGTCCCATGCCGAGGATGCTCTGCACCTGGGCGAACGCGGTGGCCGGCTGCAACGAGCGCAGGTAGGAGCCGGAGAGCCGGCCGTCGAGAGCGGCCTCGGCGACCGCGTGCAGGTACTCCGCCTTGCGTCCGGGCAGATTGAGTGCCGCCCCGAGCAGGGCGGCCGGAGACGGAAAGGCCCCGTCGTCGCCGAGCTGCTGCGTGAGCCGCGTCTTGATCGCCGCCGCCTGCCGCCTCTGCATACGTTGCGACAGCAGTGACCACACGGCTGCCTCATAGGGTGAGAAGAAGCCGCAGGGTCGGAAACCCGGGAGCCGTCGCTGCGCGTCCGCGATCACGTCGTCCCGTGCCGCTACATCCGGCCACGCGCGACCGTCGATGTCTATCGACAGCAGCCGCCGCACCTGCTCGGTCGCGGCATCCAGATCGCCTTGGCCGTCGACCACGATGCGGGCCGACGCGCCCTCCTGCGTGATCACGGCATCGACTCGCTGCCAGTCGGTGTCGCAGAGAAAGGCGGTGCGGATGCCCTCGGCCTGCGTCTGGTATGCAAGTCCGCCGGGGGCGAAACCCTCCCAGAATTGCTTGGTGGTGGCGAGCGACCAAGGCCCGACAACCTCGTGAACGGTCTCGAGTCGAGTCATGGATCAGACCTTATCGTGCACCGTGATGGCGTAGCCGTCGGGGTCGGCGAAGCTGAAGGTGCGGCCGAACGGTCCGTCGATGGGCGCCGAGGTGATCGTGAATCCATCGGCCACGAGGGTGTCGTGGATCTGCTGCGCATCGGGCGCGTGCATCCAGACGCCGATGCCGAGACCGAGCTGAGCGCCCGAGTTCAGGTCGACGCCGGGCATCGCGTCGCGCACCGCGAAGGCCGCGGGCGTGGTGGCGAAGACCACGGCGTGAGGCGGGCCGGCCTGGCGGGCGAACCCGAGGTACTTCTCGTAGAAGGCGGCAGACGCCTCGATGTCGCGGACCTGAAGTGAGATGAAGCCGGGGCCGGATGCGGTCATGAGATTCTCCTTGGTTATGTCAGTTTGTTGACATCATCAGTATGTCAGAATGTTGACATGAGTCAAGGCGCTTCGGGAATCGAATTGAGCACGTCATTGGGGTACCTGATGAAAGAGGTGGCCAGTGCCTTGCGCGCGGCGATGGAGGCCGTGCTGCGCCCGCTCGGGATGAGTGTGACCCACTACTCGTGCCTCGAGCTGCTCGCCCAACGGCCCGGCCTGTCGAACTCCGAACTCGCCCGGGGAACCTTCGTGACCCGACAGGCGATGAACGTTCTGTTGCAGGCGCTCGAGGCTGACGGGCTCGTGACGCGTTCCGAGCAGCCCGCATCGGGGCGAGCACTGCCCACGCAGCTGACCGCCGCGGGCCGCGCCCAGCTCGCAACGGCGAGTGCCGCGGTGAAGGGGGTCGAAGACCGCATGAAGTCGCAGCTCTCGTCGAAAGATCAAGACGCTCTGCGCGCGATGCTCTCGACCTGCGCGGCGTCGCTGCGCGCCTAGCTCATCGGGTTCCCGTATTACAGGACGATGTGACCCGGTTGCGGCGCGTCACCAGAGGAAACGCCACGACCGGGCCGATTTGTCCTGTAATCAGAAAATCGGCCTAGGCCGGATCCGACAGCACCCCTGAGATCAGCGCGATGCCACCGGCGACGAAAGCGACGAGAGCGATGGATGCCAGTGCCGACGCCACCGCGGCCTGCAACGCCCAGCCGCGGGCCCGCGGAATGAGGCAGACGAGAAGAAGTGCCGCCGTCGGCGCGACCAGGCAGGCGATGAGGCCGGTGTCGGAGATGGTGACCCCGAGCGCGCTGAGAATGAGGTAGCAGAGTGGCACCCCAGCGACGCCGACGATGGCCCCGACGGCGATCGCGCCCGGCCTCAGCCTGCGAGGCGAGGGGCGGCTCTCGGCGAGCGGGGCGGTCGTGGGCATGCGCCCATCCTTCACCCATCGGTGGCCGAAGGGAACAGGCGTCGCCCGCTGAAGCTGCCGCAGAGAATCGTTCGATACGATGCTGAGGCACGAGCAGAGCCGATCGTCACGGTCGGTGGCTGCGTCCTGATCTCCGACAGAGAAGTAGACCGTAGATGACCGCATCGACCATCGACCCCTCAATCGCCCGCTCCTGGCTGCTCGTTTCAGGCATCAGATCCGAAGAGTTCGATGCGGCCAGCGATTCTCGCGCTGACCAGATCATTCTCGATATCGAAGACGCCGTCGATCCCAAGCTGAAGGCGGATGCGCGCGGCTCGGTCATCGATTGGCTCACCGCCGGCGGCGCCGGCTGGGTGCGCATCAACGACCGCAGCACAGAGTTCTGGAGCGACGACGTCGACGGCCTCAAGGGTGTTCCGGGCCTCTCGGGCGTGATGCTCGCCAAGACCGAATCTGCCGAGCACGTCACCGAGACGTTCGACCGCCTCGGCGGCACGGTACCCGTTCTCGCGCTCGTCGAGTCGGCGCTGGGAATCGAGGAGGCGCCGTCGATCGCCCGGGCTCGCGGAGCCTTCCGGCTCGGCTTCGGCAGCGGCGACTATCGGCGCGACACGGGCACGAGCGCCGACGATCTCGCCATGGCGTATCCGCGTTCGCGCCTCGTCGTGGCCAGCCGCATCGGCAATCTGCCCGGCCCAATCGATGGCCCGACGGTTGGCAGCAGCCACCCGGTGCTGCGGCAGAAGTCGGAGCACGCCGTGGCCATGGGGCTCACGGGCAAGCTGTGTCTCGACCTCGATCAGCTCTCGGTGATCAACGAGACCATCAGCCCCACGGTGTCGGATGCGACGTGGGCACGCGACTTCCTCGACGACTTCGAATCGCGTGGCCGGGTCATCCGCGACGGAAGCGACCTGCCGAGGCTCGGCCGCGCCGAGAAGATCGACCGCCTTGCCAAGGCATTCGGGATCCAGCCGATCGCGCGCCGCTAGCAGCGGGCGGAGTGCCGGAGGGCGCCCACTACCGGCACCCGCCGCAGGGGCTAGACCGCGCTCGAGTTGGCCCAGAGGTTGATGTCGCGGTCGCCGGCCAACTCGTCGATGCTCGAGAGCTCGTCGCTCGTGAACGCGAGATTCTGCACCGCGCCCAGGTTGTCGTCGAGCTGCTTCACCGACGAGGCACCGATCAGCACCGAGGTCACGCGCTCGTCACGAAGCGCCCACGACAGCGCCAGCTGCGCGAGCGTCTGCCCGCGCCCTGAAGCGATCTCGTTGAGTCCCCGAACCCGCGCGAGTGTCTCGTCGGTCAGCATCCGCTTCTGCATCGAGCCGCCTCGCGCGCCGCGCGAATCGGCGGGGATGCCGTCGAGGTAGCGGTCGGTGAGCAGGCCCTGAGCGAGCGGTGAGAAGGCGATGCATCCCACACCGAGGTCGCCGAGAGTGTCGAGCAGGCCGTCCTCGATCCAGCGGTTGAACATCGAGTACGACGGCTGGTGGATGAGCAGGGGAGTGCCGAGGTCGGCGAGGATACGAGCGGCCTCCACGGTGCGCTCGGGCGAGTAGCTCGAGATGCCGGCGTAGAGAGCCCGCCCTGACTGCACTGCCGTGTGCAGTGCGCCCATCGTCTCTTCGAGGGGAGTATCGGGGTCGGCGCGGTGGCTGTAGAAGATGTCGACGTAGTCGACGCCCATGCGGGCCAGAGATTGATCGAGCGAGGCGAGCAGGTACTTGCGCGAGCCATGGTCGCCATAGGGGCCGGGCCACATGTCGTAGCCGGCCTTCGTCGAGAGCACGAGCTCGTCTCGATAGCCAGCGAAGTCCTCGGCGAAGATGCGGCCGAAGTTGGTTTCGGCGCTGCCATAGGGCGGACCGTAGTTGTTCGCGAGATCGAAGTGCGTGACTCCCGAGTCGAACGCGCGGCGCAGGATCGCGCGCTGCGTCTCGATGGCCACGTCGTCACCGAAGTTCTGCCAGAGCCCGAGCGACACGGCGGGCAGTTTGAGGCCGCTTCGGCCCGTACGTCGATAGGGAAAGCTGTCGTAACGGGCGGGGTATGCGAGGTAGGTCATCTCTCGATCATGGGTCACCGAGCGGATGCCGCGCTACCCGGTTGCGCTGTCGGCGAGGCTGCCCAGAAAAAAGTTTGGCGAAGGTGCATCCAAACGATGACCTCCGAGGGAAGTGCTCTGTGTAGGCAGTTTTCTCTCCGCCCCTCGGGGCGCTAACAGGAGGTACCCATGCGCAAGACCCTCATCGTCGGCATCGCCGCCGGCGCGCTCGTCGCCGTTGCAGCCGCTCTCCCCGCATCGGCAGCGGAAGGCGACGCTCAGCTGTCGGTGCTGCACGCCGTTCCCGGCGTCACCGTCGACGTCTACGTCAACGGAGCGCTGACTCTCGACGACTTCACGCCAGGAACACTCGCCGGTCCGCTTCCGCTGCCGGCCGGAACCTACTCCGTTGCGATCACCGCTTCCGACGCGGCCGACGCCAGTTCGCCCGTCATCGGTCCGGTCGACCTCACGCTTGCAGCGAATGGAAACTACACCGCCGTCGCGCACCTCGATGCGGCGGGAAAGCCCACGGCGACCCTCTTCACGAATGACACAGCCACCCTCGCCGCCGGCGAGGGACGCCTGACCGTGCGCCACGTCGCCGCCGCCCCCGCGGTCGACGTTCTCGCCGGAGGCAGCCCCGTGATCACGAACCTCGCGAACCCGGGCGAGTCCGTGCTCACCCTTCCCGCCGGCACCGTGTCGGCGTCGGTCGCCGCCACAGGAACCACCGACCCTGTGATCGGCCCGGCCGACGTCGACGTGGCCGAGGGAACGAACACCATCGTCTACGCGTGGGGCAGCCTCGCTGACGGCAACCTGGCTCTCGCCGTGCAGACCATCGGCGGTCTGCACTCGAACCCCGGCGGAGTTCCCGCGGGAACGGCGGGTCTCGTCGCGACCAACAAGCCCGCTGACACGTCTGGTCTGCTGATCGGCGGTGCGTTCGCTCTGCTGCTCGCCGCGCTCGGCGCGGGCGTCGTTCGCAAGCGCCTGCTGGCGAAGGACGCGCGCTGACCGGCAGCCGCACCCCAGCCGCCGCGGTCCGGGCTCACGCAGCCCGGGCCGCGGCGTTCGGCGCGCTCGCGCTGGCGTCGGTTCTGCTCGTCACCGGATGCGGCGCGGCTCCCGCGTCGGTCGGCTCCCCGACGCCGACCGCGGTCGAGGAGTCTTCGAAACCCACGCCGACACCCACCGCGACCAGCGCGCCCGCCGCACCGGCGGCATCCGGGGTGCCTCGCACCGACGCGGCCCTCGGGGCGCATCCGGCCGAACCCGTGGTGCAGCCAGCCCGGGTGCAGGTTCCGTCGCTGGGGATCGATGTCGCCGTCTCACCGGAGGGCGTCGACGCGAAGGGCGCCCTTGCGCTCTCGGATGACCCGGCGATCGCGTCGTGGTATCGCTACGGGCCGACGCCCTGGAGCGCCTCCGGTACCAGCGTGATCGCCGCCCACGTCGACTCGTTCGACTACGGGGTCGGTCAGTTCGCGCTGCTCAAGGATGCGCCGTCTGGCACCGAGGTCGTGACGACGTCGGTCGACGGGCAGACGGCGAGGTTCTCGGTTGAGAGCGTCTCGATGGTCGACAAGACCGGCGTCGATTGGGCCGCCGTGTTCGACCGCGCAGGGGCGCACCGGCTGGCGCTCATCACCTGCGGGGGAGAGTTCAACTACAGCACCGGTCACTACCTCAGCAACGTGATCGTCTACGCGGTGCCGATCGCGTGATGGGTGATGCCAAGTATGCTCGACCGTACGCTGACTCATCGCCCAGAATCCCCCTCCGATCCCAGGTTTTCGCCTCGAGCGATCGGGGTGTCCACCAGGAAGCCGCACGCTGACGTGACCGACGTATCCACCGACGACGCCGCGCTGGTCGACGCCTTCTGCTCGGGCGACGACCGCGCCTTGGCGGGCGTCTACGAACGCTGGTCGTCGCTCGTGTACACGTTGGCGCTGCGGTCGTTGGGCGACTCGCGCGACGCGGAGGACGTGACTCAGAAGGTCTTCGTCGCCGCGTGGAGAGGGCGCGAGAAGTACGACCCCGCGAGGGCGAGCATGGGGAGCTGGCTGGTGGGGATCACGCGGCACTCGATCGCCGATGCTCACGAGACACGTAGCCGGATGCGCCGGGCTGATGAGGCGCACGTGCTCGAGAACGCGATGGCGATCACCGACGATACGGCGCATGTGGCCGATAGGTTGATGATGGCCGACGAGCTCGAGCGTCTCGACCCGGTGCCCCGCACGATCATGAAGCTGGCCTTCTTCGCTGATCTGACGCACGCTCAGATCGCGGAGAAGCTCGAGTTGCCTCTGGGTACCGTGAAAAGTCATATCCGTCGAAGTCTGTCTCGGCTACGAATACGTTTGGAGGTGAACGATGGCACACATTGATGCAGACCAGCTGGCCCTGATCGGGCTGGGCGAACTCTCGCCGAGCGACGAGGAGGCCGCCCACTTGGCGTCGTGCGCAGCGTGCGAAATCGACCTGCGCGAGCTGCAGGCGGTCGTTCACCTGGGCCGCTCGGCCGTGGGCGTGTCGCTCGACGCACCGCCACCCGAGGTGTGGGAGCGCATCCGCGCCGAGGTCGAGGCTGGCGAGTCGTCGGCCGTCGAGACCGGCGAGTCGTCGCCCGTGGAGGGTGAGCGTGCCGAGCCGTCGACCGCGACAGCCCATGTCGCCCCGCGACGGCGCCGCCGCCGGTGGAGCACTCGCTTCGTCGTGCCCGTGACTGTCGCCGCGTTGGTTGTGGGGATCGTCGCGGGAACCGGAATCGGCTCCTGGTGGCAGTCCTCTCAGAACGCCCAGACCGGAATCGCGCTGGCGGGGGCCGAACTCGATCCATTCCCCGACTGGGCGAAGTCCCGGGGTAGCGCGGTGGTCGAAGTGCTGCCGAACGGAACGCGACAGGTGGTCGTCGACGTCGATACGGCGGGCGAACCTGGCCCGTCAGACGCGAAGCTGCGCGAAGTGTGGCTCATAGCAGCCGATGGAACCGGCCTCGTCAGCATCGGCTATCTCGACGGCTCCGAGGGGATCTTCGAGGTTCCGTCGGGAGTAGATCTCGCCAAGTACTCACTCGTCGACGTCTCGGCCGAGCCCGACAACGGAGACACGACGCACTCGGGCAACTCGATCGTGCGGGGCGAACTGCGCACGATCTGATCGGCAGCGAGATGTCGCAGATGGCGACCTGGACGCGATGTCAGGTCGCCATCTGCGACATCTCAGTCGTCGTCGCTTGCGCGCTCGACGTCTGAACTGTTCGAGATGTCGACGGCTCCGTCGGCACCGCTGCCATTGCCTTCGGTGCGGGCACGGTTCTTGCCCTCGTCGACAACGCGGATGCTGCGGAGATCGTCGTCGAGTCCTCCGTCGCGGGCGTTGTCGGCCTTGATCTGATCTTCGCGCCCGGCCCGCTTCTCTTCTTCGGTCGCTTCGTTCGCGCCGTCCATGATGGGGGCGTCCTGGGTCTTGTCGTGTGAGCTCATATCGGAATCGTACGGCGGGGCCGTGACCACCGACATCCCCTTGCGCTGGCGACGTACTCGGTCGTCGATTCGCCGACCGCATGATGCCGAGCCCGGCTAGTACTCCAGCTCGGCGCTCGTCAGCACCGTGGCGAAGCTGCCGTCGAGCGCTGCCATGAACGACGCGTGCACCGTGGCGCCCGGGATCACCGCGTCGCCGAAGCTGAGGTCGGGAGCGGCGCAGGCGTCGCTCACGACGGTGACCTCGAATCCCAGCTCGCTGGCGGCGCGGGTCGTGGAGTCGATGCACATGCTGCTCATCATGCCGACGACGACGAACTCGGTGATGCCCTCGTCGGCGAGCAGCTGCTGCAGGCCCGTTCCGATGAAGCTGTTGGGCTCGTGCTTCTCGAGCACGATCTCGTCGCCGACCGGCGCGACGAGCGGATGGATGCCGATGCCCGGCGTGCCCGGCACGAAGAAGGGGGCGTCAGACTCTGTCGAGACGTGAAAGATGTGCACGACGAGCTCGCCGGATGCGCGGAAGTCGTCGAGAACCGTGCGCGCCGCGGCGGCCGCGGCGTCTGGCTCGACAAGCGGAAAAGCGCCCCCGTCGAAGTAATCGAGTTGGATGTCGACGATGAGGAGAGCGCGAGTCATCCGCTCAGTATGACGCCCTGTGCGCGGCGACAGAAGCGGGGCAAGCGCGAACCTGGCGGTCGTCTGTGCCCCCGAGCTTTGTCGGCATAACCGCATCCGGCTGTGGGGCGGCTCTCAGCCGACGACTCAAGAATAGTTGTCATGACAACTAAAAGAGGAACCCTCAGTATGGTCACTCGGGTGGCGGCGGCCGTTGCCGGCGTCGCCATTCTTGCCGGATGCTCCACGACCGGTTCGGCGTCATCGGCCGGTGACAAGGCATCCAGCCCGACGGCTGCTGCGGTGGTCGACACAACCTCGAGCGGCGGAACGAGCGCCGACCGCTCGAACTCGACGGTCGAAGCCGCCAACGAGAAGACGGTGCTCACCCTCATCGCGGATGTCTTCCCCGATCCCACGTCGGCCAAAGCCAAGGCCGAGGCCGAGGCCGTGATCGCCCCCGACGCGGTGGCGCACGGATCCGGCCTGACCGCGGGACCGAGCGGCCTGCTCGACCAGTTCGCGGCGGCGCACACCCGCGTCGCCAACGCCCAGGCTGTCGTCAAGCACGAGGCCGCCGACGGCGATCTCGTGGCCGTGCACTGGCAGGTCGCCTCCGACCCGAACGACGAGCGCGCCGGAGAGGCCGCGGTCGACCTCTTCCGCGTGACCGACGGCAAGATCGTCGAGCGCTGGTCGTTCGCGCAGCCGATCGCGACAGGCACCCCGGCGAGCGGCAACACGAACACCATGTTCAGCGACCTCTACGCGAACGCGGCCACGCCCGGATCGGTGACCGAGGCGCAGGAAGAGAGCAACCGGACCTTCGCGGTCGGCGCCTACAACACCCTCTTCCGAGACCAGGATGTCTCGGTGCTCGACACCTCGTTCGACCCTAGCTACCTGCAGCACAACGCCGTCGCCCCGAACGGCACGGCCGCGCTGAAGGGCTTCTTCTCCGGCTCAGCTAAGTTCCCGCCGCAGGAGTCCACGATTTCGCTCTCGGACGGCGACCTCGTGTGGACCTTCTCGCAGAGTGTCGGCGCGAAGGCGAGCGATCCGTTCCTCGCCGCGGACATCTTCCGCGTCGACGACAAGCTCATCCGCGAGCACTGGGACGTGGTGCCCGCGAGCTGACCTCACGGAGCGCGGTGCCTTTCGCCGAGCGCATGGGTTCATCCACTGTGGTGGTCGTCGACTCGCGCGCTCGGCGAAGGGCGTCTCTCCATCTGCCGCCACGATCCGCCGAGCAGCGGAGTCAACGTGACGGCCGTGTAGGCGATCGCGATGATGCCGAATGCCCAGTTCAGTCCGATGGTGTCGGCCGCGATGCCTCCGAGCAACGCGCCGAACGGTACCCCCGCCCACGCTCCCGCGTTCACGAGTCCGAACACTCGTCCGCGCATGTGCTCGGGAACACGTTCGAGCTCGACTGTTCCGAGAATCGGATTGATCGAGCCTGCCGCGAGCCCGGCGAGAGCCGTGATGGCGACCAGAACGGGCAGTGGCGCGCCGAGGGCGAAGGCGGCGCTAGAGGGCCCTCCCGCGATCGTGAAGCACACAGCCAGGGTGACCCGGCGACCGACGCGATGCGCCACGAATCCGAAAGCGATGTTGCCGAGCAGTGCGCATCCGCCCATTACGGCGACGAGTAGGCCCAATGCGGCCGCGCCGCCGAGCCTGTCATTCGCGTACAGGGGCAGCAGGGTGGAGCCGCGCGCGGCATCCATCAGATTCGTGATGAGGACGAGTCCCACGATGAGACGCATCAGCGGGTCACGGATGACGAAGCGCAGCCCCGCGGCCAGGTCGCGCCAGTAGCCGCTCGGCTCATCCGGCCTGTTCGCGCCGGCCAGCGAGTGTGCGTCGGCGGCGGTCGCAACGGGAGCGGCGGCGACGAAGAGCCAGGTGAGCAGGGCCGAGATCGCGAAGGTGGCGGCGTTGACGAAGAGCGCCGCGATCGGGCCCATGAGGGCCACGAGCAGACCGGCAGCCGTCGCCCCGATCATGCGGGCGAGGCGTTCCGAGCCGTCGAGCAGACCCACGCTGCGCTCGAGTCGGATGCCGGCCCGCTCGGTGAGCCGTGGCAGCATCACCCGCCGCGCGGTCTGGCCGGGGGTGTCGAGCAGGCCTCCGGCGAAGACGAGAACGAGAAGCGCCCAGAAGGGCAGCCCGACCGTGAGCGCAAGCACGGGGATCGCGAGCACGGTCGCCCCGCTGATCACGTCGGCGACGATGGCCGCGCGACGATGCCCGACGCGATCGACGACCACGCCGCCCAGCGCGCCACCGACGACGATCGGAACGGTGGAGAAGAAGGCGGCGATCCCCACCTCGACTCCGGAGCCCCCGAGCCCGAGCACGTAGAAGGGGATCGCGAACGTCGTGACGACATTGCCGGTCTGCGAGATGGCGTGGGCGGTAAGCAGGGCCGACAGCGATCCGAACGCGCGCCGCCGTTCACGGGATGCCGTCGGCAGCACTGCGGTCAGGGCCGGCGGTAGGCCTAGTACACCACCGCCACGGGCGCGGCGTCGGAGTCCGTGCGGCCCGCGCTCGCCTCCGCATAGCGGGTGACGAGGGCTTCGACCTCGGCGGTCAGCGAGGTGAGTTCGTCGACCGTGAGCTGCAGCAGGCGGTCTCCGGTCGCGCCGGCCTCGACCCACTCGCGCGGCATGGTCGGCGCGGCGTCGATGTAGTCGGAGAAGCGTGCGGCGTAGGCCTGCCCGATCGACTTCTGCAGCGCCCATGAGGCCGCTGCCTTCTCGGGGTCGTCGAGCAGCTCTGCCATGTCCCAGCTGGTGAGCGGTGCGGCGGCTTTCCACCACCGCTCCCGCTTGTCGGCGCTCTGCGGCTCGGCCGCCACGATGAGGTCGATGGATGCGAGCTTGGCGAGGTGGTAGCTGACCGTGCCCGGCGCCTCATCGACGATGTCGCCGAGTTGCGCCGCCGTCTGCGGCCCGTGCTCACGCAGCAGCACGAGCAGTCTGAGTCGGGTCGGATGCGCCAGCACGCGCATCGAGACGGCCGAGGTCAGCGGGCTGTGGCCATCGTTCGTGGGGGTCATGCAGCCACGGTAACTACACAAGAACTATTGCGCAACAGTTCTTGTGGATCTCGAGACTCGACTCAGGGCGCGGAGCTCAGCGCGAGAAGCCGCCGTTCGATCTCGAAGCGGTAGTCCTCGAGGGCGCGTCGCACGTGGTGAGCGGCGCGCTCGCCGGCGCGCTCCGAGTCGCCCTCCCGAATGGCATCCAGGATCTCAGCGTGTTCGCGGATCGCCCGCTCGGCATCGCGTACCTCTTGGCCCAGCTCGAGAAAGCTCACCTGCGCCTGCAGTTCGCGGATGCGCACCACGGCGTCGACGAAGAAGATGTTGTGCGAGCTCTCGGCGACCGTCGTGTGGAACTTCTCGTCGGCGCGGGTGAACGTGGCCCAGTCTTCGTTCGCGACAGAAGAGCGCCCGAGCTCGACCGCCTCGTCGAGCGCCATGACCTCCTTGGGCGTGGCGTGTTGGGCGGCGAGAGTGGCGGATTCGCGCTCCTGAACGGCGCGGAACCGGAACAGTGCCGCGATCTGGTCCATGTCGGTGGGGCGGAACGGCACGGGGTGCGCGCCGCGCAGCGACTCGGTGCCGCGTCCGACGAAGAGGCCTCGCCCACGCTCGGCCTTGACCCGCCCGATGGCCGACAGCATTTTGAGCGCCTCGCGCACGGTTCGCTGGCTGGTGCCGAGCTCCTTGGCCAGTTCTGTCTCCGTGGGCAGCCGATCGCCGGGCTTGAGATCGCGTGCCGAGATCAGAACGATGATCTCGTCGACCACCCGCTCGTAGGCAGGGCGGTATTCCTCTTCAGTCGACACGGGCGCTCCTTCAGGTACTCAGTGGATTCTCGCATGCTGGTGCTGGCCGCAGGCTCAGCACTGACGGGCTCTCAGCGGGTCACGAGGTCTCGGCCGACATCGGCGGGCGACCATGCGGCCACCCCCTCCCAATCGCCCGCGTGCACGCATGCGGCGGCACCCAACTGCGATGCCAGTCGCAGCCGGGTCTCGACGTCGTCGCCGCGGCTCAGCGCCACGAGGTAACCGGCGACGAACGCGTCGCCCGCACCCACCGTATCCACGACATCCACGGGCACCGGCGTGCCGAGAGTGGTGACGTCGTCGATGCGGGCGGCCGACCCGTGCGCGCCATCGGTGACGACGACGTGGCGGTGGCCGTCTGCCGCGAGTGCGTCTGCCGCCTCTGCCGCGGTAGCTTGCTCGCCGATCCACCCGGGCAGCAGCAGACCGACCTCGTCGACACTGGCGAAGACGATGTCGGCGCACCGCGCGATCGTGCGGTAAGTGGGACCCGCGTCGACTGTCGACCACAGCCTGGAACGATGGTTCACGTCGAACGACACGGTGCAACCGGCCTCGCTCGCCCGAGCCAACAGGCGCTCGACCGCGTCGCGGGCCGACGCCGACAGAGCGGCGGTGATCCCCGTGAGGTGGACAAGAGTGCCCGCGGTGAGCTCGAGACGATCGACATCGGAGGGACTCAGGGCGCTGCCGGCGCTGAGTGCTCGGTAGTAGGTGACGTCGGTGCGCCCGCCCGCGGTAACCTCTTTGATCAGCAATCCGGTGGGATGCGCGGGGTCGACGATGGCGCGCACGTCGACTCCCTCGGCCCTCAACTCGCGCACGACACGCTCGCCGAGGCCGTCGGCTCCGACGCGTCCCAGCCAGGTTGCTGCGAGACCGAGTCGGGCGGCGGCCATGACCACGTTGCCCTCGGCGCCGCCGGTGCTCACCGTCACATCGGGAGCTCGGCGCAGGCCGTCGACGGAGTCGGTGCGGAAGACGGCCAATCCCTCGCCCACGGTGACGAGACGGTCGATCATCGCGCGACCTCCTGTCTGAAGCGGCGGGCGCGCTCGGTCGTCTCCGCGAAGGCGCCGCGCACGATCTCCGCGCGCGGAGTGATCCAACTGGTGCTGACCGACGCGACGCCGTCGATCGCGTACGACGCCGCATTCTCGATGCCGATTCCACCGCTCGGCACGAACGAGATGTCGGCGAATGGCCCTCGGAGCGCGGAGATCATCGCGGCTCCGCCCAGCTGGGCCGCCGGAAAGAGCTTGAGCGTGCGGATTCCCTCATCGCGGGCCACCATCACCTCGCTCGACGATGCCACGCCGGGAACACACGCCACGTCGAGCGCGGCCGAAGCCCGGATGACCGGAATGGAGATGCCTGGGCTCACGATGAACCGGGCGCCGTTCTCGACCGACCCCTCGGCCTGCTGGGCTGAGAGCACCGTGCCCGCGCCGACCACGAAGCCGGGCACGCTCGACATGAGTCTCATCGCCTCGAGCGCTCGCGGCGTGCGCAGCGTCACTTCTGCGCAGGAGACGCCTCCGGCCACCAGCGCCTCCGCCAGCGGCACCGCGTTGGCGGGATCGTCGATGACCACGACGGGAAGGACCCGGATGGCGGCCAGCTCGTCGAGGATGCTCGTCATCGCGCGAGCCACCCTCCGTCGACGGGAAGAACGGTGCCGGTGACGTAGTTCGACGCGGACGAAGCGAGGAACACCGCAGCGCCGCCCAGGTCGGAGGCCTCGCCCCACCTGCCGGCGGGGATGCGCTCGAGAATCGATCTCGATCGGTCGGCGTCGTTGCGCAGTGCCTCGGTGTTATCGGTGCTGATGTAGCCCGGCGCGATCGCGTTCACCTGCACGCCGGATGCCGCCCACTCGTTCGACAGTGCTCGCGTGAGCCCGAGGATGCCCGACTTCGCGGCTGCGTAGCCGGGAACGTTGATGCCGCCTTGAAAACTCAGCAGGCTCGCGGTGAAGATGATCTTGCCTGAACCCCGAGCGATCATCGGCCTCGCGACCGCCTGCGAGAGCACGAAGTGACTCGAAAGATCGACCTCGATCACCCTGTCCCACGACGACAGAGGGTGGTCGACGGCAGGCGCGCGTTCGATCGTGCCCGCGTTGTTGACCAGGATGTCTGGCGCCCGTTCCGCGAGTTCGTCGCCGAGTGCCTCGACGGCTGCCCGGTCGGAGAAATCGACCGTGCGGGCCTCGAACTGCCGCCCCAATGCGCGGATCTCGCCCGCCACGTCGTCGGCGGCGGCTGCGTTCGCGCTGACCCCGACGACATCGGCGCCGGCCTCGGCAAGCGCCCGAGCCATGGATCGGCCGATGCCACGCCGGGCTCCGGTGACGACGGCGAGCCTGCCAGAAAGGTCGAACAGGCCGGTCATGCGCCGGCCTCCGAGCCTGCGGCGACGTCGACAAGCACCTTGAGGGCCTGCCCCGATGCGAGCTCGTCGATGGCCTTGCCGGTCTCCTCGAGTGGAACGACGGAGGTCACCAGCGCATCGACCGGAATCACGCCGCTCGCCAACAGCTCGACCGCACGCTCGAAGTCCGAGCGCTGGTATACACGCGCACCGAGAATGCGCAGCTCCCGCCAGAAGACTCGCTGGAGGTCGATCTCGCGCGGAGTCGAATGGATGGCGACGACCACGAGGGTGCCGCGCACCTTGAGCAGGCCCGTTGCCTGGCGCACCGCGGCGGCGGCGCCGGAGACCTCGAAGACGACGTCGGCGCCGTTCCCCTCCGTCCAGTCGGCCACGGTCGCGTCGATGTCGGTGGGGGCGACCGCCTCGAAGCCGAGAGCTGCGACGCGGTCGCGGCGCGCGGCATCCAATTCGACGACGACGACTCGAGCGCCCGCGTGCCGGGCGACCGTGGCGATGAGCACGCCGATCGGGCCGCCGCCGAGCACCACGACGGTGTCGCCGACCTGCAGTCCTGAGCGGCGAACGTCGTGCACCGCGACCGCGGTCGGCTCGACCAGTGCGGCGTCGCGCAGCTCCATGGTCTCGGGAAGGCGCACAAGCGTGGTGGCCGGCACGGTCCAGAGTTCCTGCAAGGCGCCGGGGGAGTCGATGCCCACGAACGTGAGGTTCTGGCAGATGTGCTGATTGCCGGCGAGACACGCGGCGCAGCTGTTGTCCCACAGCAGGGGCATCACGGTCACCCGGTCGCCGACCTGCCACTCGGCGACGCCGTCGCCGAGCGCCTCGATGGTGCCGGATGCCTCGTGCCCGAACACGAGGGGCGTCGCGACCCGCGCATCCATATTTCCGTGCGCGATGTGCAGGTCCGTTCCGCACAACCCGCAATAGGCCACGCGGATGCGGGCCTCGCCCGGCCCCGGCTCGTTCTGCTCGGCTGTGATCGTCTCGATGCGGCCATCGCCGACGTATGCAGCACCCCTCATTGGGTTCTCACTTTCCTGCGTGGAAAATCCACGGTTGATAAACGGGTCGTCATTCATTATGTTGCACTTGACGCAAATGATCGTCAATGAAGTCGACCAAATGAAGGACATCGATGTCTCAATTCACTGAAAAGACCCAGCCTCGGCGCCGGGTCGCCCTGTCTCTCGCAGCGACGGCCGCCACGGCCCTCGTCCTCATCACCGCCGGCTGCAGCAGCTCCGGTTCCACCTCAGCGGGGGAGTTCGGCTTTCCCGAGGCCAAGCAGGACACGTCTGCGACGATCACGGTCTGGGTCGACTCCGACCGACAGGCCGTCGTCGACGCGTTCGAGGCTGCGCACCCCGAGATCAAGGTCGACGCGGTCAGCTACGACGGCTCGGCGAACGGCTCGAACTCTTTCCGTACCAAGATGCAGCTGTTCGACCGCTCGGGCAGCGGCTGGCCCGACGTGGTCTTCTCGACGCAGAACAATGACGCCGCCTGGGCGAGCCAGAAGACCAACGGCAAGCAGGCCTTCGCGGCACAGCTCGACGGGGGCCTGATCGAGAAGGACACGCTGTCGAACTTCACCGAGGGATCGCTCGACCCCTGCACGGTCGACGGCAAGGTCTACTGCCTGCGCAACGACCTCGCCCAGTCGGTGATGTGGTACGACAAGACTCTCCTCGACCAGTTCGGCTACGCCGTGCCCACCACGTGGGAGGAGTACGAGGACCTCGGAAAGAAGGTCGCCGCAGAGCACCCTGGATACATCATCGGCACGGCGGGCGACGCGTGGACGCCCGAGGTGTTCTTCTGGGGATCGAAGTGCCAGGCGAACGACGTCACCGGGCCGCGTGAGGTGACGGTCAACACGACGAGCGACGAGTGCACCCGTGCCGCGACGATGCTCGACACGCTGCGCGAGAACGGCACCGTACCCAATGTGAGCGTCTTCACGCCCGAGTTCCTGCAGCAGTACACCGGCAAGGTGCTCATGCTTCAGGGCCCGGCCTGGTACGCCGGAGCGATCTTCAACAACCCGAACTCTCTGAACGTCCCCGCCGGTGAGCTGGGCGTTGGCGCACCGCTGCCATGGAAGGGTGAGGACCCCGTGACGGGCAACGTGGGTGGTGGAACCTGGTTCATCAGCAGCCACTCCGCCAACCTCGAGGCGGCCAAGGCCTTCGCCGAGTTCGCCACGACCGCCGACGACTACCAGGTCGAGAAGGCACCCGGCTACCCGGCCTATGCGCCGGCGGCAGAGAAGTGGATCGCCAAGCAGGAGTCGAGCGGATACTTCGCCACACCTCTGACGGCTCTGACCGAGGCCGGCTCGCAGATCTGGTCTGGCTGGGGCGCGGGCGTCTTCAGCCAGGAGGCCATCTGGGCCAAGACGATCACTCCGGCCATCGCCAGCGGCGAGTCGATCGAGGAGCTGCTGCCGAAGTGGCAGGAGGCCATCAAGAACCAGGCACAGGTCGACGGGTACACCGTCAAATGACGGCTGCCATCGCTACCACCCCGGAGCTCGTCGACGCCACTGCGCGTCGGCGGGCTCCGGCCCCCCGCACCCGCTTCGGCGGTGCCCGTCCGGGAATGTCGTACGTGTTCCTGGCCCCCTACCTCGCCCTGACCCTGGCGTTCGGGGTTCTGCCGGCGCTCTACGCCCTCGTGCTCGCGTTCACCGACGGTGGCGGCGGATTCGTCGGCGTCGACAACTTCGTCAAGGTCATCAGCGACTTCCGCTTCGGCCCCGCCGTGGTGCACGTGGCCATCTACCTGGTGATCTGGCTCATCTCGCTCGTCATCCTGGTGACGGTGCTGGCCATCGTGGTGCACGCGATCAAGGTGCGCTGGCTCAACACGACCCTCAGATTCGTCTTCTATCTACCGGGAGCCCTCGCCGGCGCATCCTCGGTGCTTCTCTGGCTCTTCGTTCTCGACCCGACCAGCAGCCCGGTCAGCGGGCTCCTGCAACTCTTGGGGTTCGACAGCTTCGTTCAGGTGATCGTTCCAGCGAACCTGCCTCCCATCTTTGCGATCATCGCGTTCTGGACCGGAGCCGGCGGCTGGATCGTCATCATGTACGGCGCCCTGAACAACATCAGTTCGGAGGTCATGGAGGCGGCTCGCATCGACGGTGCCAGCACGTTCCAGATCGCGACCCAGATTCAGATCCCCCTGCTGCGCAAGTGGATCTCGTATATGGGTGTGATGTCGCTCGCCGCGGGTACCCAGCTGTTCGTCGAGCCGCAACTGCTCTCGCAAGCCAGCAACGCCATCGTGCCGAACGACTACTCCCTCAACCAGCTGGCGTACCAGTACGCCTTCCAGCAGAACGACTTCAACGGATCGGCAGCGATCTCGCTGCTGCTGCTCGTCGTCGCCCTCGCGTTGTCGACCGTCTTCGTGACGCGCGGCGGCCTCTTCGATACGGAATAGGACAATGACCGCCAGCAATCTCAGTACTCGCGCGCCACGAATAGGCGTCTCGGGCTGGAGCGGACGCGCACTCATCTCTGCGGTGCTTCTCGTCTTCGTGCTCTTCTTCATCATCCCGATCGTCTGGCTGCTGCTCGCCACGAGTAAGACCGGTCGTGAGCTCGTGACGCTGAACCCGTTCCTTCCCGGAACGTTCGACGGCATCGTGCAGAACTGGAACCAGCTCTTCGCCTACCAAGACGGAGCAGTCGGAACGTGGATCGCGAACTCGACCATCTACACCGTCGGTGCGCTCGTCCTCACGCTGATCGCCAGCATCCCAGCCGGGTACGCGCTCGCTCTCACGCAGTTCCGTCTGCGCAAGGCGATCCTCGTGCTCACCCTCATCGTGATGCTCATGCCGAGCACCGCGCTGGTGCTGCCGATCTTCCTCGAGCTCAACACGGTGGGGCTCATCGGCAATCCGCTCTCGGTGATCCTGCCGATGTCGTTCTTTCCGTTCGGCGTCTACCTGACCTACATCTACTTCTCGACGAGCATTCCGCAGGACCTGCTCGCGGCGGCACGGCTCGACGGGTGCGGAGAGTTTCAGGTGTTCTATCGGGTGGCGTTGCCGCTTGCGACCCCGATCATCGCCCTGGTCGCCTTCTTCAGCTTCGTGCAGAACTGGAACAACTTCTTCCTTCCGTTCGTGATGCTGCCCTCGAGCGACGGTTATCCGATCCAAGTCGGACTCACGTCTCTGCTCGCGTCGACCCCGGCGTTCAACCCGAGTTCTGCGGGTGCCGAATCAGTTCAACTGCCTACACTCGCACTGGCGACCGTCGTCTCCGTGCTTCCGGTGCTCATCGTCTTCCTCTTCTCCCAGAGATTCCTGGTGTCGGGGATGACGGCCGGTGGAACCAAGGAATGACCGCGACCGCTGTCGTGGCGTAAGGAGACTCAATGAAAATCATCGGCTACCGAAGCCTGAAGACCGTGCATGAATGGGGTCGGCTCACGGGCGACGCCAATGGCGTGATGCCGCAGCAGCAGACGCCCGTGCACGTGCTCATTCTCGAGACCGACGAAGGGGTCGAGGGCGTGGGACTTGGTGCCCACGGCGACATCGACCGGCTCTTCGGCGCGATCGAGGGCGAAGACCCGCGCGCGGTCACGGCGCTCTACGACCGGATGCTCGACTGGACGTTCAAGACGGGTCACGGCGGATCTGCATTCGGCGCGATCGGCGCGATGGACATGGCTCTGTGGGACCTCAAGGCGAAGCTCGCGGGGGAACCGCTGTGGCGAACCCTCGGCGGACGGGATCGTTTCGTGCGCGGCTACGCATCTGGGCTCGAGATCGCGCTCGACGACGACGCTCTGGTCGCCCTCTACGAGCGCTACGCCGACCGCGGATTCTCGTCGGCGAAGATCAAGGGCGGTCGCAACCTCACGGGTGACCTCGTGCGACTGAAAGCAGTTCAAGACGTCTTCCGACGCAACTCGGCGCGGCCTGCCATCATGCTCGATGTGAACGAATCGTGGAACCGCTCGCAGGCGATCCGCTTTCTCAGCGAGGTCGAGAAGCACATCGACCTCACCTGGATCGAGGAGCCGGTCAGGCGATGGGACGCGCAGGGCATGCGCGCGATTCGCAACGCGGTGAAGGCCGGCGTCGCGAGCGGTGAGAACCTCACCGGGCTCGAGCAGTACCGCCCGCTTCTCGACGCGGAGGCGCTCGACGTCGTGCAGGTCGGCAATGTCTGGGGCATTACGCACTACCTGCGCGTCGCGGCCGTCGCCCATTCGCACGACCTGCCGGTGAGCCCGGTGACCTACAACTGCAACCCGCTCGCCCACGCGTCGACGGCGCTGCCCAATCACCTCGTGTCCGAGGTGCAGGATCTGGCGTTCCCCGTCGGACTGATCGTCGATCAGGAGTTCATCGACGGAGGCATCGTGCTGGGCGACGAACCCGGAATCGGAATCACGGTCGACGAGACTCGCATCCGCGTCGTCAATGCCGAGAACCCGGCTGCGTTCCTCGGCGGCCCGCATGTGCGCCCCGAACGGGCCGGCATCCGCCTGGTCGAAGAAGACGACGAGCGCATCCGGGCAGAGCAGCTCCTGGCCGGAGGCATCCAGTGACCGGCATCGAGCGGCACGCTCTGGTCGTGGGCGTGCGGCCCGAGAAGCGCGAGGAATACCTCGAGCTGCACAGCGCGGTCTGGCCACAGGTGGAGAAGACGCTCAGCGACTGCAACGTCACCAACTACTCGATTCACATAGTCGAGAACATGCTCTTCGCCTACTACGAGTACGTCGGAACCGATCACGCAGCCGACATGGCCCGCATCGCCGAAGACGAGGTGACCCGCGAGTGGTGGACGCACACCGACCCGTGCCAGGTGCGGATCGTTCCGGAGACCGATCTGGGCGCCGTCTGGCAGCCACTGCGTGAAGTCTGGCACCTCGCGTGAGCGACGCCATCGACGCCCACGTTCATCTCTGGAACCGGGCGACTGATCCGCAGCCGTGGATCGAGCCTGCGACCATGAACGTGATCGACCGCGACTTCTCAACTTCTGACCTTCGGGTGATGCTCGCCGAGACTGCCGTAGACCGGGCCGTCGTCGTGCAGTCGTCGAACAGTTCGGGCGAGACGACACGTTTGCTGCGGCTCGCACTCGATGACGACGCGATTGCCGGAGTGGTCGGGTGGGTCGATCTCGAACTCGATGTGAACGAGCAGCTCGAGCGCATTCCCGAGTCGCTCCGGCGCACGCTCGTGGGTGTGAGGCACCTCGTGCACATCGACCCTGACGAGAACTGGCTGCAACGTGCAGAGGTGGATCGAGGACTGGCTGCGCTGGGCGCAGCGAACCTCTCGTTCGACCTCGTCGTGCGCTGGTGGCAGCTGGAGTCGGCGGCGAGGACGGTGGCCCGGCATCCGGATCTCACCTTCGTGCTCGACCACCTCGGGGGCGTGCCCGACGATGCCCACCACCTGTCGCGATGGGAGGCGGGCCTGCGAGCCGTCGCCGCGCAGCCCAATGCCAGCGCCAAGCTCAGCGGGGTCTCGGCGTTCATCGATGGCGAAGCGGGGGTCGACCTCGCTCGCGTCGTCGACACGGCCTTCGATTCCTTCGGGCCGTCACGACTGATGTACGGTTCCGATTGGCCTTTGAGTCAGCTCGGCGCCGGGGTTCTCGCGTGGCGCGGCTACGTGCAGGATGCCCTGGCGGGCGTGACCGACGATGAGCGCGACGCAGTTCTGGGCGCGAACGTCGCCCGCCTCTACAGATTGGACTCGAGATGAGTGACCTGTTCCAGCGCGTGGGGCGCACCGTGCCCCCGACCCCGTTCGCTCAGATCGGTCTCGGCGGCGGGCCGCTCGGCAACTTCGGAACCGCGATCAGCGACGAGCTGGCCCAGGAGACAATCGAGCGGGCGTGGGAGAGCGGCATCCGGTACTTCGACACGGCCCCGCACTACGGACTCGGTCTCTCTGAGCGGCGCCTCGGTGCTGGTCTCGCCGGTCGAAAGCGTGACGACTTCGTGGTCTCGAGCAAGGTCGGCCGACTCATCGTGCCGGCGGAGAACCCGCAGGAGTGCGACGACGACGGCTTCGCGGTGCCGGGCGACCTGGCCAGGCAGTGGGACTTCTCGGTCTCGGGCGTCGAGCGCTCTCTCGACGAGAGCCTCGAGCGCCTCGGACTGGACTTCATCGACGTGCTTCTGGTGCACGACCCCGATCAGGCGTGGCCAGGGGCCGCGAACGAGGGCCTCGAGTCGCTCGCCGCGCTCAAGGAAGACGGCCGGGTGAAGGCCGTCGGCATCGGCACCAACTCGGTGGTCGGCCTCGATGCTCACATCGAGGCGGGCACGGTCGACGTGATCATGCTGGCGAACAGGTACAGCCTGCTGACCCAGGATGCCGTGGCAAGCGTTCTCGAGCCGGCCGCGGCTGCCGGAGTGGCGGTGGTCGCGGTCGGCGTGTTCGGCACGGGGCTGCTCGCATCGCCGAGGCCGCAGGCCGGCGCGACTCTGGAGTACCGAGCCGCCGACGCCGATGCTCTGGCCCGTGCGGCCGCGATCGCCGACGTCTGCGAGGCCTACGGCGTCGACCTGCCGACGGTTGCGATGGCGTATCCGCTGCGGCACCCGGCGGTGACCGCGGTGGCCCTCGGAATGAGGTCGCCCGAGGAGGTAGACCAGAACGTGGCGCGCGCGACGACCGACGTGCCTCCGGCGCTGTGGGGAGCGCTCGAGGATGCGGGACTGCTGCCTCCTACGCCTCGCTGAGTTGCTGGTCAGCGCGCCGTTAGCGGGCCCGCGCGCGCTCAATGAAGGAGCGCTCGCCCGCTAACGGCGCGCTCGAGCTGCGCTGAGAAGAGAATCGTGCCTAGAGCTCTCCGCTGACGCGCAGCGGTCGGCGGCCCAGCGACGACTGAAAGCGCACGAGGTAGCCGTCGGGGTCGGCGACGATGAACTGCGTCACGCCGGTCTCTTCGTCTCCGACGCGATACCACGTGGTCTCAAGCTGCAGAAAGAACGGGATGTCCGCCGCGGACATCGAGGCAGCGAGGCCTTCGGCATCCGGAACGCTGATCTGGAAGTTGATGCCGCGACCGAAGGGCGCCTCGAGCGGGCCCGTGATCCAGTGTCGGCCGTCGCCGACCTCCTCGAGCATGAGGTGCGCGGAGCCGTGCGTGAGGTAGGCGAAGCGCTCTTCGGGCCGGTCGTACAGCACCGCGAACCCGCACGTGTCGCGCCAGAAGGCGAGGCTCGCATCGAGGTCGGTGACGAGGAGCTCGGGAACGAGTGCGGGTTCGAGTGCGGCGGAATCGGAGGCGGGTGAGTCGGGCATCGAGTCATTGTGCCAGCCGTCCGCCTGGTCCCGTGCGATGAGCGCGCCTCGAGCGGGCGAGCGCGCCGTGATGGACGGCGCGCTCGCCCGCTGCCGGCGCGCCCCGCCGGACTCGCTCCCGACGCGAGCGCGCTCGCTGCGGCTACTCCAGTCCGGCGATCTCGCGGAGCGTCGCGAGGTGGGACTTCCATGCTGCGCGGCCCTGCTTGGTGAGCGTGAGCGAGGTGCGCGGCATCTTTCCTGCGAACGACTTGCCGACCGTCAGGTATCCGGCGCCCTCGAGCAGAGAGACCTGCTTGCTCAGGGCCGAGTCTGTGACCTCGACGGCGTCGCGCACCTCCTTGAAAGAGAGGGTCGAGGCGCGGTCGAGCGCGGCCACGATCGAGAAGCGAACGGGGTTCTGCAGCAGCTCGTCGAGGCGGTGACGCGGGTGCTGCTCGACCGCGGTCACGGGCGAGCCTCGCGAGCAGCGCAGGCCATGGTCACGAGCAGGATGAGCGCCGATGTGATGCCCGACCACAGCACCGAACCGTGCGCCCAGATCACGACCGAGATAGCCGCGGCATAGGTCACGAACCAGGCCGCGATGTAGCCGGTCCAACGGCGGCCGCGTGAGAACGCGGAGCGACCGCGAATCGAGATCATGAAGAACATGATCAGCGCGAACGTCGCCGTCAGAGTGCCGAAGTAGGCCAGGCCGAACGCATTGCCGGTCGTGAGGCCCATGGCGAGCGTGCCCATCGACGTCGCCACTCCGAGCGACAGGATGAACGTGATGTAGGGCCAGCGCGTGGCGTTGTGCGCCGTTCTGCTGAGGCGGTCGGCCTGATCGAGCAGCAGTCGCGCGTCGGCCGGGGCTACGGGTGTTCTGTTCTCCATGAGAGGGCTCCTCGTCGTTTCCTCAATCATGGCAAGTACTTGTCAATATGGCAAGTACTTTCTCGAGTGAGGTTCTCGACGCAGGGGTCGAGCGCGCCGCCGGCGGGCGAACGCGCCACGCACGACGGCGCGTTCGCCCGCTGTGCGCGCGCTCGACCGCCACGTGGCGACGACCCGCATCGCCCGGCATCCGCTCGTCGATTCGTGAGCGAAGTTTCCGGAATGTTGAAACAATGGCCAGTGACGCACCATTGGCGGTGCATGGGGGATTTCAGTGTCGACAGTGCAGAACGTGACCCGCCGCGACGCGATCGCGCAGTACGAGATTCTCGGCGCATCCCCCGAGGCCGATCTCGAGGGCCTGGCGCAGCTGGCAGCGACGCTGTGCGGGGTTCCCACCGCCGTGATCAACCTCATCGACGATGAGAACCAGTACCAGGTCGCGGCCGCCGGTTTCGAACCCTCCGTGTGCTCGATCGAGGAGTCGATGTGCGCGGTCGCCCTGCAATCGCCGGGCCTGCTCGTCGTGCCGGATGCCTCCATCGACGATCGCTTCGCCGCGAATCCGTTCGTGACGGGCGCGCTCGCCAACGTTCGGTTCTATGCGTCGAGCCCCCTCGTCACGCCAGCGGGGGTGCCCATCGGAACCATCTGCATCTTCGACGACATCACTCGCGATCTCACCGACGAACTCAGCACGTGTCTGGCGCTCATCGCACGCCAGATCGTCGACGTTCTCGAGCTGCGCCGCACGACTCGCGCGCTCGAGTCGTCGAACGAGCAGCTCGAACGGTTCGCGGGGCAGGTCAGTCATGACCTGCGCAATCCGCTCACGGCGGTCACCGGCTTCATCGAACTCGCTGCTGACAGCCCCGAGGTGGTCGCCGCACCGATGGTCGCTGCCGCACTCTCTCGTGCGGATGCGGCGGCCACCCGCATGGACAGCATGATCGCCGATCTGCTCGACTTCGCGCGCCTCGGAGGCTCGCGCCCGCGCAGGGAGCAGATCGACCTCGACGAGTTGCTGGCCACCGTGCTCGACGACCTCGACCAGGCGATCCGCATCACAGAGACCGTCGTCTCGGTCGACGCCGATGCGCAGGTCTCCGGAGATCCGACACTGCTGCGCGCGCTGTTTCAGAACCTCGTCGCCAACGCGGTGAAGTTCAGTCACGCCGCGGGCGTCGATCCGAGGGTCGACGTGCGGGCTTTCGCATTGGATGGCACGTGGCGCATCACGGTCGACGACAACGGGCCCGGCGTTCCCGAGGAGGAGCGCGAGCGGGTGTTCGGCCTGATGGAACGCAACGTCTCGAATGAGACTCCTGGTCTGGGCATCGGACTCTCGACCTGCCGCCGAATCGTGGATGCGCACGGCGGCAGCATCGGCATCGACGTGTCGCCTCTCGGGGGCGCGAGCGTGTGGGTGATTCTGCCGCGAGCGTCGTAGCCGCTGCTCGAGTGGTACCATATCTTGTACTACTTGGGAGGAATGATGGCTATCACCACGAGCGAGGCTCGCCGCGACCTGTTCGGTCTGATCGAACGAGTGAACCTCGATCACACCGAAGTAGAGATCACGTCAAAGCGCGGTTCGGCTGTGCTGATGTCGAAGGACGAGTATGACGCTCTGGTCGAAACCAGCTATCTCCTGCGCTCACCAGAGAATGCCCGTCGCCTTCTGAGCGCACTCGAAAGTGCGCGATCGGGCAGCACTGAGGAGCACGGGCTCATCGATTCGTGAGTGTTCGACAGCTCGTATGGACTGCGGAGGCGTGGGAGGACTACCTCTATTGGCAGAGCCAGGACCGCAAGGTCCTCAAGCGCATCAATGTGCTGATTGCCGACATCCTTCGTGACGACCCCTTCGAGGGCATCGGCAAGCCTGAGGCTCTGAAGCACGCCCTCGCGGGCGCCTGGTCTCGCCGGATCGACGAGAGCAACAGGCTTGTCTACATGGCGAGCGACGAGCACATCACGATTCTTCAAGCTCGCTATCACTACTGATCAACGCTTGCCCTGCTTTGCCGCGGCCCCCGCCGGCACGACCGCCCTGTTGCGGATGTGCTCGTAGACCACGGTCGTTCGCACGTCGGCGACCTCGCGACGCTGAGTGAGCCGGTCGATGACGAAGGCGTAGAGGTCGTCGTTGTGGCGCACCCCGACGTGAATGATGAAGTCGTCGTTGCCCGTCGTGACGAAGACGCCCAGAGTCTCGGGCAGCCCGCTCACCCAGTCGCGAAACGCCTCGATCACCTCGCGCGAGGGGGGCCGGATGCGGACCGCCACGAGTGCCTGCACCCCTCGGCCGATCGAGCCCAGGTCTACTTCGAGGCTGGCGCCCGTGATCACGCCGCGCGCACGAAGTCCGCGTGTGCGCTCGAGGGCGGTGGTCGGAGAGACCCCGACCGCCGCCGCCAGGTCGCGATTGGTCTTGCGTGCATCTGACTGCAATTCCCGAAGAATCGCGAGGTCTAGTTCGTCTATGTCGGCCACATTTGCCCCTTCGCCGCATTAAGTTCGGATTCTGTGCAGGATACCTATCGATGATCGTACGCTGTGCCGGTATTGCTGTTCACTCACGATCCGGAGTATCAATGTCTGACTCGTTCCCTCCCTCCGTCGGCTTCACCGACGATGAGATCGACACCTCGGCTCCCACGCGAGCTGCGCGCTTGAAGTGGGTGGTCGTGATCAACGACTCGATTCCCGCCGGTCGAGCGGTCAATGCCGCGGTCTGCGTAGCGGGCGCGACGGTGGCGGCGGTGGGCGGCCTTCTCGGGCCGGATGCTGTCGATGCGGCCGGCCAGACGCATCCGGGTCTGCCCTGGGCCGGCTGCTCGGTCTTGACCGCCGATGCCGAGACCCTGCGAGCCATTCGGGCCAAGGGTGAGGCGCACGAGGCGACCTTCGTGGCGGACATGCCGGAGGCCGCTCAGACCACCCGGGTCTACGACGAGTATCTCGACGCGATGTCGTCGAGCGAGGCCGAGGGCATCGAGTACCTGGCGGTCAGTCTCGTCGGGCCGAAGAACCGCATCGACAAGATCGTGGGTCGGCTACCGCTCATGGCGTGACGCCGACAACGCGACTATCGGATACATAAGCGTGTAGATTGGATCCTATTCGTCGAAGCTGAGGCTTCCGTCGCGAGGGAGACTCACGTGATCCAGACCGTTCTCGGTCCAGTGGATGCCGGTGCCCTCGGTTCGGTCTCGATGCACGAACACCTGCTGACCGATGCGAGCGCCCTCCAGCGACCGGGAGTCGAGGAGCTCGACCCGAGCCGACTCGTCACGGCCGAACTCGCGACCGCCCTACGCTGGAGCCAGCTGGCACTGGCCGACAACCTGCGTCTCGACGACCTCGATCTGCTTTCGGATGAGCTCGTCATCGGCGCCGGTGCGGGTCTCGGTTCGGCCGTCGATCTCAGTTCCCTCGGATTCGGCCCCGACGCCGAGCGACTCCCCGAGCTCTCCCGTCGAAGCGGCGTGCACATCGTCGCGGGCTATGGCGCCTACCTGCCCCGGCTTCTGCCCGAGTGGTATCTCTCGCTCGACGAAGACGGTCGAACCGCCCTGTTCGAGCGGGCGCTGACCGAGGCCGTCCCCGGCGCCGACTACCGTGCCGGCATGCTCGGCCTCATGGGCACGACGGGCGCATTCTCAACACCGGATGGCGACGAGGAGAGACGGAGCCTCACGGCGGCCGGTCGCGCCGCCGTCGCGACGGGATCCGCCATCACCGTGCGGCTCGCCGCCGATGCCCGAAACGGCCTCGAGGTGCTCAAGCATCTGCTCGGCCTCGGTGTCGATCCGACGCGCATCGTCTTCTCCACCGTCGACGAGTTCCTCGATCTGCCGTATCTGCGCGATCTCGGTCAGGCTGGCGCGGTTCTGGAGATGTGCTTCGGCAACGAGAGCTCGCACGTGGGTCGGATCCGCAACTCCAGTGATCCGCAGCGAGTGGATGCCCTGCTCGCGCTCCTGGAGGATGCCCCCGATATGCGCTGGGTCCTGGGGCACAGCACGTGGACGAAGGGCCAGCTTCGCCGCTTCGGCGGCCACGGCTTCGATCACCTCACCGCACGCGTCGTGCCGGGCCTGAGGCTGCTCGGTGTCTCCGACGACGTGATCCACCGCATGACCACGATCGAGCCGGCGCGTCTGCTCGATCGCCCCGCCTGACCTCGCCCACCACCACCGGAGGATTTCATGAGAGACCAGCTTTCGCCGCTCGCGAGCATCGAGCCCTACCTTCTCGATGGCGCCTGGGTTGCGCCGGAGGGCGCCGAACTGATCGACGTGATCGACCCGGCGACCGAAGAGCTGCTCACACGGGTCCCGCAGGCCGACACCGCGCAGGTCGACGCGGCCGTGGCGGCCGCTCGCCGTGCGCACGACGATCGACGGTGGAGCGGAATGACGCCGCACGATCGCAGCCGCATCCTGAATCGCGTCGCCGATCTCATCGAGGAACGCCTCGAAGAGCTGGCCCAACTCGAGACCCGAGACAACGGCAAGCCGATCGAGCGCTCACGAGCAGACACCGCGACCTCGGCCCGCGTCTTCCGCTACTACGCGGGAGCTCCCTCGCGCCTGACCGGGTCGGTGATTCCGATCGACGGCGGCCAGCACCACGTCTACACGACCCTGGAGCCGGTGGGCGTCGCGGCGCTCATTCTGCCGTGGAACTTTCCGATCATGACCGCGAGCTTCAAGGTCGCGCCGGCGCTCGCTGCGGGGTGCACGATCATCGTGAAGCCCGCCGAGCAGACGCCGGTGACCATGCTGCGGCTGGCGGCGATCTGCGAAGAGGCGGGAGTGCCCTCCGGCGTCGTGCAGGTGCTGACCGGCGACGGGCGGGTCGGCGCGGCGCTCACGGCGCATCCGGGTGTCGACAAGGTCTCGTTCACCGGAAGCACGGAGGTGGGCCGCAAGGTCATGACCGCGGCCAGCGCCGACTTCAAGCGGCTCACGCTCGAGCTCGGTGGCAAGAGCCCCAACATCGTCTTCGAAGACGCCGACCTCGACGCGGCCGTGCTCACGACGATGCGCGCCTCGTTCGGGCACTCCGGCCAGATGTGCACCGCCGGCAGCCGACTGCTCGTGCAGCGCTCGATTCTCGAGGAGGCCACGAAACGGCTTGCGGATGCCGTGGGCCGAGTGCCGCTCGGCGATGGCCTCGCGGGCGGCGTGACGGTCGGGCCGCTCGTATCGGAGGAGCAGAGGCAGCAGGTGCTCGGCTACATCGCGCGCGGACAGGAGGAGGGGGCGACGGTCGCCGTCGGCGGCGGCGTGCCCGACCGCGCGGGCTACTACGTGGAACCCACGCTCTTCACCGGCGTCACCAACGACATGACGATCGCCCGCGAGGAGATCTTCGGACCGGTCGTGGGGATCATCCCGTTCGACGACGAAGACGAGGCCGTGGCGATCGCCAACGATCAGAGCTACGGGTTGGCGGCCGGCGTGTGGACACGTGACCTCGCCCGGGCGCACCGTATGGGTCAGCGGCTTCGGGCTGGAACGGTCTGGGTGAACACGTACAACGTCTTCGACCCGGCGCTGTCGTTCGGCGGTGTGGGAGAGTCTGGTCTCGGCCGGGATCTCGGCGAGGAAGCCCTTCGCTCGTTCTGCGAGTCGAAGAGCGTGGTCATCGCGCTCTGAGCGGCTTCTGCGCTGATCGAGTAGCGGCGCGAGGAACGAGCCCGCGTATCGAGATCACTCCTGATGTGGTCTCGATACGCTCGTTCCTCGCTACTCGACCAGCGAGAAGGGTTGAGATCGCTGCCCTGACTCTCCGTGCTCAGACGAGCGGCGGCTCCACCGCGGGCACCGGCTCGGCCCTTCCGTCGCGGCGTTGACGCAGGATGCCTATGGCGGCGAGTTGCAGAACGGCGAGGATTGCCAGCGCGGCACTCGAGCCGAAGTGCATCACCAGGAGGCCGCCGAGCAGCGAGCCCGCGGCGTAGCCGGCACTGGTGAATGCCGAGAACACACCGACCCCGGTCGCCCGTGCGGCGGCGGGCAGTCGTTGAGTCGATAGCAGGGTGAGCGCCGGAAACAGGGGCGAGTAGCCGACCCCGATCAACACCGCTCCGAGCGTCGCCACCCCGAAGTCTCCCGCTAGCGCGAGCACCCCCAGGCCAGCGGCGAGCACGACCAGGCTGGCCCGTGCAGTGATCGTCGCCCCGATCCTGTCGGGCAGTCCGCCGAGAAGCAGCCGCGCTCCGACAACACTCAGCGCGAAGACGGTGAAGACATTCGCCGCACCCCACAGACCTTGGGAGTCGACGCCGCGGGCCACAAGATGCGGAATCAGGAAGGCGATGAGGAAGCCCTCTCCGGCCCAGGCGATGAATCCAACGCTGCCGGGTCGAGCGACGGAGGTGAGTACCGTGCTCGCGCCGGATGCTCTGCCCTCGCGACCTCTCGCCATCCGGTGCTGCGATCTGCCGTCGCGCGCCAGCATGGCCAAGCCGAGGCCGGCGAGCTGCACGGCGATGGCGATGCCCCAGACTGCTCGATGACCGAACGATTGCAGGAGGTTCTCGCCGAGTACCGGGCCGAGCGCCAGTCCGACCCAGACGCTGAGCCCGAAGAAGCTGAGGGCACGCCCGCGTTCACCGGCGGGAGCCTCGGCGACGACCCAGGCGGTGAGGGCCGTGGCCACGGCGGCGTTGCCCGCGCCGAAAACGACGCGGCTCACTGCGAGGCTGGACACGCTGAGCATGACGAGCACCAGTGCCAGACCGACGGCGCTGAGCAGGGCGGCTACGAGAATCACCCGTCGCGCGCCCCAGCGATCGGTCAGTACCCCGGCGAGCGGCATCGCGATGATCGAGGCGAATGCGGCCAGAGAGACCAGCAGTCCTGCGAGGGCGGGGTCCGCGCCCAGCTGCTCCTGCGCAAGGCGGGGGATGACCGGTGTGGTGGCGCCGTTGACGATGTGACCCGCCGTCGACGCCAGGACCAGCGTCCAGAATGCGACGCCCTTCGTTCCGGTGGTGGCGAGCGGTCTCACTCTGCGGTTCGAAGCGGGCGGCACTCGAGGCTCAGCCACAGTTCGAAGCAGGCGTTCCGAGACAGGGCGGTGGCTCCGATCGAGGCGCGTCCCATGCGGCCGACCTCCGGGCCGAACACGTCGAAGAGCAGGTCGCTCGCCGCGTTGGACACCTCATTGAGGCGCGTGAAACCCGGAGGGCACAGAACAAAGCAGAGTCCGCGCGACAGGGCGACGACCTCGTCGAGGCTGCCGAGGGCGTATCGGATCATTCCGAGAGCATTGACTGCGGTGTAGCGAGCGGCCTCCTGTGCCTCGGCGAGCGAGATGTCGACATCGACGTGTCCGGGGTGCAGCAGCTCGCCGCTGCGCGATTCCGGCGTGATGCCGCTGAGTTCGAGCAGATCGCCGGTGCGGTGGAATGCCCGCAAAGAGCTGCCGTAGCGCCCTCCGTAGGGCGGGTTGGAGTAGTCGGGGATCTCGAGACCGAGTTCCTGCGCTCGTGCTTCGGCGGAGTGAGTCATCGTTTGTCCTCGCGCTAGCTTAATTGGATACAACCACATTAGTATGGGATCCATTATGCACCTTCCCGGGGTGCCGACCAGGAAGGACCCGCGGATGACGATCGGTCTCGAAGGCGGAGCCACCCTTGCGGCAACAGGCATCGTGGACGTCGCCTCGGAGCGTTCGCGCACCGTGGGATCGGCCGGTCGCCACTACTTCAACGCGGCCGGGGCCGGACTGATGAGCGACGACGTGGTCGAGGCCATGGTGACGCATCTTCGTCTCGAGCAACGGGTCGGCGGCTACGAGGCTGCGACCCGCCGGGCCGACGATCTGGCCGATGTCTACGAGGCCGCGGCGACGCTCCTGGGGGCCTCGGCCCACGAGATCGCGTGCTTCGACAGCGCGACGACTGCTCTGAGGTCACTGTTCGACGCCCTGCGGCTGGAAGAGGGCGACACGGTCATCGCTCCGCGTTCCAGCTATGTGAGTCAGGCTCTGCGGCTGCTCGCCCTCAAGCGCTACAGCGGCGTGAAACTCGAGGTCATTCCGACAGATGCGACGGGTGCGATGGATCTGCAGGCGCTCGACGACGCCCTGGCCGCCGCGCCCGGACGCTCGGTGATCAGCGCCGTGCACATTCCCACCTCGTCGGGACTCGTCGAGCCGGTGGCGCAGATCAGCGCGCTGGGTCGTCGGTTCGGCGCCATCACCGTTCTCGATGCCACCCAGTCGGTCGGGCATCTCGATATCGACGTGAGCGCACTCGACATCGACGCTCTCGTCACGACCGGACGCAAGTACCTTCGCGGGCCGAGAGGAACAGGGCTGGCTTATGTGCGTTCGGGCATGCTCGACGGACTGGGTGGCTGGGCCCCCGACGTGCGAGGCTCGGTCTGGACCAGCGCGGAGGAGTGGACCATGGATGCAGGCGCGCGCCAGCTCGAGACGTGGGAATCGTCTGTGGCCGCCCGCCTCGGCCTGGGTGTCGCGTTGAACGAGGCGCTCGCCCGCGGTCAGGCCGCGACAGAAGCTCACCTCGTCGGCTTCGGCGCTCGACTCCGCGAGGGACTCGCGGCCATCGACGGCGTCGAGCTCGCCGATCCGCCCGCCTCGCCGTCTGGACTCGTCACCTTCACCGTGCGCGGCATCGCGGGCAAACAGGTCAGCACTCTTTTGCGCGAGGCCCGCATCGACTCCATCGCGGTTCCCGCCAGCCACGCCCAATGGGATCTCGGCGCTCGCGGCATCGCCAGCGTCGTGCGCGTCTCCCCCCACGTGTACAACGACGACGCCGACGCCGCGGCGCTGCTCGAGCGCGTCGCAGACATCGCCCGCGCCGGGGGTGTTCGATGACCGTTCGCGACGCGGTCGTGCTCGGCCTCGGCATCCATGGCTCCGCATCCGTGCTCGAGCTCGCGAATCGCGGTCTCGATGTGGTGGGCGTCGAGCAGTTCGGTGCGGCGCACTCGCGCGGGTCGTCGCACGGCGCGACCCGCATGATCCGACGCGCCTACCCGCATCCGGTCTGGAACGCCCTCGTCGAGCGCGCGTATCTCGGCTGGGATCGCTGGGCTCTCGCCGCCGGGCGGTCATTCGTGGAGACGACCGGCGGCCTGTACGCGCACCGCGGTGCGCAGTCGCTGCAGGGCGGTCGCAGCGCGCCGGTGGAGCCGGGAGATCTCGTCGACGTCGCCCCCTCGTTCCGGCCGCCGACCGACCACGGCGTGGTCCATGACCCCGACGCGGGTGTCATCGACGCGGCGGGTGCTCTCGCCTACGCCCACAGCGCGGCGCGTGCGAGGGGAGCCGAACTGCGCTTCGACGAGGCAGTGGAAGGCTGGACGATCGACGACGGCATCGTGACCGTGCACACCTCGTCGGGCACGATCCGAACCCGTCGACTCGTTCTCGCCGGGGGTGCATGGGCATCGAGACTCGTGCCGAGCGCTGCGCGCTTCTTCGAGGTGTGGCGCATCGTCACCCTCACCGTTCCCGCGGGTCAGGCCGTCGCCCAGCCTCCCGCCCTCGGGTGTTTCTCGGTAGATCTGCCGGAGGGACTCGTGTTCGGCCTGCCCGAGGCATCCGGTTCAGGGGCCAAGGTCGGCATCGACGCGGGCCCGGTCTGGGACCCGGATGTGCCGGTCGCAGCGCCCACGGAGGCCGAGACGCTGCACCTCGCCGGCCTACTGCGATCGTACGTGCCGGGCATCGACACCACCGGAGGCGAGGCCGTCGCTTGTCTCTACACGATGACGCCCGACAAGCGCTTCGTCGTCGGAGCGCTGCCGGGGTCGCCCGAGATTCTCATCGCGGCGGCCTGCTCCGGCCACGGATTCAAGTTCGGCCCGGCTATCGGCGAGGCTGTCGCCGACCTGGTCACCCAGGTCGCGCGACCCGATCTCGACTTCCTCAGCCCAGCCCGCATGGAGGCTCTCGTATGACATCGATGCCCGAGCATCAGCCCGCCCGACGCATCGCCGTGGCCGCCCCGCACCCGGCCGCGCTCGACGCGGCATCCGAGGCGATCGCGGCGGGAGGCAACGCGATCGACGCGGCCCTCGCCGCCGCCGCCATGCTCACGGTCGTCTATCCGCACCAGTGCTCTATCGGCGGTGATCTCGTGGCGCTCGTGCGGCGCCCCGGCCTCGGTGTGACCTCGGTGGTCTCGGTGGGTGCGGCTCCCGCCGCCGTCGACGTTGCCGCTCTTGCCCGCGAAGAACGGATGCCCAAACAGGGTGCGCAGACCGTCACCGTTCCCGGGGTGGTCGCCGGATGGCGGGCTCTCGATGGGCTCGGCTCGCGGCTGGGCCTTGCGGCTCCGCTTCGTTCCGCCGCCCGCCGCGCAGAAGAGGGCTTCGCCGTCTCTGCCGGCCTGGCGCGTGCCATCGCGATCCGCACCTACGAGCTGCTGGCCGACGAGGGCATGCGCGGAGTCTTCGGTACGCCAGACGGCGGCCTCGTGGTCGAGGGCGATCGCATCGTGCAGCCGGCGCTCGCGGCAACCCTGCAACAGCTCGCGGTCGATCCCGGCGCCATGTACAGCGGAAGCGTCGGCGCATCGATCGCAGCGCGACTGCGTGCCCTCGGAGGTGCACACAGCGAAGACGACTTTGCGGCCCACGAGGCGGAACTGCTCGAACCCGTCGAGGCGGCGACGGGCGGTGTGCGCTGGTGGGTGGCCCCGCCGCCCACTCAAGGGATCGTTCTCCTCGGCATCCTTCCCGAGGCGCTCGGCGGCGATGTCGCCGAGCTCGTGGCCTCCGTGCACGACGCCGCCCTGGTTCGGCAGTCGCAGCTCGGAGACCCGCGCGGTGGCCCTATCGACGTCGACGCCATGCTGGCCCCGCGCGAGCATCGGCAGACGGGATCGCTTCCTCGGGCCGGGCGAGCGCTGGGCGATACGGTGGCCGTCACGGCCGCAGACAGCGACGGAACCGTCGTGACCCTCATTCAGAGCGTGTATCAGCTCTTCGGTTCGGGCATCCTCGACCCGGCCACAGGCGTGGTGCTGCACAATCGGGGCTCGGCGTTCAGCACCGACCCCGCGCATCCCGGCCGGATCGGACCCGGTCTCAGGCCACCACACACACTGCTGCCGGTGATCGCCGAAACCGACGACCTCGTGCTGGGACTCGGCTGCCAGGGAGGCAGCGCTCAGCCCTGGATCCTCGCGCAGGTCGTTGCAGAGCTCCTCGACTCTTCCGCCGATCCGGCCGCAACCCTCGGCAGATCGCGCTTCGTCATCGGTGCCCGCGACCTGGGATACGAGGTGATGACTCTCGTCGCGGAGCCCGGACTGCCCGCGGCGGAGGCGGCCGCGGGTGCCCGGGGACTGCCCGTCGTCACCACCCAGGGTCGGATCGACGACGCCGGCCATGTTCAGGCCGTGCGCCTGCAAGCGGACGGGCGCCTCGATGCCGCGAGCGATCCACGCGCCGACGGGCGTGCCACCGTCTTCGACGCTCTCTGAACCAAACAACCTTACGACCCGAAGGAAGCCATGAACAGCTCCGCTCACGTTCTCGACCCCCTTTCCTCTGCCGAGATCGCCTCGTTCGTCGCGGCCGTTCGTGCCAGCGACCGCATCGGCGAGCGCCCTCGATTCTGGGGCATCTCGCTCGACGAGGAGAAGGCGAAGGCTCTCAAGCCCGGCGAGGCGAGACCCGTGCGCCTCGTCGTGATGAACCCCGACGCGCACGCATCCTGGGAGGTGCGCGGCTGGACGGCGGGACCGAGCAGCGAAGCGATCGTCGAAGTGTGGTCCGACGTCGATCACCGACGGCCCGGAGTCTCGAGCGACGAGGCCCGCCTGATCGCCCGGGCGGCGCTCGGTTCGCCGCTACTCGTCGAGGCGCTCGCGAAGCGCGGCATCACAGACACCTCGCTGGTGTGGGTCGACCCCGAGTCGATCACCGGCTTCGTGCCCGACGACCTCGCAGAGCGCAGACTGAGCTGGGGCACCGTCTGGTACCGCGAATTCGCGGAAGACAACGGTTACGCCCGACCGGTGGCAGGGCTCGTGCCCATTCTCGACCTCGACACCCTCGAGGTGATCCGCATCGAGGATCACGGCGTGATTCCGATCAACAGCGAGACCGGCGTGTACACCTCGGGTACCTGGGGGCCCGACCGCACGGTGGCCCCGCTCGACATCGTTCAGCCGGAGGGACCGGGTTTCTCGATCGAGGGCCGCAAGGTCACGTGGCAGAACTGGTCGTTCCGCGTGGGATTCAGTCATCGCGAGGGGCTCGTGCTGCACGACGTGAGCTACCGAGACGGCGATGTCGAACGGCCCGTTCTCGACCGGGCGGCGGTCAACGAGATGTACGTGCCCTACCTCGACAGCGACCCGACCGCCTATCGCAAGAACTTCTTCGACTGGGGCGAGTACGGGGCAGGGCCGCTCACGGCGAGCCTCGAGCTCGGCTGTGACTGCCTCGGCGAGATCAGATACTTCGATGTGGAGTACCTCGACGGCAACGGCGATCCGCAGACGATCGTCAATGGCATCTGCATCCACGAGGAGGACGACTCGATTCTCTGGAAGCACGTGAACACCCGCACCGGCAGCGCCGAGGTTCGCCGTAGCCGCCGACTGGTCATCTCGAGCTTCGCCACCGTGGCCAACTACGACTACGGCTTCTACTGGTCGCTCTATCAAGACGGATCCATCGAACTCGAGGTCAAGCTCACCGGCCTGATGTCGGTGTCGGGCATCGCCGACGGCGAGCGACCACGCTTCGGTCGCATGGTCGCGCCGAACGTGCAGGCGCCCACGCACCAGCACTACTTCGCGGTGCGCCTCGACATGGCGATCGACGGTGCCCGGAATCGCCTCGTTGAGGTGCACGCGGAACCCGAGCCCGACGAGACGCTCAATCCGTGGGGCAACGCCTGCATCGCCGTCGAGACGCCGATCTCCTCCGAGGCGCTCGGCGCCCGCCGAGCAGACCCCTCGAAGGCCCTGCACTGGAGGGTCGAGAGCGAATCCGCGCTCAATCGCTACGGCGACAGCACCGCATACCGCCTAGCCATCCAGAACACCGCTCAGTTGTACGCTCGCCCCGGCAGCGTCGTCGAGCGCAAGGCACCGTTCGTGGCTCAGCACCTGTGGGCCAGCGCCTTCGATCCCGAGCAGCGCTACATCGCCGGCGAATACCCCAACCAGGGCGAGCTCGGCGACGATGGCGTGCACGTGTGGCAGCGGGCCGACCGCTCGCTCGAGAACGAGCGGCTCGTGCTCTGGCCCGTGCTGGGAGTGCACCACTTTCCTCGGCCCGAGCAGTGGCCGATCATGCCGGTCGACCGCATCAGCCTGCGGCTCGAGCCCGATGGCTTTTTCGACCGCAATCCCTCACTCGACGTTCCTCCGTCTGCCGACTCCGATCACTGCGCCGCACCCTCGGCCGGCGGCGGCGGTCATGCGGATCATGCCCACCACGGAGCGCACGGCGGCACGGAGCACGCCGAGCAGCAACACGACCACGAGGGCGGCCGCTGATGCAGAATCTCGCCGACTGGAGTGCCGTGAGGCTCGCCGGCGCGATCGCCGACGGAGAGGTGTCGGCCGTCGAGGTCATGCGGGCGCATCTGGATCGCATCGAGGAGCGCAACCCCGCCATCCGGGCCGTCGTCTCGCAGCAGCCCGACAGCGTGTCGCTTGCCGCCGCCGAAGCCGCTGATCGGCGAACGGCCGAGGCGAAGGCCGAGGGCGCGTCGCTGCCGCCGCTGCACGGCCTGCCGACCGCGGTGAAAGACCTGATGGATGTCGCCGGCTTCCCGACGACCAACGGCTCCGCCGCGTTCGCCGACGCGCCTCCCGCAGCCCACGACAGCGTTCTCGCGACGCTGCTTCGTGAAGCCGGGGCACTCGTGATCGGCAAGACGAACACCCCGGAGATGGGACAGGGCGTGCTGACGTTCAACCCGGTCTTCGGCACGACGGTCAATCCGTGGGATCACTCGCGGCACGCGGGAGGCTCGAGCGGAGGAGCGGCCGCGGCCCTGTCGGCCCGCATGCTGCCTATCGCAGACGGCTCCGACAGCGGGGGCAGCCTGCGCTATCCGGCAGCATTCTGCAACGTGGTCGGCGTGCGGCCCAGCCCGGGGCGCGTCGCCAGCGGTCGCACCGGCAACGCGTGGACCCCGCACGGCGTCACCGGGCCGATGGCCAGGGATTCGGCTGATGCCGCGCTTTTTCTCGGCGCCCTCGCTGTCGAGAAGTCGGTCTGGCCGCTCTCCGCCCTGCCGAGTCATCCGGTGACCCCCGTGACCGTAGATGGCTTGCGCATCGCCTGGAGCGCCGACGCGGGCGGCCTGCCGATCGACGCGGAGGTCGCCGCCGTGCACGCCGCGTTCGCCGAGCAGCTCGCGGGTCTCGGCGCGACTGTCGAATCTGCCGAACCCGACTTCTCGGGCGCCGACGAGGCGTGGGAGACGATCGAGACCTTCGAGTTCTTTCTCGGCGGCCGTCACGCGGTCGATGCCGGCGCCACGGGGTTCCGCCCCGACTATCTCCGCAATGTCGAGCAGGGTCGTGCCATGACCGCCACCCAGCTGGCCGACGCCTACGAGCGACGCACGCGGCTCTTTCGAGACACCGCCGCTGTGCTCGACCGCTACGACGTGCTGATCCTTCCGGCGACGCCGGTCGCAGCACCGGATGCCGGGCTCGAGTGGGTGCAGACGGTCGACGGCCATCACTTCGATCGCTACTTCACCTGGCAGATGCTCGCCAACAGGCTGACGCTCGCGGCGCATCCCGTCGTGGTGACCTCGGCCGGATTCACGGGTGACGGGCTACCCGTCGGCGTTCAGGTTGTGGGTCGACACGGCCGCGAGGCGCAGCTGCTCGAGGTCACCCGCGCCATCGAAGAGGCGACGGGCTGGATCTTCCGGGCGCCGTCGTTCTGAGACCGGTCGCCGTGCTCAGTCAGTGGGTTGCTCAGGCGCGCCCGTACTCAGCCCGTGAAGACCGTCGACGACCGTCGCTCGTACCAGTGAGCGAGGTGTTCGCCGGCGCGCAGAACGTGGGCGCGCATCAGGTCGGCCGCCCGATTCGCGTCGCCGGCTGCGAAGGCCTCGAGGATCTCCTCGTGCTCGCGGAAGTTCTCTTCGCGATGGCGCGAGCTGTCTTTGAGTACGAGCGCCGAGACGTTGCGGGGAAAGGCATCGTTGATCTCGCCGAGCATCCGGCTCAGGCGCGTGTTCCCCGAGGCCTCGTAGATTCGACCGTGGAACTGGTCGTTGTCGGTGCCGTCGCGCTCGGTCGCTGTGCCCGCGGCGACCGCGAGAGAGCGCTCGTACATCGCCGTGTTGATGCTGCGGAGCTCGGCGATCGTCGTGTCGTCGAGTCGATCCACCGCGCGGCGTGCGGCAAGGGACTCGAGCTCGGCGCGCACCTCGTAGGCCTCGCGCACCTCCCACGGAACGGGCACGCGCACGACCGCGCCTCGGTTAGGTACGACCTCGATCAGGCCGCCGGTCTGCAGCTGACGCAGGGCTTCGCGAACCGGGGTACGGCTGATGCCGAACTGTGCGGCGAGCTCGGCCTGGCGAAGGGGTGCCCCGATCGGGATCTCGCCCGACATGATCTTGGCGCGGATGCGCGCAGCCAGGTCGTCGACGAGTGCGTTGCCATCGGTCTCGGGCACGTAGTGACCTCTCTGATCCGTCGAGCGGGGCCGACCGGCGGTTACCGCAGCCAGCCTGTGATTGGATCCAATTATGCTGCCTCCTGAGCCGATCCCGTCACGGCGGCCTCGCCGAGTTCTGGATTCGCGATGAACGCGCTCGTCGTCGTGATGATCGTCGCAGCCACCGCATCGGTGGTGCTGTCGATCGTGGGCCGGGGTCACGGCGGTCGCATCGGCCCGGTGTTCGAGGGTGTGATGCTGCTGGCGATGGTGGACGTGCATGTTCCGGGACTCGCCGTCGTTCCCGCGCCGCTGTGGAGCGTGCTGCTGACGGCGTGCGCCATCGGGGGAGCGTTCGCGGGCAGGCTGCGCGCGGTTCCTGGCGCTCGCCCGGCGATCGTGCTCCGTCACTCCGCGGGCCTGCTCGTCGCCGCCCTGCTGGTTTTGGTGGCCGGCACGACGAGCGGCCGGGACTCGGCGCTCGCGGCACCGGCCGCATCCGGCATCGCGCACGCGCACGGCGCCCTGTCGTCATCGTTTCTCGTGGCGTTGGTGGCGGTTGCCGTGACCGGTTACGCGATCGGAGTGGTCGCCGTGGTGCTGCACCGCCGCCCGGCCCGCGTCGAGACGGCTCGCTGTTTCTCGTCGTTGCTCGGACTCGTGGCCATGGCCGGCATGCTGGCGGTACCCGCGCTGCAGTGACCGGAAGTCTGTGCTGAATGTGCAGACGGATTCAAGATTGGATCCAATTGTGCTTGAATGGGATGAAATCTTCGCGGGTCCGTGATTCCGCACCAAGCACAGGGAGACGTCGCATGATCATCGATGCCTACAACACCACCCAGGACCGTCGTGGTCGCAGCGACTACCTCAGCGGCGTGCGGCCGGGCGAGGAGCCGCCGGCCTACACGCCGTTCGACGCGCGGCGCATCCTCGACCGCATGGATGCCGCCGGCGTCGACAAGGCGATGGTGTGCTCGCTGGCCCAGGGCATCGAGAACGACTTCTTGATGGAGCTTGTCGCCGCGCACCCCGATCGCCTCTTCGGCTTCGGGCAGGTCATGCCGCAGTGGGAGAACGCGACCGAGGAGATCCGGCGATTCGCGGACGGAGGTCTCGTGGGCCTGAAGCTGCACCCGAGTCTGCACGGCTACCACGTGGCCGACCACGGCCTTCTCGATCCGCTGTTCGCGGTGTGCGAGGAGCTCGGTCTGCCCGTGCTCATCAACGCCCTCGATGACGCATTCTGCGCGCCGTTCGCCATCGAGGAGATCGCCAAGGGATTCCCCGGAGTGCCCACGATCATCGCCCACATGGGTGCCGTGTGGAACGTGCCGGAGGCGATCATCGTCGCCGAGCGCAATCCACACATCTACCTCGAGACGAGCGCCACCCTGATGTCTGACGTCAAGCGCGCCTACGCGCGACTCGGCGCCGAGAAGATCCTGCTCGGCTCCGAGTGGCCGGGCAGCGACTTCGATCTTGAGCGCATGAAGATCGCCAAGGCCGTGCCAGATGAGGCGGATCGTGCTCTCATCGAGGGCGGCAATATGGCTCGGATCATGGGCTGGTCGTGACCGATTCGTCGAGACCTCTTCTCGACGGCCCACCCGTCGGTATGTCTCCCGACGATCGTGAGCTGCTCGATACAGCACTCGATCTGCTGGAAGCGCGCTACCTCGTGGGCGTGCACGAGGTCGCTGCCGCCCTGCGGCTCGCCGACGGGAGCGTGGTGACCGGCCTGCACGTCGAGGCGAGCGCCGGTCGAGCCTCCATCTGTGCCGAGTCGGCTGCGCTGAGTGCGGCTGCGATCGCGGGGTCACCCGTCGTGTCGATCGTGGGCGTGCTGCGCAGGCCCACGGGCACCCTGCACATCATCGAGCCCTGCGGTGTGTGCGCAGAACTGCTGGCGGATCACGCTCCCGACGCCAGCGTGTGGGTCGCCGTGGGTGACGCATTCGCCCCGGTCGGCGTGGGGGAGCTGCTTCCCTTCCGCCGCCGCCGCACGGGGCGGCAGTCGCCGCCGCAAGATTTTACGTCGCCGTAACGGCGCCGACCCGTGCCTGAGCGGTCGAGATCCGACACTTTTCTGGGCGCAGAAAGGATCCACCATGATGGCCGTCTCAGGCAATGCAGTACTCGTCGTCGTCGACATCCAGGGCGGCAGCGCATCCACCCTGCCGACGCCCGGCATCCCGGTCATGAGCGGTCGGGCCGAGCGTGGGCCGCGGGTGCGTGAGCTCATTCGACACTGCCGCGAGGCGGGCGTGCCGGTGGTGTTCATTCAAGAGGTGCACAAGCGCGACCTCATCGACATCGGCCGAGAGCTCGACGGGGCCGAGGGCCCGCACTGTCTCGAGGGCGACGACGCGACCGAGCTCGCGTCGTGGCTCGAGCCGCGGCCCGAGGAGTTCGTCGTGAAGAAGCGCCGCTACTCCGCCTTCTTCGGAACAGAGCTCGAGATCATTCTGAAGGCTTACAAGGCCGAGACGGTGATGCTGGTCGGCGGCCTGACCGACATCTGCATCCACTACACGGCCGCGGATGCGCATCAGCACGACTATGTCGTGCGCGTGCTCACCGACTGCGTCGCCGGGTCGAGCGAGCGGGCGCACGATGCAGCCCTCGAGTCGATCGCGTATCTGCAGCGAGACGCTCTCGTCACGGCCGCCGACGTGCACGCGTGGCTCGACGACCGGGAGCGCGTCAGTGCTTAGCGGCGCCGATACTCGCCTGATCGTCGGCTCCATCCGAACGATGGACGACGACCGCCCAGAGGCGGAGGCCATGCTCGTGCTCGGCGAGCGCATCGTGGCGCTCGGCGCTCTCGATGAGCTGCGGGCTGTGACTCCCGACGGCGTCGTCGAAGAGCGCTTCGACGGTGTGATCGTGCCCGGCTTCATCGACGCGCACTCCCATATGCAGCGGGCCGGGTTGAAGGCGCTGCAGCTGCTCGACGATGGCGCGGATGCCGAGACCTTCTCGGCGGTGATGCTCGCCGACGGCGATGCAGATCCGGATGCTCCGGATTGGCTCGGCGACACGCCTCCCCGTCTCGATGACAGGCTCGCAGCGCTGAGCCGGGTGCAACCGCTTCTGCACGCCATGGGGTTCACCGGCGTGATCGATCCCGCCGTCACCCTCGACGAGCTCGCCGGCTACCGCGAGGCGCATCGGCTGTCGCAGCTGACTCTGCGCGTCGTCGCGATGCCGTGGCCTCAGCTCGGGTCGCCTCACGTGCCCGACATCGATGCTGCACTTCGGCTGCTCGACACGATCGAGGGCGTCACGGGCGACGGCGACGACCGCCTGCGGCTCGGCCCGATCAAGGTCTACTACGACGGCGAAGGAATGAAGGGGCAGGCGTTGCTCGAACGGCCGTGGTCGAGCGACGACCACGGGGTGCAACGCCTCTCAGCAGACGAGTTCGCCCGCCTTGCCGCCTCGTGCGTCGAGCGGGGCTGGGGCCTCGGGGTGCACGCGGTCGGGAGCCGCGCGGTCGAGCAGGTCCTCGACGGCCTCGACGCTGCAGCGCCCGCCTCTGTTCTCGGTCCGCTGCGCTGCCAGCTCATCCACGCGTACCTCGAGCCGAGCCCCGAGAGCATGCGGCGGTCGGCCGCGCTCGGCGTGATCGCGTCGCTGCAGCCATCCATCGCCTGGAACAACGCCGCGGGTCTGATGCGTCGCCTCGGTGATCGAGCCGTGCCGGTCAATCCCCTGCGCGACTGGCTCGACGCCGGCGCGACCCTCGCCCTGGGCTCCGACGCGCCCTACTTTCCCTTCGACCCGCGTCAGGTCGTCGGTGTCGCGGCAGAGCGTCGGATGCGCGGCATCGCCGAGCCGGTCGGCCTCGAGCAGGCGATCACCGTTCTCGAGGCGGTTCGGGCGTACACGCGCGGCGCGGCGTACGCCGCCTTCGCGGAGAACAGCCGCGGGATGCTGCGCGCCGGCTTTCTCGCCGACTGGGTGCTGCTCGACGTCGACCCGACGAGCTGCACCTCTGCAGAGTTCGCGGCCGCGCGGGTGCTGCGTACCGAAGTGGGCGGTGTATCGGTGTTCGACGCCGTCACGACGAATAGAAATGCTCAGGATTTGTAATCCCCTCGAAACATAATTGGATGCGTATCGCACTAGATTGGATCCAAGTTGACCCGCTGGGTGGCGTTACAGCGTCGGCACACGACGCGTCCACGGCCGCAACCACACAATCTGCACCCGACGCACCACAGACATCCTTTGGAGGACAGCACCATGGTTAGGAAGAGAATGATCGCCGGCGTCGCGCTGGCGGCTGCGGTGGGCCTTGCGCTCAGCGCCTGCTCCACAGGCGCGCCCGAGGCCGCCTCCGGCACGACCGACACGATCAATGCCGAGCTCTGGTACGCCCCCGCGACGTTCGACCCCGCCAAGGCCTCCGCCTCCTCCGATGTCACGGTCGCACGACTCGGCTTCGACACCCTGCTGCGCCAAGGCGAGACCGAGGGGTACGTGGGAGGGCTCGCGACGGACTGGTCGTCGACATCGGCTTCCGACTACACCTTCACCATCCGTAACGACGCCACCTGCTCCGACGGCACCGCCATCACGCCGACGGTCGTCGCCAACTCGTTCTCGTATCTGGTCGGCCTCGACGACTCGGGCGCTCAGACCTGGAAGAACCAGGCTTTCGGCTCGGGCACGCCCACGTTCACGCCGGACGACGCGGCCGGAACTCTCTCGATCTCGCTCAGCGCCCCGTACTCGCAGCTGTTCGGTGGACTCACCCGGCCCGGCTCCGGCATCATCTGCCCCGCCGGTATCGCCGACCCCGAGGGCCTCGCCGCGGGCACCGTCGCCGGCGCGTGGTCTGGCCCGTACACGCTGACGAAATCGGAAGCCGGAAAGAGCGTGCAGTACGCGCTTCGCGACGACTACAAGGTCTGGCCCGACTGGAAGAACGTCGAGGGCACGCCCGCAAAGACGATCAACCTGACCGTTCAGGCCGACTCCAACACGAGCGCCAACCTGCTCGAGTCGGGAGGCGTCGACCTCGCGAGGTTCTATGACGCCAACGCTCAGCGTTTCGAGGGTGACGGATACTCCACGGTCACCTTCGCGAGCTCGGCCTACAACCTGGTGTTCAACCAGGCTCCGGGCGCGGGCTCGGTCTTCGAGGGAAACAAAGACCTGCGCGCCGCAGTTGCTCAGGCGATCGACCGCGAGGGTTTCAACTCCGCCGGCCTCGACGGCCTCGGTGTCGAGCAGAACACCGTGAGCGCGGCGAGCTACCGCTGTGCGCTCGATGACTCCTCGCTCGTTCAGAAGTACGACCCCGCGGCCGCGGCGAAGGTACTGAACGGCAAGACCATCCGACTGCTTATGATGTCGAACTGGGATCCGGCGGGCGACTTCCTCGCCGAGTCGCTTCGTGCGGCCGGTGCCACGGTCACGGTCTCGGCGCCAGACCCCGCCGACTGGACCAAGCAGATGCGTACTCAGCCCGAGACGTGGGACATGGCTATCGCCGCCGAGAACGCTGAGTCGGGCCTCATCCACACCTCCATCGCCCGCTACCTCGGACCGACGTACGCGCAGGGCGGCACCAATGTGGCCTCGAGTGACAACCCCGAGGGCATGGCCGACTACGAGGCCGGAATGAACGCGACCGACCCCGACGAGCAGTGCGCCAACTTCGAGGCAGCCCAGAAGACGATTCTCGAACGCGTCGACATGACCCCGCTGATCACCGACACCCACCGCTACGTGGCCCGCAAGGGATTCGCCTCGTACGTCTTCTCGGGCTACTGGGACATCTCGGCCATGCGCATCGTGTCGTAACGAGTCGACGCACCGCCCGGACCGGAACACTTGAGGAGAACACGCGATGAGCACCACGACCGCTGACAGCTTCGCGGCGCCCGGTCCGGGCACCCCTGAATCAACCCGCCCCGTGAAGGCGGCGACCCTCGCCGGCGCGTGGCGCACATTCCTCGTGCGCCGCGTTGTCGGCCTCATAGTGAACCTGGCCCTGCTGGTGCTGGTCACCTTCTTGATCGTGCAGCTGATTCCCGGAGACCCGGCCACGGCCATCGCCGGAGAGAGCGCAAGCCTCGGCCAGGTCGAGCTCGTGCGTACCCAGCTCGGTCTCGATCAGCCGCTGCCCGTTCAGCTCTGGACCTATGTCTCGGGAGTGGTGCAGGGCGACTTCGGCGATTCGTACCGCTACCGGCAGCCCGCGATGGACATCGTGATGACGGCGGTGCCCTACACGCTCACGATCACCATCGCGGCCGTCGTGCTGCTGCTTGTACTCGGCATCGCGCTCGGCATGGCCATCGGCGTGGCGACGCGGGGCGATCGTCGGCGCTGGCTCGATCTCTCGTTCAGCGTGGTCACCGGAATCATCTCGTCGATTCCCACCTATGTTCTCGCCACCGGGTTCGTCGTCGTGTTCGCGGTGCTCTGGCGGGTGCTGCCTCCGGCGTACTCGCCCGCGTACAACATCGGCGCGGCGGCCATCCTGCCCATCGCCTCGCTCTCGATCGGCGGAATCTGCTCGGTCGCGCGAATCGTGCGTCGCGAGACGGCGGTGATCCTCGAGCAGGACTACATGCGCACGGCCCGAGGGTGGCGACTGCCGACGCTCACTCTGTATGTGAAGCACATGCTGCCGAACCTCCTGACGACGGCACTCACGCTCTCGGGCATCATCTTGACGGCGCTGCTCGGATCAGCCCTCATCACCGAGGCGGTCTTCGCCTGGCCGGGACTCGGCGGCGTGATCGTGCAGGCCATCGCTGTCGACAAGGACTATCCGGTCATCAGGGCAGCGGTTTTCGTGATCGGCCTGATCTCGCTGGTGATGACGCTCATCATCGACATCATCCTCGGCATCATCGACCCTCGAACACTCGGAGGAAAGCGTGACTGAGTCGAACCCCGCAGCGGCGGTGCGTGTCGCAGAGGCGCCCGCCGATCGGGCGCGCACCTTCGCCTGGAACCCCGGCCTCGTCATCGGCCTCGTCATTCTCGTGGTCGTAGCGCTGACCGCGATCATCGCTCCACTCGTCTTCGGCGCGCAGGCCACCGGCGTGGGCAGCGATCCCGGGCAGAGCGCCAGTGCAGCCCATCCGCTCGGAACGGACACGCTCGGTCGCGACATGCTCGCCCGCACGCTCGTGGCGACCCAGTCGACCGTGCTGATGGCACTCTTCGCCACGGCGCTGTCGTCGGTCGTGGGAATCGCTCTGGGAATCGGCGTGTGGCTGGCGCCGCGCCGCCTTCGCGAGCTCGGCCTGCGGTTGATCGAGTTCGCCGTGAGCTACCCCACGATGCTGGTCGCGATCATCGTCGCGGCGATCCTCGGCCAGGGCGTCGTGCAGGTCGTGGTCGCGGTCGCCGTGGCGAATATCGCCGGATTCGCGCGGCTCACTGCCAATCTCGCTGCCAAGATCTCGGCGAGCGAGTACGTCACCACCGCACGCCTCATGGGGGTGCCGGTGCATCGCCTCGCACTGCGTCACGTGCTTCCGAACATGGCGGAGCCCATCCTGATTCTCATTGCCGGGGCATTCTCGGGCGCCCTCGTCGAAATCTCGGGACTCTCGTTCATCGGTCTCGGCGCGCAGAGCCCGGCCTTTGACTGGGGAACCCTGCTCAACGACGGGCTGAGCAGAATCGCGGTGAACCCCATCGTGATCGTGGGTCCCGCGGTGGCCCTGACCTTCACGTCGCTGGCGGCGCTGATGGTGGGAGACGGCCTGGCTGCGGCGGCGAACCCGCGGTCGAACTCCACGCGAGCCCGCTTGGTGCGTGCCGAGGGCGAGCCCGCCCTCGTGGCGATCGAGGGCGACGACGTCGTGCTCATCGCCGACGGCATCACGGTCACGCACGGCTCCACCGGTCGCCCTCTGGTCTCCGATGTCTCGTTCACCATCCGTCGAGGCGAGGTGCTCGGCATCGTCGGCGAATCCGGATCGGGCAAATCCCTCACCGCGTCGGTCGTCGCGCGTCTGCTCGGAGAGGGGCTCGAGGCATCCGCCCGACGCCTCGAGCTCGGCGGCACCGACCTGATCGGCCGCGTCTCGGGCCGCACCCTCGCGTCGAAGATCGGGCTCGTGTACCAAGACCCCGGCACGGCCTTGAACCCGGCTCTGGTGCTCGGTAGCCAGCTCTCCGACGTGCTCACGATTCGTCTCGGCTTTCCGCGACGGGGCGCGCTCGGCCTGCTCGCGCGTGCCTTCGAGGCCGTGAAGTTGAGCGATCCGGAGGGGCGTCTGCGGCAGCATCCGCATCAGCTCTCGGGCGGAATGAAGCAGCGCGCCATGATCGCGTCGGCCATGAGCACGAAGCCCGATCTTTTGATCGCCGACGAGCCGACCACCGCCCTCGACGTCACCGTGCAACGTGAGGTGCTGTCGCTGCTAAAGCGCATGAACGAGCAGTCGGGCACGGCGGTGCTGTTCATCTCGCACGACCTCGGCGTGGTGCGTGCTCTCTGCGACCGCGTGCTCGTGATGAAGGACGGCCGCATCGTCGAGCGTATCGACGACGTCGCCACACTCTCGGAGGACACCGTGGAACACCCTTATACCAAGCAGCTTCTTGCGGCGACGCCCGTGGTTGCCGTGCCGCGGGAGGCCCGGTCATGAGCGAGGTGATGGTCGACGTGCGCGGTCTCGACGTCTCGTTCGGCTCGGCGCGCGTGCTGCGCGGGGTCGACCTGCGCCTCGAGCGAGGCCGCACCGTGGGAGTCGTCGGAGAATCCGGCTCGGGCAAGTCGACGCTGGCGAAGGTTCTGGTGGGAACGGTGCGCGCGGCATCCGGAACCGCGACCGTCGACGGCGTCGATATCGTCGCGGCAGACCGCCGGGCCATGCGCGCGTATCGCCGGCGCACCCAGATGATTCCGCAGGACCCGTATTCGTCGCTGTCTCCGCGCCGCACGATCGCGCAGACGCTCGCCGAGGCGATCGACCCGGCGCGCGCAAGGGTCGCGAGGCACGAGCAGCTGATCGCCGAGTGGCTCGTGCGCGTGGGGCTGAGCGCCGACATGATGCACCGCTTTCCGCACGAGTTCTCTGGTGGCCAGCGCCAGCGCATAGCCATCGCGCGCGGGCTCATCATCGACCCGCATCTGGTGATCGCCGACGAGATCACCTCGGCGCTCGATGTGTCGGTGCAGGCGCAGATCCTCGATCTGCTCGCGGGCATCAAAGAGTCGCTCGGCGTGACGATGATGTTCATCTCGCACAACCTCGCGGTCGTGCAGCGGGTGAGCGACGACGTCGTGGTTCTCTATCAGGGCGAGGTCGTCGAGGCCGGGCCCGTCGAGCAGGTCTACTCCGACCCGCAGCACTGGTACACCCGCCGACTACTCGACGCCGATCCGGGCGCTCCCGGCTTCGGCCTGGCGAGCTGACCGTGGCGGCTCGTCTCCCTCACGTTCCGCACGCATCCGGCACGGTGCGCCTCGTCGGCGCCACGCTCGTCGACGGCACCGGATGTCCGCCGCTGGCGGATTCCGAGGTCGAACTCGTCGACGGGGTCATCAGCTACGCCGGACCGCGCAGAGCCGGTCTCGAAGTCGAACGCACGATCGACCTCACCGGCGCCTTCCTGATGCCGGGCTTCGTCGACGCGCACGTGCACCTCAGCATGGTGCCCGCCGATCCCGAGACCCAGCGCTCGCGCTTCGTCGAGGAGCACGTGCTCGAGACCGCCGCCGTGCTGCGCACCACGCTGCTCGCCGGAGTGACGACCGCGCGGGATCTCGACGGCCTCACCCCCGGCTACCGCGACGCGATCGCGCGAGGCTCGGCCGTGGGCCCGCGACTGCATCTGGCCATCTCGATGCTGTCGCCTACGGGCGGCCACGCCGACCCGGTACGCCCCAATGGATCGCTGCCGGCCTGGGCCGTGCGCCCCGGAATGCCCACCCCCGGCGTCGTCGACACCGACGACGACGTCATCCGCACCGTGCGCGAGCTCATGCGCATGGGCGCCGACGCGATCAAGGTCTCGACCTCGGGCGGGGTGGGCTCGCCGACCGACGACCCGGCGGATGCGGGCCTGCCCCTGGAGCACGTGGCTCTCGTGGCCCGGCTCGTCGCCGAGCGCGGCGGCCGCCCGATCACGGCGCACGCGCTGACCGACGCGGCGGTGCGGGTTGCCGTTCTCGGCGGTGCGGCGAGCATCGAGCACGGCTACGACCTGAGCGACGAGACGATCGAGCTGATGCTGCAGCACGGCACGGTTCTCGTTCCGACTCTCAGCACTCTGATGCGAACACTCGACCCGACGACGACCTCACCCGCTGCACTCGCCGACCGCCAAGCGCGGCAGAGACGTGGCCTCGACTCGGTGCGCCGTGCCGTCGCGGCCGGAGTGCCTGTCGCGCTCGGTACCGACGCGGGAGTGCACACGCACGGGCGGAACCTCACGGAACTCGCCTGGCTCGTCGAGGTCGGCCTCGACCCGCTTGCTGCGATCCAGGCCGGCACGCTGGGTGGCGCCACGCTGCTCGGACTCGAGGAGCACATCGGCTCGATCGAGGCTGGCAAGCAGGCGGACCTGGTGGTGACCAACGTCGACCCGGTGCACGCTCTTGGTGAGCTCGCCGACTCGGCTGCCATTCGGATGGTGATTCAGGCCGGGCGCGTGGTGAAAGACCTCGACGGTCGGGTGCAGCGCGTGCCCTGAGGCGACCGACCACTGCGCTGATTGAGTAGCCGCGCGAGGAACGAGCCGGCGTATCGAAATCCCTGCAGGGTGGTCTCGATACGGCCGCTGGCGGCCTGCTCGACCAGCGCAGAGGAGTCTACTCAAGCAGCGCAGAGGAGTTGACTCCGAGAGCGCGCTCGATGGTGGCCACGACCCGTTCGGGCGCCGCGTGCGGAATCGCGTGGCTGGTGTCGACCTCGTCTAGGGTCGCGCCCATGCGGGTGGCCATGTCGCGCTGGATCTCCGGGCGCAGGTGCTTGTCGCTCGTGGCCATCAGGTACCAAGAGGGGCGTGACCGCCAGGCGGGTTCCGCGATGGTCTCGGTGAAGATCGCGTCGGCCGACACTCGGCTCTCGGAGCGACCGGCGAGGCGCACCTCCTCGGGCACGTCCCAGGCGAGCTCGCGCCATGACTCCTCGTCGGGCGCCGAGATCCACTCGCCGTCGGCGCCCCGCGTGAAGTACTTCGAGACCTCGGCCGGCTCGTAGGAACTGACGATCTGGGTCACCGACTCGCCGCTGTCGGGGGCGAACGCGGCGACGTAGACGAGGCCGATGACCCTGTCGTGCGTGCCGGCTGCGGTGATGACCGCGCCGCCGTAGGAGTGCCCGACGAGCAGCACAGGTCCGTCGACGGCGTCGATCAGCGCGCGCACGTTCGCCTCGTCGTCGTGTAACGACTGCGAGAGATTGTCGGCCACGGAGGAGGAGTAGCCGCGCTCCGCGAGCAGCGGAACGACGGACGACCAGGTGAAGGGAGTCCCGCCCATTCCGTGAACGAGGACGAGATGCGGGAGCGGTGACGTTGCCATAGCTGATCCCTGGGCTCTACGCCGGAAGCGGGAGCAGAACGGTCGGCGCTGGAGCTGCCTCGCGTCCGGCGAACGGCACCGGTTGGCAGACCATGAGGTAGTCCCCGGGCTCCACGGCAGAAAGGTCGGCGTTCTCGAGAATCACGATGCCCGCGCCGCACAGGGTCACGTGCGTCGGCCACGTTGAGGTGTGCGCGGGCGCCTCCATGGTCATGTAGTCGATGCCGGCGAACAGAACGCCCCTATCGACGAGCCACGCGGCACCGTCTGGCCCCAGCCCGACCCACGTCTCGGACTTCTCCGACCGGGTCAGCGCGTCTGTCGAGTTGCGCGTGCGGAAGAGCACTCGCGCCGCGCCCTCCGCTCCGGCCGCGGCGAGGTCGGCCGTGCTGATCTCCTCGACGACATGGCGCAGATCGAGCACCCGCACCGGGCCTACGACGCTGTCGAGCGCGATCTGGTCGACGGTGGTGCTGCCCGGCACAAAGTGCGAGGGCGCGTCGACGTGGGTTCCGGTGTGCGCTCCGATGAGCCAGCGAGAGACGTCGGATGCGTAGCCGTCGGCGATCTGCTCGACCATCTCGAACGTGGGGCGTCGGCCCCAGTGCAGCATCTCGCCGTGGATGGGGATGTTGATGTCGATCGCGTCGGTCATGTCTGCCTCCGGCTCGGGGACCATAGAATGGATTCGGTTTAGTCAATATTGTATCCAATTGCGAGACAAGGCCGCCAGCGTCGAAAGGGCCCGATGATCTGCAGTGTGAGCGATTTCGCCCAGCCCTTCGCCCTCGGGGGCACGCCTCGCCGAGTGATTCCTCTCGTGCTGGGCTACGAGCCGATCGCCGAGTCGATGTCGTTGCGTGGCGGAGACCCGTCGCGCTTTCTGCTCGAGCCCGTCACTGGCGCGATCGTCGTCTACGACGACGGGTGGGCGCTGGTCGACGGGGGCTTCGATCTCGACGCCGTTCGCGATCCTCTTCTTCGCGCAGCCCGCTACGACTACGAGAGCTACACGGCCGTCGTGCCGCCAGGCGATGCCCTGGCCGAGGGAGTCGCTGCGGCGGGCCTCGAGTGGAGCGACCTCGCATTCTGCGCGATCTCGCACGTGCACCTCGACCACACGGGAGCCCTGCGCTTGGTGCCCGGGGGCACTCCCGTCGCCCTGCAGCGCCGCGAGTGGCAGTGGCTCACGAGCGGAATCGGACGCCGCGAGGTCGTCGTGCCCAGCGACATCCTGGAGCGCGATCTCGACGTGAGGCTGCTCGACGGCGATACCGTTCTGGCACCGGGATTCACCGCCCTCGACACTCGCGGCCACACCCCGGGCCACCAGTCCTTCCGCATCGATCTGCCCGGGCGCTCGATCGTGCTCGCCTGTGATGCGGCCGATCTCGAGCGAAACCTGATCGAACGCATCCCCTGCGGGTGGACCGCCGTGCCGGGCGACGAAGAACAGGCCGCCCGCTCGCTCGAGCGCCTGGCCGATCTCACGGCCGAACGGGGCGTCGAGGTCTGGCCCGGTCACGACCCCGCATTCAGAGAGTGGATGCGCTGAGCGCGGTCACAGCCTCTGCCTCATCGCGGGCCGCGGCGATCTCGGCCGACGACAGGCCGAGTACCCGCAGGCATGACGTGGCGATCGTCGTGTCGTCGTCTTCGGGCATGGCCGCCGTGCCGCCGTCGCGACGCAGCCGGATCACGAGCTCGGCGAGCTGAATCAGGATGGCGCCGATGCGGTCTTCGCCTATCGTCGCGGCCACGTCGGGGTGTGCTGCGGCGACGCCGAGTCGGCCGTAGCTCGCCCGCAGCTGCTCGCGCTCGATGCGGAACGCGTCGTAGCGCGACTCCTGGATCTCGGGAAGCAGATAGAGCGTGCCGATGTTGTGCGGAGTCTGCCGCAGGGTGCGCGCGTCGATGCTGGCCAGAGCGAACAGCGCGCCCGCCGGCGTGATCTCGTCGGGCACGCGTTCCTCGATGCGCTGCACGAACTCGATACTCGGTCGCACCGATCCGCTGAGCAGCTCGGCGAGAATCTCGTCTTTGCCGGCGAAGTGGTAGTAGAGCGACTGTTGCCGGATGCCCACGCGGTCGGCGATCGCGCGCGTCGACGACCCCGAGAATCCGGTCTCCGAGAACAGCGCCGCCGCCGCGTCGAGGATCTGCTCGCGCGCACTCAGGGCGGAATTCTGCTTGGGCGCGCTGGCCCGGGGCCTGCCGGCCTTGCCCGACGTCGTGACAGAACTCATACGACCCATGCTCTCACTCGCCGGGCGCAGAGGTCATTCGCCTGCTCTTGATCGTTGCCACGCCACCCATCCTCCGTGGGCGCTGATGTTCTCGGCGCCCTCGGTCGCGACGGGTTCGCAGAGAAAACCCGACACAGAGCCGCCGTCGGCCAGCCTGACCTGCCCGATCGTCATCGGCGCGGGCAGGGCCGCGACGAAGGTCCCGAATCCGGATGCCGGCAGCGACCAGATCTCGCCGGCCACGGATGCTCCGCCGCCGGCCACCCGAAGCAGGCCGGGCTTGGGCGGAACGGTGTCGAGGGCGAAGAGCGCGTAGTCGGCGCTGGTCGTGACGCTGCGCACGAACGAGCCGCCGGCCGCGATGAGCTGGTGGTTGAGGGGCTGATCGGTGAGATGAGCGCCCACCACGAGGATCTCGATCGACGGAGAGAGCAGGCGCTGCGCCAACTGGTGCACGGCTAGATCGTGGAAGGCCGGGGCGGTGATCATCACACCGAAGGGCAGGCCGTCGACGACACCGGCGGGCACCGCGGTCGAGGCCATGTCGAGCAGATTGGCGTAGTTCGTGTAGCGCCCCATGCGGCTGTTGCCGCCGATCGGGTCGGCGGCGATCTCGGCGAGGGTCGGATGCCACGTGGTGGTCGGGGTGAGCAGGGCATCGCACCCGGCGAGCGCGGCTCGAGCGACGGCGCCCAGGCGGTCGAGCTGCTCGCGATCGCGGTAGAGCTCGACGGCCGTGCGGTCGGCTCCGCCGAGCACGATCGTCGAGACCGAGGGGTCGAGGTCGGTTCCGATGAGCTCGCGGTGCGCGTCGATGTGCTCGCCGACGGCCGCGTAGCGCTCGGCCACGAACGACGACTCGTAGAGCATCCGTGCCGCCTGCAGCAGCGGAGCTATGTCGACCTCGACGATCTCCACACCGGTGGCCGCGAGGCGACCCGCCGCGGCGTGGAACGCGTCGGCCCATCCCGGGGCGAGGCCATCCAGATGCTCGGCGGTCGGGATGCCGACGCGCGGGCGTGGGGGAAGCGCGGTCGCGGTGGCGCGCGCGGCCTCGGCGAGTGTGCGCTCCAAGGGGTCGATGCCGTCGGGTCCGGCGAGCAGCTCGGCCGTGTTGTAGGCGAGCCCGACCTCGCGGGCGAAGACGGTGACGCAGTCGAGGGTGCGGCAGGCGGGCACGACGCCCGTGGTCGGGATGCGGCCGCGGGTGAGCTTGACGCCGACGATGCCGTTGAGCGCGGCGGGCACGCGGCCCGAGCCGGCGGTATCGGTGCCGAGCGCGACATCCACGATGCCCAGCGCGACGGCCACGGCTGATCCCGAGCTGGAGCCGCCCGAGATGCGGTCGGGTCGCCACGCGTTGCGTACGGCGCCGAAGGGGCTGCGGGTGCCGACGAGCCCGGTGGCGAACTGGTCGAGGTTGGTCTTGCCGATGATTACCGAGCCGGCCTCGCGAAGGCGGCTGACGGCGGTCGAGTCCGCATCCGGGCGGTAGCGGTAGCTCGGCGCGGCTGCCGTCGTGTCGAAGCCGGCCGCGTCGATGTTGTCTTTGACCCCGGCCACGGTTCCGGCCAGCGGCAGAACCTCACCCGCTGCGACGCGAGCGTCGATCGACGCGGCCTCGTCGAGCGCATCCTGCTCGTCGCGCAGGCTGATCCAGATCTCCGGCCGATCCACGGCGCGGATGCGCTGGTAAGCGGCGGCGACCCTGTCGACGGCGGTGCTGGTGGGTGTCATGCTGCTGCTCCAATAATCGAGATGAGAATCTGGCCGGGCGAGACCTGGTCTCCGGGACGCACGTGGATCTCGCCCACGACGCCGTCGGATGCGGCGACGACCGCCGATTCCATCTTCATCGCTTCGAGGGCCATGAGCTTCTGCCCAGCACTCACCGTCTGGCCCGGCTCGACGCCGATCTGCCACACGGTCGAGGTGAAGGGAGCTGCCACTCCCACCGAGCCCTCGGCGACGACGACGGCGTCGGCTGGCGCGGCAACCTTCTCGTCGGGCCGCACATCGAATTCACCGGATGCGCGCCAGCGATCCTTCTCCTCGCTGAACGCGCGGGCCTGGGTCTCGCGGAAGTCGGCGATCGAGCCGGCGTTCTCGGCGAGGAAGCGCTGGTAGTCCGCGATCGCGAACGTTCCCTCTTCGGTCTCGTAGTGCCCACGGCCGGCATCGGTCTCGGCGCGCAGCTCGAGCAGCTCGTCGGCGCCGACCGGGTACCACTCGATGCGGTCGAAGAAGCGCAGCGCCCACGGGTTCTCCTGGAACAGGCCGCCGCGGCGGAACCTGTTCCAGACCTGCACGGTGCGGCCGACGAACTGGTAGCCGCCCGGCCCCTCCATGCCGTAGATGCACATGTAGGCGCCGCCGATGCCGACCGAGTTCTCTGCCGTCCACGTGCGAGCGGGGTTGTACTTGGTGGTCACGAGCCGGTGCCGCGGGTCGAGCGGCGTGGCCACGGGGGCGCCGAGGTAGACGTCTCCGAGTCCGAGCACCAGGTAGGTGGCGTCGAACACGGTCTTCATGACGTCGTCGACCGAGTCGAGGCCGTTGATGCGGCGAATGAAGTCGATGTTCGACGGGGTCCACGGCGCATCGGCGCGCACACCGTTCATGTAGCGCTCGATGGCGAGATGCGTGGCCGGGTCGTCCCACGACAGCGGCAGGCGCACCGTGCGCGAGGGCACGACCAGCTCGTGCGTTGCCGGGATGTCGTTCTCCAGTTCGCGCAGCAGGCCCGCCAGCGCGGTGGCCTTCAGCTCGGAGGAGTCGGTGTGGATCTGCAGCGAGCGGATGCCGGGGGTCAGCTCGAGCACGCCGCGGGGCGACTCGCTCTGCAGTCTCTCCATGAGCGCGTGCACGCGCATCCGCAACCCGAGATCGAGCGTGAGGTCGCCGTACTCGACGAGCAGGTTGTCGTCGCCGTCGCGGCGATACGTCACCGACGGCCGCGCCTCGGTTGCCGCGAGCCGATCGATCACGCCGTCGTCGCCGTCGCCGCCCGAACTCCTGACGCTGAACGAGGCGCGGTCGGCGTCGAGGGCGGCCGCGTCGGCCTCGCGCACGGGAACGAAGTGGATCGTGTCTCCGGGGCGCAGCTGGCCGAGCTTCCACAGTTCGCCGCTGGCGACCACGGCCGGGCAGACGAAGCCGCCGAGGCTGGGGCCGTCAGGGCCGAGGATGATCGGGGTGTCGCCGGTGAAGTCGATGGCGCCCACGGCGTAGGGGTTGTCGTGGATGTTCGACGGGTGCAGGCCCGCTTCGCCGCCGTCTTCGCGCGCCCACTCGGGCCGCGGCCCATCGAGCCGCACGCCGGTTCGGGCGGAGTTGTAGTGCACCGTGTAGTCGGTCGCATAGAAGACGTTCAGATCGGCGCGCGTGAAGAAGTCGGGGGCGCCGTGCGGCCCCTCCGTCACACCGATCTGCCAGGTCGTGGTCAGCGCGGGACGACGCTCGGCGGGGGTCGGGCCGCCGACCAGCGACAGGCGTGTGCCGCTCGCGAATGCCGGATGCGCGGCATCCGAATCGGGCGAGCCTGGTCGCAGCACGTCGCCGGGTAGCAGGGCGCGGCCGGCGTGCCCGCCGAACTTGCCGAGCGTGAAGGTGGACGCGCTGCCGAGATAAAGGGGAACGTCGATGCCGCCGCGCACGGCGAGATAGGCGCGCTGGCCCGGGCCGTGCAGGGTGCCGATGGCGAGCACGCTGCCCGCGGCGGCCTCGACCGGCTCCCAGAAGGGCACCTCGACTCCGTCGAGGGTGGCGGATGCCGGTGCGCCGGTCAGGGCGATCAGGCTCGGCGCGCTGAATCGCAGGGTCGGGCCGGTGGCGGTGATCTCGAGCGCGGGCGCTCCCGCGGGGTTGCCGACGGCGAGGTTCGCCTCCGAGAACGAGACGGAGTCCATGGGGCCGCTCGGCGGCACGCCGATCTGCCAGTATCCGGTGCGCCCGGGCAGATCCTGCACCGTCGTCATCGCTCCGGCATCCAGAACATCGATGCGGGGGTCGGGGTCTGCGGTCTGATCGAGGGTGGAGGTCGAGTGCACGGCGGCGCGCAGCCCGGTCTCGTCGGTGAGTGAGCGCAGCAGGCCGAGGTTGGTGACGACGCCGTCGACGCGGCTGGCATCGAGTCCCTCGCGCAGCAGGTCGAGCGCGGCGTCGCGACTGGGAGCGGCGGCGATGACCTTCGCCAGCATGGGGTCGTAGTAGGGCGAGACCTCGAGCCCGGTCTCGATCCAGCCGTCGACGCGCACGCCGCTGAGCTCGGCGCTGCCGAAGCCGGGGAACGCCGCGTGGGTGACGAGTCCCGAGCTGGGCAGGCCGTTCTTGTCGGGATCTTCGGCGTACACGCGGGCCTCGAAGGCGTGGCCGTTCGGCTCGAACGGTGTCGTGAAGATCGCCGGGTCGATGCCGTCGGCGCCGTCGCGGGCGAGGCGCAGCATCATGGCCACGAGGTCGACGCCGTAGACCTCTTCGGTGACCGGGTGCTCGACCTGCAGGCGGGTGTTCACCTCGAGAAAAGAGGCCTCTTCACGCACCGGGTCGTAGACGAACTCGACCGTGCCGGCCGAGCGGTAGTCGACGGATGCCGCAAGCTGTCGGGCGGAATCGTGCAGTTGCCGCCGCACGGCATCCGGAAGCGCGGGAGCCGGCGCCTCTTCGATGACCTTCTGGTTGCGTCGCTGCAGAGAGCAGTCGCGGTCGCCGATCACGGCGACGCGGCCGTCGCCGGCGCCGAAGAGCTGCACCTCGACGTGGCGGGCCGGGCGCACGAGGCGCTCGAGAAACACTCCGGCCGAGCCGAAGTTCTTCTCGCCGAGGCGGGCGACCCGGTCGTAGGCCTCGCGCACCTCGTCGATGCTCGTGCAGGCCTGCATGCCGATTCCGCCGCCGCCCCCCGTGGCCTTGAGCATCACGGGCAGGCCGATGCGTTCGGCCTCGGCGACGGCCTCGTCGGCGGAGGAGAGAAGCCCGGTGCCGGCGAGCATGGGCACTCCGGCGCGGGCGGCCAGCTCTCTGGCCGTGTGCTTCTCGCCGAACGAGGCGATCTGCCCGGCAGTGGGGCCGATGAAGCTCATGCCGGCGGCCTCGATGCGGCGGGCGAAGTCGAGGTTCTCAGAGAGAAAGCCGTAACCGGGGTGGATCGCGCCCACGCCCAGTCGCTCGGAGACCTCGAGGATCGTGTCGATGTCGAGGTACGACTCCTTGGCGGGGGCCGGCCCGAGCCGCACGGCCTCGTCGGCCTCGCGCACATGGGGAGCGGCGCGGTCGGCGTCGGAGTAGACCGCCACCGTTCTAAGGCCGAGGGTGCGAGCCGAGCGGATGATGCGGCGCGCGATCTCGCCGCGGTTGGCGATGAGCAGGGTGTCGAAGGCGGGGGTCATGCGTGGTTCTCTTTCGTCGCGAGCGCTGGGCTGGTCACGATCATTCGCAGCGGAGTGCAGTTGAAGTCGTTGCAGGGGTTGTTCATCTGCGGGCAGTTCGAGACGATCACGAGCACGTCCATCTCGGCTCGCAGCGCCACGCGCTTGCCGGGGGCAGACATGCCGTCGACGATGCCGAGGGTGCCGTCGGCCTCGACCGGCACGTTCATGAACCAGTTGATGTTCGAGACGAGGTCGCGGGCACCCAGACCGTGCCGCGCGGCTTCGGCGAGGAAGTTCTCTCGGCAGCCGTGCTGGTGCTCGGTGTGAAAGCCGTAGCGCAGCGTGTTCGACTCCTTGGAGCAGGCGCCGCCGATCGTGTCTTGGCGGTCGATCTCGTTGCCGGTCACGGTCATCAGCGGGCGGCCGAGGTTCGAGCGCAGGATCGACCCCTCCCTGAGGTAGGCGTTCTGCTGCCAGGCGAGGGTGTCTGGCGTCGAGTAGCGCTCGTCTGTATCGTGCGCGTTGTAGATCAGGAAGTCTGCGGACTGGTTGCCACCGACATCCACGATCGTGAGGGTCTGGCCGGCGAGGAGTCGAGCCGACCAGGGGGCGAGCGGTGCGACGGTCTCGTCGAGCACGATCGCGTGGGAGTCGGCGTCGGAGTCGGCGTCGGTGTTGCTCGCGAGTGGGCCGTTCGGGTCGAGGATAGTGTCCACTGAGTAGTGGGCGCCGACCGGAACCGTCGTCTCGATGACGCGGTCGCCCACGGTGTGGGTGGTGGTGGGTGTGGTGGTCACAGTCCTCGGGCCTCCGCGTAGTCGATCGAGTTGAGGTAGGCGCGATTCACCTCGGGCGTCGCGGTGAACTGCGGGTTTCCCACAAGCGTCGGGTCTCCCGGCCAAGCGTGCACGCGGAGGGGCCCGACCAAGTAGTCGTCTGCCGGGTCGAGCGGATGCGGCACGTTGACGATCAGCACGAGCAGGGGAAGTTCGGCCACGAGCTCGACGTGCGTGCCCTCGCCGGCGCTTCCCGTGAACGTGAGCCCGCCATCCGCCTCGACGTGCACGCCCTGAAAGAACGAGACGCTGGGCGGCAGGTCGCGCCCGGTGAGTCCGTGCTTGGCGGCGGCGAGGAGAAAGCGCGAGCGGCCGGATGGCGACGGTCCCTCGGGCGCTGCCGATCCGTACTTCGCCGTCGCGGATTCGTCGGTGCTGGTGCCGCAGAAGGTGTCGTGCCGACCGGAGGTGTCGGCGGTGATGGTCGCCAGCGCCCTTCCGTCTCCCGAGAGCAGCGGATGACCCGTGCTGAGGTACGCCTGCCATGGGATCTTGATCGTGTCGGCGACGTTGAGCCGCTCGTTCGTCTCGAGCGCGTTGTACAGAATGACGTGGGCGCAGGCGCTGCCCGTCGGGTCATCGAGACGCAGCCGGGTGCCGCGCGCGACGACCCGATGGGTGTAGCCGCCGGGCGCCACCGTCTCGGCCCAGGTCAGGCTGTCGCGATCGACCCCGTCTGGCACCACCGGCGACGTGGATGCCGGCCGGTAGGGCATGTAGTCGGCGGTGCGGGCGGCCTGGGCTCGGGCATCGGCCCGGGCCGCCAGCACGCTGTCGGTCTGGTGCTCGTCGGCTATCGAGGTCATCGGTGGTGCTCTCTTTCGGGTGGTGCGGGGTGCAGTCGGGCCGCGTCACGGCATCCGTGTGACGCGGCCCAGGCGGTGGGTCTAGGCGGCGGGTCTAGGCGGCGGGTCTACTCGGTGGGTCTAGGCGATCGGGCTAGGCGATCGTTGCGACCGCGCCGGCTTCCGCGGGCGCGCCGCTCGGCCTCGCCGACGTCGGCAGGTGGCCCAGGCTGATGGCGCCGTGCCGGGTGTGAGCGTGCCGGTGAACGAGGAAGCCGACGACGAGGGTCGCGCCGATGAAGAGCAGGGCGCTCCACTGCAGCCACCAGGTCTCGCCAGTGAGGTCGTAGATCTCGGCCCGGGGCCAGACCAGGTTGATGACCATGCCGATCTGATACGCGACGGCGATGATGTTCACCGGAAGGCCCCACTTGCCCAGGCTAAACAGCGGCTTGCCCGTCTCGTCGACGCCGGGCGGAAAGCCCTGGTCGGGTGCTTTGAGACGGCGAACGAGCAGCGGCACCGTGACGCCGAGGTAGGCCAGGTAGAGCATCGCGATGCAGAGGCTCGAGAGTGCGGTGAAGATGGCGGCCTGTCCGAAGTTGACCGCCAGGGCGAGGGCTGCGCCGACGCCGATGACGACGCTCGTGGCGATGGGAGTTCCCGTGCGGGGCGACACCGCGGCGAGCGTGCGCCAGAACGGCAGGGCGCGCTCGCGGGCCATCGAGAACATCATGCGCGAGCCGGATGTCTGCACCGCCAGGGTGCAGGCGAACACGGCGACCGCGACGGCCACGAGTAGCAGTCGACCGAAGACCGGGCCGAGGCGCTCGGTCACGACGTAGGCGATGCCACCGCCAGCGAGGCTGCCGTCGGTCAGGCTCGGGGCCGCGACCAGGGCGGCAATGATCAGCAGCGCACCGCCGAGGCCCGACACCACGACCGCGCGAATGATCGTCTTGGGGATCGTCTTGCGCGGAGCGTGCGTCTCTTCGGAGAGTTCGCCGGCCGAGTCGAAGCCCACGAGCACATAGGCGGCCATCAGCGACGAGGCGAGGAAAGCCCAGATGTAGGGGGAGTCCGAGGGGGCGGTGCCCTCGGTCGTGAAGACCACCGACGGGCTGCGAGCGGGAAGCAGCAGCAGGGCGGTGACCAGCACCGCCACGCCGACGATCTCGATCAGCACGCCGACGCTCGTGGCGAGGGCCATGATGCGCACGCTGAGGATGTTGACGACGGTGGTGATGACCAGCAGGATCACGCCGAGCAGCACGGCGTTCTGGGCGCCGGTTGGTGAGGTGAGCGTAGGGTCTGCGGTGGGGCCGCCGACGATCTGGAACCCGTCCCAGATGGCGGGCAGGACTGCCTGCACCGCGATGGCGGCGACCGCGACGGTGAGCGTCTGCGCCACGATCATGACCCAGCCGGTGAACCAGCCGAAGGTCGTTCCCGCGAGGCGGCTGGCCCACTGGAAGATCGAGCCAGCAATCGGCCAGCGCGCGGCGAGCTGGGCGAAGTTGAGTGCCACCAGAAGCTGGCCGGCGAACACCAGGGGCCAGGTCCAGAAGAAGGCGGCTCCGCCGAGGCCGAAGCCCAGCCCGAACAGCTGAAAGACCGTCGTGAGGATCGAGACGAACGAGAAGCCTGCGGCGAACGAGGCGAAGGAACCGACACCGCGGTGCAGTTCCTGGCGGTAGAGCTTGTGGTTCTGGTGGGCTGGAGCGAGGTGGATCGGGGATGGTTCCGGGGCACTCATGGGCGCGACCTTCCGCGGACAGGGACTCGAATACCTGTCGATTGACAGGTGATGCTCCCATGCTGTGCGACGGCAGTTGCGCGCCGGTTTCGCGGTTGTTAAATTCAGGTTTCGCGGTGGTCGTTCATGTTTCCGGCGAGTGCCAGCTTGCTGAAAGCGCCCTTAGTGGGTGATCGCGCATCCGGTGCCGGCGCGCTCGCCCGCTCGGCGTCCTGCGCGCTGATCGAGTAGCGGCGCGACGAAGGAGCCCGCGTATCGAGATCACCGTCGACGTGGTCTCGATACGGCCGCGGGCGGCCTACTCGACCAGCGAGCAGCTGTTTCCCTGCTCGAGGTGTGACCGCCGAGGTGTGAGAAATGGCCCTTCATTCAGCTCGCGAAGGGCGATTCCTCACACCTCGCGGCGTCGCGCGACGATGGCCGCGTGCGGTCGGGTGTTCGGCGAGGTGCGGGTGTGCGTCTCGATCACCTCGAATCCGGATGCGCGCAGCCGCTCGCCGAGTTCGGCCGTCGGCCAGCGGTAGGCCGTCGTCACGGCGTGGTCGAAGGACTCGATCACTGGCCCCTCGAAGAACCCCGCCAGCAGGAGCCCGCCCGGCCGCAGCACGCGCGCGATCTCGTCGACGGCCGAGCGGATCGCATCCGGAGTGTGGTGGATCAACGAGTACCAGGCGAGCACCCCGCCGAGCGAGGCGTCGGATGCGTCGAGCGCCTCGACGCTTCCCGTCGCGAATCGCACGTCGGGGTATGTGGCGCGAGCGTGCTCGACGAACGCGGGCGTGAGGTCGACGCCGCGAATGTCGAGGCCGCGTTGGGCGAGGAAGTTCGTCCAGTGGCCGGGGCCGCATCCGACGTCGACAGCGGGTCCGTCGATCTGAGCGCCCCAGCTTGCGATGAGCGCTGCGTCCGAGGGGTGCATTGCCTCGACCGATCCGAGGAGTTCGATGTACTCGGCCGCCCGAGCGGAGTACGCATCGGCAATCTCGATGGTGGGGAGCTCGCCAGTCATGACTCCAGCCTGTCACGCTGCGCGGTTGTGGCACGCTGGCCACATGAACAGAACGCCTGCGGCCGCATCGTCCAACCCGCTCGCATCCACGGCTCTCGTCGCGGGTTGCGGGTCTGCTCTGTTCGCCCTTCTCGCACTGTTCTCGGGATTCGGCACGATCGCGGGAGCGTTTGCCGTCCTTCAGGGGATCGCGGCGGTGATCTTCGGTCTTCGCGCGCTTCGCTTGGCGGCTCGCGGCGCAGCTGGAACGGCGCAGGCGCGGATCGGCACCATTCTCGGAACGGCCGGAATCATCGTGCCGCTCGTGTTGGTGTTCATCGCCACCCGAATGGTCTGACCCTGACATGATCCGCGCGAAGGCCGACAATGCGCATCCATTGTCGCCCAGATGCTCTCATTCACCCTCGAGAGAGCATGTGGCGACGAATGGATGAGCTCCGCCGACGCGCAGGCGCTCTGGAATTCAGAGTTGCTATTCAATAGCTAGCGGCGTACTGTGAGGCGCATGACCCCGAAGCCCGCCGCCGCTGCCCATGACCTGCACACCTGCGATGCCGCCGTGAGCCTGGCGTTCAGCATTCTGGGCAAGCGGTGGAACGGCATGCTGCTCTCCACGCTCGGCAATGGACCGCTCTCATTCGCGGCGCTCAAGCGCGGTGTTCCGGGAATCAGCGACGCCATGCTCTCCGACCGCCTCACCGGGCTGGCCGAGGTCAATCTCCTCACGCGAAGCGTCGACGCCGGGCCGCCGATCGCCGTCACCTACACGCTCACGCCGCAGGGCGAGCAGCTCCTGCCCCTGCTCGAGCAGCTCGGCCAGTGGGCCGCCAGCAACCTCGAGCGCCCCGCCGAAGAACGGCCCCAAGAACGCCCGGCCGCCGCGCGTCAAGGCACAGCTCCCGCAGAAAAGAACTGATCCCATGGATTACGGACACACACTCCGGTTCGGCACCTTCGTCACCCCGACCGCCGCACAGCCCCAGGGTGCGGTCCAGCTCGCGCAGCTCTCCGAGTCGCTCGGCTACGACCTCGTCACCTTTCAAGACCACCCCTACCAGGCGTCGTTTCTCGACACCTGGACTCTGATGTCGTACGTCGCGGCGGCGACCACGCGCATCCAGATCTCGCCGAACGTACTGAACCTGCCCCTGCGTCCGGCGCCGGTCACGGCCCGCGCGGCCGCGTCGCTCGACCTGCTGAGCGGCGGGCGCTTCAACCTCGGCCTCGGCGCCGGCGGGTTCTGGGATGCGATCGAGGCGATGGGTGGGCGCCGCCTGACCCCGGGACAAGCCGTGGATGCGCTCAGCGAGGCCATCGACATCATGCGCGGCACGTGGGCGGCTGGCGAACGCGCGGTGCTCAAGGGCGGGGAGTACTACCCGGTCAACGGGGCCAAGCGCGGCCCGGCCCCGGCGCACGACATTCCTATCTGGGTGGGCGCGTACAAGCCGCGCATGCTGCGGCTCACCGGCAAGAAGGGTGATGGATGGCTGCCGAGCCTGCCGTATCTCAAGCCGGGCGACCTTCAATCAGGAAACGCGCGCATCGATGACGCGGCGGCCGAGGCGGGGCGCGATCCTGCGGAGATCCGCCGCCTGCTCAACATCACCGGCACCGAGAGCCTCGACCAGCTCGCGGGCATGGCGCTCGACGATGGCATCGGCACGTTCATCGTGATGGGCGACGACCCCGCGGTGCTGCAGCGCTTCGCCGAAGAGACGATGCCGCAGCTGCGCGAAGCCGTCGCCGATGCCAGGGCGACGAGCGGGATCGTCGCGACCGACAGCATCCGGCCGGCCCGCGCGATCGCGCTGAGGCGCGAGGGCATCGCCTACGACGAGCTGCCCGAGTCGCTGCGCGAGAGTGCGATCGAGCCGGGAGACACGGCGTACGCGGGAGTGCGCTCCACTTATATGCGTGGAGGTGCGCCCGGCCTCGTGCTGCGCCCGCGCGACGTCGACGAGGTGCGCGATGCCCTGTTGTTCGCGCGACGGCACGCGTCGCTGCCGCTCGGTATCCGCAGCGGAGGCCATGGGATCAGCGGTCGCAGCACCAACGACGGCGGCATCGTGATCGACCTCAAGAACCTCAACGAGATCGAGGTCGTCGACCCCGAGAAGAGGCTCGTGCGCGTCGGCCCGGGCGCGCGCTGGATGGACGTGGCCGCCGCCCTGCAGCCCTTCGGCCTGGCGCTCTCGAGCGGAGACTACGGCGGGGTCGGCGTGGGCGGACTCGCGACCGCCGGCGGCGTCGGCTTTCTTGGCCGCGAGCACGGACTCACGATCGACCACATGGTGGCCGCCGATGTGCTGCTCGCCGACGGAACGCTGGCACACACCTCGGCGACCGAGAACCCCGAGCTGTTCTGGGCCGTGCGCGGCGCCGGCGCGAACGTGGGCATCGTGGTGTCGTTCGACTTCGTGGCCGACGAGGTGGCCGACGTCGGATGGGCGCAGCTCGCGTTCCAGGTCGACGACGCGGCGCAGTTTCTCGAGGACTTCGGTCGTCTTCAAGAGGAGTCGCCGCGTGACACGACCCTGTTCTTGATTCTGAGCGGCGGTCGCCCCGCCGAGCCCGCGACCGCGCAGATGTACGGAGTCGTCAACTCCTCTGACCCCGACACGATCATCGCGCGCCTGCAGCCGTTCGCGGAGCTCGCGCCGTTGGTGGGTCAGCAGGTGCAGCTGCTTCCGTACGCCGCGGTCATGGCGAACGCCTCGGATGTCGCGCACAACGGCCAGGGCGAGCCGTCGTTCCGCTCGGGGTTGGTCGAGCACCTGGATGCGCCGACCGCGCGGGCCGCGGCCGCTCTGGCGACGTCGGGTTCGGCGCCGTGGTTCCAGATCCGCCCGGTGGGCGGCGCGATCAACGACGTGGCCCCGGATGCGACGGCCTACGCCCACAGGTCGGCCAACTTCTCGATCACCTCGGTCGGGAGGAGCGCGCGCTTCGAGCAGCTCTGGGACTCGCTGGCTTCGCATTTTGACGGGCTGTACCTGAGCTTCGAGAGCAGAACGGGCGAGCAGATCGTGGCGCAGGCATTCCCGCCGGCGACGCTGGCGCGCCTGAGGGAAATCAAAGCTGAGGTCGACCCGGATTTCGTCTTCAGAGACAACTTCGGGGTCGCAGCGGAGCCGGCTCCTTTGGGCTGAGCCCCCCCCCTGCGCCGCGCCCTGCTCGACAGGCCCGTCGACCGACCGAACTCTCACACGGAAGCGCGTCGGGTTCAAGCGGCTGCGGCCAGTCGACTCGGGGTGCGAAGCTGAAGCGCGCGACCCTCTGAAAGGAAACACCATGCTCACGGTTCTGTTCATCGGCGGCAACGGCATCATCAGTTCGGCATGCAGCCGCCTGGCGGTCGAGCGAGGCTTCGACCTGACTCTGCTGAACCGGGGTCGCGACACGACGCGGCCGCCGATCGATGGCGTCGAGACCATCGTTGGCGACGCGACGGATGCGCAGAGCATGCGCGATGCTCTCGGCACGAGAACGTTCGACGTGGTCGTCAACTTCCGTGCGTTCAGCCCCGAGCAGGTGAGGGCCGACGTCGACCTCTTCCGCGATCGCACCGGCCAGTACATCTTCATCAGTTCGGCGTCGGCCTATCAGAAGCCCGTGACCCATTTTCCGATCGTCGAGTCGACCCCTCTCAGAAATCCGTTCTGGCAGTACTCGAGAGACAAGATCGCGTGCGAGCGGGTGTTGATGCAGGCGTTCGACGACCACGACTTTCCGGTCACCATCGTGCGCCCCTCTCATACCTACGACCGCACCCTGGTGCCCCTCGACGGCGGCTGGACGGCGATCGAACGCATGCGGCAGGGCAAGCCGACGCTGGTGCACGGCGACGGCACCTCGCTGTGGACGCTCACCAATCACCGAGACGTGGCTCGCGGCCTGGTCGGCCTGCTGGGTCTCACGCGCAGCATCGGCGACGCCATCCACATCACCGGCGATGAGATCCTCACCTGGGACATGATCGCGAACGAGCTTGCGGCCGTCGCCGGCACCACGACGCAGCTCGTGCACGCGGCGTCGGCGGAAGTGGCGCAGGCCTTCCCGGAGTGGGCGGATGGAATTCTCGGCGACAAGGCGCATTCCCTGATCTTCGACAACAGCAAGATCAAGGCCCTGGTTCCAGACTTCGTCGCCAGCGTGCCGTTCTCCCTCGGCGCCCGAGAGATCGTCGGCTGGTACGACGAGGACCCGATCAGGCGGGTCGTCGACCGCGAACTCGACGCTCGACTCGACGCGTTCGTCGCCCGAGTCTCGGATAGAGCGTGATGAGAATCTTCAGGGTGTAGAACCCCATTCTCCGGTCGTGCCGAGCAGTAGCATCGGCTCATGCGCCGCATTCTCGACGACGGTCACTCGAGAGGTGAGCGGGAACCCTTCGAGGAGTTTCGGCCGTCCAGGGCACAACAGAAGCAGGAGTCGAAGCGAGTGCGACCCGTCGCAGTGCTTCCCGCCCTGGTTCTTGTAGCGGGCGCCTGTGTCGGCGTGCTGACGGCTACCGACCGCGGTGGTGCGCTGGTCATCTACCTCGGTCTGTTCGGCTTCAGCGGCGTCGTGGCGGCGGTCATCCTCGCCGTCTTACTGCCTCGCAACCGACGATTTCTGGCCAACGCGCGCATCCGGATCTCCGCTCGCGCGATCGAGTACACGAATGCTCGAGGCAAGGTGATCGCATTCGACCGCGCCGATGTGTCATTGAGTGCATTGCTCGCGCCAATCACGCCCGCCCCCAACAGCGAAGGAATCACCCTTCCTGCCTCGCTGATGTTGTTCGTATCAGACCAGACACAGTCACTTCGGCTTCGCGGTTCGGACTGGGAGATCGAAGGCCTCAGGGCTGTTGTGGACGCGGCGAATACCCGTTTCGACCGGTCAGGCCGCGAACACGGCGCCGGAGCGCTCAGCCCCGGGGAGGTCAACGAACTGATTCCCGGAACGATGAGTTTTCGCGAGACCCATCCATTGACGTTCGCATTGCTCATCGGCTTCGGGTCGGCCGCCCTGCTGGTTCTGATCGTCGTCGGGATCGCGATCGCCCTATAGAACTCAGTGCTGAGCCCTACGGCCGCCCGTCGGTAATCGTCAGGACCGCGGCGAAGATCAGCACGATCGGAACGAAATAGGCGACGAAGTAGGCCGTGACACCGACAATGTTGAGCAGGACGGAACTCACGCGCCACCTGCGCTTCTGTTGAACGAAGCGCCGACCGCTACGGGCGATGAGCGGAGCGGGCACAATGGCGAGAGCACCCTCCACGCCGGGCCGCATGGCGGCCGCGCGAACCGGCGAGGCGGCAGTCTCTGCCGGGGTGCTCCCGAACGCGGGCAGAAGCGAGCGATGCGGTCGGGGCAGCCGCTCGTCGACGAAACGCTCTGTTCTGCGAATGAGTCGCGGAACGACCCTGTCGATCAGCGTGTGCACCGAGATCCAGGTCTGTGCGTCGGTGAAGTCCGTAGGTGCTGCAGTGAAGAACACCAGGGTGTCTTTGACGATCTCGACGTTGTAGTCACCGGCGTACTCGACGAGGTCGGACATCACCTCGGACGAGAGCACGTAGAGGGCGTCGGCGCGGTCGTCCACGGGCGCGTAGGTCACGAACGCCCGGTCGAACTCGCTCTCGAGGGAGATGCGTTGTAACGGCTCGTAGCCCGGAGGAAGATCGCTGCGCGACGTGTTGTTCGAGGTGGAGTCGAGCACGAGGTGCGGCAGCGGGGCAGGCAGGGTTACTGCAAGGTAGTGCCAGGTCGGGCTGCCCGGTCGCGTGGTCGTGAGAGAGCCGAATTCGAGACCGGATGCCGTGAAGCGCGGGTTCTCGATCACCGCGTCGCGGTCTGCGGTGATCATCGATGTGAACGTCGCCCTCTGCGACGGCTGCGGCTCGAAGCCGTTGGCGAGCGCTGTGAGGTTCTGCCGCCACTCTGTGACGGTCGCCTGCGAGCTGGTTTTCCTGCGGATTTTTAGCGCAACGCCGGCGGCGATGACGATCCACACACCGAGGATCCCGAGCATCCAAGCCAGGCTGCCCCAGTCGCTGCCGAGCACCTGACCGTCGTGCTGATTGTCGATCACGATGTCGATCGAGATGAGCGCAATGGCGAGGTACCAGAGCATCGATGCGGCGTTCAGTTGGCCGAGCATCTTCGAGCCGGTCGTCGTCCACGGGATTCCCGATTGCCGCAGGTGTGCGGCCTTGGCGCGAAGCACCCTGCCGTCGGGTTCGCGCAACCACTCGAGGTAGAGCGGTTGGAGGGGCACCCGAAAATCCTACGCGGCGTCCGGTCGGTCGGCCGTCAGAGAGACGGGTTGGCCGCCTTGATCGCGATGAGCTCTGAGTAGAGTCGCAGTTGTGAGCACCACGCGCAGCCGCAAACGGCTCTTCCTGATCGTCGCTCTTGTCGTCATCGCCGTGCTTGCCCTGCTGTACGCGGCGCGTGTCGCAATCCTCTTTATCGACGCGACCGAAGGAGACGACGTGCCGCCTCTGTCATCGATCCCTCTTCCGACAGGTAGCGAGGTCACGCAGGTCAGCACCGGGTGCGGTTCTGGCGGATGCTGGACGCTGGTCACGGTGCGCCCGCCCGACGGAACTACGCCCGAAGATCTGAAAAATGAGTTAGGAACGACGCCTCAATCGCGCCTACCCGGTTCGTTCTGGGATCCGCGCACCGTCTCACTGACGTCGAAGATTGAAGGTCCCCTTCTCGTGATCAAAGCCGATTACTTCTCTGCGGAGTACGTGCCCTAGCAGCCGACCCCACGCGACGCGACGCGTCGCCGAGTCGCCGTTCGACTTGGCGCAAATCGACCTAACTGCACGGTTTCGGGTCGATTCGCGACAAGTGGGTGGTGCTTGATGTCGAGAATCTGCCGTGCCCGTCCCCGCCGCCTCTGTCGCCGACCGCTAACGCTGATCGTCGGTGGGTTCGAGCGTCTTGCGTGCCGCAGCGGACTCTCGTCGTGACCGCCAGAACGCCACGTGTCCAGCCAGCCCCGCTATGAATATCGCCGCGACGCCGACCGCTCCGATGACGAACCACACGGGCGGATCGGGCCACAGTTTGGAGAGGGAGATGGCGACCAAGGTGAGAGCGCCGACCAGAGAAAAAGTCCAGCGCGAGGCGATGAGGTAGTTGGTGATCCGTGGTCGCATGATGCCTCTTTCTGATCTGTTACACGGCCGAGCGCGGTCAGAGGCCGCGCTTCTTCATCCACAGGTTGACGGGAATGGCGATGACGCCGACAGCAACGAGGGCGAGGTTGCAGATCACCAGAACGCCGTCGTCTCCGGCAAACGTGAACCCATTCCGCGCCGCCATCACGATTCCCACCACGATGCAGACGTACGGCAGGATCTCACGAAGGGGATTGAATCCGAGACGTCGAAACCTCTTCGGGGTCGAGTTATCGTGACCGCGATCTTCACTCATTCATGCAGTCTTGCAGGCATGAGCGCCGCGATGAAGCCCAGCGGGCGACTGTCGACGGGGTCGTTCGCTCGCACGTTGGCCGGCGCTAGGCCAGCCGAGCCCGCCGCAACCGAGCTAGCGCCGCACTCCTCGAATAATCTTGAGCCATGGACGCTGCCGCACAGCACTTCGCCCGGTCGAGCATGGAAGCCGGCCGTCGCCCGGAAGACGTGGTGCAGTCGCTGGTGAGTGCTGGCTGGCCGCCGCAGACCGCCTGGGATCTGGTCCGCTCCGTTCAGCCGCCACCGCAGTCCGATCCGAGACTGTGGATGGTGATCGCGAGCTTCGCGCTCGGCTTGGTGTTCGTGCTCGTCGACCTGAGCATGTTCTTCTCGATCTTCACCGCCCCGGGCGGTCCGCGCGCGGTACTCGCCCAGTTCACCGACGAAACGCTGCCGATCGGCCCCTGGCTGATCACCACCCTGGTGCTGTGGGTGATCTCCACAGTCTTGATCGTCATGCACTCGGTGCTCGGCCGCCGCCAGCCCAAGGTACGCCGTCGGGGTCGAGTTCTGGCGGTCATGAGCTGGGTTCTCGTGATCGGCAACCCGATTCTCGCTGTGGTCACGGGCATCCTCGGCGTGGTCGTCTACTTCGCCCTCGGAATCATGTGCGGCGAGGCCGTCAGCCAGGACTGCGGCTTCTGAAGCTCTGCCCGCCTGGCGAGGCCCCGCGCTCGTCGCCGAGTTGGCGCACATCGACCTAACTTCGCGAATTTACGTCGATTTCTGACACACGGGCGGGGCGTGAAGGGCCACCGCGATGTCGCACCGGCCGTGGCCACGAAGACCACGGCCGGTGCGTGCATCAGGATGCGGTGAGTCGGCGACGCCGTCGCAGCAGCAGGCCGGCCCCGGTCGCCAGCGCGAGCACGGAGAGTGCAGCCGCGAGGGCGAGGGGAGCGGTCGACATGCCTGTGTCGGCCAGCGGCCGGGTCGAGCTCGCCTGCGGTGAGACGAAGTTCTGCCCGATCGCGCCGTTGCCCAGCTCGCCGCCTGAGCCGGAGCCAGAGCCAGATCCGGTTTCGGGTGTTCCGGTTCCCGGCGAACCCGACCCGCTGCCGGGCCCGGTTCCGGGATCGACCGGAGTGGGAACATCCGGAGCGTCTGCCGTGATCGCCGCCACCCGCACTCGCGCGCCCAGGCCGAGCATGTCGTTCACGTCGACGCCGGTCACCGAAAAGCCGTCGGCCGCGCCCTTCTGCAGGTTGAGCGTGATCACCGCGGATCGTCCGGCGAGCTGCACCACCGTGTTGGGTGCGATCTCGCCAGCGGGGATGGTCTGGCCGTCCACGGTTCCTCCGCCGGTGGTCATGGTCGCGCCGGTCTTCGTCAGTGCCACGCGGATGTTGCTGAGCGACACCTCGAGACTCGACCCCGGGTAGAGCGTGAGCGAGTCGACCTGGGCCGTCGCGGTGTCCGCGGCATTGGATGCGCGTGCTCCGGTCGCCGAGATCTGCCCGGCGACGCCGTCGGTCACGGTCGCGACCTCGAGCTGAGCGGCGCCGAGGGTGGCTGCGTCAGGCGAAGCAGCCGACGAAGCCGTTTCAGACGAAGCAGTGTCAGGCCGCACCACGTCGGAGTTCGCCACGGCGTTCGGCGCCTTCGCGCTCGCGGCGGCCGCGGCAGCGGCATCCGGTGTCACGAGAGCGACGGGCGACACGACCGAGGGGCCGGATGCGCTGAGCGCGTAGGCGTAGCGGCTCGGCAGCGGCGAATCGGGCTGGGGCGTCGGCTCGGGGTCGGGCGTGGGAACCGTGCTCGGAGCCGACCACCTCACCGTGCCGAGCGCGACCGACGGGTAGGTTCCGGTGAGGTCGGTGTAGTGCACGGCCGTGATGAGCACGCTGCCGTCGGGCTGCGCGACCCGCTCGTTGAAGCGCACGGTCACGCGCGGGGTGCCTTGAGCGTCGAGGCCCGTATAGAGGTCGGTTCCGGTGTTGATCCAGACCCCGTTCACGAAGAGCCCCGAGTTCGAGCCCGGGAACGACACCACAGAGCTGCCGTCTGCGGCCACGTCGAGCGCGAGCCCGTACACGCGGAACGCCGACCACATGTACTCGCCGACCGACGAGGTGTCGGGCACCTGCGTGAAGCTGTCGATCAAGACCTTCGCGGCGCTGTCGTCGGTGCGGCTGACGGTGACGCCCTTCGCGGCGATCGGCGGGGTCGGGGCAGAGAACGTGGCGTCGGTCTTGGTTCCCGAAGCGGTGAGGCTGGGCTCGCCCGCCACGATCGGCGTTCCATTCGGAGCGGTCACGGTGATGCCCGACACGAGTGCCGGGGTGGTGGCCGGCGCAGCAGGGGTGCAGGCGACCTGGCCGAGCTTCACTCGCCAGATCTCCGACGAGCCGGCCTCGGCCTCGATGCGCAACGCGGTGGTCTGAGAACGACCCGACGCATCCGTTGTGCGCTCGCCGATGTAGAGCTTGGTGGCGCCCCAGGTCGACGACACGGGCAGGTCGACGGTGTAACCGGTGGCGATGCGTGCCGGGTCGAGGGCGTCGACGCCGTTTACCGTGAGGGTGTCGAACGACACGGTGCTCGATCCGTCGGCGGTGCACTCAGAGGTGAGTCCGGTGAACGTCACGGGCACGCGGTCGCGCAGCTGGAACGTTCCCGACGCGATCGTCGAGCGAGCCCCGTCAGATGCGGCCCGCGAGACGAGCCCCTCGGTGCGCGTAGTGTTCAGCTTGTAGAGGTCGCCGGTGGAGGCGGCGTTCTGCGTGACCGTGTCGCCCGAGGTCCAGTCGGCGAGCGGGGTGGAGGCCTGCAGGGTTCCCCCGTCGGAGTCGAGCATCTGCACGCCGAAGGCGCTGTTGGCAGGGCCGGACTTGGTGGCGGCCGTCTTGGCTGCGGCCTCAACGAGGGTCGCGCTCGCGGTCGAGGTTCCGGATGCCGCGGGTGCGGCGATCGCGGTTGTCGCGGCGGTCGCCGTGAAGCCGAGCGCGAGCATCCCCGCGAGGGCCGCGGCGGTCACGAGCCGCATGGAGCGGGAGGTGCGTCGAATCATTTCTGTGCTCCGAACTGGTCGAGAAAAGTGGTGCCGCGGGGAATGCCGAGTCCGGTGACTCTGTCCCAGCCCGGCCCGGACTGCAGGGATTGGGGCTTGGTGTCCCACATGTAGAGGGTCTCGAGCCAGAGCGCGCCGGTCGACGGCGAGCGGCGGAACCACGTTGCCGCCGACGCCGGCTGCACGTCGGTGATGGCGGTCGAGCCGCTGAGCGCGTAGAACGAGGGCGTGGCGAGGCCGACGTGAACGCCGTTGCGCACCTTGGCGATGGCGACCATCGAGGCGACCATGGGGGTGGCGAGGCTCGTGCCGCCGTGCGGTTCGGCGCTGACGCCGCCGTTCGACGGCGCGTTCACGATGAAGCCGGTGTTCGGGTCAGACAGCGACGCGACATCCGGAAGCAGTCGCTTGGTTCCCGGCTGAGCGATCTTGTCGCGCTGCCAGGAGGGGCGGTCGTAGTAGGCCGACTCTCCTCCGCCGGCGCCGTAGATGAAGCCGGGCGGAACGATGGCTCCGTTGCGGGCGAACCGGGTCTGCGTCTCCCAGCCGGCCTCGACGGCCACGCTGTTGTCGGCGTTCAGGCCGATGCTCATGCCGCCGACCGCGGTGACGTAGGGGCTCGAGGCGGGCGACGCCACATCCGTGCCGTCTTGGTGGTCGCCGGCCTGGCTGTAGTCGCCGTCGTTTCCGGTCGAGGCGAAGATCGAGATGCCGCGCGAGGCGCCTTCGACGAGCACTCGCGTGAGCAGGGTGCGGTCGGCGGCGGTGTCGAGCTCTTCGGGAGCGCCGAAGGAGAGCGAGATGACGTCGGGGGCGCCGTTCTCGGGGGTGCCACTCTCGACCGCGTCGAGCAGTCGCAGGTAGAGCGACTGGGCCTCGCAGGTGTCGCTTCCCCAGTAGACGATGTTCGCGTCGGGTGCCATCGCGTGCACGGCCTGCACGTCGAGGTGCTGCTCGACGGTCCACGAGCTGGGGCCACCGCAGCGGCTGTTGTTCGGGTTCGCCGGGGCGTGGTGCGTGTATTGCCCGTCGCGCAGGGGCTGCGCTCCGGCCTTGCTGAAGTAGGCGTTCGTGTTGGCCTCGACGGTCGCGTCGTCGAAGACCCCCACGATCGCGATGGTCGCTCCGGCGCCCGTGGCGTCGTCCGGCAGCTGGTGGATGGCGCGCAACTGCTGCGGACCGTAGCCGCACAGCGCGTTGGAGCGGTGCTCGACCGTGACCGACTCCGGCCACTCGGAGCTGAGGGTCTGGCCCCAGTAGGCGGCGCAGTCGTCGCTGGTGATGGGAGCGGTGGCGGCGGGTGCTGCGGCTGCGGGTGCGGTGCCGGCGGTTGTGGCTGTGGCGCTCGCGGCGCTGGCCGATGTCGCCGACGCGTCCACGAGCGTGGGCTGCATCGCATCCGTACTCACGAGACCGGCGACGGTCTCGATGGCCGTCAGGTCAGCGGGCACCGACAGATCGGTGGTGGGCACAACGGCCGTGCGGCCATGGATGTCGGTGGTTGCGAAGGTCGTCGAGAAAGCGCGGGCGAAGTCGTCGTAGGAGCCGCTGATCGACTGGCTGCGCACGCTGTCGTGCTGGTCGCCGAGGTCGAGTCCGGCGGTGACGAGCCACGTGCGGGCGGCCGAGATGGATGCGGTGTCTGCGTTCTCGGTGAAGAGCACGACGGCCGAGGTGACGCCGTCGGGGGAGGTGGAGTCGCCGCTCGGCGCCGCGGATTTTGCCCAGTCGGGAGCGGTGTCGGGCAGCGAGTGTCGAGCGTCGGAGGGGGATGAGGTGCACGCGGTCAGAATGCCCGCGCACACGACCCCGACGATCAGGAAGGTGGATGCAGACATCACCGACCCGGGGGAACGCAAAGAGCGCATAGAAGTACTTTCTCGATCAGAGTGTGAAGTGGCAGAGGAGCCGATTCGAACTCTAGCTGAGAACTGTTCTCATTAAACAATTGGCGGCATTCTGGCGCTGATCGAGTAGCGATCGCGAGGAACGAGCACCGCGTATCGAGATCACCGCACCATGGTCTCGATACGCTTCGGCCGCGGGCGGCCTCGGGCTACTCGACCGGCGCAAGCACCTCGTTGATCGAGTAGCTGCGAGCCTGTCGAAGCGTCGACATCGCTCAGGGCGCTCCGCTACCTGCAGGGCTAACGGAGCACGATTTGAGCGCCACGCCGCCACTCCGGCATGCGGCTGCGGCGTGTCGTCCTGATCGTGCTCCGTTAGCTCGCTTCGATGATCCGCGCTCGGGCGCCACGCGCATCCATTGCTGCCCAAACGCTCTGATCCTCACGAATCAGAGCGTTATGAGACGAATGGATGCAACCGAGGCCCCCGACCGCCGCCTCCTACTCGATGCGCCCCGCGAAGCGGTAGCGGAACCCGTCACCCGTGTCGGCGGTGATGATCACGTCGTAGTACCCCGCGGCATCCAGGGGCCAGGCGAACCGCTCGGTCTGGCCGACCGCTACTGTGACCGACTGCGTCTCGTCGACGAAGTCGTTCGCCGCCAGGGAGTACGTGACCGGGGCGTTGCCCTCGTTCGCGAGCTCGAGCCGCAGCGACCGGCGCTCGCCCCGCACGGGATTGCCCGCGACGACGGGCACGGCTCCGGCGGCGCCAGCAGCGCGCACCGTGCCGGCGAAGCGCCGCAGAAACCGGTCGGGCCCGTACACGCTGAAGTCGTACGTGCCACCGGTGGCCGCAGCACTCCAGGTGTAGGTGGCGGAGCTGCCCGTGGCCAGCGTGAAGGGCGTCGACTCGAACGGCAGATGCGCGTTGGCGAACACCTGGTGCGAGAAGCCCTGGTGTCCGGTGTTCTGCATGGTGAGCGTCACGGTCGCGGCGGCCCGGTCGACCTCGACGTTGGCGTGCTGCCGGTACGGAAGCGGCCGGTGCTGGGCCGTGCCGGCATCCTGCACCGGCATTGCCTGCGCGCCGATGGCGGGCTCGCGAATGTTGGGCTTCGCCATGTCGGCGTCTGCGGCGGCGACGAGCTTCTGCGTCACGCTGAGCGGCGGCACCTCGGCCGCGGTGGGCAGCGAGAAGTCAGGGTTCGCGAAGTCGAAGCACGAGGTGAGGTCGCCCGAGATAGTGCGTCGCCAGGCAGAGATATTGGGCTCGTGCACGCCCGTCCAGGTTTCGAGAAATCGGATGACTGACGTGTGGTCGAACACCTGCGAGTTGACCCAGCCGCCCCGGCTCCAGGGCGAGACCAGCGTGAGGGGCACCCGGGTGCCGTAGCCGATCGGCAGGCCATCCACGTATTCGCCGGCCGTGCCGGGCTCGGCGAGCGGGGGCAGCATGTGGTCGAAGTAGCCGTCGTTCTCGTCGAAGTTGAGAATGAGCACGGTGCTCGCCCAGGTGTCGGGGTTGCTCATCAGCGCCTGCACGACCGCGTTCGTGTAGTGCGCGCCGTAATCGGGGCTCGCCGCCGGGTGCTCGCTGTAGCCGTAGGGAGCGACGACGTATGAGACCGCGGGCAGGGTGTTCGAGGCCGCATCCTTGCCGAACTCGCTCAGGAGATAGGTGACGTCGAGCCCGCGACCCGAGTCGGCCAGCCAGCCGTCATTCAGGCCGCCGCGCAGGGCGAGGTCGCGCACCGCCGGGTCTTTCGAGGCGAGGGCGTCGTGGTACTTCTGGAACAGCCAGAGCGGGTTGTCGCCGTAGTCGCCCACGTAGGGGTGGGTGCCGTCGTCGCCGACCTCGTTGTTGGCGTAGGTCTTGAAGGTGACGCCGGCCTTCTGCAGGCGCTCGGGGTAGGTGCCCCAGGTGAAGACGGGCTTGTAGTCGTCGGGGTTGTCGGTGGCGGGGCCGCCGTGGTCGCCCTCGGGGTTGATGGTTCCCGTCCACTGGTAGAGGCGGTTCGGGGTCGTCGGGCCGATCACCGAGCAGTGATAGTGGTCGGCGATCGTGAACGACGAAGCGAGCGCGTGGTGAAACGGCAGGTCTTCTTGGGTGAAGTACCCCATGGTCTGCTGCGTCTTGGCCGCGACCCAGTTGTTCCAGGCGCCCTTGTTCCAGGCGGTGTGGCCGCCGCCCCACGAGTGGTCGAGACCGCCGGCGTTCTGCGCGTTGAAGTGGGTGCTGTCGAGGGCAAACGGCAGCATCACCCCGCCATCTGGCCGGGTCGGGTCGGGCTGGGCAAACGCGTTGCCGCCGCTCGGATACTCCACCATCTGCTTGTCGCCGAAGCCGCGAACGCCGCGCAGGGTGCCGTAGTAGTGGTCGAACGAGCGGTTCTCCTGCATCAAGATCACGACGTGCTTCACGTCGATGATCGACTTGGTCGCCCCGGCTCGGGCGCTGGTCGCGAGACCGGATGCGGCTGCCGCCCTCTCGCCGAACGCTCCCGGCCCGGATGCGGCCGCGACCCCCGCAAGAATGGCGGCCGCCCCGCCGAGGAGGATGGAGCGCCGACTCAGGCCGGGCTTCACGTCGGCGTGATACGCCTTGGACTTGTCGAGGGGAGGCGCCGCATTCAGCGTGACGTCGGGGGCGTTCTTTTCGGGCTTGCTCGAGCTCATGATGCGCGTTCCTGCTTTCGGGTAGGCAGTAGTGCTTTTCGGGGTGTCGGCAGGCACGGGCAAGATGCCGCCGGGGTTCGTCTCCGCTGGGTGACGGAAGGGAATGACGACTCAACCCTCACCCCGAAAGGTGGACGGTCAGTTGCGGATGCCTAGCGCACGAGCAAACGCGCTTTGAATTGCTGGACTGGGCCCACTAATACTCGACTGCGCGTTAGCGACCGCTGAGGTCGTAGGGGTTCACCGCGGGGTTGCCGGCTCGGGCCGATCCCGTAGGGCGGCATCCAGCGAGAAGGTTGAATGTAATTCGCTCGTCATTCACCCATCTTGTGCCGCACTCGGGGGATGGCATCGAAATCCCCCTGCTCATAAAGTCGCACACATGGGTCTTAACTTCACAGCGATCGATTTTGAAACAGCCAACTTCGATCGGGGGTCTGTCTGTGCGGTGGGAATCACGAAGGTCGTCGATGGCGCGGTCGTGCAGAACGAGTCTTGGTTGGTGAAGCCTCCGACTGGTCTCGATTTCACCAATACCTATATTCACGGAATCGGACCTCAGCATGTGGTCGATGCTCCGTCGTGGGATTGGACTCTCGACCGTCTCCAAGCGCTGATGGATGGTGCCCCGCTCGTTGCGTACAGCGCGTTCGACAAGGGTGTCTACAACGCTGCGAACAAGATCCTCGATCTGCCGGATCGCGGGTTCGTTTTCTTGGATGCGTTGAGCGTGGTTCGTCAGCACGTCGCGTTGGATGGCTACCGCCTCCCTCGAGTGGTCGAGCATTTCGGTCTCTCGGATTTCAATCACCACGAGGCAGGGGCCGATTCGCTGGCTTGCGCCCAGATCGCGCTTGCCATTGCTTCAGAGACCGGCGCCGTAACCATCGATGAGCTGTGGCACAAGGTGACCGAGCGTAAGCGCGTAAGTCGTGCTCGCCCGTATCAAAAGAAGGCAGCTCTGCCGGGTGCGAATGTCGAGGCCGACCCGGGCCACCCACTTTTCGGCGAGGTCGTCTGCTTCTCCGGTGATCTCGATTCCCATACCCGCCCCGAGGCACAGAAGCTCGTAGCCGACTTTGGTGCTTCCGTATCATCGGGCGTCACGAAGAAGACGTCGCTCGTCGTCATGGGTGGCTTCGACCCGCGCACACTCAAGGCAGGTGCGACTCTCAGCTCGAAGGTCGAGCGCGCGATGGAACTCGCGAAGAAGGGCCAGCGTATCGAGATTGTGACTGAGCAGACTTTTCTCGAATTGATTCAGCTCTAGAGCGCTCGAGATAGCGCCAGGAAGTGTAGGTGGCGTCAGTTCGAGAGCCCTAACGTGCGGCGCCGGCCTTCGAACAGTACGTCGTGCCGCAGGTCGGTCAGCGGCCGCTGAGGTCGTACGGCTTCACCGCGGAGTCGACGGTCGTCAGATATCCACCGTCTGAAAGATCGGAGGGCACCGTGATCGTGCGCGTCACTACGGGGTTCGCGGTCGAGGTGTCGATCTGCGTGATCTGGCCTTCGCCGCCGCGGGTCACGAAGACGCTGCTGCCGTCGTCGGTCGCCGCAGTGAAGCGAACGGATGCCTTGCCCGCCGGCTGGCCGACGACCGGCCCGTTCTTGAGCGGGTCGAGCGCCACGGTCGTCTGCTCTCCGTTGAAGGCGCCGTCGTCGCCCTTCTCCACGAGCACGAGCGAATCGCCCGAGCCGGAGGTGAGCACCACTGCGGCGAAATGCGGCGTGACAGCGACGCGAGTGAACGAGCCGCTGCCCAGGCTCACCGTGGTCAGCTTGCCGGATGCCGTGGATGCGCTCGTGAGGTAGGCGGGAATGGTGTCCCACCCGGCGTCTTTCTCTGTGGCGCCGGCCTGCGCGCCCACGGCGGTCGCGCCATCCGGAGCCATGCGCGGCCGGTAGCTCTCGACGCTCGCCTGCGGGTACGACGAGAACTGGGAGTCGGTGAATCCGGTGGCGGTGACGCCGACGGTCTGCACGCCGGTGGCGAGATCCGAGCCGATCACGGTTCCCGCGGCGTTGACGATGGGGCCGTGCGGGTAGGCGTTGAGTGGAGTCGTGGCGACGGGCGTCGGATGCGTGTCGCCGCCCATGATCGCCGACACGGAGTAGGCGTCGAGGTGGCCGCCGGCGGTGACGACGAGGCGCAGCGGATCGCCGACCAAGAAGGTTTCGACCTCTTCGGTTCCGGTCTCGCCCGTGGTGGCGAGCGTCACCTCGGATGTGGCGATGTCGGCCGTCTGCTGAGTGTCTTTCTCGAGGTCGACGACGGTGACGCGCTGGTCGGTGGAGTCGTCGAAGTCGGAGCCGATGGCGACGTAACGCCGGCTCGTGTCGGTCGAGAGCCAGCCGGCACGCTTCCATCGCCCGTCATCGTTGGGGATCGCGTAGTGCTGGTCGATGGTCGCCTTGCCGCGCGAGCTGATGGAGAGGATGTCGAGCTGGGGCTTGGACTCATCCATGAAGGCGATGCGCCCGCTGCCGAGCTGCACGGAGCCCGCGTGGGTGCCCAGGGTGATGCCGTTCAGGGTGTCGGTGTTCTCGCCCGTGACGGCGTTGTTGATGTAGAGCTCTTTCGCCGTGGCATCGGCGGTGACGAGCCAGCTGTGGTCGGCGGGGGTTGGGGGAGTGGCTGACGTTGTTGTGGTGCAGCCGGAGAGGAGGAGGAGTGAGGCGGCGGCCAGTGCGGGGTAGAAAAGCGGGCGTGCGGGCATGGTGATCCTTGCAAGTCGTCGGTATGCGGCTCCTGAGCTTATCGAGAAGCGTTCTCAATAAGCGAATCGGATGCCTGCGCTCGGCGTGTGTCGCGCTGCCACAAGGCCCGCCCTTCCTCCGGCCGATCGAGCCCTCTGCGGTGATCGAGTAGTCGCGCGACGAAGGAGCCGACGTATCGAGATCTGTCACGACGGCTCACATGCAAAAACGGGAGCTCCGCCACTCGGCGAGGTTCTTGTTAATGAGTTCTTAGCTGACGAGCTCAGCCGTTTAAATTGGCCATCGCTTAGTCCGCTTTCTCCGGCGTGAACTGTCCACCGTTCTCACTCGTGAGCTGGTCTCGGATTGCTTCTGATGACATGGCCATCGTGTAGATCTCTACCTTCTTGCCGGTGATCCCTTGAGCATCGCGCACGATCAGTCGCTTAGTTGTGAAGACAGCTGAATCCCTAGATGTCCGGAAGGCGGCGACGGCCTGCTCGCCCTGTATCGAGAGCGGGTCGCGCCGTCCGGAATCGGGATCTCGTTTTGAACGGTCTAGGTGGTCGAAGCGGCGGCTTCCATGAGTGCATCTCGGCAGCGAGCAGTAGTCCAAATTGCTTGCCGCCCATCATCTCGTCAGTCCACAGGCGCCGTGTCTGTTGGGTGCCGACACCGTATATGAGCCGCCCGAGTCACTTCATTTCCGGGCCGATGGTCCGGCGATTTCCCGCGGGTCTACTATCAGGGGGCAGGCGTCCGCGCATCTTGCGCATCCGGGCTTGCTTCTCTCGACAACGCAAGTTTTGGATTCTGACCTAGCTCTGGCGATCTCATAGTCGGCACTAACTGCGTTTGCAGTGCCGTTGCCGAGGTCGATTATGTGAGCCGCAACTCGCGCAGCTTCGACAGCTTCGATCGTGGAAGCGCTTGTGGGCACACCGCCCGTGTGTTCCTCGCGCGTCACGGCAGCCAGGATGTGGGCCGCCCCTGCTAGCCCCATGAGCGTTGCGCCGATTGCGGAGCTGATGTGATCTTGTCCAATCGCGGTGTCCGTTGGGATCGGGCCGAGAGGCATGATCGGGTATCGTGACGCCGCTAGCCGTCGCGATACCTCAGTAATTGACCTCGGAGACGCATGCCCTGGAGATTCAATTACGACCATTACGCCCTCGCGATGAAGTTCATCAGCTAGGGCGATTTGACTCGCAATTTCCGCTTGTTGGGTCAGGTCGTAGGAGTCGAATATGTTCGCGGAGCGAAAGCTCGCCCCGAGGCTGAGCGCAACGCCATGGGACAAGGCGAGTTCGATGAGGGACGGAAGTATCTTCTGATAAACATTGTCGGTTGAACCCGACATTACGAGGTCTCTAATAATGATTCCTCCGCCGCGAGAAGTCCAGGGCACCAACCGTTGTTGCGCCGAGGCGATTAAGTGCGCAGTTGGGGTTGGATGGATCGTAAGCATTCGTGCGCCGAGTCCGACGGCCGTTCGGCACCGGTCGAGCAGCTCAACGGGATCTATCGCACCGCTGCGCTTTCTCACGCCGTATATGGGCAGGGCCGAAGCGATGAATCCCCGATCCACAATCTCGGGAATTAGCTCCGGAGTGGTCCGTGTAATCGACAGATCGGCGACAGCGTCCGGGCCGTTCGTCATGGCCCGTAGTGCATCGAGCTTGAGAATTTGGGAGGGGGTGGAGCCGCGACTACTGTTCCCGATCAGCGCCATGACTCGAGTCGGTTTTCCCGGGCCGGCCTGCATAGTCCGAATGTCATCCGGGGAAGTGATGCGAATAGTGCTCATTCGCCGAGAACTCGCTCGACACAATCGACAACGGCCTCTACGGTTGGCAAGTCCGTCGGAAATCCCGATAAATAGCTCGGTGCTAGCCGGGCGAGATTCGTCGCTATGACCTTATTTTTCATAAGTTTGATTGCACTTCCGGTTCTACTCAATGGAATGGGGATGATCGTGCACCCCAATTTCAAAGCAGCCGCCACTTCCGCTGCAGTTCCCATGCCTCCGTCAAAAGCTAGAAAGATGCGACAGTCGCGGAGTAAGCCTGAACGCCAACTCATTAGAGTCTCGAGCAGCTCTGTGTCGTTGGCCAGCGCCGGATCGTAGGCGTAAGGATTCGGATACAACCTAATTCGGGGCCGGATGTCTTTGTGCCCTCGGATTATCGCGGAACTGAACCCGTTCAACACATCTCGCCCCATGCCTTCGGACTGTCCGTCGAGCAAGACAACTTCGGGATCCAGCGTTGCCAACCGAGACCCTAATTCGACCGCGAAATCCGCATTGACCATGTGGCTGCCCGTGGGAAAAATAGTACGACCGCGTGAAAGGAGAACCATTTGCGCGAGGAGCGCTTGAAGCTCTGAATGCGAATCTAATAGTGCACAGCGAATGCCTACTCGCCGCAGTTCGTCCACCCAAAGTTCTTGACGCCGTTCCAATTCAGCCGAGCGTTTTTCCTTCGTCGTCAACATGAAGTGCTCGCGCGTGTCGCCGTTTGTGAGAAGCCGGACTTGCTGCATGACAGTGCGGATATCAGGATCCGAGTAGCTGTATCCGAGAAATAAGAATGAGCGGTTCATCATGTCGTGTCTAAGTCGCTGGACGAGCGCAGGCCGACGAGCTTCCAGCTCGTCATAATCCTTGGTCGTGATCACCATGCCCGATGGATTGCTGCGGACTCTGCATCCATGGATCTTGAGAATCTCAACGTGTGAATCGAGCCGACGAACAGTCGCGATGTCTGAGTCTTCGACCCGGACGAGTGCCGTGCCGGACCCGTACGCCTCTTCGAGCAGTGTGTCGTAGTTCGTCGTCCAGATCGTATTAATGCCGCAGTTGACAAGCACCTTATGAAGCGTGTTTGGGCCCGAAGTTTTAGCGGTGAGATCTCTGATCTCAGACACTAAAGGCCCCCGATTTCCCATGCTGGCGTTAATGACGTATTGGGCAATCTCCGGGAGGTTGTCGCTGTCTCGAAGAACGATCCCGAGGTCCGCAGCTTGCGCGCTGAACAGAGTCGACCAAGACGGCGCACCCGAGGGTACTGACAGTCCGGATCCAACGAACAAGCCCGCATCGCCGCGGGATATCGCCAAGGAGAATCGCTCCACAACGTCGGATGGTGTCAGCATGATGCGAGCATAAGGCGTGAAGGAGCACACCTGACGGCGACCTCCGGACCAGTCCAATGATTGAAGCTCCACCTTCATGGAGAAAGAGACGTTCCAATGTTGATTGCCGCGCACCTGATTGGGCGGGTGGCGCTGCAGATGCCGGGACACACTCGGTGCCTGTGCTGATTGTGGCCCTCGATGGCCGTGACAGTGCAATTGAGCTACACAGATGGGCGCTATTCGGGTCGATAACTTTTTAGCCCTGATCGAGAAGTGATCGCGTGGAACTAGCACCGCGTATCTGGATTACGCTCGATTCGGCTATCCAAAAGGCCAAACCTTTCTGGCGTGTCCGAGCGCGAGGGGACATCGGACCATCGTTACATGGGTGGGAGTGGACTCAGGGCGAGAGTGGCGGCGACTTTCTGAGCATGGGTGCGAGCGATGAGTACGTGCGGGTGTTCTTTCCGCAGGCGATGACCAGACGGAAGTGTCGCTGCCGCTTTCTGACGTCGGCTGGTGGCCGACGCTCAACGGTGCGCCGGATGCGCCGATCCGAAATCGACTTCGTTCCGTGCGAGGCTGCGATCGCCGGGTGTTTCGTCTGGCCCGAGATAACTGAGGCGCGTGCCCCATAGGTGGGGTGTTGGTGCGCTCATTCATTGAGTAAGTTTCACTAAGGGCTAAGGCCCCCGGGGGTTCGAAGTTGCCTTGCGGCAGAGCCAGACGCTCGCCTCAATTTTGAGTACGCAATCGAGAGGTCGAATTCCAGTGCCAGTTGGTTACAGGGCTATTTTCAGGATCGCTCCAAATCAGGACGCGGTGGACGTCGCGGAGTCTTTGCTTCGAGGCTGGCTCCGCGAGAAGCTATCGAAGAATCGTCGAGGCACTCTTTCGACAGCAGATTGGGATGGGCCGGGCGTCCACGTTCTCGGTCCGGCGGCTGAGCTCACCGTTATTCACGCGGATCATGAGTCCGATGCGAGCAAACGCAGGCAATACAGGTTTGTGGAGACGAATGCCGGCGGTACTTGGTCCGTGTCAATCTATGGACTGGCGTTGCCAAACTCACGAGACCATACTCAGACGCTCGTCATTGAGGCGGGACTAGAGGATGTCGACGAGTCCGAAGCCATAATTCGAGTTGACCCACCGCGCATCGCTCGACACCTCCTTGAGACCTTTGACGTTCGGGATGGCCAAACAGTCCTTCATGGTTCACCGAAGAAGATTCGAAGCGCTGATGCGGACGAAATCTACGATGCCATCGCTGACCCTTTCAGGACCGCATCCGTGATTGTTGCTGTCTCTCCTGGTGAAGACTTGGACGACAGGTGGACAGAAGTTGTAAAGAGTCTGACGAGGCAAAGCGTTGGCGTCGCGACCGCCTTCGTGGTTTCGGCAGCTGCCTACCCTCAATTTTCCGCCCTTCTGCCCGCCTCACATGCCGTCAAGCCTGGGGAAGTTAGAACGTTCGGGCCGCGTGCCGTACTGACGGATTCGAATGACTCTTACAAGCATCGAATTCTGGGACCGGCAACACTCTCCAGGTCAATTAGAGGTGGGCGGGTCCAGGGGCACCTCCCAAATGTTCATGCAGAAACTGCCCGGTTGAGATTCGCGCAAGCAGAACTGCCGGGTGACATACGCAGAAGCCTGGAAATTGTTTCGCGTGCGGCTCTGCTGAGTGACCGGTCGCGTGAGGTTGAGGATCGTGTTCGCAGATCGATCGTAGAACCAACGAACGACGGCATGGACGATGTGAGCCCACTACCCGTTGTGCCTTCATCGGTAAAGCCAGCGGTTGACTTTGAACGCGCTGCCGGACCTGGCCTGCTCGCTCGACTTGGGCTCGTCATGAGGCGGTGGCTGAAGCGCGACTCTGTGGACGTCGAGAGCGTTGAGGCACTCGACTCGATGCTTACTTGGAAGTCGGAGGAGGTCGCTGTCGCACTCGAGCAACTCGACGAGGCGGGGCGGGAGCAGTCAGAACTTGCGGATAGGGTGGCCGCATTGCAACAAAGGTCAGCAGACCTCGAACTCGACCTGGCAGTTGAGAGCGCGAGAGTTATTGAACTCGAGCGAACAGAACGGTTCTATCGCGAGCGCCTCAAGGAGGCTAAACGCTTCGATGACCTAGTAGTCGCAACGGATCCTGTTGAGTGGGGCTCTCCAACCTCCGTTGAGGAGTTGGTGAATCGCCTTACCGATGGGGAAGGGGAACACCAGGCGCGTCAGTTCGTGGAATTTACCGGGCCGATCGCGAAGGCCTTGGAAGTCGACAAGCGTGACAACCTCGGGCGCTATGCAAAGCTTCTTTGGGAATACATCAGGGTGCTTCACGACTACGCCTCGCTCAGGTCGTCTGACTCTATCGCTGGAAGTGTTCACATGTATCTGACAAACGATGACGCCCCGGCCGGCCACAAGTGCGCTCCGTCAAATCATGCTTCGACCGAAAGTGATCCTGTTCTGAACACTCCTGCGTGGAGGCGTGAGCGAGTACTGCCTGTGCCCGATCAAGTTGACTCATCGGGGTTTGTTCTTATGGACGCGCACTTCAAGATCTCTAGTCGAGACACCTTTGCGCCACGAATGCACTACTTCGATGACACGGCTAACTCGGGCAAGATCTACGTCGGTTATATCGGGCGGCATCTGACGAATACGAGTTCATAGTCCGATGACTTGTGGTGGGTCCATTGCATGTGTCGTCGGGATGTCAGTTCGTAACTTTCATACCGGAGCGGCGCGCAAATGAGGGGTAAATTCTCCACCTGGAACTGCGTGCGACTACTGGATGGGGCTCCTCGGGTTTACGTTCAAAGTAATCAAGAAGGCCGCAATCCTTGATCGCTCCCGCCTAATAGAGTCAGAACAAAACCGCGGATGGCGGTAAATCCAAAGAAAGCGAATTGCCCCTAAATGTCGCAGCAGAACAACGCCAACTTCATCTGGTCGATCGCAGACCTCCTCCGTGGGCCCTATAAGCCGCATCAATATGGTGCCATCGTGCTTCCGTTTACCATCCTTCGGCGGCTCGACGCCGTACTGGAGTCGACTAAGCAGGCCGTTCTCGATGAGGCCAAGAAGCGGGCAGATTCCGCATCAGCGAATGTGTTCCTCGCAAAGGCCTCCGGCACCGGCTTCTATAACACCTCCGCTTTTACTTTGCAGTCGCTCATGGGCGACCCCGCCGGAATCAAGGCAAACCTAGTTGATTACATTCACGGTTTCTCGGAGAACGTGCGCGACATCTTTGAGCGCTTCGAGTTCGAGAAGCAGATTGAGAAGCTTGATGCCGAGAACCTGCTGTATCTGGTGACACAACGCTTTGCTGCAGTGGACCTGCACCCCAACAAAGTGACAAACATCGAGATGGGCCTCATGTTCGAGGAGCTCATTCGTAAATTTGCTGAGACCTCCAACGAGACCGCGGGCGAACACTTCACGCCCCGCGAGGTAATCAGGCTGATGGTGAGTCTGCTCTTCATCGCCGATGATGAGGCACTCAACCAGAAGGGCGTGGTTCGGTCCATTTACGATCCGACGGCTGGGACGGGCGGCATGCTGTCGGTCGCCGACGAGTACCTGCTCGAGCACAATCCAGATGCCCGGCTTGTCATGTACGGCCAGGAAATCAACGGCGAGTCCTACGCCATCTGCAAGGCCGACCTGGTGATCAAGGGCCAGGACATCAACCACATCGTGCACGGCGATACCCTTACCGACGACGGCTTGACAGGTGAGACGTTCGACTATTGCCTCTCCAACCCTCCGTTCGGCGTCGACTGGAACAAGCAAAGGCCTGCCGTACTCAAGGAGCACGAAGACCAGGGCTTCAATGGCCGGTTCGGCCCCGGTCTTCCCCGCGTCTCTGATGGGTCGCTGCTGTTCCTCATGCACCTCGTAAAGAAGCTGCGGCCGAAGGCGAAGGGCGGTGGGCGAGCCGGAATTGTGCTCAACGGCTCGCCGCTATTCACAGGTGGAGCGGGCTCCGGGGAATCCGAGATTCGCCGCTACCTCCTCGAGAACGATTTGCTCGAGGCCATTGTGGCCCTGCCGACAGACATGTTTTACAACACGGGAATTGCCACGTACGTCTGGATTATCGACAACGATAAGCGCCCTGAACGCCGCGGCACCGTGCAACTAATCAACGGCGCCGGCTTTTCTCAAAAGATGCGCAAGTCCCTCGGATCGAAGCGAAAGAAACTCGGTTCCGACGACATCGCAAAGATCGTTCGGCTCTATGGCGATGCCGAAGGATCGGATGCTTCGAAGACGTTCTTGAATGAAGATTTCGGCTATTACACAATTACCGTTGAGCGCCCCCTCCGTCTGAATTGGGCACTCACCGCCGAGCGTCTCCAAGTCGCGATTGCAGCAAAGGGACTGGCGAAGCTCACCGAATCGGAAAGAGCATCGCTGATCAAGCTTGTCGAGTTCCCGTCGCCGGATGTCGAAACGACCCCCCTGACAGATCTCAATGAATTCACCCAGATGATCAAAACCCAGCTGACCGCGGCAGGCATCGGGCTCTCGGCCCTGCAACTCAAGACACTGGTCTCCGGGCTCTCCGAACGAGACGAGAGCGCACCGATCATTACTGACACCAAGGGTAATCCGTTGCCCGACACTGACGCCCGCGACACCGAGAATGTTCCCCTCCGCGACGACATTCAGGAGTACCTCGCTCGTGAGGTGTTGCCGCACGTCCCGGATGCATGGATCGATGAATCGAGGACCAAGATTGGCTACGAAATTCCATTCACTCGACACTTCCACCGGTACGTGCCGACACGCCCGCTGGAAGAAATTGACGCCGACCTGAACGCTCTCATTCGGGAGATCACGGATCTTCTGAACGAGGTTGAGGCGTGACTCCGAAGCGCTATCCGACTTACAGGGAATCAGGTATTGAATGGCTAGGAGCCATTCCACAGGTATGGAAGACGGCGTCGCTCAAACGGAACACATACATCAAGGGACGCGTTGGTTGGAAAGGGCTGACTTCGGACGAGTTCGAGATCGAATCCGATGCCTACCTCGTAACCGGGAGCGACTTTAGTGGTCGAGTCATCGATTGGACGAAGTGCTATCAAGTTACGTTGCACCGATACGAAGATGATCCATTCATCCAATTGAGGAATGGGGATTTGCTCATCACAAAAGATGGCACGATCGGCAAGACAAGTCTTGTTGACCGCCTGGACAAGCCCGCGTGCTTGAACAGTGGAATCTTTCTTGTGCGACCGTTGGCCGACTACACTTCTGATTTTTTGTATTGGGTTCTTAATTCGACAGTTTTCCGCCACTTTGTTGAGTTAACGTCTTCTGGCTCCACAATTCAGCACCTCTATCAGAACGTTTTTGAGACATTCGCCTTCGGGTTTCCGGGCTTAGATGACCAGTATCAGATCTCACGCTACCTGGATGCGCAGACGGTGAAGATCGACTTGCTAATCGAGAAGCAGGAGCGTCTGATCGACACTTTGGTGGAGCGGAGGCAGGCCCTCATCAGCCACGCTGTCACCAAGGGCCTCGATCCGAATGTGCCGCTCAGAGAAACTGCCTACGAATGGATCAAGTCAGTTCCCGTTCATTGGAAAACGGCCCCCTTCATCAGGCTCGCCACGAGTCAAGTGGACTATCGTGGCGCAACGCCGACTAAGACGACTGAGGGCATTCAGTTGCTGACCGCACGGAACGTAAAAAAGGGTTACATCGATCGAGAATCATCTCGCGAATTCGTCGCGGAGTCTGAATACAGCACGATCATGCGGCGAGGGCAGCCTGAAATCGGCGATGTCCTGTTGACCATGGAGGCACCGCTCGGGAACGTCGCGCTTGTAGATGATGTCCGAGTGGCACTTGCCCAGCGGATAGTGAAGTTCAGGCTCGACCCGGGACGTCTTCTCTCAAAATATGCGAACTATTTGCTCAACGGATATGAGTTTCAGCAACAGATTCTCAGTAAGGCGACGGGGTCCACAGCGCCCGGTCTTAAAGCGAGCAAGTTGATCGAACTCATGGTTGCGGTCCCTCCCCTGGAGGAACAGAGGTCGATAGTTGAGATGCTCGATTCGGCGACGGCCAAGATAGATGCGCTTTCGGCGAAGGCGCGCGAGATGATCGACGTGCTAAGAGAACGTCGGCTAGCACTCATCACCGCGGCGGTAACGGGGAAGATCGACGTGAGGGGGCTGTCCTGATGGGTATGCAGAACGAGTACTGGTTCGAAGACGAGTTGGCCCAGCACCTCGCCACGAATGGGTGGGATTACTCTAAAGACGACACCGGATATGACCGGGCGCTCGCCATCTTTCCGGCAGATATTTTTGGCTGGCTGAGCGACACCCAAAGGGACGCTCTCAGACAGAGGGTAAAAGAGTCGGACTCTCCGATCTTGCAGACCAAAGCGCAGCAACAACTACTCACCCGCCTTACCCATCTGCTCGACAAGCCGTTCGAGCAAGGCGGCGGCACATTGAATGTGTTGCGGCACGGGTTCAAAGACATTGCAACGCAGTTTGATATGTGCCAGTTCCGTCCGGCGCAGAGCCTGAATCCCGTGACGCTCGAGCGATACGCGAAGGTTCGTTTGCGAGTCATGCGTCAGGTGCACTACTCCACGTCAAATCAGAAAAGCCTCGACCTGGTGTTCTTCGTAAACGGCCTGCCCGTGGCCACAATGGAGGTCAAGACAGACTTCACGCAGTCCGTCGAAGACGCCAAGACGCAGTACAAGAAGGACCGCAAGCCGCGGGATCCAATAACTAAGAAGGTTGAGCCGCTGCTCGGTTTTGGCAGCCGTGCGCTAGTGCACTTCGCCGTCTCCAACTCTGAGGTGTGGATGACGACACGCCTCGACGGAGACGACACTCATTTTCTTCCCTTCAACATGGGTAACGACGGCGGCAAGGGCAACCCGGAGAATCCGAATGGGTCACCGACCTCGTATCTGTGGGAGCGGGTGCTGCAGCGTGACGCATGGCTTGAGATCATCGGCAAATTCCTGCACGCCAGCTCATGGAAAGAGACGGATGCCGTCACCGGTGAGGTCGCGACGAGACAGTCGCTGCTGTTTCCACGGTTTCACCAGTGGGAGTCGGTCACTTCACTGGTGCAGGCCGCGCGTACCGAGGGCCCGGGCCACCGATACTTGATCCAGCACAGTGCGGGCTCGGGCAAGACGAACTCCATCGCGTGGACCGCACATCAACTCAGCTCTCTTCATAACGACGCAGGCACGAAGGTATTCGACTCAGTGATCGTCGTCACCGACCGTACGGTGCTCGACGACCAATTGCAGGATGCGATCTACCAGATCGATCACAAATCCGGTGTAGTCGTGCCGATCACAAAGGGCGGGGCGGACTCGAAGTCTTCGGCGCTTACGAAGGCGCTGACAGACCGGGCACAGATCATCATCGTGACGATACAGACGTTCCCATTTGCTCTCAAAGCGATTCGCACCTCCGGAGCCCTCGTCGGCCGCAACTTCGCGATCATCGCCGACGAGGCGCACTCGTCGCAGACCGGAAACACGTCCGCCAAGCTCAAGCACGTGCTCTCGCCCGATGAACTCGCTTCTTTGGAGGATGGCGGAACGTACGATGTCGAGGCGCTGCTCGCAGCTGAGATGGAAGAGAAGGCGTCGGCGGCGAACATCAGCTTCTTCGCCTACACGGCCACTCCGAAAGCTAAGACGCTGGAGCTATTTGGGCGCATCGGCGAAGACGACCTGCCGCATGCGTTCCACGAATACACCATGAAGCAGGCGATCGAAGAACGATTCATTCTCGATGTTCTGCAGAACTACACGCCCTACAAGCTGGCGTTCAAGCTTGCACACAACGGTCGCGAGTACGACAGCACAGACCCTCTCGTCGACAAGACTAAAGCCGCGAAAGACCTCATGCGCTGGGTGCGACTGCATGACTACAACATCTCGCAGAAGGTGGCGGTGATCGTCGAGCACTTTCGCGACAACGTCGGCTGGCGCCTGGGAGGACAGGCCAAGGCGATGGTGGTTACTGGTAGCCGGCTCGAGGCGGTGCGCTACAAGCGTGCCTTCGACAAGTACGTGAGCGAAAAAAAGTACTCGGGTCTCGCGGCACTCGTCGCCTTTTCCGGCGAAGTCACCGATGAGGAGGCTGGCGAAGAGTCGGTTACCGAGGTCACGCTCAACCCCGGTTTGAAGGGGCGGAGCTTGCCAAAGGCCTTTGCCACGGACGACTACCAGGTCATGCTGGTCGCAAACAAGTTTCAGACGGGATTCGATCAGCCGTTGCTGGTGGCCATGTACGTCGATAAGAAGCTCTCGGATGTTGCGGCGGTGCAGACGCTGTCACGACTGAATCGAGTAGCAACCGGCAAGGATCAAACGTTCGTGCTCGACTTTGTCAACGACCCGAGCGAAATTCTGAAGGAGTTTCGCAAGTACTACCGCACAGCCGATCTTGCTGGGGTCTCGGATCCGAACGTCGTGCACGAGCTACAGAACAAGCTCGACCAGGCACTCATCTACGAGGAATCTGAGGTGGAGGGCGCCGCAAAAGCGTGGATGTATGAGGAAGGCAACAATGCGCTCACGAAGTGGCTGACCCCCGCCAAACAAAGATTTGCCGGCCAGTATGCCGATGCGATCAAGGCGGAGGATGCCGGACGCGTTGAGGAGTTGGTTCTTTTCCGCAAAGACCTGAACAGCTTCATTCGCGCATACGACTTTCTCTCTCAGCTCATCAATTATCACGACACAGGGTTGGAGAAGCGGTCAATCTTCTACCGGCTGCTTGCGCCTCTCATCACCGGATCAGAGAAAGATCGTCCGATCGATCTGACCGGAGTGAATCTCAGTCACTACAACCTGCGGGCTGAAGAGGCCGAGGATCTGCAATACGGCGATGAGGGCGAACTTCTCAAGCCGTTTACGGCCGTGGGCTCGGGCACAGCAAAAGATCCCGAGTTTGTGCGGCTGAGGGAACTCATCGACAAACTCAACACTCTGTTCGAAGGTGACGGACTCACGGATAACGACATGGTCGGCTTCACCGGGTACGTTGGCGGCAAGTTCGATGAGAACGACCGACTCCGGGAGCAGGCCAAGGCGAACAGTTTTGAGCAGTTCATGGGAAGCCCCGATCTAGGTAGCGCCTTTCAAGAGGCTGTCATCGAGTCGGATGAGAACTTCCGGTCGATGAGCGAACAGGTACTAGGCAGCAAGAGCATTCAAAAGGCCATTCTTGACTTGCTGGCACGAGAGTTCTACGACAGGCACAGGCGCGATGACGTTGCGTAACAGCGTCGACGACTTACAGCCGCTGCTTGTCCGTTAGGTGTTGAATTCGGCGAACCGCCGGGCGAGCGATTCGCGCGACGGACGTTCCTTCGGCCTCGAGGGCAGTGTCAGTTTCTGGCCGTGCATGTCCTGCAATCCGTGCCGCAACATCGGGCCATCAATCTCGTTCAGCAGTTCGCGGTCGATTTGGACTTCGTAGTCCGGCGTGATCCCGAGGAGGTTGCGGTCGTACGCGGCGTGATGAATTTTGCACAGAGCCAGTCCGTTGGTGACCCTGGCCATACCATCGGCATCGGAATCCGCGATGATGTGGGCGGCATCCAATAGATCGGCATGTTTCAAGTGACAGATAGAGCACGTTGTTGCGTATGCACGCATAACGCGAGCCCGAAAGAGCGGCTGATGCAGACGAGTTCTTACGAGCTTTTCAGCGTAGCTACGTTCGTCAGCATCTAGATTCAGAGGGTCCTTCACGAAGCGGAGCGATGGGTCTAGCGAGATCAGGAACTGGCGTCGGTCCTGATCGTCGGCCTCGACGTAGACCGGGTAGTAGGGAACGAATGCGCCTGGTCTAACGGCGTGGAGGTAGAGGAGCGGTGCGCGGGTTTCGAATGCCCGGCGGAGCTTCTTGTTGTCGCCACCCTCACGAGATTGGTAGGAGTAGTGAACAAAGCCATCGGACGTGAACGAGTCGGCGTAAGGGCTTTTGATACTCGTCAAGATGGACAACGTCGACTCGAAGTCGGCGGGGTTTCGGATTCCTCGGGCTGTGTCTACGAGCGGGATGTTCTCGGTACCGAACGTGTAGTTTCGGAGCTCCTCGCGCGTAATCTCCGATGCGCCCGTCGCGAGCTTCTGATCGAGCCACCGGAAGACGTCCTGCCGGACCAGTTCTTCTTCGAGCGCGCTTCTCATCATGAGGTCATGTTTAGCAGCCAAACACTTTCACATGGGTGCTCATGACGCAGCGGTAGTCGCCTCACACAAATCGCACATGATGATGTCGGCGGTGAGACATTACGTCCCATGCCGAACCGTCCACTCGCAGACCAGATGACTAGGGTGCCGTTATGACGGAGTGGCGACGAACAAGGACAATGCGCTCCCGAGCCCTCGCGGCCGCCGCCCTCACCGCACTCCTCGCTATCACCGCACTCCTCGCTATCACCGCATCCGGCTGTTCGCTCCTCAACCCGCAGCCACCCGATTCCATCTCGAGCACTGTCGACCAGGCCGTTACCGATCTGCGCTCGACGGCTGGCGTCGCATCCGTCACCTCGAAGATCACGTCATACGACCCCATGGATGACGGCACACCGTCGAGTGCCACGGCCTGGTACGCGAGCATCTCGGTCGAGACGAAGCCGAATGCAGCTGACCTGCCTGGGTTGGCGGATGCAGTGGCGGATCGCATCGCTGCGGTCAAGCGGGTCGTGCCAGTGAACGGCCAGCTGCACCTTTCTATCGGAGCGCACGGAGTCGGCACCACGATCTCGCTCCCTGTCGACGGCGGAAGCTCCGATGCGACGCCGGCGAGCCAACTCGTCACGACGGCCGAGCAGATTGCCTCGATCGATTCCGTCTCGTCAATCGAACTGGGTCGGCCTCACAATCCGCCCTCGATCGGGGTGACGAGTTCGGCCGATGTTCCCGCCGCAGCAACCGCCGTGCGCCAGCTGCCCAACTTCGGGGTCGGTGACCTTGCCTCTGTGACGGTGCTCTACTCGGCCAGCGACGAACCACACAACACCACGAGGGTGACGATGGATGCCGCATCCCCGTCGCCCGAGATTCTCAGCCTCATCGGGAGGCTGACCGAGGAGCCGGGCGTCGCATCCGTCTTCTTCACGGGTGTGCAGCCGACCGACGGGGCGCCGGTCGTAATCGATGCGGCAGGATGGCGGCCCGCCCTGTCGGTCGCCGTCAACGACGAGCAGACTCAGGCGGCGGTGGTCTCGCAGCTGGAGGCGTTTGCAGATGCGCAGGCTCTCGACGCCGCTATGCCTCGGTCGTCCTTCGAGGTCACGGTGTATCCGCAAGACATGGCACGCGTAAAAGTCGACGGCTTCGTGGGGCTGTCTGCCGGCTCGCCGGCTCCCGACGATGCGCGCAAACCAACACCTTCGCCCGCTCCGGCGCCACTGCCCCCTCCTCCCGCACCAGAGACGCCCGACGAGCAGGCCGCGCGGGTGGCGAACGACCAGGTCGCCATCGCCCAGCTATTGGATGCCGCGGGCGACATCGCCGGGATCCGCGGCACCCCGACGATCCAGACGGTCGCATGCCAGGCCGAGGGGATCGATTCGGGCCTGCGGGTGGAGGGGTCGGTCGTGATTCCGATCTTCAAGGTCGCGAAAACCGCCGATGCGGCCTACGCCGCCATCACGGATTCATGGAAGGCCGCGGGGATGTCGCCGGCGGGCGGTGCGATGGGCAGACTCGCTTTCGGCACTGCATCGACGACCGCGCCAGTGCAGCAGACGACCATTCGCGGCACGGCCGACGGGCTGAGCATCACGGCGCAGGGGCGTTGCTGAGTGCGCACTGGTCGGTGATCTCGATACACCGACTCGGCCGCCCGAGGCGGCCTTCGGCTACTCGATCAGCGCCTAGCGTCGGGCGGCCTTTAGCTACTCGATCAGCGCGCTGGGCGCCTAGTGGCGCATCTGCCGTTCGCGCGCCAGCTCGACCACGATGCCGCGCGCATCGCCGGGGTTAGCCGCGTCGTACCAGAGGCGTGTCTGTTGGCCGTCGACCACGGGGTCGCTCTGCTCGATCACCATGGTCCTCTGCACCCAGCGTTGGGTCCCCTGTAGGTCGACGAAGGTGAAGGTGACAGTCGTCAGAATGCGTGGGCTCTCGCGAAAGAAGTCGTAGCCCTTGTTGCGGACGGTGGCTGCGGTGAGGGTGCCGGTGCGCATCGTGCGTTCGTCGCGTGAGATCTGTCGCCGTCGACTGATCGCCGCGACCAGGCCGAGCACGAGAAAGAGCACCCCGAGCGCGAGAAGCACAGCGGCGATCATCCCTGCCAATGCGGGAGAGCCACTCGGCTGCGCGACGATGAAGAGACCGGTTCCGCCGCCGATGAACCACGCTGCGAGACCGTAGCCGATGCCGACGTCGGCTCTCCTCATGACCGTCCATGACCATCCGATCGACCCGAGGATGGTGATCATCAGCCCGACAATCGCGCCGACGATGGATTGCCACGGCGGTTCGCCCATGCCGTCGAACAGCCCGAAGCCGCCCCATCCGTAGCCGAGACCGAAGCCACCGCCCAGCAGAACAACGAGCAGAAAGATGACCCGGCCGAGGCTGGGGCGTCGCGGCGTGCGTTGAATGCGGGCGAGTGAAGGATCGACGGTGCTCATGGGGGCCTCCTGATGCCACGTTATCGCGCTGCAATTCAGGATCAATCGTGATCTGAGTGCCTTTTCGCGCTCGGTGCCCCGGTCGAGCCTGAGTTGCAGCGCCGGGCCTACGCCGAGGTGTGCACGTAGACCCGACTGGAGGCGGCTCTTTGCCAACCTGAAAGTCTGGCGTGATGCGTCAACCTCACGGTGCCAATTTTAGTTAGACGATCGTATTATCAGCTGTCGCGCGAACGAGCGCTTCTTACGAGCCTTACCCGAGGGTAAAGAAGGAGATCAACGTGAACAGTTCCATCAAACGATCGGGGGTCGCAGCCGTGCTGCTTCTCGCCGCCTCTATGGCGGTGGTTCCCGCGGCAGGGGCCACGGCCGCGACCGCTGACTCGTCTGGGATGGTGAACTACGTCGCCCTCGGTGACTCGTACGCCGCGGGCCAGGGGCTTGCGACGCCGACCGGGCAGCCGGCCGCCGGATGCAACCAGACCGCCGAGGACTACCCGCACCAGCTGGCCGCGAAAATGGGCTACAACCTCACCGACGTCACCTGCTCCGGAGCCGTCACAGAGAACATCAGCAAGAATGCGCAGCCCGTGACGGACCCATCGGGGGCGGCGCACTCCGTGCCGATCCAGGCATCCGCCCTCAACGCCAGCACCAACATCGTGACCGTGACCATCGGCGGTAATGACGCAGGCTTCGCCTCGGTGATCAAGTCGTGCGTCGCCTCATCGGCAGACGGGCCGGTCGCGGGAAGCAACCAAGACTTCAAAGACTCCAACTGCAAAGACCAGTACATGAAGAAGGGCGTCGACACACTATCGAAGAACATCGCCGACAAGGTGGCGCGACACCTCGAGTCGACGTTCAAGACCATCAAGAAGGCGGCCCCGAACGCTCAGATCTTCGTGGTCGGCTACCCGTCGTTGTTCCCGGATGCCGCCAGCACCCCTGCAGCGGGCTGCTATACCGACCTGGGAACAGAGCCCTCCTCTGTCTCGTTCACCGCGACCGATGTCGCATACCTGCACTCCGTCGAGGTGCAGCTGAACCAGACGATTGCCGAGCAGGCAGCTGACGCGGGTGTGACGTTCGTCGACAACCTGCCCGCGAGTGTCTCGCACAGCATGTGCCCGCAGGGACCGAGCTCGTACATCAACGGCATCGCGTTCAACAGCGCTGATACGGGCCCCCTGGTGAACCCGGCGTCGCTGCACCCCAACCTCGTGGGAGCGACCTTCCTGGCGACGCAGACGTATGACGCGGTTACCGCCTCGGGGTACTAACAACCGTTCGCCGTCGAGGCTCGGATGGGATCTCCGGACCTCGACGGTGGGCCGTCGCGCTGAGTCGAGTCGAGTCGCGTCGTATCGCGCAGCACATCGCGTCGGCCCCGGGCGCAATTCAGGAGGAACCTAAGTAGAACGACGTTTTCGTACGTGGGAACTGCCTTTTTCCTGAATTGCGGCGGCAGCTCCTACGCCGACCCGCGCTCCACGAGCTCGATCGGAATCCACGTCTCGCGCTCGACCGCTTCTCCGGCGATCAGCGTCAGAAGCGCCTTCACCATCTCTGCGCCCTTCTCCGAGGTGTGCAGGTCGACCGTCGTCAGCTGCGGCTTCGTGTCTGTCGAGAAGGAATTGTTGTCGATCGTGCTGATGGCCACATCATTCGGAACTGAGATTCCGTGCTCGCGTAGAACGGACAGGGCGCCCGACGCCATCTGCGCCGACGCGACGAAGAGCCCGTCGAACGGAACCCCGCGCGCAAGCAGGCGTTCCGCCGCCGCCGCCCCGCTGGCCGGGGTGTAGTCGCCCTCCTCGACCAACTCGAGCGCGTGCTCGGATGCCGATCCAGAAGTCCCAGCCGAACCAGAACCACCCGCAAGCCCCGCCGCCTCGAGCGTCGAACGCCACCCCGCCAAGCGGTCTCGGGCTGCGGTCGCGGCGAGTGGCCCGGTGATCGTGGCGATGCGCGTGCGCCCGCTCTCGATCAAGTGCTGCGTCGCGATCGCCGCCGCTGCCACGTTGTCGACATCTACCGTGTGCGCCTCGAACTCGAGGTCGTCGACGGGCCGCACTCCGAAGACCACGGGCAGCGAGCGTGACAGATCTAAGTACGTGGCCGACGAGCTGTGGTGTGAGAGCAGCAGAGCCCCATCGACGCTTCCGCTCTGCAGAAAACGGTGGGTCTTCTCGGCGTCTGCTTCGCTCTCGATCAGCAGGGTGAGCGTGTAGTCGGTCGTCGACGCGTACATGGCCGCGCCCTGAATCACCTCGGCGAAGTAGGGGTCGGCGAAGAACGCCGCCGTGCGCTCGGGGATCACCATCGCGATCATCTGGGTGCGGCGACGCACGAGGTTACGGGCGGCGCGGTTGGGCACGTAGTGCAGCTGCGCGATCGCCGCATTCACCCGCGTGATCGCCTGCTCGGTCACGCGGGGCGATCCGTTGATCACGCGCGACGCCGTCGACTTCGAGACTCCGGCCAGCGCGGCCACCGCCTCGAGGGTCGCGACCGCAGGGGCGGTCGGCGCCGAAGCGGCCGACGAAGCCGCAGCCGCATCCGAAGCCGGATCCGATGCCGGAGCGGCAACCGTAGTCGAGGCCGACGCCGAGGCCGACGCCGAGGCAGCAGACGCGACCACGACCGGGTCAACACGCGCAGCCCGCTCAATGCGGGGGATGTCGGTCGTCACGTGGGTGCCCTGCGATCTACTAGTCGAGATGGTCGTTCAGCGCACACGAGAGCGCTGGGATCACTTTATGTGGTGTTCCCTCAGCTTTCGCGCGCGGCGCCCTATTCAGGAATCGCGTGCGAACGGATGAGCTTCGACAGCCACCGCCCGCTGTCTTTCACCGTGCGCTGCTGCGTCCCGTAATCCACGTGAACGATGCCGAACCGCTTGCTGTAGCCATAGCCCCACTCGAAGTTGTCGAGCAACGACCACACGAGATATCCGCGCAGATCGACTCCCCGCGACATCGCCCGATGGGCAGCCGTGAAGTGCCGCCGCAGATAGTCGAGCCGCTCATCGTCATGCACTCGAGCTCCGTCGACACCGCCAACCACCTCATCGTCAAAAGCCGCACCGTTCTCGGTGATCATCAGCGGCAGCCCCGGAAACTGCTCCGCCAGCGACACCAGCAGCTCCTCGAGACCGTCCGGGGCGATGTTCCAGCCCATCGCGGTGAACGGCCCATCCTGCGTAAGAAATTCGACATCGAGGCTGCCCGGCCAAGGCGACCCACCGACATCCTTGTGCCCGTCGGCGTTCTCGCGCGGCGACGTGCCGTTCCACATGCGCACCCTCGCCGTGGAGTAGTAGTTGACGCCCAGAAAGTCGAGCGGCTGGTGAATGATCGCGGCGTCTCCGGCGTGCACGAACGACCAGTCGGTGACATCGGCGGTGTCGGCGATGAGATCGGCCGGGTAGCCGCCCGCCAGCATCGGGCCGGTGAATGAACGGTTGGCCAGCGCATCGATACGCCGGATGGCTTGCGGCGAGGTCTCGTCGTCTCCTCGGATCACATGGAAGTTCAGCGTGACGGACACCTCGGCGTTCGGCACGACCTCGCGCAGCACCTGCACCGCGAGGCCGTGGGCGAGATTGAGGTGGTGCATCGCCGCGAGGGCATCGGCCCCGGATGTGCGGCCCGGCGCGTGCGCGCCCGATCCGTACCCGAGAAATGCGCTGCACCACGGCTCGTTCAGCGTGGTCCAGACCTGCACCCGGTCGCCGAGCTCGGTGGCCACGATGCGGGCGTACTCCGCGAAGCGATACGCGGTCTCGCGGTTCGTCCACCCGCCCGCGTCTTCGAGAGCCTGCGGCAGATCCCAGTGATACAGGGTGGCGATGGGCCGGATGCCGCGGTCGAGCAGTCCGTCGACCAGACGCCCATAGAAGTCGAGCCCCGCCTCGTTGGCCGGCCCAGAGCCGAGAGGCTGGATGCGCGGCCACGCGATCGAGAACCGATACGCCTCGAGCCCCAGCTCGGCCATCAGATCGAGGTCGGATTCGAGCCGGTTGTAGTGGTCGTCGGCCACCTCGCCTGTGTCGCCATTGACGATGGCGCCAGGTGTCGCGCTGAACGTGTCCCAGATCGACGGGCCGCGCCCATCTGCGGTGACCGCTCCCTCGATTTGATACGAGGCCGTCGCCGAGCCGATCACGAAGGCCGTGTCGAAGACGAGCCCGGAATCCCGGTAGTCGGGGTTGCCCGCGGGGCTCTCCCTGGTGTCGGGAAGGATGTCGATGGTCATGTCAGCCTTTCACTGCGCCTTGCATGATGCCCGCCACGAGCTGCTTGCCCGCGACGATGAAGAGAATGAGCAGGGGAATCACCGAGAGCACGGCGCCCGCGAGCACCATCGAGTTGTCGGGAGTCTGCCCGCCGCTGGCGCTGAGCGCGGCGAGCGCGGTCTGCACGCTCGGATTGCGCGGGCCGAGCACGAGCAGCGGCCAGAGGAAGTCGGTCCAGGCGGCCATAAACGTGAAGAGTGCGAGTACGGCCATGGCGGGCCTCGCGGCCGGAACCGCGACGTGCCAGAACGTGCCCCACATGCTCGCGCCATCCATGCGTGCGGCCTCGATGAGCTCGTCGGGAATCACGTCGACCAGGTACTGCCGCATGAAGAACACGCCGAAGGCCGTCACGAGCCCGGGCACGATCACGGCCTGCAGGGTGCCGATCCAGTGCCACTCGGCCATCAGCATAAAGAGAGGAATGATGCCGAGCTGCGTGGGAATCGCCATGGTCGCGATGACTGCGAGCAGCAGGCCGTTGCTGGCCCTGAAGCGCAGCTTGGCGAACGAGTAGCCCGCCAGCGTCGAGAAGAACACCACCGAGATGGTGATGGCACCCGAGATGATGATGCTGTTCGCCAGCGCCTGCCAGAACGGCACCGTCGTGAAGACCTCGGCGGCCTTGTCGAGAAAATTCGGGCCGGGCAGGATGGCCGGCGGCACGAGATTGGTATCGGACGACTGGCGGCTGCCGATGACGAACGACCACCAGAGCGGGAACGCGGAGCCGATGAAGAACGCGGCGAGCAGCGCGTAGCTGAGCATGCCGGGGCGCTCGTAGGCCTTCTTTCGGCGCGACCGACGCTCGGCCTCGAGAAGCCGTGGCGTCGCATCCGGTTCTGAGGCCGGCCTGGTGATCAGCGCGGTCATGACGCCGCTCCTTTCGCTCGCTGCGCGGCCGCGGGGCCGGATGCGATGGGCACCGGTTTCGCGTCGGCCGTGCGGATGGCGCGGGTGATGGCGAAGTTGATGAGCCCGGCCAGGATGATGATGAGGAAGAGGATCCACGCGGTGGCGGAGGCCCGGCCGAAGTCTCGGCGGGGGAAGGCCAGCTCGTAGAGATAGAGCACGATCGTCTGGAACTGGCGGTCGCTGCCGCCGTTCGTGCGGCCGTCGAAGAGCTTCGGCTCGGTGAAGATCTGCAGCCCGCCGATGGTCGACGTGATGACCACGAAGATGAGCGTCGGGCGGATCATGGGAACGGTGATCGACCAGAAGCGGCGGATCTTGTTCGCGCCGTCGAGGGCGGCGGATTCGTAGACATCGCGCGGAATCGCCTGCATGGCGGCGAGCAGGATGAGGGCGTTGTAGCCCGTCCAGCGCCAGTTGACCATGCTCGCGATCGCGAAGTGCGAGGGCAGAACGTCGAAGGCCCAGCGGATGGGCTCGAGCCCGAACGCCTCGAGGAGCCCGGCGACGGGGCCGTGGTACTGGTTGAAGATCTGCGCGAAGATCACGGCGACGGCGACCGGGGCCACGATGTAGGGCAACAGGATGCTCATGCGCCAGAAGGTCTTGCCGCGCAGCGCCTGGTCGAGCAGGGCCGCAAGACCCGTGGCGATGATCAGCTGCGGGATGGCCGAGAGCAGGAAGATGCTGATCGTGTTGCGGAACGCGTTCCAGAAGAACGGATCGCTGAGGACCTCGACGTAGTTGTTGAGGCCGACGAAGTCGCCCTGGCCCTTGAGCAGGTGCCAGTCGTAGAGCGAGACGTTCAGCGTGTACGCGATCGGAAAGATGCCGATGAGCGCGAAGAGGATGAAGAACGGCGCTATATAGAGGTAGGGGGAGACCCTGTAGTCGAAGCGGGCGAGCTTCTGCTTGAAGGTCAGGTCGGGCTTCGCCGGTTTCGGTGACCTCGGCGGTGTCGACGGGTGTGACGGTTTCGTCAGGGTGGAGCTGGTCATCTTTGAGCCAATCCGAAAGGCGACGCGGGGTGCAGGTGGTGTGGGTGGGGGCGACTCGACGAGCCCGCGACAGACGTGCGGTTCATCTGCCGGTCCTGTCGGACTCGTCGAGCCGCCCCCGGAGGTGGAGCTGGGAAGCTAGCCGACGATCTGGTCGAGCAGCTTCAGCGCTTCCTTCCAGGCGGTCTCACCGTCGGTGATCTCGCCCTGGCTCACTCGGTCGAAGACGGGTCCGAACACGTTGTCCTGGATGTTCGAGTCCTCCGGTCCCTTGACCTGGGCGATGACGCCCTCAGAGCGGGCAGCGAAGATCTCGCCGATGGGAGCGTCGTTGAAGAAGGCGCTCTTCGTGTCGGCGACGAGCTTCTGGCCCTCGACGGTGCTGGGGTACGGGCCAGCCAGCTCGAACGATGCAGCCTGCTGCTCGGGAGCGGCGAGCCAGAGAGCCAGCTTCGCTGCCTCTTCCTTGTGCTCGCTCGACTCGGAAACACCGAGGAAGGCGCCGCCCCAGTTGGCCGATCCGCCGGGAAGAACGTCGGCGAAGTCCCAGCCGCTGTCGGTCGTGCCCTCGTCGTAGTAGCCCTGCACGATGCCGAGCATCCAACTCGGGCACATGTAGACGGCGTACTTGCCTTCCTTGGCCTCGGGGCCGACGTCCCAGCCGGGGAGTCCGGCGCCGAGTCCGGCCTTCTCTGCATCGACGATCTTCACGAACTGGTCTTTCAGAACGTCGTTGCCCTCGATGTTGAGGGTCTCGCCGTCTTTCTTGTAGTAGCCCTCCTCCTGCTGGTTCACGAAGGAGTTCCAGAAGAATCGGGGGCTGTGATAGAACGCCTTGCCGCTCTTGTCCTTGTACTCCTGGCCGACCTCGAAGAAGCGATCCCAGGTGGCGTCTTCGCCGCCGAAGTACTCGGCGACCGCGGTGCGCTCACTCGGAAGGCCCGCCGCCTCGAACAGGTCGCCGCGGTAGCAGAGACCCTGGGGGCCGATGTCGAGACCGGCGCCGATGACCCGGCCATCGGCATCCGTGCCCTGCTTGAACTTCCAGTCGAGCCACGAGTCCTTCTCGTCGTCGATTCCGTAGTCGCGCAGATCGACGAACGAGTCGCTGACCTCGGCGATCGTGCCCAGCCAGCCCTCTTCGATGGCGACGATGTCGCTAAGGCCGGTGCCCGCCGCGATCTTCGCGTAGGCGTCGTCGCGAGCCGCGCCGCCGCCCTCGAGGTTGGTCGCCTCGATGGTGACGTTGGGGTTCTCCTCCATGTACTTCTCGTAGTTGGCGTCGACGCCCATGGTGCCGAACGTGGTGATCGACAGGGTCACTTTGCCCCCGTCTTCACCGCCGTTCGACGAACCGGATGCCGCGCATCCTGTTGCGATTAAAGCCAGTGTTGCGACGCCGGCGACAGACGCGGCGATTTTTCGTCGTGAAGGTTTCACGGTCACTCCTTTGTGTGCGTGGGCAGTGCCAGAGAGCGCTCTCATTTATTGATGTTTTGTCAGCCGTGGAAGCGCTCCCATGGGTTGCGAGAAACACTAGGTCGCGGTTCGCTGGGAGTCAAGAGTTTTCGTGGAACCGTTCCCACGGATGCGGAATTGTGACCTCGTGTGGGTTGTGGGGTGCGGGGGTGCGGGGTGCGGTGTGTGGGGTGCGGCTGCGGGGTGCGGCGGCGGACTGCGGACTGCGGACTGCGGTGTCGGCTGTGCTCGCGCCGGTTGGGAGCATCCGCGCCTACTCGTCCAGGCGCGGATGGACCGAACAGCAGCGGATGCGCCCACGGACTCCGTGTTCGTGGCCCGGCGCCGCCGCAATTCAGGAGCGATCGGCCGAAACGAGTGTTTTCGCGCTTGGCCGGCCTCTTTTTCCTGAAATGGGGCACTGCGCAATACTGAAGAGCGTGATCAGCGCCGTCGAAGTCGAAGAATGTGCCCTCTCGATCGACGACGTCGCTCTGCTCGAGCCCGTCTCGTTCGCGGTCGAAAGCGGCCAGGCGCTCGCCGTCACCGGCTCGAACGGCTCGGGCAAGACGACTCTGCTGCGCATTCTCGCCGGACTCGCGCGACCCACCTCGGGGGCGGCGCGCATCCAGGGATCTGCCGTCGACGAGCGCAGCGCCGCGTTCCGCAGGGCGGTCAGCGGATCGATCGGGCGGCCTCCCGTGGCGCGAGATCTCACACTCGAAGAGCACCTCGCGTTGGTCGCCGCGTCGTGGGGCGAATCGGTGGATGCCGCACGGCAGCGCGCCGCGGCCGAGCTCGAGCGGTGGCAGCTGGGTGCGCTCCGCCGCAGGTTTCCGCACGAGCTCTCGTCGGGGCAGTCGCAGTTGTTCGCGCTGGCGCTCGCGGTGGTGCGCCCCTACGACGTGCTCGTGCTGGATGAGCCGGAGCAGCGGCTCGACTCCGACCGGCTCGGCATCGTGAGCCAGGTGCTGCTCAGCGAGATCGGGGCGGGGCGCACGCTGGTGTTCGCGACGCACAGCTCGGTCTTGGCCGACGCCGTGGCGACGCGGTCGATTCGCCTCGGCGACGTTTTCACGCGCAGCGTCGCGGCTGAGATCGACAGCGCGGGTCGCGACGATGCTGCGGTGGAGGGCGAGGGCGCACGGGGCGACCACCCGGCAGCCGGCGGCGCGGCGGGCGACGGCGCGTGACCGACGCGGCCACGAGCATCCGGCCCGCGGGCGTGCCGAGCGCGCGCGAGACCGCGGCGTCGCTGCGGGCGGTGCGCGTGATTCGGCGGGCGCGCTCCGAGGGGCGTTCGCGCGGCGACGTGGCCTATGCCGTGTACGCCGGAATCATGGTCGCGGCGATCGTGGTGGCACCCATCGTGCGCGCCGTCGTTCTGTATCTGGCCGAGCCGGCGGCATCCGCTGTGCTCGTCGAGGTGGGGCCCGCCACAAGCGGAGCCGTCTTCGCGCTCGCGTGCGCCGCATTCGTGGCGCTCGGCGGAGTGCGCGGCCCGGCGCTGGTGACACCGTTTCTGACGTTCGCGGTGGTGGGCGGTGGGCATCCGCGGCGACGCACGCTGCTGAGGCCGATGGTGCGCGCGGTGCTCGGGCTGACGCTGGCGGGGGCCGCGATCGCGCTGCTGCTCGGGCTCGTTCTGGTGACCGTGGGCAGCGCGTCGGTGGGCGGCGCGGGTGCGTTCGCGGGGGCGGGTGCGCTGGTCGGCATCGTGTGCGCCGGATGCTGGCTGCTCGGCCAGCGTGCGTCGGCTGCGGTTCGCACGGGTGTGGTGGGCGGGGTGCTGGCGAGCGCGGTTCTGTGGGCGGCGGTGCCCGGGGCGTCTGCCGTGTTGCCGTGGGGGTGGATCGCGGAGCTGTTTCCCGCCGGGGTCGTGGCGGGCGGCGCGATCGGGCCGCTGCTGGGGCTCGGGGTTCTCGCGGTCGTGGCGCTCGCGGCCGTCCCGCTGCTGCTCGACGGGCTTCGCGGGCCGGGGCTGCTGGCTCAGGCTCAGCGCTGGCAGACCGCCGGAACGCTCGCCTTCACGGGTGACCTCGCGATGGCGATGGGGGAGTTCCGGGCGGTGCCGCGGCGTGGCCGAGGTCTGGCGGCTCTGGGGCGCGGTGGCGGTCGCCGTCGCGGCGGATTGGTGGGGGTGTTCGCGCGGCGCGACCTCGTGGGGTCGTTGCGCACGCCGGCGCGCTTCGTTCTGGCGTGTGCCGGATGCCTCGGGTTCGGTCTGCTGATCGCGGTGGCGGTCGGCGCATCCGGGGTCGCGGTGTGGATCGCGGCCTGCACGGCCGCGATCGTGGGGTTTCTCGCGCTGGGGGTATGGAGCGACGGATTCCGCCACGCGGCCGAGGCGGCATCGGCGCCCGCGCTCTACGGGGTGTCGACGCTGCGCCTGGTCGGCCTGCACGCGGTGCTGCCGGTGGTCGCGGGCGTTCTGTTCTCGGCGGGCGGCGTGGTGATCGGATTCGTTCTGTGGGGCGGGGTTGCGTGGCTCGCGCTCGGCGCGGCCGTGTTGAGCGTGCTGCTGCTCGTTCTCGTTCGCGTCTACGACTCGGTGAAGGGGCCGTTGCCGCAGGAGCTGATGGCTCCGATTCCGACGCCGGCGGGTGACGCGTCGGCGCTGGTGGTTGCGGTGTGGCAGGCAGACGCGGTGATCATCGCGTGCGTGGCGGTGGGAGTCGTCACAGCGAACGTCGCTTCGGGTGGGGTGGCCGGCGTCGCGTGGGCGGTGGCGTTCGCGGTCATGGTCGGCTGGATGGCGCGGCGGCGCGTTCTGGCGAGCTGACGCGTTCATCGAGTTGCACGAAAACGCCGCTTCCCGAGGAAGGGAAGCGGCACTTTTATGCAACTCGGTGCTGTGGCGCCTGCCCGTCGCCCGGCGCGGCGCCTACGACGCCGGGGCGGCCGTCGTGTTCAAGCGGCCGTAGCCCGAACCGATGTGGTCTTCGATGAGGTGCTCGAACGACGGCGTCTTCGCGGTGAGGATGTCGTCGAGCAGCGCCTTGTGCTCCTGCACGATGATGCTGTGATAGTCGTCGACGCGCACGCGCCGGGCCAGCAGGAACAGGGCGACCTGCCACTTGATCGCTGTCCACGCCGTGTAGAGGCGTGAGTGGTCAGCGAGCACGAAGATGCGGTCGTGAAAGTCGATGTCGAGTCGAACGAGCTTGGCCTTCTGCTCGCTCTTCACCGCGAACTCCATCTCGGCAATGATGGCGTTCAGGTCGTCGACGGCCTCGGGCGAGACGCGCTCGACGGCGCGTGCCCAGGCCAGTTTCTCGAGTGCGATGCGCAGCGTCGAGAGTTCGAGAAAGTCCTGCTGCGACAGGCTGACGACAGACGCTCCTTTATAGGGGAGCGAGACGACGAGCCCCTCCTGCTCGAGATGCAGCAGTGCCTCGCGAACCGGTGCGCGGCTCACGCCCAGCGTGCTCGAGAGGCTCACTTCGCTGAGCCGCTCTCCCTGAACCAGGCGCCCTTCGAGGATCGCCTCCCGAAGCTCGTTGACTGCGGCGCCCGATAAACCGGAGCGGGGGAGTGTGTCCATAGAGGACACCATACTGGACAAAAATGCGCGTCGGTAGATTGTCGACAGTCGGCAGAATTGTGCTAGCTTGTGTGAATCAACAGCGCTCCATAACCACGTCGGTTGCTCGCTTTTCGGGATTCCGACTCCAAGAGATTAGGGACACTTCGTGAAACGAAACGTGCGAGTCACGCTGCTGGGTGCAGCTCTGGCTATCGCTCTCACCGCCTGCGCTCCGACCACCTCAAACACCGGAGGTGATGACTCCGGCACCTCCGCTGACGCCGCCCTCTACGGAGGAACGATCGAGACGGCCGCCGCGTCAGACCCCGAGACCTTCGACCCCGCCGTCTGCACCGGCGCCACCTGCTGGAACATCATGCGCATGGTCTTCGACCGCATGTACGACTACAAGGGCGAGACCAGCGAGCTCAAGCTGCAGGCCGCCGAAGACTTTCCCGAGGTCAGCGACGACGGCCTGACCTACACGATGAAGCTCAAAGAGGGGCTGACCTTCTCGAACGGCGACCCCGTCACCGCGAAAGACGTCGCCTACTCGTACGCTCGGGTTCTCGACCCCGCCACGCAGGCCGGACTCGCCGAGTTCTGGAAGGGCATCGCCGGGGCCGAGGAGTACGCCGCGAACCCCACCGGCCTTCCTTCTGGCATCGAGGTCGTCGACGATCTGACCCTCAAGATCACGCTGACCTCGCCGAACTCCTCGTTCAAGTACGTGCTGGCGATGCCGGCCGGCTCGATCATCCCCGAGGGCTCCGGTGACACGATCGGTACCGAGCCCGTCGGCTCCGGCCCGTTCACGCTCACCGACTTCACCCCGGGTGTCGAGGTCAACCTCGACCGCAACGCCGACTACTGGGATTCGCCGCGACCCTACGTCGACGGCGTGCACATGACGCTCGGCGTCGACCCCGACAACCAGGTGCTGATGCTGCAGAAGGGCGACATCGACCTGATGGGCAGCCCGATTCCGCCAGCCAAGTTCCTGCAGGTGACCACCGACGCGAAGCTCGCCGACCAGATCGTCGAGATCGAGAAGCCGAGCATCTACTACCTCGCCATGAACATGACCACGGCGCCGTTCGACAACCCGAAGGTGCGAGAGGCCATCTCGTACGCCTTCGACCGCGACGCGCTGCTGAAGCTCGTGAACGGTCAGGGCAAGCCCGCCACGGAGTTCATCCCGCCGGGAGTGCTCGGCTACTCGGGCGACGACATGACCCACGGTAAAGACGTAGAGAAGGCCAAGAAGCTGCTGGCCGAGGCCGGCTACCCGAACGGACTCGAGACGCAGATGTTCGCCTGGAACGTCGCACCGTTCTCGGCTCTCGCACCGCAGATGCAGCAGGACCTGAAGGCCATCGGCATCACCGTCGACTTGCAGACCCTGGCGCCGAACACCTTCGCCGAGCTCGCCGGTAGCGGAAAGGCGCCGCTGGCGCTGACCTTCTGGGTCGCCGACTACCCCGAGGGATCCGACTTCCTGCAGGCTCTCATGAGCTGCGCGACCGCTGTGCCCCAGGGCCACAACTACGCGTACTACTGCAACGAGAAGATGGACGCCAGCGTTCAGGAGGCCCTCGCGGCCACCGATCCCGACGTCGCCACCGAGAAGTACACCGAGGCCTCCGAGCTCATGCTGAGCGAGAACCCGGTCGTGCCCCTCTACTTCGGCACCAAGACCGAGATCCACGGCCCGACCGTCGGCGGCTACTTCCCGCAACCGATCTGGGGCTGGGACATGGCCGAGTACTGGAAGACCGACGGGGAGAAGTCCCGCTCGTAGCACCCGCACAACCGCTCGGTGTCGGCGGCCGTCTCGACCAGACGGCCGCCGTCACCGCACCGGCACCGGCACCCCACCGAAAGAAAGCGCAATGACCGCACTTCTCGAAGTCTCAGACCTCGTCGTCGACTTTCCGACCTCGTCAGACGGGGTGTTCCACGCCGTCGACCGGGTGTCGTTCACGGTGAGCGCCGGTGAGCGAGTGGGCATCGTGGGCGAATCGGGGTCGGGCAAGTCTCTGACCTCGCAGGCTCTGATGCGTCTCGTGCCCAGCCCCGGCACCGTGTCTCAGGGAACGGTGCTCTTCGAGGGCGAAGACGTGATGTCGTTCTCGCCCAAGAAACTGCAGACCTGGCGCGGCTCGCAGACCGCCATGGTCTTTCAAGACCCCATGTCGAGCCTGAACCCGCTGATGCGCATCGGCCGTCAGATCACCGAGTCGCTGCAGGTGCACCTCGGTCTCTCGAAGGCCGAGAGTCGCACCCGGGCCATCGAGTTGTTGCAGAAGGTGGGCATTCCCGACGCCGAGTCGCGGCTCAGCGACTTTCCCGGGGCGTTCTCCGGCGGCATGCGTCAGCGGGTCTGCATCGCGATCGCCACCGCCTGCTCGCCGAAGCTGCTGATCGCCGACGAACCGACGACGGCCCTCGACGTGACCGTGCAGGCGCAGGTGCTCGACCTGCTCGACAACATGGCCAGCGAACTCAACACCGGCGTCATTCTCATCAGCCACGACCTCGGCGTCATCTCGAGCTTCTGTGACCGCATCCTGGTGATGTACGCCGGCAGAATCGTCGAGCAGGGCACCGCCGAGCAGATCGTCGGTGACCCCCAGCATCCGTACACCAAGGCGCTGCTGGCCTCGATCCTCAAGCTCGGAGAGCCGATTCCTCGCCGGCTGCGCTCGATCTCGGGCGCGCCGCCCACCGCGGGTCACCGGCCGGCCGGATGCTCGTTCGCTGCCCGGTGCGCCTCGGTCATCGACACATGCCTCACGATCGACCCGGCCCTCGTACCCGCCGAAAACACCCGGTCCACGAACACCACCGCCATGAGCGCCACGACCACGTTCGCCGGAACCCCGGAACAGCTGGTCGCCTGCGGCGTCGCCGCCCCGGCCGCGTTCGCGATCAGCGAGGGAGCGACCGCCGCATGAGCACCTCTCTTCTCGAGGTCAACGACCTCGAAGTCACCTTCCGGCGTTCGGCGGGGCCCGGCCGCAAGGCCGCATCCGTGCCCGCCGTGCGCGGGGTGAGTTTTCAGCTCGAGGCCGGCACCACGCTGGGTATTGCGGGCGAATCCGGATCGGGCAAGAGCACGATCGCTCGAACACTGATGGGCATCAACACGCCGTCTGGCGGATCGATGAATCTCAACGGTGAAGACGTCACCGGGCTCAAGGGCCGTCGCCTGGCCGAGTACCGGCAGACGATGCAGATGATCTTCCAAGACCCGTACGACTCGCTCGATCCGCGCATGACGGTGTCGCAGACCCTGCTCGAGGCGATCAAGCTGCGCAAGACGAACAAGCCCGTCAGCCCGATGGCCGAGGTGCACGAGCTGCTCGACAAGGTGGGCCTCTCGCGCAGCTTCGCCTCGCGCAAGCCGCGGGAGCTCTCGGGCGGTCAGCGTCAGCGCGTCTCGATCGCACGTGCGCTCAGCGTCGACCCGCGGCTCATCCTGTGCGACGAGGCCGTCTCGGCGCTCGACGTCTCGGTGCGAGCCCAGGTGCTCAACCTGCTGAAAGACCTGCAGGAGGAGCTGGGCCTCGCCTACCTCTTCATCTCGCACGACCTCTCGACGCTGCGTTTCATGGCCGACTACGTGGGCATCATGTACCTCGGCAAGATCGTCGAGCTCGGTACGCGCGACGAGATCTTCGACCGTCCGCAGCACCCCTATACCCGCGCCCTGCTCTCGGCCGTTCCCGAGCCCTTGGTCATCGACCGCACCGTGCGCCTTCCGCGCGTGCGGCTCACGGGCGAGCCGCCGAGCTCCACGAATCCGCCGTCCGGCTGCAGCTTCCACCCCCGCTGCCCGCTGGCCCAGGATGTCTGCCGAACGGTCTCTCCGGCAGCCCGGCCCACGGCATCCGGCCAGGTCGCGGCCTGCCATTTCGCCGACCCCGAACTGGTGGTGGCAGAGGCATGAGCGAAGCGATTCCCGCCGCCGCGATCGTCGACCCGGCCGAGCTGGGCGACAAGCCCGTGCGCGCCCGCGAGGTGTGGCGCAGCCTCACCAGAGATCCCGCCGCGCTGATATCGATCATCGTGCTCGTGCTGTTGGCGCTCATCGCCCTGGCGGCCCCACTGCTCTCACCGCACGACCCGCTGCAGACCTTCCCCGACCAGGGCCTCGGCCCGCAGGGGCAGCCGCTGCCGCCGGGAACGCCGGGCTTTCTGCTTGGCACTGACGCGCTCGGGCGCGACCTGCTCTCGCGACTCATCTACGGCGCCCAGGTCTCTCTCATCATCGGCATCGTCGCCAACGGCCTCGCCACCGCCTTCGGCGTTCTGGTGGGCGTGGTGGCCGGCTACTTCGGCGGCGTCGTCGAGGCCGTGCTCATGCGCATCACCGACGTGGTCATCTCGTTCCCCATTTTGCTGCTCTGCACTGCGCTCATCGCCGTGACCACGCGCAGCACCTTCAACGTGATCATCGTGATCGCACTCATCTACTGGACGACGCTCGCCCGCATCATCCGGGGCATGGTTGTGTCGCTCAAGGAACGCGAGTTCGTCGTGGCCTCACGCACGCTGGGCCTGTCGCACCGCGCGATCATGTGGCGTCACATCCTGCCGCACCTCGTGCCCGCGATCATCGTCTACACGACCCTCGGCGTCGCCTCGTCGATCCTCATCGAGAGTGCGCTGTCGTTCCTGGGCATCGGCGTTCCGATTCCGCAGGCGTCGTGGGGCCAGATGATCTCCGACGGAAGCACCTACTTCCAGATCGCACCGTGGATGCTCTTCATTCCCGGAATCTGCCTGATCGTCACCGTGATGGCGTTCAACCTGGTGGGCGACTGGCTGTCGGACATGCTCAACTCATCGACCCCGACGGCGAGGTAGTCGCATATGTTCTGGTGGATCCTGCGTCGCCTCGGTCAGATGGCGATCGTGCTGTTCGGCGTGGTCAGCCTCGCCTTCCTTCTCGTCTACGCGGTGCCGGCCGACCCGGCCACGACCCTGGCCGGACCCAATGCCAGCGCCGCGACCATCGCATCCATTCACAAGCAGCTGGGCCTCGACGAGCCGCTCTGGCAGCAGTACCTCGGCTTCATCGGCCGGCTGCTCACGGGCGACCTCGGCACCTCCTATGTGCTGCGCGAGACCCCGGTGTTCGGGCGCATCGCCGCGGCGCTGCCGACGACGCTGCTCGTCGCTGTCGGCGGAATCATCTGGCAGATCCTGCTCGGGGTGCCCGCCGGCATCTACGCTGCCTACCGCCGCGGTAGCTGGGTCGACCGCGTGATCACGTTCATCTCGCTGATCGGCCTCTCGGCTCCGCCCTTCTGGCTCGGTCTGCTGCTGATCTACTACTTCGCCTTCACCTGGGGCCTCTTCCCGCTCAACGGCCTCGGCGACCCGGTGATCTGGTTCCTCGTTCTGCCCACCTTCACGCTGGGCGCCGGCGGCGGCGCCTGGTACGCCCGCATGACCCGCACGAACATGATCGAGACGCTCGACTCGCCGTTCGTGCGCATGGCCAGGGCGAAGGGGATGCCGGAGCACGTCATTCTCTGGAGGCACAGCTTCAGGCACATCGCGATTCCCCTCATCACGATGATCGGCCTCGACTTCGGCTACTTCCTCGGCGGCGTCGTGATCGTGGAGACCGTGTTCGGACTCAACGGCATCGGGCGTCTCGCGTTCGACGCCATCTCGAACCTCGATACCCCCATGATCGTGGGCACCGTGCTCTTCGCCGCCATCTTCATCGTGGTCGTCAACTTCATCGTCGACCTGCTCTATTCGGTCATCGACCCCCGCGTGCGCCTCAACAGCTGAGCTCGCCCGACCGCTTTCGTTCTCTCTATTTCGTCACCCCGCTCAATTTCAAAGGAGATTCACCATGGACACCCCCAAACTTCGCGTCGCCGTTGTCGGAGCCGGTCGCTGGGCCGTTCGTTCGCACATCCCCGGCTGGCAGCGTGACCCCCGGGTCGAGGTCGTCGCCCTGGCCGAGGTGAACGAGGAGGCTCTGAAGGCCGCCGCCGAGGAGTTCGGCATCGCCCGCGCTGTGACCGACTACCGCGAACTGGTGAACGACCCCGAGATCGACGTGATCGACGTGGCCACCGGCAACGCCATGCACTTCGAGATCTCGATGGCCGCCATCGCCGCGGGCAAGCACGTGCTGTGCGAGAAGCCCGTGAACAGCGACTACCTCGAGACCCGACGCGCCGCAGAGCTCGCCGCCCAGAAGGGCGTCAAGACCAAGCTGGGCTTCACCTTCCGCTTCGCGCCGGCCATCCAGTTCGCCAAGCACCTGATCGACACCGGCTACATCGGCGAGCCCTACATCTTCAACGGCTACGAGCAGAACAGCCAGTGGCTCGACCCGCAGACCCCGCTGCGCCAGGTCGACCTCGAGGCCTCGCCCGACCGCATCGCGGTGTCGTCGATCGAGGGCTACGGCGCTCCGATCATCGACATCATGCACTGGTGGCTCGATGCCCCCATGACATCCGTCGTCGGCACGATGCGCAACTTCGTTCCCGAGCGCATGGTGCGCGACACGGGCAAGATGCAGGCCATGAACATCGACGACGGCGACATGTGGATCGCCGAGTTCGAGAAGAACCGGCTCGGCAGCATCCAGTCGTCGTACGTGACCGTGGGCAACTTCCCCGGCATCGAGGCGCGCATCTACGGTTCCGAGGGTGCGATCATCGTGCGCCTCGTCGAGGAGAACGGAATCTGCCAGACCATCAAGGTGGCGAAGAAGGACTCGGTCGAGTTCGTCGAGCTCGAGATCCCGCAGGAGTACTTCCCCGAGGGCGGAGCGTCGACCGAGCCGTGGCCGTTCCTCTTCTACTCCAACCTGGTCAAGGACTTCGCCACCGAGATCCTGAGCGGCGAGGAGTTCAACCAGGGCGACTTCGGACAGGGCGCGCTCGTGCAGGAGACGATCAACGCGTTCGAGAAGTCGTTCCGCACCCGCGCCTGGTGCGACTTCCCGCTCGCGACGACCGACACCGCTGCCGAGCTGGACTCCTCCGAGGCCGACACCGAAGGCGAGCTGGTTCGCTGATGAGCCTCGACACCGTGACCGCTGCCTCGGTGGGGCTCGACCCCCACGCCTGGGGCGATCTCGCCAGCGACGAGGCAGCCGCCGGAATGCTGCAGATCGCGCTCGCCGCGGTCGATGTGCCCGGCGTCGACTACGCCGACGTGCGCCTCATCGAGGCCGAGGAGCTGCGGCTCTACTCGACACTCGAGGCCGGCGTCGACGAGCGCGTCGAGAACAATCTCGGCATCGGAGTGCGTGTTCTCTACCGCGGCAGCTGGGGCTTCGCGTCTCTGCCGATCTGGGACACGGCTGACGTCTCCATCGCGGCGAGCCGGGCGCTCGCCAACGCGCGGGCGGCCGACTCCGTGAGCAACGCCTACCGCACCGAGCTCCCGCCGCTGCCGGCCGCGAGTGGCCGCTACCTCACCGAGGTCGCCATCGATCCGTTCGGGGTCTCGTCGTCGGCACGCTACGACCTGCTCGCAGAGATCCTCGCGGCGGCCAGCAAGCCTGCCGAGATCGTGATGGCCCAGGCCGGGCTCAACGCCAAGCGTCAGCACCGGCACTTCGCGAACACCGAAGGGTCGGTGCAGCACCAGCACTTCATCGAGAGCGGAGCCATGGCGCTCGTGAACGCGGCCGGCAACGGCACGATGCAGCGTCGGTCGTTCCCGAACTCGTTCCACGGCAACACCGCCCAGGCGGGCTGGGAGTACGTGGAGGGACTGCGCATGGTCGAGGAGGCCGACCGCATCGGCCGCGAGGCCGTCGAGCTGCTCACCGCGCCGCTGGCCCCGGCCGGATACGCCGACTTCATCATCGGCCCGGCCCAGATGGCGCTGCAGATCCACGAGTCCACGGGTCACGCGCTCGAGCTCGACCGCATTCTGGGAGACGAGGCCAACTACGCCGGCACCTCGTTCATCACGAAGGATGCTGCGGGGTCGATGAAGTACGGCTCGCCCGCGGTGAACATCACCTCCGACCCGACCGTCCCCGGTACGCGGGGCTCGTTCGGCTTCGACGACGAGGGAGTGCCTGCATCGCGCAAACCCCTCATCAGCGAGGGCATCATCCAGAACTTCCTGTCGACCAGGGACTCGGCCGCGCGCATCGGCGCCGAGTCCACCGGCGCCGCGCGGAGCGATGGCTGGGGCTACCTGCCCGTGTGCTTCTCGACCAACGTGTTCCTCGAGCCGGGCTCCGGATCGACTGAGGAGCTCGAGGATCGCCTCGGCAACGGCTTCTACATCGACGACAACCGCAGCTGGTCGATCGACGAGCGTCGGCACAACTTCCAGTTCGGCACCGAGGTCGCCTACGAGGTCACCAACGGCAAGCGCGGTCGCCTGCTGCGCGGATTCTCGTACGGAGGAACCACCCCCGAGTTCTGGCAGTCGGTCGAGGCCGTCGCCGGGCCCGAGGAGTTCAAGGCCTTCGGCATGCCCTGCGGCAAGGGCGAACCCAAGCAGTGGGGGTTCCTCGGCCACGGGGCCTCACCCACTCTCGTGCGCAACGTTCGGATCGGAGTCGACAAATGACCGACATCACCTCATCTCGCACCGCGGAGACATTCGCGCCCGCCCTCGGGGGCGACCGCGCGACGGATGCGCTCGAGCGCGCTCTGCAGGACGCTCCCGCCGACAAGGTCGAGGCGTTCATCACCTCGCGCTCGGGTGACTTCACCCGCTTCGCCGGCGCCCGTGTCCATCAGAGCCAGGCCATCGACGAGGTGCAGATCATGGTGCGAGCCGAGGTCGACGGGCGAGTCTCGCGCGCGGCATCCAGCTCGTTCGGCGCGCTCGGCGCCGCGGTCGACCGCGCCTGCTCGGCCGCCGCCCAGCAGGCGAAAGACGGGGTCGCCCCGGCGCCGCTGCGCACCGAGCTGCCCGCTCCCGGAACCGACACCGTGGCCAGCGCGTTCGACCGCTCGCTGCTCTGGGGAGACGACACCGCCGCCTGGTCGGTCGTCGACCACGCCCGCCTCGCAGACCGCGCCATGAACGAGGCGAACGCGCTGGGCGGACAGGCCGCCGGCATGTTCGGGCGCGCTGTCACAGAGGTGGCGTTCCACGATCGCGAAGCGCACCTCTCGCGTTATGCCTACGCATCCGAGGCGCAGGGGTCGCTAACCGTTCGCATCGACGACGGCTCTTCGCACTGGAAGGACATGTCGCGGTTCTCGAACCGGCTCGGCGCCGAGGCGGCCGTCACGCGCACCCTCGCCGAGGCATCCAGAACCCGCGGCCGGGCCAAGCTCGAACCGGGCGAATACGACGTCGTTCTCGGTCCCCTGGCCGCCGGCGAACTGCTCGACTTCTTCGGCGCGTTCGGATTCACGGGCTCGGCCCTCAGCGCGGGATTCGGAGCCATCGCGAATCGCGGAGGCGAACTCGTGGCCTCGTCGCTCGTCTCGGTTCACGACGACGCGACGAGCGACGTCGGACTCCCGTTCCCGTTCGACTTCCAGGGCACATCGAAGCGCGACGTTCCGATGATCGCCCACGGCATCGCGCAGTCGGCGGTGACCGATCGCGAGACCGCGTACGCCCTGAAGAGCGAGTCCACGGGCAACTTCCACATCGCCCGCGAGGAGGCCCCGCACGCGATTCCCATGAACGTGATCCTGCGCGGTTCCGAGCCGACAGAGGAGGAGCTCATCTCGGGCATCGAGAACGGCGTCTACCTGCAGCGCTTCTGGTACACCCGCACGGTCGATCCGGTTCGCACCACGATCACCGGCGTCACCCGCGACGCCTGCTTCATGATCAAGAACGGCAAGATCGCCTACCCGGTCGAGTCGATGCGCTTCACCATGAGCGTTCTGGATGCTCTGGCCCGCGTCGACGGCGTCGGTCGCGACTACCTGAGCCAACCGCTCATGAACGTCTTCAACGGCTCGGCCTCCGCGCCGGCCATCCGGGTGCGGGGCTTCTCGCTCGGCACCGCTCCGATAGCGAAGGGATAGCGCCGATGACTCTGCGCACGAATGCCGACCGCCTGGTCACCCAGATCCTCACCGGCGAGGTGTGGCCGCCGCTCGCCGACCGTCACGGCTACCGGGTGGATGCCGACGGCAACCCGTTCCTGCTGCCCGGCATGGGCGGGGTCACCATGGCCGCGCACATCGGCGACGCGGCCACGGGCTACGCCAGCGACCACCTCGAGCCGGGCCTCTCCATTCGCCACGCGAATGCCGAGGCCAATGCGGCCCTGCAGTTCTTGAGCTGCGTCGGCAACACCATCACCGTGCGCTCCGGCCCGGCGACGGGAGCGCAGGGCACGGTGCTGGGCCAGCACGCCTATGTGCTCGCAGACCTCGAGACAGACGACCTCGCCCAGATCACGACCGGCGACAAGGTCAGCATCGAGGCCGTCGGCCAGGGGCTCGAGTTCCTCGACCACCCGCAGATCCGGGTCAAGAACCTCGCCCCGTCGCTCGTCGACCACCTGCCGTTCTCCACCGCCGCCGACGGCACGCTCGCCGTCGAGGTCGCCATGCGCGTTCCGGCCGAGGCCGCGGGCGCCGGTGGAGGAATGCTGTCGGAGTTCGCGAACACCGACCTGATGGGCGCCTACCCCGGCCTGTCAGAGGACCTGTCGCTCGGCCTCGAGTCGCTGCGCATCGGCGACATCGTTCTGCTCGAAGACCAGGACCACTCGTTCGGCCGCGGCTACCGGCCCGGCTACGTCACCGTCGGCGTGATCTCCACCGGTGAATGCCGACTGTTCGGCCACGGGCCCGGTCCGTCTACCCTGCTCTCCGGCCCGGCCTCGGCCTTCTCCATCTCTGTGAGTGACACGGCGAATCTCGCCCACGCGCTCGACTCCGCCGCATCCGCCGCTCACCAGGAGGCAGACCATGCCTGATCTCGTCGCCAACAACCTGCTCGGCATCGCCGAGCACGCCGCTCTCACCCCGATGGTGGCCTACAAGATCGACCGCGACGGGCATCCGTATGTTCCCACCGGCGACGGCGGAATCGTACTGGGAGTGCACCTCGGCGACAGCGTCTTCGGCACCGACGGCGACCACGTCGCGCCCGGCGTGACGCTGGTGCACCCCGACCCCGGCGCGCGCTTCGGCCTCACCGCGTTCTCGTGCATCGGCAACGAGGTCGTCATCCGCTCGGGCCTCGCCGCGGGAGCTGTCGGCCACGTCGTGGGCAAGCGCGGCGAGAGCGGCCGCGTCATCGCCGCGTTCGACGACGAGACCATGGCCAAGATCCTTCCCGGAGACCAGATGAGCGTGCGCTCGCTGGGCCAGGGCTTCGCGCCCGAGGGGCTGCCGGGCGACGTCGCGGTCATGAACGTCGATCCCACCCTCTTCGCATCGCTGCCGATCTCGACCGTCGACGGTGTCGCATCCGTCGATGTGGCGGGCGTGCTGCCCAGCAAGGTCTGCGGCAACGGCATCGGTCGCCCCGCGCAGATGTGGGACGTCGACCTCGCCGTGGTGCACGACTCTCCCGACCTCGCGGGCCGCGACATGCGGCTCGGAGAGCTGTGGGCCATCGAGAACCTCGACGTGCGGCACAACATGGGTTACCGCGGCGGTTGGGTCACCATCGGTGTGATCTGCCATGGTGGATCGCCGATGCCCGGCCACGGACCGGGTCTCGTGCCCGTGCTGTGCGGGCCGCTCGACCAGCTCCGTGCCGTCGTCTCGTTGCCGGAGGCTTCGCCGGCACTCACGACCGACGTGCTCGCCTCCCTTCCCCGCCTCGCGAAATGAGCCCAGTGACCTCGCCCACGAAGATCCTCATCTCGACGTTCCTCGAGCAGCAGTACGTCGACGCCATCGCGTCGGCCCCGGATGTCGAGGTGCTGTACGCCCCAGAACTGCTGCCCGAACCGCGGTATGCGGCCGACCACGGAGGGGTGAAGCCCACCCTCGACGCCGCCGCCGAGGAGCGCTGGCTCGGCCTCCTCGCCCAGGCAGACGTGGCGTTCGACTTCGACTGGAGGGATCCCTCCAGTCTTCCGACGAACGCGCCGAAGCTGCAATGGATCCAGGCGACCAGCGCGGGAATCGGCGCCTTCATGTCGAGGACCGGGCTCGACGCATCCGACATCGCCGTCACCACCGCGGCCGGCACGCACGCCGTGCCGCTCGCCGAGTTCGCGCTCACGGGTGCGTTGCACTTCATCAAGGGGGTTCCGCACCTCGAGGAGCAGAAGCGGCAGCACCGCTGGGAGCGCTACACGACGCGCCAGCTCGCGGGTCTCGGCGTCTCGGTCGTGGGCGTGGGTGGCATGGGAAGCAACGTGATCTCGGTGTTCGATGCCCTGGGCGCGCGCGTGACGGCGGTCGGCCGACCAGGGGGCTCGTACGAGTTGCCCGACTCGGTGACGCTGAGCGACACGTCGCGGCTCGCGGAGGTGCTGCCCAGCACCGATGTGCTCGTGCTGTGTTCCGCGCTGACGCCCGAGACAGAGGGGCTCATCGGGCGCGACGAGCTCGCTCTGCTGCCCGAGCAGGCCATCGTGGTGAACATCTCGCGCGGACAGGTCGTCGACGAGGAGGCGCTGATCGAGGCGCTGAGATCTCGTCGACTGCTCGGAGCCGCGCTCGACGTGGTGACGAGCGAGCCCCTGGCCGCCGACTCTCCCCTCTGGGATCTCGACAACGTTCTGCTATCGCCGCACTCCGCCTCGACGGTCGCGAGTGAGAACGCCACGCTGACCGAGCTGTTCCTCGAGAACCTGCGCCGCTGGCGCGCGGGGGAGCCGCTGAAGAACCTGTACGAGCGCTCGCGGGGGTACTGAGCCGCTCGTCGATCGAGTTGCGCGCGTCCGGTGTGTTCACCCGGGCGCGCGCTTCATTGTGCGGGTGTCCATTGTGCGGGGCGTCATTGCGTCGGGGCTCAGGGCGTCGGGCCCAGCACGTCGGGGCCCCGCGCGTCGGGCCTGCCGCGCGGCGTTCTCTACGCGAAGCGCGCGATGAGCTGCACCTCGACGGGAGCGCCGCCGGGCAGCGACGCGACGCCCACGGCGGCACGCACGGGTAGCGGTGCCCCGGGCATCCGGTCGACGATCACCGCGCTCGCGGCATCGGCGATGCTGCTGTGGCGCTCGTAACTGGAGGTCGCCGCGATGAAGACCGTGAGCGAGACGACCTCGACGAGGTGCTCGCCCGGGCCCAGGATGCTCGTGGCGGCGTCGAGCGCACGCTCGGTTGCGAGGGCGGCCAGTTCGCGGCCGCTGTCGTCGTCGATCGTGTCGCCCAGGGTGCCGCGGGCGACCAGGGTGCCGTCGCGGCGCGGGGTCATGCCCGCTGTGTGCACGAGGTCGCCGACGGCGCGCGCCACGGCGTACGCGCCTGCGGGGCGTGGCGCATCCGGTGCAGCGGCGGAGCCGGTCGGGTCGCTCGCGGTGCGCGCGACTTTTGTGGCGCTCGGTGCGGCCGGGTCGCTCACGCCGAGATGCCCGCGCGGGTGGCGAAGCCCGTGAGGCACGTCACCATGAGGTCGAGGGCGGCGGCCCATTCGGCCTCGTCGCGGGCGTAGCAGATGCGGAAGTGGCCGGTTCCCTGGGCCCCGAATTGATACCCGGGCGAGACGATGACGCGGGCCTCGCGCTGCAGGGCCCCCGCGATCTCCACGTCGGTCGCGCCGAACGCCGAGACGTCGACGAAGAGGTAGGCGGTGCCGTTCTGCGGGTGCATGTGCAGCCCGGGAACCGCGCCGAGTTTGGCGACGGTCATGTCTCTCAGCGCCTCGAGGTCGGCGATGCGCTCGGCGAGGAAGTCGGCGTCGCCGGTGAGCCAGCGACCGAGCAGGCGCTGGGAATAGGCCGGTGCGCGAAGAGAGGTCATGGCGAGGCACTGCTCGACGTTCTGGATGATGCTGTTCGGGGCGACGATCACGCCGATGCGGAATCCGCTCATCGACTCGGTCTTCGACGGGCCGAGCAGCGTGATCGAGCGCTCCGGCATGCCGGGCTGCGTGCGCAGGTGATGGAACGGGGTGTTGCCGTAGACGAGGCGGCTGTAGAGCTCGTCGACCATCACGAGAAAGTCGCCGGCGACGGCCAGCTCGGCGACCCGGGCGATCATGGCCTCGGAGTAGATCGCGCCCGTGGGGTTGTTGGGGTGGCTGAACATCAGCAGCTTCGGCTTCTCGGCGCTGAGCTTCTCGATGAGCTCGAGATCGAGGGTCGGCTCGTCGGTGTCGAAGAGCAGGGGGATGCGCTCGACCCGGGCGCCGAGGAACTCGAGGATGCGCTCGCAGAAGAGGTAGTCGGGGTCGGCGAGCAGCACCAGGTCGCCCTCGTTCACGATGGCGGAGAGGGTGGTGAAGATCGCGCCCTGGGTGCCGGGGGTGAGGGCCAGGTTCTCGGCGCCCACGTCGGAACCGAGGAAGGTCGAGATAGGGCCGGCGAGCGATTCGAGCACCTCGGGGGCGCCGCGGTAGGGGGTGTACGCCCACGACCCGTTGTCGATGGCAGTCGCCATCTCCCCCTGGATCCAGGCGGGAGGGGGGAAGCGCACGGTGTCGAAGTGGGTGGTGTCGAGGAGCCCATTGCCTCCGCCGTCGAGACGGAGCGAAACGTCGGCCTCGCGCACCGAGACGCCCGGGGTGGCCTCGCGCTTCGGCAGATGGGTGCGCAGAACGCGGTCGCTCGGGGAGACGGTGGCCTCCGGCGAGGTCTGACGAATCGAGGGGGAGATGGTCATCGAGGCTCCTCAGCGTGGGGTCGCGCAGGTCATGCGGACAAACGCAGCCGCCCGAGATGCAGACGACTGTCGTTTGTCGACAATACACCGAAAGGCTGAACGCGGCGAGTTTTGTCGAGACGCGGGGTCTCACGCCGGCTGACGGCGCCCCACGGCCGACGGCAGCCCACGGCGGCCGAACGGCGGCCGAATGCGCGCCGAGTTGCACAAAAATGCCGCCTCCCGATGAAGGGAAGCGGCATTTTTATGCAACTCGGTGCTGAGGCCGAATGCGGCTCGATGCGGCTCGGAGTTCGAGCCCTTAGTTCTTGAGCGCGGTGAACGACGGAATGCGGTCGCGCTCGATATGCGCGTATGCCACCGACTCGGCGACGCGTTCGTTGCCCGAGGCGATCGCGTCGCGCAGGGTGACGTGATCGTGGAACGCGTCGTCGGCATCCAATTGCGACGTCAGGTAGAACAACCAGATCATGCGGCCCGAGACCGAACGCATGAGCGTGGTCATCAGCTCGTTGCCTGCCAGGTCGACGATGGCCTCGTGATACGAGGTGCTCGACTGGGCGATCTTGTAGGCGTCGCCCTCGTGCACGAGATTCTGCGAATCGTGCAGCGCCTCATCGAGGGCGGCCATGGATGCGCCGGATGCCACCTGCCGTGCGGCATAGCGGGCGGCCCCGACCTCGAGGCAGAGACGCAGATCGAAGAGATCGTTGACGCCCTTCTCCGTCCACGTCTCGACGACGGCGCCGCGGCGAGGGTAGGTCTTTACGAAGCCGTCGCGCTCGAGCTGCGGCACGGCCTCGCGCAGGGGTACCCGCGAGATCTGAAGCTCTTCGGCGAGGCGCTGCTCGGCCAGCCGCGTGCCCTGCGGGTAGCGGCCGAGGATGATGCCTTCGCGCAGCGCCAGGTACGCCTGCCGAGACAGCGACTCCGGGCGGACGAAGGCGGTCGAGTCGGTCTCCGTCGTCACGGGTTCTCCTTGAATCGAGGTGAAGAGAGGCGGGGCCGTCGGCGAACCGAGAGCCCCGCCTGTAATCAGAATGGCCTATTTGGCAATCGAGAGCAGGCTGAAGTCGAGTTCATTGGCTCCGATGTTGTGCGATTCGGCGACGCCGTCGAGCCACTTCTGCGACACGACCCAATCCTTGTTGTACGACAGGTTGAGGTAGCAGCCCGTCGCGGAGTAGGTCTGAGCGGCCTTCGCGAACAGCGCCTCGTCGCCCGTCTTCACTGCCTGGTTCAGGTCGGCGTCGGTCGACGGGTCGTCGCAGAGGAAGTAGTTGATTCCTCCGGTCTTGTCCCAGAAGACGTGTCCCCACATGTAGGGGTTGCCGCCGTCGGGTCCGTTGTTGCCGTCGATGAACGCATCCGGCCCCTGGGTGGGGTCGTTCGCCCAGCCGAACACCTGCGACGTCGGGTAGCTCTGCGCGGTCGCCTTGATGCCCGTGGTCTGCAGGTTGGCCGTCACGATGTTCGCCATCTGCTCGGCGTTCGTGTTGCCCGAGGCGTAGCCCACGACCATCGGGGTGCCCTCGGGCAGGGTCTTGGCGTAGTCGGCCATGACCGAGGGGTCGTATTCGATGTTCTGCTTGTCCGAGCCGTCGGAGATCATGCCCTTGGCGTAGAGCGTCGTCGCCGGCTCGGAGCGGGCGCCGAGAACCTGGTCGACGAGCTTCTTCTGGTCGATCGACTGCATGAACGCCATCCGCGCCTCTTTCTCGGCGAAGAACGGCTTGCTCGGGTTGACGGTGACCAGCGCCGACTGGAGGGTGGGCAGCATGTCGCTGTTGAACGCCGGGTTGCCGTCGTACTTGTCGAGGCTCGACGACGGCAGGGCCGCCACGATGGCCGACACGTCGCCCTTGTCGAAGGCGAGCTGCAGCGACGAGACATCGCTGTAGATGGGCAACTCGACCGTGGTGAACGGCGACTTCGTGCCCCAGTAGTCGTCGTACTGCGTGAGCGTGTACTTCGCCCCAGGCTCGACGGCGCTGAGTTCGTAGGGCCCCGTGCCCAGGTCGTGGGTCTGCAGATAGGTCTGCGCGTTGTCTGAACCCGCGTTCGCCGCGAGGCCGGTGGGCGACACCATCTTCGGACCGAACGGCGAGGCCAGGTAGTCGAGGAAAGCGGAGTTCGGCTCGGAGAGGGTCACGACGGCGGTGAGGTCGTCGGGGGTCTCGACGGATGCGACGCCGGCGGCCATGTAGGCGGCCCCGCCATCGACATCGACCCGGCGCTGCAGCGAGGACTTGACGGCGGCCGAGGTGAACGGGGTTCCGTCGTGGAAGGTGACGCCCGACTTGAGCGTGAACGTGTAGGTCGTGAAGTCGGGAGAGACCGTCCACGACTCCGCGAGGCGCGGCGCTATCTCGACGGTGTCGACGTCGTTCTTGTACTGCACGAGGCCCTCGTAGGTGTTGAGCACGATGGCCAAGCCGTTGTTGGCGTAGTACACGTCGGGGTCGGGCGGCTGGCCGATGTCGCCGAGCAGGCCGATGGTCAGTACGCCGTCACTTGGCGCGGCGTTGGGCGTTGTCGACGCGCCGTTCGCCGAACAGGCTGCGAGCGCGAGCATGGGCACGACCGCCAGAACGGCGAGGCCGGTTCTGACGAGCTTGCGGATGTTTCGAGATGTCACTTTCAACTCCTTGGAGAGGGGGTGGGGTGGGACAGGGTGATGGAGCGAGGTGGTGCGGTGGTGCGGTCTGAAGGGTGGCTAGGCGGCGAGCCGTGGATCGGCCGCGACCTGCAGGATGTCGACGACGGCGTTGGTCACGATGTACACCGTTCCGAGTACGAGGGTGACTCCGGCGATCGCGGGGAAGTCGGAGACGGGGATGCTGCCGGCGAGGTAGTTTCCGATGCCCGGCCAGCTGAAGATCTGCTCGACCACGACGACTCCGGCGAACATGAAGCCGAGCTGGAGCCCGGCCATCGACAGGCCCGGCCCGATCGAGTTGCGCACGACATGGCGCCGCAGCACGGCGAACGGAGTGAGACCCTTCGACTCCGCGGTGCGCACGTAGTCGGCACTCATCGTGACGTCGAGGCTGGAGCGCAGGATGCGCCCGATCGCGATGGCCGGCGCGATGGCCAGCACGACACCGGGCAGAAGCAGGTGTTGGAAGGTGAGGCCGATCGCATCCGGCTGCCCGGTGATGATGCTGTCGAGCACGACGAAGCCGGTCGGCGAACTGCTGTCGACCCCGCGCCCAGACGCCGGAAGCACTCCGAGCTGGGCGTAGAAGAGAACGATGCCGCCGAGCGCCAGCAGAAAGGGAGGAGCCGCCGCGAGCAGGAGCAGGGGCCCGCGGAAGAGCGCGCCGCCCTTGAGTCGAAGCGAGCCGGAGACCGCGAAGAGAACGCCGAGGAGCACGGCGACGACGAACGAGAAGAGCACCAGCTCGAGCGTCGCCGGCAGGAACGACTGCAGATCGGTCAGCACCGGGCGGTGGGTGCGGAACGACTGTCCGAGATCGCCGTGCAGCAGATTCGCGATGAAGCGCAGGTACTGCGCGTAGAGCGGGGCGTTGAGCCCCAGCTCTTCACGCTTGGCCGCGATGGCCTCGGGCGACGCGTTCGCGCCCAGGTACGCCTTGACCGGGTCGCCCGGGCTGACGGCCTGAAGTACGAAGATGATCGCCGAGAGAACGAGGAGCAGAACGACCGCGGATCCGGTGCGGCGCAGAATGAAACGGAACATGCCTCTACCTCCTCTTCGCGAGCAGTGTGCGCACGGCGTCGCCGCCGAGGTTGGACAACAGACTGAGAACCAGCACCGCGAGGCCCGGGATGACCGGAACCCACCACTCGCTGAGCAGCTGAGACAGATTGCGCGCCGTGTCTGCGCCCAACTCCGGGGCGGGCGCCGGTTGGCCCAGGCCGAGGAACGACAGCCCTGCCAGCAGCAGGACGACGTTTCCGATGTCGAGGCTGGCCGTGACGATGGCGGTGGGCACGACGCCCGGAACGATGTGCCGGAAGACGATCCTCGTGCGGCTCGCCCCCGCGACTCTGGCGGCTTCGACGTGCGGCCTCGCCGCGAACGATTTGACCTCGCCGCGGATGATGCGGGCGTAGTACGGCCACCACACGACGGCGATGCCTATGAGCGTGTTCTGCAGGTTGTAGCCCAGCGCGGCGACGATGGCGATGGCCACCAGCGTTCCGGGCAGTGCCAGGAACAGGTCGGTGAATCGCATGAGCGCCGCGTCGACCCACCCTCCGAAGACCCCGGCGGCGACGCCGATGAGCCCGCCGATCACGAGCCCCGACGCCACGATGATGAGCGACGAGAACCACGAGACCTGCACGCCGATGAGGGTGCGACTCAGGATGTCGCGGCCGATCGAGTCGGTGCCGAGGGGGTGACCCTCTGCTCCCGGTGCGAGATTGAGCGCTCCGATCGGTTGCACCGGATCGTAGGGCGCGAGCAGCCGCGCGAACAGGGCTACGAGAGTCAGGATGCCGAGGGCGACCAAAATAGCGACGCTCAGCCGGGTGCCGGCGTGGGCGCCCAGGCTGGCCGCCGGCATCCGGAACCGTCGGGTGCCGACCTCGGGCAGGGCGGTCACGAGAGGACCCCGATCTCGGGAACCGAGGCGAGCAACGAGCGCGTGTACTCGTGCTCGGGATGCCGGATGACGGCATCGGCCTCGCCGCTCTCGACGATGGTGCCCTGGGTCATCACGACCACGCGGTCGCCCATGAGTCTCGCGACGGCCAAGTCGTGCGTCACGAAGAGCACCGTCATGTCGAGGCTGCTGCGCAATTCGCGAATGAGGTTGAGAACACTCGCGGCGAGCGACGCGTCGAGGGCGCTGGTCGGTTCGTCGCACAGAAGAACGGATGGCGGGATGATCGTGGCGCGCGTCAGAGCCACGCGCTGGCGTTGGCCACCCGACAGCTGGGCGGGGCGCAGGGTCGAGACGGTCTCGGGCAGGCCGATCGCCTCGAGGGAGTCGCCGATGCGGCGGGCGGTCGCGGCCCGGTCGAGCTTCAGAGGGCGCAGCCTCTCGCGCAGGATGTCGCCGACCGTGAGCCAGGGTGTGAGCGACGAACCGGCATCCTGGAACACCATCTGGGCGCCGCGACCCGCGAGCTGCACCCGGCCCGTGGTGGCGGGGGCGAGCCCGGCGATCACGCGCAGCAGGGTGGACTTGCCGGAGCCGCTCTCTCCCACGATCGACACCGCCTCACCGGCGGCCACGGAGAGATCGATGCCGCGCAGGGCATGCACCTGACGTCTGCGCCGGCCACCACCCTTGAGAGTGAAGACGGTGGTCAGGCCGGTGATGAGCACGGCGGGCTGCGTCGCGTCGGATGCGCCGGAGCTGGGCGCGGCCGCGATGGGCGGGGCGTCGAGCGTGTCGTGCGTGTAGCCCTGTACGTCGCTGACGGATCGCCAGCATGCTCGAACGTGCTCGGTAGAAGACACCTCGGCGGTTCCCTCGGCGGCCGGCGCCAGGGGAGGCTGCTCGACCCCGCACTGCTCGACGGCGAGTGGACAGCGCGAGTGGTAGGCGCAGCCCTTCAGACGTTCCGCGGCGCTCGCGGTCTCGGGGCGCAGCGTGAGCAGCCGACGATCGCGTGGGGTGTCGAGCGAGAGTCTTGAGCGCAGCAGCCCCACCGTGTACGGATGCGTCGGGCGGTGGATGATCTCCTCGGTCGGCCCGAGCTCGGCGATACGGCCGGCGTACATGACGGCGACGCGGTCGGCGATCTGTGCCGCCACGGCGAGGTCGTGGGTGATGAGCACGACGCTGCAGCCGAATTCGTCGCGCAGCTCGCGAAGCAGATCGAGCACCTGCGCCTGAACGGTCACGTCGAGTGCCGTCGTGGGCTCGTCGGCGATGATCAACGACGGTCGGCCCGCCACGGCAATGGCCGCCATGATCCGCTGGCGGAGTCCGCCGGAGAGCTCGTGCGGATAGACGGTGAAGCGCAGAGCGGCATCCGCGATGCCCACAGCTGTCATCAGGCGCAGCGACTCGGCCGAGTCGTGCGTCGACTCGTCGATCTGCGCGCCGACGCGCATGGTCGGGTTGAGCGAGGTCATCGGGTCCTGGAAGATCACGCCGAGCTCGTTGCGGCGCACCGCGCGCAGCTCGTCGGGTCGACCGTTCACCATGTCGGTGTCGCCGATGCCCACCGTTCCGCCGACCCGCGGCTGGGCGCTCGTGGGCAGCAGACCCATCATGGCCAGGGCCAGCACGCTCTTGCCCGAACCGGACTCGCCGACCATGCCCAGGATCTCGCCCGAGCGCACGCTCAGGTCGATTCCGCGGAGCACATCGGAGCGCACGCCGTCGCGCACCAGGCTGACCTCGAGGTCGCGCACCGTCGCCACGTCAGTCATGGCGCACCCCCTCGTCGGCGAGGAGGCCGGCCTGCACGGCCGAATGGATGTGACGGGGCTGGGTGAGCCAGACGCCGTCGCCCGTGCGGGCGGCGATGTGCTCGAGCGCCCGGGTGAGCTGGCGCAGACGAAAGGGCACACCGGAGATGAAGGAGTGCACCACGATGCTGAGCACGAGAGGCTGTTCGACCGTCGCTGCGGCGAGCAACTCCTCGAACTCGTCGATGATCATGGTCGAGAACTCGACGGGGCCGACGTGGCGGCCGATCATCGACGTGCTGTCGTTGAGCTCGAGCGCGTACGGCACCGAGAGCAGCGGCTGCGAGCGGGTCGTCAACCAGGTGGGTTGATCGTCCATGCGCAGATCGAGCAGGTAGCCGTAGCCTGTCTCGCCGAGCAGGTCGAGCGTGTTCTCGGTGTGCGAGAGCCACGGGCTCGACCAGCCCAGGGGAGCCGAGCCCTCTTCGGCCTCGATGCGGGCCGCGACGGCCGAGAGGTAGGCGCGTTCCGCCTGTTCGTCGAGGCCGACGAGCGAGTCGGAGTTCGAGATGCCGTGGGCCACGAACTCGGCGTCGAGCCGGCGTGCCTCGGCGACGAGGTCGGGCGCGCTGTCGTAGACGGCGGTGTTGAGCAGGACGGTCGGCGGAATGCCGAGTCGGTCGAGTCGGGCGAGCAGGCGGAAGGCGCCGACTCGATTGCCGTAGTCGCGCCAGCTGGCGTTCACGAGATCGGGCGCGGCAACGCCGTCGAGCAGGTTCTCGGTGTGCCCGTCTCCGAAGTGGTAGTCCTCGATGCCGACGGCGACGTAGACCGCGAGGCGCGCTCCATTGGGCCAGGCGGTGCCGACTCGTGCCGTGATGGCCGAGTACGGGTATCGATCGTGCGCCGCGATACTGCGCGCGATCGAGGCGGTGGTGGTCGATTCGGTGGTCATGATTGTCCGATCCATCTGTTCATGCCGACATCTGCGGCGGCCGCTCTGCGCACCATCGCCTGATAGGGCGCAACGAGCGGTCGCGCTGCCTGGCGCGCACGCTCGATCACGGGGAGTTTGTGGGCGAAGAGATCGCGGGCCTCGTCGAGGAGCGCGGTCTCGTCGATCGTGGTGATCGTGCCGTTCTCGAACACCACGCGCCCGCCCACCATGGTCAGTCGCACGCTGCCGCCCTGCTCGCAGTACACGAGTTGGCCGCGCAGGTCGTTGAAGGGGGTGAAGGCGCTGCTGTGCAGATCGAGAAGCGCGAGATCGGCGATTCGTCCCTCTTCGACGGCGCCGAGATCGTCCGACCTCAACAGGGCCGCCGCGCCGCCGCGCCATAGGCTGTCGAGCACCTCTGCAGCGGTCGGCCACTGATTGCTGTCGAGTCCCGACACGTTGTGCACCAGGCCGGCTGTCTTCACGACGCCCCAGAGATTCACGCTGTCGTCGCACACGGCCTCGTCGACACCGAGCGCGACCGGGATTCCCAGCTCGCGCATCCGGCGGTACGGGGCGACGCCGCTGCCGAGGCGCAGGTTGCTGACCGGGTTGTGAGCGATCGTGCTTCCCGCCCCTGCGACCGCCTCGAGGTCGGCATCGTCGACCCACACCGCGTGGATCACGTTGGTGCGCTCGTTCAGAAGCCCGAGGTGGGCGGTGTAGCGCACCAGCGAACGCCCGGCGAAGCGAGGCTGCTCGGTGATGAGCGTGCGCTGCGCCTTCGTCTCGAGCATGTGAGCGAACAACGGGATCGAGTGGAGGCGACTGAGATCGTCGAGGGCGGCGAAGTACTCGGGGCTCACACGCTGTGGAGCGGAGATCGAGACCGCGGCGGTGAGACGGCCGTTCTCGGCGCCGTGCCAGCGGTCGAGCAGATACGCGTACGCCTCGAGCAGGCCTGCGGCATCGAGGGGGGCAGGTGCATCGAGGGCGGCAGCCAGCTCGCCGCGAGCGGAGGCTCGCAGGTACGGCAGCTTCTCGCCCTCTGGCAGCTCGGGCTGGTCGAGGGCGACGGATGCACGGATGCCGGCGTCGGCGTAGGCCTGCATCACCGCGTCGATGATCTCGGGCGTCGGGTGCGGCATGAGAAAGGCGTCGTCTTGAACCGTCGTCGTGCCCGTTCGCAGCATCTCGAGGGCGGCGAGCATCGTGCGCAGATAGGCCTCGCGCGGGGTGGGCGTCAGCTCGGCGTCGGCGGGTGACTCGAACAGCATGAAGAGCTCGAGCGGAAGGCTCGGCATGGAGCCCTTCATGTGGTTTGCGGGGGAGTGGAAGTGGGCGTTGATGAGGCCCGGAACGAGGAGGTGGCGCGACCGACCGTCGATCACGCGATGCGTCTGCCCGGCGGAGGCTTTGCTGATGCCGTCGCCGGTGCCGGCGTTGGTGTCGGCGCCGATCTCGTCGAACCGGCCCCGCGCATCCGAGCCGATGGCGGTGATGCGCTCGCCCGAGACGAGCACGTCGGTGGGGCCGAACATGCCGCTCTCGGAGGAGTCGTCGTAGACGTAGACGTTGCTGAAGAGGATGCTCATCGGGCGCCTCCCTCGGGCGAGGTGGGTGAGGTGGGAGAAACGGGAGAAGCCCACGTGCTGACCCGCGAGGTGCCCAGGCCCTGCGCGAGCAGGCCGTCGGCCAGGGCCACCGCGGCGGAGACTCCCTCGATGACCGGCGCGCCCAGGGCGTCGCCGAGCGGGCCGACGAGGTCTGCCAGCCCGGCGCATCCGAGCACGATCGCCTCGGCCGCGTCGTCGGCGAGCGCCCGGCGGCCCTCGTCGACGAACAGCGAGAACAGGTGCATCGAGCCGCTCTCGACGGCCGAGACCGGTTCGTCGACGGTGCGCACGACGACGCGATGCTCGAGGCCGAGTGAACGCACGACCCGATCGGTCATCTCGCGCGTTCTCGGGGGCATGGTGATGACGGTGAAGCGGTGCGCCACGATCGCCGCGGTCGACAGGGCGGCCTCGGTCATTCCGACGACGGGGCCGCGTGCGGCCTCCCGCGCGGCGGGCACACCCGTGTCGCCGAAGCAGGCGATGACATAGGCATCCGGCCTGACGTCGGCGTCGCTCGCCTCGAGTCGCTGCACCTCGGCCAAGACCGACGCGGCTCCGTGAACCTCGTCGACGTGGGTCTCGATGCTCGGCACGCCGTGTGCGGGTGTCACGCCGACGAGCTCGGTGCCGACGCGCGCCGCGGGCCTGGCGGCCTCGACGACGGTCGCGGTCATCGCGGCGGTCGTGTTCGGGTTGATGATCGCGATGCGCATCAGTCGACCTCGGTTCGTGTGCTCGGGGTCGAGGCGACGGCGGCGAGCAGGCCGTCGATGCCGAACGAGCCGATGGCGACGCGGGCCGCGGCGGCTCCGGCCTCGGCGGCAGCGATCGGGTCTCCGGTGAGCAGGTGCACGGCGGCGAATGCGCCGCAGAACGCGTCGCCGGCACCCGTGCTGTCGACCGCCGTCACGGCCGTGGCGGGCACCTCGATGACGTCGGCGCCGGGAGCGGCCAGCACGACGCATCCCTTTTCTGCGCGCTTGATGACGACGACGGATGCGCCGCGCTCGGCGAACAGCCGGGCGGCCGCGGCGAGATCGTCGGTCGCCGCGAGGTTCACGGCCTCGACCTCGCTGGGGAGGAAGACGTCGCACAGTCCGACCAGCTCGAGCAGCGCCTCGCGGTTGCCGTCGAGGTAGTCCTCCTGCAGATCGAGGTAGATGGTCGCGTCGGTGCGCTCGCGCAGCCAGGGGCCCAGAGCGAGCTGGGACTCGAGGCTCATGGCCGAGACGAGAATTCCGGATGCCGTCAGCGCGTGGGCGTCGACGTCGGCCGGGTAGACGGAGAGCCTGTCGAAGTCCTCCCCGGAGGCCAGCATGTCCCAGCTGCGAGAGCCGTCGGCCAGATAGGTGACGACGTTGCGCACGGTGGGCAGATCGCGGTGGGGTAGCCCGTCGATCGACACACCCGCGTCGACGAGTGAGTCGAGCACTCCGTGAGGGAGGTCGGTGCCGACGGGTGCGAGCATGCGCACGTCGTCGAGGTGCAGACGTGCGGCCAGTGCTGCATAGGCGGCGTCGCCACCCATCGCGGGCTCGCTGGGTACGCCGCCGTGCACCGCCACGTCGACGGTGAGGTTGCCGATGCACACCAGCGTGAAGGCCTTCGTATCAGGCATGGGGCGCCTCAGTGGGGGCGTCGAGCTGTGCGTCGAGGGGTGCCTCGGTGGGGGTGTCGAGGGGTGCCTCGAGCGCGGCTTCGGCTGGTGCGTCGAGTGCGGCTTCGGCCGCGGCGAACTTCGCCATGCCGAGGTGGTAGCCGACGAGCTGCGCGGCGGGCAGGTAGATCAGAGGGCTCAAAGCCTCGTCGATCTCGGGAAGCTCGAAGGTCTCATTCGCGTGCTCGGCGAACGCCGTCTCGCCGACCGTGGTGAACACATACAGCTGACCACCGAAGCGGCGCGCATCGGTGCCGGTGTCGACGGCACGAGGAACAGACGGACCGGTGGGCGCGATCAGGAACATCGGCTCGCCGGGCTTCTGCGAGTTGTAGTGGTGGAACTCCTCGACCTCGATCTCGACGGCGTGATCGGGGGTGGTCTCCTTGATCTTCGCCGCTCCCACGATGGCTGCGGCCCAGTTGGGGCCCGCCGCCGAGAAGAGGTACATCGATCGGTGGGCCTCGATCGCGGCGACGGCGGCGATGGGCGCATCGAGCTGGGCGAGCACCGACGCCATGAGCTCGGGCAGGCCGTCGAGCGCCTCCGAGAGGACGGCGGCGCGGGGGATGCCACGACGCGTGCCGACGAGAGCTGCAAGACGGAATAGCAGGGCGACGGCCGCGGTCGACGACTGCGTAGGCCAGCCGACCCGGGTTGCCTCGATGAGCAGGGTCGTCTGGCTCTCGACGTCGAGGCTCGAACCGGGCGTGTTCGTGAGTGCGATGGTCATGGCCCCGGCGTGCTGGGCGACGAGCGCCGCCTCGACGGTGCGCGTGGTCTCGCCTGAGCTCGACAGTGCGACGACGAGGCTTCGCTCGGTCACGAGGTGGGAGCGGTAGTACGCGAACTCCAGGCTCTGCACGGGCTCGCAGGCCGCCCCGAGCATCTCTTCGAGAACGCTCCGGGCGGCGATCATCACGGCGAGAGAGTCGCCGGCGCCCACGAGAAAGACCCTGTCGATCGAGGCGCTCGCGATCGTGTCCGCCAGCTCTGTGAGCGTCTGCTCGTTGCGCAGCCAGGTCGCTCGGATGGCGTCGGGCTGGCCGAACATCTCGCCTCGCGTCGCCTCGACGCGGAAGCGACGCTTGGGGTCGAGCGGATCGTCTGTCGGAAGGGCGAGGATGCTCGCGCGCTCCGCCGCGGAGACGCGTTCGACGACCTGCTTCTGGCGGGCGTCGAGCGGGCTGTCGGGGCCGAGGAGGGGGCTGTCGAGAACGGGGGAGCTCATGGGTGAGGTGCTTTCGGGTCGAGGGGTCGGGGTGAGTGTCTGGGGCGTGACGCGGGTCGGGATCGCGGGTCGGGGGTGGGTCGGTGGCCCTGCGGTCGGCGCCGGTCGCGGGCCGGCGGTGGTGGGTCGGGCTCAGGTCGTGGCGAAGGCGCGAGCGGCGATCGGGTCGATTCGGGCGTCGTCTCCTCCGCCTGTCTTGATCGCGCTGCCCAGAATCGCGCCGTCGGCTCCGGCGCGCGCGATGGCCAGGTTGTCGAGCGTGACCCGACCTCCGATGAGCACGTCGACGTCGGGGCCGATCGACGCCCTCACCGCTGCGATATCGGTGACCGCGTCGGCGACGCCGCTGTCTCGGGTCACGATGATCTTCGAGGCGCCGCCGAACGACATCGCCTCTGCCGCCGCCCACGTGACGTCGCCGGTGATGGCCCGACTCGTCGCCTCATGCGCATCCGCCCAGACCTCGACGTCGGAGCCGAGGAGTCGTCGCAGCATGGCGACGCGGTGCGAGCATCCTTCGATCCAGCCATCCGGTCCGGCGGAGACGCCGGTGAGCACCTTCACGCGGATGAACTGCGCGTCGATCGCGTGCGCGATGGCCACCGACGCGACGCCGTCGTTATGGCCGGTGACGACACCGAGAGGTATACCGACGGCTCGTCGGACCTCGGCTCCGACGACCGCCATCGCGGCCACCGTGGCTGGGCCGACATGCTCGGGCTGCGGGTTGTCGCTGGCGTCCTGGATCATGACGTCGGTGAATCCGGCCTCGGCCAGAACGAGCGCGTCTTCGGCGGCGATGCGAGCGATCTCGCGCACGGATGCGCCGCGATAGTTGGCCGCCCCGGGGAGGGGTGGCAGGTGCACGACTCCCACCAGACGGAACGTCGACTCGACACGTGCGGGGCTATTACTGCTCATGCACAAACGGTATACAGTTTCGTGTTTCCGTCATGTTTCTCGCGGTAAACATCGCGTTACTGCAGCGGATTGTATTCAGTTAGACACAGGGTGCGCCGTACTGGCTCGGTTGTCAGCTCTTCCGCAGCTCCTGCGCGAGCATCACGATGATGCCGCTCGGGCCTCGCACGTAGGTGAGCTTGTAGAGATCCGCGTAGGTCGCCACCCCGCGAAGCGGGGTGCATCCGTGTTTCGCCGCGATGGCGAGCGACTCGTCGATGTCGTCGACCGAGAAGGCGATTCGGTGCATGCCGATCTCGTTGGGCAGCGTAGGCGTCGTCTCGACGGCGTCGGGGTGGATGTACTCGAAGAGCTCGATGCGACCGTTACCGTCGGGGGTCTGCAGCATGGCGATCTTGGCGTGATTGCCATCGAGGCCGACCGCGGTGTCGGCCCACTCGCCGCTCACCTCGTCGCGGCCGATGACGGTGAGGCCGAGGTCGGTGAAGAAGGCGATAGTCGCATCGAGATCGCGCACGGCGACGGCGACATTCTCGAGCTTGATGGGCATGATTCCGATGCTAATCAGGGGCGGCCGGTGTGGATAGGCGGGCGTGTGCGTGATCGGGCGTCTAGTCCTCCACAGGTGGGTGGGTCGAGCGGTTATCCACAGGGGAATAGGCTGGTCAGAGCATATTTGGCAGAACGACGGCAGTGTCAGTGGCTGCTGTTTGAATTCTCGTATGGACCTTCACGACGCATCGCTCAGCGAGATCGCTGCGCGTCTGCGTGAGCTGCTCGACGGGCAGCGTGGTGCGGTGATGGCGGGGGCCGTGTCGGGCGATGGCTTGCTCGAGGCCGTGCACGCGTGGGAAGAGGTGGGCCGTGCCAGCGACGCTGCCCGCACCTGGGTCGCGGCAGAGGTCGAGCACGAGTCGCGGCGCGAGCTCGAGGGCTCGGGCCTGGCCTATAGGCACGGGTTCGCGTCGGCCAAGAAGCTGGTCGCGGCCACGGCGAATATCTCCGAACGCACGGCGGGTGGGCGCGTGGCCCTGGGGCGGTTCGTGCGCTCCTCGCTGTCGCCGACGGGCTTGCCGCTGCCCAGTCGTTTTCCCGCCGTCGAGAGTGCATTCTTCGCCGGCCAGGTCGGGGGCGATGCCGCTTCGGTCATCTGCCGCTCCCTGTCCGAGGTGGTGTCGCACGTCACGTGGTCCGAGGCGGTCGACGAGGCCGAGCAGCGCCTGGTCGAGGCGGCCACTGAGACCTTCGGTGAGCCCGACGCCGGCGGGTTGCTGGCACCCTGCTACACGGTCGACGAGCTTGCGCGACTCGCTGCGCGCATCCGTGAGCATCTCGACCCCGATGGTGCGGAGCCTCGGGATGCCGTCAAGCAGCAATTGCGTGGGTTCAGCTACCCGAGGGTGGGCGCCGACGGCATGGCTCGCGGGCGCTATGCGCTTCCGCCGCTGCAGCTGGGGGTGTTCCTCGCGGCGGTCGACTCGATTCTGAGTCCGCGCACGGCTGACCCGGATGCGCCGGATGCGCCGGATGCGCCGGATGCGCCGGGCGGGGGTGCCGAGGGTGACGCTGGCGTGAGCGGTGCCGCTGGCCCGAGTGGCACTTCTGCTCCGAGTGGCACCTCTGCCCCGAGTGGCATCTCCGACCCGGATGGCTTCGCGGTCGTCGACCCGCGCACGGCCGAGCAGAAGCTTCTCGACGCGGTGATGGCGCTGATCGAGTTGGCCGCGGCGTCACCCGCGGCCTCTCGGCTGAACGGTTTGGCGCCGACCATCAACGTGCACGTCACGGCGAGCGACCTCGAGGCGGGCCGCGGCGTCGGCTGGATAGATGGAAGCACAGAACCGATCCCCATGAGCACGATTCAGATGCTCGGGTGCGATGCGGAGCTGACCGCGACGGTCTTCGGCTCGGCTGGCCAAGTCTTGAGCCAAGGAAAGACACAGCGACTGGCGAGTCGCCGACAACGAAGAGCCCTCGCCGCGCGCGACGGGGGCTGCGTGATTCCCGGATGCACGGCGCCGCCATCGCGATGCCAGGCGCACCACGTCGTTCCGTGGACGAGCAGCAGCTTTCTCGCCGGTTGCACCGACGTCGACAACTTGGCGTTGCTCTGTCCGTTCCATCACTCCACGATCCACACCTCGGCGTGGCAGCTCGTCATGATCAACGGCAAGCCGCACGTGCGCGAGCCCGGATGGCACGGTAGACACAACCCGGCCCGCGCGGCCGGGCACCAGAGGGCGGGTCGGGGGTGGTGATGGTGGTGCGCCGTAAGGCGCGGTCCGCGCTCGATGCGGGGGTTAGCGTCGACTGCTCGACACTCCCTGCCGCAGTCAGCGGCGGCTGCCCCATTCCTTGTTCCAGTAAGCCGCATCGGCGCTTGCCGTGCGCAGAACCGCGTCGGGAGCTGGTGGTGCCAACCAGAACTGAAGGAGGTAGAAGTCGACGACATCGGGATCGAACTCGCCCGCCTGACCCGCGTCACGGCCGCGGGCACTCGCGCGTAGCCGGTAGCTTCCTGCGGGAAGGTCGAGGGTGCCGCTGTCTGCCCAGCTCCAGGTGCCCCAACCGACGGAGTCACCGGCAGAGACGGTCACCGAGACTTCCACGGAGTCCTCCCACGCTGCATCCGTCGGCGCCTCTTGCTGCGGCTCCTGGGGCCAGAGTTCGGCACGCAGAGCGGAGCCGCCCCCGTATCGGGCGAGTACCACGACCACGACTCCCTCGACCGCGGCGCCGATCCAGCCGTTGAGCTGACCGGCGAAGAAGCGATCTGCGTCGCCGTCCCAGGTGGTGCCCGAGGAGTCCCATTCCAGGGTGAACTGGCCGTAGTTGGTGTGCACGACCTGGTCGAGCAGAACGATCGGCGTCACGCGTGCACCCGCAGGTAGCGGTGCTCGGGGCGACCGGTCGTGCCGTAACGAAGTCGCACGTCGACCACGCCGCGCGCCGCCATGGCCGAGAGGTGCCGCTGCGCCGTCGCCCGCGAGACGCCGGCGCGGTCCGCGATCTCCGACGCAGACGACTCGGTGTCGCCCAGAGCCTCGAGCAAGACCTGCTCGGTCGCGGAACGGGAGACCGAGGGCGAGTCGCCGCCCGCCCGGAGGATCGCCAGCGCCCGATCGATGTCTTCTTGGGCGACCGCTCGCTCCTCATCGAGGATGTTGCGGAAGCGCAGATATTGATCGAGGAGGTCGGTGAGCGCGCGCTGCGCAAACGGCTTGATCAGATAGCCGAGCGCTCCCGAGCGCAGAGCGCGCCGCACGGTGCCGGCGTCGGTAGCGGCCGAGAGCACGAAGGCGTCGACTCCGACATCGCGAAGGAACGCTACGCCGTCGCCATCGGGCAGAAACGCGTCGACGAGCAACAGATCAGGGCGCTCGGAGCGCAGCGCGACCGTCGCCTCGGCCAGTGTGCGCACCGGCTCGAGGGCCAGATAGCCGGGTCGTTCGGAGACGATGTCGCGGTGCAGTCCGGCGACGCGGAAGTCGTCTTCGATCACGAGGACGCGAACGGGTGCGGTCATAGGGCGTCATCCTTCGAAGCAGATGTGATGTCGAGTACGTTGCGCAGGCGTGCACCGAAGACGGCACCCGAGAGGTCCTCTTCGGCATCCGACGCGCCGCGGCCCGAACCCGGGCCCGCCGGGTCGGCGCGCGAGTCGGGCTCGTCGGCATCCGGTCCGCCTGAGGCGATGAGCCAGACGTCGCCGCCGTGACGGCGGGCGAGTTCGCGCGACAGCGGCAGACCGACGCCCAGGCCGTGTACGCGATCGGCGGCGCCGGCCGAGGTGTCGATGCGGGAGCCCTCGCGGCGCCGAAACAGGTCGTTTGTCTCGGCGACGCCCGGCCCGGAGTCCGACACGGTGAGCACGAGGTCCGCGCCGTCGCCGTAACAGCCGATGCTTACACGGCGAGGCTCGCGCCCGGCCACCGCGGCCCGCACGGCGTTGTCGACGAGATTGCCGAGCACCGCGGCCACATCCTCGACGTCGCGCAACGGCGACAGCAGCAGCGAATCGGCCGCGACCGACACCCTCACGCCGCGCTCGCCCGCCTCGAGCGCGTGCGCGCCGATGAGCGCGTGCAGCAGAGCGTCGCCGATCAGATCGATGTTCTCGACGGGGTAGTCGACCGGCCCGCGCTGCAGCTGTTCGCCGAGGAACTCGCGCGCCTCTGGCCCGCGACCCGCGTCGAGCAGGCCGGCCGCCACGTGCAGACGGTTGGCGAACTCGTGCCGTTGCACGCGCAACGCGCTCGTCATCGCCCGCACCGTTTCGAGGCGTTCACTGAGGGCCACGAGGTCAGTGCGGTCGCGCACGATCAGCACGGTGCCGAGGTCGCGACCATCGCGGCGCACCGGCTGCGCATCGACATAGAGAACGCGGTCTCCCGACACGATGCCGTCTCCCGCGGTTCCCTCCCGAACGGCCGTGAGGATGGCTGGCGCAACCCCGAGCGCGTCGAGGGTCTTGCCCTCCGGGTCGGCGAGGCCGAGCAGCTCGCGGGCGGTCTCGTTGCACAGCCGCACCATCCCGGCGTCGTCCAATGCGATGACGCCGTCACCGACGCCATCCAAAACCGCGGCCTGGTTCTGCACAAGCGCGACGAGCTCTTCGGGCTGCACGCCGAGCGTCAGGCGCTCCCACCGTCGCCGCAAGAGCATCGCAGAGAGCGCCGCGAGTAGCAGGGCCGCGGCGGCCGCGGCTGCGATTCCCCCGATCAGTGTGGGGAGATCGTTGAAGACGCTCGACGGCTCGAACCCGACGCTCACCTCACCGACGGGCGCGGCGCCCTCGCCGTCGGGCGGGAGCACGGGCACCTTCGCCCGCGCCGAGACGCCCAGGGTGCCCTGCTGCCAGGTCACCACCTCTTTTCCGGCGAGCACCTCGCGATAGTCGGTGCTGACGGGCTGGCCGAGAGCATCCGCGTCGGGGTGGGCGAGCCGGATGCCGTGGTCGTCGGTGATCACGACGAAGAGCGTGCCGGTGCGTTCGGTCACCGCGCCGGCGAGCCTCTGCAGCTCGCCGTCTCGAAGATCCGCAGCCTGCGGCGTGCCCGGATCGGCACTCGCCTGGGCTACATCGGCGCGCACTTGCGGGTCGACCGCGACGGTTCGAGCGATGTTGAGGGCGGAATTCTCGGCCTCGGTGCGCAGCTGCTGGATGCCGAGGAGGAGAAAGACCACGGCGCACACCGCGACGACGGCGACGGCCGTCGCCGTCTGCAACAGCACCACCCGCGTTGAGAACCTCATCATTCCTCCAACGTGAGCATAATGCGCTGAACCTGCGCTTCGCGCAGAAGCTCCGCCAATGAGAGATAGCGCGCGCGCCGGGCGAGAAGTCCATAGATTCGCGTGATCCGGTTGACGAGGAACGTCTGCCGCAGACAAAGGAGTCGAGATGCCCCCTGTTCTCACCGCCCTCGCGGCCGCGGCCGACGAGGAGGGCTACGACCTGGCCTTCACCCCGTCGGATGGCACGCTGGTCGTGCTCGGGTTCGTGATGGTGCTGGCCTTCATGGCGCTCATCATGACGCGTCGACTCACCCCGATGGTCGCGCTCATCGTCGTGCCCACCATCTTCGGACTCTTCGCAGGCGCGGGCTTCGGGCTCGGCGACATGGTGATCGACGCGATCTCGTCGATGGCACCGACTGCTGCGCTGCTCATGTTCGCGATCATGTACTTCGGCATCATGATCGACGTCGGCCTGTTCGACCCGCTCATCCGGCTGATCACCCGTCTTCTGGGCGACGACCCGGCGAAGGTGGTGCTGGGAACGGCGCTGCTGGCCGGCGCGGTCTCGCTCGACGGCGATGGATCGACGACCTTCATCATCACAACGTCTGCCATGCTGCCCATCTACCTCCGGCTCGGAATGAGTCCGGTGGTGCTCACCTGCGTGGCGGGTCTGATGAATGGAACTCTCAACATCGTGCCCTGGGGCGGACCGACGGTGCGCGCGGCATCCGCTCTCGCGCTCGAGCCGACCGACATCTTCGTGCCCATGCTGCCGTCTCTGGGGGCGGGGCTCATCATCACCCTCACGTTCGCCTGGTTCCTCGGTCTGGGGGAGCGTCGCCGCCTCGCCGGGTCGATCGACACGTCACGCCTCGACGGAACCCGCGGCGACGGCATCTTCGGTGGCCCCCGCCTGTTCCGCGGCGCGGGCTCGAAGCCCGGTGCCGCCGCCACGCTGCACACCGGCAACATCGTCGCGGTGCGCGGCGCCCGGGGAGGGGTCGCAGCGGCGGCGCTCGTCGAAGATGCAGACACGGCCATGGCCGACACGATGCTCGACCCGAACCGGGCGACACTGCGCCCGAAGCTCATCTGGTTCAATCTCATTTTGACGGTCGCGGTCATGGTGCTGCTCGTACTCGACCTCTTCCCGCTCGCGTTCGTGTTCATGGTCGGCGCCTCGATCGCGCTGATCGTCAACTTTCCGAAGCTCAAGAGCCAGGCCGACGAGATCGTGGCTCACGCACCGTCGATCGTCGGTGTCGTCTCGATGGTTCTCGCGGCCGGCGTGCTGGTCGGCGTTCTCAATGGAACCGGCATGGTGACGGCGATGGCCTCGTGGATCACCGAGGTGATCCCGGCGGAGATGGGCCCGTTCCTCGCCGTCATCACGGGCGTGCTGTCTATTCCGTTCACATTCTTCATGTCGAACGATGCGTTCTACTACGGCATTCTGCCCGTGCTCGCCGAGAGCGCGTCGCACTTCGGGATCGCCCCGGTCGAGATGGCCCGAGCGTCGATCACGGGGCAGCCCGTGCATCTGCAGAGCCCGCTCGTGCCGGCCATCCTGCTTCTCGTCTCGCTCGCCAACGTCAACCTCGGTGATCACCACAAGAAGGTGCTGTGGCGGGCCGTGATCGTCTCGCTTGCGATGCTCGCGGTCGGGGTGCTGGTGGGCTCGATTCCGCTACGCGCCTGACGCCGGCGGCGCGCCTCCGACGCCGGACGCGCGCTGCTCTGCAGGATCCGCGCCTGTTCGGCGCATCCGCTGCTGGTCGACCAGCAGCAGACAGACCGAACGGGCGCGGATGCCGCGGGCTCGGCTCGTGCGGGGCTAGCGTGCGGCGGCCGCGCGCACCACGCGGGTCGCGGCATCCACGATGTCGTCGACCTCGGCGTCGACCGAGACGTCGGCTCCCGTCTCGTCGGGCTCGAGAGGCTCGAACGCGGCGAGTTGCGAGTCGAGCAGGGACGCCGGCATGAAGTGATCCGCGCGGGCGTTCATGCGGGCCGCGATGAGCTCGCGGGATCCGGAGAGGGTGACGAAGACCGTCGAGGGCTCGACCGCTCGGATCGTGTCGCGGTAGGTGCGTCGCAGCGCTGAGCAGGCCAGTACGAGTCCAGTGTCGGCATGCTCGGCGAGCACCTCGCCGATGCGCACCAGCCAGGGCCCGCGATCGATGTCGTCGAGCGGCAGGCCCGCCGCCATCTTGGCGACATTCGCTTCGGGGTGCAGCGAGTCGGCGTCGATGAAGGGAACCTCGAGACGCTGGGCCAGCAGCGCTCCGATGGTCGACTTGCCCGAACCCGAGACGCCGCCGACGATCACGAGTTCGTGACCGGCGGAGTCGCGGCTGCCATCGCGGGCGCTCTCGCTGAGACTGCCCATCAGAGCTGGCCCTGGTAGCTGCTTCCCGCAGGAATCGGCGACAGCAGGGTGATCTCGGGCGCCGACTCGAGCAGGCCGACCAGGGTCGCATTCATGCGCGCCACGATGTCACCCGCTCCGTGGGCCTCGAGATCCGCGGCAGAGCTCCACTTCTCGAGCATGATGATCGTTCCATCGGGAGCGTCATGAATCGCGTAGAGCTCGCATCCGGTCTCGGTGTGCACCTCGGCGATACCCGCCGAGAGAGCCTTCACGAGTTCGTCGCGCGCGCCGGCGACCGGGCGGAAAGTGACGGTGACGACGACTGCTTCAGACATGGGACTCCTGGGGGTCGGGTGCAGCGCTGCTGCTGCGCGAAACGAACTCGGCCTGCACCTCGACGAACCGCGGGCCAACGGGGAGCTTGCCCTGCATGCGGCCCAGAACGAGATCAACGGAGTGCCGAGCCAGCATATCGATGGGCTGCCGGATGACGCTGAGCGGCGGCGTGACCAGCTCTGTCCACGGATTGTCGTCGAAGACGATCACCGAGAGCTCGCGCGGGATCTCGACGCCCATCTGGTAGAGCTGGCGCATGCTCGACTGCACCTGGGCGGTGTTCGCGACGAGCAGCGCCGTCGGCCTCTCGACGAGAGGCAGGGCCAGCAGCGCGGCCACGGCGTCGGCCCCTGCATCGCCGCGGAACGGCACGCCGCGAATAAGGGCGGGGTCGATCGGGATGCCTGCGGCCGTCAGCGCGGACTGGTACCCGGCTACACGGGCGGCTCCCGTCGAGGTGCTGAGGGGGCCGGAGATCACGGCGACACGGCGATGGCCGAGGGCGATCAGATGCTGGGTCGCGCTGGCGGCCGAGGCCTCGTTCTGGATGCTGACGACGTCGGTGTTCTGGAGCGACGCGATCGATCGGTCGACGAACACGAGGTCGACGCCCACGTCTTGCAGTCGCGACCACTGATCGATGTTGTCGCCCGTGGGGGTCGCGATGACGCCACCCACCGACCGGTCGAGCAGCGTCGCGAGCGTCTCGGCCTCGATGTGCGGGTCCTCCTGGGTGGTCGTGAGCACGACCTGAACCCCGCGGCCCCTCGCCTCCCAGACGATCCGGTCGGCCAGACGAGCGAAGAAGGGATTGGTGAGGTCGGCCAGCATGAGGCCGATGGTGAGGCCCGCACCGTTGAGCTCTCGGGCGGCCGCGCGCGGGCGGAAACCCAGTTCGGCGATGGCCGCGACGACCTTCTCTCGGGTGGCGACCGCGACCGGCCCCGAGCCGTCGTTGAGCACGCGCGACACGACAGACACGGAGACGCCAGCGGTCGCCGCGACGTCTCGGATGGTCGGTGCCTTCTTCACAGGACCCCTTCGTCGTCGGTGTGGTTTTCGCTCGCGTCTCCGTTGCCACAGCTTAGGGTGCAAGCCCTTTTCTGAGCGTTCGATTCGGTCTGTTGACACATCGTATCAGCCGGTGGTACAAAAGTGGTACCGGTTCCACTCCGGATGAATTTCAACCGAATCACACGTGACGAGGATGTCGTGAGGCCACCGCCGCCTCTGCTCCTCCGACACGAATCGCACGGATCAGAGAGGTCAACGTGAATCTGCACAAACTGCTCGAAGAACGAGAGCGCGAGGGCAAGCCCATCCGCATCGGGCTCATCGGCGCCGGACGCTACGGCACCATGTACCTCTCGCAGGCCCGCAACATTCCGGGCGTGCATGTCGTGGCGATCGCCGACATCAACGTCGAGCGGGCGAAGGGAGCCTTCGCGCTCGTCGACTGGCCCGCAGACCAGATGGCGGCGGACATCCCCGAGGCGCTGGCCAACCGCACGACCACGATCGTGGCGGACGCCTCGCTGCTCTTCGACGCCGACATCGACGTGATCGTCGAGGCGACCGGAAACCCGATCGTCGGAATCCGGCACGCGCTCGCCTCGATCGAGACGGGCAAGCACATCATCATGGTCACGGTCGAGGCGGATGCCCTGGCGGGGCCGGCCCTGCAGAAACGCGCCGAGAAGGCCGGGGTCGTGTACTCGATGGCCTACGGCGACCAGCCCGCGCTCATCATGGAGCTCGTCGACTGGGCCCGCACAAGCGGCTTCGACGTGGTCTGCGCCGGCAAGGGCGCGAAGTTCCTCGAGCACTACCACCAGATGAACCCCGACAACGTCTGGGAGAACTGGGAGTTCTCGAAGGAGCTCACCGACTCCGGTCAGCTCAACCCCTACATGCACACGAGCTTCCGCGACGGCACCAAGGCCGCCATCGAGATGGCCGCCGTGGCCAACGCTGCGGGGCTCGTTCCCTCAGACGAAGGCCTCACCTTCACGCCCGGCGACGTCGAGGAGATCGCGACGATCAGTCGCCCCGCGTCGCTCGGTGGAGCCCTGGCCCACGAGGGAACGGTCGACGTGATGTCGAGCGTCAACCGCGACGGCTCCTGGATTCCTCACAACACCCAGGAGGGTGTCTACGTGGTCGTGAAGGCGACCAACGCCTACGTCTCGACGTGCTTCGACGAGTACCCATGGCATCCAGACCCCACCAAGCAGTACGCGGCGCTCTATCGCCCGTATCACTACGTGGGTCTCGAGCTGAACGTGTCGATCGCGAACGCCGCACTGCGCGGCATCTCGACCGGCCAGCCCGAAGGCTTCTACGGAGACGTCGTCGCGACCGCGAAGAAGGACTTGAAGGCCGGCGAGTTCCTCGACGGCGAAGGCGGCTACACCGTCTACGGCAAGCTCGTCTCGGCGAAGCACTCCGTGGCCACCGGTGCACTGCCTGTCGCCCTCGCCCACCACGTCGAACTCCGCAACGACGTCGCCCAGGGCGAGACCGTCGGCTGGGACGACGTGATCATGGACGACTCCCTCGCCGAAGCCCTCGAACTGCGCCGCGAAACCGAGGCGCTGCTCGTCGACTCCTCACTCTCCCGCTGACCCGAGCGGAAGAGCCGCGCGGCTCAGAGCCGCATAGCTCAGAGTCAACCGGGGATCATCCGGGGATCGTCCTCCCCTGAACACCCGCATCGGATGCGGCTGCGAGAATCGATTTCGAGCAGTCGGCGTGCGGCATTCTCACCCTCATTACCCACAGCACGACAACCTTCCAATGAAGAAAGGGACCTCATGAAGATCCGCACCCTCGGCGTCGCCCTGGCCGGAGGAGCAGCACTCGTTCTGCTCGCCGGCTGCACCGCCACACCCGACGGCGACACCGGGTCGGCGACCGGCTCGGCCGGTTCGATCGTCTCGCTCGTCGACGCATCGAAGACCACCAAGGTCGACGACGTGACCGCCGAGCTCGGAAAGCCCTCCGCTCCCGACAAAGCCAAGCTCTGCTACGTGACCCGCACCCTCTCGAACGAGTTCTGGGGTTACGAGCGCGACGGATTCGAGAAGCGCGCCAAAGAACTCGGCGTCGACTTCCAGACCTTCGACGTGACAGACGAGTCGTCGATCACCGAGCAGCTCGACAAGGCGAAGAGCGCCATGAACCAGGGATGCTCCGCCCTCCTCGCGTCGCCCATCTCGGCGACCGGCCTCGACTCCGTGTTCGAGTCCGCCCTGGCCGACGGCATTCCCGCCATCGTGCTCAACGACGCCAAGAGCTCTGTGCCCGGAGTCGTCTACGTCGGCCCCGACGCGACGACGATCGGCGCCACCGCGGCCGACTACATCGCCGAGAAGCTGCCCGATGGCGGCAAGGTCGCGATGATCGAGGGAGACCCCGGCTCGAGCAACGCGATCAACCGCGGCGACGGCTTCACCAAGCAGATCGCCACGCACCCGAACCTGCAGATCGTGGCTTCGCAGACGGCCTCGTGGGATCAGACGAAGGCCCAGGAGATCGCCACCACGATGCTCACCGCCAACCCCGATATCAAGGCGTTCTACTCGCAGAACGACGGGATGGCCCTGGGCGTGCAGGCCGCCATCGACGCAAAGGGGCTCACCGGCAAGGTTCTGCTCGTCGGCACCGACGGCATTCCCCAGGCCAAGAAGCAGATCGCCTCGGGCGGGTTCACCGCCACGGTGAGCGAGCTGCCGACCACCGAGGGCTCGACCGGCGTCGACGTGGCGCTCTGGCTGCTCGCCGGCAAGAAGGTTCCCGGTTGGGTCGACGTGCCCGCGTTCGTCATCGACAGCGCGAACGTCGCCGAGTACCCGACCGGCATGCCGTAACCGTGCACGAACCGGTGGGCGCCCTCCCCGGCGCCCACCGGCATCCACACCCCTCGTCACCGGGCGCGGGCTGACCGCACCCGACGCACCAGACCGACGCATAGAAAGGTGAACCATGGCCGAGCACTTGCTCGTGGTTCGCGACATCGCCAAATCATTTCCGGGAGTGCGCGCACTCGACGGCGTGAGCTTCACGCTCGAACGCGGAGAGATCCGCACCCTCGCCGGAGAGAACGGCGCAGGCAAGAGCACCCTTCTGGGAATCCTCGGTGGCGCGCTGCGACCCGACCGCGGCTCCATCACCATCGACGGTGTGCGCCGCATGGAGTACACGTCGCGCCGCGCCCTCGCCGAGGGTGTGCGCATCGCCCAGCAGGAGCCGGCCATCGTGCCGCAGTTGAGCGTCGAACAGAACCTGCTGCTCGGCCTCACCCGCCAGCAGCGCAAGGCGTCGGCCGACGACATCGACCGGGCGCTGAAAGACGTGGCGCAGATGGGCTTCCCGATGGATGCGCGCACGCCCGTCTCGCGGCTGAGTCCCGCACAGCGGCATGCGCTCACGATCGCCCGCGCCTTCGCCTTCGGTGCGAAGATCGTCGCGCTCGACGAGCCGACCACGAGCATGCTCGAGCACAACGTGGCCGAGGTGCTTTCGCGGGTCCGCGAGATCGCCCACGGTCGCGGCGTCGGCGTTATCTACGTGTCGCACAAGATGCCCGAGGTCATGAGCGTCTCCGATACCGTCGTCGTGCTGCGCGACGGCAAACCCGCCTTCGACAGACCGATCACCGAGACCTCGTCAGACGACATCGTGCGCCGCATGGTCGGTCGCGAGCTGCTCTCGTTCGAGCGGCAGCATCCGGTCGATCCCGCGGCGCCCGTGCACTTCGAGGCGAGCGGCGTGAGCCACGCCACCTCCAGCGCGCCGCTGTCGATCTCGGTCAGAAAGGGCGAGGTGGTCGGCATCGCCGGACTCGTCGGCTCTGGTCGCACCGAGTTCCTCCGGTCGATCATCCGGGCCGACGAGGGATCGCGCAGCAGCGTGAGCATCGCGGGCAAGCCGGTGAAGATCCGCTCTCCGCGCGACAGCCGCACGGCCGGCATCGCCTTCATCCCCGAGGATCGCAAGGCGCAGGGCCTCGTGCTGCAGACTCCGGCCTACGCCAACGTCGCCCTCACCGCCGACGGTCAGCTCAACGGCTTCGGCCCGTTCATCAGCAAGAAGAAGCAGATCGCGATGGCCGAGGCGATGGGCAAGCGCATGTCGCTGCGGCCGGCGAACGTCTCGCTGAATGCCCGGCAGTTCTCGGGCGGAAACCAGCAGAAGCTGGTGATCGCGAAATGGATCTGGCTGGGCGCCACCGTCTACCTCTTCGACGAGCCCACCAAGGGCGTCGACGTCGGCGGCAAGGTCGAGATCTACGAGCTCATCGACCAGCTCGCCTCGGAGGGCAACGCCGTGATCGTGGTCTCGAGCGACCTGCCCGAGATCATCTCGATCAGCGACCGCGTGCTCGTGATGCGGGCCGGAGAGTTCGTCTCCGAGCACACCGGCGCCGACATCAACGAGCACAGCATCGTGGCCAACGCCATGGGCGTCTCGTCGGAGTCGCCGCAGTCGTCACAGAACGACGCAGCACCCGCTGCTTCCGTCCCCTCCTCAGACCGTATTGACCCCGCAGACACCGGCGCCGACGCTTTCGGCGCAGCGAAAGGAACATCATGAGCAGCGCAACCCCAGACGGGATCGCCCTGCGACCCCGCCGGCAGATCAACTTTCAGGCGCTCGGCATCTACATCGCCGCGATCGTTCTCTTCATCGTGCTGGGGCTCCTCAATCCCAACTTCCTGACCGCGGGCAACCTGCGCGATGTCGCGGTCTCGGCCAGCGTCAACGCCATCATCGGCATCGGTCTCACCTTCGTGATCATCACCGGCGGCATCGATCTGTCGGTCGGCGCCATCGCCAGCTTCGTAGGCATCGTCAGCGCGACGCTCATGGTGAACGGTGGCATCCCTCCGGCCATGGGCCTGATCGCGGGCATCATCCTCGGTATCGTGTGCGGCGCTGTGAACGGGCTGCTCATCACCAAGCTCCGACTCCCTCCGTTCATCGCCACCCTCGGAACGATGAGTGTCTTTCAGGGCTGCGCCTACGTCGCGACGAACGGAAAGCCGGTCTACGACGTGCCGAAGGAGTTCGTGCTGCTTCTGAACAGCTACGTCGTCGGAATCCCGGTCGTCGTCATCGTGGTGGCCGTCGTCGCCGTCGGCGCGGGCTTGCTTTTGCGCAAGACCGTCTTCGGCCAGAACGTGATCGCCGTGGGCGGCAGCGAAGAGACGGCCTGGCTCTCGGGGGTGCGCGTGCACCGCGTCAAGATCGCCGTCTACTGCCTGGCCGGTGGCCTCTCGGCGCTGGGTGGCCTCGTGATCGTGGCCCGCATCAACGCGGCGCAACCCGACGCAGGGTCGCCGTATCAGCTGACCGCCATCGCCGCGGCCGTGATCGGCGGCGCGAACCTCATGGGCGGTGAGGGCCGCATCGCGGGAACCCTCGTCGGCGCCGTCATCCTCGGCGCGCTCACCAATGGCCTCGTTCTGCTGAACGTTCCGAGCTTCTACGAGCAGATCGTCACCGGACTCGTGGTGCTCATCGCCGTGTCGCTCGATCAGGGCAGCAAGGGCTGGCCCATGCTGAAGCGCAGCAACAAGAAAGACCTCACCGCGGCTCCGCCGACCGCGTCGACCTCGGCCGTGCGTTCGTGACGGGCGCGGCCGGGCCGCTCGCGTCGCTCGACGGCGCCGCCGTCCTCGTGACCGGCGGCTCCGGGCTCATCGGCCGGGCGGCCGTGTCGGCGCTGCTCGCCGAGGGCGCTCGGGTCACGGTCTTCGATCGTGCGGATGCTCTAGGTTCCGCGCGTGAATCGGTCACGTTCATCGCCGGCGACGTCACCGAGCAGGCCGCCGTGCGTTCCGCGGTCGCAGACATGGATGCCGTGGTGCACCTGGGCGGGTACGCAGGCCTGGGCATGGCCGACGCCGTCGAGACCTACCGGGTCAACACGATCGGAACGTTCACGGTGCTGGCCGAGGCCGCCGCTGCGGGAGTGCGCAAGATCGTCTACGCGTCGAGCATCAACGCGAACGGGTACCCGCTCGGAAGCGACGAGGTGCTGCCTCCCGTCTTCCCCTACGACGAAGACGCGGCCCCGCACATCTCCGACGAGTACTCCCTCTCGAAGCTCGCCGGCGAAGACGCCGCCCGCATGGTCGCGGCCCGCTGGGGCGTCTCCATCACGGGACTGCGCTTCCCGCTGGTGCGAGACATCACCGTCGACGGCGGGCGCGTCTTCGGCGCGCACGTGAGGGCGGCTCTCGCCGGCGACCCTCGACGCCAGGCCGCCGAGGGGTGGAGCTACCTCGATGTCTCGGACGCTGGGCGCTCGATCGTCGCCGCGCTCCTGCGTGACACACCGCCCGCGCCGGGGATCCTCGTCGCCGCGCCCCTTACCTATCTGACGACCCCCACAGAGGAGGCGCTCGATCTGTTCGCGTCGTCGGTCGTGCGTCGACCCATCGCGGGGCGCGGAGTTGGGCTCGAGTTGCGTCGCTCACGCGAGTTGCTCGGCTTCGAGGCCTCGGTGCTGCTCGACGAGGTGGCGCCGGAGCAGCTCGTCGACCTGAGCGACTTCGAGCCCGGTTTCGAGCCTGGCCGCGAGCCCGGCTTCGAGCCCGGCGCCGAGCCGGGCCGCGCACGGCGCGAGGCGCGCGCGTGACCGTCGCCGAGGCATCCGGCCGCTCGTCGGCACCGGTCTCGCTGCTCGGGCTCGGCCCGATGGGCGAGCCGATGGCGCGCAGCCTGCTGGCCGCTCTCGGAGAGCTGACCGTGTGGAATCGCACGGCATCCAAGGCCGATGGCCTGGCTGCGCTCGGCGCCGTCGTCGCGAGCACGCCGCGCGAAGCAGCAGCCGAGGTGACGCTGACCGTGCTGCCCGATCTCGCGCAGGTTCGGGGGCTGCTTGACGGTGCCGACGGGTTGCTGGCCGGGTGGGCGGAACGCGGCATCGAGCATCCGGTGCTCGTGGTGCACGGAACGGTCTCACCCGTGGCCGTTGCCGACTTCGCCGCCGAGATGATGCGGCTGCACGGCGTCTCTGTTGTGGATGCGCCGTTGAGCGGCGGCACGATCGGCGCGCGCGACGGCACGCTCAGCATCATGGTCGGCGCAGACCAGGCGGTGCTGCCGAGGGTTCTTCCTCTCTTCGAGCACATGGGCACGACCGTGCGCGTTCTGGGTCCGAGCGGAGCCGGCGCCCTCGCGAAGGCGTGCAACCAGATCGTCGTCGCCGGGGTGGTGACGGCGGTGTCGGAGGCGATGCTGCTGGCCCGCTCAGCGGATCTCGATCTCGCCGTGCTGCGTGAGCTTCTGCAGGGAGGGCTCGCCGCCACGGCGGTGCTGCAGCAGAAGGGGCAGAACTTCATCGACGAGGACTTCGCGGCCGGCGGCAGCGCCACGAATCAGCTGAAGGACCTGCGCTTCATCGACGAGGCTGCGCGGGCGCGCGGGCTCGAGCTGCCGGTCACCTCGGCTGTGACCGGGCTGTTCGAGGAGATGATCGACTCGGGTCGCGGCGAGCTCGACCACACGGGGGTCTACCTGACGATCGAGGAGCACGGAGCGAAGAATGACTGAGTTGCAGATCATCGACGCTCACCACCACCTCACCGACCTGAGCCGGTCCTATCCCTGGCTCGAGGGGCCGGCCGAGCCGTTTCGCTATCACGGCGACGACCGTCCGCTGCGCCGCTCGTACTCGCTCGACGACTACCTCGCCGACACGCGCGGCTTCGAACTCGTCGGCTCGGTGCACATCGAGAACGGCGCCCTCTCGCCTGAAGACGAGACCCGTTGGATCGCCGCCGTGGCCGCCGAGCGGGGCTTGCCGAGCGCTCACGTCGCGAAGGTCTCGCTGCTCGACCCGGATGCCGCGGCGCAGCTGCGCGCGCACGCCGAGGTCGGCATCGTGCGCGGCATCCGCGACATCCTGAACTGGCACCCCGACCCGGTCTACACGCACCGCGATCGCGCCGGCATCATGACCGACCCCGTGTGGCGGACGAACTTCGCGTCACTGTCCGAGCTCGGGTTGTCGTTCGATCTGCAGGTGTTTCCGTCGCAGCTGCTGGAGGCCGCCGAGCTGGCGGCCGAGTACCCCGAGGTGAGCATCGTGCTCGACCACGCGGGCATGCCCATCGGGCGCGATCGGTCGTCGCGCGCGGAGTGGGCGACGGGAATGCGGGCGCTCGCGGCCCGCGAGAATGTGGTGACCAAGGTGTCGGCGCTAGGCACGAACGACCACGACTGGACGAGGGAGTCGATCGCGCCCTTCGTACTCGAGACCATAGAGATCTTCGGGCCGTCGCGCACGATGTTCGGCAGCAACTTTCCTGTCGACAGCCTCTACTCCAGTTTCGGGGACTTGTTCGGCGCCTTCGACGAGCTCACGGCGGACCTATCGGAGGAGGAGCGGCGGGAGCTGTTCGTCGGGACTGCGACGCGGGCGTATCGGCTGTGATTCGTGTTCGGCGGCGCTTTCGTCGGGCGAGCGGCGCTGCAATTCAGGAGAAATCGGCTGCAGACGACGTTTTCGCACGCGGCCGCCCTGTTCTGCCTGAATAGCAGCGCCGATGCCGGCCTTGTGGACGCCAACGTTGTCAACGGCGGCGGCCGCGCGGGGCCGTCGGCCTAGTCTGAGCCCGTGACCTCCTCTGCCCGCACCCGCTGGATCTTCGCCGGACAGCTCGGCCCGCTCTTCGACGACGGCGGCCCCATGATGATCGTGGAGGCCCGCTCCGTATTCGGGCGGCGGCCGATGCACCGGGCCAAGGCGCATCTGCTGCTCTCGGCGATGCGGCACCGCGCCGCCGAACTCGGCGATCGCGTCGAGTACCACCGGGTCGAGCGCTACTCCGACGTGTTCGACAGCAGAAGCAGCGGCGACGACCTCGAGGTGATCGATCCCACCTCGTGGGCTGCGCGGCGCTTCGTGCGCGAGCGAGGCATCCATGTTCTGCCGAGCCGCGGCTTCGTGACGAGCGAGACCGACTTCGCCGCCTGGGCCGACTCGCGCCAGGGCAAACGCCTCTTGCTCGAGGACTTCTACCGCGGCGTGCGCGAGCGAACGGGCGTGCTGATGCGCGGTGATCAGCCCGAGGGTGGCAAGTTCAACTTCGATCACGACAACCGAAACCCGCCGCCGAAGAACGCCGCCGGTCTCGGGCTTCCCGATCCGTGGTGGCCCGTCGAAGACGAGATCGACGACGAGGTGCGTGCCGACCTCGACCGATGGCAGAGCGAGGGCGCCGTGCAGCTCGTCGGCGACGACGGCCCGCGTCGCTTCGCCGCAACCGCCGCCGAGGCGGAGCAGGCGCTCGCCGACTTCGTCGAGGTGCGCCTGAACGACTTCGGTCCCTTCGAAGACGCCATGCTCTCAGGCGATTGGACGATGTCGCACTCCCTGCTCAGCGCCCCGATGAACCTCGGCCTGCTCGACCCGCTGCACGCCATAGAGACCGTCGAGGCCGAGCACGCCGCCGGCCGCGCTCCGCTCTCGAGCGTCGAGGGCTTCGTGCGACAGATCATGGGATGGCGCGACTACGTCTGGCACCTCTACTGGTATCTCGGCGAGGGCTACCGCACCAGTAACAACGCTCTGGATGCGCGCAGGCCGCTTCCCGAGCAATTCCGGCTTCTCGACGCGGCGGCCATCCGGTCGAACTGTCTGCGGGAGACGATCGACGGGATGCGCAGGCACGGCTGGGCCCATCACATCCAGCGCCTGATGGTGCTCGGAAACTGGGCGTTGCAGCACGGCTACGACCCGGTGGAGCTGAACGACTGGTTCGTCGATATGTTCGTCGACGGCACGCCGTGGGTGATGCCCGCGAACGTGATCGGCATGTCGCAGCACGCCGACGGAGGCATCGTGGCGACGAAGCCCTACGTCTCGGGTGGGGCGTACATCGACCGGATGTCGGACTATTGCGGCGGGTGCGAGTTCAATCCCAAGGTGCGCCTCGGCGAGAACGCGTGCCCGTTCACCGCCGGGTACTGGGCGTTTCTCGACCGGGTCGAGCCGCGCATCCGGCACAACCACCGCATGGCGCAGCCGCTCAGCGGGCTGCGACGACTGGCCGATCGCGAGGCCGTCGTCGATCAGGAGCTGCACCGCGAGTCGTGGTGACGGTGCATATGCCGCCGGTTCTTCGATACGGTCGAAAAGTCCTACCGGCTCACACACATACACACACGCCGAAAACCTGCGTCAAGACTAAGGGCCAATCGCTCGGACCGAGCGGGCACGTGACCCCACTGATACCGGTGGCTGCGGTCGATCTCAGGGCTGTGTCCCTGTCGATGAACGGCCACTGTCGGCGCGCTCCACGCCCGCAGTCACGTCCCGACCTGGCGGTGGCGCTCCAGTACCTGAAGCTGGTCGCCGAGCCACACGCGTTCCCCAGAAGGGCACCCTCCCCGAGCGCTACACCTCGTGGTGGTTGTGGTCAGTGGTGAACCGAAGTGATGTGACGTGCTCTTGGGCGGCGCGGTGTAGTGCGGCGAAGAGGGCGTCTCCGAGTAGTGTGCCGACGATCACGGTCTCGGCTTGTGCGTCTCGGCCGGTTCGGGCTTGGAGTTCATCGATGTCGGCTTCGGCGGCGAACATGGCCGCTTTGGCGTACTGCGCGAACCAGCCGTGGGTGTCTTCTTGTCCGATGCTCCAGAAGGTGTCGATTGCGCGCGCGGCGGCGAGGCGTCCTGGGTTCTCTGGGAACATATGCCACCCGCGAGTGATGTCGTCAACGATTGCGAGTGCTGCGGGGTTCAGTGTTGACGGGTCGGGTGTTTCGGAGATTGCTTGCTGGGCGACTTCGAACGTCTCGGCTAACGGCATGTCGGAGTCGATTGCGTGCAAGACGCGTTTCGCGGCTGCGATGCTGAGGCCGCCAACTTCCAGAAGCGCGCGGATCATTGTGAGCCGACGTAGGTGTTCGTCGGTGTAGGTGGCCTGGTTGGGGAGGCGGTACTCGCCCGCCGGGAGGAGCCCTTCGCGGAGGTAGAACTTGATGGTGGCTACGGGGATCCCGGATCGGCGGCCTAGCTCTGCCATTTTCATGCAAGTCAGCCTAGGCGAGGCGGTGGCATCTGCGTCGGGCGTCTCATGCATTCTGTCGGTACCAGTCGACGGTGGTCGCGAGTGCGTCATCCCACGGGGTCGGCTGCACGCCTAGCAACGATTCGGTGTCGCTCGAGTCGAGGATGAACGGCTTGTTCACCTGATAGGCCGAATCGTTTGCGGCTCTGATCGACGGGGAGAACACTCCAAGGGTGCGGAGGAGCGCGCTGGAGTAGGGCTCCAGCGACGCATGCCGCCCGGTTAGTCGGTTGACTTGATTGGCGATATGGGTGCGGGTAAGGGGAGCGTTCGTTGGCACGTGCCACGCTCGACCCCAGTTGCCGGCGTGGTCGCTGGCGGCGATGAGGGTGGAGACGATGTCCTCGAGATACGTCCAGCTGTGGGCGACGTCGGGATCGCCGAACACCTTCACGGACTTGCCGCGGAGGACGGGGGCGAAGAATCCGCTGCCGAGTTGGGCGTGCTTGCCGGCGCCCGGCCCGAAGTAGTCGCTCGCGCGAACCTCGGCAGCACGGATTTCTCCTCGCGCAGTCGCTTCTCGCGCGAGCTCCCAGCCTGCCTTACGGACGAGCCCTTTCGTCTCGTTCGTGAGAAGCGGGCTCGTCTCTGTCATAGGCATTGTGGTGTTCTCGCCGTAGGCGTAGAGGTTGCCGACCATCACCAGCTTCGCTTGACTTGTCCTGGCGGCCTCGATCGCAGCGGTGAACATAGGTGGCCACAGCGATTCCCACCGGTGGTACTGAGTCGGGCTGGTTGCAAGAAAGATCGTGTCGACACCGGCGGAGGCCGAGGAGACGGCAACGGCGTCGGCCGCATCGATCTGAAGAGCCTTCGCTCCGCGCGCGGTTGAACCGGAGCGGCTGGCAACGGCAACGTTGTGTCCAAGCTCTGCTAGGCGGGTTGCGAGGAGGGTACCGACGGTGCCAGCACCGAGGACGAGATAGTTCTTCACTGTTCTGAGTCGATTCTGTAGGAGATGGTTGCGGATGGTTGTGTGCGGAGGGCGCGTTCGCGCATCGCGAGGACTAGTACCTTCCAGCCGGACCGGGTCATGCCGCCACACTTTGCGACCGGACAAACGTGACCGGGAACGGCTTTTCGATAGTCGAGATGCGCGCTGATCCTTCGTTCAACATCCCAGCGATGGACGAACCAGAAGCTCGTCAGAATAGATACTAATGCTATCGGACAGTAAAAGTATCCATAAATAAACACCGGTTTGTAGGGAGCCCACCTCCACACGGATTCAGTTGGCTTCATATCGCGGGGACGCCTTCGTGGCGGGCGCTTGCCCACGCCCTATTGCGGCGGGTGCGAATTCAATCCCAAGGTGCGCCTCGGCGAGAACGCGTGCCCGTTCACCGCCGGGTACTGGGCATTTCTCGACCGGGTCGAGCCGCGCATCCGGCACAACCACCGCATGGCGCAGCCGCTCAGCGGGCTGCGACGGCTGGCCGATCGCGAGGCCGTCGTCGATCAGGAGCTGCACCGCGACTCGTGGTGACGGTGCAGGTGCGGCCGGTTCTTCGATACGGTCGAATCATGACGTGGCGACGCAGGGCAAGAGTGTTCGCCGCTGTTCTTCTCGGATCGACGGTGCTCGCGTCGGGCCTCGCCGGATGCTCTGTTCTGCTGCCCAAGGCACCCGAGTCCGTGTCGGCCGCAGCTGCCACCGCCGAGGAGTCGCTCTCGGGAGCGCCGGGCGTCGCGTCGGTTTCGACCGAGGTGACTCTGCGCGACTACCGTGGCGAGGGGTCGATCTCCGAACCCGACGCCTGGGTGGTGATCCTCACGGTGAAGACCGCCGCCGGTGGGCCCGACCTCGAGCGCGCGGCCGACGCGGTCGTCGACGCGCTCGTGCAGGCTCGGCCGGATGCGCAGATCACCGCGGAGATCGTCGCGCCGCAGCTCGCGGGTGACGTGGATACGGAGATTCTCTTCGACGAGGACCTGCACGCCGGGGTCGCGGCCGAACGGGTGACGGCCGCGCGAGAGTTGTCGGCCGTCGACGGTGTGAGCCGGGTGACCGTCGGGCGAGATGACAAGCCTCCGAGGGTGGAGGCGGTCGGGCTCGACGAGTGGCCCGAGGTGGCGACGGCGATCCGCGCGGTCCCCGGGTTCGGCGTCGGCGCATTGCAGAATCCGTCCCTCATCGCCCCGATCGACTCGGGTGAGTCGTGGTCGGGCGATGGCTCAGACGGGGTGCACCTCGAGCTCGGCGCCCTGGCGCCCTCGTCTTCGATGATCGAGGAAATCACCCGGCTCGCCGCAGAGCGCACGGTGCGCTCGATCTCGTTCTCCTCGGGAGAGGCTCTCCTGCCGACGGGCGATGCCGCCGCGGAGCGATCGTCGGTGACCGTGGATGTCGAGGCGAGCGCCGACGCCGAGAAGCTCGCGGATCGTCTCGCCGGACTCGTCGATCAGCGGTACTGGACGCAGGGATCGGGCCGACCGTCGTTCCAGGTCGTGTCGCCCGTGGGGGACAGCGCAGACAGTTCGGCCATCGTCGGTTACGTCGGATTGCCTCGCGGATCGGCGGAGCCCGATGACCTGCCGGCCGCGACAGGCGTTCGGTAGGGTGCCAGACATGAGCTTCACGACAACCTCGCCCCGTATGTCTTTCGGAACCGCTATCGGCACCGGCTTTCGCAAGTACGCCGACTTCAACGGTCGTGCAGGGGTCGCAGAGTTCTGGTGGTTCATCCTCTTCGTCGTGCTGGTGAACTCCGCCACCCAGATCTTCGACATGATGCTGCCCGGCTCGACGGGCGCGTTCGATGCGGTGCCGCGGGTTCCCTACGGCACGGCCGATGGGCCGTTCTCCGCTCTGTGGGCGCTGGGAACTGTCGTGCCCGTGCTGGCCGTGGCGGTGCGCCGGCTACGCGACGGCGGCAACGCGTGGACTCAGCTCTTCTGGCTGCTCCTGCCGATCGTCGGTCTGATTCTGATGGCTATTCGCATGTGCGACCCGTCGAAGCCGCCGGCCACCGTCGAGGATGCGCCGGTTCGGGATGCGCCGATCGTCTGACTCGGCGCGCGTTTGCTGGGCCGCATCAGCGCCAGAAGCCGCGGTGAGGCTCGGCGCTGAGCTGCCCCTGATGGGGGACTGTTACAACTCGTCACGACTTGGATAGCCTCGACCGACGCTCCGGATCGGCATCGCATCGATGCGGATGAGTGGGGCGCATCAAGGGGACCTCTGTGACGCATTCGCGTATTCGATCGATCGTTTTCGGGCTGGCGCTGGTGGCGACCGTGTTCACGACGGTGTCGTGCGCATCCGGATCGCCTGCCGGAGGCGTGGCGGAGCCCGCGGGATTCGTCGCAGAGTCCAGCGCGACCCCTACTGCGACGGCGACTCCGAAGCCGGTCATCCTGGTCAAGAACGTCGATGTGTCGGAGCCCATCCCCTTCGGTGCCGTGTCCGTGGATGACGGCAATCTCGATGTGGGGCAGAGCGCGATCACGACGAACGGATCGAACGGCACGAAGACAACGACCTGGGCGGTGACGACCGTCGATGGTGTCGAGACCGGCCGTACGGTCGTATCGAGCGTGATGAGCGTCGCCCCGGTCGATCAGGTCACGTCGGTCGGCACCCGGGTGCCGCCGCCCCCGCCTGCTCCAGAACCTGCTCCCATCGCCGACGGCGGCGGATGCGATTCGAACTACTCCGGTCCCTGCGTGCCGATCGCATCCGACGTGGACTGCGCCGGAGGTTCCGGCAACGGGCCCGCCTACGTTTCGGGGCCGGTGTACGTGGTCGGCGCCGACATCTACGACCTCGACCGAGATGGTGACGGAGTCGCCTGCGACAAGTAGTGCCGTCCGGCTAGTGCATCAGCCGTCGCGTCTCAGCCAGCGCGGATCGGTCCACGGGTCAGCTCCAAAAGCCGCGGTGGGGTTCGGAGGCCTGCTCTTCGAGTGCCGGGCCGGCGACCACGACGGTGCGCTGACCGCGGGCCAGTACCTCTCTGCTCGGCAGATCGAGGGTCGGGTTCTCGGGGTCGTCGCCGGCGAGGGGGATGAGATCCTGCTCGGGAAGGGCGTAGACCATGCGCCCGATGCCCGCCCAGTAGATCGCGCCGGAGCACATGGCGCAGGGCTCGCAGCTCGTATAGAGGGTGAAGCCGCGCAACTCGGCGAGCGAATACCGCTTCGTCGCGAGGCGCACGAGGTTGGTCTCAGCGTGGCCCGTGACGTCGGAGTGCGTGACCACGGTGTTCTCGGCCTCGAGCACCTGCGCGCCGGCCTCGTCGGTGAGCACGGCCCCGAAAGGGTGGTTGCCATGCTGCTTCGCCTCGATCGACACGAAGATCGCGCGGCGCAGGTGTGAAAGATCTGACTCGGAGACGGTCGTCGAGAAGGTCGGCATGAGATCAATTTAGGGGATGTGATCTCGATACGCCCGGCTCGTTGGTCGAGCCGGCTACTCGATCGGCGCGTGACCGCGTTGGTCGAGCCGGCTACTCGATCGGCGCGTGACCTGCGTTGGTCGAGTAGGCCGCTCGCGGCCGTATCGAGACCTCGCCGCTACTCCGCGACGTCGATGAGCACCTTGCCGACGACGCCCGACTCCACCGCGTCGTGCGCGGCCGCGGTCTCCTCGAGCGAGAACCGTGTGATCGGCAGCCCGGCCTCCTCGCCGGCGCCCAAGACGCCCGCGGCCAGCGCCTCGGAGACCGAGCCCAGCGCATCCTGTTTCTCGTCGTCGCTCACCGTGTAGGTGAGCAGAAAACGCAGTCGCACGTTGCGACCCATGGCCGGTCCGATCGGCAGCGACACACGATCGTCTGCGTCGGAGGCGTAACTCACGATGGTGCCGCCGCGCGAGATGATCTTCTCGTCGAGCTCGGCATTAGCTTGCAGATTGACCTCGACGATCGTGTCGATGCCCTTCGGCGCGAGCTTCTTGACGGCCGCAGCGACATCGTCGTTCTTGTAGTTGATGATGTGCTCGGCGCCCGCGCGGCGAGCGAGTTCCGCCTTCTCGTCGGACGAGACCGTGGTGATGACCGTGGCGCCGGCCCAGATTGCAAGCTGGATGGCCGCATGGCCCACGGCGCCCGCTCCTCCCGATACGAGGATGACGCGACCCTCGAGCGAGCCCGGTGACAGCCGACGCGGCAGGTTCTCGTTGGCGGCGAGGGCCAGCGCCGCGGTCAGAGCCGGGATGCCGAGGCTCGCGCCGTCGTCGAACGTCGCGTTCTCGGGAAGCGCGACGACGTGAGACGCGGGCAGAGTGACGAACTCCTGGGCGGTGCCGATGTTCGTGCCGAAGGCCACGTCCCACAGCCAGACCCGATCGCCGACCGAGAACTCCGTCACGCCATCGCCGATCGCATCGACGACCCCCGCGCCATCCTGGTTCGGGACCTTCGGCACGTCGAAGTCGCCGCTGCCGGCGCCGGCGCCCGCTCGGGACTTCCAGTCGGTGGGGTTCACTCCCGAGACGACGACCTGCACCCGCACCTCGCCCTTCTGGGGTTCTGCTTTCTCGCGCTCGGTGAGTGTGAGAACGCTCGAATCTCCGGTGTGGGCGTACGTGATTGCGCGCATGATGTGCCTCATTTCTGTCTTCTCGCCACAACGCAGGAAAAACCGAGGTGGCACGTACGAAAACCGCTCATCTGCGACGTTATTCCTGAAAACGGGCGAGCAGTAGCCCTTTACAGGGCGGTGCCCGAGGTCAGGGCAGCATTCGGCTAGAGATTCGTTTCCGGAGCGAGCAATCCTGCCGCGACGAGAAGAACGATCAGAAAGACCACGATTCCAGCAGCGCTAAAGATCCAGATGTTCCCGCGTTTGGTGCGAATTCCTTGATGGATGGCGAGACCGGCCGCAACAAGAAGAGCCACAATCACGGGTGCAAAAGCGGCAAGGCGCGGCATCGTCGTAATCGGGACAAGCGCATTTGCGCCGTAGAGCGCAAGCACAAGAGCGGGCAGACCGAGGCCGATCGACGCGATCGCAGCAAGCACGTTGAATCGCGACTGAGCGTCTGCTTCCTTGGAGCTCGAGATGCTGGTTGCCGACGAGATCAGGGATCGAATCGCGATGGACTCAGATTCCAAGAGGGAACGCATCGCGCCGCACTGGCGCATGGCGGCGTCGTGCATTCGCATCCATGTTCGTGTGGTCGCGGTCGCCGCTTCGGCGCAGCTGATGATTTTTGGCTCTTGCAGCACTCGGTAGGAGTGGTAAGCCTCCGGATCAGTTATGTACACCCAGAGACCCTCTCGTTCTGTCTCGCGGGCTTCGTCGGCTGTGCGCCCGCAGATGATGTTGAGTTGAAGCAGTGACGCAACGATTGTCGTGTGGTCGACGTCAGAGGCGTCTCCGGCGCTCGACCTGGCCAATTCGTGTTCGAGAAAGTACCGAATGTCACGAATGTCAGCAACAGACTCCCTGGACTTTTCGCACAGGTCTTTGGCGATGCCCGCGGCGACGTCCTCGCTCGATGCTTCAGCCAATGGCTTGCGGAAGGGCATGATCGATGAGATTAACGCGGAGGCGTTCGATAGCTTGTCGTCGCGGCTCAGGTCAACGACATCGAACGATCCCCGCGTGCCGTCTTCTTCTTTCCAGGCCGCTGCGACGGATGCTTCAAGAGATATCGTGTTTTGCGCATCCACGACTACGAGTGTTCGTCCGATGATAATCGTCCGGTTTCCCTCGGCTCCGAACACCGCGAGAAGCGGCGCGACGCGAACAACGCTCACTCCCGCCGCAGAGCCGGACGCGTCCACGCGAACTCTCTGCTCGAGTTCAGCGGTCGACGGTCGCCGCGCGCGTACGTCGATTTTGGCCAGAGGAAGCTGTGCGATACGACCGGCATGATTTCCAACGTGGCTCGACATGCTCACATCGTAGGGGAGCTCACATGCAGCGCGAGACCTGCGCCGGCCGGGCGGTGCCCGACCGGCCGCGCAGGCTAGTTCTGGGGGAAGCCGAGGTTGATTCCGCCGTGCGACGGGTCGAGCCAGCGACTCGTCACCGCCTTCTCACGGGTGAAGAAGTCGAAGCCGTGCACCCCGTAGGCCTTGTTGGAGCCGAAGATCGAGTCCTTGAACCCGCCGAACGAGTAGTACGCCACGGGAACAGGGATCGGCACGTTGATGCCGATCATGCCCACCTCGATCTCGTTCTGGAATCTGCGGGCGGCGCCGCCGTCGTTCGTGAAGATCGCGGTGCCGTTGCCGAACGCGCCGTCGTTGATCAGCGTGACGCCCTCCTCGTACGAGCTCACGCGCACGACAGAGAGCACCGGGCCGAAGATCTCCTCGGTGTAGGCGCGGCTCGACACGGGCACGTTGTCGAGGAGCGTCGGGCCGAGCCAGAAGCCTTCGGCTGCGCCGTCGACCTCGATGCCACGGCCGTCGACCACGACTGTCGCGCCATCGGTCGCGGCGATGTCGATGTAGCCAGCGACCTTGTCGCGGTGCGCCTCGGTGACGAGCGGACCCATGTCGCAGTTGCGTCGGCCGTCGCCGGTCTTCAGGCCCTTCATGCGCTGAGTGATCTTCTCGATGAGTTCGTCGGCAACAGGTTCGACGGCCACGACGACGGAGATCGCCATGCAGCGCTCTCCGGCCGATCCGAAGCCCGCGTTGATCGCGGCATCCGCCGTGAGGTCGAGGTCGGCATCCGGCAGAACCAGCATGTGGTTCTTCGCGCCGCCAAGGGCCTGAACGCGCTTGCCGTTCTTGGCCGCCGTCTCGTAGATGTACTGAGCGATCGGGGTCGATCCGACAAACGAGATGCTCTTCACATCGCGGTGCTCGAGCAGGCCGTCGACGGCCACCTTGTCGCCGTGCAGCACGTTGAGCACTCCGTCGGGCAGGCCGGCTTCGCTGAAGAGAGCCGCGAGCCAGTTCGCCGCCGAGGGGTCTTTCTCGCTGGGCTTCAGCACCACCGTGTTTCCGGCCGCGATCGCGATCGGGAAGAACCACATCGGCACCATCGCCGGAAAGTTGAACGGGCTGATCACTCCGACGACGCCGAGCGGCTGTCGCAGCGAGTACACGTCGACGCCCGTCGAGACGTTCTCGGAGTACTCTCCCTTGATCAGGTGCGGGAAGCCCGTCGCGAGCTCGACGACCTCGAGGCCGCGAGTGATCTCTCCCATCGCGTCCGAGAGGACCTTGCCGTGCTCAGAGGTGAGGATCTCGGCCAGCTCGGCCTTGCGCGACGCCAGCAGCTCGCGGAAGGAGAACAGCACCTGCTGCCGCTTCGTGATCGACGTGTCGCGCCAGCCGGGGAACGCTGCCTTGGCGCTCGCGACGGCCGCGTCGATCTCCGCCTGATCGGCCAGAGCGACCTGCTTCGTGACGACTCCCTGCGCGGGGTCGTACACGGGAGCGGTTCGGCCAGACGACGACGGGTACTCTGCGCCGTCGACCCAGTGGTTCACAACGGGCTGCTTCTCGGTGGTGTCGGTCATCGAACTGCTCCTCACGGTGATGGAGGGGCTACGGCCACGGCCGCCCCTGCAGTCACGCTACCGCTGAAACCGGCGCGATCGCACCGGAAAATGGTCTAGAAGACCCGTGTCGATGATGGCGGATGCCCGAGACGGTGAGTTCAGGATGCGCGAAGGGGAAGGGTCTCGATGTACGCGTCGGCGACAGCAGCGAGCTTCTCCCGCGAGGTGCCCAGCCGGCTCATCTGAATGAGGCCCTGCGAGACCAGGATGATCTGCGCCGCGAGCAGGTCGATGTCGACGGCGTCGATCTCGTTCGCCGAGACAGCTGCCTGGAGGCGGTCTGCGACCCGGCGCTCCATTGTGTCTGTCGTCGTGCGGCAGAGTGCCAGCACGCGCTCGTCTCTGCCACCGAACTCGGCGACGCTGTTGAGCATGAGACATCCGCGGCGACCCACCTGGTTGGCGCAATCGGCCACGATCACATCGAAGAACTCGCGGATCGACTCTTTTGCTAAGTGGCCGACCGACATGGCCGACGCCACGATGTCGATGCGCGTCTGGCAGTACGACTCGAGAATCGCGAAGAACAGATCGAACTTGCTGCCGTATGCGGCGTAGATGCTGCCGTTGCCGACCTTCGTCGCAGCAGAGATGTCGCCGATCGAGGTATTGGCGAAACCATTGCTCCAGAACAGCTCGCGGGAGGCAGAGCGGAGCACCTCATCGTCGAACTCACGGGTACGAGCCATCCTGGAAGTTTACCGATCCGCGGTCGGTCTCGATTCCGTCAGCCAGGGCGCAGTAACACGGTGTAATGTCCGCGACTGCTGCGTGCCTAAAATGAGGGGCATGTGGTCACACGCCGATTCGGGGAGCTCTGACCCCGCGGCGAGCCCTGCTCGTGCCACTTCTCCGGCATCCGGCGCCCGAATCTGCGCATCGTGCGCGACACGGTCGACCGACGCCGCCAACTTCTGCTCGCAGTGCGGAGCCGCGCTGCCGAGCGACCCGCAGACTCCCCGGGCCGAACGCCGCTACACCAGCATCCTGTTCGCCGACCTCGTGGGCTTCACCGAACTCGCCGAGCGCACCGACGCCGAAGACATCCGTGAGCTCCTGTCGGAGTACTTCGCCCTCTGCCGCCGCACCATCGAGTCGCTGGGCGGCGTGGTCGAGAAGTTCATCGGCGATGCCGTGATGGCGGTGTGGGGTGCCACCCGCACTCGCGAAGACGACGCAGAACGCGCGGTCCGTGCGGCCCTCGAGTTGACCCGCGCAGTCGGCGACTACGGCCGGGCATCCGGTTTCGGCGGACTCGCCGTGCGCATCGGCATCGTGACCGACGAGGTCGCGGTGGTACTCGGAGCGGCGGGCGAGGGCATGGTCGCCGGCACCGCCGTGAACCTGGCCGCGCGTCTGCAGGCGGCGGCGGCCCCGGCAACCGTGCTGACCGATTCGCACACCCGCACCCTCACCGTCGAACGCATCGACTTCGGGCGTGAGAAGCGCGTGGCCGTGAAAGGAATCGCCGAGGAGGTGCCGGCCTATCAGGCGCTCCGTGTCATCTCCGAGACCGGGTCGGGTGCGGCTCCCGCCGCCGAGATCCTCACCACACTGGTCGGCCGCGACGCCGAGCGCGACGTGCTCATCGCATCGTTCGACCGGGTCGTCGCCACGGGTCGACCGCAGGTCGCCGTCGTCTCGGCCGATGCCGGGGTGGGCAAGAGTCGCCTGGTGCTCGAGCTGCGCGACCACCTCGACTACGTGCCGATGGCCATCATGTGGCACTCGGCGCGCTGCCTCTCGTATGGCGAGGGTGTCGCCTACTCCGCGCTGTCGTCGGCCGTGCGCTCGCGCATCGGAGCCGTGGAAGGGGAAAGCCAGGCGGTGGCCATCGGGCGGCTGCGCACCAAACTCGCAAGCTGGGCGTCGGCGGGCGAGGCAGCTTCTGCAGACCTCGACTGGATGAGCGAGCGCCTCGCCCCGCTTCTGAGCGCCGGCGCGGAGAGTGCTCCGCTGCTCAGTTCGGGCTCCGCCGGGTATGGCCGCGACGAGTTCTTCGCGGCCTGGTCGCTCTGGTTCGAGCGGATGTCCGCCGGCGAGAACGCCCCCGTCGTCTGGGTGATCGAAGACGCCCAGTGGGCTGACGACGGCCTGCTCGACTTCGTGCGGCATCTGCAGCGCACGGTTCCTGCCCCCGTTCTGATCGTCATCGTCACGCGTCCGGAGCTACTCGACCGCCGCCCCGACGTGGGAGCGTGGGAGAACACCACGGTGCTCGACCTCGGCCCGCTCGACGACGAGTCGATCGTGGCGCTCATCGCGGGCCTGGCACCGGAGCTGCCCCGCGACATCCTGCGTCTTCTCTCGACGAGGGTCGGCGGAGTGCCCCTGTACGCGCGGGAGCTTCTGCGCAGCCTCGTCGACGACGGCCTGCTGCAGAACACCGACGGCGGTCTGCGGCTGGCCCCGGGAGTGACGGCCGATACGCTCGCGGTAGCCGAACCGCCGGCCAGCCTGCGCGTGCTCATCGCGTCGCGCCTCGACTCCCTCGAGGCGGGCGCGCGGCTCGTGGCTCAGCTCGCATCCGTGCTCGGTTTCTCGTTCTCGATGCCCGCGCTGGCGGCCGTGTCGAAGCGGCCGGTGCATGATCTCGCCGGTGATGTCTCGACGCTCGAGACCCGCGGCATCGTCATCTCGATCACCGACCCGCTGTCGTCGGAGCGCGGGCACTATGTGTTCAGCCACCCGCTGATTCGACAGGTCGCCTACGAGATGCAGTCGCGCAAGTCGCGCAGCGAGCGGCACCTGGCCACGGTCGACTTTCTCGAGAGTTCGCCAGACGAGGGCTCGCGGTCGGCCGCCGTCATCGCACAGCATCTCGTCGACGCACTGCAGCTGCAGACCGCTCCGTCGGCATCCACCGAACCTGCGGCACGACGTGCCGTGCACTGGCTGCTCGCCGCCGCCGATTCGGCCCGCCGCCTCGGCGCTGCGACCGCGGCTCGCCGACTCTACGAGCAGGCGATCGACGTGTGGCCGCTGGCGAACCCGGCCGGCCGCGACGCCGATGGGCGAACCGTGCGCGATCTCGAGGAGCTCGCGCGCGAGGTCGCCTCGACCTCGGTCACGGGCTGACCGCGACTACGAGCCGACGTAGCTCTTCAGCGCGGCGACGTCGGCGAGGGTCACGCGCCGGCCGTCGACGGTGATGCGTCCGTCGCGGGTGAGGGTGCGCAGCGCCGTGTTGAGCGACTGACGGGCGACTCCGAGCTGCGCGGCGATTCCGGCCTGGCTCATCGGCAGCTCGACGACGACCCGATTCGCATCGTGGCGCCACTCGGGAATGTAGGTCAGCAACAGTTTCGCCAGCCGTCGCGGCAGGTCGAGGAAGATGAGGTCGCTCTGGGCTCCCGTGAGCCGACGCACGATCGAGGCGAGCTCTTCGACCACCGACATCAGCGCCTCGGGCGAACTCGTCAACAGGCTCCGGATGCGGTCGGCCGGCACCGCGATCACCTCGGCTTCGTCGATCGACTCGGCCGTCGCCGAGCGCGCGAGGCCATCCATCACCGAGAGGTCGCCGATCGTTCCTCCGCCTTCGACCACCGAGAGGCCGAGCTCCGTGCCCTCGGGGGAGCGCCGCGCGATGCGGATGCGCCCGGAGCGCACGATGTAGAAGTGGGCGCTGGCCGTGCCCTCCTCGAAGAGCAGTTCACCGCGGGTGAGCGCCACCACGAAGCTGTGCGCGGCGAGTACGTCGAGTTGCTCGTCAGTGAACGGCGCCATCAGTGAAGCGCCGCGCAGATCGTAGATCGTTACTGCGGAGGCCATTGAGGCAGGGTACCAGCGCGGATCAGCGTATCCGCGCCGGTTGGGGGCATCGGCGCCCGGTCGACCGGCAGCGGATGCACCGAACGGGCGCGGATGCCGACGGCCGGGTCGCTACGCCGTGCTCAGGCTGAGCAGGCCCGCGAATTCCAGGTATTGACGGCCCGCGCGGCTGAGGTACGTGACCAGCGTGTGTCCGCACGAGCGGCAGAGCAGGATCACGCCGTCGTCGTCGCGCTCCACGATGGCCTCGCTCAGCGGTGCAGCCGAGCCGCAGTGCCGACACCTGCCGATCGCGGTGGTGATGTCGAGACGCAGGATCTCGCCGAGCGGACCGGCGGCGGCGTTGCCGTCGACCCGGGTCACGGGCACGTCTACCTGATGCGCGTGCTCGGGCATGTCATTTGCCTCCAAATCGCTCGGTCTTGATGCGCTCCGCCGGATGCCCCAGGTCGACGAGGATGCGCGCGACCGCCTCGACGAAACCGGTCGGCCCGCAGACATAGACGAGCGGGTTGTCGGCGACGGGCAGTGTGGACGCCTCGATGTCGGCGCGCGTGATGCGTGCCGCGGCGCGCGCGAACCCGACGGGCGCGGTGCGGGTGTAGACCCAGTCGAGGGCGAAGCTGTCGTCGACGAGCTCTGCGAGTTCTGACGCGTAGTACGCGTCCTCCGGCGCCCGAACCGAGTAGAGCATCCGGAATTTCGCCGTGCTCGCGGCGGCTCGATGAGCCCTCGCGATCGAGACGAGCGGCACGATGCCTGAGCCTCCCGCGATGAGCTGCACGGGCTCGGTCTGCGAGTCGCGCCAGACGAAGAAGTTGCCGAGCGGCCCGCGCACCTCGAGCATGTCGCCGGGTTCCACGTCTTCGACGAGATACGGCGAGACCTCACCATCGGGAAGCATGTCCACCGCGAGCTCGACGGTGGTGCCATCGCCGAACGACGCGATCGAGTACGACCGCACGGCCTGATAGCCGTCTTCAGCGGTGAGGCGCAGATCGAGGTGCTGCCCGGCCAGGTTGCCGGGCCACTCGGGCACGTCGAGAACGAGAATCCGGCCCTGCGGCGTGACGCGCATGGCCCGAGCCACCGTTCCTACAAGCCAGCCGGCGACGATCGCCACTACCAGTACCGCTGCTCTTTCCAGGGGTCGCCATACATGTTGTAGCCATTCTGCTCCCAGAATCCGGGGTCATCGTCGGAGTGCATGCGAATGCCGTGCACCCACTTCGCGCTCTTCCAGAAGTAGAGGTGCGGAACCAAGAGACGAGCCGGTCCGCCGTGCTCGGGGTCGAGCGGCTCGCCCTCGAACTCGAACGCGATCCAGGCCTTGCCATCGAGGAGGTCTTCGAGCGGCACATTCGTCGTGTACCCGCCGTACGACTCGACCATCGTGTACGCATCCGAGGTGTCGATGTCGGCGAAGAGCGTGTCGAGCGAGACGCCGCGCCATGTGGTGCCCAGCTTCGACCAGCGGGTCACACAGTGGATGTCTGTGTGCACGTCTTCGATGGGCAGCGCCATGAGCTGATCCCAGCTCCAGGTCGTCACCTGGCCTGACTCGGTGGTGATGCTGAAGCTCCAGTCGGCGGTGTCGATGCGCGGCGTGGGCCCGGCCGACAGCACAGGAAAATCTTCGGTGAGGTACTGGCCGGGAGGAAGCTCGGGGTCGGACTCGCGCCTGCGAGAGCCGAAACCGCGGGAGAAGACTGCCATGGTGTGCTCCTTAGTGAATTGCTCGGATGGATCGCGAACGCCTGTGTCGATTGTCCTCTAAATGCCGGCCTCGGCGCAGATAAAAGCTCATAGTCACGAGCACCTAACGCCGAATGGATGCTCGTGCGCGGCGCCGCATGAGGGTTCCGGCCGTGACGGTGGCCGCCAGAACCAAGGCCACGAACACGAGCAGCACGGGCGTCGCGGGCTCGAACGCCAGAGCGGCGCCCACGACGAGAACGGGGATCGCGAGGCCTGCGTAGGCGACGAGGAAGATGAGGGCGAGCGTCTCGCCCTTGCGCTTCGGATCGGCGAGCGAGACCGCGGTGCCGATGGCGCCCTTGAAGAGCAGGCCGACTCCGAGCCCCGCGACCACGCCGCCGCCGATGAACAGCACGATCTGGGGCAGCACGGCTCCGAGCGCCACGAGTACGAGACCGGTGCTGCACGCCACGATGGCGATGGTGAACTGTCGGTGCACGGCGACCGGGGTGAGAAGGATCTGCCCGGCGGCCGCGGCAGCGAAGACGGCGAACGAGGTGGCCCCAGCGAGCAGGTGGTCGCCGGCCTGGAAGGTCACGACGAGGAAGGTCGGGGCCAGCGAGGTGAAGAGCCCGAAGACGGCGAAGCCGGAGAAGGCGCCGAACGCTGCGATGATGAACGGCCGCTTCGCCCCCGGAGGAACCGAGAGCTTCTGCGGGTGATACGCGGGTCGCTCGTCGGGAACATCCACTGTCTCGGGAACGAGCATCAGCGCGACGGCTGCCACGATCAATACCAGCAGGAACACGAGGTGGGGAAGCATGAGCGGGTCGGGCAGGAACTCGGCGAAGATGCCGCCGATGAGGGGGCCGAGCGACAGGCCGCCGAGGTTGGCCGCGCCCGAGACGGATGCCGCCACCCCCGTGTTCTCATCGGGCCTCGCCGTCGCGCGCAGCTCACCGAGATGCGCTGTGGCCGTGGCCGTGAGCATGCCGATGCTCGCGCCGTTGATCAGGCGGGCGACGATGAGCCCGGGAACCTCGGGGAAGAGCAGGAAGAGGACGGCCGACAGGGCGGAGATCAGCACCGCGACCACGAGCACGCGGCGACGCCCCAGCCAATCGCTCACGTGCCCCGCAAGGTACAGACTCACGATCACGCCGACCGCGTAGGCCGCGAAGATCATCGTGATCACGAAGGCCGGAAAACCGTCGCGCTGCTGGTAGAGCGGGTAGAGCGGGGTGGGAACGGTCGAATACGCCATCACCAACAGAAAGGTGACGGCGACGATCCAGAAACCTGCACCGTGTCTAACGGTGGGGATGCTACGGGGCATGGAATAGACGCTACCGTCGGCGACCGCAGTCGGAACAACCGTCGGCCGGGTCTTCGACGAATGTCTAGTGCGCATCAGCGACTCGCCTCATACGTTCGAGGCATGACGAACCCCACAGGATCACGACACGTGAGTTCGCTGCTCGACGGCGAATCCCAGCACAACAGCGAGCTCGGCTCGATCACGCGCCTCACCGCCGACACGTTTCCCATTCTCAAGGGCCTGTCGATCAAGCGCCTCGTACTGCAGCCTGGCAGCATCCGCGAGCCGCACTGGCACGCCAACGCCGACGAGATCGGGTACTGCCTGGGCGGCTCCGTGCTCATCTCGATTCTCGACAACGGCAGCAGCTTCTCATCGTTCACCATCGAGGCCGGCCAGATGTTCGTGATCGACTCCGGTTCGCTGCACCACATCGAGAACATCGGCGACGTCGAGGCCGAGATCGTGGTCGTGTTCTCACACGAGAGACCAGAGGACTTCTCGCTGCAGGCCGCCTTCGGCACCATGTCGGATGCCGTGCTCGGCAATACCTACGACCTCGAGGCATCCGCATTCACGCCTCTCGTTCGTGACACGACAGCGCGTGACATCGTCAAGCGCACGGGGCCGGCTGTCGTTCCCGATACGGCGGGCTTCAACAACCCGCACAAGTTCGACGTCGAGGCGCAGAACCCGCCGCTGCAGCATCCCTATGCTTTCGTGAAGCTCGCCCGCAGCCAGTTCTGGCCCGCGCTCGAGCACCTCTCGATGTACTCGCTGACCATCGAGGATACGGGTATGCGGGAGCCGCACTGGCACCCGAAGACCGCCGAGATGGGCTACGTGCACAAGGGCAATGCGCGTATGTCGATCCTCGACCCCGATGGCACTGTCGACACCTACCTTCTCGGACCCGGCGACGTGTACTTCATCCCCAAGGCCTATCCGCATCAGATCGAGGTCATCGGCGACGACGAGATCCACTTTCTGATCTTCTTCGACCAGCCCACCCCGGGTGACATCGGATACCGGGCCTCGGTGTCGGCGTTCTCGCGCCCCGTGCTGGCCGCCGCGTTCAACGTCGACGAGGGCACGCTGCCCGTGTTCCCGTTCACGCCCACCGATCCTCTGCTGGTCGCCAAGAGCAACCCGACCGACCCCGTGTGATCGACGACCGAGCGCACACATCCGAACCCTCGAAAGAAAGCAGCACCATCATGACCGACGCCACCGAACCCCTGCACGTGAGCCAGCACCACCGCACGACCCTCGAGCACATCGAACGCCACCCGACGACGCACAATCTCGAGTGGAACGACGTGATCGGCCTGCTCGACGAGATCGCCGAGGTGCGCGAAGAGCACGATGGAAAGTTCGTGGTGAAGCTGGGCGAGGGGCGCATCGTGCTGACGAAGCCCAAGCACAAAGACGTCGACGAGCAGATGGTGCTCGACCTGCGTCACCTGCTGCACAACGCGGGATACAACTCCGAGAAGAAGTAGGTGCAACCGCGGCACCTCCCTCTGCAGGCGGAGGTGCCCCGGCGCGGCGTTCGCTAGCGTGAGTACTGTGACGAACAGCAGGCTCGATGCACTCGACGACGGATGGCTGCGCCCGCGGCCGTCGCGACGCGAGTATCGCGCCGACGTGATCTTGGCGATCGTCATCTTCGCGCTGAGCCTCGGCAGCCTCGAGCTCTACGATTCCGCGGGCTTCTACGCGGCCCCGGCACCGCCCTGGCTCGGCGTGGTCATGATGCTCCTGCAGAGCGCACCCCTCGCGTGGCGCCGTCGCTATCCCCTCTCCGTTCTGGTCTTCAGCGCGGCCGTGTTCATGGCCGTGCAGATCCTGCACGTGCCGGAGGTGCTGTTCAGCAACATCGCCTTCTTCATCGCCATGTATACGGCGGGTGCCTGGAGCAGGAACCGTCGGCTCGCGATGGTGTCGCGACTCCTGGTGATCGTGGCCATGTTCGTCTGGCTCTTCAGCGCACTGCTGGGCGCGGCGTTCTCTGCAGCCTTCGCCGATATGGATGTCGTGGGCTCGGTCTCGCCGGCGCTCGCGGTCGGTCTCGTCACGGTCGTGCAGAACCTGCTCTACTTCGGCGGCGCCTACTACTTCGGCAGCAGAGCCTGGGTCGCCGCTCGCGAGCGTGCCGCCCTGCAGGACCGCACCGTGCAACTCGCCGAAGAGCGGGAGCGCACGGCCGCGCAGGCCGTGTCGCTCGAGCGCCTGCGCATCGCCCGCGAGCTGCATGATGTGGTCGCGCACCACGTTTCGGTGATGGGGGTGCAGGCGGGCGCGGCCCGACGGGTTCTGCAGCGAGATCCACAGCAGGCGGCCGAATCGCTCTCCGCGATCGAGTCGAGCGCGCGCGAGGCCGTCGACGAGCTGCATCGCATGCTCAGCACGCTGCGCGACGACAGCAGCCCGAGCAGCGGCACATCCGGGCCCGCAGACGAGCCGAGCACCCATGGGGTCGAGCAGCTTCGCGACCTCCTCGACGACGCCCGCTCGGCGGGCCTCGCCGCTCAGCTCACCGTGGTCGGTGAGCCTCGCCCGCTGTCAGCGCTGGTCTCGATCACCGTCTATCGTGTGGTGCAGGAGGCGATCACCAACGCCATCAAGCACGCCGGCCCGTCCGCCGCTATCGATGTTCGGCTGCGCTACCGCGAGCTGTCGGTCGAGGTCGAGATCACCGACTCCGGGGGCACTCCCTCGCGCGGCGCCGGGCAGGGCTCCGGGCTCGGCATCGTGGGCATGCGCGAGCGCCTTTCTGCGGTGGGCGGCACGCTCGAGGCCGGACCCCGCGCGCGTGGCGGCTACCTCGTGCGCGCCGACATTCCGGCAGGGGCGGCGCCGACGGCGGCGTCGACAACACTCACGGAGGGCAGCGTTCGATGACGACGATAGACGGCTCCGAGCCGCGCGACGACGCCGAGATCCGCGTGCTGCTCGTCGACGATCAGGATCTGCTGCGCAGCGGCATCCGCATCATCCTCGAGAGCGAGCCGGGCATCGTTGTGGTGGGCGAGGCGCGCGACGGACACGGCGCCCTCGAGCGCATCAGGCAGGTGTCTCCCGATGTCGTCTGCCTCGACGTGCAGATGCCCGGCATGGACGGGCTCACCGCGACGCGCCTGATCACGGCCCTCGAGCATCCGCCCGCCGTGCTCGTGCTCACGACCTTCGACCGCGACGACTACCTCTTCGCCGCACTGGAGGGAGGCGCGAGCGGCTTCCTGCTGAAGAACAGCACGCCCGAGCAGCTCGTCGACGCAGTGCAGATCGTGGCGCGCGGCGACGCGCTGCTGAGCCCGGACGTCACGCGGCGCGTCATCGAGCGCTTCGCGCAGCGCCACCGCGGGGTGGGCGCCTCGGCCGAAGATCAGGCGTCGGATGCCACGGGCTCGGCCGCGGCATCGGCGCGCACTGCGGCCGCCGCGAGGGTCGCAGAGCTCACCGCCCGGGAGCGCGACGTTCTGGGATTCGTGGCACGAGGAATGAGCAACGCGGAGATCGCATCGGAGCTGTTTCTGGGGGAGGCGACGGTGAAGACCCACGTCTCCAAGGTGCTGCAGAAGCTCGGCGTGCGCGACCGCATCCAGGCCGTGGTGTTCGCCTACGAGCACGGCATCGCGGTCCCTCGCGCCTGACCGCCTCGCAGTCGTCTCCGTCTGGGGGTGGAGAGCGCGCGGATGTGCGCGCGGGGGCGCCCACCTCTCGGGGGATGTGCGCGTGCGAGGCCGTCTTTAGCGTGGAGGAAACGGAAGGAATCTCCATGCTGCAGATCGACGGAGTCACCAAGCGCTACGGCGACCGCACCGCTCTCGATGCGGTGAGCTTCGAGGTCGGCGACGGCCGACTCACCGGATTCGTGGGCGGCAACGGTGCCGGCAAGACCACGACGATGCGCATCATCCTCGGCGTGCTCAGTGCCGACTCCGGAGTCGTGCGCCTGGGCGGTTCTGCGCTGGGGCCCGATGACCGCCGACGGTTCGGGTACATGCCCGAGGAGCGCGGCCTCTACGCCAAGATGAAGGTGGCCGAGCAGCTCGTCTATCTGGCCCGACTGCACGGGGTTTCTCGCCGTGACGCCGAAGCGAGCACCACCGATCTGCTCGAGCGGCTCGAACTGGCCGAACGCCGCGACGACACCGTCGAGAGCCTGTCGCTCGGCAACCAGCAGCGCGCGCAGATCGCGGCCGCGCTGGTGCACTCGCCCGAGGTGCTCATTCTCGACGAGCCGTTCTCCGGGCTCGACCCGATGGCCGTCGAGACGGTGCTGGGCGTGCTGCACGACGTGGCGAAGCAGGGCGCGCCCGTGCTGTTCTCGTCGCACCAGCTGGATGTCGTCGAGCGGCTCTGCGACGACGTGGTCGTGATCGCGCACGGACAGATCAGGGCAAGTGGTTCGAAGCAGAAGCTGCAGGACGACAACGCGGTGCGGCAGTTCGAGCTGCTCGTCGCATCCGATGCGGCCTGGGTGCGCGAGATGCCGGGCGTCACCGTTCTCGACTTCGACGGTGGCTACGCCCTGTTCGAGGCCGACGACGACGAGGCCGCCCAGGGTGTGCTGCGACGCGCGCTGCAGCAGGGGGCCGTCGCGAGCTTCGCGCCGAGACACCGAACGCTCACCGAGATCTTCACGGAGGTCGTGAAATGACCATCACCGATACCCGAGCTCACACCCGGGCCAACACCTTCGCCCAGAGTGCCATGCTCGTCGCCGACCGCGAGGTGCGGATGCGCCTGCGCAGCAAAGCGTTCATCGTCTCGTCGGCGATCCTGCTGCTCGCCGTCGTCGCCTCGATCGTGGCCGGAAGCATCTTCGGCGCATCCGCCTCGAGCGCCATGACCCGCGTTGCCGTGGTCGGAGACGGCGCGGCGCTCGCCCAGGTCGCGTCACTCGAGGTCACCACGGTCGGCAGCGTCGACGAAGCGGAGCGGCTCGTTCGAGCCGGCGACGTCGAGGCCGCGATCGTTCCGGGCGACGGGCCCACCGGCCTCCAAATTGTGGCTCTCGACGAGGCGCCCGGCGATCTCGTACAACTGCTGAGCGCGAGCCCGGAGGTCACACTGCTCGAACCTGCCGACCAGAACTCCGGGCTGGCCTATCTGGTGGGGCTCGGTTTCGGCATCGTGTTCTTCATGGCGGCGACCCTCTTCGGAACGACCATCGCTCAGAGCGTCGTCGAAGAGAAGTCGACCCGGGTCGTCGAGATCCTCATGTCGGCGATCTCGGCTCGCGCCCTGCTGGCGGGCAAGGTGATCGGAAACACGTTCCTCGCGTTCGGCCAGATCGTGCTGATAGCGGCGGCGGCGATCGTGGGGCTCGTGGTCACCGGTCAGGATGCGCTGCTCGGCGACCTGGGGCCCTCGATCGTCTGGTTCGTGGTGTTCTTCGCCGTGGGCTTCGTGCTGCTGGCCGCGCTGTTCGCATCGGCGGCGGCGCTCGTCTCCCGTCAGGAGGACATCGGATCGGTGACCACGCCGGTGATGATGCTCGTGATGATTCCGTACTTCTTGATCGTGTTCGCGTGGGACAACGACCTGGTGCTCACGATCATGTCGTACGTGCCGTTCTCGGCCCCGATCGGGATGCCCATGCGCATCTACCTCGGAACGGCCGAGTGGTGGGAGCCGCTGCTGTCGTTGCTCGTCATTCTCGCGACGACCGTCGTGGTGGTGCTCTTCGGCTCGAAGATCTACGCGAACTCGTTGCTGCGCACGGGTGCGCGGGTGAAGGTGCTCGAGGCGCTGCGCGGCTAGGGCTCCGTTCCCTGAGCCTGTCGAAGGGCCGCCCTACCTACCGCGGCGGGCGATCGCCGCGATGAAGCCGCCGACGAACGTGTCACCCAGGCCGATGGTGGTGGGCCGCGCGACCGTGAGCAGAAAGGCCGGTACGCAGCAGACCTCGGTGCCGAGTCGGTTCCGGATGCCGCGGGCGAAGTCGGCGCCCAGCGGGTTGACGGGCAGCAGCCCCGTCTGCTCGTAATTGCGCTCGGTGAAGCCGTCGCCGCGCACGTAGCGCGTGCTGGCCATCTGGATCGCGCCGCGAAGCGCATCCTCGTAGTCGGCGGTGCGCTCGCCCAGCGCGAGTGACCAGAACTTGGTGTGCACGACGAGCAGCGCGGCAGGAATCAGCTCGTGCAGCTCGCGGAGCGCCACGGCCATCTCGTCGACGTCGAGCAGGTCGAGGGTCCTGCCGACATAGGCCTGCATCTCGTCTTCGTTCATGCTGTAGACGTCGATGCGCTCGAGCAGTGCCTCACGCACATGCCGACTGAGCGCGGGAACGTGAAAGCCCGAGTCTTCGTAGAACACCAGCGCGTTCGCTGGGAGCCGGGCCAGGTGTCGACGCATGTCGTCGAGCCGCTGCAACAGCGACTCCTCGCTCTGCATGCTGTTGAACCCCGAGATCATGAACAGCTCGGCCCGTTCGAGGCTCGCCCCGAGCTCGTCGCTGAGCACGAGCTCGGCGTTCGGAGGATCGTTGGCGAAGATCACCCGGTTGGCGTGGGGTGAGCGCAGTTCGAGTTCCCCGACGCGAACGCGGCTGCCCTCGACGAACTGAACGATCAGATGGGGGTCGAGCGTGTCGCGCTGGGCGCTCGAGATGTAGGCCGAACCGCGGGGGAGGAGCCTCCGCACGTTGTCGTCGATGCTGACGAGGTGCAGCGTGCACGGCACCCCGACAGCCTCCATCGCATAGGCCGCACGCACGCCCGTTCCGCCGAGGGTGATGCGCTTGTCGAAGCGGGCCGCGAACTGCTCGACGGTGCGGGAGGAGGCGACGAATCGTTCTCCACCCGCACCGTCTTTCACGAAGGCGAGCAGTGCGATGAGCAGGTCGCGTTCGCTGCGGATCGCGATGAGGCGAGAGAGCTCCGACGGCTGGATGGCGTACTCCAGAACGAGGTCGTCGATCACTCGGGAGTCCCAGACGATCTCGTAATCGACCGTTCCGCCGAGGCCCAGTACGAGCTTGTCATTCATCGCGATGTCGTGTTCCTTAGCTGAAAGGGCGGGCTCTTCGATCAGTACAGTGTGGCCTTGCCCGCGGCGTTGAACAGGTCGATCTTCTGGGCGGCCGTCTCTTTCATGGCGGCGATCGACGGCGGCTGGATGGTGTTGGGCTCGCGCACGCTCGCGTCGGCCAGCACCTCGCGCATCTTGTTGTGGTAGCTCGCCTTGATGTCGGAGGAGATGTTGATCTTGTTGACTCCGAGCTTCACGGACTCGCCGATCTCGCCGTCGGGGTTGTTCGATCCGCCGTGAAGAACGAGGGGGATGTTGACCTTCGCTTTGATGCGCTTGAGCAGCTCGAGCTTGAGTTCGGGCTTCATGGTCGCGGGGTAGATGCCGTGGCTGGTTCCGATGGCGATGGCCAGGCTGTCGACGCCGGTCGCTTCGACGAACGTCACGGCCTCGTCGGGCTCGGTGTAGATGATGGATGCGGCACCGTCTTCGGCCTCGTTGTCGGTCTTGCCGATCGTGCCCAGTTCTCCCTCGACCGAGACCCCGACGGCATGTGCGGTGTCGACGACCTTCTTGGTGATGGCGATGTTCTCGTCGAACGGCAGCATCGAGCCATCGATCATGACCGAGGTGAAGCCGCTCTGGATCGCGAGCAGCACCTGCTCGTAGCTCGCCCCGTGGTCGAGGTGGATGGTCACCGGAACGCTCGAGCGGTTCGCCCGGGCGATGATCGCGTGCAGAACGTCGGTGCCGATGTGGCTCAGCTCGTCGGGGTGGATGGCGATGAGCAGTGGCGACTGCTTCTCTTCGCTGATCTCGAAGAGACCGTTCATCATGGCGTAGTCGCTGACGTTGAACGCCGGCACCGCGAAGTTGTTCGCGTTGGCGACGTCGAGAAGGTCTTTTCCGGATACGAGCATTGTGGGTGTTCTCCTTGTGTTGTGGTGAGGCAGTGTTGTCGTGAGAAGAGGGGCTGAAAGGGGGTCAGCTCTTGACGGCGCCGGCGGTCATGCCGCCGATGAAGTAGCGCTGGAAGAAGAGGAAGAGGATGAGCACGGGGATGCAGCCGAGGATGCTCATCGCCATCATTTCGTTCCACTCGTAGGAGTTCTGACCCATGAGCAGCTGGATGCCGATGGGCACCGTGCGCATGTCCTCCGTGCGGGTGAGCGTGAGGGCGAAGAGATACTCGTTCCACGCGATCATGAACGTGTAGACGCCCACCGAGACGATGCCGGGAATCGAGATCGGCACCAGGATGCGCCAGAGCACCGTGAGTGGGCCGGCCCCGTCCATGCGGGCCGCCTCGTCGAGCTCCTTCGGCAGCGTGTTGAAGTAGCCGGTCATCATGATGATCGCGTAGGGCAGCGTGAACACCAGATAGGTGAGGATCAGACCCTGGTAGGTGTTGTAGAGACCCAGCACCACCATCAGGCCGAAGAACGGGATCAGCAGCGTGATGGGCGGAACAGCCTGGATGCTCACGATGATCATGTTGATCGGGCGCTTGCCCTTGAACTCGTAGCGGCTGAACGCGTACGAGGCGAGGATTGCCACGAGCAGAGTGAGCGCCGTGACGGCCAGCGAGACGACGTAGCTGTTGATGAAGAAGCGCACCTTCGTGGGGTCGGTGAGGATCGTGATGTACGCGTCGAACGAGAAGTTCGACGTGATCAGCTGCGGTGGGTAGGCGAAGATCTCGGTGTTCGGTTTGAACGAGCTCGAGGCCATCCAGAGGATCGGGAAGGCGGCGAATGCCGCGCCCGTCAGCAGCAGCAGGATGATGACGACCTTGGCGAGCCGGTCTTTCGGCCGGCGCCGCGGCTTCTGGGCGGGCGCGCGCCGCGCGGCATCCGGTGTCGTGCGGGTAGCCGGACTCTGTTTCTGGGCGAATGTCGTCATGTCAGTCACGCGCTTTCTGGTGACGCACGTAGAAGAACGCCAGCACCATGGTGAGAAGGAGGATGAGCACGGCGCTCGCAGAGGCGACGGAGAACTCGTAGCGGCTGAAGGCGAGCTTGTAGGTGTAGGTGCTGAGCATCTCCGTGACGTTCACGGGGCCGCCGCCGGTCGTCATCCAGATCAGAGCGAACTGCTGCGAGGTCCAGATGATGTCGAGCACGCTCATGCTGATGATGATCGGCTTCAGCTGCGGCAGGGTCACGTTCCAGAAGCGCTGAAATGCGGATGCGCCGTCGACCCGGGCCGCCTCGTACAGATCGGCGGGCACGCCCTGCAGACCGGCGAGGAGGGTGACCATGTAGAACGAGTAGCCGGCCCAGATGTTGATGAAGGTCACGGCGAGCAGGGCGGTGTCGGGAGACGACAACCACTCGATGCCCTTGTCGGTCAGACCGAGCGAGATGAGGACGTAGTTGATGACGCCGTTCGGGTTCAGCATCAGGCGCCAGAGCACCGCGATGATGGCGACCGTGAAGAGCCACGGCAAGATGTAGACGACTCGGAAGAGCGCCTTGGTGACGTTGCCGACGAGCGGCGAGTTCAGCAGCATCGCGAAGCCGAGGCCCAGAAGCAGATGCGCAGCGACGCTGACCAGCGTGAAGAAGAGTGTGTTGCCGGTCGCGGTGCGGAACACCGGGTCGCTCAGAACCTCGACGTAGTTGTCGATGCCGACGAACACCGGGTTCTTGTTCGTGATGACGTTGTCCATGAACGAGTAGCCGATGACCATGATCACCGGAATGAGCATGAGCACGAGCATCACGATGACGGTCGGCGAGAGGAACGCGTAGGGAGTCAGCTTGCGTGCCGTGGGCGCCCACCCGGAGGTGCTGCGCTTCGTGCTGCCCGGTCTGACGACGGTGTGAGTCGAGGCCACTGCAGAAGCCTTTCTGTGAGGGTGGGTGGCCGCGCCGCGGGAACCTCTCTGCGAGGGGTCCGCGGCGCGGCCGTCAATCGACGGGTGTTTGTGGGGCGAGGGGGCTAGAACTCCCCGACCCACGCATCCTGGGCCTTCTTGAGGCCGTCGTCGACCGACTCGTCTCCCTGCAGAATCGCCTGCAGCTGCTCGTCGAAGAGACGCATCAGCTGTTCGGCCACGGGCAGTCCGACGAACTCGTTGGCGGGCTTGCCCTCGGAGTAGATGTCGAAGGCCTGCTTGAACAGCGGGTCGCTCGATGAGAAGTCGGGCACGCTCTTCGTGTTGCCGGGGAACGCGTTCGCGAGCGTCGACAACTCGGAGTTCGTCTTCTCGTTCATGAGGAACTGCACGAGCTTCCACGACTCGGCCGGGTGCTTGCTGCTGGCAGACACGCCCACGCCCCACGAGGCATAGGGGATGCCGCGTTCGCCCGTGAATCCGTCTTCTGCGGGTATGGCGGAGATGCTGAACTTGAGGTCGGGGTTGGACTTTCGGATCAGATCGATGTGCGACAACGAGTCGATCATCATGCCGACTCGACCGTTGGTGAACTCCTCGACCTTGTCCTGCTCCTTCATCGTGGCCGAGCCCGGTGCGATGACGCCCGCGTCGTTCAGACCCTTGATGTACTTGACGGCACCGGTGACGTCGTCGTTGGTGACGTCGGGCTTGCCGTCTTTCAGCATGGTTCCGCCCGACGACCAGACCCACGACATCACGTCGTTCTGGATGCCGTTGGGCGCCTCGGACGAGAGCGGCAAAACCCAGCCGCTCGTGTTGTCTCCGAGCGCAGTCACGGCTTTTGCGGCCGTCTCGAATTCGGTTCGGTTCGACGGGGGCGTGGTGATGCCTGCCTTCGCGAGCAGGTCGTCGTTCGTGAAGAGAGGGTAGACGAAGTTGACCACGGGGATCATCTGCGTCTTGCCGTCGACCTTGATGGTCGAGGCGAGCTCGCTGTCGTCGTACTTCGCGTCTTTCATCAGAGTGCTGAGATCGGCGAGCGCGCCCTGCTTGGCGAAGTCGCTGACCCACGCGCCGTCGAGGCCGACGACGTCGGACATCGTGCCCGCCGCCGCTCCGGCGAAGAGCTGCTCTTTGGTCGAGGCATAGGGGCCGCTGAGCAGCTTGACCTTGATGCCCGGGTTTTCTGACTCGAAGGTGTCCATCAGAGTACGCAGCGCGCCATCGGGCAGCTCCGGCTCCCACCACTGAGCGAGTTCGATGGTGACGTCGCCACCCGAGCTCGAGTCGTCGCTTCCGGCGCCGGACGAGCAGCCGGTGATGAGGGTGAGGGCCGCTGCGGCGGCCACAGCTGTGGTGACGCCTCTTCTAAAACGAGCTTCTTTGCTCATGTCTCTCCTATGAGATGCGGGATCGTGCTGTTGAATGCGCTTTTGTGCGCCTTATCGTTGCGACAGTAGTCGCTTGGGTGGTTTAACGCAAGTAAACGCATAGCCGTGCGTACTTGTGCGATTTATCTGATCGTCTTAGGGTAAATGTCTCGTCGTTGGGCAGCGGCTTGCAGGTTTCTGCAGTGTTCTGCTACAAATCAGACGTGGCCGACTCCTCCTTTTCCTCAGACGGCGACGACCAGCCCCTCCGGCTGCCGGCCGGACGCAAGGCGGATCTCGCCGCGTATGTCACGGAGGTCGGCGAGGTCACGGTGTCTGCGTTGGCGGCTCGATTCGGCGTTTCTGCCGATACCATCCGGCGAGATCTCGATCAGCTCGACGCCGATGGCTTTCTGGTGCGCACGCACGGTGGCGCCGTGAGCATTGCGGTGATGCCGTCGACCGAGAAGAAGCTCGACGTGCGGCTCCGGTTGCAGCGGTCGGCAAAGGAGAAGATCGGCGCCCTGGCGGCAGGCCTCGTCGAGAACGGTTCCGTCGTCATGATCAATGCCGGCACCACCACGCTCTCCGTCGTGCGGCATCTCGAAGACCATCGCGAGTTGACGATCGCCACGAACAACCTGCGTATTCCGACCGAGATCTCGCCCAAGATCTGCCGCGATCTGTATGTGTTCGGCGGCGCCGTGAGGTTGAGTGGGCAGGCCACGATCGGACCGATCGGATTTCAGTTCTCGGATTCGGGGAACGACCTCGATCTGCACTGCGACCTCGCCCTGATCTCTGTCGGGGCAGTCTCTGCCGAGAGCGGATTCTCGACCAGCAATCTCGCGGAAGCGATGATGATGAGCGAGATGATCTCGCGCGCCTCGAAGGTTGCCATCCTGGCCGACTCCACCAAGTTCGACCGGCGACTCTTTGCGCAGGTGGCCGATCTGGCCAGCGTCGACTACCTCGTGACCGACGTCGCCCCACCCGCAGATCTCGCTGACGCGCTCCGCAGGAACGGTGTCAAGGTTCTTCTGCCGTCGAGCGTTTCTGGCGCAGAATAAGAACATGAGCAGCTTCAACGATCAGATCATCGAGGAGTTCCGCGCCAACGGTGGTCATGTCGAGACGGCGGGGTTCGGAGACAAGCTCATCCTGCTGCACACGCGGGGTGCGCGCACGGGCGAGGACCGGGTCGCGCCCACCATGGCGCTCCGCGATGAAGACTCCTGGCTCATCTACGCGTCGAAGGCCGGTGCGCCCGAGCATCCGGCCTGGTACTTCAACCTGCTCGAGCATCCCGAGATCACGATCGAGACTCCGCACGGTCTGGTCGAGGTGACGGCCCACGAGCTGAAGGGCGACGATCGCGACACTGCCTGGCGTCAGATCGTGGCCGTCGCACCCGGCTTCGGGGACTATGAGGCCAAGGCGGCGCCTCGCGTGATCCCGGTCTTCCGGTTGACTCCGCGCTAGCGCTCGAGCGCAAGCCCCATGTGACAGCGTGCGGCTGGGCTGGCACACTCGAGGCATGAGAATGAGCTCCCGTCTTGCGCGTCGCATCCGGTCGGGCGGTCTCGTCGTCGCCGCCGGTGCGACCGTTCTCGTTCTCCTGGGCGGGTGTGCAGCATCCGAAGCCCCGGCCGCGCCACAGACGTCGTCGGTACCCGTGGCCTCGGCCCCGCCGACGGTCCCGAGCGATCCGACGCCCGCCTTCGCTCAGCTCGAGCAGGAGTTCGGCGCGCGCCTCGGTGTCTATGCGCTCGACCCGGCCACGCGGGCCGAGGTCTCCTACCGTGCCGACGAGAGGTTCGCGTATGCCTCGACGTTCAAGGCGCTCGCGGCCGGCATCCTGTTGAAGACGGTGCCCGACGACCAGCTCGACGAGATCGTCAGCTATGACTCGAGCCAGCTGCTGCCGAATTCGCCCGTTACCGAGGAGAACGTCGACGAGGGCATGACGCTTCGCGCGGTGGCCGAGGCCGCCGTGCGGTTCAGCGACAACACCGCGGGCAACATCATGCTCGAGCGTCTGGGCGGGCCCGAGGGCTTCACCCAGGCATTGCGCGAACTCGGTGACACCACGACCAGCTCAGATCGCATCGAGACGGAGCTCAACAGCGCGATTCCGGGAGACGTGCGGGACACGACCACCCCCCGAGCGTTCGCGCTCGATCTCGCGACGCTGCTCACCACCGACGCGCTGGGAGCAGCGCAGCAGGCGCAGCTCATCGACTGGATGACCGGCAACGCCACCGGCGCCGAGCTGATCGCTGCTGGCCTGGATGCCGGATGGTCGGTCGCAGACAAGTCGGGCGCCGGGGCATACGGCACACGCAACGACATCGCCCTTCTGTGGCCTCCGAGCGGTTCGCCGATCGTGCTCGTCGTTATGTCGAACCGTTCCACAGAAGATGCCGACTACGACAACGCGCTCATCGCACGCGCCGCGGAGGCCGCTCTGGCCGGTCTGGGCTACTGAGCGGGCGCCGCTACGCGACCGGCTCGCCCTGCCAGGTCTCCACGTGCCATCCGGCGGCGGGACTGCCGGTGAGCACCACGATGCCGGTGTTGTCCAAGCCGTGCGTCGACGTGAAATCGGGGCCGAGGTTGTCGGCCCGGCCGGCCACCCACACGCGGATCGCGGCGTCGTGGTCGACGATCGCGACCGTGTCGCCATCCGGCCGGTCGCTCGACGGTGTCTGATGGGCCTGCCAGATCTCGGCGATGCCGCGGTCGAAGCGCTCGAAGAAGTGGTCGCCGCTGAAGCCTCCCGGAACGGCGGCGGTGAAATCGCCCTGTGCCCAGACCGTGAACGGCTGCGCGTAGGCCGACATGGCCTCGAGGTCGGCGCGGTCTTCGAGGTCGCCCGCTTCGATCTCGTGGATGCCCTCGATCACGGTGATGGGCAGGCCGGTCACGCGCGACAGGGGCTCGGCCGTGAGCTGGGTGCGGCGAAGAGTGGATGCGTAGAGTCCGTCGAGAGGCACGTCACGGAGGGCGTCGGCGAGGGCCTCCGCCTGCTCCCGGCCGCGAGCCGTGAGGTCGGGGCCGGGCTGCGTCGTCGACAGGATGCCCGACTCGTTCGCAGTGGACTCCGAGTGCCGTATGAGGAGGATTCGAATCGAGGAGTTCCCTACTGAATTCGATGTGTGCGACATAGACTCAGCCTAGCGATGCCCCTCGTTTCGGGGCACACGATCAAAGGAGATCCGCATGGCATCAAACAGAGCAGTCGCATACAAAGGACCGGGCGAAGTCGAGGTCATCGACATCGACTATCCCGTCTTCGAGCTGAAAGACGGCCCCGGGGTGAACCCCGCCAATGTCGGACGCAAGGTGCCTCACGGAGCCATCATCCGAACGATCGCCACGAACATCTGTGGTTCGGATCAGCACATGGTGCGCGGCCGCACGACCGCCCCGGTGAACCTCGTTCTCGGACACGAGATCACGGGTGAGGTGGTCGAGGTCGGGCCGGGCGTCGAGTTCATCAAGGTCGGCGACATCGTGAGCGTTCCCTTCAATATCGCGTGCGGTCGCTGCCGCAACTGCAAGGAACGCAAGACGGGCATCTGCCTCAACGTGAACCCCGACCGTCCGGGCAGCGCCTACGGCTACGTCGATATGGGTGGCTGGGTCGGCGGTCAGGCCGAGTTCGTCCTGGTCCCGTACGCCGACTGGAATCTGCTGAAGTTCCCCGACCGCGATCAGGCACTCGAGAAGATCATGGATCTGACGATGCTGTCCGACATCTTCCCGACCGGATTCCACGGAGCGGTCACGGCCGGCGTCGGAGTCGGATCGACCGTGTACGTCGCGGGCGCCGGCCCCGTCGGTCTCGCGGCGGCGACGAGTGCGCTGCTTCTCGGGGCCGCTGCCGTCATCGTCGGCGACTTCAACGACGATCGCCTGGCGCAGGCGCGCAGCTTCGGATGCGAGACCGTCAATCTGGGTGCCGGTGAGCTCGTCGACCAGATCGAGCAGATCCTCGGCGTTCCCGAGGTCGACTGCGGTGTCGACGCCGTGGGCTTCGAGGCCAGAGGTCACGGCGGCGGCGAGGCGCCCGCGACGGTGCTGAATTCGCTGATGGATGTGACCGCGGCCGGTGGTGCTCTGGGGATTCCGGGACTGTACGTCACGGGTGACCCGGGCGGAGTCGACGAGGCGGCGCAGAAGGGCTCGCTCAGCCTGAGCCTAGGCACCGGATGGGCGAAGTCGCTGTCGTTCACGACCGGTCAGTGCCCCGTGATGAAGTACAACTACGGCCTCATGCAGGCGATTCTGCACGACCGTGTGCACATCGCCAAGAACGTGAACGCGAAGGCGATCTCGCTCGACGACGCACCCCGCGGCTACGCGGAGTTCGACGCGGGAGCGGCTACGAAGTACGTGCTCAACCCGAACGGCTACCTCGACGCGGCGTAGTCGGCTGCGCTGATCGAGTAGGCCGCCCGCGGCCGTCTGCGCTGATCGAGTAGCCGCGCGACGAAGGAGCCGGCGTATCGAGATCACTGACTCAGTGGTCTCGATACGCTCGTTCCTCGCTACTCGACCGGCGCATCCTGAAGCCTGGACGCGCTGATCGAGTAGCCGCGCGACGAAGGAGCCGGCGTATCGAGATCGCATCCGGAATGGTCGGGAATAGTTCTTCCGCATGCCGCGTTCTCACTCACATATATGCAAACGCATAGAAAAGTTTAGGAGTGATTGAACATGCAGTTCGGAATCTTCAGCGTCGGCGACGTCACGACAGACCCGACAACCGGGTACACGCCCAGCGACACTGAGCGCACCAAGGCCATGATCGCGATCGCCGAGCACGCCGACCAGGCCGGACTCGACGTCTTCGCCGCCGGTGAACACCACAACCCGCCCTTCGTCACGTCGTCGCCCACGACCATGCTCGGCTACCTCGCCGGCACCACCAAGAACATCGTGCTCTCCACGGCCACCACGCTGATCACCACGAACGACCCCGTGAAGATCGCGGAAGACTACGCGATGCTCCAGGTCATCAGCGACGGCCGCATGGACCTCATGATGGGCCGCGGCAACACCGGACCGGTCTACCCCTGGTTCGGCAAGGACATTCGCAAGGGCCTCGAGCTCGCCACAGAGAACTACGCTCTGCTGCGCCGCCTCTGGGAGGAGGAGGTCGTGGACTGGGCCGGAAACTTCCGCACCCCTCTGCAGGGCTTCACCGCGACCCCGCGCCCCCTCGATGGTGTTGCGCCGTTCGTCTGGCACGGATCCATCCGCAGCCCCCAGATCGCAGAGCAGGCCGCGTACTACGGCGACGGCTTCTTCCACAACAACATCTTCTGGCCGATTCAGCACACCGAGCAGATGGTGAAGCTCTACCGCAGCCGTTACGAAAGCTACGGACACGGCCGCGCCGACCAGGCGATCGTCGGGCTCGGCGGGCAGTTCTTCGCCCGCAAGAACTCGCAGTCCGCGAAGGATGAGTTCCGCCCGTACTTCAACAACGCGCCTGTCTATGGACACGGCCCCTCGATGGAGGACTTCACCGCACAGACCCCGCTCACCGTGGGATCTCCGCAGGAGGTCATCGACCGGTACGCCGCCATGCGCGACCACGTGGGCGACTACCAGCGCCAGCTGTTCCTGATCGACCACGCTGGTCTGCCCCTGAAGACGGTGCTCGAGCAGATCGACATCCTCGCCGAGGAGATCGTTCCTGCGCTCCGCAAGGAGAACGAGTCGAAGCGCCCCGAGGGCGTTCCGAGCAACCCGCCCAGCCACACCGAGCGCGTCGCCGCGGCTCGCGCGAAGGGCGCCGTCGCATCCACTCACGTGGCCGGCGAAGACGAGTGGACCGGCCTCACGGCCGAGGCTGGAACCAAGCCCCTCGCCAAGGCGGGCGCGGCCTTCGGCCTGTAGCAACGTTCGCTCCCTGAGCCTGTCGAAGGGCCCCTTCGATAACCACCTCGACGGGCTTGGCACAGGCTTCAGGGAGCGGGTCGCCGTCTTGGTCACCCGGTGAGCTGCGCGATTCGGCCACTCCGGGAGACGGGCAGTACGGCAGCGATGACTGCCGTGCTGAGAGCCACCAACGCGGCACAGAGCAGGGCTTCGCGGATTCCGAGGCTGTCGGCCAGCAACCCGGCAGCCCCGGCGCCCAATGGCTGCCCGCCCCAGGCGATCATGCGGGCCGTGGTGTTCACTCGGCCTTGAAGCCCCGGGGGTGTGATGCTCTGGCGCACGATGATTCCGTTGAGGGAGACGACCGTCGTTCCCAGCTGCCAGAGGGTGAGAGCCGCTAGTCCGGCTAGGAACGAGGGGGCGAACGCCCATCCGGAGATGGCGGCGGCCGACAGCAGGAGCGCACCGACCGTAATGACGCCGAGGCCGGAGCGCTTCTGTAGCGGGCCGATAAGCCAGGATGCGGCGAGTGCCCCTATGGCTGCGCCGCCGAAAAGGACTCCGATCGCCGACGAGTCGGCATCGAGTCCGAGCGAGCGCACAGCCGCAACGACAACAAGGCCCGAGACGGCGCCGCCGGCGAGGCTGTTGCCGATGCCCAGAAAGGTGAGATCTCGAATGACGGGCATGGAACGGATGTAGCGGAGCCCTTCGGCTATGTCCTGCCTGATTGTGGCTGTGCTCGGCCCCTTTGTGCTTCGTTCCGAAGCGGGTGTGCCGATGCTGGCGAGAAGAAGGGCGCCGATCAGGTAGGAGAGCGCGTCGATGAGCAGTGCGAGCGCACCTCCGCCGGTCGCCACGAGCACGCCGCCGACGGGCGGCCCCGCGATGCCGATGAGGGTGCTGATCGTCATCATTCGGGCGGTCGCCGCGGCGATGGCATCACGACCGACGATGGCGGGGATCATGCCGAAGCTCGCGGCGTCGAAGAAGACGAACGCCACCGAAGTCGACGTGGCGACGATGATGAGGTGTGCCGGCGTCAGGGCGCCGAAGGCTGCAGCCAGCGGAATGCTTGCGGCGGCGATGGCGCTCGCGATGCTCGAGAGAACGAGGGTGGACCTGGTGTTCCATCGATCAACGAGCGCTCCTACGGGCAGACCGAGCACGAGATACGGCACCGCTTCCATGGCGGCAAGCAATCCGGTGAGTGCCGCGCTGCCCGTGAGCTGGTAGAGCATGATCGGCAGCGCTACCGCTGTGAGCGCGTTACCGGTCCAGGAGATGCCTCGGGACCACAGGTATCGGCCGAGCATCAGTGCGGCATCGGTGTCGGTCGGAACACCGGCTGAATCGGGCGCCGCCCGCCGAGGAAAGGCAGCGAGTGCGGTGCATTCGAGAGGCGGCCGGGCACGATCATCCGCACGACGTGCAATCCGTGCGGGCGGATGTCGTCGGTCGTGACGTCGACGGTGACGACTCGATCACCGAGCTCGGCGAACCGCTCGAGCAGGATCTCGAGGTTCGGACCGGGCGCAACCTCGGCGAGCGAAGTGCTGCCGGTGATACTGCGGTCGAGCTCCTCAAGAAACCTGGACTGTATGAGCGGGTCGAGATGCAGCTGCAGATGACACCCGTAGTCGAGCACGTCGGAGAGATCTGCGGCGTAGGAGTGCGAATATCGGCGATCGGCGCGGTGAGCAGCGAGCGGGCTCTGCGGATGGGCCGCGACCTGCGCGTACGGGCCCTCTTCAGCGTCGAGGTCGCCGACGAAGAGCTGCAGTTGCAGTGCCTCGCCTAGTGCCTTCAGTGCGCAGGCCTCCGGATCTTCCCCTGTCCCGATTCCCAGCGTGAGGTAGCCCGTGCTGCGATCGTGGGTGAGAGCTCCGATCACGGGAACGCCCGTATCCGTGGGAAAGAGCAGCCACCGGGTGTCGAGCAGAGCTCGTGGACCCGCAGCGAAGGCGTTCAACCACGAAGGCACCGTGAGCGCAATGAATCCGCCGCCGCCCGTCCAGGCGCGAGTCATCGAGTCACGCTCGACGATCTCCCGGAGGCCGCCGAAGCGGGCGTCGTCGAGCGATCGTTCTGTCGCGAGGCCCGCCTGAATCACTGGATGCAGGATCGGCCGCGCCTGCAGGCTGTACGAGACCCAGACCGATGCGGCGGGAACTAAGACGTCGTCGCCGGTTGCCGCGTCGGTGCCGACCGCCCAGTCGGTGACCGTGTCTGAGGTGAAGGGCGACAGAGCCGGCAGAGCCAGATCCTGGGGGGAGATGTGATCACGCGAGCCGAGGCTGTGTGACGACGCCCGCACCAACGGCCCCGTGACGACGTTGCCGCAGTAACGTTCGACGGCCTCGCCTACGGCTGCTCCGTTCATGGCGGCCGCGTCGCCGAATGAGTACCCCGCTCCGCTGGAATCCGACTTCCATGGCGAGAAGGCGGAGCTGTCGGAGATGACGGCGTGCAGCAGAGCGAATGGTTCGGGGAAGTGGGCGGGAATGAGGCGAGGTTCGAGAGCGCGGATCACTCCGCTTCGTGCTCCGATGAGCGGCGCGAGCAGGGGAGGTTGGGTGTAGCTCATAGGTGGTCTTCTCAGGCGAGGGGAAGTGGAAAGGGGTACAGGTCTCGAGTCGACGCCGGCTGACGGTTCCAGCCGAGCGTCCGCGGAACATCGACGTAGCGATCCGAGCCGCGTAGGGGAAAGGCCGGCGGGCCGTTGCCGATCAGGCCGGCGGCGATGACGCGAACGACGGTTAGTCCGCAAGCCCGAATATCGTCGGTGGTCACGTCGATCGAGACGACTCGGATGCCACGGGCCACCAGTTCGGCGATCCGGTCGCCGGCAATGGGATTAAGTGCGGTGAGCGGCTGTCGCTCGGTGGGTCTCAGGCGCGGCAGAACGGCGGTCGCCATACGTTGATCGAGGTACAGCTGCGCGATCGACGGCAGATCGGCGAGGGTGCGGAAATCATCTGGGATGTCGTCGCTATAGCGGCGGTCGGCTCGGTGGGGCAAGAACACGTGCGCGTCGATGGTGTCGGTATTGACCGCCCGCCAGACGTCTGACTGAGGGTCGAGCAGTTGCCGGGTTACCCGGCGTAGGCCGAGGGCTTCCATGAAGGCTTTCCGTGCCGCAGCAACCGGATCGGTTCGGCACGCCGATCCGAAGGCGAGGAGTCCATCGCGTGTCGGATCACCGTCTTCGATGACAGCGGCGATGACGTGGCCCGGCAGGTCCGTTGGAATCTGCAGCAACCGGATGTCGAGGTCGTTGGCGCCCATCATTCCGGCGACTGCACTCTCGTCGTCCAGCTCGACCGTCGATGAGCCCGATGCCCACCAGATCGTGGTCGCGTCGCGTTCGATCAGCTCGTCAAGCGCGCCAGCCTCAGCATGCTCCCGGTCTGTTCCCGCAGCGATGCCTGAGTACATCAGAGAGTGCGTGGGGCGTTCGTCGGGGCGACGCGCGGCTGCCCCGTCGAGATAGACGAGTGAGGCCGGCGCCCAGACCGGTTCATTGGTGGACAGATCGCGGCCGAGCACCCAGCTGACGGGCAGATCGCGGGTGAAATGAGTGAACGGAAACCCCGCGAGTTCATATTGCCACGTCGCGTAAAGCGCGAGAGTCGTGGGGTCGAGAGCGTCGTCGCCGCGCGCGGCCAGGTCGTTCCAGCTGAGGAATGGGAGCCCGGCCGGTACCGCGTTGCCGCAATAGCGTTCCGCTGCCTCTCCGAGCGCCGCGCCACGAGCCGCCTCGAGATTTCCGAAAGAGGCGCCGAATCCGAACCCGTCTGCGCGCCAGGGGGCGAAGCGTTCCGTGTGTGCCACGGTGGCGCCGTGTGATCGCCAGAACCGAGGGTCGCCGGCGCTGGATGGTTGCGCCTCGGATGCCGTGATGATGCCGGTGCGAGGGTCGATGAGTCGGTCGAGGTCGATCACGAGGGCCGTTCTTCGTCGGGGATCGTGGGCAGGGTCAGCTGCACATCGTGGAGCGTCTGCACGATGAGGTGGGGAAGCTCATCGGCTGCGAGTCGGTAACGGTCGCCGCCGGTATTGCGTGCGAGACGGGGCAGGTCGTTCGCGGTGATCTCTAGGATCAGCTGTTCCCCGGTGCGGAGGCCGATCGACAACGGCCCGAGCGCGACCTCACGATGTGCGAGGTGCTCACCAGAGGTCGTCTCTGCGACCGCGATCTCGACGACGGATCCGCCTGTCCCGACAACGAGCAGTCGAGCGATCCAGTCGGCGACCGCCGAGTCTGCCGTGCCCGCGATGTGCAGCTGTGCCCAGCCTTCCAATCGGGTCGCAACGGTCGGCACAGTGAATCGCACGGCGTCGGAGCGCTCGAGAAGCGATCGTCGCTCGACCGCTTCCGCTCGACTAGGGAAGGGATTCCCGGGGTCGCTGCGTAGGATGCCCGAGCCGAGCCGGTGTTGCTCCGGAGTGCTGTGGGGCGGCCACTTCTCTCCTCGTCGCCAGCTCTCGGTGCCGATGACGAAGGTATCGCTCCGGCGCAGGGGCAGTCGACCGGCGAGCGCATCCGACAGCCAATCGAGCAGTTCGCTCGCCCAATCCACGCGGGAACGTGGTCCATGGTCGAGTGCGCCGACGCGCGTCGTCTCGGAGAAGACGAGATCGTGCATCCATGGACCGATGAGGAGCCTTTTCGGGGTGTCTGCATCGCCGGTCAGCTTCCAGTGCTCCAAGGTCTCGCTGACGAGCAGGTCGTGCCATCCGCCGACGTGCAGGCTCGGTGCCCGCACCGCTGCAAGCTCGCTGGCCGTGATCTCCTCACCTGCGACGGCATCCGGACCCGCCTCGACTACGGCAGACCAGCCCGGCAGGCACACTCCGAGCCTGTCGCCGATGTCGAGCACAGGCAGGTGATCGAGGAGTGTGGGGTTCTCGCCGAAGATGAGGGCGGCCAAGCCGTCGCGGCTGGTGCGGGAATCTGCCCGCTCGGCCCACCAGGCAGCGTGCTCGCCGAGGCGCAGGATGCCGGAGGGGGAGAACTTGGTTCGCGCGAGTGACATGGATGGCCCCAGACTCACGATCGCGGCGATCGCAGCGGGGCGCTCGACGGCCATCGCCCACGCCGTGTAGCCGGAGTAGGAGCCGCCGATCACCACGACCCGGCCGTCGCTCCACGGTTGCTCGACGACCCAGTCGAGCAATTGTGCGCCGTCGGCGCGCTCGTTCAGGTACGGCTCCCAGATTCCGTCGGAGTCGTACCGCCCACGCACGTCTCCGACGACGAACGCGTAGCCCCGCCGGGTCCAGCCGCGGCCCTCCTGGAGATGTTTGGACCGACCGTAGGGGGTTCGAAGAACGACGGTCGGGACCTTGTCTGTCGACGCGGGGCGATGGAGGTCGTAGGTGAGCGCGATGCCATCGGGGGCGATCAGACGTTGATTCGCCTGGATCACAGCGCCGTCACATGTGGCAGGGGAAGAACCGGGTGCCGATGGATCGTGCCGTCGGCTCGCAGCTCCACCTCGGTGGTTCGGTGGGGCACGGGTTCTCCTGCCGACCAGGCAAAGAGATCTGACGCGATGAGCGCTGCAGCCATGGCGGCTGTGCCTGGCGAGGCCGGCAGAGGCTCGGGCGGTATCGTGTCGAGGTGAGCCCAAAGGGCATCGAGCTCTGCCAACAGAGGAGATGCAGCTCGTCGTCGTCCGCGGTAGTCGTCATAACTCGCCGCGCCGGGGCCGGCCGAGAAGGGCCCTATGTAGAGCGCCGTCCCGTCGCTGTAGCAGCGGTGCAGGGGAACCCCCTGCGCGGCCAGTTGAACCCAATGCGCGTCGCGGTACCAAGGATCGATCGAGACGATCGCATCGACGGTCTCGTTTGAGGACGCCTCACGGATCAGGCCCACCTGTGCGGAGAGGATGGACCTCAGCGACGAGGCGACTGGTCCATCGCCCACGATTCTCAGCCGTCGCTGCGCCACCGCATTCGTTTGGGGGAGTGCGAATGCGCCGCGGTCGACGAGTATCTGTTCGAGCGCAGCGGCATCCGGCCCCAGCGTCGCGGTGTCGGCGCCGGCGGCGAGCGCCCGGGCGAGTTCTGCGAGTCGCTCGTCGGCCATGACGAGGCGCTGGAAGCGCTCCCCCGGCTCGGCGAGGCGCCACTCGCCGGGGGCGACGGCGTACAGGTGGAAACCGGGGGCGAAGGCACGCATAGAACTCGGATGATCTCTCTTTAGAGGGGGATGGTGCGGTGGCCGCCTCGCCTGGGCGAGGCGACCACCGGGTTCTCACTTCGCGTCGAAGGCGAAGGGGTTGTGCACGAGTGCGTTCGTGCCAGGGCCCTGCGGTGCGCTCAGCACACCAGCCGGAGCGATCGACTCGAAGGCGAACGGGTTGTGGACCAACGCGTTCGTTCCGGGCCCCTGGGGTGCACTGAGCACACCAGCGGGAGCGATCGTTTCGAGGGTGATGTTCTGCATGACATCGTCCTTTCTATATTGAGAACCATTCTCAATAGGGCCACGCTAACGGGATGTCATGACCGCTCGCAAGTGGACGCCGAATTGTTTCAGTCGATTGTTAATGAGTATTGTTCTCATTAAGCAAGCCGAACTCCGACTCTCGAAAGGCGGCCCCATGAATGAGCGATCCGCTCCTTTTACGAGCGTCACGCGCTATCGTGGGCTGGTTCTGGCGCTTGTTCTTGTCACGTTCGTCTGCGCGGTCGCCTCGGTAGCGATCGGCTCCGTCGGGGTGCCGATACCCGACGTGATCAGGGTTGTGGCCGCGCACCTCGGCTTTGGAACAGCAGACGGCGCCTCGGCAGACCAGATCGTCTGGTCTGTGCGCGTGCCGCGCACAATCCTCGCCATCGTCGCCGGCGGTGGGCTTGCTCTGACCGGAGCCGTTATTCAGGCGGTCGTGCGCAACCCACTCGGAGATCCATCGCTGATCGGGGTCACCCCCGGTGCATCGCTCGGCGCGGTCGCCGTGATCGTGCTCGGCGGAGGCTCAGTCGGCACGGGATCGCTCGCCGGCGCGGCGTTCGTCGGCGCATTGGCCACGTTCGGGGTCGTCTTTCTCCTGGGGCACAGCGACGGCCGGTGGCCGCCGACCCGTCTCATCTTGGCCGGCGTTGCCATCGGCTATCTCGTCTCCTCGATGACCTATTTTCTGCAGACGATCGCCACGCCTAACCAGGTTCAAAGGGTGCTCTTCTGGAGCCTGGGCAGCGTCGGGGGTGCCGACTGGGGGAGCCTTGTCATTCCCACACTCGTCGTCGTGGCAGGAGCGGTCGTTGTGCTCGGCTCGGGGCCCGCTCTCAACGCCTTGGTCGGAGGCGACGACCTCGCCGCATCCCTCGGTATCGACGTACCCCGGCTTCAAGTGATGCTCCTTCTCGTCGTTGCGGCCATGACGGGCTCCATCGTGGCCGTTGCCGGTGGTATCGCATTCGTCGGGCTCGTCGTGCCGCACGTGGCCCGATTGCTCGTGGGCGCCGACCATCGCCGGATGCTGGTCGCGTCGCTTCTGCTCGGAGCCGTCTTCATGATGATGGCCGATCTCGTGGCACGCACGGTCCGTGCCCCGGCAGAACTGCCGATCGGAGTCGTCACGGCCGCGGTCGGGGCGCCGTTCTTCCTCTGGCTTCTTACCGGCCGGAGATCGTTCCGGCGGCGCAGGCGAGTACCCGCCTCCACGGTTGCGGCGGTCACCGCACCATGATGCAGGTCGAGGTCGCCAACGTCAGTGCCGAGGTGCAGGGAACCGCCCTGTTACGTGACGTCTCTCTTGTCGCCCCGACCGGTTCCACGGTCGCGCTACTCGGCCCGAACGGCTCGGGAAAGTCGACCCTGCTGCGAACCGTCTATCGCGCCCGCCGCCCGAGCTCGGGCACCATCACTGTTGGAGGCGACGATGTCTGGGGTATGAGCGCTCGAGCGGCCGCGCATCGCACGGCCGTGGTGCTGCAGGATGACCAGCGGGAGTTCGAGTTCACGGCACGCGAGACGGTGGAGCTGGGGCGTGTACCTCACCGCGGGGTCGGCCGCCGATTCGCGCCCACCGACTCGGATGCAGTCGAGCGCGCGATCGCACAATCCGGTATCGAGCGCTATGTGCATCGCCCGCTCGGCAGCCTATCGGGAGGCGAACGGCAGCGTGTGGCCCTGGCGCGGGCCCTCGCTCAGGACACACCTGTGCTGATTCTCGACGAGCCCACGAATCATCTCGATGTTCTGGCCCAGGTCGAGCTGCTCGAACTCGTCTCCGTTCTGCCCTCCACGACACTGGTGGCCTTGCACGACCTCGGGTTGGCCGCGGCTTATTGCGATCATGTGGTCGTTCTGAACCATGGACGCGTCGTCGCCGCGGGCGCCCCGGAGCTTGTCGTAACAGCGGAGCTCATCGCCGATGTCTACGGAGTCGAGGCCGAGATCGGTGTGAACCCGATCACCGAAAGAATCGCCGTGCACCTCGGCCCGCCGCTCTCGCGATCTCACCGCGCCCCTCACACAAATACGTCCGCACCCTGAAAGGAACCTCCCCGTCCCATGACTCACCCACCAACACGCACCCTGCTCGGCACCTCTCTGCTCATTGCGACCCTGTTCGCAGCCTCGGGTTGTGCGAGCAGCACGAGCGCAACTACTCCCGCGGCATCCGAAACCTCCGGCTACCCTGTGACCGTCAGCAGCTGTGGTGTCTCGCACACGTATACGTCGGCACCGCAGCGAGTGCTGCTCGGAGCGCCCGGGATCGTTGACACCCTCGACGCTTTGGGCGTGGCCGACAGCGCAATGGGCTACGCACTCTCTGACCTCGACGAGGGTGAGGCAGCCGCGCACCCCGCACTCACGAATAACACGAGCGATTGGACTCCGGCGAAGGAGTACCTTCTTGGGGCCGACCCAGATCTGTTCATCGCCAATGACGAGCAGCAGTTCACCGGCGACGGTGCTGCCTCGCTGGCCGACCTGGAAACGGTAGGCGCCGGCCTCTATGTCTTGGGGGACTACTGCGCAGACTCCACAGCGAAGCCCAGCATCGATGCGGTCTACAACGATATCGACTCACTCGGCACCATTTATAACGTGCCTGATAAGGCCAAGACCCTGAACGATCAGCTCCGGTCGCGAGTCGACGCGGCGGCTGCGCTGAACCACGGCGGACCGGTCACTGCGGCATCTGTGAGCATCGTCGATGGCACCGTCTATGCGCTTACCGGCGCCGGATACGAAGCTGTGCTCGACTCTCTCGGCATCACGAACGCCTTCGCCGGCGTCGGAGCGAACTACACCCAGATCAGCAGGGAAGACGTCATCACAGCCGACCCCGACATCATCTTCGTGACATACTCCGGACCCGACGATAAGGCGACGGCGATTGCCAACGCGACCTCGCTCTTTGCCGGGTCGAAGGCCGTCACAGACGGCAAAGTCTTCGGACAAGACGAGAACGCCTATCAGGCGGGCGGCATTCGCATTGTCGATGTCGTAGAGCAGAGCGCGAAAGATGCGTTCGGCAGCGAATAGAGCGCCGAGAATCGACCGGCGTCTGGACAACCCCTTCGACAGGCTCAGGGAACGGTCGGTTCAGGGGATCAGCGCGGGGTCTGCCGCCGGAACCAGTCGCACGACGACCGCCTTCGACACCGGGGTGTTGCTCTCGTCGGTCACCGAGTCGAGCGGCACCAGCACATTGGCCTCGGGGTAGTACGCCGCCGCGCATCCTCTGGCGCTCGGATACGACACCACCCGGTACGAGCGCAGAACTCGCTCGATTCCGTCGTTCCACTCGCTGAACACGTCGACGTACTGACCGTCTTCGAGGCCGAGTTCGTCGAGGTCGAGCGGGTTCACGAACACCACACTGCGGCCCTTCTTGATGCCGCGATAGCGATCGTTGAGGCTGTAGATCGTGGTGTTGTACTGGTCGTGGGCCCGCAGCGTCTGCAAGAGCAGCGTTCCCTCGGGGCGCACGACCGGCTCGAGATGGTTCACCGTGATCATGGCCCGGCCGGTGAGCGTGTTGAACGTGCGGCTGTCGCGTGGCCCGTTCGGCAGCACGAAGCCGTCGATGTTGCGGATGCGCTCGTTGAAGTTCTCGAAGCCGGGAACGACGTTGGCGATGTGGTCGCGGATCAGATCGTAGTTCGCCTCGAAGCCCGCCCAATCGATGGGCGAGTCCTCTCCGAGAACGGCACGCGCAAGCCGACTCACGATGGCGATCTCCGACAAGACGTGGTTCGAGATCGGATCGACCTTGCCATTCGACGCGTGCACCGCACAGACGGTGTCTTCGACGCTCACGAACTGCAGGCCGGATGCCTGCCGGTCGAGTTCCGTACGCCCCTTGGTGGGAAGGATGAGCGCCTCCTCGCCGATCACCGCGTGCGAGCGGTTGAGCTTGGTCGAGACCTGCACGGTGAGCCGTGTGCCGCGCATGGCAGCCTCTGCCACCTGGCTGTCTGAGATGGCAGCCACGAGGTTGCCGCCCATCGCGAACCACACCTTGATGTCGCCGCGGGCCATCGCCTTCATCGAATTGACCGCGTCGAGGCCGTGCTTCCGCGGCGGGTCGAAGCCGAACTCCGCCTGCAGCGCATCCATGAACGCATCCGGCATCTGCTCCCAGATGCCCATAGTGCGGTCGCCCTGCACGTTGCTGTGACCCCGGATGGGCGACGCTCCCGCGCCCGACTTGCCCATGTTGCCGCGAAGCAGCAGCAGGTTCACGATCTCTTTGATCGTGCTCACGGCCTTCTTCTGCTGGGTGATGCCCATGGCCCAGGTGATGATCACTCGGTCGGCGGCGATGTAGCGCTCGGCCAGCTCGTCGATCTCGGAGGCCGTGAGACCGGTCGCCTCGAGAACCTCGGCCTCGTCTAGACGATCGATGTGCGCCATGAACTCTTCGAGGCCCGAGCAGTGCTCGGCTAGGAATTCGTGGTCCAGAACCGTTCCCGGGGCCTTGCGTTCGGCATCCAATACCCGCTTCGAGAGGGCCTGCATCAGTGCCATGTCGCCGCCGAGCCGAATGTGCACGAACTGGTCGGCGATCTTCGTGCCGTGCCCGACGATGCCGCGCGGGCGCTGCGGATTCTTGTAGCGCATGAGTCCGGCCTCGGGCAGCGGGTTGATGGCCACGATCTTGGCGCCCTTGCGCTTAGCGTCTTCGAGGGCGGTGAGCATGCGCGGATGGTTGGTGCCGGGGTTCTGGCCCATCACGATGATCAGGTCGGTGTCTTCGAAGTCGTCGTAGGCGATCGTCGACTTGCCCACGCCGAGGGTCTCGCCCATGGCGGTTCCCGTGGACTCGTGGCACATGTTGGAGCAGTCGGGCAGGTTGTTGGTGCCGAACGCGCGCACGAAGAGCTGATAGGCGAAGGCCGTCTCATTGGCGGTGCGACCGCTCGTGTAGAACGCCGCCTCGTCGGGCGAGTCCAGCTCATTCAGACGCTCCGCGATGATCGCGAACGCCTTCTCCCAACTCACCGGCTCGTAGTGGTTCTTTCCCGCGGGCTTGTAGACGGGCTCGACCAGGCGCCCCTGCATTCCGAGCCAGTGCTCGCTGCGGGTGAGCAGGTCGTCGATCGAATGCTGCCCCCAGAAGCTGCGCGGAACCGCGATCGGAGTCGCCTCCCAGGTGACCGCCTTCGCGCCGTTCTCGCAGAACTCGGCGGCCTTGCGCCGGTCGGGGTCTGGCCAGGCGCAACTCGGGCAGTCGTAGCCGTCTTTCTGGTTGAGGCCGAGCATGAGCTTCGCCGTGCGGGCGACGCCCATGCCCTCGATGGCCGGAACCATCGAGTGCGCGATGGCAGGTACGCCGACGGCCCACGTCTCGTGCTCGCCGACCTCGAGCTGGCTGTCGTCTTCGCGGGGCGGGATGGTGGTCATGCGACACCGATGCTTTCACTGGGGACATTTTCGATGGGTGGAAGATCCGACTCGAGCACGCGCTCGGCGCCGGAGTAGATGACCATGGAGTCGCCGCGCAGGAAGCCGACGAGGGTGATGCCGAGCTCGCTCGCGAGTTCCGCGGCGAGCGACGACGGCGCCGACACCGCTGCGAGCATCGGGATGCCGGCCATGGAGGCCTTCTGCATCAGCTCGAAGCTCGCTCGACCGGAGACCATGAGCACGGTTCCGCGCAGCGGCAGCAGGTTTTCGCGCGTCGCCCAGCCGATCACCTTGTCGACCGCGTTGTGTCGGCCCACGTCTTCGCGCAGCACGAGCAGCTCGCCCGTGCTGCCGTCGAACAGCGCCGCCGCGTGCAGCCCGCCGGTCTTGTCGAACACGTCTTGCTGCTCGCGAAGCCGATCCGGGAATGTCGTGAGGAGGGCGGCCTCGATGCGGAGGGCATCCGATTCGCTCGTGTAGGCCGAGATCGTGCGCACGGCGTCGATCGAGGCCTTGCCGCAGAGCCCGCACGAACTCGTGGTGAAGAAGTTGCGTTGGAGGCTCGGGTCCGGCGGGGCGACCCCCGGCGCGAGCGTCACGTCGAGGACGTTGTAGGTGTTGAGGCCCTCGTCTGTGGCGCCCGCGCAGTAGCGTGCGGCGGCGAAGTGCTCTCCGCTCGAGATCACTCCCTCGGAGACGAGAAAGCCTGCCGCGAGGTCGATGTCGTTGCCCGGAGTGCGCATGGTGATCGCGAGTGACTGGCCGCCCACCCTGATCTCGAGTGGCTCCTCGGCGGCGAGCACGTCTTCACGCACCCTCTTGCTTCCGCCGGCGGTGAGGCGGGTGACACGGCGACGTACGGTGATTCTGCCCATACAGCAGGCTTATCATCGATTTCGCGCTGCCGACAGGGCTGGCCGGGGCCTGGCAGAGGATCGCCGGGTCGATGCTCGGTCGTAGGCTGGCTGCATGCTGCTCGACGCGATCGTGCTCGCGGGCGGAAAGTCCTCCCGCCTCTCCGGCGTGCCCAAGGCGACGCTGACGTGGCATGGCTCGACGCTGCTGCAGAACACGGTCGACGCCGTTCTCGACGCCGGGGCGCGGCGGGTCGTCGTCATCGGCCCAGATTCAGCCGGGCCGGATGCGCGGGGTCCGGATGCGCGTGGCCGGGATGGGCGGGTGCTGTTCGCACGCGAGGATCCGCCGTTCGGAGGCCCGGCCTCGGCCGTTGCCGCGGGCGTGCGTGCGCTCGAGGGCCAGGAGCATCCGGCCGGCGACCTTACGCCGGGCGATCATGTGCTCGTGCTCGCCTGCGACATGCCCCGGGTCGCTTCTGCCGTGTCGCAGCTCGTCGCCGCGGCGCCCCTGCTCAGCGACGACGGCGCGGTCATGCTCGACGCGTCGGGTATGCGGCAGCTGCTCGCGGCGGTCTATGGCCGCTCGGCGTTGGCCGACGCCGTCGACGGCCTGCGCGCATCCGGAACCCTCGACGGTGCGTCGATGCGGGCGCTGATCTCGTCGCTCGACCTGGTCGAGCTGCCCGACGGCAGCGGGTCGACGCACGACGTCGACACCTGGGACGACGCCGCCGGCTTCGGCATTGAACGGCCACCTCTGCACGAGCCCGCCTCAGATACGGGCCCCACACCTCACGAGAAGGAGTCGATCATGAGTGACGACACGACCGCGAAGCCCGAGAGATCCGCCGAGGAGAAGGCCGAGATGCTCGACGTGCTCGAGCGCTGGACCGCGTCGCTGGCCGCAGAGCTCGACCTCGATGGACTCGATGTCGACATCGACAGGGTGTTGGCGCTCGCGGGGGTCGCCGCGCATGCCGTACTGCGCCCGGCTGCTCCTCTCACGACCTATCTGGTGGGGTATGCGGCGGGCCGAGCGGCGGCGCTCGGCGAGGCGAACGACGCCGAGGCCACCGATCGAGCGTTCGACGCGGCGTCGCAGCTCGCGCGGCGTCACACCGCATGAGTGCAGCGTCAGATAGGCCGCGGTTGTCGTGGGCGCACGCCCGCGAGGCAGCGTACGCCGCTGCCGGCGAGCTGCCCCCGACGCGAGTGGGGCTCTCCGCAGCGGTCGGGCGGGTGCTGGTGGAGCCGGTGGTCGCCCTCTGCGACGTGCCGCACTATGCGTCGTCGGCCATGGATGGCTGGGCCGTTCGCGGGCCGGGTCCCTGGGTGCTGCTGGCGGCCGGGCGCGACGCCTCAGCTCTCGACGAGAGCGAGGCGCGAGCGATCGTGACGGGCGGGCTCATTCCCGAGGGCGCCGACGCCGTGCTACGCAGCGAGGTGGGCGAGGTCGTCTCCGACGGTTCGGATGCCACAGCGCGCGGTCTGCTTCGCTCGAGCGTCGCTCCCTGGACCGGCCAGCACATCCGGCCGCGAGGCGAGGAGTTCGGTCGGGGCGAGGTGACCATCGACGCGGGAGTGCACCTGAACCCCGCGCACATCGCGGTCGCTGCTGCCTGCGGCGTCGACGAGGTCGAGGTGCGGGCTCGGGCGCGGGTTGCGCTCGTGCTCACCGGAGACGAGGTGGTGACCCATGGCATCCCAGCCCCGGGCGCCGTGCGCGACAGTTTCGGCCCGCAGCTGCCGGCGTTCGTCGAGCTTCTCGGCGCAGAGGTCGTGGGGCAGACGCGCATCGGCGACGACCACGGCGCGCTCGTGCGCGCGCTGTCGACCGAGCCATCGGCACACGACGTGATCATCACCACCGGGGGAACGGGTGACTCCTCTGCCGATCATCTGCGCGGCGCGCTCGACCGACTCGGTGCGCGCGTGCTGATCGATGGTGTCGCCATGCGGCCCGGTGGGCCGAGTCTGCTCGCGCGCCTCGACGACGGGCGGCTGCTGATCGGGCTTCCGGGCAACCCGCTCGCCGCCATGATGGGCCTACTCACCCTGGCCGCGCCGGCGCTGTCCGCGCTCGCGGGCGCCGCGCTGCCCGAGCTGTCGCGCGTGAGCCTCGGCGCACCTGTTGCTGCGGGGCGCGGCGAGACCCGGCTCATTCCCTTCCGCCTGGTCGACGGCAGTGCCGAGCCGAGCACCTTCACGGGGTCGGCGATGCTGCGTGGCCTGGCCGACGCATCCGGGGTGCTGGTCTGCGGAAGCGGCGGCGCCGAAGTCGGCGATGAGCTGGAGCTCGTGCCGCTTCCGTGGCGGTGATCAGAACGGCCTGAGCGGTCAGGCGTCGCGTCGACTGCCATCCGTTCCACGCAGTCGGGCGACCGCGGTCATCGCGTGGTAGATCACGATGGCGGCGACCGTGCCGAGGGCGATGCCGTTGAAGGAGACGGATCCGAGATTCATCGTGAAGTCTGCGATGCCGATGATCAGTGCGGTGGCCGCCGTGAACTGGTTGACGGGCTTCGAGAAGTCCACCTTGTTGTCGAGCCAGATCTTCACGCCGATGATACCGATGAGGCCGTAGAGCGCGGTGGTCACGCCACCGAGCACACCGGCGGGGATCGTGTTGATGATGGCGCCGACCTTGGGTGAGAGTCCCAGCAGGATGGCGACGGCTCCGGCGATCCAGTACGCCGCGGTGGAGTAGATGCGGGTCGCGGCCATCACACCGATGTTCTCGCCGTAGGTGGTGGTTCCCGATCCGCCGCCGAAGCCGGCGAGCACCGTGGCGAGGCCGTCGGCCAGCAGGGCGCGGCCGGTGAGCTTGTTGACCTCGGGAGACTCGGTCATCTGCGCGACGCCGCGGATGTGACCCACGTTCTCGGCGACGAGCACGAGCACGACCGGAAGGAAGGCGGGGAGCACACCCCAGAGGGCCGAGTCGGCGAAGGGGTTGCCGGGCAGCGAGAACTGGGGGAGTCCGACCCAGGCGGCGTCGGCGACCTTCGAGAAGTCGACCTCGCCCGCGATGACCGCGGCGATGTAGCCCACGACGACACCGATGAAGATCGAAAGCCGGGCGAGCATGCCCTTGAACAGCACGGTCGAGAAGATGACCGCGGCCAGGGTGATGAGAGCAGTGAGCGGCGCGATCTGGAAGTTGTTCTTCGCCGCGGGGGCCAGATTGAAGCCGATCAGCGCGACGATGGCGCCGGATACGACGGGCGGCATGAGGGCATTGATCCAGCCGATGCCGGTGATCAGAACGACCACGCCGACGAGGGCGAGGAGGGCGCCGACCGCGAGAATGCCGAAGAGGGCGCCACCCATACCCGTGCTGGCGACGGCAGCGGTGATCGGCGCGATGAAGGCGAACGAGGAGCCGAGGTAGCTGGGGAGCCGATTCTTGGTGATGAGCAGGAACAGAAGGGTGCCGATACCGGAGAAGAGCAGAGTCGTCGCGGGCGGGAATCCGGTGAGTACCGGCACGAGGAAGGTCGCACCGAACATGGCGACGACGTGCTGGCCGCCGAGACCGATCATGCGGGGCCAGGTGAGCCGCTCGCCGGGCTTGACCACGGCATCCGCTTTCACGTTCTTGCCGTCGCCGTGGAGTGTCCAGAGCTGTGTCATCTGCGTTCGTTCCCCTTGCCCGGCTGCACGCCGGTTGTTCCGCGCTCTGTAGTGAGCCTTTCCGAGAGTAGTGGTGCGCGACTGTTTCAGGAGGAGCGTGTCATCGCGTGGATAGTGGAGTCGGCGCCCTCTCCTCCTGAATTGGTCACGACGGCCATGGGAGGATGGGCGCATGACCGAGGCACAGGGGGTTACTCGTGGCTAATCCGATCGCCGCAGCCGTCGGAACGCGGCTCGAACGCTATAGGGAGATCGCCAGTGTGCTGAGTCGGCACGGCCTCAGCTTCATCATCGGGGCCACCGGGCTCGACCGCTTCGAGCCTGCCGCGCAGGAGCAGGCACGAGCGAGCAACCCCGAGAACCTGCGACGGGCACTCGAGGAACTCGGCCCGACGTTCGTGAAACTCGGTCAGGTGCTCTCGACACGCTCCGACATTCTCCCTCCCGCCTACCTCACCGAGCTCGCGAAGCTGCAGGACAGGGCACCGGTCGTGCCCGCCGCCGTGATCAAGCGCCTCATCGTCGAGGAGCTCGGCGACCAGCCCGACAAGGTGTTCGCCAGCTTTCAGCTCAAGCCTCTCGCCAGCGCGTCGATAGGCCAAGCGCACCTGGCGACGCTGCACGACGGAACCGAGGTCGTCGTCAAGGTGCAGCGCCCCGACATCGCCACCAATATCGCCATTGACCTCGAGATCCTGCACACGCTCGCCGTGCGTGCGTCTCGACAGTGGAAGCTCGCCGCCGACTACAACATCACCGGAATCACCGACGAGTTCGCTCGAACGCTGCGCGAAGAGCTCGACTACACGCACGAGGGTCGCAACGCCGAGACGTTCGCAGCCAACTTCGCTGGCGACGACACCATTCAGATTCCTCGCGTCTTCTGGGACACGAGCACCACCCGCGTACTGACGCTCGAACGCATCACCGGCATCAAGGTCGACGATCTCGCGGCACTCGACGAGGCCGGCATCGACCGCGCGGCCGTCATCACCAACGCCGTGGATGCCATCGCGCAGATGGTCTTCGTCGACGGTGTGTTCCACGCCGACCCGCACCCGGGCAATCTCTTCGTCGAGGCGAACGCGCGGATCGGGCTGATCGACTTCGGCATGGTCGGCCAGATCGACGAGACGCTACGCGGTCAGCTCGCCGACCTGTTTATGGCGCTCAGCAGGCACGACCCCGACCGCATGGCCTCGGCGCTCACGGCACTGTCGAGCTCGAAGACGTCGATCGATCAGGAGTCGTTGCGGGCAGACCTCGTGGGATTCATCGACATCTACCGCGGCAAGGGTCTCGGCGAGGTCGACATGGGCGCGCTCATCAACAAGCTTCTGGCCGTTCTGCGGAACAACCGGCTGCAACTGCAGCCGTCGATCGTGATGCTGCTGCGCATGCTGCTGATGGTCGAGGGCATGGGCGTGCTGCTCGATCCGGCCTTCAGCCTGGGGGATGCGCTCCGACCGTATGCGACCAAACTCGCGCTGTCGAAGTTCTCGCCCGCGGCGATCGCGAAGCGTCTGGCTGCGGCGGGTCTCGAGGCGGCGGAGCTCGGCATCGAGCTGCCCGACAAGATCCGCAAGGTCTTCGATGTGATCGACCGCAACGGCATAGAGGTTCATCTGCGTGCCACCGAGCTCGACCCGCTGGTAGCGCGCGTCGAGAAAGTGGGCAACCGCGTGGTGGCCGGGGTGATCGCGGCCGCGTTCATCCGGGGTATCGGTGAACTGGCCGTCGGTGACAGCAAGCGGTTCGGTCACTGGAGCGGCCCTCTGATGGGCATCGGTCTGGGTGCGAGCGGCGCCCTGAGCGCCTACATCGCTCTGACGTCGAGGCGCAGACGCCGTCAGAACTGAGTTGTGACACGGTGTAGGGGGCGCTCTGTTCACTAGGGTGTGCACAGAGCCATTGTTTGCGACGTCGGGGGAGAGCGCATGGCGAGCTATCTGATCTGCAGCACTCCGGTGCGCCACCACGTGACGCCCATGATTCAGATCGGTGCGTATCTGGTGTCTAGGGGCAACCGTGTGATCATGATCACCGGCTCCCGCTTCGCAGACACAATCAAGCGCGCCGGTATGGAGTTCGTCGCTTTCGAGGGTCGTGCCGACATCGACGACCGTGACATACCCAGCTACCTTCCTTATCGGCATCGCTACCGAGGCCTCGCCCGAACTCAGTACGACATCCAGAACATCTTCGTCAAGACGATCCCCGCGCAATTCCGCTCGGTGCGCGACGTGATGCAGCGTGAGTGGATCGACGCCGTGCTCGTCGACGGGGCGTTCGGCGGAATCTCGCCGGTGCTCCTCTCGAAAGCACCGAGGCCACCGATCCTGGCGATCGGCGTGATCACGTTCACTCAGTTGAGTCGCGACGCCGCTCCGTCCGGGTTCGCCATGGCGCCGTCATCCACCCCGCTGGGTCGAGTGCGCAACCGTGCGCTCAACATCCTGGCGCGTTCCGTGCTCTTTCGCCGCACTCAGCGCGCGGCGCAGGAGGCGCTGATCGAGGTCGGCGCACGAAAGACGTCGATGTTCGTCATGGACATCTCGGGCGCCTTCGATCGCCTTCTGCAGCTCGGCCCGGTGACTCTGGAGTACCCGAGAAGCGACCTCTCGCCGAACGTGCGTTTCATCGGCGCACTGCCCACCGAGAATGCCGCCGCTCTGCCGCCGTGGTGGAGCGAGCTCGACGGTTCTCGCGCCGTCGTCTATGTCAGCCAGGGAACGACCGACAACAGGAACTTCGACCGACTCATCACTCCCACGCTCGCCGCCCTCGCGAGTGACGACGTGCTCGTCGTGGTCTCGACGGGTGGCCGCTCCGTCGAGAGCCTGGGCGATGTTCCCTCGAACGCGCGAGTAGCCGATGCACTGCCCTACGACAGGCTTCTGCCGCTCGTCGACGTCGTCGTCACCAACGGCGACTACAGCGAGGTTCTGGCCGCCCTTGCCGCCGGAGTGCCCCTCGTGGTCGCGGGTGGAACCGAAGACAAGCCCGAGGTCGCGGCACGAGTGCAATGGTCCGGCGCCGGCATCGACCTGCGCACCGGCGCCCCGACCGCGGATGCTGTGGCTTCGGCCGTGCGACGCGTGTTGGGCGACGAGCGCTACCGGGCGCGGGCGCGACGGTTCGCCGACGAACTCGCCCAACTCGACACGCTGCACATCATCGAAGACGAGCTGGCCGAGGCCATCATGATGCGGTCAGGCCGCTGAGTTCGCCGCATCCACCGCCGACGCGGAACCCGCGGGTGCGCTCGGTCTGAACTCCACTCCGTTGTTCAGCACGAAGACGAGCACGAGCCCCACCGCGACCAGGCAGAGCAAGCCGACCGTCGGCTTGCGAAAGCGGAGGAACTCGTTGACGATGCGAACCTTCCCCTTGAACGGGTAGAACAGGGGCGCAAAGATTCCGGATGCGGCAACGCCGATGAGCGTGTCGCTCACCATCTCGATGGCGTGGCTGCGTGTGGTGAACGTGAACGTGAGTGCGTAGACGAACACCAGCACGGCCGTGCCGGCCGCCCAGGATCCTATGCCGAGCGAACGCATCGAGCTGACCGACCCGTCGGCATAGGCCGTCACCCGGGTAGCGAACAGGCGCGCGAGCAGGACGGTTCCGGCAACGCCGACCGCGAACCCGGCCCAGTAGAGCGAGCTCGGGGCGCCGAACCAGTAGAGCAGAGTGGCCGCATCGCCGGCGCCGGTCAGCGGAGCCAGGATCAGCGAGCTGAAGACGAGCTGCACGCTGATGAAGCCGAGCCAGGTGACGAACAGCCGGATGATGCCGACTCCCCAGATGCGCGCGGCGAAGATGAGCGCGAGGCCGGTCACGAGGCTGGTGATCGCGGCGACGGTAGAGGTGAGAATCAGCGTGCGCGTCTCGGTGATGTCGAATTCGAGGTAGCTCGGGTAGAGAGTCGCCGACGACTGCAGCGCGACCGCGGTCACGAATCTGGCGAGCTCGTGCACGGAGATCGCGACGATGCCCGCGAGCACGAAGGCGACCGCACCGTTGAACCAGAGCGTGCTCGAGGGCGCAGGCGCGTCAGTGCCGAACGCTCTCGATGCGCTCACAGTTTCTCCTCGAAGTCGTCGCCCGGTGAGTCGTCTGCACCGTTCGGACCGGGGCCGGCCGACCAGGCCGAGGCGAACGACTCGGCCGCATCCGTCGCCCGTTCGAGAACGGTCGTCAGCAGTTCTCGCATCGAGACCGCGCCGAGAAACGAGAGCTGGTCGAGCTCGCCGACGGGCGCGATTCCGGCCAGCTGCCAGCAGGCCTCGAGCGGGTCGCTCGAGAGTTCGACGACGGATGCCCATCGCTGCTCGGTGAACTCGCTCGCCACCGCGAGGGCCCGGCGCACGGCCTGCTCCGTCTCGTCGCTCAGAGACCGCAGCGATTCGTCCCATTCGAGCGGCTCGAGAAAGCGGATCTCGGCCCGCGGATACGGATCGTCGTCGAGCCAGCCGGTCACCTCGAACCGCGAGCCTCCCTCGGCGTTCACCGCCACGAATCCCTCGCCGCCCGCCATCTCGCTGATCAGCGCGAGGGTTCCGAGCTGAAAGCGATGCTCGCCGCCGCCCACCTCTTGGCCGCGCTCGATCAGAACGACGCCGAACTGCGGCTGCTCGGCCTCGAGCATGTGGGCGAGCATCACGAGGTAGCGCTCCTCGAAGAGACGCAGCGACACCGGCATATACGGAAAGAGCACCGTGCCGAGAGGGAACATGGGGATCTCGGGCATGACTCAAGACAAGCACGGCCCGCCTGGGATGCCAATGGGATTGCGGCGGGCCGGTGGGTGCGGTTCAGCTCGTCAGTGCCCGGGGCGCAGGTCGATGCGGCGCAGCAGCTGCGCGTTGAGCGCAACCACGATCGTCGAGAGCGACATGAGCAGGGCCCCCACCTCCATCGGCAGAACGAAACCTATCGGCGCGAGCACTCCGGCTGCGAGCGGCACTGACAGCAGGTTGTAGCCGGCCGCCCACCACAGGTTCTGTGTCATCTTGCGGTAGCCGGCCTTCGACAGCTCGATCACCGACATCACCGAGCGCGGGTCGTCACCGGCCAGGATGACGCCGGCCGCGGCGACGGCCACGTCGGTTCCCGCGCCGATCGCGATTCCCACATCGGCCTGGGCAAGGGCGGGAGCGTCGTTCACGCCGTCGCCGACCATGGCGACCTTGCGCCCCTCCTCCTGCAGCTCGCGCACGGTCTGCGACTTGTCTTCGGGGCGCACGCCCGCGTAGACCCGCTCGATTCCGAGCTCTGCGGCCACCGAGTGAGCGACCGCCTCGGCGTCGCCCGTGATCATCACGACCTGGATGCCGCGTGCCGCGAGTTCCTCCACGGCCTGCCTCGACTCGGGGCGCACGGCGTCGGCCAGTGCGAGCGCACCGATCGGAACGCCGTCGGCGAGCACGTGCAGCACGATCGCGCCGTCTGCCGACCAGCCGCGCGTCGCATCCAACGCCGTGGCTGCGGCGCGCTCGAGCAGCCGCGGCCCGCCCACGCTGATGACCCGGCCGTCGACGGTGGCCTCGACGCCCACGGCCGTGGACGCCTGGAAGTGCGCGGCGCGGGGAACGATCAGACCGCGCTCGCGCGCCGCGGCAACGATGGCCCGGGCGACCGGATGCTCGGAGTCGGCTTCCGCGGAAGCGGCGAGCGCCAGCAGGCGGTCGTCGTCGAGCGAGTCGCTCGAGTGCACATGGGTCACGACGGGAGAACCCATGGTCAGCGTTCCGGTCTTGTCGAAGAGCACGGTGTCGACGGTGCGCATGCTCTCGAGGGCGAGGCGGTCTTTGATCAGCACGCCGGCCTTCGCTGCGCGCTCCGTCGCGATCGACACGACGAGGGGGATGGCCAGCCCGAGCGCGTGCGGGCAGGCGATCACCAGCACGGTGATGGTGCGGATGATCGCATCGTTCGGACTGCCCACGAGCGACCAGACGACTGCGGTGATCACGGCGGCCCCGAGGGCGAACCAGAACAGCCAGGCCGCCGCGCGGTCGGCGATGCGCTGGGCGCGGCTCGAGGAGTTCTGGGCATCGGTCACGAGGTTCTGAATGCCGGCGAGCGCGGTGTCGTCACCCGTCGCCGTGACCCGGATGCGCAGGGCCGAGTCGGTCGCGACCGTTCCGGCCACGACGGCGTCGTCGATGCCGCGGGAGACGGGAACGGACTCGCCGGTGATCATCGACTCGTCGACGTCGGCGGTGCCCTCGACGACCACGCCATCGGCGGGCAGGCGTGCCCCGGGGCGCACGATCACGAGGTCGCCGCGCCGCAGCTCGGCGGGGCTGACGGTCTCGACGGAACCGTCGGCATCCAGTCGCTCTGCCTCGTCGGGCAGAAGGGCGGCCAGGCTGTCGAGAGCGCTCGACGCCTGTGCCAGGGAGCGCATCTCGATCCAGTGCCCGAGCAGCATGATGACGATCAGCAGCGCGAGCTCCCACCAGAAGTCGAGTTGGTGGTCGAGCAGGCCGAGCGTGGAGCTCCAGCTCGAGACGAAGGCCACGCTGATGGCGAGCGCGATGAGCAGCATCATTCCCGGCTGGCGCGCTTTGATCTCGGCGACGCCGCCGGTGAGGAAGGGGGCGCCACCCCAGACGAACATGACCGTTCCGAGCACGGGGGAGATCGCGGTGAAGAACAGGGAGTCGGGCAACTCGTAGCCGAGAAGCGATGCGAACATCGGCGAGAACGCGACGACCGGCAGGGCGAGCACGAGCATGATCCAGAACAGGCGGCGGAAGTGCGCGGCGTGACCGCCGTGGCCTCCGTGCGCGGAATGGTCGTGGCCCGAGTGGCCGGCGTGGCCCGCGTGTGCCTCATGCCCGTCATGGCCCGAGTGATCGTGTTCCTCGTGACCCGAATCGCCGGGGTTCGAGCGCTTCATGGCCTCGTGATGCGCGTGCTCGGAGTGGTCGTGCGTGTGCTGGGCGTGCGGGTTGCTCATGCTTCGACCATATACCCCCAGGGGGTACCTATCAACCGCAGGTTCTGTCGGCAAAGAAGGCATGGTCGCATAGATGTCGCCGTTTTTCAGTCCCCTGCGACGAATATGGCCGGAGGGCGGATACTGATGGGATGAGCCCCAAAGATGACGACAATGCCGACGTCTGGACCGACTTCACGCACTCGGTGAACCTCACCCCGAAATCGCTCGAGAAGTGGCTCTCGACAGACGAGTCGCGAAGCGTAGGGCAGAAGGCCGGAGGTGAGGCGATCGGGCATCGCAGCGGTCGACACATCCTCTCGATCCTCGAGAAGAAGAAGTCCGAACTGACCGACGCCGACTACGAGCACATGCGCACCGTGCTGGGGTACATCAAGAGGCACTCCGCGCAGCGACCGAGTGGCGACCTCAGTGACACGCCGTGGAGGTACTCACTGATGAACTGGGGTCACGACCCCCTGAAGAAGTAGGAAAGTGCGATGACGTTCTCGAAGGGCGACACGGTTCGCTGGAACACCCCGCAGGGCGAGACCCGCGGCACGGTCGTCGAGAAGAAGACGAAGGACTTCACCTTCGATGGGCAGAAGTTCACGGCGTCGAGTGACGAGCCGGCCTACGTGGTCGAGAGCGAGAAGTCGGGCAAGCAGGCGGCGCACAAGGAGTCGGCGCTCACGAAGGCGTGACAACTCGTCCCTGCTCGAGGCGCACCACCGCATCGGCCTCGGACAGCACCGCCGTCTCGTGCGAGGCGTGCACCACCGTCGCCCCGCGATCGGCTTCGGCCCGCAATGCGGTGACGATGAGCTCGAGTGCCTCGGCATCCACCCCGGCTGTCGCCTCGTCGAGCAGCAGCACGTTCGCGCGCCTGGCCAGACCCTGAGCGACGAACGCGCGCTGTCTCTGCCCGCCCGAGAGCGAGCCGAGCGGTCGATCCGCCAGGTGCAGGATGCCCATGGCCTGCAGGCAGGATCGCACCGTCGCGCGGTCGTCGGCTGAGAGCCGGCGCCACATTCCGCGGTCGGCCCAGCGCCCCATGCTCACCACGTCTCCGACGGTGAGAGGGAGGGCGTCTCCGGCCGCGCTGCGCTGAACGACCAGGGCGGGAAGTTCGTGGGGATTCGCCCGTCGCACCTGCCCGGACTGCGGGGAGATCGTGCCGGCCAGCACCCCCAGCAGGGTCGATTTTCCCGACCCGTTTCCTCCGCTGATGGCGGTGACGGTGCCCGAGCTGAATGCCGCCGACACTCCCGACAGTGCCGATGCGCCGTCGTACGAAACATGGATTTCGCGCGCTGCGAGGGAAGAGATGTCGAGGATGGCCGTCATGATTCCAGCCTATCGGTAATGACAATCGTTCTCATGTAGGGTCGATTGCTGTGTCCTTCCTCCTCGATCCCCTGTCGTCGGAGTTCATGCTGCGTGCGCTCGTCGGCGGCGTTCTCGTCGCCACGATGAGCGCGATCGTCGGAACCTGGGTCGTCATTCGCGGCATGGCTTTTCTCGGCGAGGCTATGGCCCACGGCATGCTGCCGGGCGTCGCAATCGCTACTCTGCTCGGACTTCCCGTGGTGTTCGGAGCGGCGGTGAGCGCGCTCGTGATGAGCGCCGGCGTCGGCGTCGTCTCTCGTCGGGGTCGCCTCTCGAACGACACGACGATCGGTCTGCTCTTCGTGGGCATGCTGGCGCTCGGCGTGATCGTCGTGTCGCGCTCCCGCTCGTTCGCCGTCGATCTCACGGCCATCCTCTTCGGCGACGTGCTCGCCATCGGGTGGAGCGACGTGCTGCTGCTCGGCGCTGCCCTCCTCGTGACCGTCGCTGTCGCGGCCCTCTTCCATCGCCCCTTCGTCGCACTGGCCTTCGACCCCCGCATCGCCCGCACACTCGGACTACGTCCGCGCCTCGCCCAGACCGTGCTCACCGGTCTCGTGACCCTCGCCGTCGTCGCGTCGTACAGCGCGGTCGGCACGCTGCTGGTCGTCGGTCTGCTGCTCGCCCCCGCGGTTGCCGCAGGCCAATGGATGCGCCGAATCCCCGCGATCATGATGCTCGCGGCGGCCTTCGGGTCGCTCGCGGTGCTCGTCGGCCTGCTCGTCTCGTGGCACGCATCCACGGCGGCCGGAGCCTCCATCGCCCTCACCTCCATCGTTCTCGCCGCGGTCTCCGCCGGCATCCGCGCGCTCGCAGCGCGGCTCGGCGCGGCGTCGACCCACTCGTCGCACTCGTCGCGCTCGTCGCACCCGACTGAATCACCGATCACCGCCTAAGAAAGGCCCGCGTGTCCGCACCATCCAGCTATCGCCCTGCCCTCCTCCTCACCGCCGCCCTCGTCACCGCGCTCGCTCTGCCGGGCTGCGCGGCGACCGAAGAAGTACCGGCCGGCGAGGTCGGCGACGAGTCGACGGAACGCCCGCACGGCTACGTCGAGGGAGCCGACGAGATGCCCGAAGCACAGCTGCACCTCACCGGAATCGACCGCACGGGCACGGCCACCCTCGTCGACCTGCTCGACGAGACGAGCGTCTCGCTCGGATCGGTCGACGCTCCCTCCTCGGTCTCGACAGACGGCCGATTCGTCTTCGCCTCGTTGGCCGAGACGGGAACCCTCACCGTGCTCGACTCGGGCGCGTGGACGGTCGACCACCAGGACCACGTGCACTACTACTCCGCGAAGCCCCGCCTCGTCGGCACGGTCACGGAGAAGGGCGAGGCCGTCGTCAACGGAGGCCCATCGCTGACCGGCGTCTGGTTCGGTGACAGCGGGGTGGCTCTGCTGCTCGACTCGGAGGCGCTGGGCCGCGGCGAGGTCGTCGAGACTGCGCACGTCGAGTCGACTCCGCACAGGGGCATGGTCGTTCCCTTCGCCGACGGCGCGCTGGCGACGGTCGCGGGCAGCGACGGCATCGCATCCGGCGTTCGTGCGATCGACAGACAGGGCGAAACGGTCGAGGGTGTCGAGGCCGAGTGCGCGCAGCTCGACGGGTCGATCACGACCAACGTGGGTGTGGTCTTCGGATGCGCCGACGGTGCGCTGCTCGCGACGAGTTCTGGCGACGGCGGCATCGAGTCCGGCGTCGACTTCGAGAAGATCCCCTATCCACGGGCCGTCGCCCCGAGCGACCGGGCGATCGACTTCGACAACCGACGCGGACGCCCCGACGTAGCGGCCGTCTCGGGAGATCGCGGAGCCTGGCTGCTCGACACCCGCGCTCGGGAGTGGGCGTTCCTGCCGAGCGAGGCTCCGCTCGCCGAGGTCGTGGCGGCATCCGACAACGACGACCACATCGTGGCGCTGGCTCGCGATGGACGAGTGCTTCTGCTCGACCCCGTGACCGGTGCGACGCTCGCGGCCACCGAGCCGTTCGCCGCCTCGAGCCTGGCCGATCCTGCGCTGGCCACGGGGGTCACTCTGCAGCTCGACGCCGACCGGGTCTATCTCAACGCGCCGGCCGACGGCGTGGTCTACGAGCTCGACTACGGCGACGGGCTCCGCGTCGCCCGCACGCTCACCGTCGGCTCAGAGCCGGCCTTCCTCGCGGAGACCGGACGATGAGCGCGATGCGTGCGGCGCAGCTTGCCGTCGGTCTCGCGCTCTCGGCGACGCTCCTCGCCATCACGGGGTGCGCGCAGGCATCCGGTGACGGGGCGGGGGACCGCCCTCTCGTCGTCGTCTCGACGAACATTTTGGGAGACGTCGTCGATGAGATCGTCGGAGACGAGGCCGAGGTTCTCGTGCTGATGCGGCGCAACGCAGACCCGCACTCCTTCGAGATCTCGGCGAAAGAGGCCGCGCGCATCCAGGATGCGGACCTCATCGTCTCGAACGGTCTGGGGCTCGAAGAGGGGCTGCAGAAGAATCTGGATGCGGCCACGGATGCCGGGGTCCGCTCGATCACGGCCGGCGAGCTCATCGAACCGCTCGAGTACTCGTCGGGCGATGCGGCAGGAGCGCCCGACCCGCACTTCTGGACAGACCCCGAGCGCATGGTCGAGGTGGTCGCCGGAATCGCGGAGGAGCTCGAGAAGACAGACGGCGTCGACGCGTCGGCCATAGCGTCGAACGCGGCCGAGTACATGGCGCGGCTCGACGACCTCGACGCCGAGATGACCGCCGCCTTCGCGGCCATTCCCGGTGAACGCCGACAACTCGTGACGAACCACCACGTGTTCGGCTACCTGGCCGAGCGGTACGACTTCACCGTGATCGGTGCCGTGATTCCCGGCGGCACGACGCTGGCGGCCCCGAGCGCATCCGACCTGGACGACCTGGTCTCCGCCATCGAGAAGGCAAAAGTCTCGACGATCTTCGCCGACTCGTCGCAGCCTGACCGTCTCGTTCAGGTCCTGGCCGACGAGGCATCCATCGACGTCGACGTGGTCGCGCTTTTCACCGAGTCGCTCGGCGAACCCGGCGAGGGCGCCGACACCTACCTGCAGATGATGCGCTCGAACACCGAGCTCATCGCAACCGGGCTGTCTCCGTAAGGGACACCTACCCCCCCACCCAAGAAAAGGAAACAATGAAGAATCAGCTCCATCCCGGGCGCATCGCCCTGATCGCGGTCGCCGCATCGGCCCTGCTCCTCACCGCCTGCGCGACCGACACCGCGCCCGCCCAGACGGCCGGCGCAGCCGCATCCGGATCTGCGCCCAGCCCTCGCGTCTCGCTCACCTACGACGGCGGAATCCTCGTGCTCGACGGCACGAGCCTCGACCTCGAGGCCGACCTGCCTCTCGACGGGTTCAACCGCCTCAACTCGGCCGGAGACGGACGCCACGTTCTCGTGTCGACGACAGACGGGTTCCGGGTTCTCGACACGGGAACGTGGACGGCCGATGGCGCCTCGCAGACTGCTGAGCCCGAGCTCACCGATCTGACGTTCGACGCCCCGACGCCCGGCCACGTCGTGCGGCACGGAGACAAGACGATCCTCTTCTCCGACGGCACGGGCGACACCACGATCTTCGACACGGCGGCGCTGCTGAACGCGGGCGATGACGGGCTGCCCGAGACCGAGGTCGTTCCGGCGCCCGCCGCCCACCACGGTGTGTCGATCGAGTTGGAAGACGGAACTCTGCTGACCACGATCGGCACGTCTGAGGGGCGCAGCGGAGTGCGGGTGCTCGACGAGTCGCGCACCGAGATCGCCCGCAACGAGGAGTGCCCCTCGGTGCACGGCGAGGGCACGGTCAAGAACGAGACCGCGGTCTTCGGATGCTCCGATGGCGTGCTGGTCTACGAGGGTGGAGAGTTCACCAAGATCCAGGCGCCGGATGCCTACGGCCGCACCGGTAACCAGTACGTCACCGAGACCTCCTCGATCGCCGTCGGCGACTACAACTCCGATCCCGACCGCGAGGGCGTTCTGCTCGAGCAGTTGACCCTGGTCGACACTGTCGCCAAGACGATGAAGATCGTCACGCTGCCCGATGGGGCCGGCTACACCTGGCGCGACGTTGCTCGCGGGCCGAGCGACGAGGCGATCATTCTGGGCTCCGACGGCGCGCTGCACGTGCTCGACCCCGAGACCGGTGAGTTCGGCGCAAGCTACCCGGTGATCGGCGCCTGGGAGGGTCCGACCGAGTGGCAGGACGCGCATCCGGCACTCGTCGTTCAGGGTGACACCGCCTACGTCACCGAGCCGGCGATGAAGAAGATCTTCGCCGTCGACGTCAAGACAGGCGAGGTGGTCGCGAACGCTTCGCTGCCCGGCACCCCCAACGAGATCGCGGTGGTCACGGGCTAGTGCTGCACGTGTTGCCGGTTCGGGTCAACCGAACCGGCAACACGAGCTCGTCACGTCGCTCGGAGCGTCATCTCGCGGAGAGGACGCAGAACTCGTTGCCCTCGGGGTCGGCGAGCACGACCCACGTCTCTTCGCCCTGGCCTACGTCGGCACGGGTTGCGCCCATCGCGACGAGGCGGTCCACCTCGGCTGCCTGGTCGTCGGGCACGAAGTCGAGGTGGAGGCGGTTCTTCATCGACTTCGTCTCGGGCACGTTCAGGAACAGCAGCGTCGGTCCGGCGCCGCTCGGGTTGCGAATCTCGATGTCTTCGTCGTTCTCGTCGATGATCTGCCAGCCCAGGGCATCCGCCCACCAGTGGCCCTGCGCGACGAAGTCTTCGCAGTCGATCACGACCTGTTCCCATGCGAGTGTCATGCCCCGACGATACGACTACGCGATGCGGCCGGGGTAGCCCCCTGACGTGGCCCGGGTCGTGTGGCTAGGCTTCGGTCATGACTGACTTCGTGACATCGGCAGACGGCACACGCATCGCATATGACCGGCTCGGCACCGGCGCGCTCGCCATCATCCTGGTCGGCAGCGCCATGAACTATCGGGCCTTCGACCCCACCTCGGCGCACATCGCGACCCAGCTGGCGGATCAGGGCTTCTCGGTCATCAACTACGACAGGCGCGGTCGTGGCGAGAGCGGAGACACCCTTCCCTACTCGGTGGAGCGCGAGGTCGACGACATCGCGGCCCTGCTCGATGTACTCCAGGGGCCAGCGGCTCTCTACGGCAATTCATCGGGCGGTGCACTGGCGCTCTGGGCCGCAGCGACGCCCGGAGTCGGCGAACGCATCACGGGCCTCGCGCTCTTCGAGGTGCCGCTGACTCTCGAGGGCGAGGGCGACGATGGGGTCGAGCTGCGCACGATGAACGAGCTCGTGGAGTCGGGTGATCGCGGCGCGGTCGTCGAATACTTCATGCGGAACATGCCACCGCAGTGGCTTGAGGGTGCCAAGTCGTCTGCGGCGTGGCCAGGGATGCTCGCCATCGCGCACACCCTCGCCTATGACGTCGCCATTCTCGACAAAGCGGACCATTCGGCGTGGGCCGAGCAGTGGGCATCCGTCACTCAGCCTGTGCTGGCGATGGTGGGCGAAGAGACGCAGCCGATCTTCCCTCCGGCGGCCGAGGCCCTGGCCAGGGCGCTGCCGAACGCGAGCGCGGTCGAGATCGACGCGGCGAACCACAGCGTGCGCCCCGAGGTGATGGCGGCGCTGCTCGGCGGCTTCCTCACCGGGCACGAGGAACTGGCGACGTTCGCCGAGTATCCTGACGAGCCGAAGCAGCAGGTGTAGCGCTCACGTCCGGCGATCGGTCTCAACGCTGACCGCGGAACAGGCGCAGCAGCACGATCACCGAGATTGCGGCGATCGCGATTCCGGCCAGGCCCAGCAGGCCGAGGTAGATGGCTTCGAGCCAGGTGTAGTCCATCAGATCTGCTCGCGGAGGTCGGCGTCGTTGCTCATGCAGGCGACGCTACTCCGCCCGGCGTCGCAGGTCTGGCCGGTTGACTTCTTCGCCTCATCGGGTCGTGTGTTCACGGCGCGATCGTCAAGCCGCTGAAGTGATGGTCGAAGACCAGGCTTGTTCGGGTCGATGCGACGGCCGGATGCGCCGACAGATTGTCGAGCACGAAGTCGCGCACGGCGGCGCTGTCGCGCACGGCGACGTGGATGATGAAGTCCTCCGCCCCTCCGAGAAAGTACAACTGCACCACTTCGGGGAACTGCCTGATCTCCTCGCCGAGTTCCATCATGAGGTTGCGGGCGCCCGCCCTGATCGTGACACTGATGAGCGCTTGCAGGCTCAGGCCCACCGCGGAGGGTTCGACGTTTGCGGTGAATCCGGTGATCACCCCGCGCGCGACGAGCGACTTCACCCGGGCGACGCAGGTCGAGGCCGCAATGCCCACGAGCTCGGCGAGGCGATTGTTCGGCACGCGCGCGTTCGCCCTCAGGATGCGCAGGATCTCACGATCGATCTCGTCGAGTTCGGCGGGTGCCTGTGCGGCGCGACGATCATTCGACGGGGTCTTCGCTGGAACGGCCATGAGTGAACTATTTCACGACTTTCCGCTCTTCTGCCGACGATTCTGCGGTTCTGCGTCGTTACTGGTGAACTTTGGAAAGTATTGGGCCAGAACTTTCGGTACTCGCTGCGCTCCTGCGGCGGCGCGTGCCGCCGACGAATGGAGCTGTCATGCACATCGGAGTGCCCACAGAGGTCAAGAACAACGAGAACAGGGTGGCGGCGACCCCGGCCGGGGTGTTCGAGCTCGTGCGGCGCGGCCACTCGGTCGTCGTGCAGCGCGGTGCCGGACTCGGCTCGCGCATCAGCGACGAGCAGTACGTCGAGGCCGGTGCCACGATCGCGGACACCGCCGACGAGGTCTGGGCGGGCGCCGAGCTGGTGCTCAAGGTCAAGGAGCCGATCGCCGAGGAGTTCGGGCGCATGCGGGCCGGCCAGACTCTGTTCACCTACCTCCACCTGGCCGCATCCAGAGCCTGCGCCGACGCGCTGCTCGCCGCCGGAACAACCGGCATCGCCTACGAGACGGTGCAACTCGCCGATCGCTCGCTGCCCCTGTTGCAGCCGATGAGCGAGGTCGCCGGTCGGCTGTCGACCCAGGTCGGCGCCTATCACCTCATGAGCGCGGCGGGCGGGCGCGGGATGCTGCTCGGCGGCGTTCCCGGAACCCCGAAGGCGAAGGTCGTCGTGATCGGCGGCGGCGTCGCGGGCGAGCACGCTGCGGCCAACGCAGTCGGCATGGGAGCGGACGTCACGATCATCGACCTCTCGATTCCGCGGTTGCGCGAGCTCGAGATCCGCTTCGGGGGAGCCGTGCAGACGCGCAGTTCATCGGCCTACGAGATCGCCGCGCAGGTGAAGGAGGCCGACCTCGTGATCGGCTCTGTGCTCATTCCCGGAGCACAGGCTCCGAAGCTCGTGACCGACGCGATGGTGGCGACGATGAAGCCGGGCAGCGTGCTGGTCGACATCGCCATCGACCAGGGCGGATGCTTCGAGGGGTCGCACCCCACAACGCACGACGACCCCGTCTTCGCGGTGCACGACACCGTCTATTACTGCGTGGCGAACATGCCCGGGGCCGTACCCGAGACATCCACCTGGGCGCTCACCAACGCGACCCTGCCCTACGTCGTGGCCCTCGCCGACAAGGGATGGACCCGCGCGCTGGCCGACGACCCGGCGCTGGCGAAGGGCCTCAACACGCACGAGGGGCGCGTCTACAACGCCGGCGTCGCCGCCGCTCTGGATGTCGTGGGTCACGACGTTCGGGAACTGCTCGTCTGAGGCGCGCGGGCTGAGGCAGACATGCTCGCGGCGATCGATGTCGGCGGGCCGCTATAGCGTTGATGCATGCGCATCCTGCACACCTCCGACTGGCACATCGGGCGAACGTTCCACGGGCACTCGACCCTCGAGAAGCTCGGCACCGTGCTCGATGCGCTGGCCGCGATCGTGCGCGAGAAGGCGGTCGACGTCGTCGTCGTGGCGGGTGACGTCTTCGATTCGGCGACTCCCGCGCGTGAGTCGTTCGACGTGCTCAGCGGGGCCATCCGGCAGATCCGCGAGGCGGGCGCCTACGTCGTCATCACCAGCGGAAACCACGATTCGGCCACGAGGCTCGGCTTCCAGAGCGAGTGGGCCGGATTAGCGGGCATCCACGTCATCACGCGACCCGAGCATTTCGACGAGCCCGTGGTCATCGACGACGCCTACGGCCCGGTGCTGTTCTACGGCATCCCCTACCTCGAGCCCGCACTGGTGCGGCATCTCTACCCGGGCGTCGAGATGCGACGCCACGCCCAGGTGCTCGGGTACGCGATGCAGCGCATCCGCGACGACATCGCCCGACGAGACGGAGCCCGGTCCGTGGTGCTGTCGCACGCGTTCGTGGTCAATGTTCCGGCTGCCAGTGCCAGTGCCAGTGCCAACGCGAGTGCCAGTGCCGCGGCGTCGAGCGAGGCCAGCGATGTCGAGCGCGACATCACGGCCGGCGGCCTCGACCTGGTCTCGGTCGACGTGTTCGACGGACCCGACTATGTGGCGCTGGGGCACATCCACGGCCGATCGACGCTCACCCCGGCCATCCGCTATTCGGGGGCGCCGTTGCACTACTCGTTCGGCGAGGCCACCAAGCCGCGTGGTGCGTGGCTCGTCGAGCTCGACGCAGGCGGGCTCGATTCTGTCGAATGGATAGAGCTTCCTGTTCCTCGGCCACTCACGGTGCTCACGGGCGAGCTGGCCGAGCTGCTCGCAGACCCGGCCTACGCCGCTGCAGAGAGTCATTTCGTTTCTGTTGTACTGACCGATCAGGTGCGTCCGATCGACGGCATGCGCCGCATCCAGACGCGGTTCCCCCATGCCGTCGCCCTCACCCATCAGCCCGCCATCGTGGCCGAGCTGCCAGCGGCCAGTTATCGCGAGCGACTGCACGCCCGCTCCGACAGCGAGGTCGTCGCCGGCTTCCTCGAATTCGTGCGCAACGGCGCGGGGCCCACCGACGCCGAGAGCGAGTTGATCGTCGAGGTCATCGCAGAGCAGGCCGCTCAGGAGTCGACCGCGTGAGAATCAACCGCCTCACCATTGCCGGGTTCGGTCCCTATAAAACAGCACAGCACATCGACTTCGACGCCTTCGCCGACGACGGCATCTTTCTGATCACGGGCAACACGGGCGCCGGCAAGTCGAGCATCCTCGACGCGATCTGCTTCGCGCTCTACGCCAGCGTTCCTCGTTACGAGGGCACGCAGCAGCAGCTGCGTAGCGACTATTGCGAGCCGGGTGATCCCACCTACGTCGAACTCTGGTTCAGCACGGGTGCGCAGAACTACCGCGTGCGGCGTTCGCCCGACTACGAACAGCCGAAGAAGCGCGGCGAGGGCACCACGAAGCGGCCCGCGACCGCTGAGCTGTTCATCCGTGTCGGCGATGCATCGGCCGATCAGCTCATCGATGAGATCGAGTGGCAGGGCATCGCCGCGATTCCCCGCGAGGTCGGCATCGCCCTCGACGGCATCCTCGGCCTCAGCAAAGACCAGTTTCTGCAGGTGATCCTGCTCGCCCAGAACCGCTTCCAGAAGTTCCTCCACGCCAAGAACGACGAGCGCCAAGGCGTGCTCCAGAGCCTCTTCGGCACGCGGCGCTTCGCCGACATCGAGCGAGCCCTTGTCGAGCGGCGCAAGGCTCTCGAGGTGCTCCGGCGCGAGTCTGCCGAGCAGATCGCTCAGCTCGGCAGCCAGGTCGAGGCCATCCTCGGTGCAGGTCTCCGCGACGAGACTGTCGTTTCGGCAGAGCCGGGGGCAGCCGACCGGCAGTACTTCGAGTCGGCGCTCGCCGAGCTCACCGAACAGCTCGATGCTGCCCAGGTGCGGGTGGCCGCTGCCGACGCTCGGTTTGCCGAGGCCGAGGCCGAGTTGCGTGAGCGCGAGAACATCCGTCGTCTTCAGGCTCGCCGCGATGAGGCGGCCGCACGCCTCGACGAGCTTCAGCAGGCTGAGGAGACGATCGCAGACGAACGGCGTCGCCTCGAGGCGGCGACCAGAGCCGAGATCGTCTGGGCCCATGTCACCGCAGAGAACGCCGCCGAGTCGGCGCTGCACCGCGCGGTGGCCGACGAGAAAGCTGCACGCACCGCCTACGACGAGGCGGCCGCTCTCTCGAGTCTCTCCGTCGGGTCGCTCAATTCGCCGAGCGCCGAGGTGCCCGAGGTGTCCTCCGTCGATGAGGCGAGCGCCGAATCAGACGTCGCATCGACGAGAACCACCCCACACGCCCTCGCGTCCACAGCGGCCGAGATCAATCGTCTGCTCGGCGGGCTCGACGTGATCCTGGCCGATGAGAAGCGCGTTCCCCAGCTCGACAAGCGCATAGCCGAGTACGACGGCATCGAGGCCAGGCAGCAGATCGAACTCGCCGCGGCTGCGAAGCGCGCTGTGTCGCTCCCCGCGCAGATCGACGAGGCGCTCGAGAAGAGAAACGCGTCTCTTCTCGAGGCGTCGGGCCGTTCCGATGCCGACGAACGCGTCGAGCGACTGCGCATGGCGCGACAGTCCGCCGAGCTCGCCGCTGTCCTGAAATCAGAACTCGACGACGCCCGTATGGTCGAGAAGGCCAAGAGCACCGAAAACACAGAGGCGGCTGCGCTCTACGACCAGTTGCTCACGCGCCGACTCGATGGGCATGCCGCGGAGCTCGCCTCCACTCTCGTCGACGGCGAGCCCTGTGTGGTCTGCGGCTCTACCGAGCACCCGAACCCCACAGCCTGGACGTCCGATCTCGGTGAGCCGGTCTCTGACGACCAGATCGATTCCCAGCGAGCGCACCTTGCTCGCGCATCTGAGGCTCTGACCGAAGCAGGCTTGACCGTGCGAGACCTCGTCGCCCGGCACGCGTCGGCCGAGGCATCGGCGGGTGCTCAGTCTCCTGCCGAGATCGACGAGCAGCTCAAGGGTGCGCAGCTCGCCCTTTCCGCGGTCGTCGCAGCCGAAGCATCCGCTCGAGAACTCGACGCGCAGATCGTCGATCTCCGAGCCGAACTCGAGTCGATCACGACGACGGTGGCCGAACTGACCGAGGGGGTTCAGTCCACGAATACAGCGCGAGCGGCCCTTGTGTCGCAGCGCACGCAGATCGTCGAGCTCGTCGAGAAGCATCGAGGAGACCACTCCACAGTCGCCGAGCGGGTACTCGAACTGCAGCACCTCTTCGCCGTCACCCGCGATTTCGAAGTGGCGCTGCTCGCACACAACGACAAACACACCGCGCTCGAGGCCGCTCGACAGACGCTGAGGCAGCACCTCGACGAGCAGGGCTTCGCCGATAGGGCTGAGGCGGTCGAACTGCGGCTGACGTCGGCTCAGCGCGCAGACGCGGCCTCGCGCATCGGCGCTCATGACGTGGCGCATGCAACCGCGCTCAACGTGCTCGCCGAACCCGACCTGCAGGGCCTCGTCGTCGAGGCCGTCGAGGTCGAGTCTGCTGCCGAGGCCCGCGAAGCGGCCAGTTCCGATCGAGACGACGCCCGAGTGGCGGCCGGGTCTGCGGCCGATCGACTGAGCCGTCTTCGCGCAATCGTCGCCGACGCGCTCGAGCAGCTGGGCGCATCCGAAGGTCTTCTCGCCGAGTACGAGACGATGCGCTCGCTCGCCAACACCGTCGAGGGCGCCGAGCCCAACACCATGCGCATGCGCCTCGAGTCGTATGTGCTCGCGGCCCAGCTCGAGGAGATCATCAGGGCCGCCAATGCTCGACTCGCCGTGATGACGGGCGGCCGCTACTCGCTCGAGCACGACGACTCCGTGCAGTACCGCAACACGCGCTCCGGTCTCGGCATCGCCATTCTCGACCAGCACACGGGGCGGGCCAGGGCCACTCATTCACTATCGGGTGGCGAGACCTTCCTCGCGTCGCTCGCTCTCGCCCTCGGTCTTGCCGAGGTGGTGTCGAATCAGGCCGGAGGCATCACCCTCGACACCCTGTTCATCGACGAGGGCTTCGGCTCGCTCGACGCCGACACGCTCGCCATCGCGATGTCGACCCTCGACAGCCTGCGCTCCGGCGGTCGCACCATCGGTCTCATCAGCCACGTCGAAGCCATGAAAGAGCAGATCCCGTCGAGACTGCGCATCACGGTCACGCCTCAGGGGTTCTCTGAGATCGATCAGCGCTCCTGACGACGAACAGATAGCGCGGCCGTTCCGCTCTGAACCCAGCGCCTGGTTCTGTCACGATAAGCACATGACAGATGCGAGCACCGCACTCAAGTACACGGCGTTTGCCGACGCACCCGGCGGGGGAAATCCGGCCGGGATCGTGCTCGACGCGTCGCAGCTCGGCGATGCCGAGATGCAAGCAATCGCAGCCGAGATAGGGTTCGCCGAGACCGCCTTCATCACCGAACAGAGTGTGGCGGGCGACGATCGACGTCTGCGGGTGCGCTACTTCTCGCCCCTGGCGGAGGTTCCCTTCTGTGGCCACGCGACCGTGGCCACAGCGGTTGCACTCGCGCATCGAGACGGGGTGGGCGACGTCGTGTTCGAGACGCCCGTAGGACCGGTCACGATCACCACAGCATCGGCCGATGGGGCGATCACGGCAGCGTTCACGAGTGTCGAGCCATCGATCGAGCCCTTCGACGAAGGCGTCCTCGAAACACTGCTCGGCCTTCTCTCGACGTCGCTCGATCGTCTCGACCCCGCCTACCCGCCGCGTGTCTCGTTCGCGGGCAACAGGCATCCGATCATCGTCTTCACCGACCGAGCCGAATTCGACTCGTTCTCATTCGACCCCGAGGCGATGAGGTCGCTGATGGCCGAGCAGGGGTGGACCGGCACCGTGACGACGATCTTCCGTTCGGGTGCCAGCGAATACGACAGCCGCAATCTCTTTCCGGTGGGAACGATCACCGAAGACCCGGCGACCGGCTCCGCGGCGGCCGCGTTCGGCGGATACCTGCGCGCGCTCGGGCTGGTCGAGACGCCGGTCGAGATCGAGCTCACCCAGGGCTCGCACATCGGTCGACCCAGCAGGCTCTCGGTGCGCATCCCCGAGACGGGCGGCATCGTGGTGACGGGAACGGCCACGCCGATCGCTTGAGCGCACCGGGATGAGGCCGCTGCCGGCTATTCGTCGGCGAGGAGTGCAGCTGCGTCGGTCACGTTTCCGAAGACGAGCGCCGTGTCGGTGACATCGGCAGGGTCGAGCGACGACGACTGCATCGTGATCACGAAGCGCTCGCCGTCGGCGCGTTCGAGCAACCAGCTGCCGGCGAGGACGCCGGGCGCACTTCCGCCTTTGAATGCGACGTAGGGGAACGCCTCGGAATCGAACTGCAGGCCCGGGTTGGCAGACAGGATGCCGCGCACCGGCTCGCCCGCCGGTGTCGCGGCCTTCTGCTGCAGGGCCAGGTGGGCCGCGACGAGGTCGGCGGGGTTCGCGAACCAGTCGATCGACTGTTGCCAGGCGCTCGTCGAGAGATCGAACGACGACAACTCGAGAACGCCGCCCGGCAAGGAGTCGAGCACCGCTCGGCGCTCGTCGACACTGGAGTCCGCCCACGCGGCGCGGGCATCGCCGAATGCGGCTCCCCATCCGATCTGGAAGAACTCCCTGGTCTTCACGAAGGGAGTGTTGAGGGTTGGGTCGTGGTGACCCATGACCGCCAGCTGTGCTTCGACGGCCTCGCGGCCGACCCTGTCGATCAGCAGATCCGTGGCCGTGTTGTCGCTGATCTCGATCATCTTGGTGGCCGCGTCACGCACGGTGACGAGGGTGCCGCTCGGCAGATCCTGCAGCTCGCCCGACGGAAGGCTGCGTGTGTCGTCGGAGATGATCAGATTGTCATCCCACGAGAGGGTGCCCGCCGCCACGGCGTCGGCCACGGCTCCGAGAACGTAGAGCTTGAAGACAGACCCGAGCGGCTTGGTCTCGTCACCCGCGATGTCGACGATGCGCTCGCCGACGCCCGCGGCATCCGATTCACCGGTCACGTGTGTGACGGTCATGCTCGTGTCGGCCGGAAGCGCGGCGACGTTCTTCTCGAGCTCCTTCCAGCTCGCCGCGGGCGTGCGGTCGGCGGGCGGCTGCTGGAACAGCAAACCGTTGATGAGGTTCTGCTCGTCGACGGAGATCTGCATCTGCAGCTCGGCGGAAGAGCTGTGCAGCAGAACGGTGAGGCCCCCGGTCGCCTCGGTCACGCTCGTGGCGATCCACGGCTTCGCGTCGCTCATCTGGCCGACGACGGCGACCATCTGACTGGCCGGCACCTGCTCGAGCATGGACGGCGCGATGTTCTCGGCGATCTCGGCCTCGGTCGTCTCCTCGTCGGAGTTGATCGTGTCGAGCACCCACTGCGCCTTCGTGCCCACTGGGGTGTCGGGCAGGGCGACCGCGGTCGGCGCTGCGGATGCGTCGGGACCGCTCGATGCGCACGCCGACACCGCGAGCACAACGGCGGTGGCCAGAGCAGCGACGAGCGATCGGCGCCGCAGAGAACGTGCACGAGGGGCACCCGCACTGCGAGAGGCACTGGATGAAGAGGCGAGAGGGTGGTTCGTCGTCATGATCCCAGTCTTGCCGGGGTCGATCTGAGGGCACATCCCCCGAGCGGACTACCTTCGCCCGCTACCTCCGCCGAGCGAGCTACCTGAGTTCGTCGAAGTACGAGATGTTCGCGTCATTGCGTTCGCGCGCAGCTGCGGCGCGCTCCTCGCGAATGCGTTCCTGCTTCTCCTGCCGGCGGGCGAGCTCTTCTTGGTCTACCTCGACGCGGCGAACGGTGACGCCACCCTTGGTGGGCGGGCTCGTGCGCTTGGCGGCCGTGCTGGTGCGGGTCGTCGCAGATGCGGAGGTCTTACGTGGTGCTGCGGCGGGACGAGCGGCACCGGGGCTGGTTCCCGACCCTGAACAGCGGAATCCGGTCTTGTCTTCGTGCTGTACGAGTGTCTGCGAGACGATGCCCACCGCGACGGTACGCGAGCAGGCGGGGCATTTAGATCCAGCATTGGCCATGGGTGGTGTGGTCTCCTCGGGTTTCGACCATCGTGTGGGTTCGACCTCTTATTTTCGCACGGATCGAGGCGAAAGGTACGCGTCCGTCGCAACCCCCATGACGACATGCGCGACCGGTCCTAGGCTGTCGACATGATCAACGACGAGACTTCGCGACAGAGCGATTCGCCCGACGACGCAGGCGATGAAGCGCGTGACCGGCAAGCAGCAGCCGACTGGATCGCGGATCGCGCCGCCGGCGAGAACATCACCACCGATATCGACGGTACGGTCACGGCTGAAGACGCGGCCACGTCGCCTGATCCGGATGCCTACGGTCACGCCGAGACCGACACGCTCGCCGTCGAAGACCACGAGCCGGCATCCCGCGACTACCCACGCCCCGATCCGCACGGCGGCATCACCCAGGCCGACCGACAGATCTGACCGGCCCATCCCGGGTTCTGACAGGCGACTCCCGTACCCTGATGCGCATGACGAGGCGCGCCAGCGAACCCATCTACTCCATGGCCATCGGAGTGGGGAGGGTACTGTTCGCCGGCCTGCGCACAAAACGCTCAGCGACGGGGCTCCAGAACATTCCTGAGCACGGCGGCGTCGTCATTGCCATGACGCATTTCGGATACCTCGAGTTCGCCCTCGTCGAGTGGCAGACGTGGCTGCACAACCGACGTCGCATCCGCTTCATGGCTACCAAGCGCGCCTTCGACAAGCCCGGCGTCGGCTGGTTGCTGCGCGGCATGCGCCACATCTCCGTCGATATGAAGGCGGGGGCCGCGGCTTTCGAGAACGCCGTATCGGCGCTGACGTCGGGCGAACTCGTCGGCGTCTTCCCCGAGGCCGGCGTGAGTTCGTCGTTCACTGTCCGCGAGCTCAAGTCGGGCGCAGCACGCCTGGCACGCGACGCGGGGGTGCCCATCATTCCCGTCGCCGTGTGGGGCGGCCAGCGACTCATCACGAAGAACCGCACGATTCCCCTGAGGCAGCGGTTCGGCGTGCCGGTTCACTTCGTGTTCGGTGAGCCGATCATCGTGGGGGAGAACGACGACATCGCGCAGGTGACGACGTCTTTGCGCGAGACGATGCAGGCCATGGTCGACTCGCTGCAGTCGTCGTACCCGGTAGACGGCACCGGTCAGTGGTGGCAGCCCCGTTCGCTCGGCGGCACGGCTCCGACGGTGGCCGAGGCGGCCGAGGCCGATGCCCAGCGCGAACTGCGCCGCGAGGCCGAGCGGGCCGCCAAGGGCTAGGTTCCGTACTCGAATCAGGAGGAGCGCGTGTCCGAGGACACTATCCACACGGAGTGCCTGTCCTCCTGAATTAGTGACGCGACCCGAGCACCCTCGCGGCGGCGCGCACAGCGTCGTCGGTCGTCGTGGCGTGAACGGCGAAGCGGATGCGATCAGTTCCGTGAAGCGTCGCCGTCACCCCGGCGTCGGTGAGCGCCGCGTGCGCCGGCCCCGCAGAACCGTTGGGGAAGCCGGCGACCACGATACCGGCCCGCCGAGCACGCTCGCGCGGCGACAGCACGGCGACACCGACGCCGTCGAGGGCGTCGATCAGGACGTCGACCGTGCCTGCGATGAGCTCCTCGATCCGGGCGACGCCGATCGACGACGCCAGTTCGAGCGCGCTCGCGAGCGACCCCATCGAGAACGGCGACAGATTGGTGATGGTGTGGCGCCGTGCGTCGGGGAGGATCTCGTGCTCGAGCCCGTCGTAGAGGCCGGTTTCTTCGGCACCGGCCCAGCTGCCGAGAACCGGCCTGATCGCATCCAGGCCCCGGTCGCTGAAGGCGACGAACCCGTTGCCCCAGCCGCCACGCACCCACTTCTGCCCGCCCACGGCGAGGGCATCGGCGACAGCCCAGTCGGTGTCGATCACTCCGAAGCCCTGGATGCCGTCGACGACGAGCAAGCGCTCACCGATGACGTCTCGGATGCCCGCAAGGTCAGCGCGATAGCCCGTGCGGAAGTCGACGGCGCTGACGGCCACCGCGGTGATCGACGGTGTCAACGAGTCGCGTATCAGCTCTGGCGTCACCCGCGTCGGAGCGGAGGCGCCTCCGCCGGGCATCATTCGCATGGCGAGGAGGCCGGCCGCTTCGGCGCGTCGCCACGGGTAGACGTTGGCCGGAAACTCGTCGGGGCTCACGAGAACCTCGCCGCTCACGCCGAAAGCGATCTGCATCAGGCCGAGCGAGGTGCTCGTGGTCAGGGCGATGCGCTCGATCGGCGTGCCGGTGAGGGCGGCGACCGCTGCCCGTGCTCGCGCGTCTTCGGAGTGCAGCGTCGCCGACGCGTGCACGCCGCCGGCCATCGCGAGGTTCTGAAGGTGCTGCGTGGTGGCGACGACCTGGCGTGACGGAGGTCCGTAGCTCGCGTGGTTGAGGTAGAGCTCTTCTTCGGCGAAACTCTCGAGGTACTCGATCTCGTGGAGGGCCGATGTCACGCGGCGACCCGCGCGATCGTGACCCTGGTGACGTAGGGCATGGGGTAGCTCGTGCGCCCGGCGAGGTCGGGATGCTCGTCGAGCAGCTTGCCGAGACGCGCCAGCATCTCGTCGCGTTCGGCGTCGGCCATCGTGATCACGTAGCTGCGCGAGGTGACCATGGCGAGGAACTGCTCGCGGCTCATCTCGGCCACCCAGCGGAATTCGCGGTATGCCTGACGTTCGAGAGGAGCGCCAACGGGAGGCGTCTGGCTGTCGTACTTCTCGGCCTCGGATGCACCCATCACCTCGCCGAGACGGGCAACCCAGTCGACCTCGGAGTCCCTGATGTTCCACACGAGGGCGAGAGCGCCTCCTGGCTCGAGTACCCGCGCGACCTCGAGTGACGTCGCGGGAACATCGACCCAGTGCCATGCCTGCGCGACGGTGATGAGCGCGACGCTCGCGTCGTCGAGGGGAAGGTGCTCTCCGCTGCCCTCCAGCGCCGTGACCGCGGGCAGGTTCTGCGCGAGTCGCTCGCGCATGAGCGGGTCGGGCTCGACGGCGACCACCGTCATCCCTCGGCTGACGAGTCGGGCAGTGAACTTGCCTGTTCCCGCGCCGAGGTCGGCCACCCGCATGCCAGACGGATGCGTCGGGCCGGCCTGCTCGAGGATCCAGTCGACCGCCTCGCTCGGGTAACTCGGGCGACCTCGGTCGTAGTCTCCGACGTTGCGGCCGAAAGACAGGGCGTGTTCGTCGGAGCGGGCCATGACTTCGATTCTAGGGACGGCTCCCGCTGCGAGGCGTACTCTTGAACCCTCATGGAACTCCGCCAACTCGAGCACTTCGTCGCCGTCGCCGAGCACCAGCACTTCACCCGCGCCGCCGAGTCGCTGCAGATCTCGCAGTCGGGGCTCTCCGCGTCGATCCGGGCACTGGAGACCGAGCTCGGCACCACTCTCTTCACGCGCAGCACCCGACGCGTGCAGCTCACTCCCGCGGGAACCGCGATGCTGGAGGAATCCCAGCGCGCCGTGGCCAGCGCATCCGCCGCCCGGGATGCCGTGCTCGCCGTGCGGGGAGTTCTGCGCGGCGCCCTGCGCATCGGAACCGAACAGTGCCTCGGCGGAGTGCACCTGCCTCAGGAGCTCGCCGACTTCCGGCGCTCACACCCCGCGGTGTCGGTGAGGCTCGGCTTCGCCGGATCGACGACGCTGATCGATCAGGTAGCGACCGGTCTTCTCGACCTGGCGCTCGTCGCCGACTGTGGAGCGGTGCCCTCGACCGTCGAACTTCTGCCCATCGCATCGGAAGGTTTCGTGGTGCTGTGCCATCCGGACCACCCTCTCGCGGGCCGGGGCCGCGTCGAGATCGGTGACCTCGCCGACGAGACGTTCGTCGGATTCGCGGACGGGTGGGCCGCCCGGGTGCTCGCCGACCGTGCGTTCGCCGAGGAGGGGCTCGCGCACTCGGTCGAGCTGGAGGTCGGAGACGTCGGATCGTTGCTCGACCTGGTCGGCTACGGGCTCGGCGTCGCCGTGGTTCCCGCCCACTTCGCGTTCAAGCGGCCCGATCTGCTGAGCGCCGTACCCGTCACTCACGACGCGCTCGTGTGGACGACCGCTATCGCCGTTCCACGCCAAGCCGCGCCGGCCGCCGCCGCCCTCGTCGGGCGCCTGCGGCAGCCGGCGCTGAAGCCCGCGGCGTAGCTTCTTCTCGCTGGTCGAGGAGGCTGCGCTGGTCGAGTAGGCCGCCTGCGGCCGTATCGAGACCACACTAAAGCGGTCTCGATACGCCGGCTCCTTCGTCGCGCGGCTACTCGACCAGCGCAGGTGGGGTGTCGCGCGGCTACTCGACCAGCGCAGGGTGGGGTATCGCGCGGCTACTCGACCAGCGCAGGGTGGGGTATCGCGCGGCTACTCGACCAGCGCAGGGTGGCCTACGCGTCGAGGGCGGCGAACTCCTCGGGCGTCAGCTCGAAGTCGGCGGCGAGTGCCGAGTTCGTGATCGACTCCGGGCGCGAGGCGCCAGGGATCGGGATGACGTGCGGCGACTTCGCGAGCTCCCACGCGAGGCAGACGATCTGAGGGGTCACTCCGCGGTCGCGCGCGATGCGACCGAATGCCTCGTAGCTCTCGCCCAGCGATGCCGCATTCGTGATGCCGCCGAGGGGGCTCCACGGAAGGAATGCGACTCCGAGCTCGTCGGCGAGCACGAGTTCCTTCTCGCTCGAGCGGAACTTCGGCGAGAACTGGTTCTGCACCGAAACGAGGCGACCACCGAGAATCTCGTTCGCCTGGCGGATCTGATCGGGGTCGGCGTTCGAGATGCCGGCCATGCGAATCGTGCCCGCATCCAGAAGCTCGCGCAGAGCGCCGATCGAATCGGCGTAGGCGACCTTCGGGTCGGGTCGGTGGTACTGGTAGAGGCCGATCGAGTCGACGCCCAGGCGCCGGGCCGAGGCTTCGGCCGCCTGCTTGAGATAGTCCGGATGCCCATTCTGGGCCCACGGTCCGGGCTCGGGCCGCAGGTGGCCCCCCTTTGTCGCGACCAGCACGGAGGAGGTGTCGCCTCCGTAGCTCTTCAGCGCCTTGGCGATGAGCAGCTCGTTGTGACCGACCTCGTCTTCGGCTGCCAGATGGTACGCATCGGCCGTGTCGATGAGGGTGACGCCGGCGTCGAGGGCGGCGTGGATCGTGGCGATGGAGCGTTCCTCGTCGGGCCTGCCCTCGATCGACATGGGCATGCCACCCAGTCCGATGGCGCTCATGGAGATGTCGCCGATGGTGCGTTGCTTCATGATGTTCCTTTCGTGTCCTGGATTACCAGGCGTAGTCCTCGGGGGCGGTCTTGTGGCCGGGGAAGATCTCGTCGAGCCGAGCCAGCGCATCCGCGTCGAGCGTGATGTCGACCGACGCGATGGCGGTGTCGAGCTGGTTCATGGTGCGGGGTCCGGTGATGGGCGCGGTGACGGCGGGCTGGTGCAGCAGCCAGGCCAGAGCGAGTTCGGCGGGCGAGTGCCCGAGCTCGGCCGCGAAGGCCTCGTACTGCTCGAGCTGCGGGCGTAGCTTCTCGAGCGCCTCGGCAGCACGGTCGTCGCGACGACGCGACCCGTCGGCCTCCTTGTCGAGCACCCCGGCGAGCAACCCTCCCTGCAGGGGAGACCAGGGGATGACGCCCAGCCCATAGGCCTGCGCGGCTGGAAGCACCTCACGCTCCACGTCGCGCACGATGAGGTTGTAGATCGACTGCTCGCTCACCAGGCCGGTGAAGTGGCGCGCTTTCGCGGCCTCCTGCGCCTGTGCGATGTGCCAGCCGGCGAAGTTGCTCGAGCCCGTGTAGAGGATCTTTCCCTGCTGCACGGCCACCTCGATGGCCTGCCAGATCTCCTCCCAGGGTGTCGCCCGGTCGATGTGGTGGAACTGGTAGAGGTCGATGTAGTCGGTCTGCAGCCGGGTGAGGCTGGCATCGAGGGCGCGGCGGATATTGAGGGCGGACAGCTTGCCGTCGTTGGGATAGTCGGTCATGTCGCCGTAGAGCTTCGTGGCGAGCACCGTCTTCTCGCGTCGCCCGCCGCCCTGCGCGAAGAACCGTCCGACGATCTCCTCGGTCGCGCCGCGGCCCAGGGTCTGGCCATAGACGTTGGCGGTGTCGAAGAAGTTGACGCCCTGTGCGTGAGCCGCATCCATGATCGCGTGCGAGTCGGGTTCGCTGGTCTGGGGGCCGAAGTTCATCGTGCCGAGCACGACGCGCGAGACACGCAGGCCCGTTCGTCCGAGATGTGCGTATTCCATTGCTCAAGCCTGCGCGCCGACGGCCCGGCCTGTCCAACAGGGAACCCCGATCGAATTGACGCCTCGCTCTTCTCAATCGGTCGGAGGCAGGCGGGTTCGGGCTCTGTCGCTTCGAGGACCCGCGGAGTGCAGGGGTTCTTCCGAGGGTCGTTCTCTATGCTCGGAGCATGACATCGTCTGCGAGCAATTCCGACCATCACCATCCGAGCGCCCGGGTGACCCCGGGCGCGCACCCCGGTTCGACGGAGTTCCTCCGATGAGCGGCGACCTCGTCGTCAGCATCGTTCTCGTCATCGTCTTCGTGCTCGTCGGCGGCGTCTTCGCCGCCACTGAGATGGCGTTGGTGACCCTGCGCGAGAGTCAGATCAACGCGATCGCGCAGCGGGGCCGACGGGGTCAGACCGTCGCAGGGCTCGCGCGCAACCCGAACACCTTCCTGTCTGCCGTGCAGATCGGAGTGACGGTCGCCGGCTTCGCGTCGGCCGCGTACGGCGCATCCTCGATCGCGCCGTCCGTGACACCCGTGCTCGAGGGCCTCGGGCTCTCGGCTGCGGCGGCCTCGACCACGGCGACGATCGTCCTCACGCTGATCATCGCCTACCTCTCGCTGGTGCTCGGTGAACTCGCGCCCAAGCGCCTCGCCATCCAGCACAACGCCCGATTCTCGTACGCCGTCGCCCCGGTGCTCGGCGGCTTCGCCACGCTCATGCGTCCGGTCATCTGGTTCCTGTCCGTGTCCACCAACGCGGTCGTACGCTTGCTCGGCGGCGACCCGAACAAGACCGGCGACAAGCTCTCAGACGACGAGCTGCGCGAGATCGTGACCAGCCATGAGGGGCTGCCCGACGACGAGCGGCGCATGCTCGACGACGTTCTCTCACTGCGAGATCGGCAGGTGAGCGAGATCATGCGACCGCGACCCGAGGTCGTCGCGCTCGCGGTCGACGACTCGATCTCCGATGCGCTCGACGCCGTCCGTTCGTTGCCGTACTCGCGCCTTCCTGTCGTCGACCAGTCGATCGACGACATCGTCGGATTCGTGCACGTGCGCGATCTCTTCGAACTGACCGACCGCACGCTCGAGGTACGCCAGGTCGTACGACCGATTCCCTTCATTCCGTCAACCGCCCGGATTCTGCCGACGCTCACGAATCTGCGCGCATCCGGAGACCATATCGCTGTGGTCTTCGACGAATACGGCGGAACAGACGGCATCGTCACTCTGGAGGACCTGGTCGAGGAGGTCGTCGGCGAGATCTTCGACGAGTACGACACCGAGACGGCATTCGCCGAGATGATGGAGGAGGGCGGCGCGGTCGACGGCCGGTTGAACTTTCAGGACTTCGAGGAGGCGACGGGGGTGACCCTCCCGCCCGCAGCGTCGGACACCGTGGCCGGGTTCGTCGTCGAGCGACTCGGACGTCTGGCGGTCGTGGGCGACCGCATCGATGTCGACGGCGGGGTGCTTCAGGTGGCCGCCATGGACCGTCGTCGGATCTCCGAGCTGCACTTCACTCCGACGACGGTTCTCGAGCATCGCCCGGAGGGGTCCTGAGTCCATATGCCGCCTCGGCCGCGGCAGGCCTGCCGCTAGTGTGAGCCCATGACACAGCCCGAACTGCCCGTGTTCGCTGCGAACGCGAGCCAGTCCGGCGTGCCGACGGTGCACTCGTTCTCGATCAAGCCGGTTCCCGCTCCCGTGATTCGCCGAACGATCGCGTTCGTGATCGACTTCGGCGGCACCATTGCATTGACCGTCGCGGTCGTCTGGTGGTGCGTCGCGCTCGGCTTCGAGGGCTACGACGGGGGCGGCGGGGGCGGGAATGGATTCTTCGTCATCGCCGGGTTCTTGGCGATCTTCGGAATTCCGCTCGGCTCGGTGATCGTGAACGTGATCCTCGCGCACTCGCGGCAATACTCGATCGGAAAGTTCCTCGTTCGCATCCGCATCGTGGATGCGCGCAACCACGGGCGTCCGGGCGTCGGATCGCTTCTCGGACGCTCCGCGATCCTTTTCGTGCCGGGAGTGTTCTCGGCCCTCGCGGTCGCGGTGTTGATCCGCGTCGTCTTGGCGGTAGCCGATGGCGCCGAACCGACCCTCGGTGTGGGGTTCATCATCGTTCCGGTGCTGTGGATCGTGTTGCTCGTTCCGATGCTGCGGGGAGACCGACGCGGCTGGCAAGACAAGGCTGCCGGCACGCGCGTTCTCACCGCAGCATCGGTACGGAGCGTCTGACCGCTGAGCGTTACGGGCGCAGGAGGACCTTGCCGCCTCGACCCGCGACGAAGTTCGCGGCACTCGCCTTGCGGGCGTCGTCGAAGGAGTAGATCTCCTCGACGGGCAGCGTGAGCGAGCCCTCGCTGATTCGCGTGATCAGTTCGCCGAGCAGTGCGGCGCGCTTCGCGCCGTCCATGCCGCCCATGACCTTCGAGCCCCAGAATCCCGAGACCGAGATGCTCTTGAAGATGACCGGGCCGGAGGGGATCTCCATGACGGGGGAGTTCATCGCTCCGAAGACCACGAGGCGTCCGTTCTCGGCGAGCAGCGAGACGATGTCGCCGGCCGCGGATCCGCCGACCGAATCGACGCCGACGCCGATGGGCGCGCCGGAGGTGATCTCGGCGACCGTGTCGCGCCATCCGTCGGTGTCGGTGGCGACGACGTTGCCGATGCCCTGGGCCTTCAGCTCCTCGACCCCGGCGGCGCGGCGCACGAGGCCGAGCACGTTGATGCCGCGGGCCGCGGCGAGCTGGGCCACGAGGCGACCGACTGCTCCGTTGGCCGCGTTCTGCACGAGCCAGTCTCCCTCGGCGAGGTCGAGGGTGTCGAGCAGGCTGATGGCGCTGAACGGCATCGAGACGAGCTGTGACGCGACCTCGTCGGAGAGCTGATCGCCGACGGGGATGAGCGCCGCGGCCTTCGCGATGAAGTACTCGGCCCAGACACCGAAGGTGCCTCCGGTGGCGACACGCTGGCCGACCTGCAGCGCGGTGACGCCCTCGCCGAGTGCGTCGACGACGCCGACGGCCTCGGTGCCTGCCTGAGCGGGAAGTTCGGGCTTGAACCCGTACGTTCCACGGATCGTCCACAGGTCGTGGTTGTGGATGGGGCTGAGAAGGGTACGAACACGCACCTCGCCCGCTCCCGGCTCGGGGGTGGGCACGTTCTCGACAGAAAGAACCTCTGCCGGGTCTCCGAATTCGTTGTGGATGATGGCGCGCATGGCGTCCTCGACTTTCTCCCTAGTGTGTAGGGCTTTGGTTCTTCGTGCGGTGGTGACGGAGTCGGTTAGACGTTGAGGGAGATGATCGTGACGACCACGGCCAGCAGAGGCAGCGTGCCCTGCTTGATCGCGGCCGAGCGCTTGTCGGGCGCCGACAGGAACAGCACAAGGGCTGCCGCGAGCATCGAGCCGGTGCCGACCAGGATGAGAGCCGGGCCGACGGCAGAGGTGCTTACCAGCACGAACACGATTCCGATGATCGTGGCGATGGCCAGGAAGAGATTGTAGAAGCCCTGGTTGTAAGCGAAGGGCCGGGTCGTCTCGACCTCTGCGGTGGATGCCGGACCGAACGTCTTGCGCGCGGCGGGGCCGTCCCAGGCCAGAGACTCCATCCAGAAGATGTAGACGTGCAGCAGAGCAGCGAGTGCAGCAATCACGACGGATGCGATGACCATGAGAATCTCCTTTTTTGAACCGACCGTTTCACTATATACTCATTCGACCGGCGTCTGCCAGTGCTGAAAGGAGAAGACCATGGGAAGAACGCGTGCATTCGCAGAAATCGATGTCGTGCGGGCGGCCCGTGGAGTCTTCTGGAATCGCGGCTACGAGGAGACATCGCTGCCCGACCTCGAGGCGGCGACCGGGCTGAACCGGTCGAGTATCTATCACTCCTTCGGCAGCAAGCGAGGCCTGTTCGATGCCGCGGTCGAGTCGTATCTCGACGACGTCGTACGCCCTCGGCTCGAGCCGCTGCGCGCAGACGAGGTCGATCCAGGGGCGCTCGAGTTCTACCTGCGAGGGCTTCGTCACGCCATGGTCGACGAAGACACGGCCCTGGCCAAGAACGGATGCCTGCTGCTCAACGCCACGGGATCGTCGCTGGGGCACGAGGCCGGCCTCGCCGCTGTCGTCACCGCCTACACGACCGACCTGCGCGACGCCGTCGCATCCGGCGTCGCCGCTCGCCGTGCCGACCTGACCCCGGAAGGCCGCGAACTGGTCACGACGACGTGCACGGGGCTCGTCTTTGCGGCGATGGCCATCGTGCGGGTCGACCGACAAGCCGCGGCGGCCCTTCTCGACGCGGCTTTGGCTGCGGTGTTCGGGCCGACTCGCTGAAGATTCTTGGCCTACTACCCCGGGTGTGCTCGGTTCAAGCCCCGAACGAGCGTGGTTCTCGCGTGCTAAACATGGGCGACTCGGTTCGACGCCCTCGGTCCGCTGTGGATCACGCCTCGCGCCGGCCGCCAGCGCGAACCTCTCGCACCGGCGTGGATCGAAGGGAAATCCCATGGGTATCGGAAGCGGAATCGCACTGTTCGTCATCGGCGCCGTGCTTGCATTCGCCGTGAACATCGACCTCGGCGGGGTCGTGAACCTTCCTCTGATCGGGTACATCCTGATGGGCGCGGGCGTTGTCGTGTTCCTCATCAGCCTCGTCCTCACGCTGCGTCGCCGGCAGAGCACGTCGACAACCCGGTCGGCCGTCGATCCCGCGAGCGGCGAGCGGGTCACCCGCAGCACTCGCGACAGCGACCCGCTGGTCTGAGAGCGGCGCCGTGGCCGAGGGCTCACTGCTCGGCGGACGGTATCGGCTCGAGTCGCGCGTCGGCGCGGGTGGTATGGGGGTCGTGTATCGCGCGGCAGATGAGAAACTCGGCCGCACGGTGGCGATCAAGCTCTTTCGCGACTCCGAGGCGGCAGACCTGCGCCGCAAGACCTCAGAGACCCGGCTGCTCGCATCCTTGAACCACCCGTCTCTCGTGACCTTGTACGACGCCCTGATCGACGGCGACGGCGAGGCGTATCTCGTGATGGAGTTCGTCGACGGCCCCACGTTGCGCAGCAGACTCTCGGATGGCCCGCTGGGGCCCGTCGAGGCGGCACGCATGGCCCACGAGTTGGGTGAGGCGCTACACGTAGTGCATCAGGCCGGTATCGTGCACCGCGACATCAAACCCGCTAACGTGCTGCTCCGACGTTCGGTGGTCGCCAGCGACGAGTTCACGGCGACGCTCGCGGATTTCGGAATCGCCCACCTCATCGGAGCGTCGCGGCTGACCACGCCCGGTACGCTCCTCGGCACGGCCGCCTACCTCAGCCCGGAGCAGGTGCAGGGCTCCGAGCCCGCTCCGTCCTCCGACATCTATGCGCTCGGTCTGGTTCTGCTCGAGTCTTTGACGGGTGAGCGCGTCTTCGGTCAGCCGGTCGGGCACGAGGCGGCGCTCGCTCGGCTCACCAACGATCCCGAGGTTCCCGGCGAACTGGGCTACGGCTGGAAGTCCCTCCTCACGGCAATGACCGCCCGCGATCCTGAGCAGCGACCTGCGGCTCTCGAGATCGCGCGCCTGGCCCGCGAGCTCAGATCCGAGTCGGCACCGGCGGCCCGATCGACCGAATCGGTCGTGACGGCTGCGATGACCGAGGCCCCGACCGAAGCCATGGCTGATGAGCCGACGCTGGTCATGACCGACGCGCCGACAAGGGTCATGACCGAGGCCGCGGTCGAACCTCCGAAGCGGCGTCGTCGGGCGGTGCTCATCACCGCTCTGGCGGCCGCGGTGGTACTGGTGACCGCCCTCACCTGGGTGCTGTCGACGATCCCGACTTCAACGCCGGCCCCGGCGAGCACTCCGACGACCACGAGTGCGCCGGCGACTCCCGAGCCCGAGCCCGTTCCGTCTGACGATGCGCCCTCGACGTCAGAACCTTTACCCGAACCCGTCGCGCCCGACACGGGGCCGGGCAACGGCAACGGGAACGGCAACTCCGGAAACGGCAAGGGCAACGGCAACGGAAACTCCGGAAACGGCAATCCGGGCAACGGTAAGAACAAATAGCGCGAACACTTCCTGCACGCGCACTGAGCCTTGGCTGAGTGTTCCTCGCCCACCCAGGTTCAGAGAGAATTTCTCATTGCACAGGGATACGCTTCATCAGTTCTGATGATCTGAGGTTAGTCGTGCCGTTCCTTCGCTGGATTCTCCGCCACCCCTTCACCGTGGTGTGCAGCGCCGTCGTCATCGTGCTGAGTATCGTCGGGTTCGCCTCGAGCACCTACGACTGGGGCTGGCAGGTACTCGCCACGGGCCAGGACGACGTCTTCCGGCACCACCGTTGGTGGGGCCTCATCACCGCGTTTCTCGCGGTCGACGGTGGCGGCGCCCTGATCTTCGTCGTGCCGTTCATCGTCGTGGTGGTCGGCGCCGCAGAGCGGCTCATGGGCAGCTGGCGCACCGCGATCGCGTACGTCGGCGGCAGCGCGGCATCCGGCCTTATCGGATTCGGTCTCAGCTGGGTCGAAAGCACCTACCTCGGCTTCCTGCCGCTGAACGCGCCATCGATCGAGGCGTTGTCGCCCGCGACAGGCGTCATCTGCGCCGCGATGGCGGCGAGTTCGTTCGCCTCGGCTCTGTGGCGACGCCGTATACGTCTGGGCGCCTCGTTCATCGCCGTCACGCTCTTCCTCTACTCGGGCGGAGCAGGTGACTTCTACTCGCTCGTCGCGGTGCCCGTCGGGCTCGTTCTCGGGTTCGCGCTCGGCGGATCGAGGTCGAAATTCCGGCTCATTCGCAGTTCGCATCACGAGATCCGCACTCTGCTGGCCGCCGTCGTGGCCCTCGGCTCGATCGGTCCCGTCGTCGCCGCCCTGATCGGGTCGGGCAGCGGGCTCCTCTCGATCTACGGTTTTCTCGCCGTCGATGTCGATCATCCGCGAACCGCCCTGATCGGCCTTCTGCCCGTCGCCGTGGGGGTCGTCGCCGCGTGGGGCATCCTGCGCGGTCGACGCGCCGCCCTCTGGCTGGCCGTCTGTATTCAGGTCATGATGTCGGCCGTGATGTTGGGCGTCTTCGTGGTCATTCAGCCCGAGACCATGACGGCGATCGCCGAGCAGGCCAACGAAGAGGTCGACCCCTACATCTGGCAGACCCTGACGGGCAGCGCCCTGTGCGCGATCCTGCCGTTGGCCAGCGCCGCCTTGCTCATCCTGCTGCGCAAGCACGTCGATGTCCGCCCGTCGCGCGCGAGTGCAAAACGGTTCCTGGTAATCACCCTGAGTGCGCTCGCCGGCACGGCGCTCATCTCGTTCGTGGGCGTCCTGGCGATCAGCGACCAGTTCCGACCGGTGCCGACGGTGCTCGACATTCTGCGCGCGCTGCCGCTGCGTCTCATTCCGCACACCTTCGTGATCTCCGACGGGCTCGCATTCGTTCCGACGACGCACTGGGCGCATAAGGTGTGGTCGCTGCCGGCGGGGCTCTTCTGGGCCGCGGTGCTCACCGCATCCTGTCTTCTCATTCTCGGCCGTACCGCAGCGGTCGATGACGACGATCGGGTGCGTGCGCGGGCGATCCTCGAACGGGGAGGCGGGCACACGCTGTCGTTCATGTCGACCTGGCCCGGCAACTCCTTCTGGTTCGACGAGGTCTCCGACGCCGCGGTCGCGTATCGGGTGCAGGGATTCGTGGCCGTGGCTGTGGGAGGGCCATTCGGTCCCGCGTTCGCCGACCCGCGGGTGGTCGAGCGATTCGTGCGATTCTGCGGCGATCACGGGTGGACCCCGACCTTCTACGGGGTCGACGATGCCACGATCGAGACCTTCGAGGGTCTGCATTGGCAGCGCCTCAAAGTCGCGGAGGAGGCCGTGCTGCGGCCCCGCGACTGGAACCCGACCGGCAAGAAGTGGCAGGACATCCGCACGGCCGTGAACAAGGCAGGCCGCGCCGGAGTCGTGGCGAAGTGGACATCCTGGCGCGAGTTGTCGCTGCTGCAGCGGTCGCAGATCCAGGCCATCTCCGAGGCGTGGGTCGCCGAGAAGAACCTGCCCGAGATGGGATTCACTCTCGGAGGACTCGACGAGCTCGTAGATTCATCCGTGCGCCTGATGCTCGCCGTCGATGCAGAGGGAACGATCGTGGCCGTCACGAGCTGGCTTCCTCTCTATGGCACCGACGACGCGGTGAAACCGCACGTCATCGGCTACACCCTCGATTTCATGAGGCGTCGAACCGACGCTGCCAACGGCACGATGGAGTTCGTCATCGCGGCCGCGGTCGAGCAGGCCAAGAGCGACGGCTTGGAGATCCTGAGCCTCTCGGGTGCCCCGCTCGCGAACGCCGCGCCCGAGTCGTCGACTCTCGATGTGCGAGGTAGCGTCGTGGCCCAGATCCTGGACTACGTCGGACGCTCGCTCGAGCCGGCCTACGGATTCCGGTCGTTGCTGAACTTCAAGAAGAAGTTCCAGCCCGAGTTCCTTCCGCTCTGGTTGCTCTACCCTGACACCACAGATCTTCCAGCAGTGGGCGCAGCGATCGGGCGCTGCTACCTGCCTCGACTCTCGGTGGTGCAGCTGAGCGGGCTGCTTCGCGATCTGCGACCGAAGCCGACACCGGAGGCTCGCCGTGAACCTGCTGCTTAACCTGGCCATCACCGCGGGGCCCGTGGTGTACGTCGTGTACGCCGTGGCCTTCGTGACGATCCTGCTGCTCGTGCTCCGCCGCCCGAGCAAGCGATGGAATCGGCGTCGCTGGTTGACCGAGGTCGCAGTCGCCGGCACGGCCGGAGCGATCGTCGGCGTAGCACTGACCTGGATCCTCTCGGACTGGCTCGACCTCTTCGGTGCTGATCTGACCACCGTCGTTCGGGTGTGGGTCGCGGTCGGCTGTGCGGCCTTCGGCGTCGCGATCGTCTCGATGCGGCGTGCAGGCTGGATGCGCGTGGTCGGGTCGGCGCTCGCGCTCGTGCTGTTCGTGCTCACGACGGCGATGTCTATCAACATCGACTTCGGGCAGTACCCCACCGTGCGCAGCGCCCTGGGCATCAGTGCTGTCATCGACGCGGCCGACCAGCCCCTCCCCGCGGTCGAGGCCGTCGCGGTACCGACGATCGCAGACTGGGTCGCTCCGGCGACCATGCCGAAGGTCGGAACTCTGACCGCTGTCACGATCCCGGCCACTGAATCCAAATTCCCCGCGCGACCGGGCGTGGTGTACCTGCCACCCGCCGCGCTCACGGCGAATCCGCCGAAGCTGCCCGTGATGGTCATGATGTCAGGTCAGCCCGGAACCCCCGAAGATCCGTTCCTCACCGACAAGCTGCAGCAGAGCCTCGATGCGTATGCCGCGGCGCACGACGGGCTCGCCCCGATCGTGGTGGCACCCGATCAACTCGGCGCTCCGACAGCCAACCCGATGTGCGTGGATTCGCCGCTGGGCAATTCCCAGAGCTACCTCACCATCGACGTGCCCAACTGGATCAAGGCGAATCTCAACGTCATCGACGACCCTCACTACTGGGCGGTCGGTGGACTCTCCCAGGGCGGAACGTGCTCCATTCAGCTCGGCGCCGCTTTTCCGAATCTGTTCGGGGCGATCCTCGACGCGTCGGGCGAGCAGTACCCCCGCATCGGCAACCCGCAGAAGACCGCCGACGCGGCATTCGGTGGCAGCCTTGCCCGGTACGAGGCCGCCTACCCCACGAACATCATGCAACAGCACGGACAGTACACCGACACCTTCGCCGTGTTCGGCGTCGGATCCAACGACGAGGCCTTCCTGCCTCAGGTCAAGGCGATCTATGCCGCGGCCCAGGCCGCCGGCATGAATGCCACCTACATCGAGGCTCCGGGTAGCGCACACGACTCCACGACCTGGTCGTACGTGTTCGCAAAAGGACTGAAGCTCATCGCCGACCACTGGTCGCTCTCCGCGCAGTAGGCCGGCTAGCGAACGCGATCAGTACCGGATGGCGTCGATCACCTTGACGCGTACGGCGACGAGTGCGGGTAACAGCCCGGCCAACGCCCCGACGGCGGTCGCAGCGACGAGGCCGAGAACGGCGGCCTCCGCGGGGAAAGGCGGAAAGTCGCTGACCAGACCCTGGCCGATCAGGTCCATGGTCCAGGGGTTCTGCACGAGAAGGACGGACGCGATGACTCCGACAGCGCCGGCCGCGATGGTGGCCACCACGCTCTCCATCATCACGGAGAAGAACACTCGCCCGGCCGTGGCTCCGAAGCTGCGGCGGATGCCGATCTCGCGCACGCGCTGCTTCACGGTCACGAGAGCGATGTTCACGAGGCCGAGGGCGCCGAGCAGCAGCACGAGCACGGCGATTCCGCCGACGACGAGCTTCGTCACGAGAAAGGGGTCGTCGCCGTACTGGGCGTAGTCCTGGCGATACACGTCGACCTGAACACCGCCGGTACCGCCCCCGGGAGTGGCGAGCGCCGACGTGAAGTCGCGCTTCACGACCTCCATGAGCTGTTCGGAGATGGCGGGAGGCACCCACATCTCGTACTGCGTGGAGCCGCCTCCGCCGTACGGATCCTGCACGGCGACCGATGGTCTGGCGGCCGTCATCGCCGAGAGCTGGTCGGCGAGCATAAACATGGCAGGCTCGGTCTCGTAGCTCGAGACGGGGTAGACGCCCACGATCACCGCGGTCGTGCCAGGCCTGCCGCCCTGAGCGCCGAGTTCGACGGTCGGATGCGTTCGCAGCTCGGGGCTGCCGAGTCGCTCCCAGAAGATCTGATTGACCACGAGTGCAGGGGCGAGGCCAGCGGCGTCGTCATCGGTGAACCATTCGCCCTCGGTGAGGCGCACCCGATGCATCTCGCCGTAGGGCTGGTCGACGGCCTGGGTCTGCACGTCGACGACGCCGGTGGTGAAAGGTACGGCTTGAGCTGTCTGCAGCACCCGGCTGCCGTAGGTGATGTCGTACCGGGCGAGCGTTTCGGCCCACGTCGCATCCATCGTCGCCGAATCGATCGCGGTGCCCTGGTTGCTGAAGGCCGAGACGAAGAGGCTCGCTGGTCGCCCGCTCTGCCGCTCGCTGAGCTCCTGGTTGGCCTGCTGCACGATGCCGCCGAGCGCGACGACGGTGGTGAGCGAGCATACGGCGACCGCGACGCCGATCAGCGAGAGCAGCACTCGAGTGCGGTGTACACGAAGTTCTTGCCAGGCCTCCACGACCGCCCCGACGAGGCTCGTGAACGCGCGCTTCACGAGAGGGCCTCGGATGCCGCGGCCAGCTCGTCGCTGTCGGCTCGCGTCAAGATGCCGCGATCGAGTCGGAAATGGTCGCGGGCCCGGGCCGCGATGGCGGGGTCGTGGGTGATCGTCACGAGCGCCGCACCGGTTCGGGTCGCGACGTCGTCGATCAGTTGCATCACCGAGCTGCCGGTGTCGAGGTCGAGCGCGCCTGTGGGTTCGTCGGCGAGGATCAGCCGCGGCCCGCGCACCAGAGAGCGAGCAATGGCGACGCGCTGCTGCTCGCCGCCCGAGAGTCTGTCGGGCATGCTGTGCATGCGGTTGCCGAGACCGACCTCCTCGAGCATGTCTGCGGCCAGCTTCTTGCGTCGCCAGAACGATCTTCCCTCGGCGTAGAGCAGGGGCATCGCGACGTTCTCGAGTGCCGTGCGCCCCGGAAGCAGATTGAACTGCTGGAAGACGAAGCCGATCTGCGCGCCGCGAACCCGATCGCGGGCAGCGCCTGAATACGACTTGACCGGCCGGTCGTCGAACGTCAACAGTCCGCTCGTGGGCATGTCGAGAAGGCCGAGCAGATTGAGAAGGGTCGATTTGCCCGAACCAGACCGGCCCACGATCGAGATGCGGTCACCCGCCTCGACCGTGAGATCGACTCCGTTCAAGATGGTCAGGGCCGGCTGGTCAGGCGGAATCACCGTGCGCGTGACGTCGCGCAGTTCGAGCAGACTCACCTGACGACGATTTCACCGCAGTCGACCACTCCGGGCGGGCATCCCGACGGGTCGGCCGGCGCACCGGGCGCGAATTGCAGAATCTGATCGCCTTCGGCCAGGCCGCCGGTGATCTCGACCTGGCTTCCGTCGTTCAGCCCGAGTCCCACTGCGCGCTCTTCGGTGCCGCCGTCGGCCAGAGAGACCCAGACGGTCCCGCTCAGAGCGGCTCCGCGCACGGCGGTGGTGGGTACGACGAGAACATTCTCTGCCTTGCCGCCGGAGATGGTCATCTCTGCGGCGAGGCCGGAGAAGACGGTGACATCGGCGGGGATCGGGCAACTGACCGTGGTGGTGGAGCCGCCGCCCGTTCCTCCGGTGCCGGCCTCGCCTGCTGTGCCTCCCGCCGTCGCATCGCCACCCGCACTGCCGCCCTCGCTACCTGCCAGCGGAGTCGTGATGCGCAGCCCGGTGCAGGTGAACGCGGCGGGCCCGCCGGTGATGGCGATCGAGGCATCCGTCGGCTGATCGACCAGTCGATAGCGCTGCTCGGGCTTCAGCGAGCCCGACACCGAGAAGGTGGGCGGCGCTATCTGCCCGGCCACCATGCCGATGGTCACGTCTTGCCCCGAGATCACGCTGAGCGAACTGAGCACGCCGGCAGCGGGAGCGATCACCTGCTCGTAGCGGTAGATCTTGGGTTTCGTCTTGCCCTCTGAATCGATGCTGTCTTCGGGGGCGCGCACGATCTCGACCTTGACGTCGAAGACGGTGTCTCCTGCGGCGACCACGGAACCCTGCGGGAAGAAGATCTCATCGACGGTTCCGGCGGCGGTCGATTTGAGCGGCGAGGCCGGATCGGCGCTGACGTTCGCCTGAACGACGACGTCGTTCACGATCGTGCCCAGGGCAACCGGAATGACGGGTTCGACGATCTCTCCGGTGGGAACAGCGGACACCTCGGGCGTCTTGTCGGGAAAGAAAGCGAGTTTTCCCAGAGCCACGGCGATCGCCGCGACCAGCAGAATCCGCAGCACGGGAAAGACCCATTTTCGAACCACGCCCACGCCTACTCCTTCGTTCAGTACCCCACTGACTATTGCAGAAAGACGAATGTCGCAATGTGACGCCGAGGATACATCGGTGCCGATCAGCCTCTCACGCGCCATGTCGGTTCTGTGTGGCGTACCGTCGATCATCATGAGACATCACGTCTCAAGGTGCGCACACCGGTGTCCGCATCACATGCGAGATTAGATGCGGTCGCGGAAGGAGCATGATCGATGGAACCGGCAGTTCACGGCGTGCGTGCCGTCGAAGACTGGATGGCGCAGCACGCGAAGGCGGTCGGATGGCGGGCGCCGTCTCGACGGCATGCGGGCAGGTTCGATCTCGGTGGCGATTCGGCGCATTCTGCCGTACTGAAAGTCGTCGACGGCGAGTGGCAGTTACAGCTCGACACCGCGAAGGGGCGCAGCCTTCCCGTGCTCGGGGCCGTCGATTCCCCCCTCGAGGTGTTCCTCGACGCGCTGATGTTCGCCATCTACATGCGGGCCACGGCAGAGGTCGATCGTGCCGACCGGACGGCCAGTGCCGAGCTGTCCCTGCTTCTTCGTCAGCTGGCCGAGGCCACGGATGACGCGCGCTACGGGGGCCGCGCCGCTCTGCTGCTCGCCGGTCATGCCATCAAAGACGGTCGGAGCATCGAGGCGCGGTCCCGAATAGAAGACGCCATCAGGCTCTTCGCCGCGGCACGAGATCTGACAGCAGAAGACAACGCGCGCACCGTGCTCGCCGACCTTCCCCGCCTGATGAGCAACCAGGAAGTCTGAGCGCCTGGCGCTTCTAGAGCCGCGCCACGAGTGTGCGAGCCGCCTCGATCGTGAGTCGGCGGTCGTGCGTGAGGATGAACTCGTACGTGTCGTTCGTCGGGGAGGGTTCGCCCAGCTGACGGGCCGTCAGGGTGGCGGCGAAGTCCGGCGAGATCACGACGACGTTCCACTCCGCGACAAGCGGATCGGAGGCGTCGAGTTCGACGGCGCACATCGAATCGCTGAGGCTCAGTTCGTCGAAGCCGTGACCGAATACGCCGACGAAGGCCGCCGTGAGCCCGAGGGGGTAATACCGTTCGATCGCCCAATCGTCGAAGTTGTCGCGGTGCTGGAAGGTGCCGAACACCAGCGCGGAGTTGTCTTCGGCGGCGGCACGGGCCTCTAAGAAGAGACTGATCTGCAGAAGAAGGCCGCGGTTCGAGATCCGAGCCTCGCGCCTTTCGGCGGCGACGGAGAAGGGCGTGTCCTGGCGAAGCCCGGCCAGCCGGCCAGAGGGGGCGGGTCGCACGCCCGAGAGATAGGGAAGGCTCTCCGGCAGCGCGTCGGGGCATCCGTACAGCGGTCCCTGTGCGAGCGTGGCTCCGAGCGCTCTGGCGGTGAGAACCTGCTGTTCGGACTCGATCCCGTGGGCGAGCACCAGGCATCCGGTCGCCTCGGCGTACGCCGAGACGCCACTGAGAACGGATGCGAGACGCTGGTCGGGCAGGTCGCTGATGATCTGCAGGTCGAGACAGATGACATCCGGCGCTACGGCGGGCAGCAGGGCGAGGGTGTGCGGGTCGACGCCCACCTCGGTGATCGCGATGGCCCATCCTCGGTCACGGATGCGCACGATCGCCTGAAGCAGCGGCACCAGATCGGCATCGACCAGGGTGTGGCCGGCGATCTCGAGAACCATCGGATGCGCGAGAGCTGTCTCGTCTTCGGCGAGGCCGGTGACGATGGAGGGGGCGGCGCCGAAGAACAGACTCCTGGGGGCCGAGAGACCAGCGCGCTCCGATGTTCGGATCGCACCGACGTGACGGGCCGTGTCGAACTCGACGAGTCGGCCTGCTTCGACTGCGGCTGCGCGAAGCGTCTCGGGCGATTCGAGGAGAGAACCCTCTGGGCCTCCGGCTCTCGTTCCGTAGGCGACGACCGACATCGACTCGAGGTCGAAGATCGGCTGAAACGACGTGTGAATCAGGTTGCCTTCGAGGATGCGATCGAGCTCAGCGCTCACCGCAGAAGCAACTGCGGTATCGGATCGCTGGGAAGCATTCACGGGCATTAATCATGACATCGATAGGGCTCGCGATGGGGGCGTTCGATGCCCCCTGTTCTGGGGAATGACGTCGCCATGCGGGGTATGAGTCACTCTGCCTGGGGCGTTCACGCAACGTTCACCCACCTCCGTAATGAATCGATCTAGCGTTACTCCGTGAACCAAAGAACCCGATTCCTTCGCCTCTCCGCAACCGTGACGATACCTGTCGTCACCGTCGCGCTCCTCGCCCTGAGCGCTCCCCTCGCCGCGACCGCCGCCGCTCCTTACCCGAGCGACACGGCCAAACCCGACCTGCCATCGTTGCTGGCCGGCTACACCTCGCTGTGGACCTCCGACGGTGTGAACGATCTGCACGGAACCGTCGTCGACGGTCCCACGCTCGCTCGCAACGATGAGCTCGCTGTCTGGATCAATGGCCACGCGACCCCGGCGCAGCAGTTCCTGGCTCTGCAGGATGCCGAGTACCAGACCTCCGACAATTCGGCGTACGACCAATCCGTCACCATCGCAACCGCTCTCGGCTCCGTGCTCGCCCCGATCTACGTGGCGGGACGGCAGAACGGGTCGCTGCCCTTGACGAGTGCATTGATCAACAGCTCTAACGGAACCAGCGGAGCCTACGTGAGTACAAGTGCGTCGAAGGCTGCTTTCAGCTATCCACGCCCCTACCTGCCGACCGACCCGACGACCCCCGCGGTCGCCGGTGACGACGCGGGATGCGCACCGACTGTCGTGAACGCGTCGTCGCTCACGGCGAACCGTGTCGGCACCCCCTACGCCTCGTCGCAGGGAAACCTGCTGATCACGCGTGTGCCGGCGGTCGTCGACACCACGCACCAGTTCTCCACCAACGACGTGAGTCTCAGCGCGTCGTACAGCGGCACCGGAATCTGCACCGGCGGGGCGTTCCCCAGCGGCCACACGACGACCGCCTACCAGGCGGGCATCACCCTGGCCACCCTGCTGCCGAGTCTCGCCCCCGAGATCCTGACCCGCGCATCCGAAGCCGGCAATGACCGGATCGTTCTCGGCGTGCACTACCCGCTCGACATCATGGGTGGCCGTATCGCCGGTGAGGCCGCGCTCGCGGCCCGCTGGTCTGACACGAAGTACCGCACCGAGGTGCTCGAGCCCGCTCAGAAGGAGCTGACGGACTACCTGCAGCAGCAGTGTGGCGGAACCCTCGACGCCTGCCTCGCCCGGGGCGCGGCCTATCAGTCGAACCCCTATGGAGGCCAGGCCATCCCGGGTGGAACGGCGCAGATCGTGACCGACCGTGCCAGCGCGGTCGCGGTATACAAGGAGCGGCTCGACTACGGCTTCACGAAGACCGCGTCGGCGAACCAGGCGCCCTCGGTGCCGGCCGGCGCGGAGAGCCTGCTGCTGAGCACGTTCCCGAGTCTGAGCGACTCCCAGCGCGCATCCGTTCTGGCGCAGACCCAGATCTCGTCTGGTGACCCGCTCGACCTGACGGGTTCTGCCGGCGGTTCATGGCAGCGGTTGGATCTCGCCGCGGCGACCAGTGCCACTGTGCAGCTGAACGCCGACGGATCCGTGACGGTCGCCGCCGTCGGGGGACAGGCCGCCGTGCTTCCCGTTGCGGCCGCCAACGCGAGCGACCCCGGAGCGGCGACCGGCGCATCCGGATCGTCGGCCTCGCCGTCGCTCGCGGCGACCGGGCTGGATGCCGAGCCGATGCTGGTCGGTTCCGTTGCGGCCACTCTGCTCGGGCTGGGCATGGTCGCGGCGCTGGGCGTGCGACGCAGGCGCACTCGCTGAGGCTGTCGTTTCATCGAGCGCGGGTAGCATCTCCTCCTCCAGAGAGGAGATGCTACCTATCGGAGTTCAGCGACAGATTCGTCCCGCCGGACTTGTCTAAGCCCGTGGCCCACCAGTCATCGCTTGACTGGGCGAGGCCAGGCGGGGAAAGAGTCTCTCAGCGGCGGATCGGCTCACCTCGCCAAGCCGTTCCGCGCCGAAGCCGTCGTAGGTGGCCAGGGAGTGGTCGAAACGGGCGCTCCATTCTGGGTGTGCGTAGGGGAAATCGCTGCCATAGAGGATGTGGCCCGGCTCCGCAAATGCCAGAAGTGACGGTAGCGAGGTAGGGGTGGCAGATAGCGCGGTGTCGAAGTAGAACTTGCGAAGGCCTTCTTGGATGCTTTCCGGGGTGGTACCGGGGTTGAACATCGCGGCGGCGCTGAATCGGTCTGCAGCGTAGGGCAGGAAACCGCCGGCGTGCGAAAGGATTATGCGTAGGTCCGGATGCCGGTCGAATACTCCGTGCGCGACGAGGTCCACGGCGGTGCGGGTTGTGTCGAATGGGAAGTCCAGAAGAGCTGTGGGCATTCCTGGCAGTTGCTGGATCGGCGGCGCCGTGGGATGCACGAATACCACAGCCGAACGCGCGGCGAGCTCTGTCCACAGCGGCTCATAGGCGGGATCGCCGAGGTAACGACCGTGCGCATTCGATAGGAGGAGCACGCCGTCGGCATGGAGCTCGTCGAGGGCCCGCACTGCTTCGGCGACCGCGCCGTCGAAGTCCGGCAGCGGCAGCACGGCGAAATGTCCGAACCGGTCGGGGTGTTCCCTGACCAACTCGGCCTGATAGTCGTTCAGCTCGCGGGCGAGTTCTCGGGCCGCGGCGTCGTCACCAAAGTGGACACCAGGTGCGCTGATGGACAGTATCCCGGTCTCGATCCCCGTCGCATCCATCATGGAAATCGCTGACTGGGGGTCCCACTCAGGCATTTGCCAGCCCCCGACGGTGCGCGGGCCTTGGCGCGCTGCTATGCCACCGCTTTCAGCCCACGGATTCCATTGAGCGGACCCACCAGCCACGGCCTGTGCCCCGCTCCCAGCCATCAGACTTCCCGCCGCCGCCAGCGCCTCAAAGTAGCGAGGTGGAAGCAGGTGCTGATGAACATCGATCTTGCCCGACATAGTGACACCCTCCGTGTGTTCTCGGCGACCCGTTTGAGCGCGCCCAAACTAACAAGACTGTTATTTGACAGTTGTCCAGTAGAAGACGAGTGTATGTCAGTGATGGGAGTCCGGCAATACCCGCGACCATCTATTTGTGCAGAAACTAAATAAATGCATAGACTGCATAAAACAGCGTACATCGTCGCGGTACTGGAGGTAAATATGAATGGCGGGTTGCGTGAACGCAAGCGAGCGGCGACACAGGAAAAAATCGAACGTGCCGCTCTCTCGCTTGCACTCGAGCACGGCTTCGAGAACGTCACCGTCGACATGATCTGCGAGGCCAGCATGGTCTCCCAGCGCACCTTCTTCAACTATTTCGGATCGAAGGAGGGGGTCATTATCGGCGGCACGCCGCCGATGCCGAGCGATGAACACGTTGATGCGTTCACCCGTGCGACGGGCTCGAATCTCCTTGCCGATTTCCTCACGATGATCACCTCATCGCTCCTGGATCGTGAGCCAGATGCCGCGCTCTTCGAGGCTCGACGGATGCTGATCATGCGCACTCCAGAGCTTTTGATCAAAGAAACGGCTCGCATGGGCGAGTCCGAGGATCAATTCGTCGCCATCATCATGACTCGCTTCGAGGTCCAAGGAATAAAACGTGCCAACCAGACCGAGCTGGAAGACGAGGCCCGGATGGTCGTCGCACTGACCACCGGCGTCCTGCAATACGTGAGGCGTCGATGGGCGAACTCGCAACCCGGAGCGTCCACGCGGGATCTCCTGAGCAATTCCATCGAACTCATCCAGCGCATCACCAATGATCAACCCCAACAATCGAAGGGCACGGCGCACTGACCATGACCGACACATCTCTCGGCGAGCAAGGCACCAGCGCGACGCCGGCTTCGAAACGCAACATCCTGCTCATCTTCGCCGGACTCATCCTGACGATGCTGCTCTCCTCGCTCGATCAGAGCATGTTCTCCACGGCGTTGCCTACGATCGTCGGGGAACTCAACGGTGTCGACAGCATGTTGTGGGTGACCACCGCCTATATCCTCGCCTCGACGATCATGCTGCCGGTCTATGGCAAGCTCAGCGACCTGATCGGTCGGAAGGGGCTGTTCATCGCTGCGATCAGCCTGTTCGTCCTCGGCTCCGTCATCGGCGGCATGGCACAGGACATGACTGTGCTCATCGCCGGTCGAGCCGTTCAGGGACTCGGCGGCGGTGGGCTCATGATTCTGTCGCAGGCGATCATCGCTGACGTCGTCCCTGCCCGCGAGCGTGGCCGGTACATGGGGATCATGGGCGGCGTGTTCGCCATCTCGTCCGTCGCTGGACCCCTGCTCGGAGGCTGGTTCACCGAGGGGCCCGGGTGGCGGTGGGGCCTGTGGATCAACATTCCTCTGGGAATCCTCGCCATCGTCTCAGCGGCCCTCTTCCTGCACCTGCCCAAAAACACCGCAGGGCGACCCACGGTCGACTTCGCCGGCATGGGGCTTCTGGCCGCTGCGTCGACCGGCCTGGTCCTGGTCACCACCTGGGGCGGAAGGACCTACGACTGGGACTCGGCCGTGATCATCTCCCTGATCGTCGCGACCATCCTGGCGGGCGTCGCCTTTGTGCTGGTCGAGCGTCGCGCCGCCGAGCCAATCATGCCGCTCAAGCTCTTCAAGGATCGCAACTTCAACCTGACCACGACCGCCGGTTTGATCACGGGTATAGCAATGTTCGGCGCAATCGCCTACATCCCCACCTATCTGCAGATGGTCACCGGAGTGGACGCCACGGAGGCGGGTCTGTTGATGATTCCTTTGATGGCTGCCCTACTGGTCAGTTCGATCGTTTCCGGTCAGCTCGTCAGTAAGTTCGGTCGCTACAAGTGGCTTCCGGTCGTGGGAACGGTCATCATCGCCGTCTCTCTGTTCCTTCTGTCTACGATGACGCCGTCGTTGGCGATCTGGATACTCTGCTCATACCTCGCGATCATGGGTCTGGGTTTGGGTATGAGCATGCAGATCCTCATCCTGATCGTGCAGAACTCGTTCCCCAATTCCCAGGTGGGCACCGCGACCGCAGCAAACAATTACTTCCGACAGATCGGTGCCAGCCTGGGCACCGCGGTGGTGGGCAGCCTTTTCGTTGCGAACCTCACAGATCTACTCGCAGTTCGTCTGCCTGCCGGCGCCGCCAGCGCGGCGGGGGGAAGCAACTCGTTCACTCCGGCACTGGTGCGAGACCTCCCCGATGCGGTCCGTGACGTGATCGTCGGCGCTTACAACGACGCGCTTGCGCCCGTGTTCTTGTACATGGTTCCCATGGTTCTCGTGGCGGCGGTCTTGCTTCTCTTCATTACAGAGAAGCCGCTGGCCACGACGATCGAACGGGATATTCTCCCCAAGACTCTCGAGATCGACGGTGCGGAGAGCGTCGCGCTCTCATCAATTCCACAGGCGGCACAGGGGGCTGACGTCCGAAAGAGTTCTGCGAGCACTAAGCCCTAGCGGTGCGCCGCTGCCAACCTCGGCAACGACGCTGCCGAGGTTGGCTGCGACGGTATGCCGAGCATCACCTGTTCGGCTGTGCGGTCCAGGCGGCAGAGATGCTGCGATCAACAACACGTCGCCAGCCGCGCGGGGCGGCAGCGTCGTGGCTGGCCATCGCGGCCATCCACAGCACGGTCATGAGGTCGTCGGGGGTGAATTCGTCGGACAACACGCCAGCGTCGTGGGCGTTCTCAACGAGTTCGGCCCCAAGAGCCATGGACCGTTCGCAGGCGTTAATAAGGAGAACCGCGTTTGGATAACGGCGCAACATAGCGTCATTCATGGCCGGGTCGCTGAGCTGGAGGTCGATCATCTCGTTTATGAATGTCTCCAGCTGTCCGCGAGGAGTCGTCTCGTCCAGTGTCCGGTCTCTGAGCGTCTTGAGCTTCTCTCCGGCGAGGTTGTCAACCACGGCATCGATGAGCTCCTCGCGGGAGCCGACGCGGTTGTAGAGCGTGCCGATGCTCACACCGGCTTCTCGGGCAATGTCCTCCAATGGAGCGGACAGTCCGCGGCGTGAGAACACGGCCAGGGCGGCCGTGCGCAGCTTCTCGAGGTTCGCCTGTGCGTCTCGGCGCAGGCCAGGCGTAGTGGTCACAGTGACTCCAGTAGAAATTGAGGGGCATCTCAACATATGCTTGATGTGAGTTGAGGACAATCTCAACTTACCGCACCAGAACACACCCGGCTCGGCGGTGGGCCACGGAGGAAGACATCATGCCCCTCATCACCATCATCGGCGCTGGCCCTGGACTCGGTCTAGAGATCGCGCGAGCCTTCGGGCAGAAGGGCTTCGATGTCGCTCTCGTCGCCCGCGACCAGTCCAAGCTAGACGCACTTGCGCACACCCTTGCCGGCGAAGGCATCCGGGCTCATGGCTTCACTGCGGACGTCAGCGAGCCGGCCACGATCACGAACGCGCTCCGCTCGATCCGAGAAGCGCTCGGCCCGATCGATGTCCTCGAGTTTTCGCCGGCGGACCGCACGCTGGAATCCGTCGACGCCCTCGACGTGACGATGGAGAACCTTCAGCCGCAGATCGACTTCTACATCGGCGGCGCTGTCACCGCGGTGGGCGCCGTGCTGCCGGACATGATCGCCAGCAATACCGGAACCATCCTCGTGACGACGGGTGGCGGCTCGCTCGCACCGACTCCGGCTCGTGGCAACATCAACATCGCTGCAGCGGGGCTCCGCAACTGGACGCTCAACCTCAACAGTGCCCTCGCGGATACGGGAGTCTATGTCGCACTCGTCGCAATCACCGCGCTCATCGGTGGTGGCCGCCCGGATGCCGAGCCCGCTGTCATTGCGAAAGAGTACGTGAAGCTTTACGCCGAGCGACGTGACGCGGAGCTGCACTACGTCGCTTACGACCGCTGACATCGTTCCCGTCCGGGGCCTTCGGCGCCGGACGGGACGTCATCCAGGCGATGGAGCTCCCCGGCGTGCTTATCCAGATGTGACGGCTGCTGCCCCCGCCGCAAAAGTGCGGAGTGTTGCGATCTGCTGTGCAATGCTCGGCGGGGTGTCAGCCATCTGCCACCTGGACACCAGTGCAACCATCCCCGCGATGGTGAATATTCGAGCATCGCCAGTGAGCGCGATCTTGGAGCCGGTGGAGTCACGGTCTGACTCCGTCAACCAGACGGTGACCGCCGCCGCGATGACCTCGGCAACACGTTCGCCGCGGGGAATCGCGCGAAGCTTGTCGAAGAACTCGCGGTCTTCTCGACCGGCGGCGAGTAGCGGCTCGATTCCGCGCACTCGGACGGCTTCGATGAGGGCTTTATCGAGATTCGCAGCAATCTCATCGAGCGAGCGCCAGTCACTGAGCAGGCGACTGATCCACACGTCCGTCGCGAGGTCGCCCACGTTGCTGTAATGGCTGTGCAGCGCCTGCCTACTCAAATTTGCCCGGTCCGCCACCGCGCTCATCGAGATTGTTTCGCCCTTCGGCGATTCGGACACCAGTGCCGTCAATGCCCGAATAAGGGCCGCTCGAGTCCGGGTAATTCGCGGGTCCACGCGATGTTCCACAGCTACCACCGTCACCATCTCCTCCCACATGCGTCCATCTTGCCAGGATTCGGCCGCGTGGTGTACATTTGTCATCTAATTGACAAGTGTAAAGGAAGCCATGACGCACGCAAACGATTCGGCACCGCAGCAAAAAAGTGTTCCGCAGCACCCGGACTTCGAAGCGGCGGTGGCCGGCGGCCCATTGACTTCTGAAGGACCGGGATCCACGCATCGATATCGGAACCTCCTTCTTGGCGGTCTCGCCATCCTGCTACTGGCAATGGCGATGCTCATAAGCTATTCGAGTGCGTTCGGCCATCCGGCGCCGAATAACGTCCACCTCGCCGTAACGGGCGATGCAGGCACAATCGTCGCTCTCGAACAGCAGGAGTCCCTCGAGATCACGGTGGTGGGGTCCGCGGCGGAGGCGCAAGCTGCCGTTCTCGATCGAGACGCGGACGGCGCTATCGTTCTGCCCACCCCTGGGGCCGACGCCGTTGTCACCACGTTCGTCGCTAGCGGTGGGGGCCGCGGCCTGAGTCAGGCGATCACTGGTATCGGCGACTCCATTGCCGGGAAGCTTAACGCCACCAATGAAACCACCGATCTTGCGCCTTTGGGCAAAAACGACCCGGTCGGATCCATCGAGTTCTATGCAATCCTCTTCGCGGGCCTTGGGGCGGCTCTTGGCGCAACGATCTTTGGGCGCATCCTGGGAACGGTCGACACATCGGCCAAGTTTGTCGAGCGGAGCGTGGTCCTGGTCACCTATTCGGGGATTCTCGCCGGATTGATCACCCTCTGGATCGACTCCGCCCTCAACGCAATCACCGTTGATCCCCCTGCCGTGTTCGCGGTTCTCTGGCTGACCGCCGTCGCCATCGGCGGGGCAGTCACCGGCGTGGCCGCGCTCGGCGGAACCATCGCCGCGCTGGTCATGACTCTGGCCCTGGTAATCCTTGGCAACACATCCTCCGGGGGGCCCCTCGGCATTCACGTCCTCAACGACTTCTTCCAGACCCTCTACTACGTCTTCCCGCAGGGAGACGCTCTCGACCTCTTACGATCCGTCCAATACTTCGACGGCGCCGCCGTCTCCGCCCCAATCATCCGACTGGGGATCTGGGCAGTCGCAGGCATCCTGCTCACCTTGACAGCGATGCTCATCAGAAGCCGACGAGACGCCCCGGCCCGGCTGAGAAACACTGCACGCCCTGCCGCCGACTTCCGCGCGGCCAGCGCATGGCCGACTTCCCAAGCAGAACTCCCCTCGACCACCCACTCAATGGAAAAACCCCACATGTGAACGCTCGGAGGTCATGGTCGAGAGACTCCGACTGCCTGGTGAGTCGGCAGCCGTGGCGAACGGGCAGGCTTCGGTGACAAGGGCACCGCTCCCGGGGTTGCCGGCTCGCCTACTGGGCAGCGAAGTAGAACTTCGTGCCGTCGAGGCTCGTCACGACCCAGTATCCCTGGTCGACTCCGCTCGTCGGCACGGCGATGGCCACGTTGCCTGTGGCGGATTCGCCTGGGGCGAGCGCATCGAGTGAGTCCAATCCGCCCGGTGCGATCGCAACGGTGTCGTATTGGTTGTATGTCGTGCCGTCGGCGGCCTCGAAGCTCACCAGCACCAGGCTCGGGTATCCGTTGCTGTCGGTTCCGTTATAGGTGGCGGTGATGGGCACCAGCGCGTATGACGTTCCGGCCGGAGGCGCCTCGTTGAACGAGTTCTCAGCGGCCACTGCTGCATCGGCGTTGAGAGTGGGCGCGTTGACCGTCACCGTCCAGGCCGGCGCTCCCAACTGTGTGAGCTCCACGCTCGATCCGAGCGGAGCGGGGTTCTCGATCGATCCGGCGTCTCCCGGTGCGGGGGCTCCTTGCTCGCCGGTCGTGGTGTCGTCGCCCGGCACGACGGGCTCGGAGGTCACCGATGGATAGGCGGTTTCGAGGCTGTCGTTCACCGTGTCGACGAAGAGACCCGTGTAGACGATCGACAGAACGATCGAGAGGATGAGCGCCAGAAGCGACACGCTGCTTGCGACGATCGCGAGCGTCTTCTTACGCCCCTTGAGGAAGATCGCAATCACACCCAGCACCAGAGCGACGAACGCGAAGAAGCCGGTGATGTAGTTGAGGAAGGGAATGAACGATCCGAGAAGTGCCAGGCTTCCGAGGATCAAGGACGTCACGGCGAGGGCACCCGGCCCGGTCTTCGGGCTGATGGTTCCCGGTGCGTAGGGGGCGGCCGGATATGCAGCAGAACCGGTCTGAGCTGAACCGTACTGCCCGGATCCGTACTGCGCTGACCCGTATGGGGTCGGCGCCGGGGAGGGCTGCGGCTGCTGCGCTGGGGGCGTTCCGTAGTCGCTGACCGGAGGTGCGGGCGGCGCTGGGGGTGCGGGCGGCGCTGGGGGTGCCGCGGAGAACTGCGGTGCGGCCGGGACAACCGGCGCTGGGGGAGCGCTGGGCGCGGGCGGCGGCGAAGAGAACTGCGGAACGGTCGGGAACTGTGGCGTGCTCGGTGCCGGAGGAGCGCTCGGTGCGTCGGGAGTCTCAGGTGCGTCGGGAGTCTCAGGGGCAGAGGGCGACGTGGGCTCCTCGGGAGTTCCCGGGAAGGCAGGAGGCTGTGTGTCTGGCATGCTCCGAGTGTGGCAGAGGAGGCACCACTCGCGACACCCTCAGACGGGGCACGATCGAGCGCTGGTGTTCTCGTCGAGCGCCCGGGCAGGACCGCCGCCGAGCTCAAGAACACCCGCGCTCGGTGAGTCTCGCGTCAGGCTACGTGTTGTCTCCGCCGGTCTGGTCGGCTCCGACCTCGTCGCGCGCAGAGTAGTTCTGCCGATCGAACCCGACCCCGTCTTCGCCCGACCACAGCCACTGGGCGACCTCGGGAATGTCCTCGCCGTGTTCGCGCGTGTACTGCCGGGCGCGCATGCGCGCATCCTGCATATCCTGTCGCAGCGCGGCGGCCTTCGACCCTAGCCCGGGCACCCGATCGATCGCGTCGATCACCAGGTGGTACCGGTCGAGGTTGTTGAGCATGAGCATGTCGAACGGCGTGGTCGTCGTGCCGTTCTCGATGAACCCGCGCACGTGGAGGTTGGCATTCGCGGCCCGACGATAGGTCAGGCGGTGGATGAGCCACGGGTATCCGTGATACGCGAAAACGATGGGCTTGTCAGTCGTGAAGATGGTGTCGAAGTCGCGGTTCGACAGCCCGTGCGGATGCTCCGTGTCGTCTTGCAGGCGCATGAGATCGACCACATTCACGACGCGAACGCGCAGCTCGGGCAGATGCTGGCGCAGCAGGGATGCGGCCGCGAGCGTCTCGATGGTCGGGATATCGCCGGCGCACGCGAGCACGATGTCGGGCTCGTCGCTCGGCCGCTCGGTGCCGGCCCAGTCCCAGATTCCGAGGCCACGCGTGCAGTGCGCCACGGCCTCGGGCATGCTGAGCCACTGCGGACCCGGCTGTTTTCCGGCGACGACCACGTTGACATAGTCGACGCTGCGCAGGCAGTGGTCGTAGGTCGAGAGCAGGGTGTTCGCGTCGACCGGCAGGTACACCCGCACGACGTCGGCCTTCTTGTTCACGACGTGGTCGATGAATCCCGGGTCCTGGTGGCTGAACCCGTTGTGATCTTGCCTCCAGACGTGGCTGGAGAGCAGGTAGTTGAGGCTAGAGACGGAGCGGCGCCACGGAATCGATCGGGCGACCTGCAACCACTTGGCGTGCTGGTTGAACATCGAGTCGACGATGTGGATGAACGCCTCGTAGCAGTTGAACAACCCGTGTCGACCGGTGAGGAGGTACCCCTCGAGCCAGCCCTGGCACTGGTGCTCCGACAGCATCTCCATAACGCGGCCGGCTCGGGCGAGGTTCAGGTCGACGGGCAGGATCTCGGCGTTCCACTGCTTGTCGGTCGCCTCGTAGACCTCCTGCAGGCGATTGGATGCCGTCTCGTCGGGCCCGAAGATGCGGAAGTTGTTGGGGTTGAGACGAATGACGTCGGCGAGCCATCGTCCGAGAACCTTGGTCGCCTCGGCCGTCTCGTGGCCGGGGGCCGTGACGTCGACGCCGTATTCGCGGAAGTCCGGCATCCGGAGCTCGCGGCGCAGCAGCCCGCCGTTGGAGTACGGCGTCGCGCTCATGCGCAGATAGCCCTCGGGTGCGAGGCCGGTGACGAAGGGGGTCGGTGCGCCTGTGGAGTCGAAGAGCTCCTCCGGCTTGTACTTCTTCATCCACGATTCGAGCAGTCGAGTGTGTGCCTCGGTGTCGCGGGCGCTGGCGAGGGGAACCTGGTGCGCGCGCCAGGTGTTCTCGACGGGCAGGCCGTCGATCTCGACGGGGCAGGTCCAGCCCTTGGGCGTGCGCAGAATGATCATGGGCCAGCGGGGAGTGCCCTCGAGTGTGCCGTCGGCGGCATCCTGCTTGATGGCGGCGATCTCGTTGAGCACGGCGTCGAGCGTCTCGGCCATGCGGGCGTGCACGAGCAGAGGGTCTTCGCCGTCGAAGCCGCCCGACACGATGTGCGGGTTGTGGCCGTAGCCGCGCATCAGCGCGAGCAGGTCTTCTTCGGGGATTCGCGCGAGCACCGTGGGATTGGCGATCTTGTAGCCGTTGAGGTGCAGAATCGGCAGAACCACGCCGTCTTGCAGGGGGTCGATGAACTTGTTCGAGTGCCACGACGTGGCGAGCGGACCTGTCTCGGCTTCGCCGTCGCCGATCACCGCCGCGACCAGCAGGTTCGGATTGTCGAAGGCGGCTCCATAGGCGTGCGAGAGCGAGTAGCCCAGCTCGCCGCCCTCGTTGATCGAGCCGGGCGTCTCGGGCGCCGCATGGCTCGGGATGCCGCCGGGAAAGCTGAACTGCCGGAACAGGGCGCGCATGCCGTCGGTCGTCTGGTCGATCTTCGAGTAGATCTCGGAGTAGGTGCCGTCGAGCCACGCGTTGGCCACCATGCCCGGACCGCCGTGGCCGGGGCCCGCGATGTAGAGGGTCGGCAGCGAGCGCTGCCGGATCATGCGGTTCAGATGCGCGTAGACGAAGTTGAGGCCGGGCGTGGTTCCCCAGTGGCCGAGCAGCCGCGGCTTCACGTCGTCTCGACTGAGAGGCTGCTCGAGCAGAGGGTTGTCGAGCAGGTAGATCTGGCCGACAGAGAGGTAGTTCGCGGCCCGCCACCAGGCGTCGACCTGCAGAAGAGCGTCGCCCTCGAGAGGTTCGGCCGGGCGCTGATACCAGGGGTTGTGCGCGTCGCGCGGAATGACGGGCGACTGGAGCCCATCGACGGTGGATGTGGATGCGGAACCGGTCATCGAACGTCTCCTCTGCACTGCACTGGCGAAGTGCTGCTCATCTTATGACCGTGATGCGTCCATTCGGGAGGTACTTGACGTGCGGGCTGCCCGGGATGCGCGCCACGACTTCCAGCGCGAGACGGCCTTCGCCAGTGCGCGCTTCAGCCACTGGCCCAGGCGGTGGGCAGCGGGAAATTCCGTGCCGAGAATGGCGATGCCCAAGAACACGATCAGCCAGCCCGGCCCCGGCAGGGGCACGAGGATCAGTCCGACGACAGCGACCGTCGCGCCGAGAACTCCGACGGCGAATCGGTAGGCGAACCGGATGCGCGGGTGCCGCTCGACCCAGGCACGAGCTCGGCGTAGAAGGCGGCGCATAGGGTGCTGCGGGCTCTCGCCGACCTCGATCTCTCGGGTGAGGGTGTCCGTCATGACCTCACGGTAGGTGAGAACCCTCCTTTTTGGCTGAGGGACATGGTCTCGATACGGCCGCGGGCGGCCTACTCGACCAGCGCACGCGGAGCGGCGGCGCGCGAATACTCGACCGGCGCGAAAGCGTCCCCGGGCGGCCTACTCGACCCGCGCGAAAGCACCCCCTGCGCTGATCGAGTAGTCGCGCGAGGAACGAGCCGACGTATCGAGATCACATCCAAAATCTGTGCTTATCTTGCTTTCACAGGTAAACAGACATAAAGTCACATCACAACACAGGCACAAGCGGGTTCGCAGACGAATCGAAGGACGAGGTCAACGACGACATGTACGCGATAGAGCGCCACCAGAAGATCGGTGAGGAGATCGGCTTGCAGGGCCGAGTCACGGTCACCGAGCTCTCCGAGCGATTCGGCGTCACCGCAGAGACTGTGCGTCGGGATCTCGACCACCTCGAACGTCGCGGCGTTCTGCTGCGCGTGCACGGCGGCGCCGTCGCCGGGTCGAAGACGAGCCTGTCCGAATCGACCGTCGCCGTCAGGGCCGACAAATCCCGCGATGCGAAGCTCCTGATCGCCCGCGCAGCCCTCGGCATGATCGGCGACACCTTCCGCGGCTCGATCCTGCTCGACGCCGGCACGACCACAGGGGCGCTCGCCGAACTGCTCGTCGACTGGAACCCGTCGCACGGGCATCCGCTGACCATCATCACCAACTCTGTGCCGATCGCTGCTCTGCTGCACCTCAACCCCGCCATCGAGCTGCACCTTCTCGGTGGCAGCGTCAGGGGCATCACGAGCGCCGCCGTCGGAGCGTCGACCATCGAACAGCTCGACCGTCTGCGCCCGGACATCGCCTTCATCGGTACGAACGGTGTGAGCGCCGGCTTCGGTCTCAGTACCCCCGAAGAGCGAGAAGCGGCGGTCAAGGCCGCGATGATCCGTCGCTCACGCCGCTCTGTGGTGCTCGCCGATTCGAGCAAGCTCGACGAAGAGGCGCTCTATCGCTTCGCCGAACTGCGCGATCTCGACACCCTCGTCTCTGACGTCGACCCCGCCGGCACTCTCTCCGCCGCCCTCGATGCCGAGGGCGTGGAGGTGATCGTGCCGTGATCGTGACTCTCACCGTGAACCCGTCGTTCGACCGCACCGTCGAGCTCGTCGCGCCTCTCGAGCGAGGTCAGGTGCAGCGAGCCGTCGTCACGGGCCAAGAGCCCGGCGGCAAAGGAGTGAACGTCTCTCGGGCCCTGCACGCGGCCGGATGTGACACCCTCGCAATCCTGCCCGGCGCGTCGACAGACCCGCTGGTGGCGGCGCTCGAGGTGTCGGGCATACCGACGGCCGCGGTCGCGATCGACTCGCCCATCCGGTCGAATATCACCCTGGCCGAGCCCGACGGCACGACGACGAAACTCAACGACCCGGGTGTGCGACTCTCGGAGGCCGTGGTCGCCGAGCTCATCGATGTGGTCGTGACGCAGTCCGCGTCTGCGTCGTGGCTCGTGCTGGCCGGATCCGTGCCGCCCGGCGTAGCCGACACGTTCTATGCCTCGCTCGTGCGTGCCGTGCGGCTCTCGCCCAGGGCTCCGCGCATCGCCGTCGACAGCTCGGGTGCGCCCCTCGCGGCCCTCGTCGCCTCGGGCGAGAGGGTCGACCTCATCAAGCCGAACGCCGAAGAACTGCTGCAGCTGGCCGAGTCGCAGGGACTCGACACCGGATCTGCGACGCACGAGCAGCTCGAGGCCGATCCCGAGCTCGCGGTCTCGCTGGCGCGGTCGCTGCTGTCTCCGTCGCTCGGAGCGGTGCTCGTGACGCTCGGCTCGCACGGGGCGGTCCTGGTCGATGCGGAGGGCGCATGGCGTGCGCCTGCTCCACGCATCGTGGCCCGCAGCACCGTCGGAGCGGGCGACTGCTCGCTCGCCGGTTACGTGCTCGCAGATCAGCGTGGCGACCTCGCCGCCGGCCGCCTCGCTCAAGCGGTGGCTCACGGTGCCGCCGCCGCCTCACTCCCCGGTACGACCGTGCCGACACTCGAACAGACACATCCAGGCGACATCGTCGTCACCACGATTCCGCGCATCGCCGCGGGGCAGATCTAAACAAAGGAGAACAAGGATGTCTTCACTCATCACCCCCGGGCTGGTGATCCTCGACGAGGATCTCGGAGCCGATCGCGCGGGCGTCATCAGGCGCCTCGCAGAGCTGGTCACCGCATCCGGTCGCGCCAGTGACACCGAGGCGCTGTTCGCGGATGCCTGGGCGCGCGAGAGCAAGACCGACACCGGAATCCCGGGCGGAATCGCGATCCCGCACTGCCGGTCGACCGCTGTGCTCGAGCCGACCCTGGCCATGGCGCGACCTGCGCCCGCGGTCGACTTCGGCGCATCCGACGGCCCCGCCGACATCATCTTCTTCATCGCTGCGCCCGACGGCGCAGACCAGGCGCACCTCGTGCTGCTCTCGAAGCTCGCCCGCTCGCTCATCAAGCCCGAGTTCGTGACCGCTCTGCGCGAGGCCCCCAGCGCACAGGCGATCGTCGATCTCGTCGACGAGGCCCTCTCGGATGAGCCAGCCCCGGCCGCCGCGCCCGTCGCGGACTCGACGCCCGCCGCATCGTCATCGGCTACCGACGCGTCGAACGCGGCGACCCGACCCATCCTGGTGGCCGTCACGGCCTGCCCGACCGGAATCGCGCACACGTACATGGCGGCCGATTCGCTCGTCGCCGCGGCCAAGCGAGCCGGAGCGGAACTGCACGTCGAGACACAGGGGTCGTCGAGCGTGACTCCCCTCGACCCCGCACTGATCGCCAACGCGGTCGCCGTGATCTTCGCGGTCGACGTCGACGTGCGCGACAAGGCACGTTTCGCGGGCAAGCCCGTCATCCAGGCGCCGGTCAAGCGCGGCATCGACGAGCCCGACAAGATGGTCGCCGAAGCCCTCGCCGCAGCCGACGACCCGCAGGCGCGACGCGTCTCGGGTGACGGCGCAGCGGCATCCACCAACACCGCGACCGACGAGCACGTGGGCCAGAAGATCAAGCGCTGGCTGCTCACCGGTGTCAGCTACATGATCCCGTTCGTCGCTGGTGGCGGTCTGCTGATCGCCCTCGGGTTCCTGCTCGGCGGGTATCAGATCAGCGACAGCGCGAAGGACATCATCCTTCAGAACAGCCTCTTCAACCTGCCGGATGGCGGGCTGGGCACCTACCTGGGCGCGGTGGCCTTCGCCATCGGAGCCGCGTCGATGGGCTTCCTCGTTCCCGCCCTCGCCGGCTACATCGCCTACGCCATCGCCGACAGGCCGGGCATCGCGGTGGGCTTCACTGCCGGTGCCGTCGCCCTGCTGATGAACGCCGGATTCCTCGGCGGTCTCGTCGGAGGTCTGCTGGCCGGATTCATCGCGTGGGCCCTTGGCCGACTGCAGGTTCCGCGCTGGCTGCGCGGACTGATGCCCGTGGTCATCATTCCGCTCGTCGGCTCGATCTTCGCGTCGGGGCTCATGGTGATCGTGCTCGGCGGGCCGATCGCGCTGCTGATGACCGGCCTCAGCGATTGGCTGTCGTCGCTCACGGGTGCCAGCGCCATCATCCTGGGACTCATCCTCGGAGTGATGATGGCCGCCGACCTGGGTGGCCCCATCAACAAGGTCGCGTACGCCTTCGCCGTGGCCGGACTCTCGGCTGGGTCGATCACCAATCAGGCGCCCTGGCAGATCATGGCCGCCGTCATGGCGGCGGGAATGGTTCCGCCGCTGGCGCTCGCCTTCGCCACCGTGCTCGACAAGAAGCTGTTCAGCATGGCTGAGCGCGAGAATGGCAAGGCCGCCTGGCTGCTCGGTGCCGCCTTCATCTCCGAGGGTGCCATTCCGTTCGCCGCCGTCGACCCGCTGCGCGTCATTCCCGCCGGAATCGTGGGCAGCGCCCTGACCGGTGCGATCGTCATGGGCACGGGAGTCACCTCGCAGGCGCCGCACGGAGGCATCTTCGTGTTCTTCGCGATCGGCAACCTCGCCATGTTCATCGTGGCAATTCTCGCCGGAACCATCGTGTCGGGTCTGCTCGTCGTCGCCCTCAAGAAGTGGGTGCGTCGTCGCCCGGTCGAGGGTGCCGAGGGCGCAGCCGCATCCGGCGCAGTCGTCGCGGGATCCGCCGCCCCGACCGCGGTGCCGGCTGCCGCTCGCTGAGCCGGCCCCGGGCATCCGGTTACACACTCATCACACACATTCAGATAAACGAAACGAGAAACTCATGCCAGAACGCAACGCAACCATCGCCAGCCGCGTCGGACTTCACGCCCGCCCCGCCTCCGTCTTCATCGAGGCTGTCAAGCGCCAGCCCATGAAGGTGACCATCTCGAAGGGCGGCAGCACTCCGCTCGACGCCGCGAGCATCCTCTCGATCATGAGCCTGGGCGCCGCGAACGGCGACATCGTCACCCTCGCGGCCGAGGGCGACGGCGCCGAGGCGGCGCTCGAGGAGCTCGCGGGCCTGCTCGAGACCGACCTCGACGCCGAATAGTCGCTGCTGCGCTGATCGAGTAGTCGCGCGAGGAACGAGCCGACGTATCGAGATCACCCACGGGTGGTCTCGATAGTCGGTTCGTTCCTCGCTACTCGACCGGCGCAGCTGCTCTGTGGGCTCAGGCGGCGAGGTGGAACGTGTTCGCGAAGCGGCCGAGCAGTTCGGCCCTGCCGCGCAGCACCTCGACCTCGCCGGTTTCGATGGCCCGCAGCGGGGCCAGCTCGCCAGAGATGAGCCGATGGATGGCCGGCCCTGTAGCGAAGGCGACATCCACAGGGCCGTCGCCGCGCGTCACATCGAGGGCTGATCCGTCGACGCGGATGACGAGCTCGTCATCGCCGAGGCGTGCCGCATACGACGTGGCCGGCAGATCGATCGCGATCGCGGGCTGAAAAGCGGTGCGCAGGTCGATGGTCAGCGAATCGGGAGTGATGATCTGCTCGACTCGCGCGTCACCCAAGGCCTTGAACCCCCAGGCGCCCAGAGCCAGTACGACGGGCTCCAATTCGCGACCATACGGCGTCAACTCGTAGACGATGACGCGTGAGCGCGGCGCCCGTCGCGTGATTCCCGCCGCCTGCAACTCCTTGAGTCTGGCCGCCAGAATGTTGCTGGGGATGCGGGGGAGGCCCGCGGCGAGCTCGCCGTAACGGCGGGGCCCCACGAGCAGGTCTCGCACGATGAGCAGTGCCCAGCGCTCGCCGATGAGCTCGACCGCGCGCGAGATGCCGGAGTACTGCCCGTAATCCCGTGCGGCCATCGATCTCAGTCCTACTCGGGCTGCTGGGTCGCGGCGGCCTCGGGGCCTTGCTCCGCGGCTACCGGGTCCATCCAACCGAACTCGATGAGGTTTCCGTCGGGGTCGGTGATCTGGCGCTGGTACATGAACCCGTAGTCGGATGCCGGCTGCGGCTCGGTGCCGCCGGCCGCGAGGCCGCTCGTCACGGCATCGTCGACCGCGTCGCGACTGTCGAGGAAGATCGCCGTGGAGACGGACGGGTTGACGGCGTTGTCGCCGATCGGCAGCTTCGTGAACGTCTGGAAGAACTCGCGCACCAGGATCATGAAATAGTTGTGGCCGTCTTCGACGACGACACAGGCCGCATTGTGATCGGTGAACTTGGGATTGATCGAGAATCCGAGCGCTTCGTAGAACGCCTTGGCGCGCTCGAGATCGGTGACGGGCAGGTTGACGAACATCGACTTCATTGTTGAGCTCCTCAGAACGGTCACGGAGTGTGATGTCCTGATACTTGCAAAAAGCAAGTGAGCCGTCAAGGGGCGATGGGCGATCGGTCCGATTCGTCAGAAACCCTCGGGGTTTCGCGGCGTGTACGGGGCGGTGAGGCGCTCGAGTTCGGGCCCGCTCAACTCGATATCGAGCGAGGCGACGGCGTCGTCGATGTGGTTCGCTTTCGTGGCACCGACGATGGGGGCGGTCACGGCCGACTGCTGGCGGACCCAGGCGAGGGCGACCTGAGCGCGCGAGATGCCGCGCTCCGCGGCGATGCCGGCCACGGCATCCACGATCGCGCGGTTCGACGAGTCGTCGGACGTGTAGAGCCTGGCCCCGAACAGGTCTTTGCCCGTGCGCTCGGTCTCGGCATCCCAGTCGCGGGTGAGACGGCCGCGCGCCAGCGGCGACCAGGGAAGCACGCCGATCTTCTCGTCGAGGCAGAGCGGGTGCATCTCGCGTTCCTCCTCGCGCTGCAGGAGGTTGTACTGGTCTTGCATCGAGACGAACGGGGTGAGGCCGTTCACCGCCGCCGCGCGCTGAGCCTTGGCGAACTGCCATGCCCACATCGACGAGGCGCCGATGTAACGCACCTTGCCCGATCGAACGAGGTCGTGGAGCGCGGTCATGGTCTCTTCGATCGGGGTCTCGGGATCCCAGCGGTGAATCTGATAGAGGTCAATCGTGTCGACACCGAGTCGGCGCAGACTGTCGTCGATGGCCGACATGATGTGCACCCGTGAGAGGCCTCCGCGGTTGGGCGTTGCGCCCATGCGGCCGTGCACCTTCGTGGCGATCACCACGTCGTCGCGCTGGGCGAAGTCGGCCAGGGCGCGGCCCACGATCTCCTCGCTCGATCCGTCGGAGTAGACGTCGGCCGTGTCGAAGGTGGTGATGCCCTTCTCGAGCGCCCGACGGATCAGCGGACGGCTCGCCTCCTCGTCGAGAGTCCAGGCGTGACCGCCTTGATCGGGAGTGCCGAAGCTCATGCAGCCGAGCACGACTTCGCTGATCTGCATGCCGGTGTTTCCGAGGCGGGTGTAACGCATGGTTCGAGATTACTGCTGCGGAGACGGTGTGCCGCGGGGTTAGTGTGAGCCTATGGACCTCGGCCTGCACTACTACACGTTCACCTCCCCCGAGTGGGAGACCACTCTGACCGATCGCCTGACCGAGACGGCGCGGATCGCCGACGAGGGCGGCGTGGCACTCTTCTCGTTCATGGACCACTGGTTCCAGATGCTCGATGCCGGCGGGCCCTTCGAACCCATGCTCGAGGGCTACACCTCGCTCGGCTACCTCGCCGGCATCACGAACCGGATGCGGCTGAGCCTGCTGGTCACCGGCGTGACCTACCGGCATCCGGGCCTGCTCGCCAAGACGGTGACGACTCTCGACGTTCTCTCGAAGGGTCGGGCGGTGCTCGGCCTAGGAGCGGCCTGGTATGAGCGGGAGCACGCGGCGCTCGGAGTGCCGTTCCCCTCGACGAAGGAACGCTTCGAGCGCCTCGAGGAGACCCTGCAGATCTGTCGACAGATGTGGTCGCCGAACAACGGGCCATTCGAGGGCGAGCACTATTCGCTCGCCGAGACGATCAGCCTTCCGCAGCCGGTGCACGGCTCGGTGCCCATACTCATCGGGGGTGGCGGCGAGCGCAAGACGTTGAGGATGGTGGCCGAGTACGCACAGGCCTGCAACCTCTTCGGCGCGCCGGGTGAAGCAGCGCTCGGCACGGTCAAGCACAAGCTCGAGGTGCTGCGCGGGCACTGCGATGCGCTCGGCACCGACTACGACGCGATCGAGAAGACCATGCTCTATCAGGGCGATCCCACGGGCGACACCGACGCGTTCCTCGCTGACATGGAGCGCTACGCGGAGGCGGGCATCACCCTCGTCGGCGTCGTGCCACCCCGCTACGTCGACCCCGTGCCGTGGGCTGAGCGGCTTACGACCACAGTCGTCGGCAGGCTCTCGCAGATTTGATCTTGTTGCACAATATCCACGTTTACTTAGTTGTAGCGTTAACCATCTCGGTAGAATAGTCAGCATGAGTGACGATGTCTGGCTGAACGATGAGCAGCAGCGCGCGTGGGTGCGGTTCATCTCGGTGGTCGAGCGGCTTCCGGGAGTGCTCGACAGCCAGCTGCAGCACGACGCGGACCTCACGCACTTCGACTACTTCACGCTCGCCATGCTGTCGGAGGCCCCCGATCGCACGCTTCGCATGACCGAGCTCGCCCTGGTCACGAACGCCAGCCTTCCCCGCCTCTCGCACGTGGTCTCGAGGCTCGAGAAGCGCGGCTTCATCGAGCGCACGCAGAGCCCCGACGATCGTCGGGCCACGAATGCCCGCCTCACGGATGCGGGCTGGGAGAAGGTCGAAGCGACCGCGCCCGGCCACGTGGGCACCGTGCGCGACTACGTGATCGACCCGCTCGACGCGCAAGATGTAGAAGACCTGCACCGCGTCATGGGAAAAATTCTGGCGAAGCTCGACCCCGAGCACGGGTTGCGCGTGCAGCGCTGACCTCGGTCGGCGACAATGGATACCGGTGCGGACTACTGCGCCCGGTGTGCCGGTCGCAACTGTCCGCTTCGGCGACAGTCAGCCACGATGGAGGACCCATGAAGCACACCAGCCAGGTCGAGATCGAGCGCAAATACGACGTCGATGAGAACGCGCTCGTTCCCACATTCACCAGCGTCGACGGCATCGAGAGCGTCTCTGTCGACGACGCCGTGCAGCTCGAGGCCGTGTACTACGACACCGAAGCGCTCGATCTTCTGCAGAAGCGCCACATCGTGCGCCGCCGCGAGGGCGGAGGCGACGAGGGCTGGCACATCAAGCGCCCGGCGGGTGAGGGCCGCACAGAATTGCACTGGCCGCTCGACGTCGACTCGGCCGAGGGCTCCGGCGACGCCGCCGCATCGTCAGACGAGGTGCCCGACTCCGTTCTCGAGCCCGTCCGCGCGATCGTGCGAGACCGCATCCTGACCCCGATCGCTCGCATCTCGACCCGACGCACCGCGACGCACCTCGTCGGCACGGGTGGCGAGGCCGTCGCCGAGTTCGCCGACGATCAGGTCACCGCATCGGATGTCCGGGGTGGCGCCGTGCGGGCCTGGCGCGAGTGGGAGGTGGAGCTTCTGCCCGGGGCGCCAGACAGCGAAGAGGAGCGAACAGCCCTGCTCGATGCCATCGAGGTCGCCGTGCTCGCCGAGGCCGCCACGGTTTCTTCGTCGCCCGCCAAGATCGCGAGGGCGCTCGGTCATGATTCGCTGAGCGATGCGCTGGATGGAGCAGACCAGGATGACGCAATCGAGCCGCAGCGCGCGACTCCGAGCGCGCGCACCGCACCCGCGTCTGAGCTCACTTCGAAGAGTCCTGCCGCCGACGTGATCGTCGAAGCCCTGCGCCAGCTGGTGCAGCAACTCGAGCAGCTCGATCCTCAGGCTCGCGCCGACCAGCCCGATTCGGTGCATCAGATGCGCTCCGCCGTTCGCCGGTTGCGAAGTGTGCTCGCGGCCTACCGCCGGCTGTTCGACGACGAGCGGGTGTCGTCGCTGCGTGATCGGCTGCGCACGCTGGGAGGCGTGCTCGGCACGGCTCGCGACGCCGAGGTGCGCGCACAACTCGCCGATGACGAACTTAGCGAACTGGGGCACCGCACGAGCGACGCCTCGCACCGTCGTCTCGTCGAAGGCTCGTTAGAGGAATACCGCCAGGCACACGCTGCCGCGCTGCGCATGCTGTCGAGCGCGAGCTACTACCGACTGTTCGATGACCTCGACGACTTCGTGGCCAATCCGCCCCTCTCGGCGCTCGGCGAGAAGCGCACGTCGATCAAGGTCGTCGCCGCCAAAGTGATCGCCAGCGAACTGGCGCGGCTACGAAAGCGGGCCGGCGCGGCCGCTTTCGCCGGGGCATCCGGTGCAGGCGGCGACATCGACGCCCGCGGTGATAGCGCGCTGCACAGCGCCCGCAAGGCTGCGCGCCGATTGCGCTTCGCGGCCGACGCGGTATCGAAGGGCAGCACCGCCGTGCTCGGCAAGAAGTACCGGCATATCTCGTGCGAGGCGCAACGCGTGCAGGATGCTCTCGGCGACCACCGCGACAACGCCCTGTTCGTGGAGCACCTGCTGCTGAGCTCGAACCGCGCGCACGCCGCGGGCGAGAACACGTTCGTGTACGGCGCGATGTCTGTTCGCGCACAGAACCGCGGGTCGGCCGCTCTCAACGAGTCCCCGAAGGCGCTCAAACGCCTCGATCGGCGGGCCGAGAGCCTCTGACGGCGACTCCCAGTCAGGCAGAGAACTGGGAGGCTAACATGACCGCGTGTCCTTCCTGTCTGACGAAAGTCGCCTGTGGCTCGCCCACGTGGCCGAGCTCGATGCCGCCGCTGCGGCGTCGCCCCAATCGCCCCCTCCTGCCCTCGACCGCATTCGCGCCGTGCGCATGCTCGCGGGTGAACTCGAGAAAGACGCCGCGACGCTGCACGCCGTACGCGAGGCTCGCGCATCCGGAATCACCTGGGAAGAGATCGCGAACGCCGCGGGCCTCGGAGCTGCGGCGGCCAAGTGGCGCTGGCATGGCACCGATGCCGAGATCCTCGAACGGCACGAGGCGGGCCGCAAGCGCTCGGCGAGACCCAGCAGCGTGCCCACCGATCTTCCGGGCATGTCGGTGTCGGAGGCGGCGGTGAAGCTCGGAATCAGCGCGCAGGCGGTGTATCTGCGCGTCAGCCGCGGTCAGCTGCGCGCCGAGACGGTCACGCTGAAGGACGGACGCACCTATAAGAGAGTGTTCCCCGACGAGACGGCTCCCGCCTAGAGCAGAACGCTCTTCGGCAGGATGCTCCCTGTCGGCTCGGCTTGGGGAATGCCTCGCTCCCCGGCCCCATTCGCGGATGAGGAGATTCTTGCGCCGCGCGCGTGTCGCCTCCTCCGAACGCGGCGTGTCGCCGTTTTCTCCTCATCCGCGAAGGGACGAACGGGGTCGGCCGCAGTGGTTGGATTGACTCTATGGATGCCCACATCACTGACGCGTACATCGACGACTTCGCCCGTTTCATCGAAGCATCTCCCAGCTCGTATCACGCGGTAGCCGAGTCTGCCCGTCGGCTCGACGAGGCCGGATTCTCGCGGCTCGACGAGACGAGCGACTGGGGCGCAGAGGGTGACGGCCCCGTCGCATCCGCCCGGCACTACGTGGTGCGCGACGGCGCGATCATTGCGTGGCTGACGCCTGCCGGTGCCACGAAGACGACGCCATTCCGCATTCTCGGTTCGCACACCGACTCGCCTGGCTTCAAGCTCAAGCCGAAGCCCACCATCGCGAACCGCGGATGGCTGCAGGCCGGCGTCGAGGTCTACGGTGGCCCGCTGCTGAACTCGTGGCTCGATCGCGAGCTCGAACTCGCCGGCCGCCTCGTCACCCACGATGGGCGCGAACATCTCGTGCGCACCGGGCCGTACCTGCGCATTCCCCAGCTCGCCATCCATCTCGACCGCGAGGTGAACTCGGGGCTCGTGCTCGACAAACAGCGGCACATGACCCCGGTGTTCGGAGTGGGGCACGCGGGCGATCTGCTGGCCCACCTGGCTCACCTCGCGGGCGTGCCGGCCTGGGATGTCGCCGGTTACGACCTGCTGACGGCGAACACTCAGGCGCCCGCTCGCTTCGGCAAAGACGGCGAGCTCTTCGCCGCCGGTCGTATGGACAACCTGTCATCGGTGTACGCGGGACTCGTTGCGCTGATCGCGGCCGCCGATGAGGCGCAGGCCGAGCAGCAGCACATCAGCGTGCTCGCCGCGTTCGACCACGAGGAGCTCGGAAGCGAGTCGCGCTCGGGAGCATCCGGTCCGCTGCTCGACGACGTGCTCAGCCGCATCGGTGCCGGCCTCGGCGCCACCCCGAGCGACCGTCTGCGCGCCTATGCCGCATCCTGGTGCCTTTCGGCTGACGCCGGCCACGCGATTCACCCGAACTACCCCGAGCGGCACGACCCCGTGAACACCCCGATCGCGGGTGGCGGGCCCCTGCTCAAGATCAACGCGAATCAGCGCTACGCGACGGATGCGTTCGGTGCCGCTCTGTGGGCACGCGCCTGTGAGCGCGCCGGCGTCAGCTACCAGGAGTTCGTGTCGAACAACGCGGTTCCGTGCGGATCGACTATCGGACCGCTGACCGCGACGAGGCTCGGCATTCGCACTGTCGACGTGGGAGTGCCGCTGCTCTCGATGCATTCGGCGCGCGAGCTGTGCCACGTGGACGACCCCGTGGCGCTGTCGGCTGCGATCCGCGCATTCTTTGCAGGAGCGTAGGAGGCGGCAGGTCTCGATACGTCGAGCTCGTTCCTCGCGCGACTACTCGACCAGCGCAGAAGATTGCGCTGATCGAGTAGGTCGCAGCTTAGCCGTGGGTGGTCTCGATACGTCGAGCTCGTTCCTCGCGCGACTACTCGACCAGCGCAGGAGATTGCGCTGATCGAGTAGGTCGCGCAGCGACCGTATCGAGATCCCGCCGCTAGATCAGGTTGTCGCTCAGGTGGTTCGGCGTTCCGAAGCGGTGCGCCGTGATCGATACCGCCTGCTCGTGCAGGAACGGCAGCAGCTCGATGCGACCCGACTCCGTGGCCTCGCCGTCGTACACGGCGAGATCGGGGCGTCCGCCCGTGGCGATGGCGAGCGCACCGGCAGACGCGCCGACCAGCCGCACCGTCGCATCCGTCATCGTGTTTGCCCGGGCCAGCCAGGCCTCGTCGCTCTCGATGCGCATCGACAGGCCGCACTCGGCGACGGCGGCGCGCAGCTGCGCCGGAAGCGCGACCGCGGCCGACACCTCGATCGGGGCGCCCGAGACGAACGCGGCGGCCAGCACACGAACGACGGATGCGTCGGTCGCGTCGCTGCCGAATCTCACGGTCACCGGGCGCGGCACGTATCGGAACACGTTTCGCTCGGCGCTGAGGCCGGACACATCGCGGGCGAGCCCGAACTCCGACGCCCAGGCTGCAGCGTCGCTCGCGGCTGCACGGCGCAGGCTGCCGAAGTCGTCGGCGCTCAGCTCGGTGGCGGCGGCGTCGATCAGGCGTCGAACCGATGCGTTGGCCACCGGGGCGTCGGCGTGACTCACGGCCGTCTGCCACGAGCCGAGGCCGAGCAGGTAGTTCGGTCCGCCCGCCTTCGAGCCGGGTCCGACGACAGACTTCTTCCATCCGCCGAAGGGCTGGCGACGAACGATCGCGCCGGTCGTTCCGCGATTGACATAGAGATTGCCGGCCTGGATGCGCGAGAGCCACACACCGAGTTCAGCCGAGTTCAGCGAGTGCAGCCCGGCGGTGAGTCCGTAGTCGATCTCGTTCTGGATCTCGATGGCCTCCTCGAGGGTCGCGGCGGTCATGATGCCGAGGATCGGTCCGAAGTACTCGGTGAGGTGGTACTCGGATCCGCGGCGTACGCCGGCGCGCACTCCCGGACTCCAGAGGGCGCCGCTGTCGTCGAGACGCTTCGGCTCGACGAGCCACTTCTCGCCGTCGCCGAGGGTGGTGAGGCCAGAGAGCAGCTTGCCCTTCGCCTTCTCGATGATCGGCCCCATCTGGGTGCTCGGGTCGGCGGGGTAGCCGACCGTGAGCGACGACACCGCATCCACCAGCTGGGTGCGGAACCGGCGCGAGGTCGCGACCGAGCCGACGAGAATCACGAGGGACGCGGCAGAGCACTTCTGCCCGGCGTGACCGAAGGCCGACGAGACGACGTCTTTGACGGCGAGGTCGAGGTCGGCCGACGGCGTGACGATGATGGCGTTCTTGCCACTGGTCTCGGCGAGCAGGGGGACGTCGGGGCGGAACGAGCGGAACAGCTCGGCCGTCTCGTATCCGCCGGTCAAGATGACGCGGTCGACGGCGTCGTGCGCGATGAGCGCGCGACCCAACGATTGGTCTGCGAGCTGCACGAGACGAAGGGCCTCGCGGGGAACACCGGCCCGCCACAGGGCCTCGACCATCACGGCGCCGGAGCGGCGGGCCTGGCGGGCAGGCTTGATGACCACGGCCGAGCCCGCGGCGAGGGCAGCGAGCGTGGAACCCGCGGGAATCGCTACGGGGAAATTCCACGGGGGAGCGACGACGGTGAGAGTCGAGGGCACAAAGGTGGCGCCGTCGACCGCGTCGAGTTCGCGGGCGCGCTCGGCGTAGAAGTGGGCGAAGTCGATCGCCTCGGAGATTTCAGGGTCGCTCTGGTCGAGCGTCTTGCCGGTTTCGCTGGCCATGACCTCCATGAGGTCGGCGCGCGAGAGGGCGAGTTCGTCGCCCGCGCGGTGCAGCACCTCGGCGCGCTCGGCGCCCGAGAGCCGACCCCACGCCGAACCGGCGTCGGCCGCGGTCTGGATGACCGCATCCAGTTCGTTCTCGTCGTGCACGATCGACGCGGCGATCGTGTCGTCGCCCAGCAGCGAGGAGGGAACGCGACGCAGGATCTCGAGACCCCAGGCGCGGTTCTGAGGCAGCGCGGGGTCGGTGTCGGCGGCATTGTCGAAACCTGAGCGCGCTGCCTTCGCCTCGGACGCGCCGCGGTTCTGGGTGCGGTTCGGCTGAGGCACGGCGTCGTCGAGCTCGGCCAACGACGCCTCGAAGCGCTCGCGCTCACGGGTGAACAGCGCCTCGTTCTCGCTGAGCTCGAAGACCGCAGACATGAAGTTCTGCTGGCTGGCGCCCTCTTCGAGGCGGCGGATGAGGTACGCGATCGCGACATCGAACTCCTGCGGGTGCACAACGGGTGTGTAGAGCAGCAGTGAACCGACCTCGCGGCGCACGGCTTCGGCCTGCCCCTGAGCCATGCCCAGCAGCATCTCGAACTCGAGTCCGTCGGTCACCCCGCGCTTCTGGGCGAGCAGCCACGCGAAGGCGATGTCGAAGAGGTTGTGGCCCGCGACTCCGATGCGCACGTTGTCGATGCGGTCGGGGTGCAGAGAGTAGTTGACGACGCGCTTGTAGTTGGTGTCGCTCTGCTGCTTGGTCGACCACGTGGCGAGCGGCCAGCCGTGCAGGCTCGCCTCGACCTCCTCCATCGGCAGGTTCGCGCCCTTCACGATGCGCACTTTCACCCCGGCGCCGCCGGCGGCACGGCGAGCGGATGCCCAGTCCTGCAGACGGATCATGGCCGAGAGGGCGTCGGGCAGGTAGGCCTGCAGCACGATGCCGGCCTCGAGTTCGTGAAAGCGCGGGTCGTCGAGGATGCGCATAAAGACCGCCATGGTGAGGTCGAGGTCTTTGTACTCCTCCATGTCGAGGTTGATGAACTTGGCCGGCGTCGCCTTCGCGGCGCGCTCGAACAGCGGGGTGAGACGCTCGACGATATGGGCGACGGCTTCGTCGAAGGCCCAGGCCGAGTGCGGTGCGACGGTGGAGGAGACCTTGATCGACACGTAGTCGACGTCGTCGCGAGCGAGCAGGCGGTGGGTTCCCTCGAGGCGGCGGGCGGCCTCGGCTTCGCCGAGCACGGCCTCGCCGAGGAGGTTCACGTTGAGCTTCGTTCCCTCACCGTGGTTGCGCAGCTTCGCGATGGCCGCGCCGAGTCGGGCGTCAGTCGCGTCGATGATGAGGTGCCCGACCATGCCGCGCAGAACCTTGCGAGCGATGGGGATGGCGATGGCTGGCGCGATCGGAGCCGCCAGGCCGCCGAGGCGTACCGCACTCTTCAGGTACCAGGGCAGGAAGGCGGGCACGTCGGGAGCGAGGGCGCGCAGGTTGCGGGCTGCTACGCCGAGGTCCTCGGGGCGCACGACGCCGTCGACGAATCCGACGGTGAAGTCGAGCCCCTTCGGGTCCTTGAGAACGCCAGCCAGGCGCTGGGCGGACGCGTCGGCGGGGATGGCCGCGGCCTCCGTGAGCCAGCGCCGAACGAGGGCGGTCACTGCCTCGGGGGTGGGCAGGTCGGAGAGGGAGTCGGGGCGTGAACGGGTCGCGGCGTCGAGGGCCTCGATTGTCGCTTCCGGGTTAGAGGCAATGTCGGTCATGGGTTCAGTATGGGATCACGCTCACGTTAGATAAAGTGATCGTTTATAACCAATAAACATCAGTCCAGCCGATGAATAGAAGGCGTGATCATGCTCGATGCCCGGCGCCTGCGCATCCTGCGCGAACTCAAGATCCGAGGCACCCTCGCCGAGGTCGCGTCAGCCATGAACTTCAGCCCGTCATCCGTGTCGCAGCAGCTCGCGCTGCTCGAAAAAGAGACAGGCGTCGAGCTGCTGCGCAAGGTCGGACGGCGTGTACAGCTCACCGCGCAGGCCGAGATCCTGGTGGCTCAGACCGCCGCAATGCTCGAGATCCTCGAGAGCGCAGAGGCGACGCTCGCAGCATCGCTGACCGCCGTCACCGGCAGCGTGCGGGTCGCCGTGTTCCAGTCGGCCGCGCTCGCCCTGATGCCGGATGCGCTGAGCCTCATGCGCTCCCGCTATCCCGAGGTGCGGGTCGAGATGGTGCAGCGTGAGCCCGAGACGGCGCTCTACGAGACCTGGGCCCGGGACTTCGACATGGTGGTCGCCGAGGAGTACCCGGCCCACGCGGCGCCGCGGCATCCGGAACTCGACAAGAAGTGGCTCACGAGCGACGCGGTCTCGCTGGCCGTTCCTCCCCTCGCGCGTCAGATCCACGCGGTCGAGTCGATCGAGGATGCGCACGACCTGCCCTGGGTGATGGAGCCGGCGGGCGCCGCCTCCCGGCACTGGGCGCTGCAGCGCTGCCGCATCGCCGGATTCGAGCCCGACGTGCGCTACGAGACGGCCGACCTTCAGGCGCAGATCCGCCTCATCGAGTCGGGCAACGCGGTGGCGCTGATGCCGGAGCTCGTGTGGGCAGGGCGCGAGACGAGCTGCCGACTCATCGAACTGGCGGGGGATGCGCGCCGGTCGATCTTCACCTCGGTGCGCGACAGCGGCGCGCATCACCCGGCGACGGTCGCGTTCAGAGAGGTGCTCGAAGAAGTGGCCGCGTGAAACCTCGCTGGATGCCGAGATGACACTTCCGCTACATCGAACTGCGATCTCGGGGCCCTGAGGCGACGCGAACTGTCATCTCGCCGGCCACTCGGGTTTCGGCGGCCGGGTCAGCGCTCCGCTGCTCGGGCGCACGCGATGCAGAGTGTGGCCTCGGGCCGCGCTTCGAGGCGCGCGAACCCGATCGGCTGGCCGCAGCGAGTGCAGATGCCGTAGCTGCCGTCCGCGATGCGCTCGAGGGCAGCGTCGACGGCCTCCGATGCTGCCGCGAGCTCGCCGTGCACCCCGTGGATGCGCGACCATTCGCTCGAGAGCGTCGGGCCCTCGGGGTCGTGCTCGTCGTCCACCGACTCCGCGCCTCGTGCCTCGCGCACCTCGACGAGCGTCTGCGCCAGGCCGCCGAGTTCTCGATCGATGTCGAGCCGACGCTCGCGCAACTGCGTCTCGAGGAGCCGCAGTTCGGCATCCGTGAGCGCTGATTCGGACGCTCGTGATTGCACAGTACTCATCGTCGCACGGAGGCGAGACGGGGTGACCCGTGCCGCTCAACCGCCGAGCGCGCGGTCAGCGGGCGAACGCGCCCTCGAGAACGGCGCGCTCGCCCGCTCCGGGCGCGCTCGCCCGCTCCGGGCGCGCTCGCCCGCTCAGGGCTGTTTCTCGGCCGACAGTCGCTCCCGCTGGGAGCGCGCAGCTACCGCGTCAGCGAGCGCACCCACGCCTCCACGTCGTCGACCTCGACCGGCAGCGCCCCCGAGAGGTTCTCGTACCCCGAGTCGGTGATCAGCAGATCGTCTTCGATGCGCACTCCGATGCCGCGCAGCTCCTCGGGAAGCGTGAGGTCGTTGGCGTGAAAGTAGATGCCGGGTTCGACCGTGAGCACCATGCCGGCCACGAGCGGCGTGCGCAGGTAGAGCTCTTCGCTGGTCTTGGCGCAGTCGTGCACGTCGAGGCCGACGTGATGTCCGTTTCCGCAGATCGCGTAGCGGCGGTGGTACTGGCCCTCGGGGCTTAGCGCCTCCTCCAGCGTGCCCGGCAGGATGCCCCAGCCGTGCAGGCCGCGGGCGATCACGTCGTGCGCCGCCTCCTGGAAGTCGGAGAACAGGGCGCCCGGCCGCAGGGTCGCGAGCGCGGCCGCCCGTGCCTCGAGGACGAGTTCGTACACCCGGCGCTGGGCGGGCGAAAAGGTGCCGGACGCCGGGAAGACGCGCGTCACATCCGCTGTATAGAGGGTGTCGACCTCGACCCCCGCGTCGAGCAGCACGAGGTGATCGGCACTCACCGGACCGTCGCAGCGCGACCAGTGCAGAGTGGCTGCGTTCGGTCCTGACCCCATGACCGTCGTGTAGCCGACACCGTTCGCGCCCTGGCGGGAGTGACGCTCGAAGGTGGCCTGAAGCCAGCGTTCGCCACGGCCGGAGATCGCGGTCGGCAGTTCTGCGACGACCGCAGCGAAGCCGTCGACCGTGGCGTCGACGGCGGCGCGCAGCTGCGCGATCTCCCACTCGTCTTTCACGAGCTTGAGGTCGGAGAGCACCCGCTCGAGCTCGGGCGACGCCGCGTCGATGCCGCTCTCGGCCAACGCGGGTTCGTCCGCCCCGGCAGAAAGGACCTCGCCAGAAACCGCGCCCCGAAGCGCGCGGAGGTCGTCGACGAGCACGGCCAACGAACGCACCTCGATCTGCAACGCGCTCGCCCACTCGTCGAGTCCGGGGGCGGCTCCCACCCACAGCTCGCCGCGCATCGCATCGGCGTAGAAGGCCTCCTCGCCCGCGTAGGCGGGCTCGGTCAGGTAGAGCACGGCATCGTGGCCGGATGCGCTGGGCCGCATCACGACGACGGCCGCCTCCGCGACGCATCCGGTGAGCCAGGCGAAGTCGCTGTGCGGCCGGAAGCCGAACTCCGTGTCGTTGGAGCGAACCACGCTGCGTCCGCTTGCGACGATGAGGGCGTCTGCGGGGAAGCGGACCGAGAGTCGCGCGCGGTGATCCGCGGCTGCTTCGGCCGCACCGGGTGTGACTCTGGCGGAGCGATCGGGCTCTGCCCAGCCGCTCGCCATGAACTCGCGGAACGTCTCGGAGGTGGGGAGCCGAGGCATCCGGGGGTCGCGCGGGGTGGGCGAAAGAGTAGTCATGTCTGCAAATTAGCCCGTTCTTCGAGCACGTTTCAAGCTCGTTACAACCTGCTCGGCAGTTTGTCCCGCTCATTTCGCTGATGGGCTCGATTAGTCCACCGATGTCATGTAGCTGACATCTGACGATGGACTTTCTGCGCGGGAATTGACGAGCAGAACCGGGTTCCGCAACAGTGGGCGATCATGAGCACCCCCTCCGACGCATCCTCTGCCGCAGCCCCCAGCACCTTCGACGAGTCGATCGACGACACGGTGTTCGACATGGTCTCGTCGACAGCGAGTGCGGTCTCGGCGACGGCGCCGTCGCGCTTTCACTACCGCGAGGATCGTGGTGTCATCTGGGGCGAGTACACCGGCGACACGGTGATCGTGGGGCGCTTCAGCGGCTACCGCGACCGCGACGTGCTGCACGTGTCATTCGTGCACCTCGGTGTCGACGGGTCTACGACCGCCGGCTCAGCGACCTCGGTCGTGAGCCGCACCTCAGATGGCGTGCTCGAGTTGACCGAGGACTTCGTCGGGCCTGACGGGGCCGATCATGTCAGCGTGTGCCGCGAGGTGCGCGCCTAGCGTTCTGCGCGTTCTCGGCGCTCTTGGCCCGCTCGTCGCTGGTGCGCACGAACCGTGTCATTCCGTAGCGCTCGCCTGATTGCTGCAGTGTGTCGCTGGTCGAGGCCCCCATGCGCAGCGACACGTTCGACGCCATCTCATCCATGATGAAGACGGTCACGGTGGCCTTGACGGATGGCCACTGCGCCAGGCGGGTGGCGACGAGATCGTGGATGGCGGCGACTCCCGAGCCGCGAACCAACAGCATGGCGTCATGCTCGCCCGTCATCACGGTGAACGACTCGAGCTCGTCGAGTGTGGAGAGTCTGCTGCGGAAATCGGACCACTGGCTCTGCCTGACCGTGACGAACACCATCGCGGCGACGTTCAGCCCGACGGCGGTCGGATCGATGTCGGCGTGTACTCCGCGGATGACTCCGTTGCGCACCAGCGACTCGTAGCGCGTGTAGGCGTTCGAGCGGGAGATGCCCAATTCTTCGGAGAGCGTGGCGATAGAGATACGCCCGTTGTCTCTCAGGATCTCCAGCATGCGCACGTGCGTCTCATCAAGATCCAAGACGACCCCCTGTTTTGTCCGTGTCTGCCGCTGCAGAATCTCTCATTTAGAGATGTTATGTCGAAATACGTGAAGCTGTCACCACTTTGTCTTGGCATCGAACCTCCAGATTGACACTTGATCTGGGTGAGAAGTAATTTCAAGACAACATTCCACATCTGGTTGGTGCAGAATTCACTGATCAACCGCACGTCAGACTCGCCCAGCACCGCTCCTCACCCGATAAGCACCTTCCTCACCCGATAGGAGACCACCATCGTGTTGTCACCACTCCGCCGCATCGTCGGCATCGTCGGCATCGCCGTCGTCGCCACGCTCGGCATCACTGCATGCAGCGCGGGATCGAGCGACTCGAGCTCGTCCGGCGGCAAGTCCGTCGTCGTCGATTCGTCGTTCGACCTGAAGACGGCCGACCCCAACCGCGAGTACGAGACGACGGGTTCGATCGTCGCCAAGGCTCTCTACGAGACGCTCCTCACCTTCAAGGGTGATGACGTGACGAAGCCGATCGACGGTCTCGCGAGCTACGAGATGAACGCCGACAACACGGTGATGACGCTCACGATGGCAGACGGGCACGTCTTCTCCGACGGCAGCCCCGTGACCGTCGACGACGCTGTCTTCTCTTTGCAGCGCGTGCAGGGAATCAAGGGCAACCCCTCGTTCCTCCTCGAGGGAATCACGGTCGCCAAGACGAGCGACACCACGCTGACGCTCACCTCTGCAACGCCGAACCCGGCGCTGCCGTACATCCTTCCGAACCCCGCGCTCGGTGTCGTGAACAAGAAGGTCGTCGAAGAAAACGGCGGAACCGCGACCGACGCCGACGGTGCCGAGGCCTACCTGAACGGCGCATCCGCCGGCTCTGGCCCGTACATGCTCGAGTCGTTCGACGTGGCCTCGCAGGTGGTCTTCACCAAGAACCCGAAGTACACCGGTGACGCCCCTGCGTACGACCGCGTGGTTCTGCGCAACGTGCAGGGTCCGACCCAGAAGCTCAACATCCAGGCCGGTGAGTCGCAGGTCGCTCTCGATCTGAACCCCGACCAGGTCGCAGAGGTCGGCAGCTCCGACGTGACGGTTCTCTCGAGCCCGTCGCGCTACATGATCTTCCTGCTTCTGAACCAAGACCCTTCCGTCTCGGCGATCACCAGCAACCCCGACTTCCTCAAGGCGGTCAAGGCAGGCATCGACTACAACAAGATCGTCGACCTCGCCGGTGACGGATCCGTTCAGCCGGGCGGATTCATCCCGTCGCTGTTCGTCGGCGCGATCGACGCATCCGACGGCAACCAGCATGACGCCGCCGCCGCCAAGGCAGCGCTCGCATCGTCGGGCTACAAGGGCGAGGATGTCACGCTCAACTTCCCGAACGACATCACCGTTCAGGGTCTGTCGCTGCAGAGCGTCGCCGAGTCGGTTCAGGCACAGCTGAAGGAGGTCGGCATCAACATCGTGCTGGCTCCCGCGCCGGTCGCCACCGAACTGGACGCCTACCGCGGCGGCAAGGAGACCGTGGGTCTCTGGTACTGGGGCCCCGACTTCCCCGACCCGTCGAACTACCTGGCATTCACGCCGGGTGAACTCGTCGGTCTGCGTGCAGGCTGGGCCGCCGGAGCAGACTCGACCGTGACCGATCTAGCCAACGCCGCCAAGGCTGCCGTCTCGACCGACGAGCGCCAGAGCGCCTACGCCGCCCTGCAGAAGGCACAGAACGCGTCCGGTCCGTTCGTTCCGCTGCTGCAGCCGGCTCAGAACGTGGTCACCTCGAAGAGCATCACCGCGGTCAGCCTGAACCCGGTCTGGACGATCGATCTTGCCGGAATCAAGTAACAGCATCTCTGTGAAAGCGGAAAAGCGTCGCGCGCCGGCGGGCATCCCCCCGCTGGCGCGCTACCTCGCCATCCGTCTGGGGGTGACGGCCCTGCTCATGCTGGGCGTCACCCTCGTGACCTTCATCCTCACCAACCTGGTGCCCGCCGACCCCGTGCAGGCGGCGCTTGGCGAGCAGGCTGCGGCGAACCCCGAGATCGTCAAGCAGTTCCGAGAGAACGCGGGTCTCGACAAGCCGCTGCCGGTGCAGTACTTCACCTATCTCGGCCACCTGTTTCAGGGCGATCTCGGTACCTCCACCCAGACCCGCACCTCCGTGGCGACCGAGCTGGGCAAGGCGTTTCCCGCCACGATCGAACTCGCGGTCGGCGCCATCCTGATCTCGGCCATCATCGGAATCGGCCTCGGTCTCTGGGCCGCTCTGCGCCAGCGCACCTTCGTCGACCAGATCATCCGCGTCGTGAGCCTCATCGGTCTCTCGGTTCCCGCGTTCTGGATGGCCCTGCTCGTGTACTTCATCTTCTTCTTCCAGCTCAAGCTGTTCCCGGGCTCGGGACGGCTCGACCCCGCAGCCATCGCCCCTCCGCATGTCACCGGTCTCTACACTGTCGACTCGTTGCTCGCCGGCCAGTGGGCCACGTTCGGTGACGCGGTGTACCACCTCGTGCTGCCCGCATCCGTGCTTGCTCTCTATACGATCGGTCTGCTCACACGCTTCTCGCGCTCCGCGATCCTCGAGGTTCTCGACGCCGACTACGTGCGAGGCGCCCGAGCCAAGGGGCTCACCGGTCGCACGGTCGTGCTCAAGTACGTGCTGCGTGGTGCCCTCGTGCCGATCATCACGGTGCTCGGTATCGCGTTCGGCTCACTGCTCAGTGGAACCGTGCTCGTCGAGAAGGTCTACTCGTGGCACGGCCTCGGCGAATACGCCTTCTCGTCGGCCACCAAGCTCGACCTTCCCGCCATCATGGGCGTCGGCCTCGTGGTGGGCATCGTCTACATCGGCCTGAACTTCATCGTCGACATCGCCTACGGCTTCATCGATCCGAGAGTGAGGGCCGCATGAGCCAGACCACAGCGCCCGCCCAGCCGGATGTTCTGGCGGTCGCCGCCCGACGCCGGATGCGGTTCCCGGTTGCGTTGCGCAACCCGCTCGCGATCACCGGAACAGCCATCATCGTGATCTGGCTGCTGCTCGCCCTGCTCGCGCCGATGATCAGCCCCGCCGACCCCCTCGCTCAAGACTTCGACCGGCTGCAGCCACCGAGTGCCGCACACCTGTTCGGAACCGACCAGCTCGGCCGTGACGTACTCTCGCGCGTTCTCGACGGCGCGCGCGTGTCGATCATCCTGCCTCTGCTTCTCGTCGTGTCGTCGCTGTTCGTGGGAACGATCGCGGGCTCGATCGCCGGCTACTTCGGCAAGGTCGCCGACGAGGTGATCATGCGCATCGCCGACCTGGTCTTCGCGTTCCCCACGATCATCCTCGCCATGGTCATCGCGGCATCGCTCGGCCCGAGCCTCACGAACGCGGTGATCGCCATGCTCATCGTGTCGTGGCCGGCGTACGCGCGTGTCACGCGTTCTCTCGTGGTCGTGGCCTCGCGGTCGGAGTACGTGGTGGCCGGCCGCCTGCTCGGCAACAGTCCTCTCACGTCGCTCGGCAAAGACATCCTGCCGAACATCATCGCGCCGGTCGTCGTGCTCGCCACCCTCGATGTCGGCACCGCCATCCTGCTGCTCGCGGGCCTGTCGTTCTTGGGCCTCGGCGCTGTTCCGCCGACTCCCGACTGGGGTGCGATGGTCTCCGACGGCGTGCAGAACTTCTCGTCGTGGTGGATCTCGGTCTTCCCGGGACTCGCCATCCTCACCGTCGTTCTGGCATTCAACTTCCTCGGCGATGCGCTGCGAGACGGTCTCGACCCGCGCACTGCCGACGCCGTGAAAGGACGAGCCCTGTGAGCGTGATCCCCGCGAGCCAGCCCGCGGCATCCGGCGGTCTCAGCATTCGCGACCTGACCCTCTCTATCGGTCGCGGCGACAAGGCCAAGCGCATCCTGCGCGGCATCTCCCTCGACATCCCGGCGGGCCAGATCACCGGCCTTGCGGGGGAGTCCGGGTCGGGCAAGACCATGACGGGCATGACCGTTCTCGGCCTGCAGCCCGCCCAGGCGACGGTCGGCGGAGTCATCGAGTTCGACGGGCGCAACCTGCTCGAGCTGCCCACGAAGAAGCTGAACACCCTGCGCGGCAACGACATCGCGATGGTGTTCCAAGACCCGACGTCGAGCCTGCACCCCATGCTCTCGATCGGATCGCAGCTCACCGACCACCTGCGCCAGCACACGGGCATGTCGAAGCGCGAGGCCCTCGAGCGCGCCCGCGTCGTGCTCGAGCAGGTCAAGGTGCCCGACCCTGCCGGCGCGCTGAAGAAGTACCCGCACCAGTTCTCGGGCGGGCAGCTGCAGCGGGTGGCCATCGCCTCGGCGATCATGTGCAGCCCGAGCGTGCTCATCGCCGACGAGCCCACGACGGCACTCGACGTCACCGTGCAGGCTGGAATCCTGCGCCTGCTGCGCGAACTGTGCGACGACCTCGGTCTGGCGATCCTCTTGGTGACGCACGATCTCGGTGTGATGAGCGCGCTCGCCGACACCATCGCCGTTATGCGCGAGGGCGAGATCGTGGAGCACGGAGACCGATTCCAGGTGATCACCGCTCCCCGCGACCCCTACACGAAGGCGCTCATCGACGCGCTGCCGCATGACGGTTCCGCGCCGACCGCCCCCGACTCGACCTCGACAGGAGACGCATCATGACGTCGTTGCTCGAACTCGACAGCGTCAAAGTCAGCTATCGCGTGGCGGGCAAGCCTCGTCTCGTAGCGGTGGATGACGTGAGCCTCTCGCTCGGCACCCGGCAGGTGCTGGGCCTGGTAGGCGAGTCCGGCTGCGGAAAGTCCACGCTCGCCCGTGCGATCTGCGGCCTCGAAGGCCTCGACAGCGGATCGATCACGTTCGACGGCACTCCGGTGACCCGCCTCGGCATGCGCACCCGCGACCGCAAGCTGCTGCGCATCCAGATGGTCTTTCAGAACCCGTACGCCTCGTTGAACCCGCGACGCACGATCGGCAAGCAGATCGAAGACGGCTTGAAGGTGAACCCCGACCGCTCGGCCTGGACGGTTCCCGACCTGCTCGCGCACGTCGAATTGGATGCGTCGGCCCGCACACGCTTTCCGCACCAGTTCTCGGGTGGGCAGCGCCAGCGCATCGCCATCGCCCGGGCGATCGCCTCGGGGCCGGATCTGCTCGTCGGTGACGAGCCCATCGCATCCCTCGACGCGTCTCTGCAGGCGCGGGTCGCGGGCCTCATGCGCAACCTCGCGCTCGAGACCGGTGCATCGCTGCTGTTCATCAGCCACGACCTGTCGGTGGTGCGGGTCATCGCCGACGACGTGGCCGTGATGAGTCGCGGCAAGATCGTGGAGCGCGGCGACGTGAACGAGGTGTGGTCGAACCCGCAGCAGCCGTACACGCAGCAGCTGCTGTCGGCGATTCCGAAGGTCGATGGCCTGGGAATCCTGCCCGGCTGACGCCGAGCGCGGGTGTTGTCGCCGAGCGCGGTGGCCGCACCAGCGCGCCCAGCGAGAACACCCGCGCTCGCGAAGCTCGACGATTTGTTGGGCGAGTCAGCACTATCTGTTGCGTCGAAGCGCTTCGCGTCGTACTCTGCTGAGAGCGCGTTCAGTATCGAAGCGCTTAAACAGCTCAAGCACATCCTCGAGACACCGGAGTCCGACAATGGCGACAATCACCGACGTGGCCCAGGCCGCGGGCGTGTCGATCTCCACAGTGTCGTACGCACTCTCGGGCAAGCGTTCCATCGCCGCCTCTACGCGTCAGCGCATCATGCGCGCCATCGACGAGCTCGAGTACGAGCCAAACGCCGGGGCCCGGATGCTTGCGGGCGCCCGCACGAACATCCTCGCTTTGAGCGCGCCCCTCGGCCCCGACGGGCACCTGCCGACACACATGCGCTTCGTGACGAGCGTGGTCGAGGCGGCTCGCGCCCACGACTACGACGTGCTGCTGCTCGCGACCGACGACGAGGTGTCTGGCATCCGCCGAGCCGCGTCGCGATCGCTGATCGACGGCGTCGTGGTCATGGGTGTCGCCACCACAGACGAGCGCGTGCCCCTGATTCGGCGCCTCGGCCTTCCGTCGGCATTCATCGGCATTCCGCCCGGCGTCGACGACATGTCGTGCATCGACCTCGACTTCGATCGGGCGGGGCGCGACGCGGTGGCGATGCTCGCCGAGGCTGGGCATACCTCGATCGGTGTGATCGGGCATCCCCACAGCTACGTCGACCGCGACACCAACTTCATCCGCCGCTTCACGCACGGCTTCGATGACGAGTGCCGCGCTCGCGGTGTACGCACGGCTACGCAGTGGCCGGAGATCGGGCGAACGGGAGGTCAACAGGCCTACGACCTGCTGCGCGAGCAGCTTCCCGACATGACGGCACTCGTCTTCCACTGCAACGAGCCGATCGTCGAGGGGGCGCTGCGTCGCATCAGCGAACTCGGCCTGTCGATTCCGGGAGACCTCTCGGTGCTCGCCGCGTGCGCGAGCTATGCGGCCGACGAGCTCGAGACGCCACTCAGCGCTATTCCCCTTCCCCTCGATGAGATGTGCCATTCGGCCGTCGAGAATGCACTGGCTCTGGTCGATGCGCTCGGTGACCCCCAGGTCACGCTCATTGCCCCGACGTTCCTTGACCGCGGCTCCATCGCGGCCCCCAGACCCACCGTTCACCAGGCCTGACAATCGATTCGAAGGGAGTTCTGCGCGCATTATCGAAGCGCTTCGACGGCAGTCGAAAGAAGTCGGGGATTAATCGAAGAGCGCCGATCCACAGCACCAGCACGACAGCACCATTGCCGGTTCCCCCGGTAACTCATCCCTACAAGGAGGTAGACACATGAAAATCAAACGCACACTCACGATGCTCGCGGCCGTGGTCGCCGCGGGCGCCCTGCTCTCGGGCTGCTCCACATCGGCTCCGGCAGAAGATGGCAAGACCCTCAAGCTGTGGCACTTCGAGAGCGAGGACAGCGCGATGGGCATCGCCTGGAACCAGGCGATCAAGACGTTCGAAGAGGAGACCGGCGCCAAGGTCGAATTCGAGCCCAAGAGCTTCGAGCAGATCCGCTCGACGGCCAGCCAGGTGCTCAACTCGAACGAGGCTCCCGACATCCTCGAGTACAACAAGGGCAACGCGACGGCCGGCCTGCTGGCCAGCCAGGGCCTGCTCACGCCCATCGACGACGCCGTCGACAAATACGGATGGGCCGACAAGCTCGCGCCATCGCTTCAGACGACGGCCCGTTACGACGACAAGGGCGTGATGGGATCGGGCTCCTGGTACGGCATTCCGAACTACGGCGAATACGTCGAGGTCTACTACAACAAAGACATGTTCGCGCAGTACGGCATCGCCGTTCCCACGACCTACGACGAGTTCGAGGCGGCTCTGCAGACGTTCGCCGACAACGGGGTGACCCCGCTGGCGGAAGCTGGCGCCGAGTATCCGATCGGCCAGCTCTGGTACCAGCTCGCGCTGTCGAAAGCGGATCGGTCGTTCGTCGACGACTACCAGCTGTACAAGAACCCGGTCGATTGGCAGGGAACCGAACTCAGCTATGCCAGCGACAAGCTCAAGGAGTACGTCGACAAGGGCTACATCTCGAAGGACACGACCGGCCTCAAGGCTGAAGACATGGGAACCTCGTTCATCTCGGGTAAGTACCCGATCATGGTCTCTGGTTCGTGGTGGTACGGCCGGATCATCAAGGAGGCGACCAGCTTCGACTGGGGAACCTTCCTCTTCCCCGGCTCGGAGATGGCTCCTGGCTCGAGCGGAAACCTGTGGGTCGTTCCCGAGAACGCCGCCAACAAAGACCTGGCGTACAAGTTCATCGACATCACGATGCGCCCCGAGATCCAGGCTCTCATCGGCAACAACGGAGGGGTGCCCGTCGCGGCGAACACCGAGGACATCACCGATCCGAAGAGCCAGGAGCTGATCGCCAACTTCAACACGCTCACCGAGCGCGACGGACTGGCGTTCTACCCCGACTGGCCCACCTCGACGTTCTACGACCAGATCGTCGCGGCGACCCAGGAGCTGATCAACGGATCGACCACGCCCGAAGAGATGAACACGCAACTCGGCGACGAGTACGAGTCCGGCGTGGCTGACATCACCGGCAAGTAGTTCGTCCACACCCCTCTCGACAGGCTCAGGGAGCGATTCGTTCCCTGAGCCCGTCGAAGGGCCCATTCCGAGACATCTCAGATCGCACGAAAGGCACCTTCCATGGCAACGCTGCCACCCGCCTCCGTCAGCGCACGGAAGCTCCGAGCCCCGGAGATGAGCCTGCTCCCCGGAGTGCGCAAGCGAGGATTCTGGCTCTATCTGATTCCCGGTCTCGTGCTGTTCACGATCATCATCCTCGTTCCGCTCATCTGGAACATCTACCTCAGCTTCACGTCGTATCGAGGCATCCGCCCGCCTGAATGGATCGGCCTCGACAACTGGATCAAGCTCATGGGCGACGACAAGTTCTGGGTATCGTTCCAGAACAGCGTCGCGATGATCGTCGCCATGGTGGTGGTGCCCACGCTGCTCGGCCTGGTGTTGGCCGCACTGCTCTTCGACCTGGTGGGCAAGAAGTTCGGCGGCAAGTTCGCCAGCTTCCTTCGCGCCACCTACTATCTTCCGCAGATTCTGCCCGTGGCCATCGCCGCCATCGTCATCGGCTGGATCCTGCGTCCCGAGAACGGCGCCCTCAACACGATTCTGGATGCCGTCGGCCTCGGTGCGTTGCAGCACAACTGGCTGGGCAGCCCAGACACCGCACTTCTCAGCGTGATGGTGGTGATGGTCTGGGTGCAGATCGGCTACCCCGTCGTGATCTTCATGGCAGCCCTGCAGCGTGTCGATCCAGAGCTGTACGAGGCGGCCGAGCTCGATGGCGCCAACTGGTTTCAGCGCTTCACGGCCATCACGGTCAGCATCATCCGGCCCGAGATCTATGTGGTGGTGCTCACCGCCACGATCGCGGCCCTCAAGGTGTTCGGCCCCATCTACGCGCTCACCCGCGGCGGTCCCGGCGACTCCACGATCGTGCCGAGCTACTACTCGTACAGCGAGTTCTTCCAAAGCCAGCAGGTGGGTTACGGAGCGACGATCGCCACGGCTCTGACCGTCGTGATCGTGGCGCTCACGATCATTTTCATCCTGGCCCAGAACCGCGCAGAACGCTTGGAGAACGAACGCTGATGACTGCCACCATGCAACGCCCTTCGACAAGCTCAGGGAACGGCGGCTCAGGCAACGGTCGCTCACGGAACGCCGTGCTCAAGCCGCACCGACAGAAGCCGCGGCGCACCGTCGGCGACTGGATTCTGTTGATCGCCGTCATCCTCGTGGCCGCCCTGGTCGCCGTGCCGTTTCTCATCATTCTGGTGAACTCGTTCAAGTCGCCGACGGACTACGCCAATGGCGGTCCCCTCAGTCTTCCGTCGAGCATCTACACCGATGGCATCGCCAACTTCTGGCAGCGGGTGAACTTTCCCGAGAAGCTGTGGAACAGCTTCTTCATCAGCGGAACGGTCGCCGTCTTCGCGGTCATCGTCTCGGTCTTCAACGCCTATGCCATCGGGATCGGTCGGGTGAAGGGCCGCGTCTGGGTGCTGGTGCTGTTCATGATCGCCAACACCCTGCCGCAGGAGGCGATGCTCTACCCGCTGTACTTCATGTTCAAGCAGGTCGGTCTCTACGACAACGTGTGGAGCGTCATCATCATCTTCACTGTCGTGCAGAGCGCTTTCGGCACCTATCTGCTGTCCGCCGTGTTCGGCACCTTCCCCAAGGAGATCATCGAGGCGGCGTCACTCGACGGCGCGAGCCGCTGGCAGATCCTGCGCCGGGTCGTGGTGCCCATCAGCCGGCCCACGCTCTCGGTCCTCCTGATCTTCTTCTTCATCTGGACCTGGAACGAGTTCCTGATTCCGCTCACCTTCCTCGTCTCGAACGCGAATCAGACGGTTCCGGTCGCCATCACCGCCCTTCAGGGCGACAGGCTCATGGATGTGACGACCACGAGTGCGTCTGCCCTGCTCGGTCTCATTCCGACACTCATCTTCTTCCTCATCTTCCAACGAACACTCACCCGCGGAATCACCGCCGGTTCGACCAAGTAATACCGAGTAAGGGCATCAATGAAGTTCACCGACGGTTTCTGGCAGCTGCGACCGGGAGTCACGCCGCTCTATGCGCAGGAGGCATACGACATCTGGCCGGAGGGCGAGAACGGCATCGTCGTGACCGCGCCGACCATGGTCATCGAGAAGCGGGGTGACGTGCTGAACCGCCCCGTGCTGACCGTGGAGCTGTCGTCACCGCTTCCGAACATCATCGGCGTGAAGGTCTCGCACTTCACCGGCGGTCGCGACGAGCTCGGCTTCGACCTCGTGGGTGCCGAACAGGGGCACGGCGTCGTCTCGATCACCGACGACCAGGGCGTGCTCACGTCGGGTGAACTCAGCGTCACGGTGCAGAAAGGGGCGCCATACGGGCTCGTCTTCGAGGCGGCAGGGCGCGTGCTCACCACGGCCGGTGCGAAGTCGACCGCGCATATGCAGGTGCGACCGGATGCGCAGCTGGATGGCGCGCCGGTCGGCAATGCGCGCGGGGGGACGGCACGCGCGTTCTCGGCGAACTACACCCTGCAGCAGCTCTCGCTCGGGGTCGGCGAGCTCGTCTACGGGCTCGGAGAACGCTTCGGACCTCTGGTGAAGAACGGCCAGACGGTCGACATCTGGAACGCCGATGGGGGAACGTCCAGCGAGCAGGCCTACAAGAACGTGCCGTTCTATCTCACCAATCGTGGATACGGCGTGCTCGTCAACCACCCCGGGCACGTCTCCTTCGAAGTCGGTTCCGAGGCGGTCGAGCGCGTGCAGTTCTCTGTCGCGGGCGAGAGCCTCGAGTACTTCATCATCCATGGAGAGACGCCCACCGACATCCTCGAGCGATACACGGCATTGACCGGCCGGCCGGCCCACGTGCCTGCCTGGTCGTTCGGCCTGTGGCTCTCGACCTCGTTCACGACCTCATACGACGAGGAGACGGTGACGTCGTTCATCGACGAGATGGCTGCGCGCGATCTCCCCGTGAGCGTCTTCCATTTCGACTGCTTCTGGATGCGCGAGTTCAACTGGTGCGACTTCGAATGGGATCCGCGAGTCTTCCCCGATCCCGACGGCATGCTGGCGCGCCTGCACGACAAAGATCTGCGCGTTTCGGTGTGGATCAACCCCTACATCGCGCAGCGTTCTCCGCTCTTCGCCGAGGCGAAGGAGGCGGGCTTCCTCGTGAAGCGCCCCGATGGATCGGTCTGGCAGTGGGACCTCTGGCAGGCGGGCATGGGCCTCGTGGACTTCACCAACCCCGATGCCTCCGCGTGGTTCACCGAGAAGCTGCGCGTGCTGCAACGTCAGGGGGTCGACGCGTTCAAGACCGACTTCGGCGAACGCATCCCGCTCGAGGTCGACTACTTCGACGGCTCGAGCCCGGAGCGCATGCACAACTACTACGCGCAGCTCTACAACAAGGCCGTGTTCGAGGCGCTCGAAGACGAGCGCGGGGTGGGGGATGCCGTGCTGTTCGCGCGGTCGGCGACGGTCGGCGGTCAGAGTCTTCCGGTGCACTGGGGCGGCGATTCCACGTCGAGCTACGAGTCGATGGCGGAGACGCTCCGCGGCGGACTGTCGCTCGCATTCAGCGGCTTCGGATTCTGGAGCCACGACATCGGCGGCTTCGAGGGCACCCCGGATTCCGGGGTCTTCAAGAGATGGACCGCGTTCGGTCTGCTGTCGAGCCACAGTCGCTTCCACGGGTCGAGTTCGCATCGGGTGCCGTGGATGTTCGACGAAGAAGCCGTCGAGGTCACTCGCTTCTTCACGAAGCTCAAGCTCGAGCTCATGCCGTACATCTACGCTGCAGGGCTCGAGGCCGGTCGTCACGGCACGCCGATCCTGCGTCCGATGGCCCTGGAGTTTCCGAACGACAGGGGCGCCGCCTACCTCGACACCCAGTACATGCTGGGGCACGACGTGCTCGTGGCGCCGGTGTTCTCCGAGTTCGGCGAGGTCGAGTTCTATCTGCCCGCCGGGCGCTGGACGAACTACTTCACGGGCGAGGTGGTGCAGGGCGGCGCATGGCGCACGGAGCGGCACGGCTTCATGTCGCTGCCTCTGTATGTTCGGGAGTCGGCGGTGCTGCCGATCGGGGCGCGTACGGACCGCCCCGACTACGACTATCTCGACGGACTCGAGCTGCGGGTCTATCCGGGGCCCGACGGCGAGACCGCCCTCACGGTGACGACGCCGGATGGCCGCGAGGCGAGCTTCACGGTGACGCGCTCGGCGGGCGAAGCCTCGGTCTCGACCGACGCGCCTGTGCAGGTGACGACGACCGTGCTGTGAGCCGCTCGCACTGGGCATCGCGCTCGGCCCGACGCGGCGACTCGGCGCACTAGCACCCAATATCGCGGCGGTGGATGCATGTGCGCCGACTCGATCAGACGCGTCAACCGACTCGACGCAGAAGCACCTTCCCGGGCCGCAGAGGGTGCTTCTGCGCCGAGTGGATGCGCGGCCGCTCGGGAACGGAGCAGCCCAGCGCGCCAACGCGGGTGTTCTCGCGCAGGGCGGTGGCGTGGCCACCGCGCCGCGCGAGAACACCCGCGCTCGGCGCATCTCGCCTCAGGGGCGGGGCGCCGCCTTCGTGGGCTCTACTCCCGTGAGGGCGTGCAGCGAGGCCGTCGACGGAACCGCGGGGTCGACGTTCGACGCTGTCGACGCCTCGGCCGGGGCATCGGTCGCGTGCGCATCCGGGTTCATGCTCTTCTCGTCGAACGGATCGTTGCCGCCCAGCACGTTGCGTACCTGGCCCTTGTCGACCTCGCCGGTCCACGTTCCGACGAGCAGCGTCGCCACCGCGTTTCCGGTGAAGTTGGTCACGGCGCGGGCCTCCGACATAAAGCGGTCGATGCCCACGATCACGCCGACGCCGTCGACGAGGTCGGGGCGGAAGGACTGCAGACCGCCCGCGAGAGTCGCGAGTCCGGCGCCAGTGACGCCCGCAGCGCCCTTCGACGCGACCATCATGAACAGCAGCAGCCCGATCTGCTCACCGATGGTCATCGGGGTGCCCATGGCGCTCGCGATGAAGAGCGACGCCATCGTGAGGTAGATCGCGGTGCCGTCGAGGTTGAACGAGTATCCGGTGGGAACCGTGATGCCGACGACGGGCTTCGAGACTCCGAGGTGCTCCATCTTGGCGATGAGGCGGGGCAGAGCAGCCTCCGACGACGAGGTTCCGACGATGAGCAGGTACTCGCGGGCCAGGTACTTCATGAGCGAGAAGATGTTCACGCCCGTGACGAGCTTGAGCAGGGTTCCGAGCACCACGATCACGAAGATCGCGCAGGTCACGTAGAAGCCGATCATCAGGGTGGCGAGTGCCACGACGGCACCCCATCCGGTCGAGCCGACCACACCGGCGATGGCGCCGAACGCGCCGAGCGGGGCGACCCACAGAACCATCGACAGGATGCGGAAGATCAGCGCCTGCAGCGACTTGATGGCACCGAGGATCGGGGCGCCCTTGTCGCCCATCTTCTGCAGCGCGAAGCCCACGAGCAGGGCGACGAACAGGGTCTGCAGGATGCTGCCGTCGACCAGTGACGAGAACAGCGACACGGGAATGATGCCGAGGAAGAAGTCCTGCGTCGACTCGGCCACGATGTTGCTCGTGTCGTAGCTCGCCGAGGAGATGTCGAGGCCCTCTCCCGGGTGCAACACGTTGCCCACGACGAGGCCGATCGCCAGCGCGAAGGTCGACATCACGATGAAGTAGCCGAGTGCGAGCCCGCCGACCTTGCCGACAGTCGCGGCCTTGGCGATCGAACCGACGCCGATCACGATGGTGCAGAAGATGATGGGGGCGATCATCATCTTGATGAGCCCCACGAACGCGGTGCCGATGGGCGCCAGGGTCTTCGCGAACTCGGGAACGACGAGTCCGACGATGATGCCCGCCACCACCGCCACGATCACCGCGATGTAGAGGTAGTGGTTCTTGTCGAGCTTCTTGCGAGCCTTGCGGCCCGATGTGGATGGAGCAGATGAGGTGCTCATGGAATGCCTGCCTTCGTGAGGGGCCGCCACAACACCGTGGCGACTCTGCCTGAACTACTGCGGTAATCCTGTGGGCTGCCGCTCGGTGTCCGACGCTTGTGTTCATACTGTTCGCGTCTGACCCGCGAAGCATTCGCCCTCGACGCGTGAGGCGCGTAGCGTATGTCGGCAGGGCGCAAGGGAGCATTCGATGAACGGTCGACGACGACGGGTCAGCATTGCCGCGCGGCTGTTCGTCGTGCAGGCCGTGTTCGTGATCGTGGCCGTGGGTCTCGCCGTGGCCCTTCTGGCCCTGGATGCCCGTGGCCGGGCCACCGCAGACGCGTCGGCCCGCAGCATGGTCACCGCCCAGGCCGTCGCCCACAATCCGTTCGTGATCGAGGCCGTGCAGCAGCCGAACCCCTCGAGCGTGCTGCAGCCCTACGCGGTGACCCTCATGGACGACACCGACGTGGACTTCATCACGGTGATGGCCCCCGATCGCACGCGCTATACCCATCGCGATCCGGAGGAGATCGGCAAGCCGTTCCTCGGCACGATCGCCCCGGCGCTCGCGGGAGAGTCATTCACCGAGACCTACACCGGCACCCTGGGGCCGTCTGTGCGCGCGGTCGCGCCCATCCGGGGCGACGATGGCAGCGTTGTCGCACTCGTCTCGGCCGGCATCACCCTCAGTCAGGTCGACGCCGCGTTCTGGCCGCGGGTGCATCTGCTGCTCGGCGCGGGCGCCGTCATGATCGCGGTGGGAGCTCTCGTCTCGTGGCTGTTCAGCCGCTATCTGCGGCGGGTCACAGCCGGTCGCGGCGCGGAGGAACTCGGCCAGGTGTTCGCCTACTATGAGTCGGTTCTGCACTCCGTGCGCGAGGGACTGGTGCTCGTCAACGCGCGCGGGGTTCTGGTGCTCTACAACGACCACGCGGCCGATCTGCTCGGCCTCGCAGCGGGCGGCCCCGAGCGGCCGGTCGATGAGCTCGATATCCCGGTCGCACTCAAGGCCCTGCTGCTGCAGGAAGAAGAGGCCCGCGACGAGGTCTTCGTGACCCGCGACCACGTTCTCGTCGTGAACCATCAGCCGGCCCTGCCGACCGAGGCGCAGCGCGGCGCGGGCCGCATCCGGTCGCTCGGCACCGTGACCACGTTGCGTGACCGCACCGAGCTGCTGCGGGTCACGGGTGAACTCGAGTCGATGCGAACCATGTCGGATGCGCTGCGCTCGCAGACCCACGAGTTCGCCAATCGTCTGCACACGATCGCGTCGCTGCTCGAACTCGGCCGCAGCGACGAGGCCCTGCGCTTCGCTGCCGACGAGCTCAACCTGAGCCAGCGTCTCGCCGATCGCGTGCTCGTGTCGATCGACGAACCCGTGATCGCCGCGCTCATGCTGGGCAAGGCGGCGCAGGCGCGCGAGCGCGGAGTGGCTCTCAAGCTCGAGACGCATCTCGACCCGGGAACCCAGGGCTTCGAGCCGGCCGACGTCGTGACGATTCTCGGCAATCTCGTCGACAACGCGCTCGACGCGGCCGCATCCGGAACCGCGCCGGGAACCGAGCCGTGGGTCGAGGTCTATCTCGGCCTGGGCGACGGCGAAGACGATCTGGTCGTGCAGGTCTCCGACTCGGGGCCGGGCATCGACTACGACGCGCGCGAGCGGGTCTTCGGCCGCGGGTACTCCACGAAAGAGACGGATGCCTTGGGCCGCGGCATCGGGCTGGCTCTCGTTCGGCAGACGGTCGCCCGCCTCGGCGGAACCATCGAGTTGAGCGAGCACGTTGGCGCGGTGTTCACGGTCACGCTGCCCATGACCGCGCGGGTCGACTCATGACCGGGGGATGGGCGTGATCCGGGTGCTGATCGTCGAAGACGAGGTGATCACGGCAGAGGCGCACGCTCTCTATGTGGCACGGCTCGACGGCTTCGAGGTGGGCGGGGTCGCGCACACGGGCGCCGAGGCCGTGCGGCTGTTGAAGGCATCGTTGGGCCAGGCGGGCGAGCGCATCGACCTGATTCTGCTCGACATGAATCTGCCCGACATCGACGGCCTCGAACTGTGCCGCCGCATCCGGGCCGGCGGCGTCGATGTCGATGTGATCGCGATCACGGCGGTGCGCTCGGCCGAGGTGGTGCGGGCATCCATCGCGGCCGGCATCGTGCAGTACCTGATCAAGCCGTTCACCTTCGGGGTGTTCACTGACAAGCTCACGAGCTATCGCGACTTCCGCACGCTGTTCGCCCAGTCTCCGACCGTCGCGAGCCAGAGAGATGTCGACGGCGCGTTCGCCGCGCTGCGCACCTCGAACGATCCGGGGCTGGGCAAGGGGCTGAGCCCGGAGACGCTCAGCGCGGTGTCGACCCTGCTGGCGGAATCAGATGGGGGAGTGTCTGCGCGTGAGCTCGCCGAGGAGATCCACGCGTCGCGGGTAACCGCTCGCCGCTACCTGGAGTACCTCGCCGACTCGGGGCGTGCCGACAGGGCGCCGCGTTACGGCACTCCGGGGCGCCCCGAGGTGGAGTACCGGTGGCGGGAGTGATGCCCTCGGCGCTGGTCTCGATACGGCCTGCGCAGTAATTCTGCGTTGGTCGAGTAGGTCGCCCAGCGACCATATCGAGACCAGCTACTCGCGGATCGTGGTCACCACGTCGACGATCGACGGAGCCGGTGGAGCCGACCCAAAGCCGAAGGTCACCGGCGGATGAAGCGGCGTCATCGTGCCCAGGCTCTCTGCTCCTCGGGTCACGACCGCGTCGTCGAGCGCGCGAATGAGCGTCACCCCGTAGAACTCCTGCCGCCCGTTTCCCGCGGATCCGGCTGTGTGAACGCCTGCGACGAGTCGACTCGCCACGGGATCGATGACCCTCAGCCAGGCGGGGTGCGTCGCCACCAATGACGGAACGACCCGCAACAGCCGGCCGAGCGTCGAGAGGCCGCCCACGCGCATCCGAACCGACAGGTCGCCTGCGGACACGGCGAGGCCGCCCTCGACGCGCCTGGTCGTGACGGGCACCACGCGAACCTCGTCGAATGAGTAGGTCGATGAGACGAACTCCGCGATCTCGTCGCTGGGCGCGAGCAAGGTGCGGTGTCCGGCGGAATCCTCGAGCATCACGTCGGCGAATGCGCCGAGCGGCGACTCGGCCCAGATTCCGATGACGATGCGCGTGCCGGAGGAGGTGCCGAAGCCGGCGATGCGACCAGAGAAACGGTGTTCGGTGACCATCGGGCCAGCATAAGCCGCGAGCGTGTACTTAACTCATGAGGAGAGTTCGGTCGCGTGGATAGTGTTGTCGGCGGTCCTCTCCTCCTGAATTGGTCACGGCACGGCGTGTGCGCGACGCCACTCGTCTGAGCTGAGCGCCTCGCGCAGTCGCTCGTGGGTTCCGCGGATGTGCTCGGCGATCAGCGCTGCGGCCAGGTCGGCATCGCGCGCACGAACGGCGGCGAGGATGCGGAGGTGCTCGTCGCGCGCGTGCTCGCGCGAATCGGCAGAGCTGGCCTCGAGCCAGCGCGTGCGCTCGAGACGGCGCAGCGACGACGCGACCGCCGTGCTGAAGAACGGATTGCCCGCGAGCTGGGCCAGCCGCGAGTGGAAGTCGCCGCCTGCCTGCACGCTGTCGCCTGCCCGCATACTGTCGCCCGCGGCGTTCGCCTCGGCCATCGAGGTGAGCTCGTCGGCCAATGCGTCGAGGTCGTCGTCGGATGCGCGCTGCACGGCCAGCCGCACCGCCGCGGTCTCTACCGCCTCGCGATATTCGGCGAGCTGGCCGATCTCGCCGAGGTCGATCGGCGCGACGGCGAAGCTGCGGCCGTCGCGGCGCACCAGGCCCTCGGCCTCGAGACGAACGAGCGCGGCCCGCACGGGTGTTCTGGATGCCTCGAATCGCGTCTCGAGGCCTCGCTCGGCGAGGCTCTGTCCGGGCAGCAGCTCGAGGGTGAGGATCGAGGTGCGGAGCCGCTCGTACAGCTGCGTCGTCTGGGTTCTTCGCTCGGTGTCGTCTGTCATGTCTGGGCCCATCTAAACGGGAAGTGGTTCGACTTGCTTGGTATACCGTAATGGTATACCAATTAACGTGCGTGCTCGTGAAGCCGCACGAAGGAGCATCCCATGACATCGACCGTTTCGATGCGCGCACCCGGCGCCGCAGGCATCCACCCCCGAGCCTGGCTGAATCTCGCTCTCGGTGTCAGCGCCCAGACCGCGGGAACGGTCTTCGTCAACACCCCCGCCTTCCTCATTCTGCTGCTGCACACACAGCGTGGACTCACGCTCGCCGAGGCGGGCCTGTTGGCGGCGACGCCCACCGTGGGCATGGTGCTCACCCTGTTCGCGTGGGGCGCGCTCGTCGACCGCATCGGAGAGCGCTGGGTCATTGCCGTCGGCCTCGCGCTCACGGCCCTGGCCGCGTTCGCGGCGATGACGGTCGACGGCTACGTCGCCATCGGAGCCTTCCTGCTCGTCGGCGGAATGGCTTCGGCGAGCACCAACTCGGCGAGCGGCTCACTGGTCGTGCGCTGGTTTCCGAGCAACCGCCGGGGGCTCGCCATGGGCATTCGTCAGATGGCGGTTCCCCTCGGAGTGACGATCGCGGCCGTGTCGGTTCCCGTGGCCGCGGAGAGCGGAGGGGTTCCGTCGGCGCTGCTCGTTCCCGGGCTGATTGCAGCGGTCATCGCGCTGGCCTGCGCGCTGGGCATTCGCACCGCGCCGCCGGAGGCTGCGGATGCGCGTCCGGCATCCACCTCGCCGTCCGCGGCAGCCAGTGGCGAGGCCGCGGCAGGCGGGGTCGCGCGCGCCGCCAATCCCTACCGGGGCAGCGCCTTTCTGTGGCGCATCCATGCGGTGTCGGTTCTGCTCGTGGTGCCACAGTTCACCGTCTCGACATTCGGCCTGGTCTGGCTGGTCACCGAGCTCGGTTGGGAGCCGCTCGCCGCCGGGGTGCTCGTGGGTGCCGCACAGTTCGTGGGTGCGATCGGGCGCATTCTCGTGGGTGTGTGGAGCGACAGGCTGGGCAGTCGCGTTCGCCCGCTGCGCTGGGTCGCCCTGTCTGCGGCGGTCGTGATGCTGCTGCTCGCGCTGACAGATGCAGCATCGTGGGGTGCGGCCGCCGTGGTCTTCGTCATCGCCACCGTGGTGGTGGTCGCTGACAATGGACTCGCCTTCACCTCGGTGGCCGAGACCGCGGGACCGGCCTGGAGCGGGCGCGCGCTCGGCGTGCAGAACACGGGCCAGTATGTGGCGGCGTCGATCGTAGGCCCGGCCGTCGGAGCGCTCATCGGACTCGTCGGCTATCCGCTCGCCTTTGTCGCCGTGGCAGCGTTCCCCGCCGCGGCGATCGCCCTCGTGCCCCGGATCAGCGAGGAACGCGACCGCTTCTGAGTCGACGGGGCAGCCGGAGTCGGCGCTGGGCGAGCAGGATGCCCAGGAAGACGAGGACCGCGCCCAGAGGTTCGTTCCACGAGAGCGTCTCGCCCAGAACCAGGATGCCGAGGGCGACTCCCACGATCGGTGTCAGATAGGTGACGGTGGAGGTCGCGGTGGGACCCCAGGTGAGGAGGACGTTGATGTTCCAGAGGTAGGCGACGCCTGTGCCCATGATGCCGAGCACGAGCAGACTTGCGACGATCTCGGGGGTGAGCTGCACGGCCCCGATGGCGACGACCGGCGTGAGCACCAGCATGATCGCGCCGCCGAGGCCGATCTGCAGAAAAGCGGTGGTGACGCCCGACACGCCTCGGCCCGTGATGAAGCGTCGCAGATAGCTGAACGTGAATCCGTAGCATACGGCCGAGCCGAGACACGCGAGCTGTCCGGCGAGTTCTGTCACCGGCGAGCCGGCGGCGGCGGCCGTGGACACGAAGCGCCAGGGGCCGATGATCACGATCACTCCGGCGATGCCCACCGCGACGCCCAGAATCTGCGCCCGCGACAGCTTCTCGACGCGGAACACCAGGGTCGCCATGAGCGCGGTCGTGATCGGGGTGACGGCGTTGTAGATGCTGGCGAGTCCGCTCGACACGTATTGCTCGGCCCAGGCGAACAGCAGGTATGGCAGCACCGAGCCGGAGATGGCCACGACCACGAAGTGGCCCCAGACCTTCGGCGAGCGCGGTAGCGAGCTGCGGGTGATCAGCATCACGATGCCGAGCGCCAGGCCGCCGAGCACCAGTCGGGTCCACGCGACCTGCCCGAAAGAGGTGCCTTCGAGGGCCACCTTCATAAAGAGAAAGCTCGCACCCCACACGATTCCCATGGCAGCGAATTGGATGCCGGCCGAGAGGTTCGTCGTGCCCTCGGCGGTGCGGTGCGTGGTGCTCATTCACTCACGGTAGCGGCAGATGGGCACTGACTCTGGCGGGATTTCGACCTCGCAGTGACGGACGAGCGCGGGAGTTCCCGTCGGCCGCGGTGGCTGGACCACCGCGACAGACGAGAACTCCCGCGCTCGGCGGGTACTGCTCTAGATGACCGGCGACTCGGTGTCGGTCGAGGGCGGGGTGGCCGTCGCCGTGGCCGGGCGACCGGCGCTGACCGTGCCGACTCCGGCGCCGCTGCCGGTTGCTGCGGACTTGGCGGCGAGGCCTCCTCCGATGCCGGCGAGCAGTGCACTGAGGTCGAGGCCCGTGGCCTGCTTGATGACCTCGGGCAGCTCGGTCATGTTCTGCGCCACCGACTTCGTGAGCGCGCTCGCTCCGTCGGTCGAGATGATCGAGATGTTGTCGACGTTCGACAGCGGCTCGGCCATGCGGCGGGCGACCTCGGGCATCGCGTCGATTGCGCGGGATGCGAGCGCCTCACGACTCAGCAGGTTCTGCGCCTCGGCGAGCGCCTTGACCGCGGCGGCCTCGGCCTCACCCTTGGCGCGGGTGGCGGCTGCGTTTGCGTTACCGAGGGCGGTGATCGACTCGGCCTCGTTGACGGCCGCAGTGCGTGCCGCCTCTGCCGTCTGCTGGCGACGGTAGACATCGACGTCGACGGATGCCTTCTCGGTGTCGCGATCGGCCTGGGCCTTCTGCACCGCGGCGTAGGCGGCGGCCTCGGCCGGCTGGCGAACCTCGATGTTGAGGCGCTGCTCGGCGACCTTTGCCTGCTCGGCTACGGCCTCGCGCTCCTTGCCGGCCACGAAGGTCGCCTGCTCGGCACGCGCCAACTCACCCGCGGCGTCTGCCTCGGCATTCGCTCGCTCGGTGTCGGCCTTGATCGCAGCGACGCGCAGGTCGAGCTCGCGCTGACGCTCGGCGGTGAGCTGCTCGTTCTCGATGCGCGACAGGGCCGCGGCGCGCACGGTCTCTGCCTCGCGCACCTCGGCGATCTGACGGGCCTGGGCGGCCTCGGCGCGACCGCGGTCGGCGAGGTAGGTCGATCCCGGTGTCTCGATCTCGCGGATGTTCAGGGTCTCGATCTGAAGACCCAGCTCGGCGAGCTCGCCCTTGGTCTCGGTGACGGCATCCTGCGCCAGCTGTGCGAAGCTCTTGACCAGTTCGTCGACCGCGCGGCCACCGATGAGTCCACGCAGCGAACCTTCGAGCGACTGCTGCACGATCTCGGGAAGCTTCGCCTGCTGCAGCAGGTAGCGCTGGGCGGCGCGACGCACACCGTCTTCGCTGCCGGTGACCTTGAAGTTGACCGTGGCCTTCACCGAGGTGCGAATGAAGTTGCTGTCGATCGCGGTCACATCGACCGAGGTCTGGTACTGCTCGAGCGAGAGCTTGAAGCCCTCCTGGAAGATCGGCCAGATGAACGTGCGTCCACCGATGATGACCTTCTGCGGCGAGGTGATTCCTTCTGCTGCGCCCTTCGCGGCGCCACGGCCGACGACGATGAGCGCCTGGTTCGGCGGAACCCTGCGGATGCGGCTGGCGATGAAGCCGAGCAACGCCACGATGATGACGATGACGACGACCACCGCGACGATGGACGTGTTGGTGCTGATGAAGTCCATGTACTGGGCTTCCTCTCTGTAGGGGACTGTGGTTCTAGGAGGCGGTGCTGTCTTCGACGATCGGCTCCACCTTGACCCGGTAGCCGTCTTCTTCGACGACCCGGATGCGCGTCTGCGCCGCTATGGCAGCGTCGCTGATGGCGGGTCGCCTTTCGAGTTCGCGCACGTCGTCGAGCCGCACTTCACCGCCTGCGGGGCCGGTGCTCACGGTCGTGAATCCGACGAGGCCCACCGGGGAGTAGTGCCCGCCGCTCTCTTGCTTGGCGATATGGCTGACGAACAGCTGGATGGCGACGAGTGCCACGAGCGCGAGGCCCACGGCGATGACGTAGGTGAGCCACGTGGGGAGATCGTTCGAGACCGTGATGACTCCGGCCACGCCGAAGATCGCCAACGCCGCTCCGATCGCGATGCCGGAGACGAGGCCATCACCGATTCCGACCAGATCGAGCAGATCACCGATGATGATGCTCGAGAGCAGGAGAAGCAGGCCGATCGCGCCGACGATGAGAAACGGGAGCATGCGGCACCTTTCGTGTCGTAGCTCTTCTAGCATGCCCTACTCGGGGGTGGGCCTGCCAGGTCGTTCGCTGCTCAGTCGTAGACCCGAACCAGCGACCACTCTCTGTCGGACACCGACCAGACCACGTCGAAGACGAAGCTCACGCCGAGCTCGTTGGTCGCCTGGAACCGCCACCCGCGGATCATGGGTGGGTGCGTGACTCGAGACCAGGCGAGATCTTCGAGAGGTGTGGGCATATCGGACACGCGCCATCGCCGACCGTTCCAGACCATGCGTGAGGGCACGTCGTCGTCGACCCATAGAGTGACCGCTTCGGCCGTATACGAGATGCTCATCTGCTCCACTCTTTCGAATATATGTTCGAGTAAAGTCGAGCATACGCATCCGGTCACGACACGCCAAAGACATGTTTATTTCCCATTCACACGAGCTTTGTCAAGTCCCAGAAAGCGGCTTCTGAATTTTCCCTACAGTTATGCGGGCCCGCCTTTCGGGGCGCCCGCATTAAGAAAAGAGCAATGGGAAAACTGATTTACGCTCGATCCGAACTCGAGATCGACATCGCCGACCGGGCGCTGCTGCACCTTCAACTCGTCATCGGGGCCAAGCTACGCAGGGGCGAAAGTTTCTTCTTCTCGTGGAAAGAAGATGTATCGGTGGGAAGCGGTCGATCGAGCATCTGGCTGACTCCGGCACTGCCTCTCTACTTTCGCTTCCTCGAATCCAATCTCGGGCCGATCAATCGTGAGTGGTTGGAGCTCTTGGCCGCCTCCGCGAACAGCGGGCAGGGGCTCGTCTACACCGAGGAGCCAGGCGTTCCCCCCACATGGAAACCGCGTGGCTACGTCTAGGCGGATTGTCTCTCTCTGCGAAGTCGCTTACTAGGCCTATTGCATCGGGCGCTTCGCGTCGTACCCTATGCACGTCAACAAGCAACGGGAGCGATCAGATGGACGACGCAGAGGAGCACGACGAGAACCCGCCCTCGCCTGCGCGGGTGCGTCGGTCGATGAACTCGAAGGCTCTCCCTTACGGAACCGAAGAGATGTCGGGCTTTTTCTCTGACGAGTGGGACTCCGGTTGGGAGATCAACCACACGGTCGTGCCGCCTCGCTGATCAGCCCTCTGCGGGGCCTGACGTCGCACGCAGTCCGCTGGAACCCAGAAGGCCGTCGACATCCACCCGGATGACGACCCGCATCGGATTGACCCGCGGCTGCCGATACCTGACCGCGTACCGGGCCACGGCATCCGCAACGGCCTCGGGCTCGCGCTCGATTCGAGCCGGCCCCGAGAGGGTGAGCCACCGGATGCCGTCGACCTGGCTCACGGTGGCGTGACCCGCGCGTTCGATGTTTCGCACCTTCTGAGTGCCGTCGCCGGTGATGATGCGCAGCACGCCGTCGGCATACGTGAATCCCACGGGCACCGAATGGATGCGGCCGCTCGGCGAGATGGTCGACAGGATGGCGAGGTGCCGTTCGGTGACGAACTGCTGGCCCTCGGCGGTCAGGGCGGCTGATGTGCTCATGATCCACAGGCTACGTCAGGTGAGACCGGATGCCTGACGGGCATACTGAGCGGGTGGACGATCAGCGGCGAACAGTGTTCCAGACCAGTCTCATGAGTGCGCTCCTCGACGGCGTCTACGACGGCGACCTGACGGTGCGTGAGCTGCTCGAACACGGCGACTTCGGGCTGGGAACATTCAACGCGCTCGACGGCGAGATGCTGGTGCTCGACGGAGTGTGTCACCGGCTGCGCGCCGACGGATCGGTGGAACGGGCATCCGACGACGATCTCACGCCCTTCGCCGTGGTGATGCCCTTCGAACCGGTCACCGGCTTCGACGTCACCGCGCGCATGTCCCGTGCAGACGTGGTGGCACGCATCATCGAGCTCGAGGATTCGCAGAACTACCTGTTCGCGGTGCGGGTGCACGGCCGCTTCGAATCCGTGACGACGCGCACGGTCAGGCGCCAGGAGAAGCCGTACCCGCCGATGCGCGAGGCCGTCAAAGACGAGGCGATCGTCACCTTCTCATCGATCTCGGGAACGGTCGCCGGCTTCCGCACTCCGTTGTACGAGCGGGGGATCGGCGTTCCCGGAGGGCACGTGCACTTCATCGACGACGAGTTGTCGACGGGCGGGCACGTGCTCGACTTCGTGCTCGAGCGCGGCCGGGTCGACATCTGCAAGGGCAGCGATCTGCAGCTGAGGTTGCCGCTCAGCACGTCGTTCGGAGAGGCCGACCTCGACCCCGACGATCTCGACGATCAGGTGCGCAACGCAGAGAACCGCTCGCCTCGCTCGTAACAGGTACCGCTGCGGACTAAAGGTACCGGCGCACCGGTACCTCTTGTCTGCAACGGGGACAACTGCTGTCAGGGGTCGCCTGCTGTCAGGGGCCGCCGCGCCAGTGGTCGATGCGGTGGTTGTCGGGAGTGAAGCCGTGGGCCACTCCCCAGAGAACCGCCTGGGTTCGGCTCGTTGCACCGATCTTGCGGTAGATGCTGCGGATGTAGCTCTTGACGGTGTTGGGGCTCAGGTAGGTGAGTCGGGCCACCTCTGCGTTGCTCTTGCCCTGGGTGATCAGGGCGAGGATCTCGGATTCGCGGTCGGCGATGCCCTCGTTGCGGCCCGGCCAGTCGAGACCGGATGCCGGGCTCGCGCGACGGGGCGGATCGCTGACCACGGTCTCGCCGGCGTGGATGCGCTCGAGCGACGCCACGAGCTCGCGAGCCGGCAGTGTCTTCGAGAGGTAGCCGTGGACTCCCTGTTGTTGTGCACCGGCGACGAGGTCGGGGTGGAAGTTCCAGGTGTACATCACGACCTTGCCCGCTCGCGGGTTTGCCACAAGTGCGCTGATCTCGTCGTGGTCCGACTCCGGCTGAGCGAAGGAGTCGTACATCACGATGTCGACGGTGTCGCTGAGCCCGGTCGTCGCGTCGATCTCCGAGACCATGACGCGGTCGGAGTAGGAGTCGAACATGTGCGCGAGCCCGACCAGCACCACGTCGTAATCGTCGACGAGCGCAACCGTGAGTGGTCGGGTCTTCGTCGATTGCATGGGTAGAACTTACACCCCTAGGGGTGTGTTCTGCCGCCCCGGTTACTGATTGATTGGGATGACCGTCCGGCACCGGGCGGCGACACCGTGCATTCACAACGCACTTCACCTGAAGAGGTCATCATCATGCTCGGACTCATCATCAGCATTCTCGTCGTCGGCATCATCGCCGGCGCCGTCGCCCGTCTCGTCGTGCCCGGCAAGCAGAACCTGTCGATCGGAATGACGATCGTGCTCGGAGTCGTCGGCTCTTTCGTCGGCGGGTTCCTCGGCTTCCTGATCTTCGGCGCCGACGCCCAGGAGGGCTTCTTCCAGCCCGCCGGCATCATCGGATCGATCATCGGCGCCATCATCGTGCTGATCATCTGGATTCAGGTGCGCGGCCGCGGTGCTGCCCGCCGCTAAGTACTTCGTCACAAAAAAGCCCGCCGGACAGTGCGTCCGGCGGGCTTTTCTTCTATGCGGTGTGAGAGCGGATGACGGGAATCGAACCCCACGACGCGCAGCGTTGTGCGTTGCCCGTGACGACGGCCCACATCGTTAGGGCGGCCTGTGAGAGCGGATGACGGGAATCGAACCCGCGCTATCAGCTTGGGAAGCTGAAGTTCTACCATTGAACTACATCCGCGTGGCCTGCAATCGAGCCGCAGGCATCCATAGCCTAACCGACGATCTGCGGCGCGGCACGACCTCTTCAGAGTCGTGCCATCTCGACCACGATGTCGTCGACGGCCTTGTCGTGCCAGCCGCGCAACTGCCTCGTCGGGTCCCAGAAGACGGATGCGTAGGGCAGCCACGCGGTGAGCGCGGTGCCGATCGAGAAGGCCGCGAGGATCAGCTCGCGCAGCAGCGCCCGGCCGAATCCGATGGGGCCTGGCGACGAGAATCCGGTTACCTCGATGCGCATGACGCGCTTGCCGGGGGAGGCACCGCGGGTGCCGACCATCCAGGCCACGACGAGGAACCAGGCCAGGCTCACCGCACCGACTCCGACGAAGGCCAGGGCGACGACGAGTCCACCCGCATCCGGCATCGATGAGGCCGAGGCGGCCGCCGGCCAGACGAAGAGCAGCGCGGCCGTGGTCGTGAGCAGAATCGCGATGGCCCTGTCGATAAGAAACGCCCCCGCGCGACGACCGATCGGAGCCGGCGTTCTGCCCGTAGGCATCGTGGGAAGCGGCCGCCATCCGGGATCGCCCGGCGGGCGAGCGATCGATTCAGCCGGGGTGGCGGCTGCAGCGAAGGGCGGCGCAGGGGCGCGGCCCACGGTCTGTTCCACGGTCGCCTCGGTGGGGGCCGACCCCGGATGCGCCGGGTCGGGCGCCCAGTCGAACACCGGCACGGCCGCGGGTCGGGCGGGCGGCTCCGCCAGCGTCGGCGGCATCGAGACGACGAGACCGGCGTCGGCGACGGCCACCGGCACCGGCGCGGTGAACCCGGGTGCGACGGACTCGCCCCGGGGCTCCGTCACCGGCTCGGGTGCCGGTCCGGCGTCTGACAGTGAGAACTCGACCGGCTCGGGGCGGGGGTCGTCTGCGACCGCTCCGAAGCGGTCGGCGAGCTGAGTATCGACGATCTCGCCGAGCAGCTCGAGCAGATCGACGAGGTGCTCCTGCACCACAGGGTCGCTGCTGGCGACCGCGATCGACATGCCCCGCGCATCCGATTCGCCTTCGCCAACAGGGCCGACGGCGCCCGGAGCGTTGCCGATGACGCGCATGCAGGTGGCCCAGAGCTCTTCGACTGTACTGACCGTGAGCTGGTCGACGATCTCGCGCCCGATACGCACACGGGCGTCATTGCCGAGTCGATCGAGCAACGGGGGCCACGCCGAGCGCTGCGATTCGTCGCCGAGCTCGGGGTAGCGCCCCGCACGGATCTCGCTCAGAACGACATTCTGCACGCTCGTCAGCAGGGCCGCCCAGAGCGGGTCGGAGTCGAGCCCCTCGAGCTCGGAGGGAAGCGTCGACCGTGCGGAGAGCGCCCGGGAGAAGGGATCGACGGCATCCATTCGACCACCATAGTGCGAGCGATCATCAGCCCGGCAGGGGTGTGCACTGGCTAGGCTATGGCCGTGCTGCTATCCGATCGTGACATCAAAGCCGAACTCGACGCGGGCCGCATCGGCCTCGACCCCTACCAGCCCGAGCTGATCCAGCCGTCGAGCATCGATGTGCGCCTCGATCGCTTCTTCCGGCTCTTCGACAACCACAAGTACCCCTTCATCGACCCGGCCGAGGATCAGCCCGAGCTGACCAGGCTCATCGAGGCCAAGGCAGACGAGCCGTTCATCCTGCACCCGGGCGAGTTCGTGCTGGGCTCCACTTTCGAGCTCGTCACGCTGCCCGACGACGTGGCCGCGCGCCTCGAGGGCAAGAGCTCGCTCGGCCGCCTCGGTCTGCTGACGCACTCGACCGCCGGCTTCATCGACCCCGGATTCTCGGGTCACGTCACTCTCGAGCTGTCGAACGTGGCGACGCTGCCGATCAAGCTCTGGCCGGGCATGAAGATCGGCCAGCTCTGCTTCTTCCGCCTGTCGAGCCCGGCGGAGAAGCCGTACGGGTCGACGGAGTACGGCTCGCGCTACCAGGGTCAGCGTGGCCCCACGGCCTCGCGCTCGCACCTGAACTTCCACCGCACCGACGTCTCGCGCGACTAAGGCGAGGCGCATGCGCGCCTGTCCGGCGCATGCGCGCCTGTCCGGCGCATCCGCTGCCGGTCGACCTGGCGCGGGTGTGCCGAAGAGGCGCGGATGCCGCGGGCTAGGTCGCCGAGGCCGGCGCCGCCGTGCTCTGGCGTTCGATCAGGGTCGTCGGGATGACGGCGACTCCGCGCGCGGTGCTGTTGCCGTCGATCTGATCGAGCAGCTTCTCGAGGCACAGGCGGCCCACGGCGCTGAAGTCCTGATGAACCGTCGTGAGGGGCGGCCAGAACGAGCTGGCCTCCTGCATGTCGTCGAAGCCGACGACACTGACGCGGTCGGGCACGGCGATGTCGTTCTCGTGCAGGGCTCGCATCAGGCCGAGTGCCATCTGATCGTTCGCCGCGAAGACGGCGGTGACGTCGTCTCTCTTCGCGAGCTCGAGACCGTGGAGGTAGCCCGAGTTGGCTGTCCAGTCACCGATGAGAACCCGCGGCACCTCGGCGCCCGCCGCGAGGAGAGTCGCCTCCCAGGAGTCCCTGCGGCGGGACGCGCTGAACGATCCCTCCGGCCCGGACACATGCCAGACGGTTCGATGACCGAGCTCGAGAAGATGCCGGGTGGCGTCGCGAGCTCCTGCCGCCTGGTCGGTGTCGACGACGCTGTACTTGTCGCCCGCGTCGGAGTCGACGATCACCACGGGCAGGCCCGTGGGCAGAGACACGTCTGACCGGTCGAGGATGTGGGACTCGACGATCACGATGACGCCGTCGACGGCGTGCTCGCCGAGGCGGCTGAACGCCCCGAGCAACTCGACCTGGGTGGGCAAGGCGATGGGGATCAGAGTGATGGAGTAGCCGGCCTGGGCTGCGGCGGTCGCGATCGCGTCGAGGGTGCGCATGTTGCCGAAGGTCGACAGGGTGAACATGATCACGCCGATCGACTTGAAGCGCCCGGTCTTCAGGGCGCGAGCCGCGCTGTTCGGTCGATAGCCGATCTCGTTCATAGCCGCAACGACGCGGTCTTTGGTCGACGGATCGACGTTGGTCAGTCCGTTCGCCACCCGCGAGACGGTCTGAGCGGAAACACCGGCGAGCGCTGCCACGTCTGCCATCGACGGACCGCGGGTCATCGATGGCGCGCGTGCTGGGCGCTGCTGCGCATCAGAGACGACACTGTCTGACCGAGGGTTCACTGTTCTCCGGAATCTGCAGGCGCAAAATCACAGCTACGCGTGCTTATTGTTTGCGTAAACATGCTAGCGTGATCGAATCGTGTTTGCGTAAACATCCGAACCTAGCGGATGAGCGCTCACTCCCGACGCGAGACTCAAGAGAAGAATGAGAATGTGAAATGACGACGGTGTCACAGGATCCGCCCAAGGCGGTCACGCGACGGCTGGGCCGCGGGTCGGCCTCGCACAAGGCGAAGCTCGACTGGACAGGCTGGAAGTTCATCGGCCCCTTCATGCTCATCTTCGCGTTCGTGCTGGTCGCTCCCGTTGTCTACTCGATCTACCTGAGCTTCTTCAAGGATCAGCTGGTCGGCGGCAACTCGTTCGTGGGGTTCGCCAACTACGTCCAGGTGCTCGGCGACTCCAAGTTCTGGGAGTCGCTCGGCCGGGTCTCGATCTTCCTCGTCGTGCAGGTGCCGATCATGCTGCTGCTCGCGCTGTTCGCGGCTCTCGCGATCGACAGTGCCCGTCTGCACTTCCCGGCGTTCTTCCGCATCGGCATCTTCCTGCCCTACGCCGTGCCCGCTGTCGTCGCGACGCTCATGTGGGGGTTCATGTACGGCGTGCGCTTCGGCCTCGTCGCGAACATCAACGACTTCTTCGGCATCTCGCTGCCCGACCCGCTGTCGAACGAGTGGGTTCTGGCCTCGATCGGCAACATCGTCACGTGGGAGTTCGTCGGCTACAACATGCTGCTCTTCTATGCGGCACTCCGGGTCATTCCGACCGACCTCTACGAGGCTGCGGAACTCGACGGAGCCAACCACCTGCGCATCATCCGCAACATCAAGCTGCCGGCTCTCCGGCCCGCCATCGTCATCGGAACGATCTTCTCGATCATCGGCAGCTTCCAGCTCTTCAATGAGCCGAACATCCTGAAGCCGCTGGCGAAGAACACGATCGTCACGTCGTTCACGCCGAACATGTACGCCTACAACCTGTCGTTCTCTGGCCAGCAGTACAACTACGCGGCCACGATCGCGATCGTCATGGGCGTCGCCACAGCCGTGATCGCCCTCGTCGTTCAAAACCGCGGCTCGCGAAAGGAGGTCTGAGATGACCCAGACCACAATCTCCGTTCCGGCTGCTGACGCTCGATCCAGCAAGCGAGCGTCGTCGCGCGCCACGAGGTACTCGCGTTCCCTCAAGGGCCGCGGGGTGCACCAGCGCCGCTCGGTGCTGCTCACCATCGTCATGGCCGTCATGGTGGTCTACGCGCTGTTCCCGCTGTTCTGGCTCTTCGTCAGCTCGACCAAGACCCAGTCCGAGCTGCTCAGCTCGTTCGGCCTCTGGTTCAGCGGCGACTTCTCGCTCTTCGACAACATCTCGCAGACCCTGACCTACGGCAACGGCGAGTTCGTCCGCTGGTTCGGCAACACGCTGCTGTATGTAGTCGTGGGCGCCGGCGGAGCCACACTGCTCGCCGCCCTCGGCGGCTATGGCCTCGCGAAGTTCAACTTCCCGGGCAAGAAGCTGGTCTTCGCTGTGGTGCTGGGCGCCGTCGCCATTCCGGGAACGGCCTTGGCGGTTCCGACCTTCCTGATGTTCAGCCAACTGGGCCTGACCAACACGCCGTGGTCGATCATCCTGCCGTCGCTGATCAGCCCCTTCGGGCTCTATCTGATCTGGACCTACGCCCTCGACGCCGTGCCGACCGAGGTGCTCGAGGCGGCCCGGATGGATGGCGCCGGCGAGATGCGCACCTTCTTCACGATCTCGCTGCGTCTACTGACCCCCGGCATCGTCACGGTTCTGCTGTTCACGGTCGTCGCGACCTGGAACAACTACTTTTTGCCCCTGATCATGCTGTCCGAGCCCACCTGGTACCCGCTCACGGTCGGCCTCAACCAGTGGAACCAACAGTCGCAGACCGTGGGTGGTGACGCCATCTACAACCTGGTGGTCACCGGCTCGCTGCTTACGATCGTTCCCATCATCGTGGCGTTCCTGTTCCTGCAGAAATACTGGCAGTCAGGCCTCTCGGCCGGAAGCGTCAAGGCGTGATCCACCCACTTACCCATCCCCAGCATCACCTGTAAACACCACAAGGAAGTGAAAGGCACATCATGAAGATTCGCAGCACACGACGACTCCGGAGGGGCGCCGCTGCCCTCACCGGCGTTCTCGCCCTGGGCCTCGCGCTCTCGGCCTGCTCCTCGGCGGGCACAAGCGCCGAGACCGGCAACGCCGACGACATCGCTAAGGCCCTCGACACCGAGACGACGATCACCGTCTGGGCCTGGGCTCCGGCGGTCGAGCAGATCGCCAAGGACTTCGAGAAGGAGCACCCGAAGATCACGGTCAAGGTCGTGAACGCCGGAACCGGCAACGACCAGTACGTGAAGCTGCAGAACGCGATCAAGGCCGGATCGGGCGCGCCCGACGTGGCTCAGATCGAGTACTACGCGCTGCCCCAGTTCGCGCTCAGCGACTCGCTCGTCGATCTGAAGGGCTTCGGCTTCGACTCCTTCGCCGACAAGTACACCGACAGCACCTGGAACTCGGTGAGCCTGAACAACGGCATCTACGCACTCCCGCAGGACTCCGGCCCCATGGCGCTGTTCTACAACAAGGCCGTCTTCGACCAGTACGGCATCGCGGTGCCGACGACGTGGGACGAGTACGTGGCCGCGGCCAAGCAGCTGCACGCCGCAGACCCCACGAAGTACATCACCAACGACACCGGAGACGCCGGCTTCACCACCAGCATGATCTGGCAGGCGGGCGGCCAGCCCTACAAGACCGAGAAGTCGACCGACGTCTCGATCAACCTGCAGGACGCCGGCTCGAAGAAGTTCGCAGACACCTGGAGCGAACTGGTCGAGGGCGGACTCGTCTCACCCATCAGCTCGTGGAGCGACGAGTGGTACAAGGGCCTCGGCGATGGCAGCATCGCCACCCTCACCATCGGTGCCTGGATGCCCGGAAACCTCGAGTCGGGCGTCGCGCAGGCATCCGGCAACTGGCGCGTAGCCCCCATGCCCACGTGGGAGAAGGGCCAGGCCGCCAGCGCCGAGAACGGCGGAGGCGGCGACGCGATCCTCAAGCAGAGCAAGAACAAGCTCGCGGCAGCCGGATTCCTGCAGTACATGAACGAGGGAGAAGGCACCCAGACGTCGATCGCCAAGGGCGGCTTCCCCTCCACGGTCGCCGACCTCAACAACGACTCGTTCCTGAACTACGAGAGCCCCTACTTCGGTGGACAGAAGATCAACCAGGTTCTGGTGCAGTCATCGAAGGACGTCGTGAAGGGATGGCAGTACCTGCCCTTCCAGGTCTACTCGAACAGCATCTTCAACGACACCGTCGGCAAGTCCTACGCCGACAAGTCCGACCTGAACACCGGGCTCGAGGCGTGGCAGAAGGCCACGGCCGACTACGGAAACGAACAGGGCTTCACCGTCAAGAGCGGTAACTAGCTCCTTGTCCTGCGGCCCCCGTCAGTGCGCTGACGGGGGCCGTCTTCACGCACACCCGAAAGAGAACCCTCCGTGGCCCACGCCCGCGTCACCGTTACCCCGTCCGACATCATCGCCCCGGTGTCACCCCGCCTGTTCGGCTCGTTCGTCGAGCACATGGGCCGCGCCGTGTACACGGGCATCTACGAACCGGGGCACCCGACAGCGAACGAGCAGGGGTTCCGCTCAGACGTGCTCGACCTGGTGAAAGAGCTCGGGGCCACCGTCATCCGCTACCCCGGTGGCAACTTCGTGTCGGGCTTCCGGTGGGAGGACAGCGTCGGTCCCGTCTCCGAACGACCTACGCGCCTCGAGGTGGCCTGGCACAGCGTCGAGACCAACGAGGTGGGTCTGCACGAGTTCGCCGAATGGGCCGAGACGGCGGGCGTCGAGGTGATGAATGCGGTCAACCTCGGCACCCGCGGCATCGAAGACGCCGCCGCGCTTCTCGAATACAGCAACCACCCGGCGGGCACCACCCTGGCCGAACAGCGTCGAGGCAACGGACGCGACGAGCCCTTCGGCATCACGCTCTGGTGCCTCGGCAACGAGATGGACGGGCCGTGGCAGATCGGCCACAAGACAGCGGATGAATACGGTCGGCTCGCCGCCGAGACCGGCCGGGTCATGAAGTGGATCGACCCGAGCATCGAGCTCGTCGCCGCCGGAAGCTCCAACGCGGACATGCCCACCTTCGGCACGTGGGAGAAGACCGTGCTCGAACACGGCATCGACGTGTTCGACCACATCTCGCTGCACGCCTACTACGAGGAGAACGGCGACGTCCCGAGCTTCCTCGCCTCCGGAGTCGGCCTCGACCGCTACATCCGCACAGTGGCCGACATCATTCGCGAGACTCTTGAGGCACACGGCTCTGAGCGCACGATCGGCATCAGCGTCGACGAGTGGAACGTCTGGAACCAGACGCGGTTCAACGAGGTGGACAAGCCGCCGCTCTTCGCCGGGGAATGGGAACAGCACCCGCGCATCATCGAAGACGAGTACACCGTGACCGACGCGGTCGTCGTGGGCAGCCTGCTCATGTCGCTTCTGCGTAACTCCGATGTCGTGAGCATGGCCAACCTCGCCCAGCTCGTGAACGTGATCGCGCCGATCCGCTCGGAGCCGAACGGACCCGCCTGGCGACAGACCACCTTCCACCCGTTCGCCCTCACGGCACGCTTCGCGACCGGCGACGTGGTGAGCACGCGGGTGTACTCCGATCGACAGCACACGTCGAGCTACGGCGACGTGTCGCTGCTCGACGCGGTCGCCCTGACCGATGGCAATGAGCTGACCCTGTTTCTGGTGAACCGGTCGACGACCGAGCCTCTCGAGGTGGTGATCGACGTCGAAGGCGCACCCATCGCATCCGTTCTGTACCAGCGCACGCTCGGCGTGCCGGCCACCGGCGATCGGCACGCGAGCAACACTCAGGCCGACCCGGACGCCGTGCTGCCGGTCGACCTCGGCATCGTCACGGTCGACGACACGGGGGCGCAGGCCGTTCTGCCGCCGCTGTCGTGGTCGATCGTGCGGCTCGCCACCCTCCGACCTTCGCTGACCGCCTCGACCAAGAGGAAAAACAATGCCTGACTTCCGCATCGGCGACGCCGATTTTCTTCTCGACGGACAGCCGTTCCGTATCCTGTCTGGCGCGCTGCACTACTTTCGCGTGCACCCCGACTACTGGGCCGATCGCATCCACAAGGCCAAGCTCATGGGCCTCAACACGATCGAGACCTACGTGGCGTGGAACGAGCACTCACCGCAGCGGGGCGCGTTCGACACCACCGGCGGGCTCGACCTGGGCCGTTTCCTCGACCTCGTCGCCGCGGAGGGTATGTACGCGATCGTGCGCCCCGGCCCGTTCATCTGCGCCGAGTGGGACAACGGCGGATTCCCCGGCTGGCTGTTCAGCGACCCCGCCGTCGGTGTGCGTCGCGACGAGCCGCTCTACATGGCGGCGGTCGCCGAGTACTTCGCCGAGCTGCTGCCGATCGTTGCATCGCGCCAGATCGATCGGGGCGGGCCCGTCATTCTCATGCAGATCGAGAACGAGTACGGCGCCTACGGCGATGACAAGAGCTACCTGCGCAAACTGGTCGAATTGACCCGGGCCGGCGACATCACCGTGCCGTTCACCACCATCGACCAGCCCACCGACCAGATGCTCGCCGACGGCAGCCTTCCCGAGCTACACAAGACGGGGTCGTTCGGCTCCCGCGCGGCCGAGCGGCTGGCCACTCTGCGCTCGCACCAGAAGACCGGTCCACTCATGTGCGCCGAGTTCTGGGACGGGTGGTTCGATCACTGGGGTGCACACCACCACGTGACCGACGCCCAGGACTCGGCGCGCGAGCTCGACGCGCTGCTCGCTGCCGGCGCGTCCGTGAACATCTACATGTTCCACGGCGGCACCAACTTCGGCTTCACGAACGGAGCGAACGACAAGGGCGTCTTCCAGCCCACCGTCACGAGCTACGACTACGACGCTCCGCTCACCGAGTCGGGCGAGCCGGGCGAGAAGTTCTGGGCGTTCCGCGAGGTCATCTCCCGCTACGCACCGGTTCCCGACGAGGTTCCCGATCGAAGCGGCCCCGCGCCCGAGATCGAGGTCGTCCTCGACGAGCGGGTGTCGCTGTGGGATGCCGCGGGCCGGCTCGGCGAGGCGGCGACGGTCGACGCGCTGCCCACCATGGACGAGCGTGGACAGTTCAGGGGCTTCGCGCTCTACACTGCCGACCTCGAAGCGCCGTCCGATGCCACGGTCGACGCCGATCGCGTGCTCAGCGTCGGCGAGGTGCGCGACAGGGCGCAGGTCTTCGTCGACCGAGCCCCGGTCGGGGTGCTGCAACGAGACCACCACGACGTCAGCCTCAGCCTGCCTGCCTCACCCGACGCCGCATCGCTGGCGATCCTCGTCGAAGACCAGGGCCGTGTGAACTATGGTCACCGCATCGGCGAGCACAAGGGTCTCATCGGGGGAGTGTCGATCAGTGGCGCACCTGTCACCGGATGGAGCGTGCTCGAGCTCGACTTCAACGCCGTCGTGTCGGAGGCGAGCGACCTTTTTGAGCCCCTCGAGGCGAACGCGTCTGTTGCGGGGCCGTCGTTCGTGCGCGGCGCGTTCGCGGCGCCGGCCGGTCGTGATCTCTTCTTGAGTACCGACGGCTGGGGCAAGGGGCAGGCGTTCGTGAACGGCTTCAACCTGGGCCGCTACTGGAGCCGCGGCCCGGCGACCACTCTCTACGTTCCCGGCGCACTCGTTCGCGAGGGCCGCAATGAACTGGTGCTCTTCGAGCTGCACGGTGCGGCGAGAAACGTCGCGCTGTTCGTCGCTGGTGCGAGTCTGGGCCACACCGACTACTGACGCCCCGCTACTCCGGTCGGTTCGCCGGGTCTGTCGCGAGGTCGTGGCTGGCCCGGTCGACCACGTCGGCCAGCTCGTCGGTGAGCAGCAGCTCCCGGCGAAGGTGACGGGTGCGATACGCGGCGCGGCCGACCATGTGGGCGGCGACCGGTGCCGTGAGCATCTGGAAGAGCATCACGAGGAACAGCGTCGAGATCGTGCCCCAGTTGCGTTGCTCGAGAGCGATGGCGAGCAGGATGAACGCCAGGCCCGCGATCTGCGGCTTGGTCGCCGCGTGCATGCGGGAGAGCGCATCGGGAAAACGCAGGAGCCCGACGCCGGCCGCGAGGCTCAGCAGGGCGCCGATGAGCAGGCACGCCGATGAGGCGACCTCGAACCACGTGTCGGCGGTCATTTCTCGCCTCCCGCCAGCTCGTCGAGCGAGGGGTCGAGCGGCGACGTTCCCTCGTCTGCCCTGTTGGCCTCGGCGTCTTTCTGCTTCGTCGCGAAGCGGGCCACGCTCACCGAGCCGACGAAGGCGAACATGGCGAGAACCAGGGCCACGGGCAGCGTTCGTGTGTGGTGGTTGTAGACCATCTCCGCTCCGAGAATGCAGATGAGCGTCGAGAGCAGCATGTCGGCGGCGACCATGCGATCGAGGATGGAGGGGCCGCGCCAGATGCGGATGACGGCGAAGAGAGCTGCTGCGGCGAACAGCGCCCCGGCGACATAGACGACGATGCTCATTCGGGGTAGCCTCCCTCGCTCGTATATTGTTCGACCGGAATGGCCGGGTGGCGCTCTTCCCATGCCCGCTGTCGACGACCCGAGATGATCGGTCCGAGAGACCGATCGGCCCGTGAGAGATTGACGCGGCGCACGTCGTCGCGCGAGCCGATCGCGCGAACGATGCGCTCTTCGACCGCCACCACGTCGGCGCGGGCCTTCTCGACGTCGGCCGCCGTCTCGGTGCCGAGTACGTGCAGATACAGGATGTCGTCCTGCCGGTCGGCTTCGACGACCAGCGAACCGGGCACGAGCGAGACGGCCAGCGCGGTGAGCGTGAGGCTCAGATCGGATTTGGTGGACAGCTGCACGGCGACGATGGAGCTGGTCGGCACGCGGCGAGGATCGATCGCGAGCCAGGCCACCTGGAACGAGGCGCGCACCAGGTCGAACAGGAAGTGCCCGAGGAAGACGACGAGCCCCAGCGGATTGACTCGGTCGGGCAACTCGACGGGAGGCAGGTAGAACACGCGGGTCACGAGCAGGGCGAGCAGGATGCCGGTGACGACGCTGAGCACGGACACCTGGTCCCACAGAAGGGTCCAGAGCACGACGAGCCACAGCAACAGAGGAACCTGCCGCCAGATCGAGCCCTTCACGCCGCTCATGACACGCCCCCCTCGGGGAACACGAGCGAGATGTAGTCGGCGGGACCCTCGAGAGTCTCCGCCGCGCGGGTGGCCATCGAGTACAGGGGGCCGGCGAAGACGGTGAGCGCGACGCTCACCGTGACCATGGCCACGGTCGCGCCGATCATGATGCGGGGTGAGGCCTTCGTCTCCTGCACGTCAGAGGCCTCTTCGGGGGCCTCCTCTATGCGGTCGAGTGCCGGCGACTCCTCTTCGTGCGCCTCGCGCTTCGGCCGCCAGAAGGCCAGGCTCCACGCGCGCATCAGGGCGTAGAGAGTGAGTAGCGAAGTGAGCGCGCCGGCGCCGATCAGCACCCAGATGAGTGGCGAGGGCGCCTGCGCCCCCGCTTCGAACAGGCCCAGCTTGCCGATGAAGCCCGAGAAGGGCGGGATGCCGCCGAGATTGAGGGCGGGAATGAAGAACAGCACGGCGATGACCGGCGAGGCCTTGAGCAGACCGCCGAGTCGATTGAGAGCGGTGGTTCCGCCCTGCCGCTCGACGAGTCCGGTGGCCAGGAAGAGGGTGGTCTGCACCGTGATGTGGTGGATCACGTAGTAGATCGTGGCGCCGAGGCCGGCCACCGTTCCGATCGCGATGCCGAAGATCATGTAACCGATGTGGCTGACCAGCGTGAATGACAGCATCCGCTTGATGTCTGACTGCGCGACGGCGCCCAGGATGCCGATGACCAGCGTGAGGAGCGCAACCACGAGCAGCGCGGTCTGCAGCGTGTTGCCGGGAAACAGGACGGTCTCAGTGCGGATGATCGCGTAGACGCCGACCTTAGTGAGCAGACCTGCGAACACCGCCGTGACGGGTGCCGGCGCCGTGGGGTAGGAGTCGGGGAGCCAGAACGACAGCGGGAAGACCGCCGCCTTGATGCCGAACGCCACGAGCAGCATGATCTGAAGCACGAGCTGGATGTCGGCGGGCAGCTCGCCGAGACGCACCGACAGCTGGGCGATGTTCACGGTTCCGGTGGCGCCGTAGATCATGGCGATCGAGGCGAGGAACAGCATCGACGACACGAGACTCACGATGATGTACGTGATGCCGGCCTTGATTCGAGCCTGGGTTCCGCCGAGCGTGAGCAGCACGTAGCTCGCCACGAGCAGGATCTCGAAGCTGACATAGAGGTTGAACAGGTCGCCCGCGACGAACGCGTTGAAGACGCCGGCAGCAAGGATCAGGTAGCTCGGGTGGTAGATCGACACGGGTGTCTCTCGGTCTCCGTCGGCCATACCCTGACCCACGGAGAACACGAGAACGAACAACAGCACGATCGATGAGATCAGCAGCATCAGGGCCGAGAGCCTGTCGACTACCAGCACGATTCCGAACGGTGCCGACCAGCCTCCGACCTCGACGGCGTGGCCGCCGGTCTGATCGGTGAGGTAGACGAGCGCTGCGCTCGTGAGCACCACGAGCGACAGGACCGAGATCGAGAACGTGACCTGCAGCCTCGGTCGACGACCCGCGATGAGTGCTCCGGCCGCGCCGATGAGGGGGAGCAGAACGACGAGCGGGATCAGTGAGTTCATCAATGCGTTCACGGTGCCTTCGCCTCCGCTCGCCCTTCGAACTCGGTGTCTTCGCCCGAGCCGTCTTCCGCCTCGGTGCTCTCCTCGTCGTCCATCGAGCTATCTGCGCCGCCGACGGCCACGTCGGCCTCGTCGCTGGTGATGACGTCGGCTCGCGCGATGCGCCACGAACGGTAGATGAGGGCGAGCAGGAAGGCGGAGACCCCGAAGGTGATGACGATGGCTGTGAGGATGAGCGCCTCGGGCAGCGGGTCGTGCATCTCGGACGGCTCGACTCCGTCGGCCACGATCGGGGCGAGACCCGCCGGCCCCGCGATGATCAGGATGAGCAGATTCGTGGCATTGCCCACCAAGAGGAAGCCGAGCAGCATGCGCGTCATGCTGCGGCCGAGCAGCAGGTAGACCCCGCCGGCATAGAGCGCGGCCATCAGCAGGATCAGAACAAGGGAGGCGCTCATCGGATGCTCTCCTCTGTGGAGTTCTCGGCGTCGGGAGTCGGCGAGTCTGGAGTGTGGCTCAACGTGTTGATCTGGTGAGCACCGGGAGCCTCGTCGTCGCCCTCGTCGTCGTGGTCTTCTTCTTGCTGCCTGTCGATCTCTGCGCCGAGGCTGCGGAGAATGTCGAGGGCGAGCCCGACGACGATGAGGTAGACGCCGATGTCGAACAGGGTCGACGTGACGAACTCGACGTGGCCGATCACCGGAAGCTCCGCCTCGAACCAGGTCGAGGTCAGAGCATCGACGCCGAAGAAGATCGGCACGAGAGCCGTGCCGCCGGCGAAGAGAACGCCGAAGCCCAGCAGCTTTCCTGCGTCGATGGGCGCGGCCTCGCCGAGCTCGAAGCGGCCGGCAGCGAGGTAACGGGCGACGAAGGCGAGTCCCGCGACCAGGCCCCCGGCGAAACCGCCGCCAGGGATGTTGTGGCCCGCGAACAGCAGATAGACCGATACGACGATGGCCGAGTGGAACAGCAGCCGCACGACGACCTCGAGAATGATCGATCTGTTCTCGGGGGCGAGCGTCTTGCCCGCGAGCAGCCACGGCGTGCGCTGGTTGCCCCTCTCCTGCGAGGGAGCCGCTCCGTCGGGAGTCGCGCCGGCGCTCGAGGTCGCCTCAACCGGAGCCTCGGCCATGCGTGTGCGGCGTGCGAACCAGCGCGGCCTCTCGGTCTCGGGGCCGAGTCGGGGCATGTCGCTGCTGCGACGCGACAGGAAGACGAGGCTGGCGACGCCGGTGGCGGCCACGACGAGCACGCTGAGTTCGCCCAGAGTGTCCCAGCCGCGGATGTCGACCAGCAGCACGTTCACGACATTGCGACCGTGGCCGCCCTCGTAGGCGAGCTCCGGGAATCTCAGCGAGATGGGTTCGGCGATTCGGGAGCCCAGGGCGACGACGGCGACGACAGACATCAGGATGCCGACGCCGACACCGATGACGGCTCGCACGATGCGGTGCCGCCTGCTGTGATCCTGCCCGATCGCCGACGGCAGTCTGCGCAGCACGAGAACGAAGGTGACCAGAGTGACGGTCTCGACGAGAGCCTGAGTGAGCGCGAGGTCGGGGGCGCCCTGCAGCGCGAAGAGTGCGGCCATGCCGTAGCCGGTCACCCCGACGAGCACGACGGCCATGAAGCGCTTCTGGGCACGAGCGGCCGCGATCGTGGCGACGCCCATCACGATCGCGATGGGCAGCTGAGCCGGGGAGTCCCATGGCCGGAGCGAACCGGGCAGTTCGCCGACGAGGGCGAGCGCAGTTCCTACGGCGGCCACGAGCACGACGAGGATGGTCGCGACGTAGATCGGCAGCGATCCGGTCTGGGTCAGCCGGGTGAGCCGAACCGCCCCGCGATCCACGAGGTGCACCACCCGGCTGTAGCCGCGGGCCGAGTCGATGAGTGACGGCACGCGGTTCTGGATGGCGGAGACGCGCGTGCGTGCGGCGAAAAGTGCGAGCCCGAGCACGAGGGTGATGGCCGAGATGCCGAGGGCCGGCTCGAGACCGTGCCAGAGGGCCAGATGGGCCGCATCCGGAATCTCGACCGTGTCGCCGGCGGCCGTCGCTGATGTGCTCGCGGCCAGAGCCTCGCCGCTGAGCGGCGCGACGCCGTCGGCATAGCGGCCGAACAGGGGATCGAGCAGCGGTGAGGCGATGCCGAGAGCCAGGCTCGCCAGGGCCAGGATGGCGGGTGAAATGAGGAAGTCGACGTGCTCGTGCACGAACTCGGCCGGTTCGACACCCGGCTTGCGAGCGAACGCGCCCCAGAGGAAGCGGGCGGTATAGGCGACGGTGAGCACGGAACCGAGGGCCACACCGATCAGGGCCACGAGTCCGAGGGGTGCACCGTGCTCCGCGTCTTCGAGCAGTGCCGTGAACACGGCCTCCTTGGCGACGAAGCCGATCAGTGGCGGCAGTCCGGCCATCGACGCCGCTGCGAGCGTCGCGACGACCGCGAGGAGCGGCGCCTGGCGACCGAGCCCGCTGATCTTACGCAGGTCGCGGGTTCCGAGGCGGTTGTCGATGATGCCGACGACGAGGAACAGCGTGGCCTTGAAGAGGGCGTGGCCCGTGATCAGCGTGATGCCGGCGAGGGCCGCGTTGCGCGTGCCGTAGCCCACGACGACGGTGAGGAAGCCGAGCTGGCTGACCGTTCCGTAGGCCAGAAGCAGCTTCAGGTCGTGCTGACGGAGGGCGCGCCATCCACCGACCAGCATGGTCAGAACGCCGACGGCCACGAGCAGCGGTCGCCATCCGGGTGTCTCGCCGAACGCGGGAACTAGCAGCGCGATCAGGAAGATGCCGGCCTTGACCATGGCCGCGGCGTGCAGATAGGCGCTCACCGGCGTGGGCGCGGCCATGGCCGACGGAAGCCAGAAGTGCAGGGGCACCTGAGCCGACTTGGAGAGGGCTCCGACGAGCACGAGAAGAACGGCGACCGTGATGAGGCCGGATGCCTGCGGCGGGTCGGCGACGATCTGCGACACCCGAGTCGTGCCCGACTCGACGGCCAGGATGACGACGCCCACCAGCATCGCGAGTCCGCCGGCCGTGGTCACGAGCAGCGCCTGGAGTGCGGCACCCCGGCTCTTGCGCTTCGCGGTGTACTGGCCGATGAGCAGATAGGAGAAGACGGTCGTCGCCTCCCAGAACATAAAGAGCACGTAGATGTCGTCGCTCACGACGAGACCGAACATGGCCCCGGCGAAGGCGAGCAGCACGCCGCTGAACCTTCCGAGACCGTCTTCGCCGCGGCGGAAGTAGCGGGCGCAGTACAGCACGACCAGCGCTCCGACGCCGGTCACGATGAGGGCCATCGTGAGCGAGAGCGGGTCGAGCCTGAAAGCGAGGGCCAGGTCGAGCTGCGGAACCCAGGGGTGCAGTTCGGTGGGGGTTTCGCCTCGCGTCACGGCGGGGATCTGGGACAGCAACCAGACGAAGACGGCGGCCGGAATAGCGGCCGCGACCACGAACATCCGGGGGCCGAAGCGCGCCGTGAGCGATGGCAGAACGAGCCCGGCTAGGGCGAAGCCGATGAGGGAGATGATCATTGCGGCTCCCTCAGATGTTCGGCCGGGGAACGGTTCGCGCCCGGTCGCAAGCGGCCGTGTGGAGCTTCAGTCTACCGGCGGTCGGGAGATGAATGCCCCGAACGGCATAAGTTCTTCGAGATTCTCGCTGGGGAGCTGCAGCCCGTCCCTACACATGAAGCGGGGCCGGGCTGCAGCTTCGACTCAGGCTGCAGGAGGCGAGCTGACGAGCTGGGGATACAACGCCTCCAGCGGAGCCGAGAGCCCGGCCTTCACCTGCACGCTCGTGTCGTCGGCGAGAATCTCGAATTCTCCGGCCGCGACCCCGTCATAGGCGCGGGCGACGATGTCGGCCGGATCGGCCTTCAGCGCGGTGACTCCCTCGGTCATGGGGGTGTCCGCGTAGCCGAGGTGCAGCCCGACGACGTGGGTTCCCTGCGGCGCCAGCTCCAGGCGCAGCGAATTGGTCGCCGACCAGAACGCTGCCTTCGACGCGCTGTAGGCCCCGGCAACTCCGAGCCAGCTCAAAGCGGAGTGCACGTCGACGAGAACCCCTCCGCCGTTGCGTCCGAGAACACCGGCGAACTCACGGGCGACCGAGACCGCGCCGAAGAAATTGGTCTCGAACACGCGGCGCAGTGCCTCGGAGGATCCGAGCATCGGTACGTCTCCTGCCACGCCCGCGTTGTTGATGACCACGGTCGTGTCAGACGCGACGGCGGCGGCCGCTCTCACGGAGTCTTCGTCGGTGACATCGAGGGTCAGCGGCACCATGCGAGCGTCCTCCCAGTCGCGAGGCGTCCTGGCCGAGGCGTAGACCTTGATCGCTCCGCGCTCGAGCGCCTGGGTCACGAACTCGCGCCCCAACCCGCCGTTTGCTCCGGTGACGAGAACCACTGCGCCGCTGATGTCTGTTGTCATGATGTCCATCTTCCTTCTGGGTTGGAAATCACAACCTAGCACTCTAGGTAGCAATATCCAACCCAGGTGGTATCCTGCGAGTATGACGACGTCGGTTTTGGGCAAAGACCCTCTCTGCCCGGTAGCTCGAAGCCTCGAGGTGCTCGGCGAGAAGTGGACGATCCTCGTGGTGCGCGAAGCGCTGGCCGGGGTGACGAGGTTCTCCGACTTCCAGCAGCGCCTCGGCGTGGCTAAAGACGTCCTCGCGGCCAGGCTCGCGACCCTCGTCGAGTTCGACGTGCTCGAGCGCCGGTCGTACCGGGCCGAGGGGGAGCGTGAACGATTCGAGTACCTGCTGACGCAGGCCGGTCGCGACCTGGGCATCGTGCTGGCGAGCCTTGCGCAGTGGGGCGACACTCATCGACCGACGGGATTCGGGCCGGTCGTGGAGCATCGAGAACGCGGCACCGGAGACAGCCTGCATGTCGCTTTCGTAACAAAGGAGGGGCGCGAGGTCGCCCTGGATTCGGTCGAGGCGGTCAGCGGGCCTGGAGCGACCGCGGCCTGACCGCCGCGCGCGGCGGATTGATCTCGGCCCACACCTCGTCGAGCGATAGCGAGAGCACGTGCGCCAGTGCTGCGATCGTCTGGAACGAGGGCGTCGCGACGCGGCCCGTCTCGATCTTCCGGAGTGTCTCGGGCGAGATGCCGGCCTCGACGGCGACCTCGAGCATGGAGCGTTCGCCCCGGGCCCGGCGCAGCACGGAGCCGAGGCGCTGTCCGCGTTCGAGTTCGCTTGCGGAAAGGGGGAGTCTGACCATGCCTTGATACTAATACCGTCATAACAGTACCGGTATAGTTATCGGCATGATCGAGATCCTGAATAAGGCCCAACTAGCCCGCGCACGCGTCACCGGCGGCCTCGTCGCCGACATCCTGCACTCGCTGAAGCAGAAGATCGTCATCGGCACCAACCTGCTGGAGGTCGACCGGTGGGCGCGCGACATGATCGTCGACGCAGGAGCGCAGTCGTGCTACGTCGACTACGCGCCGTCGTTCGGCCGCGGCCCCTTCGGCCACTACATCTGCACCGCCGTCAATGACGCCGTGCTCCACGGGCTCCCTTACGACTATGCCGTTCGAGACGGAGACCTGCTGACGCTCGACCTGGCCGTCGCACTGCAGGGAGTGGCCGCGGACTCGGCCATCAGCTTCATTGTGGGCCCGTCGAGGCCGCCACAGAGCGTGGCCCTGATCGCGGCCACCGAGCGGGCCCTCGGGGCGGGGATCGCCGCCGCCCGTCCGGGCGCTCGAATCGGAGACATCTCCCATGCCATCGGCACGGTCCTGACCGAGGAGGGCTACGCGATCAACCTCGAGTTCGGCGGCCACGGCATCGGGTCGACCATGCACCAGGACCCTCATGTCTCGAACGACGGCCGACCAGGTCGGGGCTATCGCCTCAGACCCGGCCTGCTGCTCGCGCTTGAGCCCTGGGTCATGGCCGACACCGCCGAGCTCGTCACCGACCCCGACGGATGGACACTTCGAAGCGCAACAGGGGCGCGAACCGCGCACAGCGAGCACACCATCGCCATCACCGACGACGGCGCAGAGATCCTCACCGTGCCGTCGCGGTCGTCTCTCGCAGCAGCGGCAACTGCAGAGTCAGCCACGGGCTGAACGCCCACGGGGTGCTGGCGACGGCGGCGCCCAGCGCATCCGGGTCGACCCAGTTCCACTCGGCCACCTCGTCGGGGCTGCCCGCCACGACGTCGCTCGTCGTGGCGGTGAATACGGGGCAGATCTCGTATTCGACGATGCCGGATGCGTCGGTCGCCCGATAGCGGAAGTCCGGCAGCGCGAGGGTCACGTCGTCGAGGGTGATGCCCAGCTCGCGCTCGGCGCGGCGGGCCACGGCGTCGGTCATCTCTTCGCCCGGTGCCGGATGACCGCAGAAAGAGTTGGTCCAGACGCCCGGCCACGCCACCTTGGCGAGCGAGCGTCGGGTCACGAGGATTCGACCCTGCTCGTCGAAGACATGGCACGAGAATGCAAGGTGCAGGGCGGTGTCTGTTGTGTGCACCGTGGCCTTGTCGGCCGTTCCGATCGGGGTCCCCTCCTCAGAAAGGAGGACCACCTGTTCGCGAGAAGACATTCCTTCAGTCTGCCAGAGGTGAGGGAATAGTCAGCCGACTGACTGATCGGACCCGTTTTCTTCGAGCAGGCAACCCGCCTTTGTGCAATCCCCCGGTCGCGGCGGATTACTTAGACAGTCTCGTAAGTTAGCCTCGGACTGTGGATACGCATGATCTCGTGGTGGTGACCCAGCGGCGACGGCAGCATGTCGACGCGGTTCTCGACCGCTTCTTCGGGCTCGCAAAGTCGCGAGCTTCAGGCATCGGCCCTCGCTACGTCACCCTCTGGGAGACGCTCGAGAAGAACTCCGCCGGCGGCAAGCGGTTCCGGCCGTCGATGGTGCTGGCGGCATACGAGTCGTTCGGGGGAACGGACTCCGAGACGGCAGCCTATGTCGGAGCGGCCTTCGAACTGCTGCACACGGCACTCATCGTTCACGATGACGTGATCGACCGTGACTTCATCCGTCGAGGCGGTTTGAACGTGTCGGGAAGCTATCGCGATCTCGCGCAGACGGCGGGTATTCCGATTCCCACGGCAGAGCATCGCGGGCTCTCGGTCGCCGTCATCGCGGGCGATCTCGCTCTCTTCAATGCCTTCCGTCTCCTCGACCGCAGCGGGGTCGGTGGCGAGCTCCGCGAACGCCTGCACGAGATTCTCGACGAGGCCATGTTCGCCTCCGCCGCCGGCGAGCTGCTCGACGTCGACTTCTCGCTGCATCCGGATCCGCCGTCGGTCGACGACATCGTCGATATGGAGAGACTCAAGACGGCCGTGTACTCGTTCGAGACTCCTCTTCAGGCCGGAGCCGTGCTCGCGGGAGCCGACGATGCCGCCGTCGAGGCTCTCGGATCGTTCGGTCGCAATCTCGGCATCGCCTATCAGATCGTCGACGACCTCCTCGGCGTCTTCGGAGACGAAGGCGACACCGGCAAGTCCACTCTCGGAGATCTCCGTGAGGGCAAGCGCACCGTGCTGATCGCCTACGCGGCCACGACCGAGCAGTGGTCTGAGATCGAGCCGCTGTTCGGCGATCCCGAGCTCGATGAGCAGGGCGCGAAGCACATCCGTGCTCTGCTCGAAGAAAGCGGAGCGCGGCGCTACGCCGAGGCGCTCGCGAGCGACTTCGCCAATCGCGCCTGGGAGCATCTGGCATCGGCCTCTCTTCCCGACTCCGTTCGCGCGGAGTTCCGCGGCTTCGTGTCGACGGTGCTGGAACGGGTCAAATGACTCAGCAACGCTCTCTGTACGACCGCGTCGCCATGGAGGCATCGGCCGTCGTCATTCGCCGATACTCCACATCGTTCGGGCTCGCCTCCAAGCTCTTGGCGCAGCCGGTCCGCCAGCACGTCGAGAACATCTACGCACTCGTGCGGCTCGCCGATGAGGTCGTCGATGGCGTCGCCGCGGAGGCGTGCCTCGCGGCGGATGCCATCCGGTCTCAACTCGACACCCTCGAGGCAGAGACGAACGAGGCCATGCGATGCGGGTTCAGCACCAACCTCGTGGTGCACGCCTTCGCTCTGACGGCCCGTGAGACGGGGTTCGGCGAGGAGCTCACGGCTCCCTTCTACGCCTCGATGCGGGCCGATCTCAGCCAGACCGCACATACCCCGGAATCGTTCGAGCGCTACGTCTACGGTTCGGCCGAGGTCGTGGGGCTGATGTGCCTCAAGGCGTTCCTCGTCGGCCACCGCTACTCGGAGGCGGACGACGCCCGCCTCGTCGACGGCGCCCGCCATCTCGGTGCGGCCTTCCAGAAGATCAACTTCCTGCGTGACCTCGCCGCCGACTTCACCGCGCTCGGTCGCAGCTACTTTCCCGGCGTCGACGTCGACTCGTTCACCGAGGCGCAGAAGACCGCGATCATCGACGACATCCAGAACGACCTCGACATCGCCTGCAGCACGCTCACGCTTCTGCCGTCGTCGTCCCGTCGTGCGGTGGTGCTCGCGCAGGGCCTCTTCGCCGAACTCACTCGCCGCCTGCGAGAAACGCCCGCGTCGGTCTTGGTGACCACCCGCATCCGCGTGCCCAACCCAGTTAAAATGCGAATCGCGGCCCTTGCAGCCGCGGGTCGTCTACCGAAGGAGCACGAGTGACCACCGCCATCCCCGCCGGCTCAGAAGCCGATCCGAAGGGCGCGCCCCGACGGGCGATCGTGATCGGCGGCGGCATCAGCGGCTTGGCGAGCGCCGCGCTTCTGGCTCGCGAGGGCTACTCGGTGACGGTCCTCGAGAAGCAGGCGTCTGTCGGCGGCCGAGCCGGAGTCTGGAAGAAGGACGGGTTCACCTTCGACACGGGCCCGTCGTGGTACCTGATGCCCGAGGTCTTCGACCACTTCTACAAGCTCATGGGCACGTCGGCCGCTGAGCAGCTCGATCTCACCCGCCTCGACCCCGGCTACCGCGTCTTCTTCGAGGGCGAAGAGACCACGGTCGACATCCGCAGCGATCTCGACTCCAATCTCGAGTTGTTCGAGTCGATCGAGCCCGGCGCCGGCGTGAAGATGGCCGGCTACCTGGACTCCGCCGCCGAGACCTACGAGCTCGCCAAGAAGTACTTCCTTTACTCCACCTTCGAAGATCTCAGGCCGCTCGCGGTAGGCCCGGTGGTCAGCCGCACGCCCAGGCTCATACGCCTCCTCACCGAGACGCTGGCGAGCTTTGCGGGCCGCGCGGTGCACGACCGCAGGCTGCAGCAGATCCTCGGGTACCCCGCCGTCTTCCTCGGATCGTCGCCGTATGCCGCTCCGAGCATGTACCACCTGATGAGCCACCTCGACATGAACGATGGCGTGCTCTACCCCCAGGGCGGATTCGGCCAGGTGATCGCCAGCATCGCGAACATCGCCCGAGATGCGGGCGTCGAGATCCACACGGGAGCGACCGTCACGCGCATCGTCCTCGAGCTCGATCCGGCGCTTCGAGCGCCGGAACCCGAGAAGAGCGTCTACGACTACGAGACCACCGAGTTCGACACGAACGTGATCGACCGCGACGAGTTGCGGCGCGTTCTGGCCGGCGAGGTGGATGCGCACGGCAATGGCGTCGCCGCGGCCCCGAGCGGCCCCGGCACCTCGACGGCCGGCGCAGGCGCCGCAGCCGATTCGGCGACCCCGCCACGCGCATCCGATCGCAGCCGTGTCGGTGGCGTGCACTACCTCGACGAGGAGGGCCGGGCTCACGAGCTCGAGGCCGAGCTGGTCGTGGCCACGGCCGACCTGCGCCACGTCGAGACCACCATGCTGCTGCCCGAGCTGCAGACCTACCCCGAGTCGTACTGGCAGAAGAAGACGGCCGGCCCCAGCGCCGTGCTGGTCTACCTCGGTGTCACAGGCGAGCTTCCCGAGCTGGCGCACCACTCACTGTTCTTCACGAAAGACTGGAAGGGCGACTTCGGCAAGATCTTCGGTGCGAGCAAGTTCGGCCGCTTCGGGCCCAAGGGTCCGACCTCGGTTCCCGAGCCCGCCTCGATCTATGTGTGCCGCCCGAGCGCCACCGACAGCGGTGTCGCTCCCGAGGGGCACGAGAACATCTTCATCCTGGTTCCGATCCCTGCCGATCCGGGCATCGGACACGGCGGCGAAGATGGCCAGGGGGATGCGCGGGTCGAGAAGATCGCCGACGCCGCAATCGCGCAGGTGGCCGAGTGGGCCGGTGTCCCCGACCTCGCAGAGCGCATCGTGGTGCGGCGCACCATGGGCCCAGCAGACTTCGTCGACGACCTCAACTCGTGGAAGGGCACGGCTCTCGGCCCGGCCCACACGCTGGGACAGAGCGCGTTCTTCCGCGCGGGCAACGTGTCGAAGAAGGTGGACGGCCTGGTCTACGCCGGTGGATCCACGATTCCCGGAATCGGACTGCCCATGTGTCTGATCAGCGCGGAGCTCGTGATCAAGCGGTTGCGCGGCGATACGTCGACGGGTGCCCTGGCGGAGCCCGCAGACGAGACCGCAGAGATCGCGCCGTTGACGTATCCCGCCGAGGCGTCGACCGACACGTCGGCCGACACCGCCGTTGTGGCGGAGCCCGGCGACTGATGGGTCTGCTCTACCTGCTCGCTCTTCTCGTCTCGATCACGGGCATGGTGGTGCTCGACCGACGATTCACGCTCTTCTTCTTTCGTGACGCTCGACGGGCATCCATCGTTCTGGCCGCGGGTCTGGCGTTCTTCATCGCGTGGGATCTGGCGGGCATCGGTTTCGGCATCTTCTTCCGTGGTGAGACCTCGTTCATGACGGGGCTGCAGCTGGCCCCCGAGCTGCCGGTCGAGGAGCTCTTCTTTCTGACACTGCTCTGCTACCTCGCCATGAATCTGTTCGGTTTCCTGACGCGGCAGCGAGTCACCGCCGCTTCCGCGCGGAGCGCGGCGGTGCGCTCGTGAATTACTGGAGCCTCAACGCGATCTTCCTCGCTGTCGTCGCGCTGGTCGCGATCGGCGCTGCCGTACGCATCCGGAGCACGAAGCCGTGGGTCGCGATCGCGATCACCCTCGGCGTGCTCCTCGTGATGACGGCGGTCTTCGACAACGTCATGATCGGCGTGGGGCTCGTCGGCTACGAGCCCTCGCTCATCTCGGGCGCGTTCATCGGTATCGCTCCGCTCGAAGACTTCGCGTACGCGGTGGCCGCGGCGATCCTGCTGCCGTCGCTCTGGATGCTGCTGCCCGCGCGAGAACGCGAGACGCGCGCATGATTCGCCAACTGCTCCTGTCGTCGAGGCCCCTGTCGTGGGTCAACACGGCATTCCCGTTCGCAGCCGGCTACCTGCTGGTCACCCGCGAGGTCGACCTCGTCTTCGTGCTGGGAACGCTGTACTTCCTGATCCCCTACAACCTCGCGATGTACGGTATCAACGACGTCTTCGACTACGAGTCCGACATGCGCAACCCGCGCAAGGGCGGGGTCGAAGGCGCGGTGCTCGACAAGTCGCTGCACCGCATCACCCTGTGGGCCGTCGTGATCACGAATGTGCCGTTCGTGGTGTTCCTCGTCGCGGTCGGCTCGCCCCTGTCGTGGCTGGTGCTCGCTGTGAGTCTGTTCGCGGTGCTCGCCTACAGCGCTCCGAAGCTGCGGTTCAAAGAGCGCCCCTTCATCGACTCGCTCACCTCGAGCACGCACTTCGTGAGCCCGGCCGTCTACGGTCTCGTGTTGGCCGGGGCCGCGTTCACGCCCGCTCTCTGGGCCGTGCTCGCCGCCTTCTTCTTGTGGGGTGTGGCCAGCCATGCGTTCGGTGCGGTGCAGGACATCGTCGCCGACAGGGAGGGCGGCATCTCGTCGATCGCCACCGTCATCGGGGGTGCATCCACGGTGCGCATCGCCTTCGTGGCGTATCTGCTGGGCGGCGTGCTCATGCTCTTCACGACGTGGCCGGGCCCGCTGGGAAGCGTGCTGGTTCTGCCCTACGCACTCAGCGTTCTGCCCTACTGGTCGATCGCCGACGCTGATGCTGAGCGTGCGAACACCGGGTGGCGCCGCTTCCTGACGTTCAACTTCGTGTGCGGTTTCGTGGTGACGATGCTGCTGATCTGGCTCTGGGTGCTGGTTCCCTAGGGTTCTTGCTCGTAGTGCAGGCCGGGCCACGTCGAGCTGCCCGTCCAGCCTCGCTTCTGCAGTTCGCTTTCGATCACGAGAATGATGTGGTGCGGCTGCTTCAGGTCTGCGCGCACGACGTCGATCGTCTTCCAGTCGATATCGTCGAGTTTGCGTTGTCGCCGGATGTCGTTCTCCCACGCATCCTGGCTCGTGGCGTGCACGAATCCCTTGTATTCGATGCCGAGGTTGTAGCCGCGGACGCGCAGATCCGGTGTTGCCACGATGCGGCCGTTCTCGTCGTGCACAGGTTCGTTGACGATGAGTTCGGGAAAGCCGGCCCTCTGCAGCAGGAGCCGGAGTTCCGTCTCCTTGGGGGAGTCGACCCTCTCCCGGATGGCGCCGAGGGCGCGGTCGATCATCGCCCTGTGGCGGCGCCCCGGGTGTGCTGCCGCTGCATCGCGCAAGCGTTGGACGGTCGTGAAGGGGCGTCGTGTGCCGTCGGGTCGGCGGAATCCGCGCAGCAGGTAGTCGCCTGCGGCGACGAGTTCGAGCAAGTCGAGTTGTGTGGCGAGATCGAGCCAGGTCTGCTCGGCGGTGGATATCCGGAGCCCGCGAGAGTCGATCGGCGTGCAGCGGCCCGGGCCGGTGGAGTGGCCGAGAACGCCGCGCGCTCGCGGCGGACGGCGGGGCCGCACTACGGTCACTGGATGTCGCTCGTCGTCTCGAGGCGCCGCGGGAGAGGGCATCCGTACAGGAGCGCAGCCGTGGAGTGGCTGACGTGCGAGTCCTCCGGAGCGACGGACTGCCAGGCCATGCAGCGCTCGCGCAGGCTCCTCGAGGTCGATGGCAGTCGAGCGCCGTGAAAAGGGGCGTAGAGGTCGGATGCGCGGAGTCTGCTCCGCGTCACGCCCCGACGCCGCGCGTCGCTGACGGAGAAGGGGCGTCCGTCAAGATCGTGGGGCAGGGGCGAAGCGTTCGGCATCCGCCTAGCTTCGTCGAAGACGTTTCAGCGCGTCGCCCGTTCTCCACAGGGTCATGCCGCAGATGAACGCGACCTCTACGCAACACGAGATGACGCGTTTGGCGGGCACGAGCCTTCTCCACGTCGCCCTTCGCGACATCTCATGATGCGGCCGCTCGTCGGGAGCGAAGTGAGGTGGCATACATGGCTGATGCGAGGGGCGATTACCTCACCATCTGCGACACCTCACCTTTGCGGCGGGGTAGCGCAGGCGCGGATGCCGCGGGGCGGCTACTCCGCGGACGCCGCGGCGCGCAGATCGGGCAGCTTCACGAACAGCATAAGCACCAGACCCACCGCGACGACGATCACGATGCCCAGGATTCCCCAGTACTGCGCTCCCGCAAGCGCGATGAACAGCGACCAGAGCCCGGGTGAGATGAAGCTCGCTGCTCGGCCGGTCGTGGCGTAGAGGCCGAAGATCTCGCCCTCGCGGCCCGCCGGCGACACGCGGGCGAGCAGTGACCGCGACGCGGTCTGAGCGGGACCCACGAAGAGACACAGGGCGAGACCGCCGATCCAGAACACGATCTTGCCGGCATCGTGCAGGGCGAAGACGCCGGTGCCCGCGACGACGAGGCCCACGAGCGAGAAGAGGATGACGGTGCGCGGCCCGAAGCGGTCGTCGAAACGCCCCGAGACGATCGTGCTCACACCCGCCACGAGGTTGGCGGCGATTCCGAACGCGACCACCTCGAGGAAGTCGAAGCCGAAGGTGCCCTTCGCGATGATCGCTCCGAAGGCGAAGACGCCGGCGAGCCCGTCTCGATAGACGGCGCTGGCCACGAGGAACCAGAACGTGTGACGGCTCTCGCGATAGAGCTGTGCGATGTCCTTCACGAGAACGACGTAGCTCGCGAAGAACCCCACTTTCGGTCCGACGGTACGCGCTGCCGGAAGCTCGGGCACGAACACGAAGATGGGAATCGCGAAGATGATCGTCCAGATGGCGCATCCGACCGCGACGATACGGAACGGCAGCCCATCATCCTGCGGCAGCCCGAACCAGTCGGCGCTGTACGCAACGACGACCAGGATGAGGGCGACGATGCCTCCGATGTAGCCGAGACCCCATCCGAGCCCGCTAACGCGGCCGATCGTCTTCTTCGTCGATACCTGCACGAGCATCGCGTTGTAGTTCACTCCGGCGAGTTCACTGAAGACGCTTCCGATCGCGACGAGAGCGGCTCCGAGCACGAAGTAGCTCGGCTGGCCCTGCACGAAGAAGAGCGCCCCCATGCTCGCGATGAGCAGGATCGTGTAGAGAAGCAGCCCGGCTTTGCGGCTTCCCGCTCGGTCGGCCCGCTGGCCGAGAACGGGCGCGAGAACGAGGATGACCAGCCCGGCGATGAAGATGGCGAAGCCGAATCCGCTGGCAAGATCGGCGAGGCCTGCGACCTTGGCCGGTGCGTCATCGGGAAGCGCCGCGACGTCGGCAGGGAGGAAGACGTCGGTGGTCAGATACAGAGCCGTGAAGATGAACGTGAGAATGACCGAGTTGTACGGCTGAGTCGCCCAATCCCAGAGTGCCCACGACCGCACCTGGCGCGCGGGAACGGGAGCGACCTGCAGATCGAGACCGACTGCGAGCGCGGCGCCGGTGTTGGCGGCCACGGGGATCCGGGGCGGTGCCGAGGGGTCGTGGGGGCCGGCCGGTTGCCCGGCTTCGCCGCCGGAATTCTGATTCATGCTCACACAGTAGCCGCGCAATGCGTCGAGGCAGCAGACAACTCGGCAACGCTCGATGAATCGGTCGAGGCGCGCGTGGTCCGGGGGCTACTATTGCGTGCATGAACCGGCACCGGGGGGGCCTCTTCGGCCGGGCGCGCGGCGGGGACACGGCTGATCTGCGCGAGCATAATCTCGCGCTCGTGCTGCGATACCTGCGAGACAACGGACCATCGTCGCGGGCGCAGATCGCCGCCTCGTCGACGCTCGGGCTCTCGACGCTGACAGGCATGATCAGCGACTTGAAAGCGCTCGAGCTCGTGAACGAGGGACTCGCGCCGACGCAGTCGCGTCTCGGACGACCCACGCACTCCGTCTCGCTCTCTGGCGACGCCTGGGTCGTCGCGGGTCTCCGGTTGGATGTCGATGGTGTGCAGGCGAAGACCGCCACGGTGGGCGGCGATCACCTCGGCAGCTACGCCGACAGGTCTGATCTGCGCGGCGGCGATGCTGCGCCGGCAATTCGGATGCTGCGGGCCGCGATCGACTGGATCGTCGAGTCGATAGACCCGCACCGCACCCTGACGGCCATCACCGTCGCGGTGCCCGGAGTCATCTCGCCGTGCGGCGATCACGTCGCGCGGTCCGAGTCGCTCGGCTGGAGCAACATCGACCTTCTCACGGCCGTGCGCGAGCAGCTCCTGGCCGGCGGATGCGGTGCGGTCGTGGTCGAACTCGACCGCGACAGCGCGGTGGCCGCGCTCGGGCTGGCGCGGGGCGAGTTGCGTGAGCGCATCGGCCGCCGCACGGCGCTGTACTTCGGGGGAGAGCGAACCGTCAGCGGCGCCGTCCTCCTCGGGGGCGAACCGATGCACTCCGGTTCGTCGGGCGAAGCGGACTTCGCCCGCATCTGTGTTTCGGTCGACGGAGGAGGAGTGGAGCGCCTCGGCGGGGTAGTGGGGCTGGCGGCGCTGCTCGCAGCGGCCTCCGTGCATGACCAAGAGGACGCGGACACGCTCGTCGACCGCTTTCCCCGAGACGCCCTCGCCGCATTCGTGTCGGCGTTGGCCGAGGGCGACGAAAGGGCGGCATCGGTGCTCACGTCTGCCATGACGTCGCTCGCGCAGGCGATCGAATCCGCCGTCGCCGTGGTCGGTGCCGAGGTCGTGATGCTCGACGGATATCTGGGCGTGCTGGCGTCGCTCGTCGACCCGCCGGTCGACGCGGCCGTCGACGTGATCGCCCTCGCGTCGCATCCCTCTCGAATCGTCGACGGGGCCGTCTTCGCGGCCAGAGACGCACGCCTGGCGCAACCCTTGCGCATCCGGAACTGACGGTGTGCGGCGCGCTATCGGCGCGCGACCAAACTTGAGTCGACCTAGCTCAACTTTAGCTGTGAGTGCTTGACATTGATTTCGCTCGCTGGCAAGCTTGAGTCAACAAGGCTCAACCCTTGTGCGAACTTATCTTTTCGGTCCCGCCAGCAAACAAGGAGAAATCACTCACATGGCTCGTGCAGTAGGAATCGACCTCGGTACCACCAACTCGGTGGTCGCGGTCCTCGAAGGTGGAGAACCCACCGTCATCGCCAACGCGGAAGGCTTCCGCACGACCCCCTCGGTGGTCGCTTTCACCAAAGACGGCGAGGTGCTCGTCGGTGAGACCGCGAAGCGCCAGGCCGTGACCAACGTCGACCGCACCATCTCCTCGGTGAAGCGTCACATCGGCACCAACTGGACCGTCGACATCGACGGAAAGCCCTACACCCCGCAGGAGCTGTCGGCGCGTATTCTCGCCAAGCTCAAGCGCGACGCAGAGAGCTACCTCGGCGACACGGTCACCGACGCGGTCATCACCGTTCCCGCGTACTTCAACGACGCGGAGCGCCAGGCCACCAAGGAGGCCGGTGAGATCGCAGGCCTCAATGTGCTGCGCATCATCAACGAGCCCACCGCTGCTGCCTTGGCCTACGGTCTCGACAAGGGTAAAGAAGACGAGCTCATCCTGGTCTTCGACCTCGGTGGCGGAACGTTCGACGTGTCGCTGCTCGAAGTCGGAAAGGACGACGACTTCTCCACGATCCAGGTGCGCTCGACCTCCGGTGACAACCGCCTCGGTGGAGACGACTGGGACCAGCGCGTCGTCGACTACCTGATCAAGCGCTTCAAGGACGCCACGGGCGTCGACGTCTCCGGCGACAAGATCGCCAAGCAGCGTCTCAAGGAAGCCGCTGAGCAGGCGAAGAAGGAACTGTCGTCGTCGACCTCGACCAGCATCCAGCTGCCGTACCTGTCGCTCACCGAGAACGGCCCTGCCAACCTCGACGAGACGCTCAGCCGTGCCAAGTTCGAGGAGCTCACCAGCGACCTGCTCGACCGCACCAAGAAGCCGTTCGAAGACGTCATCCGCGAGGCCGGCGTCTCGGTCAACGACATCGCCCACGTGGTGCTCGTCGGTGGATCGACTCGTATGCCCGCCGTCGTCGAGCTGGTCAAGAAGCTCACGGGTGGCAAGGAGCCCAACAAGGGCGTCAACCCCGATGAGGTCGTCGCCGTCGGCGCCGCCCTGCAGGCCGGCGTGCTGAAGGGCGAGCGCAAAGACGTTCTGCTCATCGACGTCACCCCGCTGAGCCTCGGTATCGAGACCAAGGGCGGCATGATGACCACGCTCATCGAGCGCAACACGGCCATCCCGACCAAGCGCAGCGAGACCTTCACCACGGCAGACGACAACCAGCCGTCCGTGGCGATCCAGGTCTTCCAGGGCGAGCGCCAGTTCACCCGCGACAACAAGAACCTCGGTACGTTCGAGCTGACCGGCATCGCGCCGGCTCCGCGCGGCATCCCGCAGGTCGAGGTCACCTTCGACATCGACGCCAACGGCATCGTGCACGTGTCTGCCAAAGACAAGGGCACCGGCAAGGAGCAGTCGATGACGATCACGGGTGGTTCCAGCCTGTCGAAGGAAGACATCGCCCGCATGGTTCGTGAGGGTGAGGAGCACGCCGCCGAAGACAAGAAGCGTCGTGAGGCCGCTGAGGTGCGCAACAACGCCGAGCAGCTCGCCTACTCGATCGACAAGCTCATCAAGGAGAACGAAGACAAGCTGCCCGAAGACGTCAAGACGAGCGTTCAGGCCGATGTCGACGAGCTCAAGACGGCGCTTGCCGGCGAAGACAACGATGAGGCCGTGAAGGTCGCCTTCGACAAGCTCAACGAGAGCCAGGGCAAGCTGGGTGAGGCCATCTATGCCTCGAGCCAGGCCGATGCAGCCGCCGAAGGCGAAGCACCGACCGACGCTCCTCAGAACGACGCGTCTGACGAAGACGTGGTCGACGCCGAGGTCGTTGAAGACGACGAGCCCAAGAAGGACAAGTAATCGTGGCAGACCAGAACACGTTCCCTGAGCCCGCTGAAGGGAACGAGCCGGATTCGGCTCAGACCCCGGCGGCGGGCTCGGGGAGCGATTCTCCAGCCGACGAGCCGACCATCGACGGCGCGTTCATCGAGGCCGAAGGCCCCGACGTCGAGACGTCGCTGACCGACGCCGACCTGAGCTTTCTCGAAGACGCGTCCACCGCGTCGAGTTCGACGGCTTCAGACGAGGTGCTGGCGGCCGAGCGGCTTGCCGACCTGCAGCGCGTCACAGCGGAGTACGCCAACTACCGCAAGCGCACCGAGGCGAACCGTGAGGTCGAGCGGGAGCGCACGGTCGGCGAGGTCGTGAAGGTCCTGCTGCCGGTGCTCGACGATCTCGACCGCGCTGAGAAGCACGGCGATCTCGGAGACGGACCGTTCGCATCCATCGCGCAGAAGCTGCGCGGCGGCACCGAGCGCATGGGCCTCAAGCCCTTCGGCGCGGTGGGCGATGTCTTCGACCCGCAGCTGCACGAGGCGATCTTCCAGCAGCCTTCGGCTGAGGTCGAGGTCGACACGGTGGCCGATGTGGTCGAAACCGGCTACTACCTCGGTTCCACGCTTCTGCGTGCGGCCAGGGTCGTCGTCTCGACTCCCGTCAGCGCGTAGTACACAACCTGGTAGAGCCCCTTCGACGAGCTCAGGGAACGTCTCGTTCCCTGAGCTCGTCGAAGGGCTGAACACAACAAGGACACGAATGGCCAGCCAGGATTGGTTCGACAAAGACTTCTACAAGGTGCTCGGCGTCTCGAAAGACATCTCCGAGGCCGATCTCAAGAAGACCTATCGCAAGCTCGCACGCCAGTATCACCCCGACTCCAACCCCGGCGATCCCAAGGCCGAGGCGAAGTTCAAGGAGATCTCCGAGGCCAACTCGGTTCTCTCCGACCCTGAACAGCGCAAGGAGTACGACCAGATCCGCGCCATGGGCTCGGGAGCACGATTCCAGGCCCCCGGCCAGCAGGGCGGAGGCTTCGAAGACGTCTTCGGCGGCATGTTCGGCGGAGGCGGAGGCGGCGGCGGGCGCGGAGGCCAGCAGTACACCTACACGCAGCCCGGAGCAGGAAGCCAGTACGACGACCTGCTCGGCGGACTGTTCGGCGGCTCCTCGGGAGGCTTCCGCGGTTTCGGTGGTCCGACTCGCGGGCGTGACGTCACGGCACGGGCGACCATCGACTTTCTCACCGCCACCAAAGGCGACACGATCAAGCTGCAGACGGCCGACGGCCGACCGATCACGGTCAAGATTCCGGCGGGTGTCTCCGACGGCCAGAAGATCAAATTGCGCGGCAAGGGCGAAGCGAGTCCTGACGGAGGCGAGGCAGGCGATATCGTCTTGACCGTGACCGTGCGCAAACACCCCGTATTCGAGCGCGACGGGTTGAACCTGCGCGTGAACGTTCCGGTGACCTTCGTCGAGGCGACCCTCGGCGCGACGATCGAGGTTCCGACCCTCGGCGGCGATCCCGTGAAACTCAAAGTGGCTCCGGGCACCCCCTCTGGGCGAGTGCTGCGAGTCAAGGGACGCGGAGTCGAGACGTCGAAAGGAACGGGCGATCTGCTCGCCGTCGTTCAGGTCGCCGTTCCGGCACACCTGAGCGCGGAGGCCCGCGAGGCTCTCGAGGCCTTCCACGCTGTGGAGCCGCAGGAGAACCCGCGCCTCGAGCTGCTCTCGAAGGCGCACGAGTAACCCGAGTCGCTTCTTCACTCACCAGCAGTAGCCAGACAGGAAGGCAGGCCATGGACGAGAACTCTCCGATGTTCGCGATCGCCATGGCCGCCGAACTGGCTGGCATGCATCCGCAGACACTGCGCCAGTACGACCGCCTCGGGCTCGTCAGCCCGACGCGAACGGCGGGCAAATCGAGGCGCTATTCGATGCGCAACGTCGTTCAGCTCCGCGAGATAGCGCGGCTGTCGGCGGAGGGCGTCAGCCTCGAGGGCATCGCCCGCATCCTGACCCTCGAGAACCAAGTCTCGGCGCTCACCGGTCGTGTGCGCGAACTCGAGAGCGCCCTGGCCGACGAGCTGCTGAACCGCCCGAACCGCCGCGTCTTCGCCGCCGATGTGCAGGGCGATGTGGTGTCGCTGAAACATGGAACGCGCACGGCCCGCCGCACCGAGATCGTGATCTGGCGCCCCACCCAGGCGGAACTCGACTGACTGGTCGTTGCGCTGGTCTAGCTCGCTTCTCAGGTGACGGGCGTCGACACGAAGAGCACCCGGTCGCTGGCGACCAGCTCGTCGAGCGTGAAGACGCGGTCGAGGTCGTGGCCGGCTGCGACGGCGGCCGTGCGCTCAGCCTCCGACTGCGGCGCCATGCGACCCTGCATATAACCGCCGAGCGAGCGCACGGCGCACGCTGCGATGATCCCCTCGGGAGTGCCGCCCGTGCCCATCACGGCATCGATGCCCGAGCCCGGCGTGGCCGCGGCGATCGCGATCGACACGTCGCCCTCGCCGACCAGATGAACGCGCACGCCCACCTCTCGCAGTTCGGCGATGAGGGATGCGTGCCGCGGCTTGTCGAGAACACCGACGACCAGGTCCTCGAGCGGCTTGTGCAGCGCCTCGGCCAGTCTTCTGGCGTTCTCTGCGTGTGACGCCCGCACGTCGAGCACACCGATACCCGCTGAACCCGCGATGAGCTTCTGCATGTAGAAGACGTCACGCGGATCGAACATGCTTCCCCGAGGAGCCAGCGCGATCACGGCCACCGCGCCGGGCAGGTTCTCTGCCGCCAACCGCGTTCCATCGAGGGGATCGACCGCGACGTCGCACGCCGGGCCGTCGCCGGTTCCGAGGCGCTCGCCGTTCGCGAGCATCGGAGCCTCGTCTTTCTCGCCCTCGCCGATCACGACAGTGCCGTCGAAGGGAACCCGGCCGAGGGCATCCCTCATCGCTGCGACGGCGAGCTCATCGGCGGCGTTCTTGTCGCCAGACCCCACCAGAGGCAGGCAGGCGGATGCCGCGGCCTCGGTCGCGCGAACCACCGCGGCCACGAGTTCGGCCGGGTAATTGTCAGCCCCGACGACGGTGGTGGGAGCGAGGCGCGACGACTGCGGGGGCATGGGTGAAAAGGCTACCGCTGCCTTAGACGGCGATGCGCGCGCGGCGCTGCTCGCGCAATCGAGCGCGGCGTTCGAAGCGCGGTTCGGCGCCGGCTGCACGGGCGCCGAGGTAGATCAGCTCGCGCACGGCCCATCCGAGAAGGACCACGAGCAGGGCGTTGCGACCGGTGAGCAGCAAGGCCACGCCGGGGTCTCCGGCGATGAGCGGCATGTACAGAATCGGGAACACGAAAGTGGTGAGCACTGAGATTCCGACCATCAGCAGTGCGGGAGTGCGCCAGGCGCGCCAGCCCTGCGTGATGCCCACGGCGATGATCGGGGCGAGCCACAGCATGTACTGCGGCGAGCCCACCTTGTTGAAGACGACGATCGTGGTGGCGAGGGCCAGCGACGCGACGAGCAGCAGTTTCTGCGTCTCGGCCCCGCGGTGCTTCGCCCAGACCACGAGGGCCAGCACGCCGACGACGGCGAGCGCCATGGCCGGCGTCATCAGCGCGACGGCGAGGTGGTCGTAGGGGCCGACGACCTCGCGTGTGGCAATCGCGGTGTTGTTGATGATGTGGCTGCCCGGGCGGTCGAGGATCGCGAGCCAGAGCCACGGTGTGGTGACGGGGGCCTCGAGCTGCAGACCGCGCGAGGTCTGCATCTGAGCGAAGCCGAGGAGGTACTGCAGGCCGCCCAGCGCCCACACGATCACGGCGACGCCGATGGAGAAGACGGCCCCTGTGGCGATGGCGATGCGGCGACGGGGGAACGCCCCGAGGATCGCGAGGAAGATCGCGGCGGGCCAGACCTTGATCCAGGTGGCGAGTGCGAGAAGAGCGGATGCGACGATCGGCCGACGAGCGATCAGAACGAGGGCGATGATCACCAGTGGAGCGGTGATGCCCTCGAGGCGGAGCAGGGCCACCGGGCTCAGCAGGGTGAGGATGCCGAGCCACCACCACGAGGCCAGGATGCCGCGACGTGAGCGACCGCGGTTGGAGAGCACGACGATGGAGGCGGCGTTGAGCGCCGCGATCAGCACGAACCAGAGCAGCTGGTAGAACTGAGGTCCGGCGACATTCGAGAGAGAGATCGGCACGATCGCGCCGATCGGGTAGACCCATTCGAACTGGATTCCCGGCCACTGGCCGAAGGTTTCTGCGGCGACGGCCCAGCGGCGGTAGAGGGGGAGATCGCCCTCGACGGTTCCGGCGAGGATGTTGGGCAGCAGGCCGAGGAAGTAGACGATGTGCAGACCGATGAAGCCCCAGACGAGGGTGCGCGGCTTCTCGAAGACTTCGGACTCGGGGATGGCCGGCCTGACGAATCGGTCGTACAGCGTCGGTCGGGCGAGGCCCGGTGCAGTCAGTTCAGTTGTCGCCACTCTAGCGACCGTAGTGTCGAACGCCTGCGAACGAGCAGGGATTCACCTTGTGGTTACCTGACCGTCGCGCGCCGGACACCTAGCGGGGGCGTCCGGCGCGCGCTTTCTCGCGACTCACGACCCCGTCTTGACCGCCTGAATCGTGTAGCTGAGCGGCGCGACGCCGGCATGCTGGTCGAGCGCGAACTCGCCGTCGGGGCGCATCAGCATCTGCCCAGGAAGAGCTCGCCAGGGCACGCTGTCGTGTTCGACGAGCATCGTCAGTGAGAGGCCCGCGCCGAGGAGGGCCGTCACGATCTCCCCGATGCCGTGATTCCACTCGTAGGTCTTCGTGGCCGCGATCGGCTTGTCTGTCTCGACGTAGCTCGCGTCGTCGTCCCACTCGAGCGGGTCTGCCTGCTCGAAGTACGGAAAGCGCAGATGCAGGTCGTCGCTGAGCCTCTCGTCCATGGTCCAGAGAATCGGATGCCCCTCGCGGATGAAGAGGCGTCCTCCCGGTTTGAGCAGGCCCGCCACCACGGCCGCCCAGCGCTCGACGCTGGGTAGCCAGCAGAGCGCGCCGATTCCGGTGTAGACGAGGTCGAAGCCGCCTTCGCCGAGCGCCTCGACCGCCGAGTACACGTCGGACTCGACGAAGTCGACCGCATCGCCCGTCTCCGCGACCAGGGCTCTCGCCTCCTCGAGGGCGACCGGAGAGAAGTCGAGCCCTGTGACGTGAGCGCCGAGTCGGGCGAGCGAGAGCGTGTCGGTGCCGATGTGGCACTGCAGGTGCACGGTTCGCAGTCCCTCGATGGGGCCGAGGCGCTCGCGGTCGAATCTGACGACATCGGAGATGAGTTTTCTGTCGTCGATGTAGCGCTGCACCTGGTACCCCACGCCGGTTCGCACGGCGTGCGCGGATGCGCGGTCGTTCCAGTTCTCGCGATTCGCGGTCACGTAGTCGGTCATGGTCGGCTTCTTCCTGCCGCCGTCTGGCGAGCCGACCAGAATAACAGCCCGTGCACATCCCTGTCAGGATGGGGGGATGCCCGACTTCTCGTTCGATGACCTCCGCCGCTTTCCCGACGTCGAGGCCCCCAACCTCTTCGCGGTCGACGCGAGCGACAGGCTGATCCTCGACGAGGCGGCCGATGCGCTGGCGGCGGCGGCTCCCGGTGAGGTCGTCGTGATCGGCGACCGCTACGGGGCGCTGACGCTCGGAGCGGCCGGGCTGCACGGGTCGACGCGCATCCGGGTTCAGCAGGACGCGCTCACCGGTGAGCGCGCGCTGGCCCGCAACGCCGACCGCACGCAGCTCTCGGGCACCTTCGAGTCGATGACCCTCGACGCCTCGCTCGTCGAGGGGGCGACCGTGGTGCTCATGCAGCTTCCGCGCACTCTTGCCGCACTCGAGCAGGCGGCGGCGCTCATCGCGCGCTATGCGCATCCGTCGGTCGTGGTGTTCGCGGGCGGCCGCATCAAGCACCTCTCGATCAGCATGAACGAGGTTCTCGCCAAGCACTTCTCCGAGCTGCGTGTGAGTCTGGCGCGGCAGAAGTCGCGGGTGCTCGTCGCGTCTGGGCCGATCGAGGGCTCGAAGGACGACACGATCATCCGCAGCGAGTTCCACGACGACCTGCAGCTGTGGGTGGCGGCGCAGGGCACAGCCTTCGCGGGTACGAAGCTCGACATCGGCACGCGCTTCCTCCTGTCGTTCATCCCACAGATGCAGGCGCATCCCGAGGTGGCCATCGACCTCGGATGCGGCACGGGCGTCCTCGCCGCCGAGATCGCCCGGGCGCGGCCCGAGGCGCGGGTCATCGCGAGCGACCAGTCGGCGTCGGCCGTCGCATCCGCCCGCGAGACGATGCGGCTGAACCATCTCGAGGGCCGGGTCGACGTCGTGCGCGACGACGCGCTGCGCTCGCAACCGGACGCCTCGGCCGGGCTGATCCTCTGCAATCCGCCGTTCCACGTGGGTGCGGCCGTGCACGCCGACGCGGCCCTCGGGCTGTTCCGCGATGCCGCGCGCGTTCTGCGTTCGGGCGGCGAGCTCTGGACCGTGTTCAACAGTTCGCTGTCGCACGCCACGACGCTGCGCAAGATCGTCGGGCCGACCGACGTGGTCGGCCAGAACGCGAAGTTCACGGTGACCCGCAGCACCAAGCGCTGACGGATGTGATCTCGATACGCGGGGCTCGTTCCTCGCGACCGCTACTCGATCAGCGCAGCCTCACCCGAGGTGACCCGCAGCACCAAGCGCTGACGCGCTCACGAGGTGCTAGCGTCGAATCCGCAGCCCGGGGAGGTCAGATGTCGCGTTCGCTCGGCCTCACCGCAGAGGCCCGTTCAGCCGTCTTCGCGCCGCTCGCCGGTCCGGGTCGCAGCGAGCAGGTCGAACAGCGGATGCGCGAGGCCATCGTGCTCGGTCTGGTCGGGCACGGCGAGCGTCTGCCCCGAGAGACCGAGTTGGCGAGGCAGTTCGGCGTAGCGGTGTCGACGGTGCGCGAGGCGCTCGACGCGCTGCGCAGCCAGGGGCTCGTGCGCACCACTCGCGGACGTGACGGTGGCAGCTTCATCACGTCGAGCGAGGAGGGCCAGCGCGAGCTCCTCGCCGCCCAACTGTCGAGGTTCTCGCGGGCGCAGCTGCACGATCTCGCTCTACAGCTTGGAGCGATCAGCGGCACCGTCGCTGCGACGGCGGCGGCACGCGCCACGTCGAGCGACCTCGCGAATCTGCGCTCGATCACGCAGTCGATCGACTTCGACAATGAGGTCTCGGCGCGCCGCGGGGAGGCGCTGTTTCGCGTCGAGGTCGCGGCCGCTGCTCAGTCGCCCCGGCTCGTCGCCGAGGAGCTGCGTCTGCAGGCGGAGTTCGGCCCGCTGCTCTGGTTCGGCATGCGCGATCAGGCGCTGCGCGATACCGTCCGGCGCGCTCAGCTCAGTCTCATCGAGGCCCTCGGCAGCCGCGATGCCGCAGGGGCACGGGCCCTCGTCGATGAGCAGCTCTCGACCCTGGCAGCGAGCGCCATCTCGTTCTCCGATCGATCTCGGGGGAGTGCGGACGACGTCGACGTCGCCCCGGTCACGCTCGACGACTGCGCATCCCTCGTCGTCGACACCGTCGACGCGGTCTTCACCACGCTGGGACGCGCCCGCGACGCTTTCGCCACCACGCTCGCGCGCCTCGCGCATCCGATAACCAGGGCCGCCCTCGACGGCAGCGTGCGCGCCCTCGCCGAGGCGGAACTCGCCGACGGCGCGCAGCTCGTGATCGGCGCCGGCTTCGTGGCCACTCCGGGATTCGTCGCCGACGCCGCATGGCACCTCGCGTGGTGGGTGCGCCAAGCCGGAGACCCTCTGGTGCAGCGGCTGCCGCCTCGGCAGTTGGCCGTCGTCGAAGACCCGGAGTCGGAGTTCTTTCGCGACTACACGCGACTCGAATGGTGGCGAGGCGTCGCGTCGGGCGAGCCGAGCCACATCACGGGTCCGTACGTCGACTACCTCTGCACCGACGAGTTCATCCTCACCCTGACCATGCCCGTGTTCGACTCGTCGGGCGCGCAGCCGGGCGTCGCAGGGGTGGATGTCACGGTGTCAGCTCTCGAGGCCCGGTTTCTGCCCGTCTTCGGCCGGCTCGGCGAACGTGTCACGCTGGTGAACGCGCAGTCACGGGTTGTGCTGTCGACCGATCCCACGCTGGCCGCTGGCACGCTCCTCGCCGAGGGCGGGGAGCGGGTGCCGTGCGGAGCGCTGCCGCTCGCACTGCTGCGCCACTGAGCGCGCCCGCGCGTGGGCACTGACACGCGGGCACCTCAGCTCGCCAGCGCCTCTCAGTCGGTCGACGTTCCCCGCTTCAGTGTCTTTCCCGTGAAGAAAGCGGGGTTCACCGCGCGCATCACGAACATGAGCACCACACCCGCGAGCAGCAGGAAGGCTCCGAGGATGAAGACGAGGCCGAGGCCGCCGATGTTCGAGCCACTGCCGTAGTCGGGGTTCATCGAGTCGATCAGGGTGGTCACGAAGATCACCGCGAGAATCACTCCGCCGAGCAGCGGTGCGAGGAACTTGAAGAAGAACGACCGAGCGCCAGAGAAGGCCTCTTTGCGGAAGTACCAGACGCACGCGAGTGCAGTGACTCCGTAGTAGAAGCAGATCATCATGCCGAGCGTCAGAATCGTGTCGGTGAGCACGTCGTTCGATACCACGCGCATCACCGCGTAGAAGCCCCAGGCCACGACGCCCGCGATGATCGTGGCGAAACCCGGCGACTTGAAGCGCGGGCTGATCGACGCGAAACGCTTCGGGAAGGCCTGGTAGTGGCCCATCGCCAGCATCGTGCGCGCCGGGCCGACGAAGGTCGACTGCAGCGACGCGGCCGAGCTCGAGAGAACGGCGAGAGACAGAAGGATGGCGAAGGGTCCCATGATCGGTCCGGCCAGCGCCGCGAAGACGTTGCCCGAGATGTCTTCGTTGCCGAGTCCGAGTTCGCCCGCGCCGATCCCCGAGAACATGAGGCTCGCGATGGCCACGAGGATGTAGAGCACGAAGATGATGCCGACCGTCAGCGTCGCCGCGCGCCCCGGAGTGGTCTTCGGATTCTTTGTCTCCTCGTTCATCGTGAGGGTCACATCCCAGCCCCAGAAGATGAAGATCGAGAGCGAGACTCCGGCAGCGAAGGCTGAGAACGACGGAACGCCGAAGGGGTTGAACCAGTCGATGCTGAAGGGCGTGGCGTCGAAAGCCGAGCCGTCTGCGAAGTGCACGATGGCGGCGATGGCGAACCAGACGAGAACCACGAGCTGGAAGCCGACCAGCCAGTACTGCAGCGACTTCGTCGTCTCCATGCCGCGATACGAGACGTAGCAGGCGCCCACCATGAAGACCAGACAGGTGAGGATGTTGATGGGCACATTCGCGGCGAGGTCTGCGATGTCGGGGTTCTGGGTGATCTGCGAGATGGCGAGATAGAGAAAGTCGACGGCGACGCCGGCGAGGTTGGAGAGCACCACCACCGTCGCGACGATCAGGCCCCATCCGCCCAGCCAGCCGAGCCACGGCCCGAAGGCCCGCGTCGCCCAGGTGAACGACGTGCCGCTGTCGGGCATGGCGTTGTTCAGTTCGCGATAGCCGAGAGCCACCAGCAGCATGGGCAGGAAGCCCACGAGGAAGATGCCGGGCATCTGTGTTCCCACCGCTGCCGCGGTCGGGCCGAGCGAGGCGGTGAGGGTATACGCCGGCGCGATGCACGAGATGCCGATGACGGTGGCTCCGAGCAGGCCGATGGAGCCGGCCGAGAGACCTTTCGACGAGAGACCCGTCTTCGCGTCTGCTGCGTCGATGAAATCGACGCCGGCCTCGTTGCCTGAGCCGACCCCGTTCGCGTTCCCTGACCCTGTCGAAGGGCTGGTGTTCTTGCGTGCCATGATTCGATCCTTCTGCTGAGAGGGGCGCTACGCGGCGTCGTTGGGAACGACGATGAGGGGCACGGGAAGGGAGTGCAGCATGCGATTGGCCGTGGTGCCGAGGAAGATGCGGCTGGGGGATGCGAGCCGGCTCGATCCGACGAAGGCGATCTCGTCGTCTCGCCAGCCGAGGGCCTCGACGGCAGCCTCGACGGTGTGACCCTCCGCGACCTCAGTCGAGAGGATTCCCTCGGTCTTCTCGCGTTCCGAGAAGTAGTCGAGCACGGTCAGCAGGTGCTCGTCGCTGCTGACAGGGCGAGATTCGCCCGCTCCGACCTCGACCAGGGTGACGAAGCGCAGTTCGATATCGAGTCCCTCGGAGATCGAGACCATCGAGTCGAGCAGGGCCTGCCAGCCCGAGCGTGTTCCGATGGCGCACGTGATGCGGCTGATGCGCTCGGGCGCTCGATAGCCGCGGGGCGCGAGTGCGACAGGCACTGGGGACGCGTGTAGGAGCGCGTTGGCCACGCTTCCGATCGAGAAGCGTTGGAGGAGCCCCGATCGGGCAGCGCCGACGACGATGCGGTCGGAGTGGAAGGCCTGAGCCGCCTCGATCAATCCCTCTGAGGTGGACTCGGCCCACAGCACGTGGGTCGTGGCTGTCACATCCGCGGGAACTTTCTGGATGGCCTCATCCAGCCAGAGTTGGGCCTGCTGGGCGATGATGCCCTCGTAGTCGGCGGCCGATGCGGGCACCTTAGCGGGAACCCCCGTGCTCTGCGGCAGAACGAGGCAGATGCGGAGCTCGGACTCGGTGAGCCGCGCGAGCGCTATGCCTAGCTCGATGGCCTCCCGCCCGCGCTCGGTCGCCTCGTAGGCCACGACATAGTTTGCTGTGCGGGTCACGGCTAAGCTCCTTTGCTTTTCGTTTCCTGAGCTTGTCGAAGGGAAGCTGCTTCGACAAGCTCAGGGAACGGGTGAGTCAGTGGTTGTGAGTCAGGCCACCGTCGGTGCTGGGCGCGTGGTGGTCGTGCCCCGCGTGGTCGCCGTGGTCGTGACCGGATGCGCAGTGCGCGCCCGGACTCGGCTCCACGTCGATCGACGGGTTGCGGTCGAAGAACGAGACCGGCTTCATCCAGAACGACACCGTGTCGCTCGGCATGATCGGCCAGTCTTCCTGGCGGGTGATGTGGTGGATGCCGAAGACGTACCAGAGCACCACGTCGGTGTTGCGCACGGGGCGCTCGGCCAAGATCCACTCGGGCAGCCCATGGTCGATCGAGCTCTGGTTCACGAACTCGCCAGAGGGCCAGCGTTCGTTCTCGTCGTTCGGAGTGACCCAGACGGTGTGGCCGATCACCTGCGCGCGCTCCAGCACGGCCGACCCGGGTGCGAAGAACGAGGGGATAGCGCCGCCGGGAACCAACTTGTACGCGACCTGGTTGCCGATCGTGTTGCGCTTGTTCTCGTTCACGACCTTCCAGGCGCGCTGCGTGTTCCAGTCGAAGTCGTCGTGACCCTCGATCTCGATCGGCGTGTTCGCCTGAACCAGCGCGAGCCCGTGCGGGTTCTCGTCGGAGATCGGAACGATCTGCGTCTCGCTTCGCACGACCGTGTTCTCGGTGCCGTCGATGTCGAGATCCATGCGGGCCACGATGAAGTGCTGGTGGAACGGGGCGTAGGTGCGGTTGTCGACGAGCGTTCCGTGAGGATGCGCCTGGCCTTCATCGATGTGCGTGACGACCATGATGCCGGTGGCGCGCACCTCGCACTCGATGTTGCCGTCTTGGTAGAAGCGCCAGTAGACGAGATATTCGTAGTTCGCGACGGTCACGTGGAACGAGACGACGAGTCGGCGCATGCGTCGCACCTCGGCTCCCGCGTCGTGGTCGACGTGCTTCCACAGCACGGCGTTGTCTTCCTCATGGATGCAGAACGCGTTGGGAATCGCGTACGGCTCGCCCTTCGAGTCGTGCATCACGGCATCGATGTAGCGGATCTCGCCCAGGCAGTCGCATCCGAGTTCGAGCGATGTCGTCATGAAGCCGAGGCCCCACTCGCCGATGTCGAACGCGGTGCGGCGGAAGTGGTCGACGCTCGGATCGCGATAGGGCACCACCATCTCAGAGAACGAGAGGCGGTTCGCGATGGAGCGCACCTCGTCGCCGTCTTTGTAAGAGATGGAGTGGAGGGTCATGCCCTCGCGGTAGTTGAAGCCGACACGTAGCGACCAGTTCTGCCACTCGATCAGGTTGCCGTCGACCTCGACGCTCGTGCCCTCGGGCTGAACGATGTCGAGAGGCTTGAGCGGCGGGCGCTTGTAGTGCTCGCGGATGCGCTCGGGAATCAGGTGCGGAACGTATTCGCCCATGATCTCGGGCTTCTCGACCGTGAAGCTGTCTTCGATCTCGAGCAGTTCCATGCTGTTGACGTCGATGACGCAGTGCAAGCCGTTGACCGGGCCGGCATACGGGTTCGCACCGGGCTGCGACTTCACCCACGTGTCGCTCCAGCCGAGGCGGCGCCCCTTGTACTTCTCCGGGATCACGGCCCCGCCGTACGTCCAGGTGTCCATGAAGACGAGGTCGAGATCGGTGATGCCGCGCTTGGCGAGGGCGGCGATCACCTCGGGATCGGCGCGCAGCATGGCGTCGGCCTCCTCCCACTCGTCGACGGTGAAGTTCGGCTGCACGTCGGGCACGTGCGTGTATTCGAGAAGGGCATCGGATGCGAGCGACACGACCGCGATGTAGGTCGCGTTCTCGGCCCGGTTGAGCACCACGAGTCGCGCCCGGCGGTCGGGAACCGTGCCGTCGGTCTCGAACTGCCTGACGGCGGCTTTCGACGGCTCGACCATCTCGATCGAGGCGAATCGCCAGCCCGGGCCGACGCCCTTCTCGCGTTTCAGAATCGCGGATGCGGCACGGAACTCGTCGGCGTTCAGCGGGTCGAGCGGGTGGAATGTCATGGTGTGAGTCTTTCTAGGTTGTCGCTGGTCGAGTAGTCGTCTGCGCTGGTCGAGTAGGCCGCTTGCGGCCGTATCGAGACCACGCAGGGTGATCTCGATGCGCTCGTGCCTCGCTACCCGATCGGCGCATTCATGCGGACGGCGTCTTCGAGCACACTGATGCCCTCGAGAAGCAGGGAGTCGTCGATGACGAGCGAGGGGAGGAGGCGGATCACGTTGCCGTAGGTTCCGCAGGTGAGAATGATGACGCCCGCCTCGAGAGCCGCAGCGGCCACCCGTTTCGTGATGTCGGCATCCGGCTCTGTGGTGCCTGGCCGCACGAATTCGATGGCGAGCATCGCCCCTCGGCCGCGCACGTCGCCGATCACGCCGGTCTCGTCGGCGAGGGCGTGCAGTCGGGGCATGACGATCTCTTCGATGTGTCGGGCTCGACCGGCCAGGTCGTGCTCGCGCATCTGGGCGATGGATGCGACTGCAGCGGCACACGCGATCGGGTTGCCGCCGTAGGTGCCTCCGAGGCCGCCGGCGTGCACGGCATCCATCAGCTCGGCCCGGCCGACGACGGCCGCCAGCGGAAGCCCGCCCGCGATGCCCTTGGCGAGCGTGAGGATGTCGGGAACGATGCCCTCGTCGTCGCTGGCGAACCACGAGCCCGTGCGGGCGAAGCCGGTCTGCACCTCGTCGGCGATGAAGACGACCCCGTTGGCCGTGGCCCAGGCGCTGAGAGTGGGGAGGAAGCCGGGTGCGGGAACGATGAAGCCGCCCTCGCCCTGGATGGGCTCGATGATGAGCGCGGCGACCTGGTCGCCGCCGAGCTGCTTCTCGATGGCAAGGATGGCTCGGTTCGCGGCGTCGACGCCCGAGAGGCCGGCCTCGTCGCGGAACGGATACGACATGGGCATGCGGTAGATCTCGGGCGCGAACGGTCCGAAGTTGGTCTTGTAGGGCATGGCCTTGGCGGTGAGCGCCATCGTGAGGTTCGTGCGGCCGTGATAGGCGTGATCGAAGGCCACGACCGCATCGCGGCCCGTGGCGAGCCGGGCGACCTTGATGGCGTTCTCGACCGCCTCGGCGCCCGAGTTGAAGAGCGCCGACCGCTTCTCGTGGTCGCCTGGAGTCAGCTCTGCCAGCAGCTCGGCGACCTCCACGTAGCCCTCGTACGGCGTGATTGTGAAGCAGGTGTGGGCGAAGTGCGTGGACTGCTCGGCGACCGCCGCGGCGACGGCCGGGTTGGATGCTCCGACGCTGGTGACCGCGATGCCGGCGCCCAGGTCGATGAACGAGTTGCCGTCGACGTCGACGACGACCCCGCCATCGGCATCCGCTGCGTAGACGGGAACGAGCGACGAGACGCCGGCCGACACTGCCTTGCGACGGCGTTCGGTGAGTGCGGCGGACTTTGGTCCCGGGAAGGTGCCCGTGATGCGCCGCTCCTGCGGTAGGCGATGGGTGATGGTCATGACAGCCTCCTATTCGAGCGACGACATCACGTGCTTGATGCGCGTGTAGTCCTCGACGCCGTACATCGACAGGTCTTTGCCGTAGCCCGAGTACTTGAATCCACCGTGCGGCATCTCGGCGGTGAGCAGGATGTGCGTGTTGATCCAGACGGCACCAAAGTCGAGGTCGCGCGAGACGCGCATCGCGGTGGCGTGGTCTGTCGTCCAGACGCTGGAGGCGAGGGCGTAGCGCACGTCGTTGGCGAGCTCGACCGCCTCTTCTTCCGTGCTGAACTTCTGCACGGTGATGACCGGACCGAACGTCTCGTCTTGAACGATGTCGTCGCTTTGCAGCACGTTCGTGATGACCGTGGGCTCGAAGAAGTAGCCCGTGCTGCCGACGCGGTGGCCACCGGTTGCGATGACGGCGTGCTCGGGAAGCGACTCGACCTTGGTGACGACGTCGGTGAAGTGGTTGATGTTGTTGAGCGGGCCGAAGTAGTTCTCGCTGTCGTCGGCACTGCCCGTCTTGCGTTCTTTCGCCTCGCTCGACAGTGCCTCGACGAGCTCGTCGTGGATCGACTCGTGCACGAGCACGCGGGTGATCGCGGTGCAGTCCTGACCGGCGTTGTAGAACGAGAAGTCGGCGATCGCGGCGGCCGTCTTTGCCACGTCGACGTCGCCGAACACCACGGCGGGCGCCTTGCCGCCGAGCTCGAGGTGGGCGCGCTTCAGAGTCTTTGCGGCCACGGATGCGACGGCCATGCCCGCGCGCACGGAGCCCGTGATCGAGACCAGGCCGGGGGTGGGGTGATCGACGATGGCGGCGCCGGTCGCCCCGTTGCCGAGAACGATGTTGAGCACGCCGTCGGGCAGAATGCCCTGGCTGATGCGAGCGAGTTCGAGGGTCGACTCGGGCGTCGTGTCGCTGGGCTTCAGCACGATCGTGTTGCCGGTGGCGAGGGCGGGGCCGATCTTCCAGATCGCCATGAGGAACGGGAAGTTCCAGGGAGTCACCTGACCGACGACGCCGATCGGCTCGCGGCGAACGTACGAGGTCGTGCCCTCGATGTACTCGCCGGCGCTCTTGCCCTCGAGCAGGCGGGCGGCTCCGGCGAAGAAGCGGATCTGGTCTGCGCCTGCCTCGACCTCGTCGGTGCGAATGGTGTCACGGGGCTGCCCGGTATTGCGGTGCTGGGCCTCGACGAGTGCGTCGGCATTGGCTTCGATCGCATCGGCGAGCTTGAGCAGAGCCAGTTGACGGGCGCTCGGCGTGAGGCGCGCCCACGGCTTGAAGGCGGCTTTGGCGGCCTTCATCGCGAGGTCGACGTCGTCGGCTGAAGAGACGGGGGCCTGTGCCACGGTCTCGCCCGTGGCCGGATTGACGATGTCGAGGAGCTCTGTGCCCTGGGGCCTGACGAATTGGCCGTTGACGAAGTTCTGAAGCGTGGGCGTAGACACGATCTCATCCTCTGCGTCGAGTTGCGGAACAACCGGGGCGGCTGGGGCAAGTCTGGCAGCCCCCGCGTCGTCGCGGTGATCGAATCTATAAAGATTCGATTCCGAATGTTATCACTCGACGGGCGTCAGGCGTCAGAGACGGCGATCCATCTGTTCTTCACACGACGGGTCAGTTCGGGAGCGGTCAACTCGGCGAGTTCACGCGCCAGACCGAAGATGCCGAGCGCGATGTTTCGCGCATCCTGGTCGTCGTCGCCCGTAAATCGGATGACGACGCGAGCCTCGCCGCGCACGACGGCGATACTCGAGGCCTCGACGATGGCGAGCGTGCGCGCGTCATCGGTCAGCTCGGGCAACAGGCGCGCCGCCGCAACGCCCGGGCGCAGAGCGCCGATGGCAGCGGAGAAACGGTAGGAGGGCACGGATGCGAGTATGCCACCGCACGGGATGCGCAGCGGGAGCTGCCGCCCCCCAGCGCGGGAGTTCCCGCCGAGCGCGGTGGCGGAACCACCGCGCAGCGCGACAACACTCGCGCTCGGCGCCTCAGGAGAGGCCGCGCCTACAGGCCGTGCCTACAGGCGGTAGAAGACCGGGCTGCCCCAGAGGCTGTGGGCGTGCTCGACATAACGACCGAAGTCGGGGGAGTGCACCACGCCGCCGGCTCCGTCGTAGATGCCGATGTGCTCTCCGGGCCAGACGACGAGGTCGCCGGCGACTGCCTCGTCTTGGCTGATGCGCGTGGCGAGTGCCGCCTGGTGGTCGACGCCGCGAGGCAGCGAAATGCCGAACTGGCCGTAGACGTACTGGGTCAGCCCATCGCATCCGAAGCTGTCGTTGGGGTTTGCGCCCCAGCCGTAGGGCACGACGCCCACGAACTGCTCGGCGTACGCCACGACGGCCTCGCCGCTGTAGCCGCCCTGCGGCGGTGCGAAGGTCTTGGAGTTGTTCGAGTCGGAGGTGGGCGGAGTGGACGCCGCCTCGACGGCCGCGGCTGCTGCGGCGAGCGCATCGGCTGCGGCTTTGGCCTCGGCGTCGCGCTGTGCCTGGAGCACGGATGCGTCGGTCGCGTTGTAGGAGTCGCGTGTGGCGGTGAGCGCGGCGACCTGAGCATCGGCGTCGACGTCGAGGGTCTGAGTGGCCGGCGCCGACGTGTCTACGAAGGTCTGGCCGGCGTTGACCGTCGATGCCACAGGGTTCGTGCCGGTGGGCATCATCGCGTAGGCCGGCAGTGCCGTGACGCTGGCCATGCCCGCGGCGACGAGGAAGACGCCGACTCGGGCGAGATTGCGGATGCTGCGGCTCCGCAACGGCGAGGCACCAGACGTCGGGCGGCCCCGCGATTGGCGTGTCGCCTCGGCGAGGGCTGCTCGGGTCGGGGCCTGGAAACTCGTGCGCTGGCCCGTGGGTAGGAGGGCAGCGGATCGTGCCGAGCGTCGTGCACTCATGCGTTAGTACCTCAAGGATCTGTAGAACGTCGGGCAGGTATTCGGGTTCCCCCCGTATGGACGCACCCACCCTGTCTCAGGTCGACGCGGCGACCGGTGGGGGTGCTTTTCCAACCCGGGCGACGGTACAGGGGAGTCCTGAGTACAACCTGGCAGAGGTGGCTCTGCACAGGAGCCGGGCATGCTCAGCTCTCGAGAAGGCCCCGGATGTCGTCTGCCGTGAGCGCCTGGCTGAACGCCGCCTCGTCGTCGAGCACGGCATCCGTGAGCTCGGCCTTCTTGGCCTTGAGTGCCATGACCTTCTCTTCGATGGTGCCTTCGGCGACCAGGCGGTAGACCATCACGTTCTTGGTCTGGCCGATGCGGTGGGTGCGGTCGATCGCCTGTGATTCCGATGCGGGGTTCCACCACGGATCGAGCAGAAAGACGTAGTCGGCCTCGGTGAGGTTGAGGCCGAATCCGCCGGCCTTGAGGCTGATCAGGAACACCGGCGCGTCGCCCTGCTTGAAGCGGTCGATGATGTCTGTGCGTCTGCGCGAGGAGCCGTCGAGGTATTCGTACGGAACGCCGAGCGCATCGAGCCGGGCTGCCGCCTTCTGCAGAAACGACGTGAACTGGCTGAACACGAGGGCCCGATGCCCCTCGGCCACCACGTCGTCGAGCTGCTCCATGAGCGCGTCGAGCTTCGACGAGGGAACGTTCGAGTACTTCTCGTCGATGAGCGAGGCATCGAGGCTGAGCATGCGCAGCAGGGTGATCGAACGGAACACGATGAAGCGGTTCTTGTCGAGGTCGTCGATGAGGCCCAGGAGCTTCTGGCGCTCGCGCTGCAGCACCACGTCGTAGAGCTTGCGGTGACTCGGCGCCAGCTCGATCTGCAGCTCCTGCTCTTGCTTCTCGGGCAGCTCGGGCGCGACGAGCTGCTTGGTGCGCCTCATCATCAGAGGCCGGATGCGCCGGCGCAGCCGGGCGATCAGCTCGGGGTTCTCGCCGCGGTCGATGGGGCGCACGTAGTCTTCGGTGAATCTGCGCGACGACGGGAAGAGGCCGGGCGCTGTGATCGCGAAGAGCGACCACAGTTCGAGGAGGTTGTTCTCCATGGGGGTGCCCGTGATGGCGAGCTTGAATGGTGCCTTCAGATCGCGGGCGCAGTGGTGAATGCGCGATGTGTGGTTCTTGGCGAACTGCGCCTCGTCGAGAATGAGTCCGGCCCAGTCGACCGAGTTGTAGGCCGCGAAGTCGAGTCGGAACAGCGCGTACGACGTGACAACGAGGTCGGCGCCGGCCGAGATGGCGGCGACATTCTTCTTGCTCTTGGCCTCGGTGGCGCTGATCGAACGCACGACGAGGTGCGGCGTGAACCGCTGAGCCTCGGCGACCCAGTTCGACACCACCGAGGTGGGCGCCACCACCAGGAACGGCGGGCTCGCTGGGCCGGAGTCGTCGCGCTGTGCGCGCGCGTGGGCGATGAGGGCAAGAGTCTGCAGCGTCTTGCCCAGCCCCATGTCGTCGGCGAGGATGCCGCCCAGGGAGTGCGCGTACAGAAAAGCGAGCCACGAGAATCCGTCGACCTGATAGGGCCGCAGCTCTGCCTTCACCGTCGAGGGGACGGCGACCGGATCGACGCCGTCGGCCGCGTTGAGCCCCGACACGGCGGCGCGCCAGCTCGTGGCCTCGATCGTCTCTTCGGCGAGGTCTTCGAAATCGGCCCACAGGCTCGCCTGGTAGCGACTGATCTGGGGTTTGTCGGTCTCCCACTCGGCGATGCTGCGCGCCTCTTCGATGAGCTCGAGCAGCCGCTCGAAGACCGGCTGCTCGAGCGAGAGAAAGCTGTTGTCGATGAGCTTGAGCTTCTTCTTGCCCTTCGACAGAGCGGTGAACAGCGGCCCGAAGGGGATCGTGCGCCCCTCGACCGTGACCATGATGCCGAGGTCGAACCAGTCGCGCTTGTCGGTCTCGACCGTGGTGACCGTGAGTTCGGGCGCTTCGGTGAGCTCGACGTAGTCGGGGCGCGTGCCCACCGTCTCGACCACCACGTCGTCGCGCCCGTCGATCTGATCGACGACCTCGACCACGAACTGCGCCGCGTCGACCCCGTCGAACACATTCTTCGAGGCGAAAGCCACGCTCGGGTCTGCCCCGCCCCAGCCGCGCGCCGCGAGCGTGTGCGAGAGCAGAGACAGGATGCGATCTTCGTCTGCCTCGTCGCGGAGTGCGCTGTCGGCGGCAGTCGCGTGCAGGGCAAGAAGCTGTGACCCGCCGTAGCGCCAGCCCCATGAGATGCGCAGCCGACCCTTGGGGTCGAAGGTCGCAGTGAGCACCAGCGTGGCCTTCGCGTGCTCGGGCAGAGCCACCGACTCGTCGGAGCTCGTGATCGGGAGGAGCCTGCGCAGCCGCGGGTAGTAGTCGTCGAAGAACTCGGCCTTCTCGCCGCGCGGCACCTGGATCGTGTGCGACGGCGTCTCGAACACGAGCCTGCGCTGTTCGTCGGTGAGAGGCGCGTCGAGTGGCGCGAGTGCCACGCTGAACTGCGGGCTCAGAGCGTAGGAATAGAGGCCGTGGGCGCCGATCGGTCCGATCGAGTCGACCTCGACCTCGGTGTCGTCGAAGGCGACCGTGGTGGCCAACGCGAGGCCGCCCGATTCGTCGGCGGAGGCATCCAGGCCCACGGTCGCTCGCCGGGCGACCGCCACCGTGGCATCTTTCTTGACGCCCACGAGCGCGATGCCGAGGCGAGTGGCCTCGTCGAGCAGATGCCAGAGCAGGGGGCTCGCGAACTCGTCGAGGTAGATCCAGTCGAGGTCTTGCCCCGTATAGGTTGCCCGGCTCGCGCGCTGCACGGCAGCGAACTCGGCGAACCAGCGGTGTTGTTCGGCATCGAGATTCATGCGGTTGGCCTGGTGCACGACGGTGCCCCAAGTGAGGTTGTTGCGCACCCAGGCGCCGGTGGATGCGCTGCGCACGACGGGCCGCACGCCGAGTCGGCGGGTCGCGGCCACCGCCGGTGATGACCGCGGCGACGCCGATGTCGAGGTGGGGCCGCGCCAGCGGTCGTGGGTGCGTGCCGCCCGCTCGCGCAGTTCGAACTGCAGTGCCATCGGCACGGATCCGGCTTTCTCGGTCTCGACCGCCGCAGCGTCGGCCGAGATTCCGACGGCGGTGCCGAGCAGGCTCTTCCAATCGGTGGCGACGGATGCCTCAGGGCGGCCGGGCGACGCCACCAGCGGCTTCATGGCGCGTGCGTTGGTGTCGATGAGTGCGGCGGCGACGTGTTTGCAGTCGATGCCGACGGGGCAGTCGCACATGCTGAAGATCGGACGGAACCCGCGACCCGTCGTGCCGAGGGTGACCGAGCAGGCATAGGGGTCGGGCGCTCCGCCCTGAACGAGCGCGCTGACGACCCTCGTCGCGGGGTTCCATGCCACATCGACCACCGCGCCCTGGCGAAAATAGGCCTGCCCGCGCTCGAACGCGCTTCGACCGACTAGCCGGCTGATCTCCGTGGCGTCGACGAGCGGAAAGATCGACTCGGGCATGTGTCCATGCTCCCACGCACGTGCGACAGCGACTGCCTCACTCGAGCTTGCTGAGCGACCAGAGGTGGTAGAAGGCGGCTGCAGCGGCGCCGATGGGCAGGAGCAACCAGGGCGTCGCGTTCGTCGCATCGTCGCCGTCGGGCAGCACGCTCAGGCCGATGAAGGTGAGCGCCGCGGCGATGACCACGGCGATTCCGAGCACGATGAGGGCGACTCGCGGCCCTCGGCCTTGTCTCGTCCACACGTTCACCACGGTGACGAGCGCGCAGAAGATGGCGACCAGCAGCAGAACGAGACCGATTCGCGTCAGGGTGAGTCCGGCATCCAGAGCGAATGGATAACTGTCTCTATCGCCGAACGACTCGGGGTCGTTCTGAAAGAAGTAGCCGAGCGAGCCGAAGAGGCCCATGGCGTCGGTGACGGGTTCGTCAGCGTCTGGTTGCTCGATGATGGCGGTCAGAGGCGCGACGACGGATGCGACAAGAAGGGCGATAAGCACTATCCGCTGCTGGATCAGCACGAGAGATTGCAGCACAGCGACGCGTTCGCGCAGCAGATGCGACTGAACCTGAGAGCTTTCCGACGTATCCATGGTCCAAAGGTACAGAAGCGGGTGTGCCTGGCATGAGTCACGGAGTCCGAGCGCGCCGCGAGCTGAGCTCGAGTACGTCGACATCGGCTTCACGCGGAGAGCGACCCCGCGCATTAGGTGAGCGTCGCGACGTAGCCGTACAGGCTCTCGGCTTCGGGGACATGCCGCGCGCTGGTGTACGAGGCTGCGTACCGGAATGACCCGGTCGACCGGACGGTTGCGTGGTGTTCGTGCGGGGTGCGACGACGTGCCCACGAGCCCGAGGTGTCTGTCACCGGTTGCAGCGTCGCCTCGCCCGTCGCAGGCACGATTCCGGTACTTGTTTGAAGCTGGCGACAGCGAACGCTCTGCAGCTCGGTGATTTCTGCCGAGGCCGTTCGTGACGGTTGCGACACGGCGTCGCCATAGTTGTCGATCTGCCACTCGATCGCAAGGCGATCGGCGAACAGTCGACGCACCCAATTGCGGTCGGCCGGATACAGGGTCCAATCCACGGTGTCACCCACCGTTATCAGTTGTCGGTCCTCTTCAATCTGCCAGTTCGTGAGCCATACGAGCATGGCGCCATCGTGCCAGATCGGCCTCGGCTTTTGAGGTGTGGCATTTCGCCCTTCCCCGCGTGGACAAAGGGCGAAGTGACACTACTCGATCGTGAGTCGCATTTTGAGTGGCGGCATATGGCGCTTCCCGCGCTCTGCGAAGGGCAAAATGACACCACTCGACTCCGCACGGAAAGCTCTCGCGATCCATGTCGCGTCCGGGCCGTGCTCATCCGGGAATGCCGTAGCGCCCACGCGACGTTAAGGATAAAGTTGAGTCAGTAGGACTCAAGTTTTTGCGGGCGACTCGATGGATTCGCCTCATGAGAAGAAAAAGGACAGACATATGCAGGCAGGGCAGGCCCCCGCTCAGGAGGACGCCAAGAGCGCCCTCGAACTGTATGGCGTCAACCTCACCGAGATCGCCGCGAGCGGCAAGCTCGACCCGGTGATCGGGCGCGACGCCGAGATCCGTCGTGTCAGCCAGGTGCTGACGCGCCGTACCAAGAACAACCCCGTGCTCATCGGTGAGCCCGGCGTCGGAAAGACCGCCGTCGTCGAAGGGCTCGCCCAGCGCATCGTCGCGGGCGACGTGGCCGACTCGCTGAAGGGCAAGCAACTCATCTCGCTCGACCTGGCGGCACTGGTCGCCGGCGCGAAGTACCGCGGCGAGTTCGAGGAGCGCCTTAAGGCCGTGCTGCAGGAGATCAACGACGCCGAGGGGCAGGTCATCACCTTCATCGACGAGCTGCACACCCTGATGGGCGCGGGCGCCGGTGAGGGCAGCGTAGCGGCATCCAACATGTTGAAGCCCATGCTCGCCCGAGGCGAACTGCGCATGATCGGCGCGACCACGCTCGACGAGTATCGCGAGTACATCGAGAAGGACAAGGCGATGGAGCGCCGCTTCCAGCAGGTGCTGGTGGGCGAGCCCAGCGTCGAAGACACGATCGCGATTCTGCGCGGACTCAAGGAGCGCTACGAGGCGCATCACAAGGTCTCGATCGCCGACTCGGCTCTTGTCGCGGCGGCGGCCCTCAGCAATCGCTACATCCCCGGTCGTCAGCTGCCTGACAAGGCCATCGACCTGATCGACGAGGCCGCGTCGCGCTTGCGCATGGAGATCGACTCCGCTCCCGTCGAGATCGATGAGCTCCGACGGAGCGTCGACCGCCTGAAGCTCGAAGAGCTCGCGCTCAAGAAGGAGAAGGACGAGGCCTCGAAGGAGCGCCTCGAGAAGCTGCGCGACGACCTCAAGACTCGTGGCGCCATGCTCAAAGAACTGCAAGACCGGTGGGAGAAGGAGCGAGCTAGCCTCAATCGCGTCGGTGAGCTCAAAGAGAAGCTCGACGCCGCGCGTATGAAGGCGGAGCGCGCCCAGCGCGAGGGCAAGCTCGAACAGGCGTCCAAGCTGCTCTACGCCGAGATCCCCGTTCTCGAGCGGCAGCTGGCCGAGGCCGAAGCCGTCGAGCAGGACGGTCCGCTCATGGTCAACGACCAGGTGACCAGCGACGACATCGCGTCGGTGATCGCCGCCTGGACCGGCATCCCCGTCGACCGTCTCACGCAGGGCCAGACCGAGCGGCTGCTGGCCCTCGAAGCCGAGCTGGGCAAGCGGCTCATCGGGCAGAAGCGCGCCGTCGTGGCGGTGTCGGAGTCGATCCGGCGCTCGCGGGCGGGCATCGCCGACCCCGATCGGCCCACAGGCTCGTTCATGTTCCTCGGCCCGACCGGTGTCGGAAAGACCGAACTCGCCAAGGCCCTTGCCGACTTCCTGTTCGACGACGAGAAGGCGCTCATCCGTATCGACATGTCGGAATACGGAGAGAAGCACTCCGTGGCGCGACTGCTCGGGGCTCCTCCCGGGTACGTCGGCTACGAGCAGGGCGGCCAGCTCACCGAGGCCGTGCGGCGGAGGCCGTACTCGGTCGTGCTGCTCGACGAGGTCGAGAAGGCGCACCCCGAGGTGTTCGACGTACTGCTGCAGGTGCTCGACGACGGCCGGCTCACCGACGGGCAGGGCCGCACGGTCGACTTCCGCAACACGATCCTCATCCTCACCTCGAACCTGGGGTCGCAGTACCTGGTCGACCAGAACCTGAGCCTCGAGCAGAAAGAGGAGGCGGTGCAGGCGCTCGTGCGTCAGGCGTTCAAGCCCGAGTTCGTGAACCGGCTCGACGACATCGTCGTGTTCCAGGCGCTCACCCGCGAAGACCTCGCCCAGATCGTCTCGCTCTACGTCGACCGGCTGGCTCGTCGCATCGGCGACCGGCGGCTCGAACTCGCCGTCACACCGGATGCCCGTGCCTGGCTCGCCGAGAAGGGGTACGACCCGATCTATGGTGCGCGCCCGCTGCGCCGCCTGATGCAGCACGAGATCGACGATCGCCTCGCCACCGAGATCCTGCGCGGAACTGTGCGCGACGGCGACACCGTGCGGGTCGACCTCGACGACGACGGCGAGGGGTTGACGGTGACGCCGGAGGGCAATAACGCGTAATCGACGGTCGCCTCTCGCCCCCGCTTTCTGAGAACGGGGGCCGCCCTCCACGGGGCGGCCCCCGTTCGGGGCTAGTATCGCTTCGCTAGGACACCAGTGAAGCGATAGTTGAAACGAGGCAGACGATGTCCACAACCGACTCATCTACGGGAGATTCCGACCCGATCGAGAATTCTCCCCAGAAGCAGGACTTCTCGCATGAGCAAGAGGGCTACCACAAGACTCTGAAGCCGCGGCAGCTGCAGATGATCGCTATCGGCGGCGCGATCGGAACCGGTCTGTTCCTCGGCGCCGGCGGTCGCCTCGCGTCGGCGGGCCCCTCGCTCGTGATCGTCTACGCGGTCTGCGGATTCTTCGCGTTCCTCATCTTGCGGGCCCTCGGCGAGCTGGTGCTGCACCGGCCGTCATCCGGCTCGTTCATCTCGTACGCGCGTGAGTTCTTCGGCGAGAAGATGGCGTACGTCGCCGGCTGGATGTACTTTCTGAACTGGGCGATGACCGCCATCGTCGACGTCACTGCTGTGGCGCTGTACGTGAAGTTCTGGTCGGCGTTCACCGACGTTCCGCAGTGGCTGCTCGCCCTTATCGCTCTGGCGATCGTTCTGAGCCTGAATCTCGTGTCGGTGAAGGTCTTCGGCGAGATGGAGTTCTGGTTCGCGATCATCAAGGTCGTCGCCCTGGTGGCGTTCCTGATCATCGGCGTCGTCTTCCTGGCCTTCAACTTTCCCACCGACGTCGGCAACGGCCAGACCGGGTTCGCTCTGCTCGCAGACAACGGCGGGTTCTTCCCTCAGGGCCTCCTGCCGGCGGTGCTCGTCATCCAAGGTGTCGTCTTCGCGTATGCGGCCATCGAGTTGGTGGGGACAGCGGCCGGCGAAACTGCCGACCCCAAGAAGATCATGCCGAAGGCCGTCAACACCGTCGTGATCCGCATCGCCGTCTTCTACGTGGGGTCGGTGCTGCTGCTTTCGCTGTTGCTCCCGTACACCGCCTACAAGGCCGACGAGAGCCCGTTCGTCACATTCTTCTCGAGCATCGGCAGCCCGGAAGTCGGGGCCATCGCCGGAAACATCATGAACTTCGTTGTTCTCACGGCAGCCCTCTCGAGCCTTAATGCCGGTCTCTACTCGACCGGTCGCATCCTGCGTTCTATGTCTGAGGCCGGGGCGGCGCCCAAGTTCACCGGGCGCATGAACAAGTCGGGTGTGCCGTACGGCGGAATCCTGCTGACCGCGGGCATCACGCTGCTGGGAGTGGGCCTCAACGCGATCGTTCCCGAGCAGGCGTTCGAGATCGTACTCAACGTGTCGGCGCTCGGAATCATCAGCGGCTGGGGAACGATCATCCTGTGCCAGATGCGGCTGCAGAAGTGGGCGAAGGAAGGCAAGCTCGAGCGGCCAGCCTTCAGGCTGTTCGGCGCCCCGTTCACCTCGTGGCTCACACTCGCGTTCCTCGCGACCGTGCTGGTGCTGATGGCCATCGACTTTCCGGTCGGAACGATCACGATCTCGTCGCTCGTGCTCATCATTCCGCTGCTCATCATCGGCTGGTACGCCAGTCGAGACCGCATCAAGGCGATCGCGGCGGCCCGCGAGGGCTTCACCGGGGCATTCCCCGTCGTGGCGGAGCGGCCCGGCGACGGACGCGGCACGAAGAAGTAGCCGGTCGGCCGGCGGTCTCGATACGCCGGCTCGTTCCTCGCGCGGCTACTCGACCAACGCACCCCTCTGCGTTGGTCGAGTACGTCGCTGAGCGAGCGTATCGAGACCCGATCGCTTACTTGTTGACGAGAACGATCTCGTCGAGGGGGAAGCGCTCGCGAGGAGCCTTCTCACGGGCGATCGCGCCCTCTTCGCCGAGTGCCTCGGGGGAGTCGATCGTGCCGAGCGCCGTGACGGTGAGGGCGGTGAAGTTCTCGGGGATCGAGAACGCGTCGCGCAGTCCCTCAGCGAGGATGCCGCTCATCTGGTGAACGTGCAGGCCCTCGTGGTGCGCCTGAACGGACATGTGCGCAACGGCCTGCCCGAGGTCGTAGGAGGCCATCGGGCGCGGCTTGCCGTCGGGGTCGGTCGTCTCGGCGAGGTTCACGATCAGCGCGGCAGCGTTCGGGGTCCAGGCCTGGTTGAAGCCCATGAGGTTCGAGACGATCGTGTCGAACGCCTCGGTTCCGCGGCGGGCGACGATGAAGCGCCACGGCTGCGTGTTGGCGGCCGACGGCGACCAGCGTCCGGCCTCGAGCACGGATGCGAGTGCGCCCTCATCGATGGCGACCGTCGGGTCGTAGGAACGTGGGCTCCAGCGGGCGGCAAGCACCTCGAGAATAGGAGCGCTCGTTTCGTCGGCGCGCGTGACGGTGGTGGTCGTGGTCAGGGTCATCGGGATGTTTCCTTACGGTGTACGTCGTCGCATCGCCGTGTGGCGGATGCATGGCCGGGCATCCATTGCCCAGCTATGCAAACGCATAGATCCGCGCTCTATTCCCGATCGAGCAGCTCTCGCAGGCGTGCGGCGAACGCGTCGACATCGGCTTCGGTCGTGTCGAAGGCGCACATCCAGCGCACCTCGCCCGTCGACGGATCCCAGTCGTAGAAACGGAAGCTCTCGCGCAGTCGGTCGGCGACCTCGGGAGCCACGATCGCGAAGACGGCGTTCGACTGCGTGGGCTGGGTGATCGTCACGCCATCGAGCCCCTCGACGGCCTGCCGCAGCCGCTGGGCCATCGCGTTGGCCTGCGAGGCGGAGCGCATCCAGAGCCCGTCGCCCAGGAGCGCGATGAGCTGAGCCGAAACGAAGCGCATCTTGCTCGACAGCTGCATGTTGAGCTTGCGCAGATACGTCAGGCCCTCGGATGCTGCGGGGTTGAGTACCACGACCGCCTCGCCGAACATCAGGCCGTTCTTGGTGCCGCCGAACGACAGAATGTCTACACCGGCGTCGGAGGTGAAGGCCCGGAACGGGACGCCGAGGTAGGCGGCCGCGTTCGAGATGCGGGCGCCGTCCATGTGCAGAGTCATGCCGCGAGCGTGCACGTGGTCGGCGATGGCGCGCACCTCGTCGGGCGTATACGCGGTGCCGAGCTCGGTGGTCTGCGTGATCGACACGGCGAGCGGCTGGGCGCGGTGCTCATCGCCCCAGCCCCAGGCCTCGCGGTCGATGAGTTCGGGCGTGAGCTTGCCATCCGGTGTCGGAACGGTGAGTAGCTTCAGGCCCGCGACCCGCTCGGGCGCCGCGTTCTCATCGGTGTGGATGTGCGCGGTCTGTGTGCAGATCACCGCACCCCAGCGGGGCAGCATCGACTGCAGGCTCAGCACGTTGGCGCCCGTTCCGTTGAAGACGGGGAACGCCTCGACGCCGTCTCCGAAGTGCTCGGCCATGACGTGCTGCAGGCGGGCCGTGTAGAGGTCCTCACCGTAGGCGATCTGGTGGCCGCCGTTGGCTGCGGCCACGGCGGCGAGCACCTCGGGGTGAACGCCGGCGTAGTTGTCGCTCGCGAATCCGCGGTAGTCGGTGTCGTGCAGGCGCAGAGGAGAGGAGGTGTCGGTCGAAGGGGTCACGCCTTCAGTCTCCCGCACGCGCCGCGCACGGGAGTTGCGTTCGGCGCCGCTTTGTTGCTGGCGCTGCTTCTGTTGCTGGCGCCGCGCGGGCGGCTGCGAGTCGTCAGCCACCGATGCCCAGGGTGGGCCAGGTGCTGCTGCCAGTCCAGCCGCGCCGACGGAGTTCGTGCTGAAGCGTGTTCAGGAGATGCCCGGGGTTGCGGATGTCGGGGAGGACGGCCTCGATGGACGTCCAGTCGATGAGGTCGAGTTCGCGTCGTCGCACCACGTCGCGTTGCCACTGCGACCTGTCGATGCGGTGGCCGTCGCCCTGGTATTCGAGCCCGACGTTGTAGCCGGCGATCCGCAGGTCTGGCTGCGCGATGATCTCGCCCGCGGCATCCAGAATCGGCACGTTCACGATCGGATCGGGGAACCCGGCGCTCTGCACGATCAGCCGGAGCCGCGTCTCGTAGGGGGAGTCGACGCGCTCGCGGAGAAGCTTGAGGGCTTCAGTGATCAACGCTGAGTGCCGTCGATGAGGGTGTTCTGCCGCGGCCGCGCGGAGCTGCGCGACGGTCACAAAGGGGCGGTGGCTGCCGTCGCGCTGACGGAATCCGCGCAGCAGGTAGTCGCCCGCGATGACGAGGTCGACCAGCTCGAGTTGGCTCGCGAGCTCGAGCCACACGCGTGCGGCACGGGAGATGCGCAGGCCGCGGGAGTCGATCCACGGGGGCACCTGGTTGCCCGGCGTGACAGAGTGCCCGACGACGCCGGGACGCTGCGGAGCGCGGTTGGGCCTCTCGACGGTGACATGAATCGTGTTTTCCCTCTGCAGTCGCCACGGGAGCGGGACTCCGTAGAGTCGAGCCGCGGTCGAATGACTGACGAAGCTCGTAGCGTTCGTGACGGACTGCAGCGCAAGGCAGCGTTCTCGAAGCGTGTCGGCGCCGACGGGCAATCGCGCTCCATGGAATGGCCTGTCGAGGTCGGACGACATCAATTGCTTCGCGGTTGCCCCCAGCATCAGGGCTTCTCGTGTTGAGAACGCGCGGCCGACAACGGCGTCCGGTAGTGGCTTTCTTCGGGTCACGCGTCCACCATGCCGTGCGACGTGGTTCGGGCGTTGAATCTGTCCACAGGCGGCGACGTGCGGCACATTGCCGTTCGGGTCTCCTCGGAACGGCAATTCTCCGCGCATCGAATCGGGCGAGAGAGGGCACGTGTGAGAAATCGACTTTCGTCTCGGAATCGAAGGGGCATTTGCCGCATCTCGCCCGGCGAGCGCAAAGGCGCGCAAGGGGGTGGAAGGTGCATCGGCGAGAGGACTATCGTGGCCAACTCGACTTCGCGCATCCGCGACCGACATCGAGAAGAAAGGACACGCATGGCGCTCAGCGAGCACTTCGATGTGACCAAGCACGACGACGCACCCTGGGAGGTGACATTCTCGGGCACTCCCAATATCGCCGGGCACATCACCCCTGAGGGAACAGGGCTGCGTCTGCACGACTCCGCCGATAACGACCTCGGCCTCTTCGGAACGATCGAGCATGCCATGACGGTGTTGTATGGCTCCGACTGACCCGCAGCTCTGGTCGCCGGCACCCAAGGCCGTGCTCTTCGACATCGACGGCACTCTCGTCGACAGCAACTACCTGCACGTGGATGCCTGGGCCCGGGCCTTCGAGAAGCTCGGCCGCCCAGTGGATTCGTGGCGCATCCACCGATCTATCGGGCTCGACAGCGAGCGGCTGCTCGACGCTCTGCTCGGAGACGACGTCGATGAGTTTGGCGATCGCGCGAAAGGTCTCCACTCCGAGTTCTACCAGGCGTCGACAGACAGGCTGCGCCCGCTTCCGGGAGCCGTCGATCTGCTGCATGCGTTGAGCGATGCGGGCGTGCGCGTGGTGCTTGCGACCAGCGCGCCCGAGGAAGAGCTCGAGATCCTGCTCGGCGTCCTCGACTCCGACGATGCGCTGTACGCGACCACCTCGTCGGGCGATGTGAGCACCGCGAAGCCCGAGCCCGACATCGTGAACGTGGCGCTCGAGCGGGCCGGAGCCGACGCATCCGAGGCGCTGTTCGTGGGCGATGCCGTGTGGGACGTCAAGGCGGCCGCACGCGCGAATCTGGGCGCGATCGGCGTGCGCACCGGGGGCATCTCGTCGGGCGAACTGACGGATGCGGGTGCGCTGCAGGTCTTCGACGACGCGGCGGCGGTGCTCGCCGACTTCGAGCGCCGTTAGTGGTCCGCCGCGCGCGGGCGGAGCCTGGTCTCCTCGATGTCGAGCATGCCCTGGGCCTGCGCGAGAATCCGTGACGGATAGGCGCCCCGGCGGCGAGCATCCAGAAGCCGTTCGCGTTCGGCGAGCACGACGGCCAACCGCAGTTGGCGATAGACGCGGTGCGGGGTCTCGTCCGAGTTGGTCGATGCGGGCGACGCCTCGTGCGAACGTTCCCATGCGGCTTCGGCCCTGAGGAACGATGACTGACGTACGCGTTCGACCACGTCGGGGTCGACATCGTTCGTTCCGTCTATAGCCGCGGCGGGCTCGTCGAGTACGGCGAGCCCCGCGAAGCTGATCTCGTCGAGCAGGGTGGCCAGCTCGCGGCGGTCTTCTGCCTCGTCGACGCCCTGGATTCCGAGCAGCCGGATCAGCCAGGGCAGAGTGCCGCCCTGCACGATGAGGGTCACCACGGCGACGGTGAACGCGATGAGGATCAGCTGCGACCGATACGGGATGTCGTAGGGAAGCGACTGCGCCGCCGCCAGGGTGACGACGCCGCGCATGCCCGACCAGCTCAGCACGATGCCTCCGCGCCAGTCGATGCTCTCGCGGCGCAGTTGCTCGAGGTCGGAGCGTCGACGCTGGTAGAGCCGCTCCTCGCGCAGGCGTCGACGGCCTGTCAACACGCCTCGGTGAGGGGTCTTTCGATAGTGATAGAGCGCGAGCAGATTCCTATAGGTGAGCTTCTCGGCATGCTCAGCACGCTTCTTCAGCATGTAGACGAGCGGACCGATCCAGAGGAACCGCAGCAGGGTCAGCGCGACGACGGCGATGAGACCGAGCCCGATGGCATCCATCACGCTCAAGATCTCGGGGTTCTCGACGTCGTTGATGAGCGTGCGAATCTCGAGCCCGATCAGCAGGAACACGCCGTTCTCGAGCAGGAACTGGATGGTGCGCCAGTTGATTCGGTCGCTGATTCGAGCCTGCGCCGAGAAGGCAGACGGCGCGTGATGGCCGGTATAGAGGCCGGCCACGACCACGGCCAGAACGCCGGATGCGCCGAGCGCCTGGGTGGGCAGGAACGCCAGAAACGGCACGGCGATCGAGATCGCGGTGTCGAGCACGGGGTCGTTGAGCTTCGTGCGCACGAACACCGAGATGAGCCCGGCGAGCAGCCCGATCACGATGGCCACGAAGACCGCGAACAAGAAGTCGCCGACGGTCTCCCACGGCGAGAGAAGCCCGCCCGCTGCTGCGGCTGTCGCCGAACGCAGCAGCACCAGGGCGGTGGCGTCGTTTACGAGACCTTCGCCCTCGAGCACGGTCAGGATGCGCGGGGGCAGTCCCAGACGTCGACCGATGGATGTCGCCGCGACCGCGTCGGGCGGGCTGATGATGGCGCCCAGCGCGATGGCCGCGGCGAGATTGAGGTCGGGAAGCATCGTGAACAGCAGGAAGCCTGTGCCGAACGCGGTGACGATGACGAGCACGACGGAGAGACTCGTGATGGTGCTGAAGTTGCGTCTGAAGTCGACCACGGGAACGCTGATGGCCGCCGCGTAGAGGATCGGGGGCAGCACGACGTCGAGTACGAGTTCGCCCTCGATGTGCAGCTCGGGGAATCCCGGTAGGAAGGAGATGGCGACGCCGACGATCACCAGGATGATCGGCGCGGCCACTCCGAGGCGCTTCGAGAAGTACGCGACCGCGACGATGACCGCGATGCCGAATACTGCGTAGACGCCGAGTTCCATGGTCATCACAGGGTACCTGGGCTATGTTCCGGCCACATTTCGCATCCGTTCGTCGAGCCTGTCGAGACGCGAGCCTGTCGAGACGCATCCCTTCGACAAGCTCAGGGAACGGACGCAACTATATGCCTCGGCTATATAGTTGATTAGTGCCAACTTCTACATCACCCCACACCGCATCCATCCTCAAGCAGCCTCTCGCCGTCTGGGCGGTGGCTTTCGCCAGTGTGATCGCGTTCATGGGCATCGGCCTCGTCGACCCGATCCTGCCCGCGATTGCGAAGAGCCTGAAGGCCAGCCCCACCGAGACCTCGCTGCTGTTCACGAGCTACCTCGTCGTCACCGGCCTCGCCATGCTGATCACGAGTTGGATCTCGAGCCGTATCGGAGCAAAGAAGACGCTGCTCATCGGGCTCGCGCTGATCATCGTGTTCGCGGCGCTCGCGGGCTTGGCCGGCAGCGTCGAGGGCGTCATCGGGTTCCGCGCCGGATGGGGGCTCGGCAACGCGCTCTTCATCTCGACCGCCCTGTCGACCATCGTCGGCGCTGCGAGCGGCGGAAGCGGTGCCGCGATCACCCTGTACGAGGCCGCACTCGGAGTCGGCATCGCCGTCGGCCCGCTGCTCGGCGGAACGCTCGGCACGATCAGCTGGAGGGGCCCGTTCTTCGGCACGGCGGTGCTGATGGCCGTGGGCTTCATCGCGATCGTGACGCTGCTGCGCGAGGAGAAGTCTGTGGTGCGCGCGCCCACGAAGCTCTCGGCTCCGTTCGCCGCGATGAGGGTGCCTGGCATCCGCTACCTCGCCGGAATCGCGCTGTTCTACAACATCGGCTTCTTCGTTCTGCTGGCATACACCCCCTACCCGCTGGGCCTCGACGAGATGGGCCTCGGCTACACCTTCTTCGCGTGGGGTCTCTCCGTGGCCGTCACCTCGGTGTTCGTGGCGCCGCTGCTGACCAAGCGCATGAAGCGCACGAGCGTGCTCAAGCTGGTGCTCACCCTGCTGGCCCTCGACCTGGTGGCCGGCGGCATCGTGATCGACTCGCAGGTCGGCCTCATCGTCTGCATCGTCATCGGCGGCCTGATGCTCGGAATCGTGAACACGGTGCTGACCGAGAGCGTGATGGAGGCGAGCGACCTGCCACGCTCGGTGGCGTCGTCGTCGTACTCCGCAGTGCGCTTCCTGGGCGGCGCATTCGCCCCTCCGGGAGCAGCGGCCCTGGCTGCGGCCATCTCGCCGAGCGCCCCGATGTACGCGGGTGCGGCATCCGTCTTTGTCGCCGTGCTGATCGCGTTCGCCGGACGAAAGGCCCTGCGTCGAGTCGACGCCGCGCACGAGGAGAGCCCGCTCGCCGAGGCCGAGGCGATCTCGGTCGGCGAGTCGCTCTAGCTCCGCCCCTGTTGCGTTGGTCGAGTAGGCCGCCCACCCCCGCTGCGCTGGTCGAGTAGGCCGCCCGCGGCCGTATCGAGACCACTGGCGGGTGGTCTCGATACGTCGACTCCTTCGTCGCGCGACTACTCGACCGGCGCAGAACGCGCACTCGACCCGCGCACGGGGGGGCGGGCGACCTCGAAACGCCCGTAGCCTGAGAGGGTGCCACGCCTTCCCGCCCTTCTCCGCAGGCGCGGTGCCACCGCAGCCCCGCGTGAGCGCCTCTCCCGCGACGTCTACGTTCTCGGACTCATCGCCTTCTTCGTGATGGTCGGCTTCGGTGTGGTCGTGCCGGTGCTCCCCGTCTTCGTGCGCAGCTTCGGCGTGGGCTACGCCGAGGTCGGCGCCGTCGTCTCGGCCTTCGCGCTGATGCGCCTTGTCGCCAGCCCCTTCGTCGGAAAGCTCATCGACCTGATGGGCGAGCGCGTAGTGCTCGCCGTCGGTATCGGCATCGTCGCCGTCTCGAGCGGACTCGTCGGCATCGCCGCGGACTACCCGCACCTGCTCATCCTGCGCGGCGTCGGCGGAATCGGCTCGGCCATGTTCACCGTCGCGGCCATGACGCTGCTGCTCGGCACGACCAGCGCCCAGCATCGCGCCCGCGCCGTGGGCTTCTACCAGGGCGGCTTTCTTATCGGAGGCATGACTGGGCCCGCGATCGGTGGCCTCCTCGCCACGATCTCGCTCACCGCTCCCTTCTTCTTCTACGCGGGAACGCTCGCCGTCGCCGGCCTGGTCGGCCTCATCCTGTTGCGGCCGCGATCGGGCGCGGCGCGTGACACGGTCGTCTCGGATGCCGAGGGTTCCGATAACCCGTTGGTTCCCCTTCGCGACGTGCTGCGGGATGCGCGCTTCTGCGCGGCCTGCCTCGCCAACTTCGCGCAGGGCTGGAACTCCTTCGGAGTGCGCAGCGCGCTCATCCCCGTGATCGTGGTCGAGGTCATCAAGGGGCCAAGCTCGTTCACGGGAATCGCGTTCGCCATCGCCGCCGTCGCCCAGACGCTCGCCCTCGGCCCCGCCGCGCGCTTCATCGACCGCGCCGGCCGCAAGCCGGCACTCGTGATGTCGCTCGCACTCGCGGCCGTACTCACCGTCGCGATCTCGTTCACGGGCGACATTGTCACCCTCACGATCTTGCTGAGTCTTTACGGGGTCGTCTCAGCGTTCCTCGGAATCGCGCCCGCGGCATCCGTCGGCGATGTCGTCGGTCGCCGGGGCGGCCGAGGTGTCGCGATCTTCTCGATGAGCTCGGACATCGGTGCCATCGTGGGTCCGCTCGCGGCGGGTGCGCTGGTCGACGCGTTCTCGTTCCCCGTGGCGTTCGGTGTGGGCGCGGTCTTCTTCGTGGCCGCGTCGCTCTACTCGTTGCGTATGCCTCGCACTGTCGAGAAACCCCCAGTGCGGGGGTAGGGCCTCGAAATCGGCATCTGTCTGTGTGGAAAGTGCCCTAGGTTGAACGTGAGCCTCACCGAGGGGGTAGCGCCAATGCAGAACGGCTTGGGGTTCGCTGGTGCTTCGTAGTAAATCTTTCTTCCTCAGGGCGGGATGAAAACATCTTGGATTGAGGCTGGCGGAATCGCAGGTGCCGAGGCAGCCAGCAACGCTGGAGTGGTTTGGAGTTGGTAGTTGTTCGAAATTTTGGTGCCACCACAAGCAAACCGCCCCCCTAAATCTGATGGGACACTTCTTGGATTTCGCAACGCTCCGCAGCCTCTTTGTGGCCCTCTTGTTGGTGGGCCTGGGAGTTCTGACGTTCGCGGCCCGAAAATTCTTCGTGGCCAAGGTCAACCAGGTAACAAGATCGGACAAAGCAAGCGCGACTTCTTTGATTGTCGCTTCAGTAATCATGTGTGGAGCAGGACTGTTCCAACTCCTGTCGTTGCTCCTTTCCGTGTCTTGATAGCTCCAGACTTACTAGCCGAGGACGGAGTCTCTTGAAAAGGACGTCGAGATCTTGGTTCCTCGACATGAACATTCTTATGAGCGGCATGATCGGAGTCGCGATGATTCTCGTCGGGCTGACGAGCGGGGAAGAGTGGAGGGCGCTGTTCGGGGTGCCGTTTGTTGTTGTGTGTGCGATTCTCGTATATCGGCGCGTTACCAGGCCCTGACACGCTCCCCTTGCCGCCCGTTTCGCAATAGAGTCACAGAATGCTTCCTTCAGCGATGATCGTCGTCGGTGCGGCGTTCATCGTGATCGGCGCGGTGGTCTGGAGGTGTCGGAAGCAGCTCCTCGATTCGACGAGAGCCGGGTCGATCCCGTGAACTCAGGCACGGGGCGGTCTCGAACCAGCCCGCATGGGTCGGATGTGACTTCGAAGTTCGGCGTGATAAAGAATGCGGCGCTCACCGTGGCGTTGCTCGCGCTAGCTGTCGGTGGCTTCTTGCTGTCAGCGACCGCTAGCTCGCAAGGGGACGCGTTACCACGTCGAATCGGCCTGGCGATCAATGCCGCAATCGTCGTCTTTATCGCAGCCGAAGTCGTACGCAATACTGCGTTCCTCCGGGAGAGACGCTTGCGTAGGATGCGTCCCGGTTCGATCGTGCTGAGAAGCGTTGGCAATTCGCCTCTGACCAAGTCGTTGCGGCAGATTCGGCGGTTGAACGGGTCGAGAAATGTCATGGACTCGATGCCGATGTTCATGACGGCTGTGGCCTACGAGGCCGGGATTGAATTCTGGGGGCGTCAATTCACGCTCGAACTTCTGGAGTTCTTGCCCTGGAGTTCGATCGAGAAGGTAGAAGCTGGCGAGGTGCCTGAGACGATCGGTTCCGCTCGCGGCCTGACTCTGACCGTGAGGGTCGCGGGCGAACTGGTCGTCGTACCGTTCACTGTTCACTCGTTTGGGTTGAAGTCCGCGATTCCTGGCCTGGTGTACGTTTCGCAGAAGGAACTGAATCGCGATATCGAACAGTTCTACAGATGGGCCGAGGAGTCCGCTATCCCCTCGTCATAACGAGTATCTGCTTCACTGTCGGATGCTGCCGTTACGGTGAGGAGCAACGACGCAAGGGCCGCCGAGAAGAGAGACTGAGCATCCATGTTTCTGCTCGAGGGCACGGTCATCTACTCGGCGAGCGACCTCACCGCGGCCGCGTCGTGCGAGTGGGCGCTGATGCGCAAGCTCGACGCCAAGCTCGGGCGCATCGACGCGGTCGTCGAGGCCGAAGACGACATGCTGCGACGCACGGCAACGCTGGGCGACCTGCATGAACTCGCCACGCTCGAGCAGTTGCGCGCGGCGGGCGGGGTCGTCGAGATCGAACGGCCTCCCATCGATCAGGTGGCGGTGGCCGCAGCCCAGACTCTCGAGGCGCTGCGCTCCGGTGCCGCTGTCGTCTTTCAGGGGGCCTTCTTCGACGGGCGCTTCCTTGGATACTCCGACTTCCTTGTGCGAGACGATTCCGTCGGCGGGGCCCCGGCCTACTCGGTCTACGACACCAAGCTTGCCCGCAAGGCCAAGATCACCGCGCTGCTGCAGCTCGCCGCCTATGCCGATCAGCTGCAGCAGAACGGCATCCCCACCAGCGAGACGGTGCATCTCATCTTGGGAACAGGCAAGACGACCTCGCACCGGCTGCGCGACATCCTGCCTGTCTACCGTCGACGGCGCGCACGGCTGCAACAGCTCATCGACGACAGGGTGGCCGATCCGTCGCCCACCGAGTGGGGCGATCCGCGCTACACCGCGTGTGGGCGCTGCGCTGCCTGCTCCGAGCAGGTCGAAAGAACCCGCGACGTTCTGCAGGTGGCGGGCATGCGGCTCACGCAACGGGCGCGCCTGCGGGCCGCCGGCATCCAGAGCATCGACCAGCTCGCGGTGGCGGAGGGGCCCGTGCCCGGGCTCGCCCAGTCCACACTCGAATCGCTCGCCGGCCAGGCGCGCATGCAGATCGAGCCGCCCGCGCCCGGGCAAGCACTGAGCTGGCAGATCGCCGATCCCGCTCCGTTGGCAGCCATTCCCGCGCCCGACGCCGGTGACATCTTCTTCGACTTCGAGGGCGATCCGCTCTATCAAGAGGGGTCTTCCTGGGGGCTCGACTATCTCTTCGGCCTCGTCGAACCCGACGAGACGTTCGTGGCGTTCTGGGCGCACGACCTGGCCGAAGAGCGGCAGGCCCTCATCGACTTTCTCGAGTACGTAGCCGAGCGCCGGGCCCGACACCCGCTGATGCACATCTACCACTACGCCTCTTACGAGCGCACCCACCTGCTCACGCTCGCCGCCCGGCACGGTATCGGCGAAGAGGCCGTCGACGACCTGCTGCGCCAGAACGTGCTGGTCGACCTCTATCCGATCGTGCGGCAGGGCATGCGCATCGGCACGCACAGCTACTCGCTCAAGAAACTCGAACCCCTCTACATGGGAGATGCCGAGCGCGCAGGTGTCGCCAACGCGGCCGATTCCATCACCGAGTACGTGCGCTCGCGCGAGCTACTCGCGGCGGGCGACGTGGCCGGATCGGCTCGCGTGCAAGACGACATCGCCCGCTACAACACCTACGACTGCGTCAGCACGCTGCGGTTGCGTGACTGGCTGCTCGAGCGTTTCGCGTCCGTCTCGCGCGATTCCCTTCCGCCCGGCACGATTCCGGATGCCGGTGGCCGGCTCGACTTCGACCTCCCGGTGCGCGAGCCCGACCCGGTCTACCTCGAGTTGGCAGCGCTGTCGGCGGCCGTGCCGCTCGCAGAACGCACGGCCGACGACACGGCGCTGGCCCTCGCATCCGCTGCCATCGACTACCACCGGCGCGAGCAGAAATCGTTCTGGTGGCAGCACTTCTCGAGGCTCACCGCTCCCATCGACGAGTGGGCCGACACCCGCGACGTGCTCGTGGTGACTGAGGCAACCGTGCTGCGCGACTGGTTTCGTGAGGGCAGGCAGCGCAGCGACCGGCGTCGCCTCGCCCTTCGCGGAGTTCTCGCGCCGGGCAGCTCGATCAAGCCGGGGCAGAATCCGTTCATTCTCTATGGCGCCCCTTATCCACCGATTCTGCGCGGTCGTGAGCCCGGCGCTCGAACCGCGCACAGTCGAGTCACAGTGGTCGAGACGCTCGACGATGGCACGATCGTGGTCGACGAGGTGCTCGAGAAAGACGCGCCCCAATACGACGAGTTGCCGGTGGCCCTGGCGCCCGGCACACCGCCGCCGGCCGGAACCCAGGTCGAGGCGATCTCGGATTGGGGACGAGCGATCCTCGACGCGCATCCCGAGCCTCTCGCCGACCCGGCCTACGATGTGCTGCGTCGTCGGCCACCGCGCGCGACGCTGGCACCGGTGGTAACCGACGCGAACGGCGTGGGCGACGTGGCCTCGGCTCTCGTCGAATCGCTGCTCACCCTCGAGCACTCCTATCTCGCGGTGCAGGGTCCTCCGGGAACGGGCAAGACCTACACGGGGTCGCACGTCATCGCGCGGCTCGTGCACGAGTACGGCTGGAAAATCGGCGTCGTCGCCCAGTCGCACGCAGCGGTCGAGAACATGCTGCGCGCCGTCGTCGAAGCGGGCGTCGATCGCGCTCTCGTGGGCAAGAAGGCCTCGGCCTCAGGGCCCGCGGCCGGTTCGTCGGGCTCGAGCGCCGAGCCGGAGTTCACGGTGCTCTCACCCTCGGCCTTCGCCGGATTCACGGGGCGAGACGGCGGCTACGTCGTTGGCGGAACCGCGTGGGATTTCAGCAACGCCTCCCGCATCCCGAGGCAGTCGCTCGACCTGCTCGTCGTCGACGAGGCGGGCCAGTTCTCGCTCGCGTCGACCATCGCGTCAGCGGTGTCGGCGACGCGCCTGCTGCTTCTCGGCGACCCGCAGCAGCTTCCGCAGGTGAGCCAGGGCACCCATCCAGAACCCGTCGATGAGTCGGCGCTCGGCTGGCTGTCGGCGGGGCACGACGTGCTGCCGCCCGAGCTCGGCTACTTCCTCGCCACCTCTTGGCGCATGCATCCGGCGGTCTGCGCGCCCGTCTCCGACCTCTCGTACGAGGGGCGGCTGGTATCGCACGCATCGGATCGTCGACTCGACGGCGTCGAACCCGGGCTGCATCCGGTGCCGGTCGAGCACGCCGAGCGATCGACCTCGTCGCCCGAAGAGGCCGACGCCGTGGTCGACCTCGTCGCATCCGTTCTCGGCCGCACCTGGTGGTCGGGCGGAGCCGCGCGCCCGCTCGAGGAGCGCGACGTCATCGTGGTGGCGCCCTACAACGCGCAGGTCGAACTGCTCAGGCTGCGGCTCGCCGAGGCAGGGTACGGGTCGGTTCCGGTGGGAACCGTCGACAAGTTCCAGGGCCGTGAGGCAGCGGTCGCGATCGTGTCGCTCGCGGCATCCTCGGCGGATGACGTGCCTCGGGGCCTCGAGTTCTTGCTGATGGCGAACCGGCTCAACGTCGCGATCTCCCGGGCGCAGTGGGCGGCCTATCTGGTCTACTCGCCCGCGCTCACCGATGCCCTCCCGACAACCGAGCAGACGCTCGCCCAGCTGAGCGCGTTCATCCGTTTGGTCTCGGGGGACTGACGCATCCGCGCCGGTTGGGTTCATCCGCGCCCGGACGACCGGTAGCGGATGCGCCGAGAAGGCGCGGACGCATGGCGCGGATCCGTTGCGCCGCCAGCTAGTGCGGGTGCGAGGCCGGCTTCGGGTGACCGGGGATCGAGTCGCCGCTGAGGTTGAACTCCGACGGGTCGACCTCGATATCGCCGACGTCGTCTGGGCCTCCCGTGCCCGGAAGAACCAGGATCTCTGAGGCATCCAAATCGGCGTCGACGGCATCGCTGTCGGTGACAGCCTCATTCTCGAGAACCTCGTCGTCACGCTCGCTCGACGGACTATACGAGGTGTCTTTCTCGAGGTCTTCTTCTGACGAAAGGTGGTGGTGCCGCTTCTCGTGGGTCATGCGTTCCACGCTACGGTGGCGCATCGGCAACAACCACCCCTTGCCAGGGACATGCTGCACTGTGAGTCAGGCGAGCGGAATGCGGCTGTCGTTGAGTTCGGCCGCGTCGCCCTGCCACAGGTCGACCACGGCCTGGCCGAGCACATCCACGTCGGTAAAGCCGGCGTAGCTCTTATCGGGGTTGTCTCGCCGCATGTCGTCGTCGACGAGCGCCATGATCGAGAACCGCACGGCGGCGGCCCGTTGGGGTGTCGGAGACGTCTTGTCACTCGCCTGCGCGCGGCGGAAGCCGTCGGCCACCGAGCGCACCCAGCTCTCGGCGGCGGCCTTCGCGGCCGTGTAGCTGGCGCCTCCGGCCGTCGGACGTTCGACCGAGTTCGATGACACGATCGCCAACCGGCCCGCCTCGCTGGCCACAAGGGAGTCGAAGAAGGCGCGCGAGGTGTTGCGCAGCGTGGTGAAGCCGGACTCCATGGCGGCCCAGTCGTCGTCGCTCTGCGCCGTGATGCCCGCCGCGCCGCGCCATCCGCCGACGAGGTGGATGAGCCCATCGACGGCTCCGAACTCCTCTGTCACCGACGATGCGAGTTCGGCGACCGCGGTCAGCTTCGAGAGGTCGCAGACCCGCGTCGCGGCATCCGGAACCGAGCGCTCGAAGGCGCTGAGTCTCTCGACGTTCGACCCGACCGCGACGACTCGAGCCCCCGCGGCGGCGAGGGCCCGCGACGTGGCGACTCCGGAAGAGCTCGTGGCCCCGGCGACGACGACGACCCTGTTGCGAACGTCCATGTGGCACTCTCCTGTGATCGGCTGGTCTCGATACGACCGCTGCGCGGCCTACTCGACCAACGCTACTGCGCCGACGAACCCGTGATTCCCTCTGTCGACAGGATCACGTCGCCGATCTTCTTCGACAGCGCCTCGTAGAACATCGAGAGGGGGAACTCGTCGTCGAGGATCGCATCGGTCAGGGCGCGGGGCGGTCCGTCGAGAGGCAGGGCCTGCGGCCCGCGAGCCCAGACGGATGCCGGGTGCGGCGTTACCGTCTCGGTGACCAACTCGTAGGCGGCCAGCCAATGCGCCACCTTCGGGCGGTCGATCGAACGCCAGTAGAGATCGTCGATCTGCTTCCCGAGCGCGAGCACGCTGTCGGCGACCTCGGGCCAGTCGATGGTGAGCTTCGTGTCGGTCCAGTGCAGCACGTGGTGCTGGTGCAGCCACGCGAACAGCAGCTGGCCACCGAGCCCGTCGTAGTTGCGCACGCGCGAACCGGTGAGCGCGAAGCGGAAGATGCGGTCGAAAAGAACCGCGTACTGCACGAGCCGGGCGTGCTCGAGAAGGTGCGCATCGGCATCCGACAGCTCGTTCTCGCCCAGCGCCTCGAGCCGGCGCTGGATGCGCACCGACTCGCGGAACGCGGTGAGGTCGCAGCGCAGTTCTTCGAGCGAATACAGGAAGAACGGCATGCGCTGCTTGATCATGAACGGGTCGAAGGGCAGGTCGCCCCGCATATGCGTGCGGTCGTGGATGAGATCCCACATCACGAAGGTGCGTTCGGCGAGCGCCTGGTCGGTGAGCAGGCGTGCCGCGTCGTTTGGAAGCTCGAGCCTGGTGGTGTCTGCCGCGGCGCGCACGACCCTGCGGAATCGGGCCGCTTCCCGGTCGGCGAAGATGGCACCCCAGGTGAACGTCGGGATGCTGCGCGTTGCGACGGTCTCGGGGAACAGAACGGCCGAGTTGGTGTCGTAGCCGGGCGTGAAATCCACGAACCTGATGGGCACGAACAGGGCGTTCGAGTAGTCGCCCGCCTCGAGCTCGGCCACGAACTCGGGCCAGATGACCTCGATGAGCACGGCCTCGACCAGGCGAGAAGCCGAGCCGTTCTGGGTCGTCATCGGAAAGACGACGAGGTGGCGGATTCCGTTCTCGCGATGCGCCTCGGGGTGGAACAGCACGAGCGAGTCCAGAAAATCGGGAACGCCGAAGCCGTCGGCCACCCAGCGCGAGAAGTCGCCGCGCAGAGCCTCGTGGTACTCGGCATCGTGCGGGAACGCGGGCGAAAGCGCCGCGATGGATGCCGAGATCACGGCGACGAGCTCGGCCGCACGCGCGTGGTCTGCCGCGTCGGGCACCGATCCGTCTTTGACCTGAAGCGCCTGGAGCTCGGTGGCCGCGGCCTTGAGACCGATCCACGCGGCGGAGGACTCGGCCAGCGAGGCATCTTCGACAACCTCGGGTTCATCGCCGATCGCGGGAACGACGTACTGAGTGGTCGTTGTTGTGGGCATGGGGAACCTCCGATCCGAAAGGGGGTGCTGGCGAGCGCTCTGTGCGCCGTGCTTCGAGGCTACGGTCGATCGGGCAGCGGTTTCATGTCCCTCGCATCGATTTGCTGCAGCAGCACCCGCCCAGCGAGCACGAATCCTGCATCACGCGCAGGTCTCTCGGTTCTGTCGGTCGGATGCGTGCGCCCTTTATGATGAACGGCATGAGCCAGATGCCGCCCAACCAGCCCCCCGTACCTCCGTCTTCTGGTGATGGAGCGTCTGTTCCTTCCAACGGCGGGTATTCGAGCCCGACTCCGTATGGCGGATACCAGGGTGGCGGCTACTCGCCCGTTCAGGAGCCCCGCTACAACGTGCTGGCGATCGTCTCGTTCGTCTCGGCCTTCTTCGTCTCGCTGGTCGCCGTCATCACCGGCCACATGGCGCTGGGCCAGATCAAGCGCACGGGCGAGAAGGGGCGCGGCCTTGCGCTGGCGGGTCTGATCATCGGCTACGTCGGCATCGTCAGCGGCATCATCGGGGCTATCGCGCTCGTCGTGATGGCCGTTCTCGGCGTCGGACTGTTCGCGACCCTCGCCAGTAACTACGACCCCGACGACTACAGCTACACCTCAGATCCCTACGACACCGACGCGCCCAGCCTGACGGGAGACGACCTGACGTTCGAGGGCGGCAACGATCTCACGGCGGGCACCGTCGCTCAGTTCTCCGACCCGTTCATCATCGACTCGGACTGGACCGTCGTGAGCCCCGACGATGGCCAGGGCAACTGGTCGTACCTCGACCCGTCCGGGCTCTGCACCGTCTCGTTCCACCAGGGAAGCATGGGCGGTGAGGTCGCAGTCACGACGGGCGACGACCGTGCCACGACACAGGACTTCCTGGCCGTTGTGCTGAAGACGGATGCCTCGACCATCGCCGGCAAGGCGAGCGACAGCACCATCTCGTACAACTTCGAAGACCTGGGCACCGTGGACACCCTGCTGATGCAGGGCACAGACGACGACGGCTCGAACTGGAAGCTCGCAGGACGAGCATTCGGCGAGCTCGACAGCGGACTCTACGTCGACGTCACCTGTAAGGCCGGCGGAGATCTGGATTCCGTCTATGACACCGTCACGACGAAGGCTGCAATCACGGTCTACTGATCCGCTCGGGGCTGCGGTCGTCGTGCTCAGACCGCACAATCCGCTGCTCTCGTCGGCGACGAATACCGATCATGAGCCTCCTGCAGCAGAACCCCGCCGATGCGACGTTCGGTCGGGGAGCAGACGAGCCCTACGCCCGCGCCATCCGTCACGAGGCGTGCGGCGGACTCGCTCTGCGCGAGGTCGGCCAGGTCTCCGCTGCTGCCGGGCCGACACTCGATCTCGACTTCGGCAAGTGGGCTGACGACGCCGATGAGGTCGACCGTTCGCTTCTGAGGCACGCCCGGGGGCCGCTCCTCGACATCGGATGCGGGCCCGGGCGCATGGTGCGGGCCGCGGGTCGGCTCGGGCTGGTCGCCCTCGGCCTGGATGTCTCGCCGGAGGTCGTGGAGCTGGCTCGCCGCGGCGGGGCTGCAGTGGCTCTCGGGACGGTCTTCGACCGTGTTCCGGCAGAAGGGCTGTGGGGCACAGCACTTCTCGTCGACGGAAACGTCGGCATCGGGGGAGACGTCGTGGCGCTCCTCGCGCGCTGCCGTGAGATCCTCGCCTCGTCGGGCGTGCTGGTGGTCGAGGCGCACCGCGACGACGACCGCGATCACTCGTACAGCGCAACTCTCGTCGACGCCGACGGGGCGCAGAGCGACGTGTTTCCCTGGGCAGAAGTGGGAGTTACCCGCCTGACCGAACTCGCCCGCGCATGCGGCTACACGGTCGAGAGGGTGTTCACGGCGAGCGGTCGCCGCTTCTGCCGACTGGCGGTCGCCTGATCCGACGTGGGGATCAGCCGATAGCTAGCCGGCGGGCCCGAGCAGCACCGCAAGCATCGCGGCCGCGCCTCCCACGATGAACAGCATCGTTCCGAGCTGCATGGTGCGGGTCTTGTTGCGGTCCGCCGTGGGAACGTCCACCTCCAGGATCGGGCAGCCCGACCACCCGATGAGACCGATGCTCACGGCGACGAGTCCCGCGCCGATCCACCACAGAAGAGCCAGGCCCTTGGTCAAAAGCACCGGTCGCCACCCGCTCGAAAGCAGCAGGCCAAGGGTGACCGAGGATGCTCCGACGGCAGCGACGAACCAGATGGTTCCCGTCCACATGATGCGCTGGACGTTCTTCTCGGGGGACATCAGATCGTGGGTCACGTTGATATCTTTCACCCGCGCGCCGCGCAAAACAAATTGATTTGTAGCAACTATCGCCCTGAGCGGTCAGAGCGAGCTACAGAAAGCGCACCCGTCGGAGTAGCCGTGTGACTCCCGGCAACACCCAGTAGGCCATGATCGGGGTCAGAACCACCGTCGTCACGAGCACCTTGAGCGCCGTGGCGAGGTCGTTCCAGCCGGGAAGAAGTGTCGTCACGAGCAGCGTGAACGCCAGATTCACCGGAAAGAAACCGAGCCAGATGCTCGTCGCCTGTTTCCATCTCGGGGGCGCCACGGGCGCGCCGGCCGAGCCCTCGACATCCGACGCATTGGGCGCCTGAGGTTCGTCGAACCAGCCCTCGATGCCCGTGCGCTTCTCGACCCGCGACTCGCGTACCAGCTCTCGACCGCCCTCGAGCCAGTGTCTGCGATCCTCCGACGACTCCCACTGCTCGAGCAGCGAGGCGTCGGCGAACCTGTAGAGCATGTGCCAGTGCACCGAGTCGGCGCCCTGCCTCACCCAGCCCGAGCCGAGAAAGCCCGGATACCGGTTGGCGAGGTTCACCCCCGCCTGCACCCAGCGGGTGACATCGGGGATCCTGTCTGGATCGACGGCGCGGGTGATGGACACGGTGATGGGAACGGCGGACGATGCTTGTGGCTGCCCGAGCGCGTTCTCCGACTCTTCTGGAGACATATCTTCCAGTATCCGCCGCCGATGTTACGCGCGCATTAAGCGCGCCGGGCGCTACTTCTCGTCGTCGTCTTCGTCGGTCTCGTCGTACTCCTCGAGAATCTCAAGGGCCTCTTCGTCGAGATCGTCGGGCTGATGGCCCGCCGCGTGACGCACGGCATGACGGCCGAGAATGAGCAGCTCACGCGTCTCCATGGCATCCGCCAGCTCGTCGCGGTCGAGGTCTTCGGCGTCGTTGATGACCTTCGTGACCATCTCGATGCCCATGTCGAACCAGCGCTCGGCGTTGTGCGCGTCGCCGGCCGCGTCGTAGCTGTCGCCCAAGAACGAGTAGACCATCGGGTCTTCGGGCTTCTCGGCGCGCAGCGCTTTGGCGAGCTCGTTGGCCTCGGCCTCCTGCCCGGTGCGCAGCAGACCCTCGATCAGGTAGACGCGCTTGTCGGGGGCCGCGTCGCCCGGGGCATCCTGAGCCTCGCGCGCTGCCTCATAGGCGCGCAACGGCAGAAGGGCGTCGTAGAAACTCTCGGATGCCGCGATGAAGAGAGCGGCGGGTGTCACGTCGTCGTCGTAGAAGGTCTCGGGGTCGCGGGCTGCGGCGAGGAACTCCTCGGCGACGGCGAGCGCCTTCTCGGGGTCGTCGGCTTTGAAGCTGGACTCATCGATGTAGTCCCAGGTCACGGTCGTAGGCATGTAAGCAACCTTAACGGCCCAGGCCCGACGGCTACCATGGGACGCGATATGGATATGACCCCGCCGCCCTCCCGACGGTCCCTCCGGCGAAGCCAGGCGGCGAGCGACCCCGCATCGGGCGACGCACGCGCCGTCGCCGGGGCCGCTCCCGCACCCACCCACTTTCTGCCTCACCTGCAGGGGCTTCGAGCGATCGCGGTGCTGCTCGTGGTCGTCTACCACTTCTGGCCCGGGCGGTTGCAGGGTGGCTACATCGGCGTCGACGTCTTCTTCGTGATCTCGGGCTTTCTCATCACGGGCCAGCTGGCCCGCGAGCTCGAGAGATCGGGCCGCATCGGCCTGCCTGGCTTCTACGCGAAGCGCGTGCGACGGCTCCTGCCCGCCGCGGTGACCGTTCTCATCTTCTCGGCGCTCGCGACACTGTTCATCCTGCCGCTGTCGAGCCTCGGCGAGAACCTGCGCGAGATTCTCGCGTCGACGTTCTACGTCGAGAATTGGGCGCTTGCGGCCAACTCCGTCGACTACCTCGCCGCCGCCAACGAGGCGACGCTCGTTCAGCACTACTGGTCGCTCTCGCTCGAGGAGCAGTTCTACCTGATCTGGCCGCTGCTGCTGCTCGGGGCCTCGTGGTTGGGCGTGAAGTACTGGAGCGGCAAGCGCTGGAACGCTCTGCTCGCGCTCGTCGTGACCGTCAGCATCCTGTCTCTGGCGTTCTCGATCATCTATACGCAGACGAACGCTGCGCAGGCCTACTTCGTGACTTTCACCCGTATGTGGGAGTTCGGCGCGGGCGCGATTCTCGCGCTGCTGCCGCGCTTGCGTCCCACGAAGGCCTGGCTGTCGAATCTGCTGGGCTACGGCGGCATCGCGGTCGTGCTCGGCTGCGGCTACTTCTACGACAAGGCCACACCGTTCCCCGGCTACGCGGCCGTGCTGCCCGTGCTCGGAACGATGGCGATCATCCTCGCGTCGCACCGTGCGCGATGGTTCGACGCGGGCAGTGTGCTGAGCTTCCGGCCCGTGAGCTTCATCGGAGACATCTCCTACTCGCTCTACCTGTGGCACTGGCCGCTCATCATCATCGCGCCGTTCGTTCCGGGCTGGGGGCTCTCGACGATCAACCGTCTGGTGCTGTTCGTCCTCTGCTTCGTGATCGCGTGGCTCACCAAGAAGTTCATCGAAGACCCGACCCGAGCGTGGCGGCCACTCGTCACGCGCAAGCCCCGGGCTACCTTCGCGGTCATGCTGGCCGGCATGGCCGTGGTCAGTCTCGTCGTCGGCGTCACCAGTGTCGTGCAACAGCCCAAGTACGACGCGGCGGCCGCCGAGCTGCGCAGCACGCTCGAGACGCTGCCCGACTGCTTCGGCGCGGCATCCGGCGGCACCGACGGGCTCGCACCCATCGATGCCTGCTCGAACCCCGACTTGGCCGGCCAGATCATCCCGAGCCCCGGCTTCGGCAACGCCGACCGCCCGCAGCACCCCGACTGCCTGGTCACCCTCAACGACTCCACGCTCACCAGCTGCGAGTTCGGCGACACGACGTCGGATGCCGCGCCCCGGGTCGCGATCATCGGCGACAGTCACGCGTACTCGCTGCTCGACCCGCTGATCCAGCTCGCCGAGACCAAGGGGTGGCACCTCACCACCTATCTCAAGGGCGCGTGCCCATGGAGCACGACCCCGATCGCGGGCGGCGACGCCTTCTCCGCGTCGTGCGCCGATTGGCGGGCCAACCTCAACAGCGAACTCGCGTCGGTGCAGCCATACGATGTGATCTTCACGGCCGCTCTCGCCGATCACACGCTGGATGCCGATGGCTCGGCCGCCGCCGCCGAGACCGCGGGATTCGTGGAGGCCTGGACCCCGCAGCTCGCTCAGGGTGCTCCGGTCGTCACCCTCGTGGACAACCCGTCGTGGGAGACGGATCCGAACAAGTGTCTGCGCATCTCCGATGCGGCCAGTTGTACGGAGCCGCGAAAAGACGGGCTCGGTGAGGTCGATCCCCTCGCATCGGCGGCCCGGCAGCTGAAGGACGGCGGCTCCGATGTGACGCTGCTCGACTTCTCCGACATGTACTGCGACGACGAGGACTGCTTCCCTGTCATCGGCGGAGCGAACGTGTACCGCGACCAGGATCACCTGACGCGTACCTTCGCCTTCACCCTCGCCCCCTTCATCGAGAGCGCCATCGACGCCGCTCTCGCTCGATCGACCACCCGCTGAGGCAGAGATGACCGGGGTTCTCACCGGGTTCGGGATCATCGGCTTCGTCATCGCGGTCGGATACGTGGTGGGTCGCACGAACATCTTGCAGGTCGACGCGCAGAAGCCGCTGAACCGCATCGCCTTCTTCGTGACCAGCCCCGCGCTGCTCTTCACGGTGCTCGCTCGGGCTGACGTGAGCGTCATCTTCTCGTCGTTCCTCGTGGTGACGGTCATCACCGTGGCCACGTCGATCACTCTCTACGTCGTCGCGTCCCGCCTCTTCTTTCGGCGGGCCGCGGCCGAGACCACCATCGGGGCGGTGGCGTCGTCTTACTCGAACGCCAACAACATCGGCCTGCCCGTAGCCATCTATGTACTGGGAGATCCCCAATTCATCGCTCCGTTGCTGATGCTGCAGCTGATCGTGATGGCGCCCGTCACGCTCACCGTTCTCGACACGGTGACGCGAGGCAAGGCATCCATCGGCTCTTTTCTCACCCAGCCCGTGCGCAACCCCATGATCATCGCGTCGCTGATCGGCCTGCTGCTGAGCGTCTTCGGGGTCACCCTGCCCGATGCCGTGATGGCGCCGTTCGATCTGATCGGCGGAGCAACGATTCCGCTGGTGCTGATGACGTTCGGCATGTCGCTGGCGGGGCAGCGGCCGTTGGCTCCGGGAACCGGGCGTCGCGACATCCTGACCGCCGCTCTGCTCAAGAGCGTGGTCATGCCGATCGTCGCGTACCTGCTCGGTCGCTTCGTGTTCGACCTCGACGCGACGCACCTGTTCGGCGTGGTGGTGCTCGCCGCCCTGCCGACGGCGCAGAACGTGTTCAACTTCGCGTCGCGCTACGAGCGGGGTGTCGTGATCGCGCGCGACACCGTGCTGATCACCACGATCGCTTCGGTGCCCGTTCTGGTTGTCGCGGCCGCGCTCCTGGCGCCGTAGACGCGCTCACCAGAACATCGGTCGGTCGTCGTCTTCCTCTGTCTCGACGTCGAGATCGACCCAGACCGGAACGTGGTCGCTCGGGGCATCGCCCTTGCGCTCGTTTCGGTCGATGCCGGCGTTGGTCACCTTGTCGGAGAACGGCTGCGAACCCAGGATGAAGTCGATGCGCATGCCCTCGTTGCGGGGAAAGCGCAGCTGCTTGTAGTCCCAGTACGTGTAGCCGGTGGGGAGGCGCGGACGCACCACGTCGCTGAGCCCGGCATCCATGAAGTCGTTGAAGGCGGCCCGCTCGGGGGCCGACACGTGGGTCGAGCCCTCGAACGCCTGAATGTCCCAGACGTCGGTGTCGAGGGGGGCCACGTTCCAGTCGCCCATGAGTGCGAGCGGCTGCTGAGGGTTCGCTGCGATCCAGGCTCTAGTGTCGGCGGAGAGCGCCGCAAGCCACCGCAGTTTGTAGTCGTAGTGCGCATGCCCGAGTTCGCGGCCGTTGGGCACGTAGAGACTCCACAGGCGAACGTCGTTCACCGTCACTCCCAGGGCGCGTGCCTCGAGGGGGAGTGTGCCGTCGGCGGCAGCGACTCCGAAGCCGGGCATGTTCTCGAAGTCCTTTGTGACCTCGGACATCGGCAGCCTCGACGCGAAGGCGACGCCGTTCCACTGGCTGAGCCCGTGCAACTCGACCTCGTAGCCGGCCGCGGTGAACTGCTCGAACGGAAACTGGTTCTCTTTGCACTTGATCTCCTGAATGGCGAGAACGTCGACGTCCTCCCGCACGAGCCAGTCGGCGACCCGGTCGACCCGGGCTCTGATGGAGTTCACGTTCCAGGTCGCAATGCGCATGCGCCCCAGTTTATTGGCTCCTCTAAACTGAACCCGTGACGAACGCGCGCCAGCAACTCATCGATTACATCTCCGCCGAAGCCGTGTTCCACGGCGACTTCACGCTCACGAGCGGAAAGAAGGCGAGCTACTACGTCGACCTGCGCAAGGTGAGCCTCGATCACCGTGTCGCGCCTCTCATCGGCCAGGTCATGATCGATGTCATCAAGGACATTCCCGACGTGTTCGCAGTAGGCGGCCTCACCATGGGAGCCGACCCCGTCGCATCCGCGATTCTGCACCAGGGCGCGGCCCAGGGGCTCGCATACGACGCTTTCGTCGTGCGCAAAGAACCGAAGGACCACGGTCGAGGCAAGCAGGTCGAGGGCCCGGAGCTCGAGGGCAAGCGCGTGATCGTTCTCGAAGACACGTCGACAACGGGCGGCTCGCCGCTCAAAGCGATCGAAGCCCTTGAGAAGGTCGGCGCCATCGTCGTGGGCGTCGCCGTGGTCGTCGACCGCAACACCGACGCGCGCGAGCGCATCGAGAAGGCCGGCTACCCCTATTACTACGCGATCGGCCTGGCAGACCTCGGTCTCGAGTAGACCGTGATCGTGGGCAGACGATGACAGAGCCGGTGGATGCCGCGCGCGGCTCGGGCGTTCGGCCCGCGACGCCGAGATGGCTGGTCGTCGTCGTCGTCGTGCTCGCCGCCGTGTTCGTGCTCGTTCTCTTCTTCGTGATCGGCCGCAACCTGCCCTGGTTCGACGGAGCACGACCGGCGGCACAGACCTCCGCCCCGACCGCCTCGACGTCAGCGACCCCAGACACCGTCGCCACGGCGACTGCCACCCCTACTCCCGAGCCCGCCGCTGCTCCGACAGGCCCCGCCGCCGCAGGAGTTCATCCGTGGAACGAGCTGCGCGGGGGCGAGTGCCTCGACCCGTTCGGCACGCCGTGGGACGAGACGTTCACCGTCGTCGACTGCGCGGCCCCGCACGCGACCCAGCTCATTTCGCGGGTCTCGCTCAACGCCGATCCCGCTGCGGGCTACCCCGGCGAGGCCGCGATCACGGCCCAACTGAATCTCGCCTGCACCGCACCCACCGTGCTCGATTTCACCGTCGCATCGGCCTACCCCGATGTGCAGTGGCAGGCAAGCTATCCGGTGTCAGAGGCGCAGTGGGCAGCCGGTCAGCGCGAATACTCATGCTTCATCAGTCGCTCGTCGGGCGAGAAGCTCACAGGTTCTGTGCAGGCTCCACCGGCCGGTTAACGCTGCTTTCTCCGAAGAGGTCGCAGAGAACGTCGAGCGGCTCTCAAATGGAAATCTTCACCCCGCCTCTTGTAAATAGCTGGCTGATCAGGTGTTTTGAACGCACGACCGAATTGGTACGAGCTGTAACCTTTTCGAGGGTGACTGGTTTTAATCGATAAGGGCTTGGCTTATCTGGGAAAGTGCCTATAGCCTCAATGAGACGCAGCATTTTCGCAGCATCACCACTTTCGTCGGAAGAGACGCCGACGATGATCCCCCTGCTCGCTTATTTCAGGAGAACCATGTCCCGCTCAATCCTTTCCCGCCTCGGCGCGGGCGTCGTCGCAACGGCTCTCGTTGCCGGTGGCTCACTCCTCGTCGCCGGCCCGGCGTTCGCGGCAAACGATGTCGTCAACCCCAACTCCGTCGTCGAGAACACGTGGGGCGCCGATGGCTCCGTCACGGTTTCCGGCCAGGGCACTGCTGGTGACGAGCTGACGGTCGACATCGTCGACAGCGGCAACATCGGCACCGTCACGAAGAGCTACCTCTCCGCATCTGCCGTCACCGAGACCACCGTGCAGGCCGATGGCACCTACACCATCACCTTCTCGCTCGGCGATGCAACCACGTCTGACTTCTCGGCCTTCCCGCTGCTCGGTGAGACCCCGTTCGCTGCGATCGTCGACAACACGACCCAGGCCGCCCCGATCTTCCTTCCGATCGAGGTCACCGCGTTCGCTGTCGACCCCAACCCGACCACGACGATCGTTCCCACGTGCCTCACCGGTGCGCAGGCTCAGACCGACGGCATCGAGTTCGCGTCCACGGGCTTCGCTCAGTACGAAGACAACGTGACCTACTCGGTCAAGGACGCTGGCGGCACCGTCGTCGGAAACTCCACCGTTGCTGTTGACGGCACCGGCACCGCCCGCGACGCCATCCGCGTCTTCACCACCGTCAACGGCGTCGAGACCGGCCCGATTGCCGATGGCGTCTACTCGATCACCGTGACCAACGGCACCGTCGGATCGTTCGCATTCGTCACCGTCGGCAACTGCGACGCTCCCGTTGCTCCTGCCGCCCCCGCCGCGGTTCCCGCCGCTCCGCAGCTGGCCAACACCGGTTCCTCTGACGCGGGCATCCTCGTCGGTGGCTCCGCTCTGCTGCTGCTCGTCGGTGCTGCCCTCGTGGTCGCCCGTCGTCGCCAGAACGCCGCTGCGTAACCTGCTTCACCAGCCGATCTGATCGGCACCCGAAGGGCCGAGACATCTGTCTCGGCCCTTCGTCGTTTCATGGCATTTTCCGTAGAGTGAGCAGCATGCGCCCGATCCTTCTGACCGCACTCGTCGTCATCGGACTGGGATCGGCCGGTGTGGGCGGCGCCGCCTCGGGTGCCGCCGCAGCAGTCGCAGCCGCACCCGTCGCATCCGGTGTGTCGACGGGAGTCGACGACTTCTCGTTCTCGTCGTACGACGTCGACTTCTATCTCGACTCCGATAGCGAAGGGCGATCGACGCTGAAGACCGTCGAGACCTTCGTCGCCGAGTTTCCCGAGACCGATCAGAATCGGGGAATTCGCCGCGCGATCCCACTCGACTACGACGGCCACCCGACCGACGTCGACATCGAGAGCGTCGTCGATGAGAACGGAGATCCGCGCTCGTTCACGGCAGAGGAGAATGGCGACGGCGACTTTCTCGTCGTCACGGTGCGCGCCGACGAGTTCGTCCACGGAGCGCAGAGCTACACCTTCACCTACACGCAGCACAATGTCACGCGGCACGACGAGGCAACCGATGTCGACGAGTTCTACTGGGATTCGGTGGGGTTCGACTCGCTGCAGAGTTTCGGTTCCGCGACCGTGCGACTGCACGTGCCCGACCGCCTCGCGCAGTCGCTGACGGGCAAGGCGAGTTGCTACGCGGGGCTGTACGGATCGACAACGGGGTGCCCCCTCGCCAGTGAGCAAGGCGACGGCGAGACGATCTTCACCGCGGGAGGCGTGCCTCTCGGCGCACACGAGAACGTGACCGTGGCCGTCGGCTTCGACCCCGCGACGTTCGTGCCCCGCGACGATTCGTATCTCGGCGCGTGGCAGGGATGGGCGCAGCTGGCAGCCGCGCTGCTGGCCGTCACCGGTGCTGTTCTCGCGATCATCTGGCGCACGACGGGGCTTCGGGATGCCCGCGGTCGGCCGACCATCATCGCCGAGTACACGCCGCCCGCGTCTGCCGACATCTTCACCTCGTCTGTGATTCTGAAGCGCACGAACCGCGCCGCGGCATCCGGATTCGTCGCTCTGGCGGTGCGCGGAAACCTGCAGATCGTCGAGAAGCCGAGCGACTCGATGTGGTCGAAGAAGCCCGAGTACTGGCTGCACGGCGTGCACAGCGACGGACTGTCTACACAAGAGCTGGAGTTCTACCGGATGATCTTCGACGGAACGCCCGACAACCGGCGTGAACTGACAAAGAACGACACGGCACTCGCGACGGACGTTCAGAAGTTCATCAAGAAGGCGCGGTCGACGGCCGTGCGAGACGGCTTTTTCAAGAAAGGCACCTCTGGCCGGAGCCTGCTGCTCGCTCTGATGGTGTTCGCCGCCGGAGTGGCGACGATGGTCTTCGGCGCCATGCTGAACTCGGAGTCGCGGGGCGGATCACTGCCGTTCATTCCGATGGCCGTCGGAGCGCTCTGCGTCGCTATCTCGTGGCTCACCCTTTTCCGCACGCCTCTGACGTCGTCGGGAGCCGAACTGCGGGACTATCTGAAAGGCATCCAGCTCTATCTGACCGTGGCCGAGGAGGAACGCTTTCGCATGCTGCAGAGCCCTGAAGGCGCACTCAAGACGCAGGGGGCTGCCTCGGACGGCGGCCAGATCGTCAAGATCTACGAGAAGCTGCTGCCGTTCGCCGTGCTGTGGGGCGTCGAAGACGAATGGGCGAAGGTGCTCGGAACGTACTACGAAAGGACGCAGACTCAGCCGCACTGGTACGGGGGATCGACGAGTTTCAACGCCGCCTACTTCGCAGCCAGCGTGGGATCGTTCGCGGCGTCATCGGCCGCGGGCTATTCGGGCAGTTCCGCCAGCACGTCCTCATCGTCGAGCGGCGGATCCGGTGGCGGCGGTTTCTCTGGCGGAGGTGGTGGAGGCGGCGGAGTAGGCGGCGTATAGCTCGGGCCGTGCCTCGCCCTGTCCACCCCTAGCCAGGCGTCGTCGGTCCTCGTTAGCCTCGAGCAATGACGAATTCTGCGAAGACCGCCGCCCGAACTGCCGAGAACTCTCGGGCGCTCGAGATCCTCGCACGCACGGGTTACGCCGTGCTCGGGCTCCTGCACATTCTCATCGGCGCCATCGCCATCGGCCTCGTGGGCGGCTCGGGAGACTCTGCCGATCAGTCGGGCGCCCTCCGGGAGCTGTCGTCGAAGCCTGGTGGAATCGTGGTCATCTGGATCGTGGCGATCGGTCTGTTCGCTCTGACGCTGTGGCAGGTCGCGCAGATCTTCCTCCTCGATGAGCCCGATCCAAAGAAGAAGTGGGGCAGACGCGTCTCCGAACTCGGCAAGGGAATCGCCTACGGAGCCATCGGTGCCACTGCCCTCACGTTCGCGCTCGGCGGGTCATCAAGCTCGTCCGACTCCAGCCAGAGCGTCAGCGCCAAGCTGCTCGCGAGCCCGGGAGGCGTCATCCTGCTCGTGATCGTCGGGCTCGTGGTGGCCGGCATCGGCGTCGCCTTCGTGGTGCAGGGGGTGCTCAAGAAGTTCGAGAAGCACCTGGTGATCCCTGCCGGTACGACCGGCAAGGTCGTGCGAGGCCTCGGCATCGCGGGCTACGTGGCCAAGGGCATCGCGCTGTTCGTCGTCGGAGTGCTGTTCGTGGTGGCGGCCGTGACCGCTGACCCGGAGAAAGCGTCGGGCCTCGACGGAGCGCTCAAGTCGCTCATCGACCTGCCCTTCGGAAAGGTGATCCTGGTGCTCGTGGGCGTCGGTCTCATCGCATACGGACTGTTTTGTGCGGCCAGAGCGCGCTGGGCGAAGCTCTAGCGCGTCCCTCGGCGCTCCCGCTGTAGGTACCGCTGCGGACTGAAGGTACCGGCGCACCGGGGACAACAGTCTGCGGCGGGTACTACTGGTCAGCGCGAGCACGGGAGTCCCGCCTCGAGCAGGATACGCCGGAGTTCACGTCGATTGTTGACCTCACCCGGGCTCCAGCGACTGACCCCGTTGCTTTGCGCTCGGAGATGGTCCTCGCGGATCTTCTCTTCAACGACAGCATCGCCGGGGGACATGCGATCGAGGTACTCGGACTTCAGATACTTGCCCCTTCCATCGAACTCTCCGATGCGCCTGAACTCGGGCCATTCGAAGTCGACGTAGTAGTAACCGCCCCGCGGGTTCACATGGCGAACCTGAAGCTCGGGCGAGGGAAAACCGAGTTCTGCGATGACGATCCGGCTATGCGTTTCGCCCGCGTTGTCTGCGCCCGACCGGCTGAACTGCACAGCTCGACGAGCGCGACTGTAGCCACGCACGGCCCCCAGAGCATCGACACTCTCGACGACCGCCGACTTCACCAGAGGCACGAACAGTGTGGATCTCTTCTTGTGCAGGGCGAAGTCGAGCGCCGTGACCGCGGTGACGAAGGGACTGACCCGCGCGAGGTCGATGAGGGTGCGCATGGGGCTCGTGACCAACAGCCCGCCGACCTCGAGAACGTCTCCGTCGGAAAGATGCTCCTTGTGCACGGTCACACCGTTCTTCGAGTGGGCACCCGAGCTCGGCGGCACGACCATATGAACTGTCGACGGCATCGAAGGGCGTATCGGCATGCCCCAGAAGACGGCGGCCGACAGATGGCCGATGATTGGCCGGATGCGCCGCGTCTCGACAATGGCGTGAATCTGGGCGAGGTGCCTGGCTCGTGGGGTCAGCGAATTCACCCGCTCTGTCTCTGCGTAAACACCTCTGTGCAACTGTGTCGACGTGCCAGATCGATGGTCGCGTCGCACTTGACGAGCTTCGCTGGCGGTGATCGACGGGCTGGAGGTGAGGACAAGGCCGGTGCGCGCATCCCGGAGGTGTTCGTTCATGCGCTGAGACTGCCGCACTGACAGGGCCGAGAACGTCGTCTCATGGAATCTGGGGACTACTCGGGCAACGCTGCGTACGGGCAGGAGTGGACTCACGTCAGCAGCAGGTACCGCTGCGGACTGAAGGTACCGGCGCACCGGGGACAACAGTCCGCGGCGGGTACTACTGGTCAGCGCTGCGGGGGCGCCGCCGGTCAGAGCTGGTCTGACTCGAAAGGTTCCTCGCGCAGCAGATCTTGCACGCCCGAGAGGATCTCGTCGGGGCGGAACGGGTACTTCTCGATCTCGGCCTGATCGCTGATGCCGGTGAGCACGAGGATCGTGTGCAGGCCCGCCTCGATGCCGGCGACCACATCCGTGTCCATGCGGTCGCCGATCATGCCCGTGTTCTCGGAGTGGGCGCCGATGCGGTTGAGCGCAGAACGGAACATCATCGGGTTGGGCTTGCCCACCACATAGGGCTCCATTCCCGTGGCCTTCGTGATGAGGGCGGCGACCGCCCCGGTGGCCGGCATCGGGCCCTCGGCACTCGGCCCCGTCGCATCCGGGTTCGTGACGATGAACCGCGCGCCCGCCGAGATCAGCCTGATCGCGCGGGTGATCGCCTCGAACGAGTAGTTGCGGGTCTCGCCGACGACCACGTAGTCGGGGTTCGTGTCGGTCATGATGAAGCCCGCCTCGTGCAGGGCGGTCGTGATGCCGGCCTCGCCGATGACGAAGGCGCTTCCACCGGGCATCTGCGACTTGAGGAAGCTCGCGGTGGCCAGCGCCGAGGTCCAGATGGCCTCTTCGGGCACCTCGAGACCGGATGCTCGCAGTCGGGCGCTCAGGTCGCGCGGCGTGTAGATGGAGTTGTTGGTGAGTACCAGATAGGGCTTGCCCTCGTCGCGCCACTGCTGCAGCAGCTCCGCAGCGCCGGGAAGCGCCCGGTTCTCATGGACGAGGACGCCGTCCATGTCGGTCAGCCAGCATTCGATCTCATCGCGTCGAGCCATGGGAGAGTCCTTTCATAGCCTGCACCGCCCAGCCTAGCGGCGGCGGCTCCGCAGAACTCAGGCCGGTGCCGAGATCCAGATCGACGACCCGCCGGATGCCGACACCGGCACGAGCGGGCCGCCGTCGGCATCCGATTCAGTCGCCCCGGCGACCCGCACGATGAAGCCCGTCGATGCATCCCGTGACACCACCGACAGCGTCGTCGACGGACGGATTCCGGCGGCTGCGAGAGAGAGGAGCAGCGACGGATCTCTGTCGCTGATGCGCACGACCATGCCGGAGGTTCCGATGGCCGCCTGCGACAGCAGGAGGGCGGGGGAGCTCTCGACGCTGCCGTCCGCCGACGGAATGGGATCTCCGTGAGGGTCGCGGGTGGGATGACCCAGCCGCGAATCGATGGCGTCGAGGAGCCTGTCGCTGATGGAGTGCTCGAGGACCTCGGCCTCGTCGTGCACCTCGTGCCAGTCGTAGCCCATCTCGTCGACCAGCCAGGTCTCGATGAGGCGATGGCGCCGGATGACCCCCCGAGCTCGCGCGGTGCCCTCCGCAGTAAGGGTGAGCGGCTTGTACGGCTCGTAGTTCACGAGCCCCGCGGCGCTGAGCTTCTTCGCCATCTCGGTGACCGACGAGGGCGCGACACCCATGGTCGCCGCAAGCACCGACGGTGTCACGGGAGCGGACTGCCACTCGGTGTGGTGGTAGATCGTCTTGAGATAGTCCTCAGCTGCCGAGTCGGCGTTCGGCTGAGTTCGACGCGCGACGGGCTCGGGGATGCTCATGGTGACACCAGCTTAAGGCGAGGCGACCCGGCTCACGCGCCCGTGAAGATGAGCACCAGCAGTGTCACGTTGAGGGTCACGAGAAGCACGGAAGCGATGATTCCCGCCACGGTGGTGTGCCAACGGTTGGTGAACTCGCCCAGCAACTCCCGGCGCGAGGTCAGCCAGACGAGCGGAATGAGTGCGAACGGAATTCCGAACGAGAGCACAACCTGGCTGACGACGAGCGCCCATGTCGGGTCGACTCCCGCTCCCAGAATGACGAGCGCCGGGATGAGGGTGACGAGTCGACGCCACACGATCGGGATGCGCACCCGAAGCAGGCCATGCATGATCTCGGCCCCCGCATAGGCTCCGACCGAGGTCGAGGCGAGTCCGGATGCGAGCAGCCCGACCGCGAACAGGGTTGCGACGACGCCACCCATGGCCTGGCCGATGGCGGCGTGCGCACCCTCGAGAGTGTCGGTTCCGGCGACTCCCTGAAGAGAGGTGGCCGCGAGCAGCAGGATGGCGAGATTCACGGTTCCCGCTATGGCGAGGGCGATCGTGACGTCCCACCGCGTGGCGGTGATGAGTCGTTTCGTGGTGTGGTCGGCGGCGCGCACCACGAAGCGGTCGCGCGTGAGGGCCGAATGGGCGTAGATGGCGTGGGGCATGATCGTGGCGCCGAGAATGGATGCCGCGAGCAGTACCGACGACGGGCCCTCGAAGCGGGGCACGAGACCGCCGACGACAGAGGCCGCGTCTGGCGGGTTGATGACGACGCCCGCCGCGAACCCCACGGCGATGATCACGAGCATCGAGATGATGACGCGCTCGAAGGTCTTCTGCCGCCCCGACCCTTGAAGAACGAGCACAAGCATCGAGACGGTGCCGGTGATCACTCCGCCGAGCAGCAATGGAAGGTCGAAGAGCAGTGAGAGGGCGATCGCCCCACCGATGATCTCGGCGAGATCCGTCGCCATGGCCACCAGTTCGGCCTGCACCCAGAACAGTCGGCGACCCCAGAGCGAGCCGATGCGCTCTCCGAGCAGCTCGGGCAGGCTTTTGCCCGTCACGATGCCGAGCTTCGCCGACAGGTACTGGATGAGCCACGCCATGACGTTGCCCAGGACGACGATCCAGACGAGGAGAAATCCGAACGTCGCTCCGGCCGTCATGTTGCTGGCGACATTTCCCGGGTCGAGATAGGCGACGCCGGCGACAAGGGCCGGTCCGAGCAGCCAGACGAGATGGGAGCCACGGGGGGTTGCCGGCTTCGTCGCGGGCGGGGGAGCGTGGAGCATGTGGACACTGTAGCGAATTTTTAGGCGCACCTAAAAGTGCCAATTCGGCGGAGGCGAGGCCGGTAGCCTGAGGGGATGTCCGATGAGCCGATTCCGTCCGCGCAGAATCCGTCTGTCGAACTCACGACCAACGGGGTGGGTCCGTGGCAGGGCGAGTGGCCCGACGACGGCGTCTTCGATCCCGAGCTTCTGGCGGCGGGCGACTCGCGCAACGTCATCGACCGCTATCGCTATTGGCGTATGGACGCGATCGTCGCCGACCTCGACCTCACTCGTCACCCGTTCCACGTGGCCATCGAGAACTGGCAGCACGATCTCAATATCGGATCGATCGTTCGCAGCGCCAACGCGTTCGGCGCCGACACCGTGCACATCATCGGGCGCAGACGGTGGAACAAACGAGGTGCCATGGTGACCGATCGCTACCAGCACGTCCTCCACCATCCAGACGTCGAGACCTTCGTGGCATGGGCGGCGGATGCGGGCCTGCCCGTGATCGCGATCGACAACGTGCCGGGCAGCGTGATCATCGAGACCTTCTCTCTGCCGGCCTCGTGCGTGCTGCTCTTCGGGCAGGAGGGTCCCGGTCTGTCTGCGCCAGCGCTCGAGGCTGCAGACGCGATCGTCGAGATCAGCCAGTTCGGCTCGACCCGCTCGATCAATGCTTCTGCTGCCGCAGCCGTCGCGATGCACGCGTGGATTCTGCAGCACGTCGCATTCACCGGCGCTGCCCCGGATACACTGACGAAGTGACGTCAAGAGGCTCGCGAATCGGGGTAGCGATCGCCATCGTGGCGCTCGCTGCGCCCATCGTCGCTCTCGGCGTCGTCTTCACCGGGCTCGTCACTGTGCCCATCGCGTCGTCCGACGCGTCATCTGAGTCGGCGCCCGGCAGCGATTCGGGCGGAGAAGCCATCATCGACAATCCACTGCAGGGCGACTCCTTCTACGTCGATCCCGAGTCCCTGGCCGCGAAGGCTGCCGCCGATTCAGCCGCTGCAGACGCCGCTGGATCGGATCAGCCCGCCACGCCATCGGCCGACACCAAGGTGCTCGACAAGCTCGCTGCCGCGCCGACCGCGATCTGGCTCGTGCCGGAGCGGAACCCGACCAGCACGGTAGCCGCTACGGTCACCGAGATCCTCGACTCGGCCGAAACTCAGGGGTCCACGCCGATCTTCGTCGTCTATGGAATCCCGAACCGAGATTGTGGAAACCAGTCGGCCGGCGGTCTCACCGCGGCCGAGTATCCGCTCTGGACGACCGAGATCGCGGGCGCCGTCGCCGACCGGTCGGCCGTCGTCATCCTCGAGCCCGATGCTCTCGCGCTCGCCACCCAGTGCGGCAACGTCGACCAGCGCGTGGCCGAGGTCAAGGGCGCGGTCGAGACCTTCGCCTCGACCAAGGCGACGGTCTACCTCGACGGCGGGCACTCGACGTGGCTCCCCGCCACACAGATGGCCGACCTGCTGAACCGTGCGGGCATCTCGGAGACTCGCGGCTTCGCCACGAACGTGTCGAACTACAACGCCACGGTGAAAGAGCGTGCCTACGGCGAGAAGCTCTCGGCTCTCACGGGCGACTCCCACTACGTGATCGACACGGGTCGCAACGGCAACGGATCGAATGGCGAGTGGTGCAACCCCACCGGTCGAGCGCTCGGCGTCACGTCGAAGGTCGTCACGAACGCTGGCCACCTCGACGCCCAACTGTGGATCAAACCGCCGGGCGAGAGCGACGGCGCGTGCAACGGCGGACCGGCCGCTGGAACCTGGTGGCCGCAGAGCGCGAGCGAGCTCGCCGCCAATGCCGGCTGGTAACCGCGCGCTTTGATAGTGTGCACCGTACGTCGAAGGATTGGGGATCGCTGTGGGCTTTGACGCGCAAGAGAGGCGGATGGCCGTCATTATCGAAGATGACGCCGACATCCGGCACCTCCTTGAGAGCGTGCTCACGCAGGCCGGATTCGACGTGATCGCCACGAGTAACGGCCACGACGGCATCCAGGCGGTGCGGGCATACGAACCTATCGTCACCACCCTCGACGTCAGCATGCCCGGCATGGACGGCTTCGAAGTGGCCAAGCGTCTGCGCACGTTCAGCCAGACCTACATCGTGATGCTCACGGCACGCGACGAGGAGATCGACACCCTGCAGGGACTCGAGGCCGGGGCGGACGACTATCTGACCAAGCCTTTCCGCCCTCGTGAGCTGCGAGCGCGCATCGATGCGATGCTGCGCCGTCCGCGCATGGCCGCGGCGGACGCCCCTGTGGTCGCTGCCCCGGCTGAGCCGGTGGCGGCACCCGCTCCTGTCGCCGTCGCGGTCGTCGAAGCGACCCCCGCGCCGGCTCCAGCGCCTGCGGTCGCGATCGCCGAACAGAGCACGCGAACCGGCGCCCACGCCGCGCCGGGCGTTCTCGACGCTGTGCCGGATGCGGCCCCGCCCGTCGCGCGCGAGACGTCGGAGGACGGGGGTGAGGGATGGATCGAGCACAACGGCCTGCGCCTCAATCGCGAGATGCGCCTCGCCTCGCTCGATGGCAAGGATCTCGAACTCACCCGCACCGAGTTCGATCTGCTGGTGGCGGTCGTCGAATCGAGGCGTCGGGTTCGTACCAAGGCCGACCTGGCCCTGCTCTTGCGCGGCGAGAGCTATGTCACCGCCTATTACGTGACTGAGGCCGACAAACGAGCCGTCGAGGTGCACATGGGCAACCTGCGCAAGAAACTCGGCGACAGCCTCACTGCTCCGCGGTGGCTCGAGACCGTGCGCGGCGTGGGCTACAGACTGGCCGCTGCCGACGAATAGGCCTCAGACGGTGGAGTTGAGGCCGAACCGCGCGGCGAGTTCGTCGCAGGTCTCACGCCCCACCTGATCGAGCCGGTCGAGGTGACGGGCGCACCCGTCGAGATCCTCGCGAGCGAGCGAGCTGTGCATCAGAGATGCGGTTGCCTCGATGACCTGTGCGCCGATCATCTTGCTCGACGACCGGATGCTGAGGAGCACGACGTGCGTCTCCTCCGCATCGCGGCTGTCGAGGGCGTTCGTCAGCCTCTGAACACGGGTATCCCAGAGGCTGACGAAATCGCGGGCGAAACGGGTACGCGCCCCCTCGTCCCTTCCCAACGAAGTGAGAAGGTCGCGGAGGGCGTCCTCGTCGAGTAGACGACTCATACCTTGTAGCCGTGGTGACGTTTGACCAGCTTGGCGAACATGGTGAGTGTCTGAAGAACCGTGATGACACCGAGTACGGGCCATCCGATCCACAGGATGGTCGACTGAGCGACGATCGGCAGCTGCATCCAGATGACGACCAGCGCGACGACGATGCCGGCGGCGACGAGCAGAGGGGTGAGGTAGGCGTTACCGGAGCCTCGCTCTGCCTTGGCCTGCTCGGCCCAGTTGTCGACCTGCTTGTTGCTGGCGAACTTCGACCATGCGCGAACGAAGTGGCCGATGCGAACCCACATGTAGAGCTCGGCGGGGAACAGCGCGACGGCGAAGAAAGTGTCTCTCCAGCTGCGGTTCTTCATGGAGTAGGCGGTGCGCCAGTTGAGCGCCATCGCGACGACCGGGGGGATCAACCAGACCGGGCTGAAGACGAAGGCGCCGATCGACAGCGAGGCGATGAGTAGCAGGAAGAACAGCCCGCGGGTGACGATGTTCGTCACCATCGAGAAGTTCTCGAGCCAGCGCAGACGCAGGTTGGGGTGCAGGGGCTGGCCCTTGGTGTCGCCGCGCTGCCCGGGCCACATGAGCTCGATGGCGCCGAAGTTCCACTTGACCTGCTGGGCGTCGAGGCCGCGCAGAGACGTCATGCCGCCGACGTTGGCGCGGGCGCGGGCCGAGATCTTGGTGAGGTAGCCGGCGCTCTTGATCTGCAGCGAGAGCAGGGAGTCCTCGACCTCTGAGTCCTTGACCCACGGCGTCGCCTGGTGGCTGTCGACCATGACCTCGCGCAGTGCCTTGATCGAGAAGATCGAGAACTGGCCGCCGAGAACGGCCATGTTGCGGCCGCGGAGCATGTTCTGCATGTTGAAGGCCGCGAACTGTGCGCGCTGGCCCGAGATGAGGAACTTCGCCATGGTGCCCGTGATGGGCGCCTCGTCGATCGAGTAGATCGCCGAAATGCCGCCGATGCGGGTGTCCGACGCGATCTCGGCCTCGAGCGATTCCACGGCGGTGGGGTCTGCGGTGGTGTCGCCGTCGACACCGAGGAGGTAATCGCATCCTTCGACGAGTGAGTAGCCGTAGTTGAGAGCTCCGACCTTCTTGTCGGGGTTCTCGCCGATGTCGTGGATGAAGATCTCGGTCTCCTGCGTGACGCCGTTGTCGGTGCGACTGTGCGGACCGGCGAATTCGCTGGCGATCTCGACCGTCTTGTCGGTCGAATTGTTGACGACTACGTGGATCACGTCGGGGAGTCGCGTCTGTGCGAGGAGCGATTCGAGAACCTCGGCGATCGAGTCGGCCTCGTTATAGGCCGGAACGATGCAGCCGACCATCGGGCGGTAACTCGGCAGGGCATCGACGATGTCGATGAACTCGGTCGCATAGGCGGCGAGTGCGGGGTCGACGTCCGGCTGGGGCTTCACGTATCGGTTCGTGTCGGTCATGAGTGCAACTCTGTCGTACCGAAATCAGGCTTTCGGCAACTCAGAGACAAGGTCTCCGCAAGATATGCTCAAGATTCGCGCACCTCATGTCTGGCGGTGCAACGCGGTGGCATGGGGGAGTGGCGCATGGTTCGGACAGGCTGGAAGAAGACGGTCGCGACCGTGGCGCTCGGGTCTGCGCTCGTCGTGGCGATGAGCGGATGCGGCACGGCCCCGTGGTCTGTCGGCACGACATCGGCCGCCACGTCGACCAAGACGTCGACCCCGACGCCCAAGGCCACGATCACATCGATCGTCAACGAGCTCGCGACAGGCTCGGCGCAGCACCAGCTGCAGGCTGGCGATGCCGCGCTGACCGCCAATTACTGGTCCACGCTGAGCATGGATCAGTGGAAAGCCGACGCGAACAAGCCGATCAGCTTTTCGCTGATCGGCGCTCTCGGCACCGATCAGGGGCAGGGCGTCTACCTGTCACGCGTCAGCGTGGTCGTCGCCGTGTCCGGTCCCAAGGGTCCCCTCGACGCACCTGCACCGTTGAGCGACCAGTCGACGGTCTCGCCCGGGTACGACATCAAGTCCCCCTACAGTTACAGCCAGACGTTCATTCTGCCGGCCGTCGACCCGACCGCGACGAGTGTCACGCTGTCGTTCACCTACGAGCTGCTCATCCAGACCACACCGACATCGGCCGCCTACGCGAAGCAGACGGCGAGCGACCAGATCACGATCGCGATCGCAGAGTAGCTAGCGCGCCGTTCCGACCACGATGCGGTTGCCCCCGGCCGCTCTGCTCTCGTCCACGGCCGCCTCGACCGCAGTGACCAGGGCGCTCAGTGCATGGCCGTGGTCGAACGATGTGGCGATTCCGAGACTCGCCGTGAGCCTGATGGTCTGCCGGTCAGGCAGCGGGGCGTCGACCAGGGCGATCTGGATGCGCTCGGCGAACGCGAGTGCCTCCGTCTCGCTGGCGACGGCGACGAGTACGAAGAACCGGCCTGCCGATGGATGCCCGATGGCGGCCATGACGGGCACCGTCGTGCGCAAGGTCTGGGCGAATGCCGAGATGGCCTCGTCGCCCGCCGCGCGCCCGAAGGCGACGTTCACTTCGGGCAGCCGGTCGACGTCAGCACCGATGAGGGCCATGTCGCCCCGCAGGATCGCGCTTCTCTCGAGGTGATCTTCGGCGGTCTGCCCGAAGGCCTCCGCCGAGAGCACGCCGGCCCGAGAGAAGATGCCCTCGCTGAGGTCTCCCACGGCGCTGTCCGCGCCGCGTTCGACTCGGAGCACAGAGACGGCGATCGCCGCACTGATGATCAGGGCCATCGTCACCACGGCGGCGACGCCCGAGTTGAAGTAGGTGCTGAAGGCTCGGCCGTCGGGACCGCCGAGGAGGAAGGCGAGGGTGCGGGCGAACATGAAGACCGCCACGATCCACAGCACGATGCTCAGCGACCGGCCGTTGACGGTGCGACGGAGTCTGCCTCGCTGCAACTCGATGGCCCCGAGAACGCTCAGGGCAGTGAGCCCGAGCCAGAGGACGGGCGCGCCCGCCCATTCGCCCTCACTGGCGGATTGCAGCGCGGTGATCACCGCCACGACGAAAGCCAACACCCAGACGATCCAGAGACGGGGCGACCGGTGATTGTGCAGTCTCGCACCGCACCACAGCGCTCCGACCGCGGCGATATAGGCCGCGTTTCCGACAAGCAGGCCCCACCAGGCATTCGGAGTCACCGCCGCGACCCCGTAGCCCGCCGCCACGATGATGCCGCTGATGAAGCCCAGACTCCAGATGCGGCCCGTCGCGTCATTGCGCGTGAACGACGTGTTGAGAATGAACGAGATACCGCACAGCACGACGGCCAGGCTCGACATGGTCATCAAGGTGAGGACGTCGAGGTTCATACGGTGGCCTTTGATTCGGGCGATGAGTCCCCGGCGGGCTCGCGGTCTTTCATGGGAACGGTCATGATCGCGGTGGTGCCCTTGCCTCGTTCGGACTCGAGGCGGAGGTCACCCCCATGCTGATTCACGATGTCGCGGCTGATACTGAGTCCGAGGCCCGAACCATGAACCGCGGAGTTGCGCACAGAATCGGCCCTGTAGAAGCGATCGAACAGATGCGCCTGCTCGGAATCGGTCATGCCACGGCCCGTGTCGTGAACACGCAGCTCGGCTACGCCGCCCGTCGCCGCTCTCAGCGATACGTCGATGCGGCCGTTTGCCACGTTGTACTTCACAGCGTTCGACAGGATGTTGTCGATGACCTGGCGGAGTCTGAAAGCGTCGGCGTCGAAGACCAGGTTTTCGAGCTCGGGCGTGCTGAAGGTGATGTGGCTGACCGATGCGACGGGTCTGATCGACTCGATGCCGTCGCGCACCAGCTGGGCGAGGTCGCAGGGCGCGAAGACCATCAGCAGGGTCTGCGTCGACTCGCTCGCCGCCGTGAGCAGATCGGCCACGATGCCGAGCATCCGGTCGGCGTTTCGAGACGTGATCTCGAGCATCGATCGTGTGCTGTCGGGGATGTCCTCATCGAGAGCCAACTCCGTGTAGCCGACGATCGATGTCAGCGGAGTGCGGAGTTCGTGCGACACCGAGGCGACGAGGTCGTCGCGGGCTTTCACCGCCTTGAGCTCGGCGGTGATGTCGCGGAAGACGATGACGCCACCGTCATACTGCCCGCGCTCGTCGATCACGGGTCGTGACGAGGTGAGGATGGCCGCCTGCGCCTGACCGGGCTCACCGAACCACACCGTCTCGCGGTCGATGGTCTCGCCGAGCAGGGCGCGCTGGAACGGCCTCTCGTGCTCCTCGTACGGAGTGGTGCGATCCTCGCGATAGATGATGGCAGGAACGATCGCGTCGTGGCCGAGAGCATAGGGAGCGACCATTTGGCGCTGCGCTCGATTGATCAGGTTGACCCGACCGGAGCCATCAAAGCCGATGACGCCGAAGTCCACGGCGTCGAAGAGTTCGTCGAGGGTCTGCTTCTGCCTGCGTGAACTCTGCAGAGCCTGCTCGAAGAGATCGGCCTGCTGTCGTAGGAGCGAACGTTGAGCGGCCGCTTTGCGGGTCGTCGAATAGACGGTCGTGGCGACGAAGGCGAGCACGATCGGCACGACTCCCAGGCGAGGCAGGATCGCCGGATCGATCGTCTCCTCGCTGTGCCGCAGGAGTTCTCCGCCCCAGGTGAGGATCGCGGGAAGCAGCACCGAGACCGCGGCGCCCCAGAGGCCGAAGTGCATCGACATCCAGATCGCGGGAAACACGAACAGCAAGGTCGCGCCGAGCTGCGGCTGATCCTGACGGATCAGCGAGATCGCCAGGATGTCGAGTATCGGCACTGCGGCGATCCAGGCTTTGGCGATGATGCGCCAGGGAACGGCGGCGGCGAGTCCGGTGATGCTGAAGATCGCGACGACGCCGGCGAAGAACATCGGTGACGAGAGCGCGGCCGGATCGACGAGGAACGAGATCATCGTGAGCACCAACGTGGCGCCCGCCAAGAGCAGTTGAGACAGGAACACGCTGCGCTCGACGGATGAACGAGCCATCGCCCGACTGTCCCCCGAAACAGCTACCACTGTCGTAGCGTATCAACCGCTTCCCGCCCTCAAATACCCAGGTGCGCTCTCGGGTGCACGGCGTAGTGTCGAGCTCATGCGAACACATGGGATCTCGGCACTCGTCGGAATGCTGTCGGCTCTCGTGGTGCTCGCGACGGCCGAGGTCGTCGCCGTGTTCGTCTCGAGTTCTTCTTCGCCGTTTTTCGCCGTCGGCCAGTTGGCCATCGATCTGGCTCCGGCCTGGCTCAAAGAGTCGATGATCGCGCTGTTCGGCACGGGCGACAAGATCGCCTTGTTCGTGATCCTGGCCGTCGTCGTCATCGCATTCGCCGCCCTCGCCGGGGTGCTCGAGCGGCGTCGACCGCCTCTCGGCGTGGCGATTCTGATTCTCTTCTCGGCGATCGCTGTCATCGCCGTGCAGACCCGACCGGAAGCCAGCGCGCTGTGGGCCTTCCCGACCGTGCTCGGAATGATCGCCGGCGTGCTGGTGCTGCGCTCCGGCATCCGGCGTCTAGGAGCCTGGCTCGATGTGCCCGAGGCTGCGCGCTCGGGCATGCAGCGCAGGCAGTTTCTGACCTTCGCAGGCGTCACCGGTGCGACTGCTCTGATCGTGGCCATCGGTGCGCGGGCGATGAACGCCAGCACGGCGGCGGTCACCGCCATCCGGCAGGCGATCGCGCTGCCCGCTCCGACGACGGCCGCGCCCGCCATCGACCCGGCCACCAGCCTCGATGTCGAAGGCATCAGCGCGCTGATCACCCCGAACGAGCAGTTCTACCGCATCGACGTGGCCCTTCAGGTGCCGCAGATCAATCCGGACGACTGGCAGCTGAAGATCACCGGCCTTGTCGACAACGAGGTCACGATCGGTTACGCCGAGCTCCTCGCTCTTCCCCTCGTCGAGCACGTGACGACGATCGCCTGCGTGTCGAACGAGGTCGGCGGAGGGTTGATCGGCAACGCCACCTGGTTGGGCTACCCCATCCGTGAGCTACTGGCGCGTGCCGGCATTCAATCGGGTGCAGACATGGTGCTCTCGTCCGGGCCCGACGGGTTCAGCGCGGGCACGCCCATCGAGACGCTCACCGATCCGAATCGGCAGGCTCTCCTGGCGGTCGGCATGAACGGTGAGCCTCTGCCCACCGAGCACGGGTTTCCTGCCCGCATGATCGTGCCCGGCCTTTTCGGCTACGTCTCGGCGACGAAGTGGGTCACCGAGATGAAGGTCACCCGATTCGCCGACGCCGAGGGGTACTGGACCCCGCGAGGCTGGGACGCCCTCGGCCCGGTGGTGACCGAGTCGCGCATCGACGTTCCGCTCTCGGGCCAGACCGTCGCATCCGGAACCGTCGCGATCGCGGGCGTCGCGTGGGCGCCGCACACCGGAATCGCCGGTGTCGAGGTGCGCGTCGACGATGGCGCATGGCAGCAGGCGACGCTCGCGCCCGGCATCTCCGACGACACATGGGTGCAGTGGGTACTGCGGTGGCCGGCCTCGGCGGGCGCACACACGATCGCGGTGCGGGCTACCGACAAGTCGGGGTACACGCAGACCGATCGGCAGGCGCCTCCAGCTCCCAGCGGAGCGACGGGTTGGGACACGATCAGGGTCACCGTCGGGAGCTGACGCCCGTGCGTTCCTCACCGCCGCCACGCGGCGGGTACTGTGAACGACGGTATAGATCGTGAGGGAGAACCGCGTGTCTCGAACAGATGGTGTCGACGCTGGGGCATCGAGACCCTTCCAGGTAGACCTGCGTGGCGTGGTCGACCTTCTCTCGAGGCACATCTACTCGAGTCCACAGGTGTTCTTGCGCGAGCTGCTGCAGAACGGGCGAGACGCGGTCATCGCCCGACGGCAGACTGCCGCAGAGCCCATCGCTGGCGGCGGCGGGATCTGGATCACCCCCGCCGACGGTGAGGGAGCGGAGTTCGTCTTCCGCGACGACGGCATAGGGCTGACTCTCGACGACGTCGGAGAACTGCTCGCCACGGTCGGACGGTCGTCGAAACGCGATCTGTTCGACCTGCCTCGAACCGATTACCTCGGCCAGTTCGGAATCGGACTGCTGAGCTGCTTCATGGTGGCCGATCGCATCGTGATCCGCTCGCGTTCGGCGGCAGGAGGACCGGGGGTCGAGTGGATCGGAGCAACCGACGGAACCTACACGGCGCGCGAACTCAATGAGAACGAGACGGCCGCTCTGGCCATCGGCACCGAGGTTCGACTGGTGCCGCTCGACGGCATGTCCGAGCTCCTGTCGAGTGCGTCGGTCGTGGCTCTCGCCACGCGCTTCGGCGAGTTCCTCGATCTGCCCATTCGTATCGCCCTGCCCCGCGGGGGCGAGGAGACCATCAATCGTGACGCGGTCTTTCTGCAGGCGAACGCCGAGCCCTCGGCAGAACTCGTCACCTACGGCGCCGAGCTGCTCGGCGCGACGCCCTTCGACGCCATCCCGCTCGTGGTCCCGGGCACCGCGACTCGGGGTACGGCCTTCGTGCTCCCCTTCGCGCCGCCGCCTGGCTCACGCCAGTCGACCCGCGTCTACCTCGGACGGATGCTGCTCGGTGAGCGCATCGACGAGCTGCTGCCCGACTGGGCGTTCTTCGTTCGTGCCGTCATCGACACCGAGGGTCTGCAGCCCACCGCTTCGCGGGAGCAGTTAGTCGAGAACGAGTCGCTCGAGTACACCCGCTCTGAGCTCGGGGCGACGCTTCGGCGATGGATTCTGCAGAAGGCACTCGCCGAGCCTCACCGGCTGGCCGAGTTCGTCGCCATCCATCATGTTGCGCTCAAATCGCTCGTCGTGCACGATGACGAACTCGCCGGAGTGTTGGCGCGGTGGCTCTCCGTGGAGACGTCCGCGGGCCCGATGACGCTCGATGCCGTCATGCAGCGCTCTGCGCACGTGCGTTACGCCGAGACGGTCGACGAGTTCAGGCAGGTGGCGGCGTTCGGCGACCGATCGTCGCCCATCGTGAACGGCGGATACATCTACGACGCCGACATCGTGCGTCGGCTGCCCGACATCGTGGCGGGCGTGACCGTCGAGCGGGTCACCGTGCTCGGCGAACTCGACAACCTCGATTCACCGCCCATGGCCGACCGGCCTGTCGCGCACACGCTGGAGGAGCGCGCCGCTGAAGCGCTGCGTCAGGTGTCGTGCGACGTCGACGTGCGGAGCTTCGAGCCGGCCGACCTGCCGGCGCTCGCGGTCGCCGACCCCGACGCCCTCCGGTCGATCGGCCGTGCGGCCGCGCAGGAGACGGCGCCGCCCCTGTGGGGTTCCGTTCTCGGTCGCGTCGACAAGGCAACCGTCGCACATCGAGGGGGACAGGCTTCCGCGCGCCTGAGACTCTGCCTCAACTGGAACAACCCTCTGGTGCGCACACTCGCGGCGACCGACGACGACGCCGTCTTCAGCCGAAGCATCCAGCTCGTGTACGTTCAGGCGCTGCTCGCGGGCCACCGCCCGCTGCAGGCTGCCGACAGACGGATGCTGACCTCGGCTCTGTCGGACCTGGTGCACCTCAGCGTCGGCCTGCCCGGATATCCCTCTCGAGAAAGCGACCCGTTGTAGATGTCACGCAGCACGATCCTGGAGTTGTTCGCGCAGATCGACTCCCTGCCGTTCGGCGCAGCCGAGCGATCGCTCATCGACCAGGCGATCGCCCTGGCAGACGAATCGGGCGAAGAAGGGCTCGCATACGAGGCGCGTCTCAGACTCACCGCCTCGGCCAAGATGACGGGCGACACCGACGCCATGCTGGCCTCGTTCGGCTGGTGCCTCGGCACGCATGACAGCGATCCCGCCCGCTTTCCTCTGAAGGTGGGCGAGCTCGATCTGCTGTGGCAGTTCAAGTGGATGGCGGGCACGCTCGGTGCGTCGCCTGTCTTTCCGCGCGCCGAGATCGAGGCCGTGCTCGATGAGATGGAGACGCGATACCGCCGAGCCGGCGTGGGTCTGAGTGGCGTGCTGCAAGCGCGCTTCGACGACGCGGTCGACAACCTGAGTGACGAAGAGGCCGAGAGCGCCCGGGCGGCGCTCCGCCGCGAGCCGCGCGACGAATACAGCCACTGTGACGCGTGCGTACGGAGCGAGGATGCCGCGTACCTCGCGTCGGTGGGCCGCGAGGCGGAGGCGATCGAACGCTTCGACGAGATCGTGGAGCAGGGCCTGAGCTGTGGCGAGGAGCCGGAGACGGCACTGAGCCGCGGACTGCTCTCGTGGCTGCGCGCCGGCGAACTCGACACGGCCAAAGCTGCCCACCTGCGCAGCTACCGCTTGGCGCGGTCTAACTCTGACAACATCGGCATCATCGCGAATCACCTCGTGTTCTGCGCCGTGACGGGCAACGAGGCACGCGGACTCACTCTGCTCGAGCGCCATATCGGCTGGCTCGCTCACGACTCGTTGAACGCCAGAGCGCACTTCGCGGCGCTGCGTTCATTCGGTGTCTTGCTCGATGCGGTCGTTCGAAGCGGACATGGAGACGCCGCCGTGCGTGGCGCAGGTGCCCCCGCACTGGAACCCTTCTTCGGGCCGCACGACGGTGACTGGAGCGCCGACGAACTCGCCGCCGCGTCCTGGCTCGCCGCCGAACGGCTGGCGCACGCCTTCGACGAGCGCAACGGCAACGACCGACACAGCAGACTCGTCGAGCAGTCTCGTTCCCTCGCCGACGAGCGTTACGACTTGCCGCTGCAGGGCGAAGGCTTCCTCCCCAGCATTCCCTCGGTTGCAGAGACCGACCCCGTGGATGCCGCGGGCTGGCTGGTGCGCGCGCGGGAACTCATGGGTATGGGCGCGTACGACGATTCGGTGGCCGCGGCCCGACGTGGCCTCGAGGCCGGCCGACTCGAGAACGTGCCCGTCGATCGGAGCCCGGCGGGACGCATCCGGTCGTTGCTGTACGCGGTGCTCATTCAGGCGCTCATCGCGGCGGGAGACCTCGATGAGGCCGCCGCTCGGCAGATCGATCGCATCGCGGTGCTGCGCGACATGGGCTGCGACGATCAGGCTGACATCGAGGTGGTGCTCGGGCTCATCCTGCTCGGTACTGCCGTCGACGACGATGTGCACGTTCTCGAGATGACGCTGCAGGCGGCGGATGCTCGGGGTGCCGACGCTGAGGCCCGCGCCGATCTCGCACTCACGCTCGGATCGGTGCACCTACAGGAGGGGCGTGCCGACCAGGCGCTCGTCCTCTTCCGGCGCGCGGGGGAGCTGCTCGACGAGGTCGCTGACAGCCCGATGAGGATCTCGGCTCTGCTGTTCCTGGCGCACGCGCTGGCGAGAACCGACGAGCTCGCCGAGGCGGTCTCGACGCTTGATCGTCTTCTCGAGTTGGATCTCGACCGCGCGTTCCGCGCCACGGCCCATCATCTGCTGGCCCAGCTCGCCGGCGCGCAGGGCGAGATCGAACCCGGTCTGGCGTCGGCCGACGCCGCCCTCGCGCTGTGGACTCGTCTCGGCCACCGCTCCGGCATGGTCGATTCCGCGGTGCTCAGCGCTTCACTGCTGCGCGATGCCGGTCGTCTCGACGAGGCCGTGACCCGGTGGCGTCTGGCTGTTCGCGAGGCCGAATTGGCCGAGAGGCCGGATGTCGACGGCCTGCGTTACGGGCTGGGCCGGCTGCTCGTGCAGGCGGGTCAAGCCGAGGCCGCCGCCGAGGTGCTCGATGAGGTCTACGCGTCGGAGGTCTCGTCGGATGCGGCGCCGGGCGCCCGGGCGGAGACCTTGTTCTGGTTGGGGCAGGCGCACAGGCAGTCAGGCGACGGGTCGGCGGCCTACGGCGCCTGGAGCGGCGCGATCTCGCTGTACACAGAGGCCGGGGACCCGATCGGGGCCACGCAGGCGGGCATTGCGCTCGGCGGACTTCTGCTGTCGTATGACGACGAGCAGAGCATCGAGGTGCTGGAGGAGGCGCTGGCCTCGGCCCGCGGAGCCGACGAACTGCAGCTCCTGGTCGAGGCACTGCACTCGCTCGGTCGCGCCCGGTGCCGCTTCGGAGACGATGCCGGACTCGCGGAGCTCGACGAGGTGCTGAAGATCGCCCGTGCCGAGGAAGCGGAGTGGCTCGTCGCAGACGTCACCGATTCGAAGGCGAGGGCGCTGCAGCAACTCGACCGTCTGGCCGAGGCCGTGCCCGCGGCGCTCTCGGCATCCGACGGCTATGTGGCAGCCGGCGACGAGGTGGCCGCGGGCCTCGCCGAGCTGCTCGCCGCGCGCATGCTCGTCGCGCAGCAGAATGCGGAGTCCGCGGTGACGATCTACCGCGGCGCCATTGAGCGCCTGGGCGACGTTCCCCAGGCCCGCATTGCGGCAGCTCTCGAGCTCGGAGACGTGCTCGAACAGCTCGGCCGCCACGCCGAGGCTGCTGAGGCTCGGGCCTCGGTCGACGTCGACTGACCCGGGGGCGCTCACTTGACCGAGGCGTGCGCTAACTGAGGACATTGCGTCGCCGCGCCGAGCCGAGTCCCGTGATTGCGGGGGTCTTAGCCGAGTGCGTCGAAAAATGTCCTCAGTTAGCCAGCAGCGTCAGCCGATCAGCGACGGACGCAGGTCGCGCAGAGTGCGCGTCCTCGTCATTCGACGTGCGCCGATCCATGACAGGGCGAGCGCTCCGAGCAGGAAGGCGAGCAGCACGGCCACGTCGGCCCACGCCAGTGCGAGGTTGCCGCCGTACATGAGTTGCCGGATGCCATCGACCGCGTATCCCATCGGCAGCGCGTGGTGCAGCGCGGCGAGGGGGCCAGGCAGGGTCTGCCACGGGAAGGTACCGCCGGCGGTCACGAGCTGCAGCACCATCAGCACGAGTCCCAGGAACTGGCCGACGCTGCCGAGCCACACGTTCAGGGCCAGGATGATTGCGGCGTAGGTCACCGAGGTCACGATCATGAACCCGAGCATGCCTAGCGGGTTCGCCACCTGGTAGCCGAGGGCGAGGGTGACGATGCCGAACACGGCGATCATCTGCACGGCGCCGAGGATGGCTGGTGTCATCAGCCCGGACAGGGCCACCCGACCGGGCTTGCGGAGCGCAGTAAGAGCGCGCTTCGACAGGGGCTTGATGATGAGGAAAAGCGCGTAGATGCCGATCCACGCTGCGAGGCTGATGAAGAACGGAGCCATTCCGGCACCGTAGGTACTCGCCTTGGTGACGGCGCTGGTGTCGATCGCGGCCGGATCGGAGATGACAGAGGCGCTCTTCTCGCGCTGCTCGGCCGTCTCGATGGGCAGCTTGCCGAGCCCCTCGGTGAGCCCTGCCGACAGCTTGTGCGCGCCGTCGTCGAGCTTCAGGATGCCGGTCTGCAGATCGGCGGCGCCCGTTGCGAGGGCGGGCGTGCCGGCCGCGAGGGTGGAGGCCCCGTCCGAGAGTTGCTGGGTGCCCGCAGCCAGGGTGGATGCGCCGGTCGACGCGTCGGAGATGCCGCCGGCCAGCGTCGGGGCCGATGCCGCCAGGGTCGCCGTGCCGTCGGCCACCTGCTGGCTTCCGGCCGCGAGGGCGGCGACCTTGCCGTTGAGAGTCTGAATCTTGTTGTTCGCGTCGACGACCTGCTGGCCCAGAGGGTTGAGGGCGGTGAGGATCTTGTCGGCCTGTTCTTGAGTGATGACCTTGTTCTTCAGGAGGTCATTCACCTGGGTGGTGATGTCGGTCTGGGCCTGGGGAACGTCTGTCGCGATGGTGCTCGCCTTGGTGGCGAGATCAGCTGCAGCGGTGGCGAGTTCGGCGTTTCCCGCTGCCACCTGCTGAGCGCCTGTGTTCAGCGCTTCGGTGCTTGCAGGCAGTGACGAGGTCGCGTCGGCCAGTTGCTGTAGCCCCGAGCTGAGGTCCGAGGCGCCAGTGTTCGCCTGCGATGCGCCGGTCGCGAGCTGCTGCGCTCCGTCGTTCGCAGACGCGGCGCCGGCCGCGAGCTGGGAGGAGCCATTGGCAGCCGTCGTCGTGCCGTCGGCGAGCTGGTTCGCGCCGTCGATGGCTGTCTCGAGGCTCGTGCCCACGTCGGCGAAACCGTCGAGGAACTTCAGCGCTGCCTCTTTTCCGACCTTCTCGGCGATCGAGGAGCGCACCTTCTCGGCGACGTTTCCGGCGATCGTGGTGGCCAGGAAGCTGTTCGTGTCGTTCGTGGTGAGCTCGACCGACGCCTGCTTCGGCGTGGTCGTGGTCGGCGACGTGAGATCGGTCGAGAAGTCCTTGCCCAGGGTGAGGACGAAGTCGAAGGTGCCGTCGCTGACGCCGGTCTTCGCCTCGGCCGAGGTCGCCTCGATCCACTTGACGCTGTTGTCCTTCAGCAGCTCGTCGCGCACCTCATCGCCGTAGTTCACGGTCGATGCGGTTCCGTCGGCATCGGTCTGCTTGGCGCCCGTGTCTTCGACGACGAGACCCACGGGCACGTCTTTCAGATTGCCGTAGGGGTCGTTGTTGCCCCAGAGGTACAGGCCGGCGTAGATGATGGGAACGCACATCAGCGCGATGAGCGCCAGAATTCCCATCTTCGATGAGGTGAGTCGGCGCAGTTCCGCGCGGACGAGCGTGACGATGGTCATTTCGTGTCTTCTTCTTCTACGACTTCGGGTGCTTCTACGACGTCTGGATCTTCTGCAAACTCAGGTTCTTCCGCGCGCTCGGGTTCTTCGAGCACGAGCGGTTCGATGACCTCTTCGGCGACCTCTTGGGTCGGCGTTTCAGGCAGTACATGTTTCGGAGCCGCCGGCGCCTCGGGTTCGGCGAGCGCGGCGTCGAGCAATGCCACCGAGGCTGCACCCGCGATCACAAGGACCGCGTAGCCGCGTTCGGCCAGACCCTCGGCGATCGGGTACCACTCGAGCGGGTCACCACCGTGCCGATCGGGAGAGGTGAGGACGAGGGCCTCCACGCTGTCACGCATGGCCGCCAATTCGGCGAGCACATGCAGCCGCACGGTGGCGGGCACGTGCTCGATGGGCGTGCGGGCGAATTCACGGGCGCCGAGGGTCTCGAGCGTCTCGAGAACGGCTTTCGCCGACGAGTGCATGTCGGCGAACATCAGCTCCTCCTGCACGATGCCGTCGAGTCGCAGGCCACTGGACGGCTCGGAGATGTCGGGGGCATCCACGACGGCGACGGATGCGCGCAGCTCGTCGCCGCTCAGCTCGGGCTCGCGGGTCACCGAGCCGTGTTCCGGCACCATGCGCCCGCTGGCGATCAGCGCGAGCAGGGTCGGTCGTTGGGCGGTCTCCGTCGCCACGAGGGTGACGGAGCCGCTCTCGAAGCCGACCGTCGTCGGGGGCAGCGCATCCGAGCCCTCGCCCGCCGTCACATCGACGAGGTCGATTCTCATGCTTTTGCTCCTGTTGATGAGTCTGAATGACGTGTGGATGCCTCGGGCTGGGCGCCGAGGGCGAGTTCGGGCGAGGCGTCGATGAGCTCGGCCGCCTCACGCCATGAGAGACCGGCGGTGCTGAGAGCCACGAGGATCACGAGGCGGTGGCCTTCGGCGTGAGAGATGTCGTCGCGAACGGCCTCGTCGAGCACAGAGAGTGCTGCGCCCTCGATGAGGCGAGCGAGTGTGCGCGGCTCGATGTCGGTGCGCAGCTGGCCTGCGGCCACTCCCTGCTCGACGATCGCCAGCACTCCACTACGCACCGGTTCGAGCCCTTCGGCCACGATTTCTCGCCGTGGTCCGCGGATCGCGAGTTGGGCCGTCACGCGCACGTCCTCGACCTCGCTCCAGAGGCGAGCACCCACCAGGGCGAGTGCTACCCGCGCGTCGGAGTGGCGGATGGGAGCGAGCGCGGCGGTCACCCGGGCGATACCGCGATCGTTCAGCTCGGCGACGAGCTCGTCGCGGGTGCTGAAGTGGCCGTAGATCGAGCGACGCGACAGGCCGGCGGCCGACGCGATCGTCTCGAGCGACGCATCCGGGTCGTGATTGAGCTCGGAGATCGCGGCGTCGAGAATGGCGATTCTGTTCTCTGCAGCATCGCGCCTCGGGGCGCGAGCTGGCCGAGAAGCTCGATGGGCGGAGGTGCTGGTGTCGGTCACTTGTCGATTCTAATAACTTGCACACTCATGTGCAAGTTATTTAGGAGTTGCTCAGAATCGCGGTTGGGTAGCGCAAGACGAAGCAGTGAGTAATGCCTGCTCAGTCGCGGTGGCAGCTGTCGGACGAGAGTGGGGTCCAGCCGAAGAACGGCAGCACACACCGACAGAAACGAGACGAACATGAACATCATCAAAGGCTTCCGCGACATGGGCGCGATGCTCAACGCGGCCCCCGGACTGATCGAGTCCGGCAACGAGATGGCAGCCCAGGCGAAGGCAATGCAGACGCCCGCCGCCGGATCCTCCGCAGGTGCCTACGGATTCGGCGCGCCCGTGCAGATCGAGCCGAACCCCGCCAACCTCGTGCCCATCGCCGGCGTCGACATCGAGCTCTGGGCCCGCATCGCCAAAGGCATCGCCCCCTACGGCTACGACGTGTCGAAGCTGCCGGCAGTCGCCGCATCGTTCGGTGTCGCTCCCGCCGACTGGGAGATCGCCGTCGAGGGATGGAACACCCGTCTCGCTGCCGACCCCGGCATCGCTCAGCGCTTCAACGCCATCTACCGGGCCGTCTGATCATGGGTCTGATCTCGAGCTATTTCAAGGTGATGAAACTCACCGACGAGATGGAGAAGAAGAGCGATGTGAAGGGCGATCTCGCTCGCATGCAGGTCGGCATGAACGGGGCGAATCAGGCCCTTGCCACGATGACGGCGCAGCGTCAGGCTGCGGAGCAGTCGCTCACCGCCGGGCCCGTCGACGGAGAGGTCGGTCGCGTCGAGGCGGCAGCGACGGTCACCCAGTTCGCTCCCACCGGCATGATGATCGCGGGCCGCACCGTGATCGAGTTGCAGCTGCTCGTGACGTTGCCCGGAGGCATCCCGCTGCCGGTCGCACACAGCGCGGCCCTCGACATGGGTCAGATTCCTCGCCTGGTGCCGGGCGGGCGCATCGCCGTGACGCTCGATCCGGTCGACCCCGCGTCGCTGCGCATCGACTGGAGCAAGCCGTCGCCGGTCTAGAGGTGGCGGGCGAGCAGGGTCAACACCTGGTCGGCCGTCGGCACACCGGATGCCCGGGCGAGCTCCGTGCCCGATTCGTCGCGAACCACGACGGTCGGTGTCGCGATGATGCTCGCCCGTTCGGCGTCGTCTGGGCTCGACGCCACGTTCGATTCGCTGAAGTCGACGCGGTCGCGCACGAACGGCTTCACCCGCTCGAGAACGTCACGGGTCTGCGTGCAGGCTCCGCAGAAACTCGAGCTGTAGAGGTGTACGGAAAGCGGCATACAGAGTGCAACGCGAGTGCCGCCCCGAGATTCCCGATGTCGCTGGCGTACCATCGAGATATGAGCGGCGACAACCTCCTCGGCCTGCCCGAGACACTCCTTCCCGAAGACACTGCTGTCATGGAGGCGCTCGCGGAGCGTTCTCCCGCGACGGCGGCCGATCTCGGCGAGCTGGTCAAGCAGTTCCCCACCTCGTCGCTGCTGTGGGCGCTGCTGGCCGAAGAGCTGTGGGCCGTCGGAGCGGTGCTGCCGTCGTACGCGTACGCCCGGGTCGGCTACCACCGCGGCCTCGATGCGCTTCGCAAGGGCGGCTGGCGCGGGCAGGGCCCCGTTCCCTGGTCGCACGAACCCAACCGCGGAGTGCTCCTGTCGCTCTACGCGCTGCGCCGGGCCGCTGAGGCTTTCGGCGAGGTCGACGAGGTCAAGCGACTCGGAGACTTCCTGCAGATGTCGGATCCGCGAGCGATCGACGCCATCGAAGCAACGATCCGGCCCGTCAACGATCAGCCGGTGACCGAGGCGATCATCATCCGCGGTCAGGACTGACGCCGGATCGCTTCTCTGCCCACACGCCTGCTGTAGACGATCGCGAGTGCGGCCAGTCCTAGCAGCACGAGGCTCAGTGCCACGATGTAGGCGATCACGCTGCCCCAGCCGGCGGTTGCCGGATCGAGGAACGGGTACGGGTAGATGCCGTTCGACACGGCTCCGCGAACCAGCGAGTAGGCGAGCCACAGCAGCGGGTAGATCATGACGACCCGGAGGGCTTTCCAGCTGAGTGCGGGTCGACCGGGTGAGATGAGCCAGTCGAGAACGATGAGAATCGGGATCCAGACGTGGATGACCTCGTTCGGCCAGCTGAGTCCTTGGAACCCGTTGTACGGCACGTTGCGCAGCAGCAGGTTGTAGACGCCCGCGGTGATGATCGCGTAGGTGAGCGTCGCCATCCGCACGGTGGTGAAGAGTTCGGTGTCGCGCGAGAGTCGGAACGCGAGGATACCCCCGACGATGAAGACGACGATGTTCATCAACGAGGTCTCGATGGTGAAGTAGCTGAAGTACTCCCACGGGTCGAAAGCGTTGTTCAGCACGCGGTCGTTGATCTGAATCACGATGGTCGCCAAGAGCCCGACGCCCGCCAGAAGGCGCACCGCTCCCACAAGTCTTCTCATGTCATCGATTCGTAGCAGACCAGATTGGGGGTTGGCCTTGTCGGCGAAGTCTCAGACATCGGCCCTGGCGTTACTATGGGGTGGAATCTCTTAGCGGGTTCCGGCCACACCTCGATACCGAGGCTTCTGACCGATAGGACACATTCATGCCAGCGATCGTTCTCATCGGCGCCCAGTGGGGCGACGAGGGCAAGGGCAAGGCCACCGACCTTCTGGGCGACAGGGTCGACTACGTCGTCAAGTTCAACGGCGGCAACAACGCCGGCCACACCGTGGTCGTCGGCGACAAGAAGTACGCCCTGCACCTGCTGCCGTCAGGCATCCTGAGCCCCGGCGTCACCCCGGTCATCTCGAACGGCGTCGTCGTCGACATCGAGGTGCTGTTCCACGAACTCGAGGCACTCGCTGCGCGAGGCGTCGACGTGTCGAAGCTTCTGGTCTCGGCGAACGCGCACGTCATCACTGCCTACCACCGCACCCTCGACAAGGTCACCGAGCGCTTCCTCGGCAAGAAGCAGATCGGCACCACCGGTCGCGGCATCGGACCCAGCTACGCCGACAAGATCAACCGCGTCGGCATCCGCATCCAAGACCTGTTCGACGAAGGCATCCTTCGCCAGAAGGTCGAGGGAGCGCTCGATCTCAAGAACCACATTCTGGTCAAGGTCTACAACCGTCGTGCCATCACGGCCGACGAGGTCATAGACGACCTGCTGAGCTACACCGATCGACTCCGCCCGATGGTGGCCGACACCTCGCTCGTGCTCAACCGCGCGCTCGACGAGGGCAAGACGGTTCTGTTCGAGGGCGGCCAGGCGACGATGCTGGATGTCGACCACGGCACCTACCCGTTCGTCACCTCGTCGAACGCCACGTCGGGCGGCGCAGCCACCGGTTCGGGCGTCGCTCCCAATCGCATCGACCGCGTCATCGCCGTGGTCAAGGCCTACACGACGCGTGTCGGCGCAGGCCCGTTCCCCACCGAGCTCTTCGACGAGTCGGGCGAGTTCCTTCGCTCGCAGGGCTTCGAGTTCGGCACGACCACCGGGCGCCCCCGCCGCTGCGGCTGGTACGACGCGCCCATCGCCCGCTACAGCGCTCGCATCAACGGCGTTACTGACTTCGTACTCACCAAGCTCGACGTGCTCACCGGCCTGGAGAAGATCCCTGTCTGCGTGGCCTACGACGTCGAAGGAGTCCGCGTCGACGAGGTTCCGGTCTCGCAGTCCGACTTCCACCACGCCGTGCCGATCTACGAAGAGTTCCCCGGCTGGAGCGAAGACATCACGGGTGCCCGCGAGTTCTCCGACCTGCCGGTCAACGCGCAGAACTACGTGCTCGCCATCGAGAAGATGAGCAACGCCCGCATCTCCGCCATCGGCGTCGGCCCGGGCCGCGATGAGATCGTCGTGCGCCACGACCTGCTCGAGTAGCAGCGGTGCGGTGCAGCCGGCCGCCCTTCGGTGAGGTCGTAGAGGGGCGCTTCATCTCTCTCGAGCCGCTGACCCGGCAACTCGTGCCGGAGCTGTTCGCGGCCGTCGGGCATCCGCAGGTCTTCGATGGCGGCTACGGCGGCGGGCCCGCCGCCTACCGCGACACGCTCGAGGGCTTCACCGAGTTCGCCGACACGTACTACGCGTGGGATGCCGCCAACGTGCACGCGGTGCGTCTGCTGGGCGGGCCGCACGACGGCCTGTTGGTCGGCACCTCGACACTCGGCGATTTCGAAGTGTCGCTCGGCTACGCGCACCTCGGGTGGACCGCCTATGACCCGCGGGTGTGGGGCACGGTGGTGAACGCCGAGGCGAAGCTGCTGATTCTCGGATCGGCCTTCGACAACGGATTCGAGCGCGTCAAGATTCAGGCCGACGTGCTGAACACGCGGTCGCGGGCGGCCATCCAGAAGCTCGGGGCGACCTTCGAGGGTATTGCTCGCCACGACATGCGTCGCGCAGACGGGGCCTGGCGCGACTCCGCCATCTTCTCGATCTTGAGCGCCGAGTGGCCGCACGTCAGACGCGGGCTCGAGAAGCGGCTCGAGAAGCAGGGCGGGCGACCGGTCGAACTGGCTCCGGGCAGAGGGTAGTCCCTGGAAAGACACATCCTATGACGCTGCATCAGACGCCGTTTCGTGGTGGACTTGTGTCTATGGACGCTCTCTACACTGCAATTGCCCACGCATCCGGCGGTGGCCGCGATGGTCACGTTCGAAGCGAAGACGACCGCCTCGACTTCGACACCAGGCCACCTGTCGAGATGGGCGGAAGCGGCGAGGGTACGAACCCCGAGCAGCTCTTCGCCGCCGGCTACTCGGCGTGCTTCCTCGGCGCGGTTCACGCCGTGGGCCGCGAGATGAAGCTCGATACGAAGGATGCCGCGGTGTCGGCCAGCGTGTCGATCGGCCCGAGCGCCGACACCGGCTTCGAGATCGCTGCCGAGCTCGACATCTACATCCCGAACGTCACGGCCGATGAGGCGCGCACCATCGCCGAGACCGCTCACCGCGACATCTGCCCCTACTCGAAGGCGATCTCGGGCAACGTGCCCGTGGTCCTCAACATCGTCGAATAGCACCCGGGTCGTTCCCTGAGCCTGTCGAAGGGCATCCTTTCGACAGGCTCAGGGAACGCACTTATTTAAGTCGCTAAAGTTCTGGTTATGTCTGACACCGCCGCTGCACCCGACGATGCACTCCGCAAGCTCGAAGCCATCAGGCAGTCGATCGATAATATCGATGCGGCACTGATCCACCTTCTGGCCGAGCGATTCAAGTTCACGCAGGGTGTGGGCGAGCTCAAGGCCGCCAATGGCCTGCCGCCGGCCGACCTCGATCGCGAGGCCCGTCAGATCAAGCGCCTGCGTGCGCTGGCCGAGGAGTCGCACCTCGACCCCGACCTCGCCGAGAAGTTCCTGAACTTCATCGTGGCCGAGGTCATCCACCACCACCGCCGTATCGCCGGCGAAAGCGAGTAGGGGCGAAGCCCTAGAACTGGTTGTTCTTGTTGTGGCGGCGCAGGGCGCGGGCCACGATGAAGAGCGCAGCTCCGACGAGCAGCACCACGAGTCCGAGCACGATGTAGGTCGAGACGGTCAGACCGGTCTGGGCAAGTTCAATGGGCATGTCGGCACCTTTCCTCTCGATACTCTCTCATGTTTGGCGCGGGTCGCGATCAGCCCGCCGAAACACGATGAGCGTCGCCGCGTTCTTATGAGAGATTCTTGGGCAGTCCGCGCGACTGGCGCACTTTCTGAGCTCGCCGTTCCTTCGCGTAATAGATCCACGACCAGACGGGAAAAACGAAGGTAAGGCCAAGGAAAACGGCCATGACCGGTGAGAGCTTCGTGTAATTGTCGGGACGGGCGAGTAAACCCATCTCTTGCGCGATGCTGGTGCAAATCAAGACGAGAAGCACCACACAAATGACGGTGAGGATTATTGAGAGGACGAGAAGGCCGCTGGCCGAGTTCACGGGTTTCACGAGGCTGCCCTCGCTGCCCTTATACACGCCATATTCGTCCATGTTGAGTCCGCGGCTGTTCGCGTCGTTATAGGAGCGAGCGTCAAAATTGCCGAAGTTCGGCGGCGAACCTTTGCTCATGAACCCACCGGCATCAAATTCGATCGCAACTCAACGAGTGCCTCGAGAAGGTCGCTCTCGGTCAAGCCAGTCTCTTCACTCACGTCTTCTTTGCCGGGAACAACGCGCCCCACCGCGAATCCGCCGCCGTCGGGTCGCACGAGGAGAACGTCGTCATGCCCATCGACCCGGACCCGCAGCATGGCGGTGCCATCCGGGTGCTGTCTCATGTGTTCGCGGATGACGTCGAGCTGTGCCTCAGGACCAGACAGGTCGGGATCTTGTGCGAATGCGAACCAGGTCATCAGCGTGCGAGGCTGCATGAGCAGGGAAACGGGATCCGACTCGATTTGAACGACCGTGTCCACGGTATCTGCCTGCATGAGACTGATCTCCGTCCAGAGTGTCGCGCGTCCCAACGCGTAGGCGACAGGCACGGCCTCTTCAACAATTTCGATGTCATCGTTCTCAACGATTGCGAATCCCCTGCCCAGCAGAGTCGAAGCGCCCGCAAAAACGAGAACGTCGTTATTCATTTCTTCGGAGAGCCGAAGGACCCGCGCTGTCATCTCGGCAGAGGGTGTCGACATGCGTTTGAGGAGGTAGGCAATTTCGGCGTATCCGAATCCAATCGCCTTGGCGTCAGTCGAATCAGTCATGTGCTTGTGTACCTTTCACCGGTGAATCCATTGTCTACCAACCGAAGAAGTCAGCGGCGCCCTTGCCGAGATCCTGAATTCCCTTACCCACGTCGTTCGCGAATTTCCCCGGATCCTTGACGGCATTCGACACGGCGTTCCAGGACTCTTGGGCGGCATTGCCGACGGCGTTCCCCACTGTGGCCAGTCCCGAATCGACAAAATTCTTGACCGCGGGAATCTCGTAGATCGCGATTCCCACGCTGGCGACCTGAGCGACGGTGCCGACGGGTGGCGGCAAGAAGCATGCAACGCCCAGGCCTGCTTTGGCGACCGATCCGGCGGCGCCCCAGCCGTCTCCAGCCTGTGCTTTGTCCGCCGCGTCGATGAGATTGAATCCAACTCCGGCCCAACCAAGAGCGCGTCCAAGCCCTCCCATGCCCAGGGCTTTAAGGTCGTCGCCCTTATCTGCGAAGAAGGCGGGCGTTTCCTCGAGGAAACCGGCGGCTCCCTTGAGGGACGGAAAGTAATTCGACAGATTCTTTAGACCTGCGATGTCACTCATGCCGCTGAGGCCTCCGTAGAGCCCATTCACGTTTGCCAGATTCTTCCACTGGGCGATGTCGTAGAACGCATCGGAACCCTGTCGCATCATCAGCCCGAGTCCCAGCAGATTCTTCGGCAGACCGATGGTGTTCTTGAGCGTGCCCCACTTGCCCCAGACATCGCGGAAGGGGGATCCCTGAGAGAAGAACCCAGGCTCACCGGGTGACTTCGACGTTCCGGATCCTGACCCGCCCGGCCCGCCGTTCGTCCCTGGTCCGCCGTTACCGCCAGCGCCACCATCGACCTGACTTGTCGCCGTCTGCTCGTCGGCATTCTTGATGAGCGTCGTCGAACCGAGCTCGAGGGCGTGCACGACCGTGTTGCCCAGCTGCTTGACCTGAGAGTTCCACCGCTGCTGAAACGCGCTTGCGTCGGGGCCTTGCCAGCTCTGCGTGGAGTTGACGAGAGACGACACCGTCTCGAGCGACGAGCGGATCTGATTAGAGCCAGACGAGAACTGCTTCGCCAGGGCCCTGAGCTGTTCCGGATCCGCGCCGTAGAACCCTTGTGCCATCGTGATCCTCCGTGCTGAATTCGAGCGTGTTGTTGTCGGTTCAGGCTAACGTCGGGGCCGGTCGACTTCGATGGGGAGAACTCCCCATGCCATCGACGCGCGCCGCCTCAGTAGCCGACGACGTCGCCGAAGTGCTGCTGCAGAGTTGCCCGGTGGGTGCCGCGCAACTCGTCGAGCGACACGTCGAACTGGCCCTGGATGCTGATGCCCGGCTCGGTCGAGTCGGTCACGCCGACCCGCATCACCGGGTAACCGCGACCCTCGCACAGGCCGATGAACTTCACGTCGTCTTCGCGCGGAACGCTGACGAGCACGCGGCCCGTTGTCTCGGAGAAGAGTGCGGTCGTGATGTCTACGCCATCGCGCAGCATGAGCTCGTCGAGGAAGACGCGGGCGCCCACACCGAAGCGCATGACGCTCTCGACCAGCGCGGTCGCGAGACCGCCATCGGAGAGATCGTGCGCCGAGGCGATGATCGACTGCTGCGCTCCAGCGGCCAGGAGGCCGGCCAGGGTGGCCTCGTTCGCGAGCGAGACCGCCGGCGGGCGACCACCGAGGTGGTCGTGCACGACGCCGGCCCAGGCCGAGCCGTCGAACTCCTCGGTCGTGGTGCCGAGCAGGTAGATGTTGTTGCCCTCGTCTTGCCAGCCGCTCGGGATGCGCTTGGCCACGTCGTCGATCACGCCGAGAATGGCGACCACCGGAGTCGGGTGGATCGGCTTGGTTCCGGTCTGGTTGTAGAACGAGACGTTTCCGCCCGTGACGGGGATCTCGAGCTCGAGGCATCCGTCGGCCAGGCCCTCGACGGCCTTCGAGAACTGCCACATCACCTCGGGGTCCTCTGGCGATCCGAAGTTGAGGCAGTCGGAGACAGCGACCGGCGTGGCACCTGTCGCGGCGACGTTGCGGTAGGCCTCGGCGAGGGCCAGCTGCGCGCCCTGGTACGGGTCGAGCTGGCAATAGCGGCCATTGGCATCCGTCGCGATCGCGAAACCGAGGCCCGACTCCTCGTCGACGCGGATCATGCCGCCGTCGTCGGGGAAGCTGAGCGCGGTGTTGCCGAGCACGTAGCGGTCGTACTGGTTGGTGATCCAGCTCGGGTCTGCGAGGTTCGGCGATCCCAGCAGGCGCAGCAACTGGTCGCGCAGCTCGGCCGGCGTCGTGGCGCGGGGGAGTGTGGCGGCGGTGTCGGCCTGCAGAGCATCGATCCAGCTCGGGTAGGCGACCGGACGCGTGTAGACCGGGCCATCGACGGCCACGGTGCGCGGCTCGACGTTGACGATCTCCTCGCCGTGCCAGTTGATGATCAGGCGGCCCGTGTCGGTGACCTCGCCGAGAACGCTCGTCTCGACGTCCCACTTCTCGACGACCTTCAAGAAGCCCTCGAGCTTCTCTGGGGTCACCACGGCCATCATGCGCTCCTGGCTCTCCGACATCAGAATCTCTTCGGCCGTGAGCGACGGGTCGCGCAGCAGCACCTTCTCGAGCTCGATGAACATGCCGCCGTCTCCGTTGGAGGCGAGCTCGCTGGTCGCGCACGAGATTCCCGCGGCTCCGAGGTCTTGGATGCCCTCGACGAGCTTCTCGCTGAACAGTTCGAGGCAGCACTCGATGAGCACCTTCTCGGCGAAGGGGTCGCCGACCTGAACGGCCGGGCGCTTGGTGGGGCCGCCTGCCGAGAATGTGTCAGAGGCGAGAATGGATGCTCCGCCGATGCCGTCGCCGCCGGTCCGGGCTCCGAAGAGCACGACCTTGTTGCCGACGCCGCGCGCGTTCGCGAGGTGCAGGTCTTCGTGGCGCAGCACGCCGACGCTCAGCGCGTTGACCAGCGGGTTGCCCTGATATACCGGGTCGAACCAGGTCTCTCCGCCGATGTTCGGCAGGCCCAGGCAGTTGCCGTAGAACGAGATGCCCGAGACCACACCGTGAACGACGCGAGCCGTGTCGGGGTCTGAGATGTCGCCGAAGCGCAACGCATCCATCACGGCCACCGGCCGCGCGCCCATCGAGATGATGTCGCGAACGATGCCGCCGACGCCGGTCGCGGCGCCCTGGAACGGCTCGATGTAGCTGGGGTGGTTGTGGCTCTCGATCTTGAAGGTGACGGCCCAGCCCTCACCCACGTCGACGACGCCGGCGTTCTCGCCCATGCCGACCATGAGGTTCTGCTTCATCTTGGGCGACACCTTCTCGCCGAACTGTCGCAGGTAGATCTTCGAGCTCTTGTACGAGCAGTGCTCGCTCCACATCACCGAGTACATGGCGAGCTCACCCGAGGTGGGGCGGCGGCCGAGAATCTCACGCACCTTGGCGTACTCGTCGGGCTTCATGCCGAGTGCTGCGTAGGGCTGCTCCCGGTCTGGAGTGTCGATCGCGTTCTGCACGGTATCGGCGGCGGCGCGGGCGGAGCCCGTGTGAATGGGGTTCGGGGCAGCGGATTCAGACACGCGGAAAAGGCTCCTTAGTGGGGCAGGCGGTGAGCGCCTCAATCCTATCTGTCCCGGGAATGCCGCGGCCCGGGGCGGGGTTTGCTCTGACGAAGTAGCGTTAGACGGTGGGCTTGCCCCGCGCCACCTCCCGAACAAGTGAAAGTTGACCCGCCTTCATGACTGTCACCGACGCATCCACGCCCGCATCCGGCGCGGCACCCGGGCCGTTGACGCTCGCGGAGGTCGAGAGGCTGCGCGCCGACTTCCCCATCCTCGGGCGCTCCGTGAACGGGCATCCCCTCGCCTATCTCGACTCGGGAGCGACGTCGCAGCGCCCCATTCAGGTTCTGGATGCCGAGCGCGACTACCTGCTGAACCGCAACTCGGCCGTGCACCGCGGAGCGCACACGCTCGCAGCCGAGGCGACCGAGAGCTTCGAAGACGCTCGAGCCCGCGTCGCCGACTTCGTGGGTGCGCGCGAGAACGAGATCGTGTGGACGTCGAACGCGACGGAGGCCATCAACCTCGTGGCCTACGCCTTCTCCAACGCGAGCCTGGGTCGAGGAGCGCCCGCGTCGTCGCGGCTCGTACTCGGTCCTGGCGACGAGATCGTCACCACAGAGATGGAACACCACGCGAACCTGATTCCGTGGCAGGAACTCGCTGCCCGCACCGGGGCAACGCTCCGGGTGATTCCCATCGACGACGATGGACAGCTGCAGAGGGCCGCCGCCGAAGAGATCATCGGATCGCGCACGCGTGTTCTCGCCTTCACCCACGTGTCGAACGCCACCGGCGTCATCAATCCCGTCGAGCGGCTCGTGGCCCTGGCGCACGCCGTCGGCGCGCTCGTGCTTCTGGATGCGTGCCAGTCGGCCCCGCATCGCCCGCTCGACCTCGGCGCCTTGGGCGTCGACTTCGCAGTATTCTCGGCGCACAAGATGCTCGGCCCTACCGGCATCGGAGTTTTGTACGGACGCGGCGAGCTGCTCGACGCCATGCCGCCCTTCCTGACGGGCGGATCCATGATCACCACCGTCACGCTCGAGAAGGCCGAGTACTTGCCGGCACCTCAGCGCTTCGAGGCGGGCACGCAGCGCGTCTCGCAGGCCATCGCGCTGGCGGCCGCCGTCGACTACCTCTCAGAGGTCGGAATGCAGCGAGTGCACGACTGGGAGTCGGCCCTCGGCCAGCGTCTCGTCGAGGGGCTCGAGTCGATTCCCGGAATCACCGTGCTGGGCCCCGGCCCGGGCGTCGAGCGAGCCGGGCTGGCGAGCTTCGTCGTCGAAGGCGTGCACGCGCACGACGTGGGCCAGTACCTCGACGACCTCGGAATCGCCGTGCGCGTGGGGCACCACTGCGCCCAACCACTTCACCGCCGCTTCGGCGTCACCGCCTCGACCCGCGCGAGCGCCTACCTCTACAACACGCCGGCCGAGGTCGACGCGTTCATAGAGGCTGTGCGCGGCGTCACCGCATTCTTCGGCGTCGTGCCGACCATCTACCCGCAAGGAAGTCAGTTGTGAGCAGTTCGTTGGAGAGCCTCTACCAGGAGGTCATCATGGATCACTCGCGCACCCCGCACAACCACGGGCTGCGTGACGGCGGATCGGCGGAGTCGCACCAGCTCAACCCGACGTGCGGCGACGAGGTGACCCTGCGCATCCACACGGAGGGTGACACGATCACCTCGCTCAGCTGGGAGGGACACGGCTGCGCCATCTCACAGGCGTCTGCCTCGCTGCTGTCAGACGTGATCGTCGATCTCGACCGGGCCGCCGTGCAGGAGCGCATCGACGCTTTCCGGGAACTGATGCGCTCGAAGGGCACGCTCGAGGGTGACGAAGACCTGCTGGGCGACGCGGTCGTGCTGGGCGGAGTCTCCCGCTACATCGCGCGCGTCAAGTGCGCGATGCTCGCCTGGGTGGCGCTCGAAGACGCGATGGCGAAGACCCCCGCGGCCTGACCCCGCGTCCCCTTGGGGCGAGCGTGGGTCACTTGACTCGGCGCGAATGCACCCAAGAAAGCACCCTTGAGTGCTTCTTCGCCGAGTCGATTCCGGCCCTGCCGTCGACTCGGCGGATAAGCACCCACCTGTGTGAGTGTGAGTGGTTTTGCGCTGACTTGATTTCTCGCCCTCACCGCCACATGGATGCCCGCGGCTTATGTGCGTCGGGTTACGCGCGGGCGAGCAGGCCCTCGAGCGCTGAGGTGAAGAATGTGAGGCCGTCTACTCCCGAGCGCATCGCATCCGGGGTATCGGGGCCGAAGCCGGGCTCGACCGCGTGCTCGGGGTGCGGCATCAGGCCGACCACGTTGCCGCGGGCGTTCGTGATGCCGGCGATGTTGTTGAGCGAACCGTTCGGGTTCACATCGAGGTAGCGGAAGACCACGTGGTTCTCGCCCTCGAGCCGCTCCAGCTCGGCGGCCGACGCGATGAAGCCGCCCTCGCCGTTCTTGAGCGGGATGGTGATCTCCTGCGCCTCGGTGAAGCCGTTGGTCCAGTCGGTCGTCGTGTTCTCGACGCGCAGGCGCTGGTCGCGGCAGATGAACGAGCCGTGGTCGTTGCGGATGAGTCCGCCGGGCAGCAGGTGCGCCTCGGTCAGCATCTGGAAGCCGTTGCAGATACCGAGCACCGGAACGCCTCGATCTGCCGCCTGGATGACCTCGGCCATGATCGGCGAGTGGCTCGCGATGGCGCCGCAGCGCAGGTAGTCGCCGTAGCTGAATCCGCCGGGCAGCACGATGGCGTCGACGCCGTCGAGGTCGTGCGTGCCGTGCCACAGGGCCACGGGCTCGGCACCGGCGATGCGCACCGCGCGCTGCGCGTCGCGGTCGTCGAGCGAACCGGGGAAGGTGACGACGCCGATGCGCATCAGGCGGATGCCCCGGCGGCGGAGATCACGGAGGCGGGGCCAGCGGGCGTCTCCACGACGTGGATGCCGACGACGTCTTCGATGACCGAGTTCGACAGCATCTCGTCGGCCAGAGTCGCCACCTCGGCGAGAACCGCGTCGGTGACCTCGCCGTCGACGGTGAGTTCGAAGCGCTTGCCCACGCGAACCGAGCTGAACTGCGACTGGCCGAGACGTGTGAGGGCGCCGAGCACGGCCTTGCCCTGGGGATCGAGAAGTTCGGCCTTGGGCATGACCTCGACGACGATTGTGGGCACCGGAGAACTCTTTTCGAGAAGTGACGGGTGGATTCGCCCCCAGTCTAAACGCTGGGCGTGCGGTTCACGCCCGAGCGTGGCACTTGGCACGAGAGGCGCCCGACCGTAGCCTCGGAGTCTGAGGTCAATGACGACTGGAGATCGTGATGAGTGAATCCGTGAGCCCCGCTGCAGCATCCGCCCCGACGGGGTACGCGACCGTCTCGGTCGCCGCCATCCTGGCTGAGACGGCTTCGCGCCGGCCAGACAAGACCGCGCTGATCGTGGGGGAGCAGAGCATCAGCTACGCGGTGCTGTGGGAGGAGACGCTCGCCTATGCCGGAGCCCTTCGCGAACGAGGGGTGAGGCGAGCCGACCCCGTCGCCATCCTGATCCCGAACGTGCCCGACTTTCCCCGGGTCCATTACGCGCTCCTGGCGCTCGGCGCGATCGTCGTGCCGATCCACGCGCTGCTCAAGGCCGAGGAGATCGCGTTCGTGCTGCGCGACAGCGGCGCCACTCTGCTCGTCTGCTCCGCACCGCTTCTGGGCGAGGGTGCCAAGGGTGCGGCGCTCGCGGGCGTCGACGTGGTGTCGCTGATGATGCCGCCGCACTCGGGCGACGAGCCGCTGGATGCCGTCGGTTTCGATCGCCTCGAAGACCTGGCCGAGCAGGCGGTTCCGCTCGAGACCTACGTGGCCTGTGCCCCGAGCGATACGGCGACCATTCTGTACACGAGCGGCACCACGGGCTCTCCGAAGGGAGCAGAGGGCAGCCACTTCTCGCTCGTCGAGCAGACGAGCACGCTTCTGCTCGACACCTTTGACATGACGAGCGAGGACGTGCTGCTCGGATGCCTGCCGCTGTTCCACACCTTCGGCCAGACGTGTGTTCTCAACACCGGCTTTCGCGCGGGCGCGACGATCGTGCTGATGCCGAAGTTCGATGGGGCGGCGGCGATCGAGTTGATCAAACGGCACGGGTGCACGATCTTCTTCGGTGTGCCGACGATGTACATGGTGATCCTCTCCGCCGCCGGAAGCGAGCCCGTTGAGACGAAGCTGCGCTACGGGATCTCCGGCGGCGCGGCCATCCCGGTCGCCATCATCGAGAGGTTCACGCAGCTGTTCGGTGCCGACATCCACGAGGGCTACGGCCTGACCGAGACCTCGCCCGTGGCGAGTTTCAACCAGCGCGGCGTGCCGCCTCGGCCCGGCACGATCGGCAAGCCGATCTGGGGTGTGGATGTCGAGATCGCCCGGGCCGACAACGACGATGCGATCGAGTTGCTCGCTCGAGGCGAGCTCGGCGAACTCGTGATCAGGGGGCACAATCTCATGAAGGGATACCTCCACAGGCACGAGGACACGGCTCGCGCGGTCGTCGACGGTTGGTTCCGAACGGGTGACCTCGGAACGAAGGACGACGACGGCTATCTGCGCATTCTCGATCGCAAGAAGGACATGATCCTGCGCAACGGCTACAACGTGTATCCCCGTGAGGTGGAGGAGGTGCTCGCCGGGCATCCGGAGGTGTCGATGGCCGCGGTCTACGGGATCCCGCACGAGGTTCATGGCCAGGAGGTGGTGGCCGCCGTCGTGCTGATCGCCGGTGCGAGCGTGACGGGCGCCGACCTGGTGGCCTTCGCCGAGGAGCACGTCGCGGCCTACAAGTACCCGCGTGAGATCGCGATCGTGGAGGCTCTGCCGATGGGGCCGAGCGGCAAGGTGCTGAAGCGAGAACTCGTGGCACGCCACGGGTCGTAGTCCTCGACGGCTACGCGACCGGCGTCGTACCCGCCGCGACGATCTTGATCTGGTTGTCCCAGGGGTCGGAGACCATGAGCGAGCGACCGTCGTTGCGGGTCTGCAGCCCGTAGTGCCCGAGCCGCTCACCGACCCGCCCGACTTCGTCTGCCGTGGGTACCGCGATCTCGACGAGCCCGAGCCCGAGGGCCAGCGGTCGACGCCCGGCCCCCTTCGACTCCCAGACGTTCATCGCCATGTGGTGGTGGTAGCCACCTGCCGAGACGAAGAGGGCGGAGTCGCCGAACGCGGTCGTGGTCTCGAACCCCAGACGGTCGACGTAGAACTCCTTGGCCGTGGCCACGTCGCCCACCGAGAGGTGCACGTGCCCGACCGTCGTGCCACCGAGCCGGGGATTCTCGACCAGCTCGGGCGTGACGTGTTGCTGCAGAAAGTCGTTCGGGTCGAGGTAGGCGGTGCCCATCTCGATCTGCCCGTGCGCCCAGCTCCACTCGGTGCGGGCACGATCCCAGTAGAGCTCGACGCCGTTGCCCTCAGGGTCGGTGAAGTAGAAGGCCTTCGATACGAGATGATCGGCGCTTCCGGTGAACAATCCGGGAGCGCGGCGCGCCATCGAATACAGGGCAGCGGCGAGCGCCGGTTCCGACTCGAACAGGATGGCCGTGTGGTAGAGCCCCGCAGATCGAGGCGCGGCGTGCTTCAGCTCGGGCGCGTGCTGCAGAATGACGACCGGTACACCGCCGCGGCCGAGCACGGCCACATCGCCCTCCTGGCTCTGCAGCTCGAGCGTCACGGCGTCGCGGTAGTAGGCGATCATGGCGTCGAGATCGCCGACGCGCAGGGTCACCGCTCCCATTCCGGTCTGGGCTGACAGCAGATCGTCACGTGTGTTCATGCGGGTGACAACGCCACCGTCGCGCGATCTATTCCTTGTAGTTACAAGTAATCGCGCGCTGTGTGAACATCTGGTTACGGGCGGAGATTCGGTTGACGGAGCTCCAAGCTTCGGATTGAGTGGGAATCGTCCCCGAATCCACCTTGGAGTACGTCACCTCTATGCAGTCATCTATCAATCGGAGGCGCGCTGCGCGCGCCGCCGCCCTGTTCACCTCCGCAACCGTGGCCCTGATCGGTCTGGGCGCGCTGCCTGCCTCCGCGGCCCCCGGCGACGTCTCGATCGACGTCTACACCATCAACGATTTCCACGGGCACCTCGAGCAGAACCTTTCGAGCGGAGAGGCCGGAGCGGCATCGATCGCCACGGCCGTCGCGTCGTTCCGGGCCGCCAACCCCAACACGACCCTCGTGTCGGCGGGCGACAACATCAGCGGCTCGCCCTTCATCTCTCAGGCATTGAACGACGAGCCCACGATTGACGTGCTGAACCAGATCGGCGTGAGTGTCACGTCGCTCGGCAACCATGAGTTCGACCACGGCAGGTCCGATGTCGACGGTCGGATCTCGGACAGCTCGAACTTTCCGTACATCTCGGCCAACCTCTTCGACACGGCCACGGGTGAGCATGCTTACGCGCCCTACAACGTTCAGACGTTCGACGGAGTCAAGGTCGGTTTCATCGGTGCTGTCACCGAGGACCTGCCCACGCTGGTGAACCCCGACGGCATCAACACCGTCAAAGTCGCGGGGATCGTCGAGAGTGTCAACGCTGCTGCGGCCGAACTGAAAGACGGCATCGACGACGGCGAGAACGGTGAGGCCGATGTACTCGTGCTGCTGCTGCACGAGGGAGCAGCCTCCGCGACGGCGAATCTGACCGACACGAGCACCGTCTTCGGCAAGATCGTGACCGGCACAGCACCGAGCGTCGATGCGATCGCGTCTGCCCACACTCATAATCTCTACGCACAGAACGTGACGGTCGGCTCGAAAACGCTGCCGGTTCTGCAGACGGCCAGTTACGGAACGAACCTGGGCCACTTTAACTTCCAGGTCAACCCGACCAGCAAGGCCATCTCCTCATCGAAGGCGGAGACGATTCCGCTCGTGGTCAAGGCGGTCGCGAGCTACGCGCAGGATCCGACCGTCGCGGCTATCGTCGCCGACGCCAAGCAGCGCTCCAGCGTCATCGGTCTGCAACCCGTGGGATCGATCTCGGCCGACTTCAAGCGTGCGGTACAGACCGACGGCAAAGAGAACCGGGGCGGCGAGTCGACCCTCGGTAACATCGTGGCCGATGGTCAGCTCTGGGCGACACGAGACCTGGGAACGCAGCTCGCGTTCATGAATCCGGGCGGTCTTCGCGCCGACATCGCGGTCGCGCCAGACGGCGTCGTCACCTATGAGGAGTCGGCCACCGTTCAACCGTTCGCCAACAGCCTGTTCACGCAGACCCTCACCGGCGCGCAGGTCAAGACCGTGCTCGAGCAGCAGTGGCAGCCAGGCCAGTCTCGACCGTTCTTGAAGCTCGGAATCAACAAGGCGCTGAGCTACACCTACGACCCCTCGGCTGCCACAGGCTCGCATGTGACCGAGATCCGTTACAACGGCGCCGTGGTGAGCGACACCGACTCCTTCCAGGTCGTGACCAACAGCTTCCTCGCCGGAGGCGGTGACAACTTCAAAGAACTGGCTCTCGGGGCAGCTAAGACCGACACGGGACGCGTCGATCTCGACGCGTTCAAGCAATACATCGGCGCGAACTCCCCGCTCACGCCCGACTACGGATCTCGCTCGATCGGCGTGACTCTGACGTCGCCGGCAACGACCCCCGGAACACCGATCGACCTCGGAACGGTCGCGCCCGAGACCACGTTCTCGTTCGCCCTCAGTTCCCTCGTTCTCTCGGGCGCTCCGGTTCAGGACTCGACGGTGTCGGTGCAGTTCGACGGCGTCGAGATCGCCACGGCGCCGATCAACCCGGCCATCGTCGACACCTTCGATGAGCAGGGCACCGCAACAGTCGAGGTCACGGTTCCGAAGCTCACCCGAAACGGCGACCACGTCGTGAGCTTCGTGCTCCCGACCACGGGCAAGTCCGTGTCGCTTCCGGTCACGACCACGGGTGAGATTCCGTTCGTGGCTCCGGATGCGCCGGCCGCGCCGACACTTGCGGCCGATGGCTTCTCCGCCGTGACGGCCTCATGGGCTCCGCCCGCCGTCGATGGTGGAACACCCGTCACCGGCTACGAGGTGACTCTCTACGCCGACGGCACGAAGGCGGACTCCGCCTCGGTCGACGCTGCGACGACCTCGGTCGGCTTCGCGGGACTGAAGACCGACACCGACTACACGGCAACGGTCAAGGCGATCAACGCCGTGGGTTCGTCGGCCGAGTCGCAAGCGTCGAACGTCATCACCACCCCGCTGCCGAAGCCGACCACTGAGCCTGCGCTGCCATCGGCCGAGTCGCTTCCGGCCACCGAAACCGATGCCTTCAGTCTGAGCACGGGCAGCGCGACGAACGGACAGGCGGTGACGGTCTCCGGGCTCACACCGGGCGACTGGTACTACGTGTCGATCTTCTCCGATCCGGTGCGACTGGGCTGGTTCCAGGCCGATGAGTCGGGTTCGTTCTCGGTCACGATCAGCAACGTCCCGACAGGCACTCACCGCCTCGTCATCCAGGATCGGGATGGAACGGTGATCGGCTACCGCACGATCGTCGTTGCAGCCGACGGCACGGTCTCGGTCGTCGACCCCGCAGGTTCGGCCGGTGCATCACCGACAGGCTTGGCGGCCACGGGCATGGATGCGACGCTGCCGCTTCTCGGGGCGGGCCTCCTCCTCGCGGCGGGCGCGCTGCTGACGCTGCGCCGCCGTCGTGCGGCGAGGTCGACTTCGTAAGATCAGAGGTGTCACGACGAAGGCCCGGGGTTCTCGCCCCGGGCCTTCGTCGTTCTCGAACTCGTTCTACGAGTGCTGAGTCGCTTCGACCCAGGCGAGGTACTCGGGGCTGACCGTGCCGGTGACGTACTCGCCGGTGAAGCAGCTCATCTCGAGGTTCTTCACCTGGCTGCCCTCGAGAATGGCGCTCTCCATGTCGGAGATCTCCTGGTAGATGAGGTGGTCGGCGCCGAGCTCGCGGGCGATCTCGGGAAAACTGCGTCCGTGGGCGATCAGCTCCTCGCGCGAAGGCATGTTGATGCCGTAGACGTGCGGAAAGCGAACCGGGGGAGCGGCCGAGGTGAACGTGACCTTGTTCGCGCCAGCGGCCCTCGCCATCTCGACGATCTCCTTCGAGGTCGTACCGCGCACGATCGAGTCGTCGACGATGAGGATGTTCTTGCCCTTGAACTCCGTCGACATGGCGTTCAGCTTCTGCCTGACGCTCTTCTTGCGCTCGGCCTGCCCGGGCATGATGAAGGTGCGCCCCACGTAGCGGTTCTTGTAGAACCCCTCGCGGTACTCGACGCCGAGCTTCTGTGCGACCTGCATCGCGGCAGGGCGTGACGAGTCGGGGATAGGCATGACGACGTCGATGTCGCCCATCGGGGTGAGATCGGCGATGGTCGTGGCCAGCCGATTGCCGAGCCGGAGTCGAGCCTCGTAGACCGAGATGCCGTTCATGACGCTGTCGGGTCGGGCGAGGTAGACGTACTCGAACGAGCAGGGCACGAGAACGGGGTTCTTCGCGCACTGGCGGGAGTACATCTCGCCGTTCTGCGTGATGAAGATGGCCTCGCCGGGCGCGACCTCGCGCACGACCTCGTAGCCGGATGCCTCGAGCACCAGGGATTCGCTGGCGACGACCCATTCGTCGCGCTGCACTCCGGCCAGCGCGTTGGCGTCGCTGCGCTTGCCGAGTACCAGGGGGCGGATGCCGAATGGATCGCGGAAGGCCAGCAGTCCATGACCCGCGATGATCGAGATCACCGCGTAGGAGCCCTCGATGCGTTCGTGCACGTTGGCGACGGCATCGAAGACCTGATCCGGCTCGAGGTCGAGGCCCGACACCTGACCCTGCAGCTCGGTCGCCAGAACATTGAGCAGCAGCTCGGTGTCGCTCGACGTGTTCAGGTGGCGGCGATCGATGTGGAAGAGCTCCTGATTGAGCTCGCGGGTATTGGTCAGATTGCCGTTGTGGATGAGCACGATGCCGTAGGGCGCGTTCACGTAGAACGGCTGCGCCTCCTGCTCGTTGCCCGCGACACCCTTCGTGGCGTAGCGCACGTGCCCCAGACCCACATTGCCGAGCAGCGACCGCATGTCGCGGGTGCGGAACGCTTCTCGCACCTGCCCCTTGGCCTTGACGATGTGGAACGTCGACCCGTCGGCGGTGGCGATGCCGGTCGAGTCCTGTCCACGGTGCTGAAGCAGAAGGAGGCTGTCGTACACCTGTTGATTGACCGGACCGGACGAGACGATACCGACGATGCCGCACATACCGGGCGGGCTCCAGACGCTGTAGAGAAATAGGCCGTGCCCTATTGTACGGGAGCGCGGAGGTGCAGGTCCCTTAGAGGATCTCGACCGACAGCAGGCGGTACTCCCTGCTGCGGCCCGCCCGCGTCGCCGAGCAGGTCGACAGCAGCGGCTCTGACAGCGTCTCTGCCAGCATCACCTTGATGACCGCCGCGGGGTACTCGAGCTCGATGCGCCACACCCCGTCGGCGAACTGGGCGGTTCTCGGGCCGAGGATGTCGATGCGTTCGTCGTCGAGGGTGGCCCGAGCGTGGTGCTGCGCGGCTTGCACGGCATTCGGTAGCGAGCTACGGCCGCGGAAGAAGCGTTCGTCGACCCGGCCCTCCAGGTAGCGGTTGACGAGGCCCACCGCATCCGCGCCGTCTGCCCGACCGTAATACAGGCCGTGGGGCAGCAGCACCAGGGTGCCCGCGAAACGGTCGCCACCGAGGTGCGAGCACTCCCACGTCTCGTCGGGAAAGGCCTCTGCGAGCGTCTTCACGACCTGTCGGCCGCGTACGGCGCAGCACTGATCATGGCGAGCGTGGGCGCAGACCGCGACGATCGGCCTGTGCGAGACGACGCCGACAGAGCCGTCGAGGGGAACATCGAGCAGCTCCTCGGCGGTCTCGACCCATCCCCACTTCACTCCCTCTGAACCGGGCCGCGAGTCGACGAGGGCCCAGCGGTAGCCGTCTTGCGGCCCGCGCTTGCCGGTTCTGCGGATGGCGAGCGGCCGCATGCCGAGCGACTCGACTCTCTTCACAAGCGCCCGGCCGACATCGGTCGGCAGAGTGGATTCGAGGAAGGCGTGCTGGCCCCACGCCCCGGAGATCTCGACGAGAAACCACTCCGTTCCTCGAGACCCCGTGCCCGGCAGAGGGTCGCCGCGCTCGCGGGAGCGGTCGCTGCACGGGCGCCAGTCGGGCAGCACCTGCCGAGCGCTGAGGTCTGTCACGCCTCGAGCACCAGAACACCCTCGCGCACGAGGCGCCGACAGACCACGATGGCGTCTTCGTCGTCGAGCCCGGGCAGGGCACCCACCGGGGTCGACTCTCCGAGCAGCAGTCGGTCGAGCGCGGCGTGGGCCACGATCGGCAGCGAGAGCGTGCGCGAGCCGGCCGTGAGGCTCACGGTGTCGCCCCGTGCCTCGACCCGCCCCGCAAGCCCGAGACGCCAGCGAACGGTGGATGCGACGTCGAGATGGGCCAGACCCGTCACGGTGGCGAGGGGGCGCACCGGCTCGGGCCGGGTGATGTTCGTGAGCCGGCGAGCGAGCGACGTTGCGGCGGCGGCCGGCGTGACGGGATCGCGCTGGATCGCTGCGACGAGGTCGGCCAGCGTCTCGGCGAGAATGTCGGCCAGCGCCTGCGGGTCGTCGAGGTCGAGGCCCAAGGGCAGAGACGAGCGCAGGGATGCGTCGGCGCGGGTCTTCGCGATCACTTGCGCGACGAGATCCGCCCGAGTGAACGCGCTCATGCCGATCGTGAGGTGCACAGACGTGTCGCCGAGCGCTTCGGCGGAGTGGATCCAGCCGCGGGGAAGATACAGGGCGTCACCCGGCTGCAGCACTTCGTCGATGACGGGCTCGTTCTTCGCCTCGTCGGCGACGGCCTTCGTGTGTTGAGACCACGGCTGGTCGGCCAGCGGATCGGGATGCACGGGGGAGTGGATTCTCCAGCGCTTCTCGCCGGCTATCTGCAGGACGAAGACATCGTGCACGTCGTAGTGGGGGTCGAAGCCGCGCGACGACGCGGGCGTTATGTACGCGTTGACCTGCACCGGATGCCCGAGGTCGGCCACCAGCCGCGTGGTGAAGTCGATGATCGGCGGCCATGTGCGGTGCAACCCCTGCAGCACGATGGTGGCGCCGTTCGCGAATTCTGCGAGTACTTTGTCGCTCGAGACCTGGTCGGCGATCTCTGCTCCGAAGCCTCCCGGGGCCGTGAACCTGTCTTTGGCGAGCACCTGGCCCTCGATGGCCATGCGCATGAACGGAGTGCGAAGTCCGCGCTCGGAGACGAGCTCGTCGACGGCATCGCTCGAGAAGAAGTCTGAGAAGTCGTGTTCGAGGCTCTCGGCCCGAGAGAGAAGGGGGCCACGCCCCCAGTAGTCAGCGGCGAACTCGTCGGTGCCGATGTTGATGCAGCGAGAAAGCGCGGGCCGGTTTCCCGACCCGCGCTCGGCCCTCGCTTCGTGAGGGCTAGGGTTCATCACGCCGATCCGTCGGCTCCGCCGTCGTGGCCGCCAGGGTTGGCGCCGCCGTCAGCGGTGCCCTCTCCCTCATCGGCCGATCCGTCGGCGCCGCCGTCGTGGCCGTCGGGGTTCGCGCCACCGTCTGCCGGGCCTTCGCCCGCAGACGCTGCGCCGTCCGCGCCACCGTCGTGTCCGCCTACGTTGGCTCCGCCATCAGCGGGGCCCTCGCCTGCGTTGTCGGTTCCTGATGTGATGTCCTCGTCGTTGATACCCATCGGTTCTCCTCCCACGGTGGATGTCTGGCCACCATCGGAGAACACGCTACTCCCGTCGACCGACAGTGCGGCAGGGGGTTTACAGATGTTGCTACGACCGTCGCAGGTGGCGCACATAGGGAAGAATGAACAGCATGAGCAACAGCTATGCCCAGGCCGGCGTCGATACTCACGCCGGAGACCTCGCCGTCGAACTGATGAAGGCCGCGGTCTCGAACACGCACGGCCCTCAGGTCGTCGGCGGCTTCGGCGGATTCGCCGGGCTCTTCGATGTCTCCGCCCTCAAGCAGTTCGATCGACCGCTGCTGGCCACGTCGACCGATGGCGTGGGCACGAAGGTGGCCATCGCGCAGGCCATCGACAAGCACGACACCATCGGACAAGACCTGGTGGGCATGGTCGTCGACGACATCATCGTCGTCGGTGCCACTCCGCTCTTTATGACCGACTACATCGCCTGCGGCAAGGTCGTTCCCGACCGCATCGCCGACATCGTCGCCGGCATCGCGCGTGCATGCTCCGACACGGGCACCGCGCTGGTCGGGGGCGAAACGGCAGAGCACCCCGGCCTCCTCGGGCCGGATGACTACGACGTGGCGGGAGCGGCGGTCGGAGCGGTCGAGGCCGACGCCCTTCTCGGCGCACACCTCGTCGAAGACGGCGACGTGGTTCTCGCCCTCGAATCATCGGGCCTGCACTCCAACGGATTCTCTCTCGTTCGACACATTCTCTCGACACGGGGCATCGGCTACACAGATACGTCAGCCGAGCTCGGCGGCGTGGTGGGCGAAGTCCTTCTCGAGCCGACGCGTCTCTACACCTCCCCGCTCCTGCGTGTCCTCGGCGACTCTGCCCTCGCTGGCGCGGTGCATTCGTTGTCGCACGTCACCGGCGGCGGCATCGCAGCGAACCTCGCGCGGGTTCTCCCGAAGGGTTCGTGGGTCGAGCTGGAGCGCTCGACGTGGTCACCCGCGCCGGTGTTCCGTGTTCTCTCAGACCTCGCAGGTTCGACTCTCGAGAGCTCGGAAGGCACCTGGAATCTGGGTATCGGAATGTTCGCCGTGGTGAAAGCCGATGCGTCCGACGCCATCGCCTCTGCACTGACGGTCGACGGCATCCGCACCTGGAAAGCCGGCGTCGTGTCGCTCGGCCAGCGCGATCTAGCCGGTTTCGAGCAGGGAGCCAAGGGTGTAGACGGGGGAGCGGTGCGACTCGTCGGAGACTTCGCAAGCTGATTCAGACCTCCCGCAGCCTTCATATGCGGGAGAAAGAATATAACGGAGCTGTAACGAGACCTTGAGATCGTCGGAGCCCAAGCGCTACTGTCGGTGAGCACGCCAACCCGGGCGTCCACGATTTGAGGAAGGGAGTTGATGGCAATGGACAAGAACAACGCGAATGCGACAGGCAATTTCTGCGCAAGCACCCTTATCCCGGCGCTCCTCCCTTCGGTAGTCATCGACTGAACCAAGCCGAGCAGCGCCTCCACTTCTCTCGGAGGATACTCTCGTGTTCCGTTCAACCACCGGCTCCGACCTCGGCGCCGTTCTCTCTTTCTCGTCTCCCGGGCCCGGCCCGTGGGTAGACGCTCTGCAGTTCCTCGCCGGCCAAGACTCCGGCAACTATCGTGACGAGTGGACCTGGCTCGCCTTCCTCGACGGCCGCCCGCTAGCCCGAGGTATCTGGTGGGGCCCGGCGCACTCGCCGCACCCCACTCGGCTCGACTGTCTGCTGGTCGACCCGAGCGTGCCGCATCCTGAGGTGTGGAGCGGGGCGCTCGAACGCTCGGCCACCCGCGCCTTCATCGAAGCGGGCGCTCCCATGCTGCCCGAGGAAGCACACGTTCCACGCCCCGCGCTGATCTCGGCGAGACGGCTGTGATCCAGAGCGCGAGGGGTGACTACGTGGTGAGTCGCGTCAGCAGCTCGCGATAGCGCGCTGCGGTGCGTTCGACGATCTCTGTCGGAAGCTCCGGCGGCGGGCCGGCGTCCGGGTCGGTGGTGTTCCAGTGGGCGGAGAGCCAATTGCGCACGATCTGCTTGTCGAAGCTGGCGAGTCGGTCACCCGCAGCATAGGCCTCGGCGTCCCAGTACCTGCTCGAGTCGCTCGTGAGTACCTCGTCGGCCAGGGTGATCTCGCCGGTGGTGCGGTCGGCGCCGAACTCGAACTTCGTGTCGGCGAGGATGATTCCGTGGGCTTCGGCAATAGCGGATGCCCGAGAGTAGATCTCGAGCGAGAGGTCACGCAGGCGTTCGGCCACGTCGAGGCCGACGAGCTCGATCGTGCGCTCGAACGTGATGTTCTCGTCGTGATCACCCAGCTCGGCCTTGAACGCCGGGGTGTAGATGGGTTCGGGCAGTCTGTCGCCGCTCGCAAGACCTGAAGGCAAGGCGACGCCGCAGACCGACTCCGACTCCTGGTACTCCTTCCAGCCGGAGCCCGAGAGGTAACCGCGCACCACGCACTCGATCGGGAACATGTCGAGGGGCTTCACGAGCATCGCTCGGCCGGCGACCTCGACCGGAACGTCGTCTTGACTGCCCACGAGGTGGTTCGGAACGCCGGTGAGCTGGTCGAACCACCACAGGCTCAGGGTGGTGAGCAGCTCGCCCTTGCCCGGGATGCCGGGTTCGAGCACGTGGTCGTAGGCGCTGACCCTGTCGCTGGCGACGACCAACAGGGTCTCGGCGTCATCGAGGCTCACGGCGTCGGTCGGAATATAGAGGTCGCGCACCTTGCCGCTGTAGACGTCGGTGAATCCCTCGATCTCGATCGTCATGCCGTTGTGACCTTCGCAGCGATGTCGGTGCGGTGCTGAGAGCCTTCGAGCCCGATCAGGTCGACTGCTTCGTAGACCCGACGCCGGGCCTCGGCGAAATCGGACGCGGTGGACACGACACTCAGAACGCGTCCTCCCGTGGCGACGAATTCGCCGTCTTTCACGGCGGTGGCCGCGTGGGCGATATGTGTGCCGGCCAGAGACTCCGCTTCGGACAGACCCGTGAGCACGCGACCCGTGACGGGCGTGCCCGGGTAGTTCTCGCTCGCGACGACGACGGTGACTGCGACGTCGCTCGAGAACGACGGCCGGGGCTGATCGACCAGCGTGCCGCTCGCCGCGGCGAAGAGCAGGTCGCTGAGCGGTGTCTCGAGCCGGGGCAGCACGACCTGGGTCTCGGGGTCACCGAAACGGGCGTTGAACTCGATGACGCGGATTCCGTCTCGGGTGAGGATCAATCCGCAGTAGAGCAGACCGATGAAGGGCTTCTCTTCTGCAGCGAGCTGTCGGATCGTGGGAAGCGCAATGGTGTCGATGACCTCGTCGACGAACGCGTCTTCGCTGCCGAAACGCTCATCGAGCCAGGGAAGGGGAGAGTAAGCGCCCATTCCGCCGGTATTCGGGCCGGCGTCGCCGTCGGCGAGTCGCTTGTAGTCCTGTGCCGGTGACAGTGGGCGAACGGTGTGCCCGTCGCTGAGCAAGAAGAGCGAGACCTCTTCTCCGTCGAGGAACTCCTCGATCAGAACCTCGCCGTGGCCCAGCCAGTGCCGAGCGTGCTCGAGGGCCGCGTCACGGCTCTCGGTGACGAGAACGCCTTTGCCGGCGGCCAGCCCATCGGCCTTGACCACGTAGGGTGCGCCGAATTCGTCAAGGATGCGCTCCGCGGCGGCGACAGTGCCCGCGAGTTCGGCCCGGCCGGTGGGAACCCCGGCCTCCGCCATGATGTGCTTCGCGAACGTCTTGCTGCCCTCGAGGGCGGCAGCCTCTCGGCTCGGCCCGAAGACAGGAATTCCGCGGCTGCGCAGCGCGTCGGCAACTCCGGCGACCAACGGCGCCTCCGGCCCCACCACGACGAGGTCGATGTCGCCGTCCTGCGCGAACTCGACCACGGCATCCGGGTCTTCTGCATCGATGCCGACAACGGGAACGACGAGCGCGATGCCCGCGTTGCCGGGTGCCGCAACGATGTCGTGTTGCCCGGGCTCACTCAGGAGCGCGGTGATGATGGCATGCTCGCGCGCGCCGGATCCGAGGACAAGAATCTTCACAGGCACAGCTTAGCTTCGAAGACATTTTCAGACCGCGCGTCATACCCTGAGAGCTATGGCAAAGACACGCATTCGGGCTCTCGACGGAGAAGCGGCCCTTGCGGCCACCACGGCGGACGGGGCCGCTGCCTCGCGCGACGCGACGGCGACCGCGACCCGGTACCTGCTGCAGTGCCTGGCAGACGCGGCCCAGGGCAACACCGTCGAGGTCCGGGTTCCGCCGTTCGGCGCGGTGCAGTGCATCGAAGGCCCCGGTCACACGCGGGGCACCCCGCCGAATGTCGTCGAGATGGATGCCGCAACCTGGCTCGATTTGGCGACCGGGCGCCTGTCGTGGGCCGACGGCGTCGCCTCCGCACGCATCCACGCGTCAGGACAACGCGCCGATCTCACCGGCTACGTGCCTGTCGAGCGACCGTAACGATCAGTCCCGCACGGCCGCGATCGCCTCGACCTCGACGAGCTGATTCGGGTAGCCGAGCACGGTCACGCCCAGAAGAGTGCTCGGGGCATCGTGCTCGCCGAAGGCCTCGCGCACGACATCCCACGCAGCAACGAGGTCGGGCTGTCTCGTCGTCGCGACGAGCACGCGGGTCGACAGCACGTCGTCGAGCTTCGCTCCGGCCGCCGACAGTGCCGTCTCGAGGTTCCGCATGCACAGGCGCGCCTGGGCGCCGATGTCGCCGCGAGCCGTGGTTTCGCCGTCTTCATCGAGCGGGCACGCGCCGGCCAGAAAGACGAGCCGCGCATCGGCCGGAGCCGTCGAGGCGTACGCATAGGGGGCCGACTGAGCCAAGGAATCCGAGCGGATGAGCGAGACAGCGGTCATGCCTGCAGCCTAGCGAGAGGGGTTTCGCGAGCTCAGAACCCGACGGCCATGCGGATGCCGAGGGTCAGCATGACCACGGCGATGACGGCATCCAGGATGCGCCACGAGTTCGCTCGGGCGAAGAACGGTCGGAGCAGACGTGCGCCGAATCCGAGTGCACTGAACCACAGCACACTGCCGACCATTGCGCCGCCGGCCCACCACCAGCGCTCGGCCACACCCTGCTGGTTGGCGACCGACCCGAGAAAGACGACGGTGTCGAGGTAGACGTGGGGATTGAGCCAGGTGAGGGCCAGCGTGGTCAGCGCCGCGGACTTCAGCGCGATCGAGCCCTGCTGCTTGGCGGGTTCCAGGGTCTGTGGGCGGAATACGCGACGTGCGGCGAGAAGTCCGTAGACGACGAGAAAGGCCGAGCCGACGATGCGGATGATCACGAGCGCGACAGGCACCTTGTCGATCACCACCCCGATCCCGAGTACTCCCGCGGCGATGAGTACGGCGTCGGAGACGGCGCAGATCGCGACGACCACGGCGACGGTGCGCAGGCGGCCCGCGATCCCGAGTCGCAGAACATAGGCGTTCTGTGCCCCGATCGCGATGATCAGCGCGAGTCCGGTGCCGAGACCGAACAGGGCGGGAAGGAGAGTGGTATCGAGAGGCACACCCTGAAAGTAGAAGATCCTCGACAGGAGGTACAGCTAATCTTTCTTACGATCGATTAGGAGCGCTAATGTCGGGATTTCAGCTCGAGCATCTTCAGACGCTTCTTGCCGTCGTCGAGGAGGGAAGCTTCGACTCCGCGGCTCGCCGACTTCGCCTGACCCCGTCGGCCGTGTCGCAGCGTATCAAGGCTCTCGAACAGTCCTCGGGACAGATCGTGCTGCAGCGCACAACGCCGGTGGTACCCACCGAGGCTGGCGAGATCGTGCTGCGACTGGCCAGGCAGGTCTCGCTTCTCGATGCGGATGCTCGGGCGGCCCTCCGCACAGACGAGCGCGAGGGCGCGTTCCCCCTCGCGGTCGCGGTCAACGCCGACAGCCTCGCGACCTGGTTCCTCGAGGCAGTGGCGCCCCTGGCGGTCGCAGGCGAGATCGTCTTCGACATTCATCGCGAAGACCAGGAGCACACGACGTCGCTGCTGCGTTCGGGAACAGTGATGGCGGCGGTGACCTCGACGTCGGACGCCGTTCAGGGATGCTCCGTTGAACCGCTCGGAGCCATGCGCTACCTGGCGGTCTGCGCACCCCGGTTTCTCACCGATCACGCGATCGAACCGGGCGACGTGTCGTCTCTCGCGCGAGCGCCGAGAGTCGACTTCGACAGGCGCGACGAGTTGCAGGCCGGGTTCGTTCGTCGTGGTGCGGCCGATGCTGACGCGGCGGCGCAGACTCGCCACTTCGTTCCCACCTCGAGTGATTTCGCCCGAGCGGTCGTGCTCGGCTTCGGCTGGGCCATGCTTCCTGAGCAGCAGTGTGCCGATGAGCTCGCGTCGGGCCGTCTGATCGAGCTGGCGCCCGGCAGCTTCACCGAGGTCCGGCTGTTCTGGCAACGCTGGAACCTCGCATCGGCCATTCTCGATTCGGTCACCGACGCCGTCCGTGCCGGAGCGCGTGAGTCGCTACACTCCTTCGAGCGGCTCTAGCGCGGATTCGTCGAGACCACGATCGAGGTGTCGTAGTCGTCGGAGTACTCGACGCGGCTTCTGAGCCCCGCACGCTCGAACAATTCGACTGATCGTGGCGCTTGCTCACTGCTCGCCTCGACCATCACATGGCCGCCCGGTGCGAGCCACGCGCGGCATTCGGCGGCGACACGGCGCTGCACGTCGAGGCCGTCGTCGCCGCCGTCGAGCGCCAGCGCCGCCTCGAAGAGCCGAGCCTCCGGCGGCATCGAGCCGATCGCATCCGTCGGCACATACGGGGTGTTGCAGACGAGTACGTCGACGCGTTCGAGCAGCGTGCGGGGGAGCGGGTCGAACAGGTCGCCGCAGACAACGATGGCCGGATGCGGCAGGTTGCGTCGAGCGCTCGCCACCGCGCGGGGATCGATATCGGCCGCATAGATCTCGGCCGCGGGCGCCGACGGCCCCCGCGACTCGCGCACCGCGACGGCGATCGCGCCCGACCCGCAGCAGAGATCGACGACGACCGGATGCTCGTGGCCGGGCATGAGCGCCGTTTCGCGGGCCAGTTCGGCGGCGTGTGCCGCGAGGAACTCGGTTCGGCGACGCGGAACGAAGACGCCCTCGTCGACCAGCACCCGGATTCCGGCGAACTCGGCCCAGCCGAGGAGATGCTCGAGGGGTACGCCAGACACGCGTCGAGCAACGAGTGCATCGAGGGTGTCGAGGTCAACTGACGAACCGGTGCTCGTCGCCTCGATGAGCAGCCGTGCCTCGTCTTCGGCGAACACGCACCCCGCTGCGCGCAGGGCACGCACGGTGCGGTCGAGATCCATCAGACGATTATGCTCTCGGGGCACGGCGACCACGCGGCAATGTGCGAGACAATAGTGTGTGGCTCATCCCGACGACTCGACTTCTTCTGTCCCTGCCAGCGCAACGCACGATGTGGTGGTGAGGCGATCGCCGCGCTTCGTGCGGTTCATCGCCGTCGGCGTCGTTCTCGCGATTCTCATCACGCTGGTTCTGACCTTCGTGTTTCCCGAGCAGCCGAACTACTCGCGAGCGCAGGTCTTCGGGTTCGTCGGAATCATCTTGGTCACCGTGTTCGTCGGGCTCTCTGCCGCGGTCGCCGTGGCGGTCGACCGTTCCTCGAGCCGACGCGCCCGCACCGTCGTCATGACGACGAGCGAGCGTGTCGAGGTCGACTCCGAGGTGGCAGCCGTCGAGGCTGACTCGGAGGCGAAGCCGAACGAGGCTTCGGCGAACTAGGCGCGCTTCTGGCGAGGCTCGTCGGAATCGAGCAGCTCGGGGTTCACAACCGCGACGCCGTCGAGTTCAGACTCGTCTTCGTCTTCGTCGATCCACTTGGAGTAGTCGGGCTCACCGTCGGAGGGGTGGCTCAATTCGCGCTCGAGCGCGGAGTAGTTGGTGTCGGGACTGAAATACTTCAGCTCGCGAGCAACCTTGGTGTGCTTAGCTTTTTGACGGCCGCGCCCCATGCGAGACCCCCTCACCTCTCGGGCCGGGGGATCAGAACGCCACCCGGGAGTCGAATAACTTACAAAACTTGCGTCAGTTTAGCACCTACTGCTGATGCGACTTCGCGTGTCGCCGTTCCTGGCGGGGCGTGCGCACAACCGGGCGCACCGGCTCGCCTCGGCGCTCCGCTCCCGGCAGGGGGCGCGACCTGCGGCCGTAGATGACCTCTGACGAGTCGAGAAGCCACGGCACCAGGGCGATCGTGACACCGTGCACCAGCATCAGACGCTTGCGGATTCGACGCGCCTTGTGGTTGTGCAGCAGGGTCTCCCACCAGTGACCGACGATGTAGATGGGCGTGTAGACGGTCACGACTTCTGAGCCGTGGATCGTGCGCCGCTTCGCGATGTACTGGCAGAGAGGCTCGGCCACGTCGCGGTAGGGCGAGACGATGATCTTCAGTGGCACCTGAATGTTCATCTCTGCCCAGGCCTTTTCGAGAGCGTTCGTCGACTCGTCGTCGATCGACAGGTGCACTGCCTCGATGCTGTCGTGCTGAGCCGCGATCGCGTAATCGAGGGCCTTGAGAACCGGCTTTTGCATGCGTCCGACCAGCACGATGGCGTGGTCTCCGTCGGCGCCGAAGGTCGTGGTGGCGTCGACCTCGATCTCTTTGTTCACGTCGCGGTAGTAGCGGTTGACACCCAGCATTAGAACGTAGAGCACGGGCATGATCGCGAAGACCAGCCAGGCGCCGTGGGTGAACTTCGTGATGGTGACGACGATGAGCACGACGGCGGTGAGCAGGGCACCGAAGGCGTTGATGATCAGACCGCGCCACACCGCGCCACGGTTCGAGCATCCACCTTTCAGCATTCCCCACCAGTGCTTGACCATGCCGGTCTGGCCCAGGGTGAACGACACGAAGACGCCGATGATGTAGAGCTGGATCAGCTGGGTGAGGCTGGCCTGGTAGACCACGATGATGAGCGTGGCGAAGAGGCCCAGAATGAGCACGCCATTCGAGAAGACGAGGCGGTCGCCGCGGGTGAGCAGCGATTTGGGAGCGTAGGAGTCCTTGGCCAGAACCGATCCGAGCAGCGGGAAGCCGTTGAAGGCTGTATTGGCGGCGAGCAGCAGCACTGCGGCGGTGGCCGCCTGGATCACATAGAACAGCACGGAGTTGTTGCCGAAGACGGCCGAGGCGATCTGCGCGATCAGGCTGCGTTGCGGCTGACCTTCGCAATTCTCGAAGCCGATGAGATGGCACGCGTTTTCGGCGTAATGCACGCGGGCGATCAGCGCCAGCGTCACGAGGCCAGCGAAGAGCAGGATGGCGATGCTGCCCATGAGAACGAGGGTGCGCTGGGCGTTCTTGACCTTGGGTGTGCGGAAGGCGGGCACCCCGTTCGAGATGGCCTCGACACCGGTGAGGGCGCTGCACCCGCTTGAGAAGGCTCGCAGCAGAAGCAGGATGACGGCGGCCTGAGTCAGGCCCTCCGCCTTGACGCCGTAGTCGGCAGACTCGGCCACGGGCGCGTGACCCAGAATCGCCTGGACTAGGCCCGTGATGATCATCAGCGCGACACTGCCCACGAAGAGATAGGTGGGGATGGCGAAGGCCTTGCTCGACTCGGCAACGCCCCTGAGGTTCACGGCGGCCAGCACGATCACGAAGAAGACGGCGATCTCTACCCGGTAGTCATTGAGGAAAGGGAGGGCCGAGATGATGTTGTCGACGCCCGATGCGACCGAGACGGCCACGGTCAAGACGTAGTCGACCAGCAGCGCAGACGCGACCACGAGCCCGGCCTTCTCGCCGAGGTTCTTGTGAGCGACCTCGTAGTCTCCGCCGCCCGAGGGGTAGGCCTTCACCAACTGGCGGTACGAGGCCACGACGACCACGAGCAGAATCACGACCGCCGCTGCGACCCAGGGCGCGAAGCTCAGGAACGCGAGACCGCCGATGAGCAGGATCATGAGCAGTTCCTGCGGCGCGTACGCCACGGAGGAAAGCGGGTCGCTGGCGAAGATGGGCAGCGCGAGCCTCTTCGGAAGAAGCTGCCCTTCGAGTTTGTCGGTCGGGAGCGGTTCGCCGATAAACCAGCGTTTTGCCGACTTGACTTCGTTAGTCACGAGTGAGAACACTACTCCGCGCGCACCTCATGTCAATGTGGCCGAGGTGAGCGTGCGGTCACGATTGACTACGTAGACAGGCCGAGCCGGGGGTAGAGCGTCTCGAAGGCGTGGTTCAGGCCGTATTCGAGCGTCGCCCCGCCGTGAGACGTGCCGGGCGAGATCTCGAGACTCGTCGTCATGCCCGCGGCGGAGGCCGCCTTTACGAGGGTTCTGGATGCGCCGAGGTACGGCTCGTCGAAGGAGCCGCTGGCGAAGATCGCCCAGGTGTCGGTGTAGCGGTGCGTGGCCAGGATCGACGTGGGCTTGGCTCGGTTATAGGCAGCGCTGTCGCCGTCGAAGCCGGTATCGATCGTCTCCCCGACCGACCCGAGATCGGGTTGCAGCTCGCCGGAGACATCGATGATGTTGCCGAACGTCTCCGGGAAGAGGGCTCCGAGAGTGAGCGCGCAGATGCCGCCGTTCGAGAACCCCGCCACCGTCCAGGCCTCCCGCGCATCCTGCACGTTGAAAGTGGAGCGGATGAACGCCGGCACGTCGATCGACACATACGTGCGTGCGTCTCCCTGATATCCGTCGATGCAGAGCGGATTGTTGGTGTCGGAGCCGCCGAGCTGATCGACGGAGATGACGATGGGCGCCAGCCCCGAGTGGCGAGCAGCGAACTCGTCGAGCACGTCTCCGATGATGTCGACGCTGGGGCTGCCGGGCTGACCCATCATCATCACGACGACGGGCAGATCGGGCGGGTCGTCGACGAGAGCGGCCGGGGGCAACCACACGACCGCGTCTCGTGCGCTGAAGTCGGAGGCGGTGGAGGGGATGACGATGCGACCCGTGCGAGAGGCCGGCAGCGTCGCGGGCGGCGTCCAACGGTCGGCGAGCGGAATCGTGCTGTCTGGCTCCGACGATGTGCGTTGAACGATAGGGGGAACCAGCAGAGCCGGTTGCGTCTCGACTCCGATGAGGTCGCCGATCGTCGGCTCGAGACCGAATCCCGCGTTCACTCCGAGTGCCGCTGTGACGAGAAACCAGGGAACGGCGAAGACCGCGACGGCTCGTCGCCACCCGCGAGTCGTCCACAGGCTCGCGACGGCAAGGCCGCACGCGGCGGACGCGGCGTAGATCCAGGTTCGAGACAGCACGCTGATAGGGGAGTTGAATACATCGAGGAGGTCCTGCACGACGAAGACGACGGCCAGGCCGATGATCAGGCCGGCGAGCGCGCCGAGGCCCGCCACCCGCATCCATCGCCTGGCGGGACGGCGCACGACGAGCCCCGCCAGTGCAGCGATGGCCAGGATGCCGGCGATCCAGAGCCCGGGGCCGGTACGGATGTCGAGATCGAGCAGCGAGGTCATCGCTCGGCTCGATAGGCCGCACGAACGGACAGCGCCGCGCGCGCCTCGTCGAGCAGAGGCTCATAGAAGGAGGCTCGGTATGCCGGCGCGGTCGACACGGAGACGAGAAAGTTGAGAGAAGAGACGCAGCTGAGAAAGACGGCGGTCTTCAGCATCGCGGTTCGCACCGGTAGCTCGACACCGAGAAGTCGCACGCTGTCTCCGTTGCCGCCCAGCCAGCTGGTCAGAACCTCGTCGCTGAACGCGAGCGTGCCGAGCACGACGAGGAATGCGCAGACCAGAGCGGCGAAGAGCGCCACCTGAAACGCTTGCGCCATCACCATGACGACCCCGAGGTTGAATCGCTCGAGCAGTGTGAGAGGCGGGCCCTCGGTCTCCGGGGTCTGGCCCAGGGCCGACAGCTCCGTGCGCATGATCGGAACGGCGAACAAGAAGCCGAGCACGACGAAGAAGAGAGCGACGCCGAGGAGCCGCGGCACGGTCATGCTCGACGTCACCTCCCAGAGGGCGCGGGCGAAATAGGCGAAGACCACCACGAGCATCAGGATGGGCAGGGCTCGCGTGGCCAGTTGGCCGAGCGCGCCGAATTGGCGCAGTGCCGCGCGCAGCGCCCACGAGAGCAGCGCTCCTATTCCCAACCACGTGAGGGCGAGTGCGGCGAGTGCGACCGCAGCATTCTGCACGAAGGATTCGACAGGTTCGCCGTATCCCACGATGCCGAAGACCAGAGGATCGACGATGAGATAGAGCGCGAGCGCACCGACGGCGACCGGCATCTTGGCGCCCGCCCGGGAACGCAGGATGCGGGCTGTTGCGACGCCGAGCAACGCGGGTAGCACGGGAACCGCGACGACGAGCAGCAGCGCCACGAGCGCGAGTATCAGTTCGCTCGCCGAGGCGGTGTCGAGGTCGACGGCGACCTCGAGGATCACCGAACTCAGAACGTCGAAGGCGAGGGCGAAGACGAGAAAAGGGGCCGTGCGCGCCAGGAGTGCTCTCGAGCGAGCCCGCGGTGCCACGAAATAGGGCAGCCCGTGGAGGCGCAGCCAGTGCTCGGTGTCGCGGTCCCCCATGGCCCCTCCCATAAGATTGTGGCTTATCCACCCGCTGGCAGCCGGCCGGTGGGCGACTTACGGAAGCCGTTATGCCCACATCTCCTCTTGATTCTGTCATTGCCCTCGCCAAGCGCCGAGGATTCGTCTTTCCCACCGGAGAGATCTATGGCGGCACTCGCAGTGCCTGGGACTACGGGCCACTCGGCGTCGAGCTCAAAGAGAACATCAAGCGGCAGTGGTGGAAGTTCATGGTGCAGAGCCGTGACAACGTCGTAGGCCTCGACTCCGCGGTCATCCTTCCCCGCCAGGTATGGGAGGCCTCGGGACACGTCGAGGTGTTCAACGACCCCATGGTCGAGTCGCTCGCGACCAACAAGCGCTACCGCGCCGACCACCTGCTCGAGGCCTACGAGGCCAAGCACGGACATCCGCCGGTCAACGGCCTCGCCGACGTGCGCGACCCCGACACCGGCAATGCGGGCCAGTGGTCAGAGGTCAAGAAGTTCTCGGGAATGCTGAAGACCACCCTCGGTGTGCTCGAAGACGAGTCGGGCATGGCGTACCTGCGGCCCGAGACGGCTCAGGGAATCTTCGTGGACTTCGCCACGGTGCTCAACACCTCGAGGCAGAAGCCGCCCTTCGGCATCGCCCAGGTAGGAAAGGCCTTCCGCAACGAGATCACGCCCGGAAACTTCATCTTCCGAACCCGCGAGTTCGAGCAGATGGAGATGGAGTACTTCGTGCAGCCCGGCACAGACGAAGAGGCGCACCAGTACTGGATCGACCAGAGTTGGGAGTGGTTCATCGGCCTCGGCATCAACCCCGAGAACATCCGCCAGTTCGAGCACCCTCAAGAGAAGCTGTCTCACTACTCCAAGCGCACGGTCGACATCGAGTACCGCTTCCAGTTCCCTGGCAGCCAGTGGGGTGAACTCATGGGCGTCGCGAACCGCACCGACTTCGACCTCAAGACGCACTCCGAGGCGTCGGGCACCGACCTGTCGTACTTCGACCAGACGTCGAACGAGCGGTGGATCCCCTACGTCATCGAGCCGTCGTTCGGTCTGACCCGCGCGCTCATGGCGTTCCTCGTCGACTCGTACCACGAAGACGAGGCCCCGAACTCGAAGGGCGGAGTCGACAAGCGCACCGTTCTGAAGCTCGACCCGCGCATCGCTCCGGTCAAGGCCGCCGTGCTTCCTCTCTCGCGCAATGAGGCCCTGTCGCCTCTCGCCCGCAAGGTTGCTCAGGACCTGCGCCAGAGCTGGAACGTCGACTTCGATGACGCCGGCGCCATCGGCCGCCGCTACCGTCGTCAAGACGAGATCGGCACGCCGTTCGCGATCACGGTCGACTTCGAGTCGCTCGAAGACAACGCCGTGACCGTGCGCGAGCGCGACTCGATGGCGCAGGAGCGCGTCTCGCTCGATCGCCTGCAGGCGTATCTGGCCGAGAGGCTCATCGGCGCCTAGCCCGTGGTGGCTCCGCCGCATCACAAACTGCGGCGGAGCGCTAGCCCCCACCGCCGATCCGTCGGGTAGAGCTCGGCGCTTCTATTCTGCGAGAGCGATAGTTTCGCCCTCTTCAGAACAGGATCACCGATGGCCTCCGTCCGTTCCCTTCCCTACCCGCTCGGGTTCTCCTCTATCGACGGGCGGTGGAACTTCGCCCTCTACTCCGAGACGGCCGATGCCGTGTTCGTGTGCATCTTCGACGAGGCGGGCGACGAGAGTCGCGTCGAGCTCTCCGAACGAACCGGACACGTCTTCCACGGCTTCGTCGATGGTGTGGGCGTCGGCACCCGCTACGGCATCCGGGTCGACGGGGAGTGGAACCCAGAAGCCGGGCTTCGGCACAACGTGAACAAGCTGCTGCTCGATCCCCACGCCACCGCCATCGAGGGCGGGTACGACTGGGAGGCAGACAACCAGTCGTTCTTCGGACACGACATGAACTCTCCCGCCGACCGAAACGACTCGGACTCGGCGCCGTACTCGCCGCGCTGCGTCATCGCCGACACCGAGTTCGACTGGGCGGGCGACACCGCGCCGCGCACCCTGCTCTCGGAATCGGTCATCTACGAGACCCACGTGAAGGGGTTCACCAAGCTGCACCCCGAGGTGCCCGAAGAGATCCGGGGCACCTACGCGGGCCTGGCACATCCGGCCGCCCTCAAGCACCTCACCGATCTCGGTGTGACCGCCGTCGAGCTCCTTCCTGTGCACCAGTTCGTGCAAGACAGCCACCTCGCCGAGAAGGGTCTTCGCAACTACTGGGGCTACAACTCGATCGGGTTCTTCGCGCCGCATAACGAGTACGTGTCGGATGCCGCGGGTCAGGCCGGCGGCCAGGTCACCGAGTTCAAGGAGATGGTCAAGGCCATCCACGCGGCCGGGCTCGAGGTGATCCTCGACGTCGTCTACAACCACACGGCGGAGGGCAACGACCTCGGCCCGACGCTCAGCTTCAAGGGCATCGACAACGAGGCCTACTACCGACTGGTCGAGGGTGATGAAGCGCACTACTTCGACACCACGGGCACGGGCAACAGCCTGAACGTCAGCCACCCGGCCGCACTCGGGCTGATCATGGACAGCCTGCGCTACTGGGTGACCGAGATGCACGTCGACGGCTTCCGCTTCGACCTGGCGACGACGCTCACCCGCCAGGGCGGAGATGCCGAGATCCACAGCGCCTTCCTCACGCTGATCTCGCAGGACCCGGTGCTCGCGCCCGTGAAGATGATCGCCGAGCCGTGGGACACCGCGGGCTATCAGGTGGGCGGATTCCCCGCCGACTGGTCGGAGTGGAACGGCAAGTTCCGTGACGACGTGCGTGACTTCTGGAACGGCACCGACTCGGTGCTGGGCACCGTGTCGCAGCGCATTCTGGGCTCGCCCGACGTCTACGAGGCCTCGCGTCGCTCGCCGCTCTCGAGCGTCAACTTCATCACCGCCCACGACGGCTTCACCATGCACGACCTCACGTCGTACAACTCCAAGCACAACGCGGCGAACGGCGAGGACAACAACGACGGCGAGAGCGACAACAGATCGGCGAACGGAGGGGCCGAGGGTCCGACCGACGACGAGGCCATCAATGCTCGGCGCGATCGCAAGCGGCGCAATCTGCTCGCCACCCTGCTGCTCTCCGCCGGCGTGCCCATGCTGCTCGGGGGCGACGAACTTGGGCGAACCCAGGGCGGCAATAACAATGCGTATTGCCAGGACGACGAGATCTCGTGGTTCGACTGGGAGCACGCCGACCACGAGCTGTTCGAGTTCACCCGGTCGCTGATCGCTCTGCGTGCCGAGAACCCGGCCCTTCGCCCGACGTGGTTCCGTCAGGCGCCCGAGATGCTGTCAGAGGTGCCGGATGCGATCGCCTCCGACGCCGTGGAGATCGTGCGAAGCGACGGCGAGAGCTTCGACGACCACGACTGGGACAACCCGAATGCCCGCACCGAGACCCTCGTGTTCACCCACGAGGGGGCGGACTCGTTCGCCCTGCTCTTGAACGCCGCTGAGAACGGCGTCGAGTTCCAGGTGCCGGATGCGCCGGGATCGGAGTGGGAATTGGCTCTCTCGAGCGACCCTGCTCAGGTCGTCGAGGGCCCCGTCACCACGCTGATCATCTCGGGTGGTTCGTTCACGCTGCTGCGCTCGCGGGCGTAGGCGCCCGAGCAAGCCTCTGCACTGCGACTACTCGAAGCTGACCCCGTCGATCACGGCGGGGTCGGCGGGAGCGCCGTCACTGGCCCCGGTCTTCGTGCCATCATCGGCGATCTTCGTGACCACGTCGAGCCCGCTCGTGATCGTGCCGAGCACCGTGTAGCCGCCGGCGGCATCCGAGGGGATCATCGAGTCGTCGTAGACGATGAAGAACTGGCTGCCCATGCTGTCGCCGTCGCCGCCGATGCGCGCCATCGCGAGGGTGCCTGCCGGGTAGACATCGTCTTTCGGTGCGTTCTCGACGGGGCCGTACGAGTATCCTGGGCCGCCTGTCCCCGTGCCCGTGGGATCACCGCACTGCAGCACGTAGATACCCTCGGTCACCAGCCGGTGGCACGAGGTGCCGTCGAAGAAGCCCTCGTCGCCGAGCGCGAGGAACGACGACACGGCCTGGGGAGCAGCGGCTCCGTCGAGCGTGACGCCGACATCCTGCCCGTTGATGGTGATGGTGATGGTGCCCGTCCAGTCACGGTTCTCTGCGAGTGAGGGCGACGGCAGTTCGTACACCTCGCTTGTCGAAGCGCCTGAGGGCACAGGCTCGGCGAGCTGATCGTTCACGGCCGCGATGCCGCCGGTGATGAGGACCGCGATGACGACGATGCCGGCGACGAGGCCTGCGTAGCCGATGGTCATGCCGGCGATGGCGAGTCCGCGTCCGCCTTCTCCGGTGCGCTTGATCTGCCGCAGCGCGATATGCCCGGTGATGACGGCCGCCAGCGAGAGGAAGAAGGCCGAGACGAGCGAGACGATCGCCAGGGGATTGGTGCGAGTGCTACCTGGCCGGTATGGGTTGGTCATCGGAACTCCTCGGTGCTGGCGCTGGCGCGGCTGTCGCGGCCAGTCTGCCAGAGCGCACGCCCATCAGGGGGAGGGTGATGTTGCAGAGTGGGCCGATCAGGAGTGCGAACGCGAGTGTTCCCAGGCCGACGTTGCCACCCAGCAGCCAGCCGATGAGCAATACGGTGGCCTCGACCCCGAAGCGGCCCACCCAGATGGGCCATCCGAAACGGTTGTGGATGCCGGTCATCAGCCCGTCCCGCGGGCCCGGGCCCATGTGGGCACCGATGTAGATGCCGCTGGCGACCGCGAGCAGTACGAGCCCCGCAGTGAACATGCCGGCTTGTGCCCAGATGTTCGGCATGGCCGGCAGGATCCACAGACTCAGTTCGATGAATGGCCCGATCAGCAGCACGTTCAGGACGGTGCCGAGTCCGGGCCTCTGCCGTAGCGGAATCCACAGCAGAAGAACGAGGCCGCCGACGATGTTCGTGAGCAGGCCGAAACTGAGGCCCGTCTGCGCGACGAGGCCCTGAGCGAAGACCGTCCACGGGTCGACCCCGAGAGCGGCCCGAATCATCAGGGCATCGGCGAAGGCATACAGCGCGAGACCGCAGATGAGGCGAACGAGGCGACGGGCGAACAAGAAGGTCATGCATGCATCCAATTGCAAAATTGGCCCTGTATCAAGAAGCCAATTTAGCTAAAGTGGTTGCATGTCTGACGCACTCCTCGGCACCCGCGCGCTGCGTTCCCTGCTCGGCGACTGGAAAGACGGCGGCGGGCCGCTCTACCAGGCCCTGTTCGACCGCATCCGTCTTCTCGTTCTCGACGGCCGCATCCCCGCGGGCACGCGGCTCCCCGCCGAACGCGAGCTGGCGCAGGCGCTCGAGGTGAGTCGCACGCTTGTCACCAGCGCCTACCGCGAGCTGCGAGAAGGCGGCTACACGACGAGCGTCCGAGGATCGGGCAGCGTCGCCCGCGTGCCCGGACGGGCCAGCCTCGCGGTCGACGCAGGGGGAGGGTTCCTCGACTTCACCAAGGCGGTGATGCCGGCGAGCCCCGGCATCGCGTTGGCCACCGAGCAGTCGATGGACGACTTCGGCCGCTATCTGCAGGGGCCCGGCTATAACTTCGAGGGCATCCCCGAGTTGCGCGACGCGGTCGCCGAGCGCTACACGGCGCGCGGGCTGCCGACGACGCCAGACCAGATCCTCGTGACAACGGGAGCTCAGGCCGCCATCGCACTGTTGTCGCGGGTGCTGCTCAGTCGCGGCGATCGGGCCCTCGTAGAACTGCCGAGCTATCCGCATGCGTACGAGGCCCTCGCCCTGGCCGGGGCGCGACTCGCGCCGGTGAGCGTCACCCCGGGTGAAGGGTGGGACGAGTCGGCGCTCGAGCAGCTGATGCGTCGGACGACTCCCGCGGTGGGCTATCTCATGCCCGACTTTCACAATCCCACGGGCGAGTCGATGTCCGTCGAACTGCGCGAACGCGTCATCGACCAGGCGATGCGGGCAGGAACGACCCTGCTCATCGACGAGACCTCGGGCGAACTCGACATCGACCGCGAAGGCAGTTTCCTGCCCTTCGCCGCCTACGCTACTCCGGGAGACGAACGCAGCGTCGTCTCGATCGGATCGGTCGGCAAGACCATCTGGGACGGCCTGCGCGTGGGCTGGATCCGCGCGGAACCCGGGCTCATCCGCACCCTCGCCGCAGCCCGGCCCGCCAGCGACCTCGGCACGCCCATTCTCGAGCAGCTCATCGTGACACGCATGCTCGGTGACATGCCGGCGATTCTCGAGGGTCGTCGCGAGCAGCTCCGGGCCGGACGCGACCGACTGCAGCAGATCGTCGCCACCAGCTTTCCGTCGTGGAGCGCACCCCCGGTGGCTGGCGGCATCGCGAGTTGGGTCGCACTCGGCTCGCCCGTCTCGTCGCAACTCGCGCTCGCCGCTCGCGCCGAGGGGCTCCTCATCACCGCTGGGCCGCGATTCGGGCTCGACGGAGCCCTCGAGCGTTTTCTGCGCATCCCGCTCGGCTACCCGACGGCGCAACTCGAACAGGGCATGGATGCGCTGGGCCGGGCTTGGCAGGCGATCATGCGCAACCCGGTTCCCGGGGCGCAGGCCTTCGGCGATGTGGCCTGACGCGCCAGACCAGCCGGATCAGGCCAGCGGCGGGTCGGGAACCTCGGTCGGTTCGTCGAGATCGGGATAGTCGGAGGTGTTGTTCGATGCCACGGGCCTGGGCGCCTGAAGGTGTCCGGTTCTCTCGCGGATAGTCTCCACAAGGCCGAGGTCTACGGGGTCTTCGATGGTCGTCTCGATCTCTTCGACAATGAACTGGCTGGCCGGGCCGAGAAGCAATTGGGTGTGCACAAGGGTGCCGGCATCGTTGATGCTCGGCACGTCGATCGTGTCGCTGGATTCCTGTCGGGCGAGCTCGCTCGCGTACTCGAGGATGGCATCCGCCACTTGGTCGCCGGTAACGACGGCGCCGCCGCTGTAGAGGATACGTTTCATACTCCGATATTGGCTGGGATCACCCGGAGCCACAACGCCTTGCGTTGCGGGGCTGTTCGCCGTAAGCATGGCCTCGCGAGTGCGGCCAGAGCGAGGCCGGATGTCATAGTTGTCAGAGCTCGCGAAACGGTCGCCGCACCGCTCGACAGAAGGTAGCCCTGTGCATTTTCTTGCCATTCTCAGCATGAAGAACCGTGCGTTGATCGCACTCGTCACGATTGTGGCGGCCGTCTTCGGCGGCCTGGCCCTGACGAGCCTGAAGCAGGAGCTCATTCCGTCGATCGAGTTTCCTCAGCTCGCCGTGCTCACCAACTATCCCGGGGCCTCACCGGAGGTCGTCAACGACGACGTCTCCGTGCCCATCGAGACGGCGATCCAGGGCGTGGCCGGCATTGAGACCACCACCGCGACATCGAGCACGAACCTGTCGATCATCAGCGCCACGTTCACGTACGGCACGAACCTCGCCACGGCCGAGCAGAAGATCAATCAGGCGATCAACCGCATCAAGTCGAGCCTGCCCGAAGACCTCGATCCCCAGGTTCTGTCGGGGGGCATCGACGACTTCCCGGTTGTACAGATCGCCGTGACTCCGGCGGATGGCGCGACGGACACCAAGGCGCTCGCGGCACTGGTACGCGCCAACACCCTGCCAGACATCACCGATGTGGCCGGGGTGCGCGACGCCCAGCTGGTGGGCGACATCGGTCAGCGTGTCACGATCACGCCCGACTCAGCGAAGCTCGCCTCGGCCGGGCTGTCGACGCAGGCGATCCGGGATGCCGTCAAGAACAATGGGCTGCTGATTCCGGCGGGCTCGCTCACCGAGAACGACAAGACTCTGTCCGTGCAGGCCGGGCAGAAGCTCACCAGCGTCGCAGACATCCAGGGGCTTCCGCTCGGCGGAGCGCCGAAGCCCGGGGGTGGCGTCTTCACGATCGCCGATGTGGCGACGGTCGCACTGACCGACAACCCCGTCACCTCGATCTCGAGGGTCGACGGCAAACCCGCCCTCACCATCGCCATCACGAAGCTACCCGCGGCGAATACGGTCGAGGTGTCGAACGCGGTTCAAGACCTGCTGCCGAAGCTCAAGGACGCTCTCGACGGTGCCACTTTCACGGTGGTGTTCGATCAGGCTCCCTACATTCAGCAGTCGATTCAGTCGCTGACCGAAGAAGGCCTGCTCGGGCTCTTCTTCGCCGTCGTGGTGATCCTCGTGTTCCTGCTGTCGATTCGCTCGACGCTCGTCACCGCGATCTCCATTCCCACCTCGCTGCTCATCACCTTCATCGGTCTGCAGACCGCGGGGTACTCGCTCAACATCCTCACTCTCGGCGCCCTCACGATCGCTATCGGTCGAGTGGTCGACGACTCCATCGTGGTGATCGAGAACATCCGACGACATCTCGCCTCCCCTGAGGGCGTCGCCCGCATGCAGGGCGGCACCGATCGCGCGGGCGTCGCCCGGGCTGCCATCATCGTCGAGGCCGTTCGCGAGGTGGCCGGTGCCATCACCGCGTCGACGATCACGACGGTCGCCGTGTTCCTTCCGATCTCGTTCGTCGAGGGGACGACAGGCGAACTGTTCCGGCCGTTCGCGCTCACCGTGACCATCGCGTTGCTCGCGTCGCTCATCGTGGCGCTCACGATCGTGCCCGTGCTCGCCTACTGGTTCCTTCGCTCACGCAAGCCGAAGAATCACGCGCACGACATCGCATCCGCGCCTGTCGCGCCGGTCGACCCGGCCACAGGTCTCGAGTCGCGGCGTGCCAGGCGGCAGGAGCAGCTGGTCACCGAGGACGAGAAGCCGTCTGGACTGCAGAAGCGGTACCTGCCGATTCTCGAGGGCACGCTCAAGCGGCCCGTTCTCACGCTCGTATCGGCGGCCCTTCTGCTGATCCTCACCCTCGGGCTGACCCCGTTCATGAAGACGAACTTCCTCGGGTCGAGCGGGCAGAACACCCTGACGGTCACGCAGACGGTGCCTGTCGGCACGAGTCTGGATGCGCAGAACACCGCCGCGCAATCGGTCGAGAAGGCGCTGCTCGGAATCAAGGGCATCAAGACGGTGCAGCTCAGCATCGGATCGAGCGGTTCTGCGCTTCGAGACGCCTTCGTCGGCGGCGGAGCGGGAGCGATCACCTACTCGATCACCACCGACGAGAGCGCCGATCAAGATGCTCTCGCCGAGACGGTTCGCACGACGCTCGAGAAGACCAGCGACGCCGGCGACATCCAGGTGGCGGCCTCGGCGGGCTTCGGAACGTCGAGCGACATCGCCATCGACGTGACCGCGACCAGCGCGTCCGATCTGCAGACGGCATCTGATGCCATTCTGGCCAAGGTCTCGAAGCTCGACGCCATCACGCAGAGCGAGAGCAACCTCAGCAACTCGAGGCCCTACATCGCCGTCACGGTCGACCGGGTCAAAGCGACCGAGGCGGGGCTCAGCGAGACGGTCGTGGGCGGCATCGTGTCGCAGGCGATGCAGCCGCAGACTCTCGGCACGATCTTCATCGACGACACCAGCTACACGATGTACATCCAGTCGCAGACGTCGCCGGCAACGGTCGCAGATCTCGCCGGGCTCCAGATTCCCAGCGCAGCGGGACTGATTCGCCTCGACTCGGTCGCGAAGGTCGAGACGGTCGACGGACCGGCATCGATCACGACCGTCAAGGGGGTGCGTACCGCCACGATCACGGCGACGCCGGCGAGTGACAACCTCGGCACCGCGAGTGCCGAGGTGCAGGCAGCGGTCGACGACACCAAGCTCCCCGCCGGAGCGACGGCGTCTCTGGGTGGCGTGACGAGCGACCAGGGCGACGCCTTCAGTCAGCTGGGAATCGCGCTGCTCGTGGCCATCCTCATCGTCTACGTCGTGATGGTCGCGACCTTCCGCAGCCTGCTTCAGCCCCTGCTGCTGCTGGTGTCGGTGCCGTTCGCGGCCACGGGTGCGATCATCCTGCAGCTGGTGTCGGGCATCCCGCTCGGTGTGCCGTCGATCATCGGTGTGCTGATGCTCATCGGCATCGTCGTGACGAACGCGATCGTGCTGATCGACCTGGTGAACCAGTATCGCGAGAAGGGGCGGTCAGTGCGTGAGGCGCTCATCGATGGCGCGAGCCGCAGGCTTCGGCCCATTCTGATGACGGCACTGGCCACCATCTTCGCGCTTCTGCCTATGGCCGTGGGGCTCACGGGTCACGGCGGCTTCATCTCGCAGCCGCTCGCGCTCGTCGTCATCGGCGGCCTCGTCTCATCGACGGTGTTGACGCTGCTCGTGCTCCCGGTGCTGTACTCGGTTGTCTACGGCGGGCTCGAGCGGCGAAAGGCGCGTCGTCTAGAACGCGAAGAGGGACTCACGACGTAATCGTCGAGATCGACATGCGGGGTGCTCTGTGCCCCGCATGTCGGCATTTACAGAGTCGATCTGAGCGACGCGAGTGACAAAGTGCCGCGCGACGTGTAACGTTTACAGGTCGGCTCTAGACACCGCGATTCGTCGCGGAAGGGTTTGTAAGTCTGGTGGGCCGGTTTTCCTTTGTCAGCGTATGGACGCGCTGGCCAGCGGTCATTCGTGTCGTATACGAATATCCCCGTTGCTCACAAGGAATTGTCAACGTATGACACGGCCCCGGACTGAAGATATTCCGGGTTCTAGCGAAGTTACAACCAATTCCGGTTGTCGTTTTGCCATGCAATCTAATAAAACCCGGAAAGTACCATGCCTAAAACCAACAAATCCGGCGGCTTCAAGCCTGCCAAGAACTACGTGCCGAACGGCTCGAAGTCCGGCAGCAAGTCGCCCGGACACCGCGGCTACCAGGCCGCCCCCGCATCCGGCGCCCCGAAGAAGGCCCGCTGGAACGCCGACGAGCGCGCAGCGCGCTCCTCTGAGCGTCCCGCGTACAGCAACAGCGAGCGTCCCTCGTACGGTGACCGCCCGCAGCGTTCAGAGCGTCCCTCGTACGGTGACCGCCCGCAGCGTTCAGAGCGTCCCTCGTACGGTGACCGCCCGCAGCGTTCAGAGCGTCCCTCGTACGGTGACCGCCCGCAGCGCAGCAACGACCGTCCTTCCTATGGTGACCGTCCTGCGCGCACGGAGCGTCCGTCGTACGGTGACCGCACCGAGCGCCCTTCGTATGGTGACCGCCCGCAGCGTTCAGAGCGTCCCTCTTACGGCGACCGCCCGCAGCGCAGCAACGACCGTCCGTCCTACGGTGACCGTCCTGCGCGCACGGAGCGCCCGTCCTATGGCGACCGCCCGCAGCGCAGCAACGACCGTCCTTCCTATGGCGACCGCAACGAGCGCCCGTCGTATGGTGACCGTCCGGCACGCACCGAGCGCCCGTCCTACGGTGACCGCCCCCAGCGCAGCAACGATCGCCCGTCTTACGGCGACCGTCCGGCTCGCACGGAGCGCCCTTCCTACGGCGACCGTCCGGCTCGCACCGAGCGTCCCTCCTACGGTGACCGCCCGCAGCGCAGCAACGACCGCGGCTCCGACTTCTACCCCAAGCGCGACGACCGCCCCAGCACCGGACACGCGCCGGTAGACGACGTCGTGCTCGAGCGCCTCGAGGCCCAGGCCACGACCGCCGTCGAGGTCGAGGGTGTCTCGTTCAAGGACCTCGGTCTCGGAGACAACATCGAGCGTCAGCTGCAGTCGATGGGCGCGCTCAGCCCGTTCCCGATCCAGGCTGCGACCATCCCCGACGTTCTCGCCGGCAAAGATGTTCTCGGTCGAGGCAAGACCGGCTCCGGCAAGACCATCGCCTTCGGCGCACCCGTCGTCGAGCGTCTCATGGAGAACGGTGGAGCGAAGGGCCGCAAGCCCGGTCGTCTTCCTCGCGCACTCATCCTGGCTCCGACCCGCGAGCTCGCCATGCAGATCGACCGCACGGTGCAGCCGATCGCTCGCGCCGTCGGCCTGAACACCACCACGGTGTTCGGCGGTGTGCCGCAGTTCAAGCAGGTCTCGGCTCTGCAGCGTGGAACCGACATCATCATCGCGACCCCCGGCCGTCTCGAGGACCTCGTGGAGCAGGGTCGTCTCGACCTCTCCAAGGTCACCATCACGGTGCTCGACGAGGCCGACCACATGTGCGACCTGGGCTTCCTCGAGCCGGTGCAGCGCATCCTGCGTCTGGTCGCCGACGGTGGACAGCGTCTGCTGTTCTCTGCGACGCTCGACAAGGGCGTGGCTCAGCTGGTCAATGAGTTCCTCGTGAACCCGTCGGTGCACGAGGTCGCCGGTGAAGACCAGGCTTCCTCGACGATCGACCACCGCGTGCTGCTCATCGAGCAGCGCGACAAGCGCGAGATCATTCAGCAGTTGGCCTCGGGCCCTGGCAAGACCCTGGTCTTCGCCCGCACCCGCGCCTTCGCCGAAGAACTGGCCGACCAGCTCGACGACGCCGGCATCCCGGCCACCAGCCTGCACGGTGACCTCAACCAGTCACGCCGCACGCGTAACCTCCAGCTGCTCACCAGCGGCCGGGTCAACGTGCTCGTCGCGACCGACGTCGCTGCTCGCGGAATCCACGTCGACGACATCAACCTGGTCATCCAGGCCGACGCGCCCGACGAGTACAAGACCTACCTGCACCGCTCGGGCCGCACGGGCCGCGCGGGCAAGAAGGGCATGGTCATCACGCTCATCAACCGTTCGCGCCAGCGTCGTATGGATGAGCTCCTCGGCCGCGCGGAGATTCGCGCGAACACGGTGAACGTCCGTCCGGGCGACCAGTTGCTCGACGACCTGCGCAGCGTGTAGTCGCTCACCCCGACTAGCACGCCGCACTTCCTGCCACAGCGGCAAAAACGAAGCGCCCCCATCCTCACGGATGGGGGCGCTTCGTCGTGAGCGGGACGCTTATCTATGGCCGGGGGATGAGCGGCTTGTCTGCCCGAACTTTCATCTGCTGCACGGCCCATGAGTTCGCGTCGGGATCGTCGAAGAAGAAGAACGTTCCTCCATCGCGCTCCGGGTCGAAGATCGTGAGCTCGCTCACCTCGACGCCCCGTGACACCAGTTGCTCTCGTGCAGCCGCCGCGTCAGACACCACGAGCTGCAGCCCTTTCATCGACCCGGGCTGCATCTGAGACATTCCGAGGACGATCGAGCATCCGGACCCCGGGGGCGTGAGCTGGACCACCCGCATCTGCGGCGTCTGAGTATCGTGATCGAGCGCAAAACCGAGCTGATCGCGATAGAAGGCGATCGATCGGTCGATGTCGCTCACCGGGAGAACGACGACTTCGAGGGTCCAGTCCATGATTCTTATTCTCTTTCAGATGAGGGCTCGAGTGCCGGGTCGACAACGGGCACGGAGTTCGGCTCGTCTTCACCACGGAACTGAGTCATGTACAGCGAATAGTAGGCGCCGCGGGTCTCGAGAAGCTCGTCGTGGTTGCCCTGTTCGACGATGCGACCGTTCTGCATCACCAGAATCGTGTCGGCGTCGCGAATCGTGGAGAGTCGATGCGCGATCACGAATGACGTGCGGTCTGTGCGTAGGGCGGCCATGGCGTGCTGCACGAGGAGCTCGGTGCGAGTGTCGACCGAGGAGGTGGCCTCGTCGAGGATGAGCAGCGACGGGTTGGCGATGAAGGCTCGGGCGATGGTGATGAGCTGTCGTTCACCCGCTGAGACGCTGCCTCCGTCGGCGTCGAGAACCGTGTCGTAGCCGAGGGGGAGCTGACGCACGAAACGGTCGACCATGGTGGCCTTGGCTGCCTCGACCACCTCGTCGTCGGTGGCATCGAGACGCCCGTAGCGGATGTTCTCGCGGATCGTGCCCTCGAACAGCCACGCGTCTTGCAGAACCATTCCGACACGGGATCGCAGAGTTCCTCGGGAGAGATGCGTGATGTCGACGTCGTCGAGCAGGATGCGCCCGCCGGTCAGCTCGTAGAAGCGCATCACGAGATTGACCAGAGTCGTCTTTCCGGCTCCGGTCGGCCCGACGATCGCGACCGTCTGACCGGGCTTCGCCTCGAGTGAGAGCGATTCGATGAGCGGCTTCTCGGGGTCGTAGCTGAACGAGACGTTGTCGAAACGAACGTGACCGTCTGTGCGGGTCGGCAACTCGGCGGTGACCTCGTCGGGCTGCTGCTCGTCGGCGTCGAGAAGTTCGAACGTGCGCTCGGCCGACGCCACACCCGACTGCAGCATGTTCGCCATGCCCGCGATCTGGCCCAGAGGCTGCGAGAACTCGCGCGAGTACTGGATGAATGCGGTCGCGTCGCCCAAAGTCATCTGCCCGGATGCGACGCGCAGTCCGCCGACCACGGCGATCAGAACGTACGACAGGTAAGAGACGAAGGTCATCGCGGGCATGATCATGCCCGATACGAACTGCGCCCCGAATGACGCGGTGTAGAGCTTCTCGTTGCGCTCGTCGAACTCGGCGACCATCTCTTTGTCGCGCCCGAACACGCGCACTAGCTCGAGACCCGAGAACGACTCCTCGATGTGCCCGTTCAAGGCGCCCGTGTTCTTCCACTGAGCCGAGAAGAGCTTCTGCGATCGCGCTCCGATGACGCCGGCGATCACCGCGGACAGCGGCAGGGCGATCAGCGCTATCAGCGCCAGCTGCCACGACACGATAAACATGACGATGACGATGCCCAGAACGGTTAGGGCCGATTGCACCAGTTGCGAGAAGGCCTGCTGCAGTGCGGCCTGGATGTTGTCGACGTCGTTCGTGACTCTCGACATGGTGTCGCCGCGTTGCCGAGAATCGAAGTAGCTGAGCGGCAGCTTGTTGAGCTTCACCTCGATGTCTTGACGCAGTCTGAAGACCACCCGCATGACCAGGCCGTTGAGCACGTATCCCTGGGCCCAGTTGAGAGCGGAGGCGACGATGTACATCAGCAGGACCACGATGATGAGGCGGCCCAGAACCACGAAGTCGATGCCCTGACCGGGAACGATGGTGGACTTCTCGAGCAGATCGGCGAAGTCGTTGTTGCCCGACGCTCTGGTCTCGGCGACGATCTGAGCGAGCGGCACCCCTGCCGGCAGCTGTGATCCGATGACTCCGTTGAAGATGGTGTCGACGGCCTGGCCGAGAATCTTGGGCGCGATCACGGTGAGAACGACGGAGACGACCACGAGCCCTACGACGATGCTCATCTTGACGCGCTCGGGCCCGAGAAGCCCCATGAGACGCTTGGCCGACGGCCAGAACTGCTGAGCCTTCTTCGCCGGCGCACCGCCGAACATGTCGCCGTCGGCCTCGGTCGGCACGAAGTCTCTTTCGTACGCGTCGTCTTCGAGCTCGTCGATGACGGTGGGGGTCTCGTCGGCGGCCGGGTTCTTCTTCGAATTGCGGGCCATCAGGCCACCCCCTCGATGCTCATCTGCGATCCGACGATCTCTCGATATGTCTCGCTCTCGTCGAGCAGTTCGTCGTGTGTGCCTCGGGCCACGATCACGCCGTCGTTGACGACGAGAATCTGGTCTGCCGACCTGATGGTCGAGATGCGCTGGGCCACGATGATCACGGTCGCACCGCGGGTAGCCTCGAACAGCGCCTCGCGCAGCCGCGCGTCTGTCGCGACGTCGAGCGCCGAAAAGGAGTCGTCGAACAAGTAGACCTGCGGGTCAGCAACGAGTGCCCTCGCTATGCAGAGTCGCTGTCGCTGACCGCCGGACACGTTTGTTCCGCCCTGCGAGATGGGATCGGCGAGACCCTTCTCCTTGGCTCTCACGAAGTCTTCGCCCTGCGCCACGCGCAGCGCCCTCCAGAGCTCCTCGTCGCTCGCGTCTGGTCGACCGAATCGCAGATTGGATGCGATGGTTCCCGAGAACAGATAGGGCTTCTGCGGCACCAGGCCGACGAGATGGGCGATCTGGCGGCGGTCGAGGTCGGCGACGGGAATGCCGTCGATGGTGATGCTGCCCGATTGCGCGTCGTAGAGGCGGGGAATCAGGTTGAGCATCGTGGTCTTGCCGGCTCCGGTCGAGCCGACGATCGCGGTGGTCTTGCCCGGCTCGGCAACGAACGAGACGCGGTCGAGCACGGGCCGCTCTGCGCCCGGGTAACCGAAGGTCACGTCGGTGAACTCCACCCGACCGGCCGTGGGGACCCGCGGTGCAGGCTGAGCCGGCACGGCCATGCTCGGGTCGGTCGACAGCACCTCCGTGATGCGCTCCGCGCAGACCACGGCCCGGGGGATCATCATGACCATGAAGACCCCCATCATGACGGCGGTGAGAATCTGCAGCAGGTATTGCAGGAATGCGGTGAGCGAGCCCACCTGGATGTCGCCCGCGTCGACCCGCTGCCCGCCGAACCACAGCACCGCCGCGGTGGCGAGATGCAGGATCATCATGATGACGGGGAACATCAGAACGAAGATGTTGCCGACCTTGATCGAGACGACCGTGATGGCCTCGTTGGCGCGCTGGTAACGCTCCGACTCGAAGGGCTCTCGCACGAACGCCCGCACAACGCGGATGCCCATGATCTGCTCGCGCAGCACGCTGTTGATGCCGTCGATGCGATCTTGCATGAGCCGGAACAACGGAAGGAGGAGGAAGACGAGGAACCCGACGATGATGAAGAGCAGCGGCACAGATACCCAGACGAGCCACGAGAGGCCGGCGTCTTCGCGCAGCGCGAAGATGATTCCGCCGATGCACATGATGGGCGTCGAGACCATGAAGTTGAGCATCATCAGAACCAGCATCTGCACCTGCTGCACGTCGTTCGTGCCGCGCGTGATGAGCGTGGCCGTGCCGAACTTCGCCACGTCGATGGCGCCGAGTGAATCGACCTTGCGGTAGATCTCGCGCCGGAGGTCGCGCCCGACCGCCATAGCGGTGCGAGCACCGAAATAGATGCCTGCGATAGCCGTGACCACCTGCACGAGACAAGCGATGATCATGGTCATGCCGGTCGACCAGATGAAGTCGGTATCGCCGGTGGAGACGCCCTTGTCGATGATCTGCGCATTGAGGCTGGGCAGATAGAGCGCGGCGAGCGTGGAGATGAATTGGAAGACGACGACCGCCACGACCCAGCCGGTATAGGGCTTGAGGTGGTGGAGGATGAGGCGGACGAGTTGCACGGGGGTTCCTCACGATGACGACGAGAGCGATGCTGTGTGCGTCAATCGTAGGAGGCACCGGTGACGCTCGATGAGAACGGTATTCCTACTTGGAACAATTCACAAGAGTGACAGGGTCACAGCATGACGACAACCGCGGTCAGCGCCCAGAAGAAGACGATGAAGACCCAGTCTCGTGCGCGGAACGCGATGATGTAGCGCTCTGTGCGGGTGGAATGTGCGCCGAATGCGCGCGAGTCCATGGCCAGCGCGACCCGCTCGGCGTGCCTGATGGCCCCCGCCAGCAGCGGCACGACGTAGCCGGCCGTTCGCGCGACCCATGCGATCGGGCCACGCCCATCCGAGATGCCCCGAACCCGGTGCGCCTGCCTGATTACGTCGAGCTCGTGCCTGAAGCGCGGCACGAAGCGGAACGCGGCGAGCGCCGTGTAGCCCAGCCGATAGGGCACGCGGAGCTGTTGCACGAGAGAGCGCACGAGGTCGGGGCCCGTCGAGGTCAGTCCTCCGATGAGGGCGAGCAGCACGATCGACGTGAGTCGCAGCGCCGTGGCCAGGCCGACGAGCCAGGCGCCGACGGTGAAGCGAACTGGGCCGACCTCGATGAGAACGGGGGAGTCGCCGACCCTCGCCGGGTCCGTCCAGATACCGAAGCTCACCGACATCACGGCGACGATCATCGGGATGACGATGAGTAGCACGAGGAGCGTGCGAGCCCGCAGATGAGCACCGACGACGAGCATGACGAGCGTGGCGATGCAGAAGATCAGCGGTGTCGCGATGTCGCGGGTGAACAGAAGCAGCGCCATGGCGGGCAACGGCGCAGCGATCTTCGACAGCGGATTGAGCCGGTGCAGAAAGCGGATGGGGCCGTAGTCGGGCGGGGCCGCGTACGGGTCGGCAGCCTGGCGCGTCGCGGTTGCGCTCGCCGGGCTCACGATGGCGCCCCGGAGGGCAGATCGCTGAGGCGGGTCACAGACCGCCAGTCCGGATGACGCACGATCTCGCGGAATGCTCGGGCGAGCGGCGGCGTCCGCAGCCCGGCCGACTCGAGGGCATCCGAGGCGAGCACCGACGCCGTGGGGCCGAACGCCGCGACACTCCCCGAGTCGAGAACGAGAATGTGGCTGCTGTGCTCCGCGACCAACTGCAGGTCGTGGGTCACGACCAGCACGGTCGTGCCCTCGGCGTTGAGTGCGTCGAGCAGCGTCAGAAGCTCGGATGCCCGCGCTCGATCTTGCCCGAAGGTGGGCTCGTCGAGCGCGAGCAGGGGTGCTCCGTCGATGAGTGCCGTGCCAACGGACAGCCGCCTCTTCTGCCCGCCGGACAAAAGGAAGGGGTGCTCGTCGCGCAGCTCCTGCAAGCCGAAGCGGTCGAGCATCGTCGAGACGCGCGTCTCGATGTCGTCGGCGGCCATCTTCTGCAGCTGCGGTCCGTGCGCGAGCTCTTCGGCGACCGTGCCCTTGATGAACTGGTGCTCGGGGTTCTGAAAGACGAAGCCGATGGTGCGTGCGAGCGTGCGGGCATCGGCCTTGGCGGGGTCGACTCCGAGAACCTGGATGCAACCGGCCGGAGCGCGGATCACCCCGGCAATCGCCTGCAGCAGAGTGGTCTTCCCCGCACCGTTCGTGCCCACGATCGCCACGAACGAGCCGCGGTCGATCGTGAGGTCGATGCCGTTCAGGATGCGGGTGCGTCCGCGATCGAGGTCGAGTGCGGTCACGCGCACGGCCGGCTCGGGGCGGCCGGAGGCGGTATTGCCTGCGGGGTGGCCTGAGGCGTCGGCAGCAGGGTGGCCTGAGGCGCCGGCAGAGGGATGCCCGCGCTGTGCGGCCAACGCGGGAAGCGCATCCTGGGCGTCGAGCGACGCCGTCAGCTCGCGCGGGGTGAGGGGCAGCGGATCGATCGGGACGCCCGCCGCTCGGAGGCGCAGCGCGGCGAGTAGTGCGACGGGCAGCCAGACGCCGAGACGGAGGAGTTCGTCGACCCTGCTGACGAGGATCTGCCTGGTCTGGCCCTGCATGGCCAGTCGCCCCTGTGCGTCGAGCACGATGACGCGGTCGACGAGATCGATCGCGGCGTCGAGGTTGTGCTCGACCAGCACGATCGCGTGATCGCCGGAGTCGACCAGCCGTCGCAGAACGGCGTAGACCTCGTCGATTCCGGCAGGGTCGAGGTTCGCGGTCGGTTCGTCGAGAACCAGAATCGGTGTCTTCATGGCGAGCGCGCAGGCGATGGCGAGACGCTGGCGACCTCCTCCGGAGAGGAGGTCGGGGTTGTCGCGCCTGCGCTCCCACAGCCCCACCTGGCGCAGGCTCTCCTCAGCCCGGGCGAGAACCTCGTCGCGGCCCACGAGCAGATTCTCGGGACCGAACGCCACCTCGTCGAGCAGGGTTCCCGTGACCATCTGGGAGTCGGGGTCTTGGAAGACCATGGCGACCCGCTCGCTCAGTCGCGCGACGGTCGCGTCGGCCGTGCGCATCCCACCGACGGTCACGGTGCCGGTGAGCTCGGCGGGAACCGCGTGGGGAACCAGTCCGTTCAGCGCCAGCGCGAGCGTCGACTTGCCGGAGCCCGATGGGCCGAGGATGAGCACGACCTCGCCGGGCGCGACATCGAAGCTCACGTCAGACGGCGTGGATGCCGCGCGGCCGTCATGCTGGATCGACACGGACCGCACACGCACGGCCGGAGCGGGAGCGGCCTCGGCGGCGGGCTGCGCGTCGTCCGCGGTCTCGGCGGCGGGCTGCGCGTCCACGCCGCGGTCATCGGTCATGCCGCGGTCGTCGGTCACGCCGCGGGAGTGACGCGCGTGCGCTCTGCCCGCAGGCCACGGGCCGCACCCGTGCGCACGAGGGCCGCGCCGAGAAGCACCGCGATCGCCGTGAAGACGACGGGAGCGACGAAGTAACCGGTCATGAGAATCGCTCCCGATGCGGCGTCGAGGGAGTCTTTCGCGATGGTGCGATACATGCCCGCGGCGCAGACGATGCCCGCCACGACGCCGCCCACGATGAAGAGCCAGGTGTTCCAGCGGCGGTATCTGGTGACGAGAAAGGGCAGCTCTTGGAACGCCCCGATGGCGATGGCGATGAGGGTCGCCCAGAAACCGATGGGCTGCAGCGGCGCGGTGACGAGTCCGGCGATGGCTGCGGTGATGATGGCGACGCCGCCGCGCCTGATCACGTATTGGGCCACGACGCCAGGAAGGAAGTAGACGCCGATCGTGAACCCGTAGAAGAGGGGAGCGAGCGCCGCGACGGTACCGCCGATCCAAGCGTTGAGCGCGAAGACGAGGCCCCCGGCGACGCCGATCGCGGCGCATGTCAGGAGCAGGCGCGTGCTCACGTTTCTCATCAGACCTCCACACCCAGCTTAGGGCAGGGTAACCAAAGTAAGGGGCGGCGATGGAGGCGCTACGCGAGCGACAGCATGCCCGCCGCTGCGATCGCGAGAACGAGCCCGACGATCTGCAGGGGAGCGATACGTTCCTTGAGCACGACCGCGGCCAGCACGATCGTTCCGGCCGGATAGAGCGCGACGAGCACCGACATCACGGAGAGCTCTCCGAGCCGGAGCCCAGTGAGGATCAGGCCGTTGGCCGCCGCATCGGCGACGCCGCACGCCAGCGCCAGCAGCAGGGCGGTGCGAATGCCGGCCCGCGCGGGGCCGTCGGATGCGGCACGCGGCCTGGCCGCGGCATCCGATCGCCGGCGTGCGATGACGAGGGTCGTCAACACGATCGCGACCATGATGATGCCGTTCACGGCTCTGTTGAAGAAGAGGGGAACCAAGCCGGAGTCGGCGGGTGCGACGTCGATGGCGATCAGGAAGACGCCGATCGTGGCGCCGGATCCGATGGCCATGAGAACACCTCGGAGGCTCGGTCGAACGGCTCCCTTCTCGGGAACGAACCCCACGAGCACGACGGCGACGAGCGCGAGAGCCAAGGCGACGTAGCCGACGGGCCCGAGTGCATCGCCGCGAGCTAGCCCGACCGACAACGGCACGACGGCTGAGACGACCGCGGTCAGAGGCGAGAGGATGCTCATCGGCCCGATCGCGAGACAGGCGTAGAGCAACGAGATGCCGATGGCTCCGGAGACGCCCGAGATGCCTCCCCACAGGGCGGCTTCTGCCGACCAGGCGCCGCCGACGAGCGGGTAGGCGGCGAGCAGCACGGCGAGCCCCGAGAACGCCGCGATGCCGGTGACGGCAAAGGGCGAGAGGCGCTTGGATGCGAGGCCGCCGAGGAAGTCGGCGGAGCCGTAGACGAACGCGCCGACGAGTCCGAACGCTGTGACGAGCATGGGTACCGAGCCTAGTCGCGGACGCGACATCGCCGAGCGCGGGAGTTCTCGCCCGGCGTGGTGGTTGCGCCACCGCGCTCGGCGGCAACACCCGCGCTCGCGGAATGAGTGTTCGCGTGGCTCCTCTCCATCACAGGGGACGAACGGAGTCGGGCTTCCACAATTCCGCCTCGTCCGCGTCGTGGGCAGTTGCACTCCGACATGGTGAAGCTATGACCGCGCCGCTGATGCATCTCGAAGATGCGCTTCTTGTGACCCGAGACCGCAACCAGTTGATGGGCGGCGACTCCCGGCTCAGTCGTCTCGCGGCTCGTGGGGAGCTCCTGCAAATCCGTCGGGGTGTCTACATTCCTGCGTCGACCTGGAGATCGATGGACTTCGACGCGAGATACCGCATGCAGGTTTTTGCGGTCGCCCGCACACGACGTATCGAGCCCGTCTTCTCCAGCTACTCGGCGGCCGTGCTGTGGGGGCTTCCGGTCGTCGGCCCCTGGCCGCGAGACGTGCATGTTCTCGCGGAGCGCTCGTCCGGCGGTCGATCCGATCCAGGCATTCGTCGTCACGCGGTAGGGATGCCGTCGACGCTCGTCAGAACCGCGGAGGGCCTCGTCGTCACCGATATCGCGCGAACAATTGTCGACCTCGCGGCACAGTCGACCTTCGTCTCTGGCGTAGCTGCCGCCGATTTCGCCCTGCATCGCGGCTTGGTGACGAGAGAGGAGCTTCGGTCCGTGTTGACCGAGCTCTTGCCCTTCCGTGGTTCGCGTCAGGCTTCTGGCGTCATCGAGTTCGCGACCCCGCTCAGCGGTTCGGTCGCCGAGTCGGTGAGTCTCGTCAACATGGCGCGGCACCGATTTCCTCGGCCGATTCTTCAGCAGGAGTTCGTGCATCCATCGGGCCACTCGTACTTCGTGGACTTCTGGTTCAAGCGGTGCAGGCGCATCGGTGAGGTCGACGGGCGCATCAAGTACAGCGACCCGGTTTATCTCCGAGGGCGCACTCCGGCGCAGGCTCTGTGGGACGAGAAGCAGAGAGAGGACTGGCTGCGAACTCAGAGCGACGGGTTCGGGCGCTGGCCGTGGGAGGTGGCGAACAGTGCCGGCGCTCTGTGCCGTCGTCTTCTCGCGCTCGGAGTTCCTCAGCTGCCCTTCGGCCACCCCGACGGTTTCCCCGTTATGCCACCGCGGTGAGTGATCGAGCGCGGGAGTTCTCGCCCGGCGTGGTGGTTGCGCCGCCGCGTTCGGCGGGAACACCCGCGCTCGCGGGGGCGACGTCGGATCGCCCCGGTAAACTTCGGAGCGTGACGTGGAACGCTGACATCCCCTGGGACCCGGAGGCCGAACCGCCACCACTCGACGACGAGCCGCCGTACGACCCGTTCTACGACGAAGGTCCCCTTCGACAGGCTCAGGGAACGCGGGCTCCGTTCGTCGAGCCGGTCGAGACGACCGCCCCAGAGGTGGCCACCCCCGAGACCGCCGTCGAGGCCCTTCAGCGGGTCTTCGGGTACGAGACCTTTCGCGGCGACCAGGCCGCGATCATCCAGAACGTCATCGACGGCGGCGACACGGTCGTGCTCATGCCGACCGGCGGCGGCAAGTCGCTGTGCTACCAGATTCCATCGCTGGTTCGCCCGGGCACGGGCATCGTCATCTCGCCCCTGATCGCGTTGATGCAAGACCAGGTCGACGCGCTGACCGCGGTCGGCGTTCGGGCGGCGTTTCTCAACTCGACGCAGGATGCCGCGGAGCGGGCTCGCGTCGAGAACGCCTACCTCGGCGGGCAGCTCGACCTCCTCTATGTGGCGCCCGAGCGCTTGTCGAACGAGGCGACGAAGCGTTTCCTCGCGCAGGGTCGGATCGCACTCTTCGCCATCGACGAGGCTCACTGCGTGTCGCAGTGGGGACACGACTTCAGGCCCGACTACCTCGCCCTCTCTGAACTGGCCGAGCGGTGGCCCGATGTGCCGCGCATCGCGCTCACGGCCACGGCGACCGAGACCACACACGCCGAGATCACCGAGCGCCTGGGCATGCAGCAGGCCAAGCACTTCGTCGCCAGCTTCGACCGCCCGAACATCCGGTACCGCATCGAGAACAAGGGCGAGGTGCGCAAGCAGCTGCTCTCGCTCATCAAGGGCGAGCACCCCGCAGACTCGGGCATCGTCTACGCCCTCTCGCGCAACACCGTCGAGAAGACGGCGCAGTTCCTCGCAGACAACGGCCTCAAGGCGCTGCCGTATCACGCGGGCCTCGACTCGCGGCTGAGGGCGGCCACCCAATCACGGTTCTTGCGCGAAGACGGCATCATCATCGTCGCCACCATTGCCTTCGGCATGGGCATCGACAAGCCCGATGTGCGCTTCGTCGCCCACGTCGACCTGCCCAAGTCGGTCGAGGGGTATTACCAAGAGACGGGTCGTGCCGGCCGCGACGGGCTGCCCTCCACGGCCTGGCTCGCCTACGGCCTCCAAGACGTCGTGCAGCAGCGCCGCATGATCGACGAGTCACCCGGCGACCTCGCTCATCGTCGACGGCTCTCCGCCCACCTCGACGCGATGCTCGCGCTCTGCGAAACCGTGCACTGTCGCCGCGTCAATCTGCTTGGCTACTTCGGGCAGCAATCCACTCCGTGCGGCAACTGCGACACCTGCCTCGAGCCGCCCGAGTCGTGGGACGGCACCGTCGCGGCGCAGAAGCTGCTGTCGACCGTCGTGCGGTTGCAGCGAGAGCGCAATCAACGATTCGGAGCCGGCCAGCTCATCGACATTCTGCGAGGCAAGGTCACCGACCGTGTCACGCAGCTGAATCATCAGAGCCTCTCGACCTGGGGCATCGGGCAAGACCTTAGCGACCAGCAGTGGCGGGGCGTGGTGCGTCAGCTGCTCGCGCAAGGGCTGCTCGCCGTGAACGATGACGGTTACGGAACCCTGGTGATCACCGAGGCGAGCGGCGAGGTCCTCGCCGGGCGGCATGCGGTGTCGATGCGGCGCGAAGCCGAACGGGCCGCACGCAGCGTGCGGTCGTCTGGCTCGTCGAAGTCGAAGGCGGCCACAGCCGAGCTCGCGCCGGCCGATCAAGAACTGTTCGAGAAGCTTCGCGCCTGGCGCGCGGGCGAGGCTCGGGAGCAGGGGGTTCCCGCATACATCGTGTTCGGCGACGCCACGCTTCGAGCTGTCGCCACCGAGCGGCCGGCCACATTGGCGCAGGCGGGCGGCATCACGGGAATCGGTGAAGCCAAGCTGCAGAAGTACGGCGAAGCTCTCATCGATGTCGTCGCGGGCGACGCCATATCCTGATCCGAGCATAGATACACGCCGTATCGCAGAGCATGCCGCGAGGGCTATGGGTGCTCTGCGAGACTGGGCGAATGCTCACCCTTCTCAGCCGCGCCTTTCTCGCTCCCGTGGCTCGAGCGCTGTATAGGCCAACGGTGATCGGCCGAGACAACGTGCCGCGAACCGGACGGGTTCTTCTCGCGAGCAACCATCTCAGCTTCATCGACAGCGTCGTTCTCACCCTCGTCGCTCCGCGCAACGTCTCGTTCCTCGCGAAATCCGACTACTTCACTGGAGAGGGCGCCAAGGGGTGGCTCTCGAGGTCGTTCTTCTCGGCTATCGGCGCAGTACCCGTCGATCGCGGCGCCGGCCAGGCCGCGCAAGACGCTCTGGACGCGGGACTCGCCATCCTCGAGCGCGATGAGGCGTTCGCGATCTACCCAGAGGGAACCCGGTCTCGTGATGGCCGGATCTACAAGGGACGCACGGGCGCGGCATGGCTGGCCATGAGCTCCAACAGCCTCATCGTGCCGGTCGCGCTGATCGGCACGGAGAAGCTGCAGCCCGTTGGTTCGACCATTCCCCGGCTGCACCGAGTGTCGGTCGAGTTCGGCCGTCCCATCGACGCGTCCGAGTACGGGCAGGCGAATTCGGCGCGTGCACGACGCAAGTTGACAGACGTGCTGATGGAGGACATCCAACGCATGTCGGGCCAGGAGCCGGCCGGTGTGTACAACGAGGTTCCAGCGGCGTCGGCGATCGAGAAAGTCAAGCGCGCACTCGGCCGCAACAGACCCTCCTAAGGTGGGGTGAGCGCGCCGAAACCACAAGACGGGGAACCGAATGTTCAACACGAAGAGACGTCGCACCGCAGCGGTGCAGCAACCCCAGTCCGACATCGTCGTTCCCGGCAGCGCGGCCCTTCCGCCCGTGCGGGTCAACGCATTCCGCATCGGACTCGTCGGCGGACTCGGAGTGCTCGTCTCGATTCTCATCGGTGGGGTCATCGGGCAGCTGACCACGGTTCTCATCTATGTGGGCGTTGCGCTCTTCCTCGCGCTGGGGCTCGACCCCCTCGTCTCGTGGCTTGAGAGAAAACTTCCCCGCTGGGCAGCCATCCTGGTCGTGTTCGCCGGAGTCATCCTGGCGTTCGCGGGGCTTCTCCTGACGATCATCCCGGTGATCGTGGAGCAGGTGTCGAATCTCATCACCAACTTCCCCGACATCGTGAATCGCGTCGTCGACAGTGACTTCGTGAAGACGTCGGAACGACAGCTCTCCGGCGTCGTCGATTTCGATTCGGTGGCCAAGAGCGTGACCGACTTCGTCAGCGACCCGAACAACTTCGTGAACCTGGGCGGCGGCATCCTGGCCGTGGGCGCAGGGGTCGCGAGCGGCGTGACGGGCGCGATCGTCGTGCTGATCTTGACTCTGTACTTCCTCGCTTCGCTGCGTTCGATGAAGCGTGTCACCTACCGTTTCGTTCCGGCCAGCAAGCGCGCGGGCTTCATCGATGTGTCTGAGGACATCACCTCGGCGGTCGGTCGCTATGTCGTGGGGCAGGTCGCGCTTGCCGCGGTCAACGGTGTGCTGAGCGCGATCTTCCTGTGGGCCATCGGCGCCCCGCAGTTCGTGCTTCTGGCGTTCATCGCCTTCTTGTTCTCTCTGGTGCCCCTCGTCGGAACGCTCACGGGCTCGATCATCATCGTTCTGACCTGCCTGTTCGCGTCGCCCCTGACCGCGCTCGTCGCCCTCATCTGGTACCTGGTCTACATGCAGGTCGAGGCGTACTTCCTCAGCCCGCGCATCATGAACCGAGCCGTTTCGGTTCCCGGTGCGGTGGTCGTGATCGCGGCCGTGGCCGGCGGAACTCTCGGCGGAATCCTGGGCGCCCTGGTGGCGATTCCGGTCGCCGCCTCGACGATCATCATCATCCAGAAGATCGTGTTCCCGAGGCAGGAGCAGAAATAGCTGCCGTCTCGGAGCAGGTTAGTGTGGCGCAATGACCGCTGCTGACACGGAACACGCTCCCGCCCGCCGGGAATGGGGCAGGCGTGGCAGCTTCTGGGCGGCGGCCATCGTGGTGGCCCTCTGTCTGTGGGCGAGTGGAGCCCCGTCGACCCTCTATCCGAGCTACGCCGCCGAGTGGAATCTGTCGCCCGTGGTGACCACCTCGATCTTCGGCACCTACCCGGTGGCCCTTCTGCTCGTGCTGCTTCTCGCGGGCGGAATCTCCGACACGATCGGACGGCGCCGAGCGATGCTCATCGGCGTGGGCCTGATCGTCGCCTCGGCCTTCGTGTTCGCCATCGCACCCAACGTGGGCTTTCTCTTCGCGGGTCGCACCCTGCAGGGCGTCGGCACGGGATTCGCTCTCGGCGCCGCCAGTGCCGCGCTCGTCGAGAACAACCTCTCGACGAACCCGCGCTTCGCCTCGGTGCTCACGACGGTGTCAACGTCGACCGGCCTCACCCTCGTGCTATTCGTGAGCGGCGGCCTTGCTCAATACGCTCCGTGGCCCCTGCAGCTCAGCTTCTGGGTGCTGTTCGTTCTCGCCGGCCTCTCGTTCGTCGTGGTGTGGTTCATGAGACGCGACAACCCGGTGCCCGCCGCCGGCCCCGATGGGCGGCCCGTGCGCTGGAAGCCGTCGGGCATCCACGTGCCCCGCTCGCTGCTGCGCACCTTCATCGCCTCGACTCTCGGCGTGATCGTCGCCTACAGCGTCGGAGCGATCTTCTTGTCACTCGGCGCATCGATGGCGCGAGATCTCACCGGCACCACCAACCTCCTGATCGTGGGCGCCCTGCTCGCCATCTCATCCGTGGTGATCGGAGTCACCGCCCTCCTGCTGCAGAGGGTTCCCGCCCACGTCTCGCTCATCGTCGGTGCTGTCATCAGCATCGCCGGCCTGGGCGTGATGGAGCTCACCGCCGCCCAGGGCTCGATCGTGCTCTTCGTGGTCTGGTGCATCGTGGGTGGCGTCGGCTACTCGTTCGTCTTCACGGGCGGACTCACCCTGCTCAACCGCACGGCGCTGCCCGAGCATCGCGGCGGAACTCTCTCGCTGCTCTACCTCTTCTCGTATCTGCTGCAGGCCATCACGGCCGTCGTGGCGGGCGCCCTCGCCACCGCTCTGGGGCTCAACGCCGCGATCGATCTCGTCGCGCCCGGCGTCGCCGTGCTGTGCCTCGCCCTGATCGCGGCGACGACGGTGGATGCCACGGCCCGCCGCCGTGAGGCCCGTCGCGTCGAGGCGTCGCTCGCCTGACCGGCCCCGCCTGATCAACCTGCCTTGTGGAGGAACGCCTGCGTTCCCCGCGTTCGTCTGTAGACATCATCAACGCCGCGCCTCGGTCGGCGAGGGGTCGTTGTAGGGCACGGACGGTGAATTTTCGTGGTCACGCACCCGCTCGTAGCGTAGGCGGAGATTTGCTGACAGCGCACGGAAGAGGCCAATGATGGTGGACGCGGTGAAGAACCAGATGAACAGCGATAGCTCTACGCAGCTCGCAGACCGGATCGAAGACAGCGAGAAGCTCGACGAGACGTCGGGCAGCATGACGATCGACAAGGCGGATGCCCGCATCGACACGGCCGCGCTCGGCCAGTACCTGCTCGGTACCTGGGCGGATGCGCGCATCGCCGCTCGCAAGCTCACCGGCAGACCCGAGATGCAGCGGGTCGACGGTCAGACGCTCTCTGATCATCGTGACACCGTCTTCCACCAACTCGAGCTGCTCGTCGAGCACGGGGGAGTGCACAAAGCGTTCCCGAAGAGCCTCGGCGGCGAAGACGACCACGGCGGCAACATCGCGGGCTTCGAAGAACTCGTCACGGCCGACCCCTCGCTTCAGATCAAGTCGGGCGTGCAGTGGGGTCTCTTCGGCGCGGCGGTGCTGCACCTCGGCACGCAGTACCACCACGAGAAGTTCCTTCCCGCGATCATGAGCCTCGAGGTTCCCGGCGCGTTCGCCATGACCGAGACGGGTCACGGCTCCGACGTCGCGGCCATCGCCACGACCGCCACGTTCGACGTGGGAAGCCAGGAGTTCGTAATCGACACTCCGTTCCGCGGAGCCTGGAAGGACTACCTCGGCAACGCCGCCATCCACGGCACCGCAGCTGTGCTATTTGCCCAGCTCATCACCGAGGGCATCAATCACGGCGTGCACGCCTTCTACGTTCCGCTGCGCGATGCCGATGGGCAGTTCTTGCCCGGTGTCGGCGGCGAAGACGACGGACTCAAGGGCGGCCTGAACGGCATCGACAACGGCCGGTTGCACTTCACGAACGTGCGCATCCCGCGCGAGAACCTGCTCAACCGTTACGGCGATGTCGATGTCGACGGCACGTACTCGTCGCCCATCCAGAGCCCTGGCCGCCGCTTTTTCACCATGCTCGGCACGCTGGTGCAGGGCCGGGTCTCGCTCGACGGCGCCTCGGTCGCCGCGGCCAAGGTCGCGCTCGCGATCGCCGTTCGCTACGGCAACGAGCGGCGCCAGTTCACCGCGGGCAGCGACACCGACGAAGAGGTGATCCTCGACTATCAGGTGCACCAGCGGCGGCTGATTCCCCTCATCGCCACCACCTATGCGGCGAGCTTCGCGCACGAGCAGCTGCTCACCAAGTTCGACGGCGTCTTCTCTGGCGCCACCGACACGGATGCCGACCGGCAGGACCTCGAGACCCTCGCGGCCGCGCTGAAGCCGCTCTCGACCTGGCATGCCCTCGACACGCTCCAGGAGGCGCGCGAGGCGTGCGGCGGCGCTGGCTTCTTGGCCGAGAACCGCCTCGTCGGCCTGCGCGCCGACCTCGACGTGTACGCCACTTTCGAGGGCGACAACCACGTGCTGCTGCAGCTCGTCGCCAAGCGTCTGCTCACCGACTACAGTCGGCGCTTCGCCAAGGCCGACGTGGGCGTGCTCGCCCGCTACGTCGTCGAACAGGCAACCGACCGCACGGTCAGTGGCACAGGCCTGCGCACGCTCGCCCAGAACCTGTCGGATCGAGGATCTGTCGCTCGAAGCGTCGAGCAGCTGCGCGAAACCGGTGCCCAGCGCGCCCTGCTGACCGACCGGGTCGAGGCCATGGTCGCCGAGGTGGCCGGCAGGCTGCGCCCGGGAACGAAGGCCTCGAAGCAGGTCGCCGCAGATCTCTTCAACGCCAACCAGAGTGCCGTCATCGACGCGGCCCGTGCCCACGCCGAACTGCTGCAGTGGGAGGCATTCACCGACGCCCTCGACCACATCGACGACGAGGGAACCCGCGTCGTGCTCACCTGGGTGCGCGATCTGTTCGGCCTCGGCCTCATCGAGAAGCACCTGGCGTGGTACCTCATCAACGGTCGCCTCTCTCCGAAGCGCGCCCAGGCGGTCACGGCCTACATCGATCGGTTGATCGCGCGGCTGCGGCCGCACGCGCAAGACCTCGTGGATGCCTTCGGCTATGGCCCCGAGCACATCCGCGCGTCGATCGCGACGGGCGCCGAGGCTACGCGTCAGAAGGAGGCACGCGACTACTACGCCGAGCAGCGCGCATCCGGTGAGGCCCCGATCGACGAGAAGACCCTGTCGAAGAAGCAGAAGGAGCGCATCTAGCACCGTGCACTGAGACCGCTGAACTCCCGGGTGGTACCCCGGTACGACGCGTTCCGATCAAGACCGTCCCCGCGGGCGATTCGCTCGTCTTCGCCGACTTCTACTGTCGAAGAAGTGGGGGAGGGTCGGCCTCCTCCACGTCAACTTCACTGACGTGAATCGACAGGAGATCGACATGATCGAAGCACAGTCCCTTACCAAGCGGTACGGCCAACGAACAGCGGTGGATGCCGCCAGCTTCACGGTGCGGCCGGGCAAGGTCACGGGCCTCCTGGGCCCGAACGGCGCAGGCAAGTCCACGACGATGCGCATGATCGTGGGGCTCGACCGGCCCACGTCGGGCAGCGTTCGCGTGAACGGCCACTTCTACGCCGAGCACTCGGCCCCGCTTCACGAAGTCGGAGCCCTGCTCGACGCGAAGGCCATCCACTCGGGCCGTTCGGCCTACAACCACCTTCTCGCCCTCGGCGCGACCCGCGGCATCGGCGCGGCCCGGGTCCGCGAGGTCATCGACCTCACCGGCCTGCAGGCCGTCGCAGGCAAGCGCGTCGGCGGGTTCTCGCTCGGCATGGGCCAGCGTCTCGGCATCGCGGCCGCTCTTCTAGGCGACCCGCAGACCCTCATTCTCGACGAGCCCATCAACGGTCTCGACCCCGAGGGCGTTCTCTGGGTGCGCGGCCTGCTCAAGCACCTCGCCGCCGAGGGCCGCACGATTCTGCTCTCGAGCCACCTCATGAGCGAGATGGCGATGACCGCAGATCACATCATCGTCTTCGGTCGGGGCCGCGTCATCGCGGATGCCCCGGTGGCCGACATCGTCGGGCAGGGCGCGGTCACCTCGGTGCGCGTCTCGAGCCCGCAGGCCGCCGAGCTCGCCCGGCTGCTTGCCGCCCCGGATGTTCAGGTCACCTCGGCGAGCGGCTCGACTCTCGACGTGGCCGGCGTCTCGGCGGCGACCATCGGCGGCGTCGCCGCATCCAACGGTCTGGTGCTTCACGAGCTCACCACCGTCACCGGGTCTCTCGAAGAGGCCTACCTGCGTCTCACCGCAGACGAAGTCGAATATCACACGCAGTCCGTCACCCCGGAGGTTGTCCGATGAGTACCCTTGCCCAACCCAGTCTCGCCCGTTCGAGCCACATCGACGCGTCGAACCGAGGGCTGAGTGCCACCGGCATTCTGCGCAGCGAGTGGATCAAGCTGCGGAGCCTGCGCTCCACCTGGTGGTCGTTCGGCATCATCTTCGCCATCCAGATCGGCATGGCGGTGCTGTTCTCGCTGACCGCGACCGACCGCTTTGCCCAGATCTCCGGTGCTGAGGCGACGAACGCGGCCGTCAGCGTCACGACCGTGGGGCTGCTCTTCGGCCAGCTGGTGATCGCCGTGCTCGGGGTGCTCGTGATCAGCGGCGAGTACGCGACCGGTCAGATCCGCTCGTCGTTCATGGCTGTGCCGAGCCGCCTGCCGGTGCTCGCTGCGAAGGCCATCGTCTTCTCGATCGCGACGTTCGTCGTGACCCTCGTCAGCATCGTGGTGGCCTACCTCGTCACGATGCCGATCCTCGCCGGCGTCGGAGTACAGGCCAACCCGTTCGATGGTGCCCTCTGGTTGCACTTCCTCGGCGCGGCCGCTTACCTCGTCTTCATCGGGCTGGTGTCACTCGGCATCGGGGCGGCACTCCGCTCGACTCCCGGCGGCATCGCGGCGAGCCTCGGTCTCATGCTGGTCGTGCCGACGGTCTTCCAGCTGATTCCCGCCGCGTGGTCGACGACTCTCGCGGAGTGGCTGCCCAGCTCGGCCGGCCGCAACCTCTACTACTGGGGCGGAACGTTTGAGCCCTGGCAGGCCCTGCTCGTTATGCTCGGATGGGTCGCCGTGTTCATCACCACCGCGGCTGTTCTGATGAAGCGAAGGGACGCGTAGCTCTCGTGTCGACCGATCCAGCCGTGGCGCCTCAGGCCCAGGCTGGATCGTCGCGCGTTCTCCGCCCCAAGAGGGTGGAGGACTACGACCCTCAACGGCTCGGACTGCCGAAACCTCCCGGCTTCATCCGCACGTTCTTCCGCCGCAACCCGTGGATCATCGACGCGGTCCTGATGGGTTTGTTCTACTACGCGTCGATCGGCTCGGTCATCTCGTCGGCGACCGGCTCCGTGCCGATCGCCGTGGTTCTGTTCTCGGCCATCCTCTCTCTCGGCACGACGGCGGCCATCCTCTTTCGTCGCTTCGTCCCCCGCATCCTCGCGGGAGTCTCGAGCGTGCTGCTTCTGGCGATCTTCCCGGGAAACACAGGCTCGTCGGTCGGCATCATCGCGATGGCGATCGCCCTCTATGCGCTCGCGGTCTATCGCTCGGCGAGATCGGCATGGCTGTGGACGATCATCGGAACCATCGCTGCAACGTTGGGTGCGTTGTCGGCGGGCCTTCTCGACGTGGGAGTAGGGCTGGTCGCTTTCCTCGGCTACGGCATGATGTTCGTGATCGCGACGCTCATCGGCATCAGCGTCGGCAACCGCGTGCGTTACATGGATGCGGTGTTCGCCCGCGCGGCGCAGCTGGCCCGCGAGCGAGACCAGCAGGCCCAACTCGCCACGGCATCCGAACGGGCCCGCATCGCCCGCGAGATGCATGACATCGTCGCCCACAGTCTCACCGTGATGATCGCCCTCGCAGACGGCGCGACTCGTGCCGCGACCAGCGATCCAGACCGGGCGAAGGATGCGATGGCGCACGTCTCGGAGATCGGCCGCACGTCGCTCACCGACATGCGACGGGTGCTCGGAGTCCTGACCGAAGCCTCCGGCGATGGCTCCGGAGATGGATCGTCTGGCGGCGCCGTTCCGCTGGCCCCGCAGCCCACCTTCGATGAGCTGCGCCCTCTGATCGACTCCTATCGCGCCGCGGGGTTGCCCATCACGCTGACCGTCTCGGGCGCCGTGCCCGAGGATTCCGCCACGCAGCTCACGGTCTTCCGGGTGGTGCAGGAGGCCCTGACGAACGCCCTGCGCTACGCACGAACGCCGTCGCGCGTCGAGGTGTCCGTCGACTTCACTGCGCCGAGCCTCACCGAGGTGACGGTGCGCGACGACGGACTCGAAGCCGCGGCCGACTCGCCACCCGTCTCGGTCGGCTCGGGCCGCGGGCTCATCGGCATGCGCGAACGCGTCGCGCTCTACGGGGGCACCGTCGAAGCCGGTCCCACCGAGCCGCGCGGCTGGCGAGTGGCGGCGCGAATCCCCACGGCAGCCCACCCCTCAGATCGTTCATCCCCAGACGAAAGCGCGCCCCAATGAGTCTCGCCCCCGATTCCGCTGACGCCGTCGAACACCCGGCCGTGCGCATCCTGCTCGTCGACGACCAGGCTCTGCTGCGTGTCGGCATGCGCATGGTGCTCGAGTCGGAGCCCGGCTTCGAGGTCGTGGGCGAGGCCGGCGACGGCCGCGACGCCATTCGGCAGGCGCGCGCCTTGCGACCCGACGTGATTCTCATGGATGTGCGCATGCCCGTTCTCGACGGCATCGAGGCGACGCGCGAGATCGTGCGCGAGCAGGCGGCGAGCCGCATCATCATTCTCACCACCTTCGACCTCGACGAGTACGCGTTCGCCGGCCTCCGCGCCGGCGCGAGCGGATTCCTGCTCAAAGACGCGCGGCCGACCGAGCTCGTCACGGCGATCCGGGCTGTCGCATCCGGTGACGCGGCCGTGTCGGCGCGCATCACCCGTGAGCTGCTCACGATGTTCGGCGACAGCCTTCCGGATGCGTCGGGCGGGCCCTCGCAGACGGCCTCGGCCGCGCGGCTGGCCGTGCTCACGGAGCGCGAACTCGAGGTGCTGACCGCGATCGGCGAGGGCTTGTCGAACATGGAGATCGCGGCGCGCTTCGTGCTGTCGGAGTCGACGGTGAAGACCCACGTGGGCCGCATTCTGCAGAAGCTCGAGCTGCGCGACCGGGTGCACGCCGTGATCCTCGCCTACGACACGGGGCTCGTGGGACGCTGACGCTGTCTTCTAAAATCGGTGCATGCGCACTCTCTACCCCGAAATCGAGCCCTTCGACTCCGGCCTTCTCGATGTCGGAGACGGTCAGTCGATCTACTGGGAGACGTCGGGCAACCCCGACGGCAAGCCGGTCGTGTTCCTGCACGGCGGACCAGGCGCCGGATCGGGCCCGGCGCATCGTCGCCTCTTCGACCCGAGCCGCTACCTGATCGTCGTTCTCGACCAGCGCGGCTGCGGACGCAGTCTTCCCCACGCAAGCCAGCCCGGATTCGACCTCGCGACGAACACCACCTGGAATCTCGTGGCCGACCTCGAAAAGCTGCGCGAGCACCTCGGCGTCACTCGCTGGCAGGTGTTCGGCGGATCCTGGGGTAGCACTCTCGCGCTCGCCTACGCCGAGACCCACCCCGATCGCGTGACGGAGTTGGTGCTGCGCGGCATCTTCACCCTGCGCCGATCCGAACTCGCCTGGTTCTACGAGGGGGTCGGCGCCAACGAGGTGCTGCCCGACCTCTGGCCCGGATTCCTCGCCCCGGTACCCGTCGACGAACGCGGTTCTCTGATCCAGGCCTACCACCGGCTGCTCAACGACCCCGACCCGGCCGTGCACGGGCCCGCGGCCGTCGCGTGGGCGACGTGGGAGGCATCCGCCATCACCCTGCTACCGAAGCCGGAACTCGTCGCGGCCTTCGCCGACCCCGTCTACGCGCTTGCGTTCGCGCGCATCGAGAACCACTATTTCGTGAACGAGGGCTGGATGGAGGACGGGCAGCTCATCGCGAATGCCGGTGTGCTCCGCGACATTCCGACCGTGATCGTGCAGGGTCGCTACGATCTCTGCACCCCGGCCGTCACCGCATGGGATCTGCACGAGGCTCTGCCCGAGGCGGAGTTCCGACTGATTCCCGACGCCGGCCACGCGTTCGACGAGCCCGGCATCCTCGACGCGCTGATCGAGGCGACAGACCGCTTCGCCGTGTGAGCGGGTTCCCCTCGCCGGTCGAGTAGGCCGCCCGCGGCCGCATCGAGACCACCGACAGGGATCTCGATACGTCGGCTCGTTCCTCGCGCGACTACTCGATCAGCGCAGGGTTATCGTCATCGTCGACGAAGCCTCCGACTGCCAGTTGAAGCGCCCGAGAGAAGGCGTGCGCTCGGTCGGGCTCCACCACGTACCGGATGCCTCCGGCTGGCACGGGCGTCTCGGTCAGCGCACCCGAGGCGGCGAGTTCACCGAGCACCGCCACCGTGCGCTCCGACGCGTACTCGTTCGACAGGCGATGCACCTCGGCCGACAACTCTTCGTCGTCGTCACCGAACAGGCCTTCGTCATCGGGGTCGTCGTGATCGGGGCGTGCGTCGTCGAAGACCAGATTGAGCGCGTCGACCGATGCGCCGGGCAGTAGCTCGGGCGAGAGAGCCACGCAGAGCTGGCCGATGACCCGGATGGTGACCTCCGAACCCAACTCTGTGTCGGCATCCAGCTCTTTCGTGAGCCACCAGGTGAGGTAGTGACGCACGAAGGCCACCCGCAGGTCGAGGGCCGCGGCTGCGTCACCGTCGCCCCAGGAACGGAAGCCCGAGCCGGCGCGCAGTGAGGTGCCGTCGAGCGCGATGATCTTCGACTCTGCGAGGGCGTACCACCAGGCCGAGATCGGCTGCGAGTCCCACATGCTGCTGCCGGGTACCTGGCGCTGCGACGGAAGACCCAGCAGTCCCTCGACGATGGGAATGTCCGCGGTGCGCAGGGCTCCCGTGGCCGTGAGTGTCTTCTCGGCGCCGATCCAGGCGAGGAACTCGGGGATCGCTGCGATGACAGACCAACGGTCGAGCGACGCGATCTGTGCATCGACGGGAGCGGCTTCGACAGTCTCGAGGCTCTCGACCAGCAGGGTGAAGAAGCCCGAAGCGGCCCCACCCTCGTCTCCGGTGAGCTCGTGGATGATCTCCGAGCTCTCCTCGAGCTCGGCCGTTGTGCCGCGCCAGCGCTCGGTTTCGATCAGGAAGTCGAGCAGATGATCGAGCACGTCGACGACCGACGCACCCTCCCAGATGGGATCGTCGAGTTCTGCTTCGTCGGCCTCGTCGAAATGATCGAGCAGCGCATCGAGGGTGTCGGGCACCGGATGCGTGAGGGTGCGTTTTCCGGGAAGGTCGGCCGTGATCGCGTTGAGCCGCGAAAACGAGGCGAGCATCGCTGCGGGAGTGGGGTGATCGTCGAGCCCCTCTGCGTGCGTCTTGTACCAGGTGCCGAACGCGAGAGTCAGGGCGGAGATCGCGGTGGGGGACGTGCCGACGGAGCGGGACACTCCGGTGCGCTTCTTTGCGTTGGATCGCTTCTTGCTGGTGGGCATGCGGTGCTCTCCATCGGTGCTCGGGGTGGGTCGTTCCATCGTAGGGCGGGGCCGGGGGATGTGATCTCGAGGTACGTCGCTATCGTGGTGCGGGTGATGTTGGATACGAGTCCGCTGACGGCCCCGATCGATCGACGAGAGTTGCGGGCGTTTCGCCGAACCCTGCCATCCTCTGTGCGGCCGGGAATAACATCGGTCATTCTGCCTGTCGCCTTCATCCTGTTGTTCCCCGTGCTGCTGATCCTCCTCGACGGCGATTGGGCCTTCGGCGACGATCTGAGTTCGCTGGACCTGAGCGGGCGGATCGTGCCATACCTTGTGATGCCGCTCTTCGGAATCGTGCTTCTTGCTCGGGCTCTGTGGCGCCGCAACGGCGTCAGAACGTTCCGGCTGGACCGCTTCGCGCGCGCGAACGCTTTCTCTTACACGGCGAGGGAGGACGGGCCGCGGTTGCCCGGCATGATCTTTGCTCGGCAGGACGAGACCTCGGCATTCTCTACAGATATCGTTCGACGCGAGAGCGACCCGTCGTTCGTTGTCGCGAACCACACGCTCGCGACAGGATCCGGGAAGCAACGCCGGGAGTACCGCTGGGGCTACGTTGCGCTTCGGCTGAATACCCCTCTGCCCCACATCGTCCTTGACGCCCAACGCAACAATGCCTGGGGTGCGTCATCGTTGCCGCTCTCGCTGGCATCGCGGCAACAGCTGTCTCTCGAGGGAGACTTCGACCGCCATTTCGCTCTCTACTGCCCCGAGGGCTATGAGGCCGATGCCCTGTACCTCTTCACCCCCGACGTCATGGCTCGACTGATCGACAGCGCCGCGCTCTTCGACGTCGAGATCATCGATGACTACGTGTTCCTCTATAGCCAGGAGGAAGTTTCGACTCTCGACCCCGCCCGATGGCAGCAGGTGCTCGCGGCCGTCGACGTCTTCTGCCAGAGAGTCGCGCAGTGGGAGCGGTGGAGAGACGACCGGATCGAGGTCGACGCGCCGACGGAGAGGGCGGGCGACGCTGTGCCATACTCGGCGCGCAGAACGGGCGTCGCAAGCCAGGGTCGACGTCTTGCCCGCCGCTCGAACCTCTGGCGCGTCGTTCTCATCATCCCCGTGGTCATCGTTCTGTACGGTCTCTTCGACGCCATGTTCTTCCGGTAGGCCGAATACTGAGGTGGGCCAAGGTTCGTGGAGCGGGTGACAGTTGCTGTATAGGTTCGTGTATCGGGTGACGGTTCCTGTAACGCGTGACGGCCGTCGCCGGAGCAGCGCAATGACGCGGTCACGGTAGCTTGTCGCCGCGGTGCGTGAGTCACCACGGCGGTCTGACGCGTTGCTGGCCAACTGCTCGTGGGGTTCGCTGTCGGTCGAGCCAGGTGGGTGGTCTGACGTGCGGTGTGCCGTGGATCATCTCGAGTTGCCACGCCGATGTGTGGATGGTGGAGTGGTGGAACGGGCAGAGCAGCGTCAGGTTGTCGATGTCCGTTCTGCCCGGCAGGAAGTCCTTGCTCACCCACGGGGTGACGTGGTGTGCCTGACATCGCGATGGCGGGACCGTGCAGCCGGGCATCACGCAGCCGCCGTCGCGGGCGGCGAGGGCTCTGCGTTGCCGTCGGGTCGCCAAGCGTCGAGTCTTGCCGTGGTTCAGGATCTCGCCGTGATGGCCGAAGAGGGTCGCGACGGTGTCGCCATCGCAGAGGAGCTGATCGACGGCGCTGATCGGGATGGGTTCGGTGCTGCCGTCGATCCATCCAGCTCCCCGGCCAGCTTCGAGGTCGGCCAGGGTGACGTGCACGTTCACCGTCGGGGCTGACCCGTTCAGACGCGATGCCGCGGGCGAGGCTGCGGCCATGTCGATGAGGGTCATGACCGCGTCGAGGAGTTTCTGTTCTGCCGTTCGCGGGTCGACGACGGCCTGCTCGTGCGCCAACGATTGCTCAGGCTCGGCGTTCATGACGCCGCCAGCCGATCCGGCCGATCCGGCTGACTCCGCTGATTCGGCTGATTCGGCAGATTCGGTAGCTGCGACGGGATCCGCGGTAGCTGCGACGGGCTCGGAGGTTGCGGGTGCGTGGTCGAGTGTGCGTGGACTGAGAATGGAATCTACCGCGGCAAGGAACACGCCCAGTTGCAGTGGCGGGAGGGCATATCTGCCGCGCGCCATGCCATCGGCTCCGACCTTCGGATAGCTGAAGCCACGCAGGGTCTGTTTGATTGCGTCGCGAGGTTCTGCACCATCGGGGTCGAGGTGCTCGCGGATGCGGATAGCCAACCGACCGATCTCCTCGACCGTGTACAGCCTCGGATATCTCGCCAGAGTGTGACCATCGCCATCGCCATCGCCATCGCCATCGCTGTCGCTGTCGGGGTCGTGATCGCCATCTGAGTCCGCATTATGGTCACGGTCGCCTGCCACAGTCGCCGTTGCCGCCGCGACCAGATGTCTCTCTGCCTGGTCGGTGGCATCTGACCAGCCCGTGCGGTTCACGACATCGGAGAGCGTGCGGCAGATCATCGCAGCCGTATCGACTCCGACCTGACCGGCGAAGAACGCAGACTCGACCACCGGGAAGAAGCTCGGATTCGGCGTACCCGAGATCGAGACCGATGAGCGCACCCGGTGACCGAGGCTCATGCGGGCGGCGGCCGCGCGTTCGGAGATGTTCGCCGTCGCTGCGAGAAGTTTCTTCGCCGACGGGAAACCGTGTCGGCAGGCGAGACCCGCCGTGTCGAGTTCGCGACGGGACTCATGTGCGATTTCTGCGGCCACCCAGGTGCGCGCTGCGTCGCCGGCGCGGCCGACGGCCTCCCAGTTGTGGGCAACCTCGAGTAGCGCGTCACCGGAGGTGCCAGCAACTGCGCCGCGCTCGAGATCGAGGAGCTCGTGAAGCCGCGCGGCGATGTCGCCGAGGGAAGCATCGAGGAGGTCCATACGAGAAGTCAAACACCAGCCACCGACACTGGGTTCGCGGGTGCATTCGAGGTTTGATCAGCCGTTTTAGCTGTGGATAACTCCGCACGAAGTGAGCCTGTGGAGGAGCGGACGCGGACCGCATCGGAGCTCTTCGAGGGGGCTCACTGAGCGGGGTGGTCTCGATACGCGCTGCTCGTTCCTCGCGAGCGCTACTCGACCGGCGCAGGTCCTTGCGGGCGCTACTCGAGGGGCGCGGGTGCTTGCGGGCGCTACTCGAGGGGCGCGGGTGCTTGCGGGCGCTACTCGAGGGGCGCGGGTGCTTGCGGGCGCTACTCGACGGGCGCGGGTGCTTGCGGGCGCTACTCGACGGGCGCGGGTGCTTGCGGGCGCTACTCGTCCGGCGCGGGTGCTCGTGGGCGCTACTCGTCCGGCGCAGAAGCGCAGGGAAGCCGGGCCAAAGCTCGGTATCCTCGATGGGGGCTTTCCCGAGAGGCTGAGGAGCGCACGTGACGCACATCGATGGGGCGAGGCGGCCTGTTGCGACGCTCGACGACTCCGTTCGGCTCGTCAGCGACGAGCGCTCGGGCGCGCATGCCGTGCTCATCCTCGATCGCCGCGTCTTTCCCGAGCACGTCGAATGGGTGCGAGCGGAGACTCCCCTCGAGGTCGCCGAGGCGATCCGGACCATGGTCACGCAGAGCTCCGGACCCCTCTACGCCGCATACGCCGGGCTCGAACTCGCCGCCCTGCAGGCCCGCGGCCTCACGGTCGACGCGGCCCGCGCATCCATGGCCGCCGCAGGCCATGCGCTCGCCACGGCCCGGCCCACCAACGGGCACCCGCGCGAGGCCGTCGATCTGGTGGTGCACGCGATCGAAGCGGCGACGAGCACCGACGAGCTCGTCGAGCGCGCGATCGACACCGTACGCGAGGGCCTCGACGAGTACCACGCGCGCAGCCGCCGCCTCGCCCGGCACGCTGTCGCACTGCTGCCCGACGGCGCGACGATCCTCACGCACTGCTGGATGGACTCCTATCTGATCGAGCTCGTCGGCGCCGCGACCGAAGCTGGCAATCACTACGACTGGGTCGCCACCGAGACCCGCCCCTACCTGCAGGGAGCCCGCCTCACCGCGCACACCCTGCGCGAGCTCGGCCAGAACGTCACCCTCATCACTGATGGAATGGGCGCGGCCGCCCTCGCCCCGGGCTCGTCGATCGGACCCATCGACGCTCTCGTCACCGCGGCCGACCGGGTGAGCCTCGACGGCAGCATCGCCAACAAGGTCGGCACGCTCGGCCTCGCGATCGCCGCGAACGCCTTCGAGATCCCCTTCTATGCGCTCGTGCAGACCCCGGATGCGACGCTCGCGTCGGGCGCGGACATCGTGATCGAAGACCGCGACCCGGCCGAGGTGCTGTCGACGCTCGGAACGCGCACCGCATCCGGTCTCGTCACCGACGCCTGGTACCCGGCCTTCGACGTGACGCCGCCGCGCTTCGTCACCCGTATCGTGACCGACCGCGGCGACTTCGCCCCCGACAACATCGCCGACTACTTCGCCGGAGAGCGCCCGTGACCTTCGACTACGCCCTGCTCACGAACCGCGACGAGGTCGTGGGCTACTTGTCTCTCGTCGGCCTCGTCGACACCCTGGCCGTGGATGCCGCCGACGTGACCGTGCGCGAGGTGACCGCGGGCAACATGAATCGCGTGTTCATCGCCGCGGGGCCCCTCGGCAGCGTCGCGGTGAAGCAGGCTCCTCCCTTCGTGCAGGCCGCCGGCCCCGAGTGGCCCATCGACCCCGCCCGCATCGGAGCTGAGGCGCGCGCCTACGAACTACTCGGTCGGCTCGTTCCTGATGCCGTCCCCTCGATCGTGCACGTCGACCTCGACCGGTTCGTGATGGTCATGGAAGACCTCTCGGCCCTCGAGGTGCTGCGAGACGAGCTCGTGCGCCAGGTGCAGGATGCGACGGCCGGGCGGGCGGTGTCGTACATCGACTTCGGTGCGATCGGCGATGTCGTGGGGCGGTTCGTGGGCGAGCTCAGCCTCGCCACGAGCGTGCAGGTGCTCGGAGCCTCGGCGCACGCCGAACTGGTCGCCGATTCGGCCAACACCGAGCTGTGCCGGTTGACCACGGAGGTCGTCCTTGATGAACCGTTCCGTGCGCACGAGCACAACTGGTGGCATCCGTCGCTCGACGAGCGCGTTGTCGGTCTCTATAACGACGCCGAGGTGCAGGCTGGAGTCGCGATCGTGCGCGATCGCTTCGAGAACGCCGACCAGGCCCTGCTGCACGGCGACCTGCACTCGGGATCCGTGATGATCGGAACGACTCCCGAGAAGACGCAGAAGGTCACCGTCTTCGATCCCGAGTTCAGCTTTGTCGGGCCGATCGGCCTCGATCTCGGGCTGTTCTGGTCGAACCTCGCCATCGCATCCATCGCCGCCCGCGCCGCCGGTCACGACGGTCTGGCCGCCGCACGCGAAGATGCCATCGACGCGAGCTGGCAGGCCTTCGTCGCGGTATGGGACGAGAACGACTCGGTCGCCTTCGACGACGACTTCTTCGAGTCGGTGCGCACGGATGCCTGGCGCTTCGCCGGTGTCGAGGCCATACGCCGGGTGGCCGGCTGGTCGCACGCCGCCGACCTCGAGAGCCTGCCATCCGACGCTGCACCGCGAGCCCAGCGCGCCGTCTTCGACGCCGCCCGGCATTGGATCGTGACCGGAACCGCCGCGCCCCTCACTGTGACCGACGACCCGACCTCGCCCGAGAACCCAGGAGCAACACCGTGACCGACACCGCATCACTCTCTCTGACCGCGCGCACCCTCGTGGTCGATCTGGAGGGCACCACGAGCGCCGCCGGGTTCATTCTGGGCGACCTCTACGACTACGCACGCCCCCGCCTGCAGAGCTGGCTCGACGCCCACGCGAACGACGCCGCCGTAGCCGAGGCGCGCGCGCAGGCCATCGCCGACGCCGGGCTGCCGTCGGGTGCCGACACCGAGCAGGTGGTCGGCGTGCTGCACGACTGGATGGCGCAGGACGTGAAGGCCACACCTCTGAAGACGCTGCAGGGCCAGATCTGGGCCGAGGGATTCCGCCGCGGTGAGATCAACTCGCACTTCTTCGACGACGTCATTCCGCGCCTGCGCGCATGGCACGCGAACGGCGTCGAGATCGCCGTCTTCTCCTCGGGCTCGGTCACCTCGCAGGTGCCGTGGTTCAGGCACTCGCCCGACGGCGACCTCACGCCCCTGATCACCGACTACTTCGACACGGTCAACGCCGGGCCCAAGAAGGTGGCGTCGTCATACGACACCATCGCGGCCCGTCTCGGCGCCGAGCCTGCAGACCTCGTGTTCTTCACCGACAACCCCGACGAGGTGCGCGCCGCCCAGAACGCCGGATGGCAAGTGGTCGCGTTCTCGCGTGAGGGCGAGCCGTTCCTCGGCGCCGACTTCGGAACCGCCCCGGTGGTCTCGTCGTTCGAGCACGTCGAGGTCTCGGCGCCGTGAACGTCTTCGACGACGGCGAGGTCACGGCCGAGACGCTCAGCCGGGCCGGCGCTCAGCTCGCCGCCGATAGTGCGCGCTTCGCCGCGCGGGGGTGGATGCCCGGAACGGCCGGCAATCTGTCGGTGACCGTGGGGCGCGACCCGCTTCGCCTGGCGGTCACGGCATCCGGTCTCGACAAGGGCGAGTTGACGGCCGCCGACATCGTGATCGTCGACGCAGACGGGGTTGGCGTGATCGGCGAGGGCGGCTCGGAGCAGCGTCCCTCGGCCGAGGCCGGGCTGCACGCCCGCATTGCGGCGCTCACCGGCGCCGGGGCGGTCATTCACGTTCACGCGCTCGCGGCCGTGACAGCAGGGCACCACTGGCCCGAGGGCGTGGTGCTTCGCGATCTGGAGATGCTGAAGGGTATCGGGCACTCAGCGCACGGCGAGACGGTGACGATTCCCGTGATCGCGAATGGACAAGACATGGCGGTGCTCGGTGACGCGTTCGAGCGGCTGTACGTGCGGCCGGCCGACGGCGCGAACGACGCGCCGGCCCTGATCGTGGCCGACCACGGGATCTACGCGTGGGGTCGCGACCTTCGACAGGCGCGCTGGCACCTCGAACTCACCGAGGCGCTGCTGCAGATCGCGCTCGCGCGGCGGTAGTCACGTCGATTTCGTTCAGTCTCAGCCTCGGCTCGTCGCTATCCGACGAGGATCGGCTGAGGGTGCACGAAATGCAGGGAGGCGGCCTCAGCCCGCGACGCTCGGCAGCGGAGTGAGCCCCAGGAATGCCCCGGCGAGCACCGCGCAGCCCGCGGCGACGACCAGGAACACCCCGACCCAGACGATGCCCGGTAGGTGGGTGAGGCGCGCGAGCTGGTCGGCATCCGAGTTTCTCGCCCTGCCGCCCCGCCTGACGCGCTGCAATTCGATGGTGGCCCGCAGCGCGCCGAGCAGCATGAAGGCCGCGACGGCCGTGGCGACGAGCGCGCGCCAGCGCTCGTCGAGCAGCCACGTCGCGGCGAACACGAGTGCGCCCGAGACGAGTACGCTCCACAGGCCGAACCAGTTGCGCACCTGCACGAGCACCAGGGCGAGGGCCGCGAGCAGCGCCCAGAGCATGCCGGTCGCGTAGCCGGCCCCGAGCATCCAGGATGCGCCTAGCCCGAGGATCGCGGGCGCCGTGTAGCCGGCGAGCAGGGTGGCGATCATCGCCGGGCCGCGCGGCCTGCCGCGGCTGACCGTGACACCCGACGTGTCTGAGTGCAGCCGGATGCCCGACAGCTTTCGGCCGGTCAGGGTCGCGACGAGCGCGTGGCCGGCCTCGTGCGCGATGGTCACCGCATGACGCGCCAGGCGCCAACTCGGGGGGAAGACGACGACCGCGGCGGCCACCGCGATGGCGATCCAGCTCTCGGTGACGGGGAGGACGGGCTGCTGGGAGGTCACGCGCTCCCAGAACGCGAGCAGTGCATCCACCCGCCGAGCCTAGGCGACAGAGCTCGGAGGGTGCTGGGGTGCGCAGGTCGAGTAGGTCGCTCAGCGACCGTATCGAGGCCCGTCCGTCTGTCGAACGGGAGGAGATACGCACATCCGACGTGGATAGCGCATCGGAGTGGCGAATCTCCTCCCGAACGGATGGAGTTGGGCGGAGATCAGTGAATCCAGCGCGTATACGACGTCGGATGACCGGATCTCCGTCCGTTGGCGACTGGCCTCCATGGTCTCGATACGCCGGCTCCTTCGTCGCGCGGCTACTCGACCGGCGCCTTGGGTGCGCGGGCGGAGGGGAGCGGTCTCGATACGGTCGCTGCGCGACCTACTCGACCAGCGCAAAGGGAGGATGGCCCCGGGTTTAGAACTCGAAGTGGGTGACCGTTTCGTGCAGGATCGCGGCTGTCTCAGCAGAGAGCGCTTCGACGGTGTCGAGTGCCTTTCGCTCGAGGATGAGTGCGCGGCCGGCCCGCAGTACTCCGCGCGCGGCGCCCTCGCGCAGCACAGGGTCGAGGGTCTCGATGTCGCTCGCCTTGGCGAAGCCGATGATGCGCCGGATGGCCTTCGCCCCGGCGTAGACGGCGGCATCCTGCCTGAACTCGCGGATCAGAGCCTCGAGCACGTCGTCGCCCCACACGCGGTCGTCGCGGCGCGACGGCCACAGTGACCGGAACTCCGCCTCGAATGCGCCCCAGAGCGAAGCCGGCAACTCGAGGATCTCGGAGGCCCGCTCGCCAGAGCCCAGCGCCAAGGCGCGCGCCGCAGCGATCACGAAGTTGCCCCAGAGCGCTCCGAGGTCGAATCCCGTGGGGCCGAAGAATCCGAACTCGCTGTCGAAGGCACGAACAGATGGCGACACCCCAGCAGATGCGTCGCGCACGAAGACCGAACCCGTGTGCAGATCGCCGTGGATCAGCGACTGCGCGCTCGTCATAAAGCGGTACTTGGCGATGCCGATCTCGGCCAGCAGGGCACGGTCGGCGCGCAGCGCAGCAACGTCGGCCTCGTTCGCGGGCAGCACGGCATTGTGCGGGTGCTCGATATAGGGCTCGGTGAACACGAGGTCTTCGGTGATCTCGCACAGCTCGGGATTGATCGATGCGGCAGCGAGCTTCTTCTGCTCGAGCGGATCGAGCCCGAACACCGAGGTGTGAAAAGCGGTGCGCGCGACGTAGCGTCCGATCTCCGCCGCCGCGAACCCGTGCACCCGCCCCTCGTTCAGTTCGCTGCGCCACACGGAATGGTCGCTGAGGTTCTCGATGGCGAGTACGTAGTTCGAGTCGTCGAAGTCGTACAGGGCCGGCACATGCTGCGCGTCGGCCGACTCGTGCGTCCGCAGCACGAGGGCCTCGCGGGCGCTGCGCTCGCGGGTCATCGGCCAGCTCGGATCGGTGCGCACGTGCGGCAATGACTGCTTCAGCACCAGTGACGAGCCGGAGTCGTCGTGCACGATGAAGACGAGATTCAGGTTTCCGTCGCCCACCTCGACCACGTCGAGCGGCCCGTCGGTGCGGATGCGCGCGGCGAGCGCGGGTCGCTGAGCCACATAGGCGGCCACGGTGTCGACGGTGAGTTGGCTGAAGTCGGTCATGACGACAAGTCTCTACGACGAGGTGGTGCTGCCGGCGGTGACGACGGTGCGCCGGCGCGAGAACGTGAAGCTGAACAGCAGCGCGATCAGCAGCACGATGCCCTTGCCGAAGTCCTGCGCGTAGTAGGGCAATCCCACCATGGTGAATCCCGTGACCATCACGGCGATGAGAATGGCGCCGAGCGCGGTTCCCCAGGCGTTGGGCCTGCCTATGCCGAGAACCGAGACGCCGACGAGGGCCACGGCCACGGCATCCAGAAGCAGCGAGTTGCCCGCCGACACGTCGCCCTGGCCGATGCGGGCGCCGAGCAACAGACCGGCGATCGAGGCGAGAAGGCCGCAGCCCATGTAGGCGACGGTGCGATAGAGCTGAACCCGGATGCCGGCGAGCCGGGCAGCTTCGGCGTTCGCGCCGACCGCGTAGAGGGCGCGCCCCCAGCGGGTGTGCTCGAGGATGAACCAGAGCAGGGCGGTGATGGCCACGAAGATGATGACGGGAATGGGAACAGGGCCGAGGCTGCCCCTATCGAGCCAGAGGTAGTCGGCCGTGAACTTGCCCGGCGCGGTCGACCCATCGGCCAGCGACATCTGCGACGAGATCGACTTGCCATCGACGATCAGCAGCTTGAGCCCGACGATCACGAACGAGGTCGCCAGAGTGGCGAGCAGATCGGGGATGCGCGCCACGACGATGAGGAACGCGTTCAGTCCGCCGATCAGCAGGCCCCCGAGCAGCACGACGCCGATCGCGACGCCGCCCACCTGATTGCCGATCACCATCGTCCAGGCGGCGATCGACACGGCGAACCCGGCGGATGCTCCCACCGAGAGATCGATTCCACCCACCGTGATCGCGAGCATGACTCCCAGGCCCGCGATGGCGGTCGGAGCGATGAACTTGAGCATGCCGAAGACGTTGTCGAGCGTGCGGAAGTTGGGCTCGGTGATCACGAAGTAGGCGATGAGCGCGACGGTCACGGCGATGAAGCCCCAGCGCACGACGAACGCGGCTCCGCGCTCGGCGAACGACGCGGTCGTGGGAGAGAGGGGAGCGCTGGTCATTTCGGGTGTCCTTCGGGCGGAACGGCGGAATGGTCTCGGGTGCGCGCGCCGAGGAATGCCCCGACGATGCTCGCCCTGTCTGTCTCATCGGCGTAGGCATCGAGCTCGATCGCGCCGGCGACGAGCACGATGATGCGGTCGGCGACCTCGAGGATCTCGTCGATGTCGCTCGAGAGCACGACGGCTGCCGCGTCTCCGGCTGCGACGAGGTCTTTGAGACGATCGCCGATCTCGCGACGGGCAGAGATGTCGACGCCGCGAAACGGCTCGTCGAGAAGAGCGAGGCGCGGTTCGGCCGACAGCCACCGACCGACGACGACTTTCTGCTGGTTGCCGCCGGAGAGGTCGTCGATCGACGCACTCGGCCCGGCCGTCACGACGCCGAGCGAGTCGATGACCTGCTGCGCGCGCGAGATCTCACGGGCTCCGCGCAGGGTGCCGAGAGCCGACGACAGCTTGAGAAACGGGATCGAGATGTTGTGCGCGACAGACCAGCCGGGCAGCAGGGCCTGGCGCTGGCGGTCTTCGGGAACGAGCACGACTCCCCGGCGCAGAGCATCGGACGGCCGTTTGGGCGCGTATGGCTCTCCGCCGAGCGACAGGCTTCCGGATGCCGGTCGCGCCAGCCCGGCGAGGAGCTCGGCCAGTTCGGTCTTGCCGGCCCCGATGAGCCCGAGGATGCCGAGCACTTCACCCGTGCGCACCTCGAGGTCGAGCGGGGGCGCTGCGGGAAGAAGGGGGACGCCGCTCACGTGGGCCACGACGTCGTGCCCGCGGCGGACATCCACCCGCGTCTGTTCGAGTTCGGTCGCGCGACCGAGCATGTCGTGCAGAATCGCGTTCCAGGCGAAGGGCCGCTCTGAGTTGTGCTGCACGACGCCGTCGCGCAAGACGACGACGCGATCGGCGAGGGCCTCGATCTCACCGAAGCGATGTGAGACGTAGACGATCGAGAGCCCGGTGTCGCGGAGCGATCGGAGCACCGTGAAGAGTCGCTCGGCCTCGGCGGCGGTCAGTGCCGAGGTCGGCTCGTCGAGGATGAGGAGTCTCGGTGTGCCCCTGAGCGCCCGGGCGAGCACGAGCAGCTGGGCATCCGAGATGCTGAGCCGGGCGGCATCCTGCACGAGAAGGGAGTCGGGCCAGTCGAGACCGAGGGTGGCGAGCGCGGCACGGGCGTCGAGAAGCGACTGCTTCGCGTTGCGAAGCGGGTGCCTGGATGCATTCGCCAAATCGTCGAGCATCACGTTCTCGGCGATCGAGAGTCCGGGCACGATGCCGTCTGCGACCTTCTGATGCACGGTCGAGATGCCGTGCGCCTTGGCGAGCACGGGGGAGGAGAGATGGAGCAGGGTGCCTTCGATGGAGATGTCGCCCGAGTACCTCGGGTTGGCGCCGGAGAGAGCTTTGATGAGGGTGGACTTGCCCGCACCGTTCGCGCCGAGCAGGGCGGTGATGCGGCCGGCGAAGAAGTCGAGCGTCACATCCGTGAGAACGACGTTCGATCCGTAGGCCACGGAGACGCCCGAAAGGGAGACGACGGGCGACAGCGTCGCCTGGTCGCCTCCCTCAGGGATGGACGAATCGATCACGAGTTGGCGGGAAGCCAGTCGGCAGTGACCTGATCGGAGAGGTCGAGGCTCGGCTCCTTGTCGCGCAGCGAGGTGACGTTGTCGATCGAGTTGTCTTTCAGGAACGACTGCGTGATCGTCTTGGCCGGGAACTGCACGTCGTCTTCGTCGAGCTGGCCGGCGAGCTTGAGAGCGAGGGAGCGCACGACCGCTGCACCGACGGCGGACGGGTCAGTCGCCGACGTGGCGACCCAGGGGCTGCCGTCTGCCGTGATGACCTCGATGTCGGCGTTCGAGATGTCGATGCCGTAGACCTTCACCTTGGAGCCGAGGTTGTTCTGGTTCACAGCCTGCACGACGCCCTTGGTGATCTCGTCGTAGGGCGCGAAGATCGCCTTGACGTCGGGGTTCTGCTTGAGGGCGGCGTCGACGAGCGGGATGTTGTCGGTCGCGGTCGACTCCGACACCTTGCCGGTCGAGAACGCGACGTCGAGCTTGTGGTCGGCGACGTACTTCTTCCAGACGACATCGCGACGGTCGAGGGCCGCGTAGCCGGAGGCCGAGACGTAGCCCACCTTGGCTCCGTCGCCGACGTCGTCGATGAGCTGGTCGAGAACGCCCGAGGCCATAGATTCGTCTGACTGCGAGGTCGTGACGACGCCGGTCGCGTCGGTCAACGCGAGGTCGTAGACGACCACGGGGATTCCCGCGGTGACGGCCTGCGTGATGAGGGGCTGCAAGGTGTCGGTCTGGCCGTGGTCGACGATGATCGCGTCGGGCTTGGATGCGATGGCCTGCTCGAGGTCGCTGGCCTGCTTCGCGTTGTCGTTGCGGGCATCCGTGACCGTGAGGTCGATGTTTGCCGACTTGGCCTGCTTGGCGGCGCCTGCTCCCCACGCCTCGAAGTAGTCGCCGGCTCCAGACTGGCGCACCAGGGCTACCTTGACCGGGTCGCCGTCAAAGGGAGCGGGCAACGCTGCGGAGGCGGTGGCCGGAGCATCGGTCGACCCTTCTGATGTGGTGCCGTTCGACTGGGCGCAGGCAGAGAGTGCGAGCACTGTCGTCGCGGCGAGCACGATGAGCGGGATGCGGCGCGAGATGGCCATGGTGTCTCCTGAAAGCTGTGGGTAGGGCAAGCGAGTCGGGCCACACTGCGAACAGGCCGGAGTGTGATGATCAGATTCAACCAGCAGCGACCTTGGCGTTTACGCCGTATGACCTCGTATTACTCGTGTGGCCCGGCCCGTAGCCTGATCGTTACGATTGGCGTATGACTCTTCTGACCGTGTGGGACGAGAACGACGCCTCCGCCCCCGAACTCCAGACCCGCGACGCGCAGGTCATCACCGATGTGCTCTCGACGCTCGGCGCCCGGTTCAGCCGATGGGAGCTCAAAGAGCTCTCGGCCGAGCCGACGCAGGAGGAAGTGCTCTCCGCCTATCGCGACGAGATCGACGCCGTGAACGCCGCGCAGGGGTACACCCTCGTCGACGTCGTCTCGATCGTCGACGACAACTCGCCGGAGTACCTCGAGCAGGCAGCGACCGCTCGGCAGAAGTTTCTGAGCGAGCACCGTCACGACGACGATGAGGACCGCTTCTTCGCTCGTGGCAGCGGCGTCTTCTACCTGCGCGCCGGCGGAAAGGTCAACGCGGTGTTCTGCGAGGCGGGAGACCTCATCTCCGTTCCCGCGAACACGACGCACTGGTTCGACATGGGTACGCGTCCCGAGTACGTCTCGGTGCGCTTCTTCCACGACGACGACGGATGGATCGGCAACTTCACGGGCAGCGAGATCGCGAAGGACTTCGCCACCTACGACGAGCTCGCGAGCGTCTCCGCCTAGATCTCACGCCATGCGCTGATCGAGTAGGCCGCTCGCGGCCGTATCGAGATCATCCACGGGGGGTCTCGATACGCTCGTTCCTCGCTACTCGACCGGCGCATCATCCGCGCTGGTCGAGTAGGTCGCTCAGCGACCGTATCGAGACCCCGATCAGCTGTATGCGCTCGGCGTCGGGAACGCACCCGTGAGGGCGAAGTCGCCCACCTCCTGCGCCTTGTAGGCCACGGGGTCGTGCAGCGTGATCGTTCGCGCGTTCCGCCAGAACCGGTCCATCGCGGCCGACTCGCTGGTTGCTCGTGCGCCCATCAGTTCGAACGCGGTCGATGCGACGTGCAGCGCCGTGCGCGTGGTCACGACCTTTGCCGCGGCGATCTCCACCGCTGCTCGGCCGCGCTCCTCGTCGCCGAGTTCCCAGCCCTTGTTGGCGGCGTCGACGAACAGGTTCGTCGCGCTCCACGTCAGTGCATCCGCGGCTCTGGTCTGAGCGGTGAGCTCGCCGATCGTCTGCCGGATGTAGGGGTCGTCGATCGCATTCTCGACGCCCGAGGTCGCCCATGCCCGCGTCTTGGTGCGCGCGTAGTCGGCAGCCTCGGCGAGGGCGCCTTCGGCGAGGCCCACGTGGATGTGGTTCATGGCGAGCTGGAACGCGAGGATCGACAGCGAGCCATAGGGGCGATACAGCTCCCCGTCCTGCTCGTTCGGGCCGAGCACGTGAGCGTGTGGAACGGCCACCTCGGAGAACGACACCGAACCGGATGCGCTGAGGCGCTGGCCGATGTTGCTCCAGTCGTCGTGGTGCACGACGCCGGGGGCGGTCGCGTCGATCACGATGGCGAGGCGCTCGCCGGTGTCGACACGGGTTCCACTCGCGGTGACCCGGTCGGCCAGCTGCGCGCCGGTGGCGAAGAACTTGCGGCCCGTGACCGTGAAACCGCCGGCTGTGGGCGTCAACTCGAGTCCGGCATCCCGCGGGTTGCCGGCCCCGCCCCAGAACCACGACGACGCCGACAAGCCTCGGTAGAGGTCGTCGATCACATGCTGGTTCTCGTTGAGCCGGATGCGCCACGAGTTCACGAAGTGGTACGCGATCACGTGCCCCAGGCCGGCATCGGCGCGGATGATCGGGCGCAGCGCCCGCAAGACCGTGTGCCAGTCGAGGCCGCCGCCACCGAGCCGGGTGGGCACCAGCGCGGGTAGCAGGCCGGATGCGCGCAGCGCCGCGATCTGCTCGAACGGCGCGCGGCCATCGGCATCGGCACGGGCGGCATCTGCTGCGAACCGTTCCGCCAGCGACTCGGCCGCATCGAGGGCGGCTTCTTCGGAGGTGATCACTGTGGGGGAGTGCTGGTCTGACACGGCGGGCTCCGGTCGGGTGCGGTGGGCGAATATCGTTCATTACCACTATGCCGTGCCCTGCCGTCGGGGGCTGCCCGGGGCCTCGCCGAAGCGCTAGCTTCTTGCTATGACCTTCAACGACAACGCCAAGCTCGACACCAGTCGCGTGTCCAAGCGCGGCCGAAACACCGGAATCGCCGTCGGCGGCGGAAGCGCGGTCGTGGTCATCGGGCTCTTTCTGCTCTCGCAGTTCCTTGGGGTCGACCTCACCGGATTGGCCGGCGGGGCTCAACAGGGCACGCAGAGCGAGGAAGACCTCAGTTGCCAATACGGGTCGGAGGCGAACGCCGACGTCGAGTGCCTGATGGTCGGAGCGGAGAACTCGCTCTATGACTATTGGACCGATGAGGCTCCACGACTCGGTGTTCAGTTCACCCAGCCCAACGACTTCGTGCTCTTCACGCAATCGACCTCGACAGGCTGCGGCCAGGCATCCAGCGCGACCGGGCCGTTCTACTGCCCGCCCGACCAGTCCATCTACATGGACACCTCGTTCTTCGACGAGCTGCGCACGCAATTCGGTGCCTCCGGCGGCACCCTCTCAGAGATGTACGTCGTCGCGCACGAGTACGGCCACCACATCCAGAACCTTCTCGGTGTCATGGATCGCACCGATCGCACGGACACCGGCCCGACCTCCGACTCCGTGCGCACCGAGCTGCAGGCCGACTGCTACGCCGGCGCGTGGGTGGCCGCGGCATCCACGACCGAAGATCAAGACGGCGTCACCTTTCTTGAGCCCGTGACGGATGCGCAGATCGCCGACGCGCTGAACGCCGCGTCGGTCATCGGCGACGACCGCATCCAGGAGATGGGCTCGGGTCAGGTGAACCCCGAGAGCTGGACCCACGGGTCGAGCGAACAGCGGGAGAAGTGGTTCCAGGTAGGCATGAAGAACGGCGCAGGCGGCTGCGACACGTTCACGATCAGCGGGTCTGAGCTGTAGTCATGAAGCGCGAGCGGGTCACGGTGCACATCGACGATGTGCGCCGTGCCACAGCCGGCGATGCTCACGCGGTGGCGGAGGTGATCCACTACTCGACGGCGGATTCGATGCCGTGGTTCGCGGGGCGCAATACCCTCGACGAAGACCGCTGGTGGACATCCAATGTCCTACTGCACAAGACAGACGTCTGGGTGGCGACCGTCGACGGCAATGTCGTGGGCGTCGTCGCGCTGCACGACGGATGGCTCAGCCAGCTCTTCGTGCGCACCACGGCACAGGGGTTCGGCGTCGGACACCGACTGGTCGAGGTCGCCAAGCGGGAGAGTCCGCGGGGCTTGCAGCTCTGGGTGTTCCGACGCAACGCGGTGGCGGCCCGGTTCCTCGAGACGGTCGGCTTCTCTCTCGTGAGGGAGGGAACGTCGTCGGGTCGGCACTCCGTGTCCGAGGCCGCCGAACCCGAGCTGCTCTACCGCTGGGTTCCCTGAGCGGCGTCCTCCACGCCGTCGGGTCGACGTCGCCGAGCATCAATGCCGTCGGACCGGCCGCCGAGCGACAGGGTGGCCAGGAATCCCAGCGACAAGAACGCCGCCGCAGAGAACGCCGCGTACTTCGTGCCGTCTGAGAATGCGATCTTCGCCGACTCCGCCTGCGCTGCCGTCGACGGATCTGCCGAGAGCCCGCTAATCGCCGCACCGGAGCTGTCGACGACGGCCGACACGATCTGCTCGCGCTGGGCATCCGGAACGCCCGCGTCGGACAGTCGGGTGTCGAGCTGTGCCCCGGCCGTCGTGAAGAGCACGGTGCCGAGAATCGCGATGCCGAGCGCCGATCCGATCTGCCTCGATGTCGACTGGGTGCCTGAGCCCGACCCGCTCTGCTCGACGGGCACGTCTTTCAGTACGACGCCTGTGAGCTGCGCCGTCGCGAGGCCCACACCGAATCCGTAGACGAAGAGGAATGGCACGAGCAGGCCCCAGCCCGTGTCGGGTCCGATCACGACGGCGATGCCGGCGACGCCGATGATCTCGGCGGCGAGACCCACGCGAACGATGGCGACCGGCGCGATGCGGTTGCCGAAGGCCCCCGCGAACCCGCTCGCCATGAACGAGCCGATCGCCAGCGCCAACAGGATGAACCCGGTCTGCAGCGCGTCGTAACCCAGCACGTTCTGCAGCCAGATAGGCAGCGACAGGATGATGCCGAACTCGCCGAGGCTCACGATCATGGCGGCGATGTTGCCGTTGCGGAACGACGGGATGCGGAACAGCGCGAACGCCAGCATCGTGCTCAGCCCGGCGCGCTGCCGTCGTCTGCCCCACAGAACGAACAGCACACCGGCGGCGACGCACACCGCGAACGAGATCGGCACCGGAGAGACGTCTCCGGGCCAGCTCCAGGAGCCGATCGTCACGCGCTCGTCGACGAGCCACCAGCCGAGGCTGCGCCCCTCGATGAGTCCGAAGACGAGCGTCGCGCTCGTGACGATCGAGAGGAACGCGCCCACCGCATCCACCCGGCCCGCCGCCGTCGCCTCGCGCGATTCGCGCACGAACAGCAGCAGCCCGACGACGATCGCGATTCCGAGGGGCACGTTGATGCCGAACGCCCAGCGCCACGAGAAGTCCGTCGTGAGCCAGCCGCCGAGGAGGGGCCCTACAGCCGTCATGCCACCGATCGTCGATCCCCAGATGGCGAAAGCGATCGCGCGATCCTTGCCGCGGAACGTGGCGTTGATGATCGACAGGGTCGTGGGAAGAACCATCGCTCCGCCGACCCCTTGCAGCACGCGGGCACCGATGAGGAGGTCGCCCGTCGGTGCCATCGCGGCCAACACGCTCGACGCGGCGAAGATCACGACGCCGAGCAGAAGCATCCGGCGGCGCCCGAATCGGTCGGCGAGCGTGCCGAAGACCAGCAGCAGGGCCGCGAAGACGAGCGTGTAGGACTCCTGCACCCACTGCACCTGAGTGCTCGAGATGTCGAGGTCTTTCACGATCGAGGGGATCGCCACGTTGACGATCGTGGAGTCGACGATGATCAGCGCGACGGCGACGCTGATGAAGACGAGGCCGTACCAGCGCGTGCGGGACGAGGTCGTGGGCGACGAGGTCATGCGCGTGCGGGCTGCGAGGCGCGCGAGGCGATGCGGATGCCGACGGTTGCGATGACGACGACGGCCGCGGCCACGATTGCGGCGATCATGGCGGGCTGCGAAACGAGTTCGCCGGTCGTGCGAGACACGGCGACCCAGGCGAGGCCCCAGGTGAGCGACGCTGCCGGTGCAAGGCGTCCGCGACCGCGGATGGCGATGAGGACTCCGACCAGCGCCGCGACGGCGAGCACGATGACAGCCCAGGCATCTCGGCCCCAGCCGAAGCCGTCGAAGCCCGCCGCGGTCAGTCCCGCGGCGATGTTGGCTGCCGTGGCGATCGACACCCAGCCGAGATAGAGCCCCATGGTTCCGTCGAGCACGATCGTCTCGACGACACCTGCGGGACGTCCGTCGACGAGCAGGAGGAACGTGCGGGCGAGCACGGCCAGCAAGACGACGATGACGACGCATGAGAGGGCGAGCTGGTCGAATTGAACGCTGAGGATCCACGCCGCGTTCAGCAGCAGAGAAGCAGCCACCCAATAGCCGACGAGACGCTGCCGCGGGGCGTTCGCCTGTTTCGGCAGCAACTGCCACACGGCGTAGGCCAGCAGGCCGAGGTAGATCACCGACCAGATCGAGGACGCCGGGCCGGCGGGCGCTATCGGAGTCGAGTCGGCGGTGAGGGCACCATTCGCGGCATTCTGGATGGGCGTTCCGCCCGCCGCTCCCGAGCCGATGTACGCGCCGACGACCGCGACGACGGCGCTCGCCGCGACGACGACCTGTCGGATTCTGTCAGCCGTGGTGATGCTGGAGGATGTGGACATCGGGCGCCTCTCGATTAGTCAGCTAGCTTACTATTCGACGGTAGCCTAGATTTGCAGAATGAGCGATGAGTCGGTGAACGAGGCTTCGAACGCTTCCGCTGTCGGCCCCAACATGCAGGAGTGGCCGACCGGTCGGCTTCTGGCCACCGCATCTCGACTCGTCGAACACGCGTGGACGGAGCGTCTCGATCAGATCGGCCTGACGCACGCGGGCCTGGTCGTTCTGCATCTGCTGCAGGAGTCCCCCCGCAGCCAGACAGATCTCGCTCGCCTCGCGCGCGTCGAGAATCAGACGATCTCGCGCACGCTCGAGCGGCTGCAGCGAGAGGGCTTCGTGGAGCGGGTATCCGATCCGAGCGACCGCCGACGGCACATCGTCTCGGTCACACCCGCGGGTACCGATGTCTGGAACTCCGCGCGCACACTGGAGCGCGACATGATGCCGGAAGTCGACGAGCCCGAGGTCTTCCGTTCCGCGCTTCTGGCGATCATCGCGTCGTCTGCTGCGAAGCGTTGGGAACCGGAGGCCTGAAGCGCAAGCCCTGCTGGGCATCCCGTCGATCGTGCCACCCTGGATGAACCGCATCCCTCGAGGAGAAAGAAGCTCACCATGGCAGCACGACTCATCTTCGGACTCGGCGTCGGTCTCGCCGCCGGCTACGTACTCGGCACCAAGGCCGGTCGCGCCAAGTACGCCGAGATCAAGGCGCGCGCGAACGACGTCTGGCACGACCCGCACGTGCAGAAGGCCGTAGCGGATGCTGGCGATCTCGTGCGTGAGGCCGCTCCCGTCGTGCAGGAGAAGATCGCCGACGTGGCGAAGGCTGCCAAAGAGAAGGTCACCGGATCCTCATCTGACGCCTCATCGTCTGCTAGCCCGTCGTCTGCCAGCTCGTCGTCTGCCAGCTCGTCGTCTGCCGACTGAATGGCTGACGCACCGGCTACCGCCGACGACAAGCGACGCGATCAGTTGACCAGTGCGCCGAAGTCGACAGAACTCGACGCCGACCCGCGCATCGACGTGTCGAAGCGCGACGGGGCGACGCGCATCGACATCCGTGACGACGCCGCGTTCCGGCCGGGTGCGGGCGCGGAGCCATCGTCCGATTCGTAGACTGAGGCCATGAAGGTCAACCCCTACTACTCGAAGAAGCCGCAAGACACGCACGTCTTTCACGACGACCGCAACTGCGAGGTGGGCAAGGCGATCGCGATCGAGAACAAGAAGTTCGGCACGAACGGCTACCCGCACTGCCCGCAGTGCACCGCCCTGGCGGGCAAGTAGCGGCTTTCTACGACCAGTCGATTCGATCCCAGTCGCGTCGCAGTCTTGCTCCTCGTGAGGGGCTGACGCTCTCGACCCAGGCGAGTCTTCCCGCCAGGTGGGCTCGAAAGTCGGGGTGACCGGCCCTGTTCTGAGTGCGCGGGCCGTGTGTCACGCAGTTGTGCAGAATCGCCTTCAGCTCATCGAAGAAGGCTCGGTCGACCGCGACGCCGTCGTTGACGACGAGGCCCGTGACGCGCTGACTCGCCCCGCGGCCGGCGATTCTCGTCTTCGATCCATTGAGCACGTGCCCCTCGTCGCGCACGATCCGCTCCACGCCGGCGATGAACGCGACGGCCGCTCGTCCGCGCAGCCGGTCGCCGCTGAAGGCGAGGTCGTCGGCGTACCGGGTATACATCGCGCCGGATGCCTCGGCCCAGCCGCTCAGCCGTGAGTCGAGGCGGCGAACGGCCAGGTTCGACAGCGCCGGAGAGGTCGGCGAGCCCTGCGGCAGATGCGACTCCGAGATCGCCCGTCTCAGGGCCGCACGATTCTCCGTCGAGCCTCCCGCCGGCATCCGGGCACCGACCCACGGCGGAACCGCGTGCGTGCAGAGCCCGGTCAGGGCGTGCGCTACTGCCTCGGGGTAGCCGGCCTGTCGAAAGACGGAGAACACTCGTCGAGCGGGCACGCGAGCGAAGAAGTTGCGGAGGTCGAGTGTGATGACGGTCTCGGCTCCGACATGGGCGGCGGCGCCGGTCGCCGCAGATCGGCCGGGAACGAAGCCGTGGGCGGCGTCGTTCAGCGGCAGGCGGCTGAGGATGTCGCCCAGCACCCGGCGTTGCACGCGACGCATGCGCGGGGTCGGTACCTCGAGCAGCCGAGGAGTGCGGCCGGGTCGCAAGAGCCAGTCGTAGCTGTAGTGGTGAAGGCGTCCGCGAGGGGTGCGGCGATTCCAGTGCGCGGTGTCGGTGAGCCAGTCGAGCTGACTCGGCGACACCTCGAGAAAGTCGGCGAGCTCGCCGAGTCCGGCGATGGATGGCACGGCCAGCGAGGTCGGCGCCATGCTGGCCGCGACCGTCTCGAGGCGGGCGAGAGTGATGACTCGTCCAGCCTCGCGTGCGGCAACGAACGCGCCCTGGAAGTCGTCGCTCGCCTCGATCCATCGTGCGAGCTCGCGGTGCGCGTCTCGGGGCGGGCGGCGGTAGGCGCCGAGAGTTCCGTCGACCAGGGGCCACAGCCATCCCGGGCGCACTCCGAGTGCGCGGCCGCAGGCATCCACCAGCGCGTCGAATGCCCACTCGGGGGAGGTGAGCATCGCGTGCGAGAGGCCGACCGCGACGGAGTGCTGCCTCACACGGCCTCGGCGAGGATGCGACGAACCGCGGACGACCAATCGATCGGTGCGGGCACGCGGCCGCGCGAAGCGCGGTGTGGCGCCTGCGGTTGGGCGTTCAGGCTGGGATTCGTACCCCGGGGTGACCCCGGAGAGGGTGTTCGTCTGTCGACTGCACCCGCCTCGTCCGCAGTTCGTCGCATTCACCCACGCTAACCCGCCGGCTCTGCTCGCGGAACCTCTGCGCCGGTCGAGTAGGTCGCTTTGCGACCGTATCGAGGCCATCATCGACGTGGTCTCGATACGCGGGCTCCTTCGTCGTACCGCTACTCGACCAGCGCAGGAGAGCGGGCGGGAATAGATTGCGCTCTGTATTGTTGAGTTGAGTCGAAGGCACTCAAGTTTCACAGGAGGTTACTTTGCCCGATCGTTTCGACCCCAACTCTTCCCCGGACTCCGACGGATCCGGGAGCAACTCTTTCGACGAGTTCCTCGCCCGCTACCTGCAGGGCGAGCGCGCGGCCCAGGCCGGGCGTTCCATCGACATCAGCCGACTCATGAGCCGGCGTACCCACGAGGTTCTCGCATCCGCGGGTCGCTTCGCCATCGAGCACGGCCACCGTGAGCTCGACGCCCTGCACATTCTGCGTGTACTCGCCGAGGCAGAGCCCGCCGCCGAGGTCATCGCTCGTCTGGGCGTGCGCCCGGCCGACATCGCCAACGCCGCCGAGCAGCGTCTGCCTCAGGCTCAGTCCGCGAACGCGGTCGAGTCGCCCGTGCTCACGCAGTCGGCGCAGCGCGCGCTGTTCCACGCCTACCAGGTCGCCCGCGCGTCGGGTTCGACCTACATCGACCCCGAGCACCTCTTCTTCGCGCTCGTGATCGGCCAGGACTCTCCCGCCGGTCAGGTGCTGTCGGCCGCGGGCATCACTCCCGAGGCGCTGCAGTCCGGCATGCGCGAGACGATGGGCGAGCAGGCCACGAGCGTGCAGCCCGACGCGCCCGCGGCATCCGATACGCCCATGCTCGACAAGTTCGGCACCGACCTCACCGCCATGGCTCGTGACGGGGGTCTCGACCCCGTGATCGGCCGTGCCGACGAGATCGAGCAGACCGTCGAGATCCTGTCGCGTCGCACCAAGAACAACCCCGTCCTGATCGGCGAGGCAGGCGTGGGCAAGACCGCGATCGTCGAGGGTCTGGCCCAGCGCATCGCATCCGGTGACGTTCCCGAGCAGCTGCGCGAGAAGCGCGTGGTCTCGCTCGACTTCGCGGCCATGGTCGGCGGCACCCGCTACCGTGGCGACTTCGAAGAGCGCCTCACCACCCTCATGGACGAGATCAGTGCCCACAAGTCCGAGCTCATCGTCTTCATCGACGAGCTGCACACGGTCGTGGGCGCGGGCGGCTCCGGCGAGGGCGGTATGGATGCCGGGAACATCCTCAAGCCTCGACTTGCTCGCGGCGAGCTGCACGTCGTCGGAGCCACCACGCTCAAGGAGTACCGCTCCATCGAGAAGGACTCCGCTCTCGAGCGCCGGTTCCAGCCCGTCCACGTCGGCGAGCCCTCCATAGAAGACGCCGTCTCGATCCTCTCCGGACTCCGCGGCGCCTATGAGGAGCACCACGGCGTGCGCTACACCGACGAGGCCATCCGTGGCGCCGTCGAGCTGTCGGCGCGCTACGTCACCGATCGGTTCCTGCCCGACAAGGCGATCGACCTGATCGACCAGGCCGGTGCTCGTCTGCGCCTCAGCCTCGGCTCGCGTGTCGATGCCTCCGCCCTGCTCGAAGAGCTGAGCGAGCTCGAGGCGTCGAAGAATGCGGCCGTCTCGCTCGAGCACTACGAAGAGGCGTCGCGTCTGCGCGACCGCATCGAGGCCGTGCACGAGAAGCTCGCGGCGGCCAAGCCCGCGGCATCCACGGGCAACGCTGTCACCGCTGAGGCTGTCGTGGGCGAGGCCGAGATCGCAGCCGTGATCTCGCGTGCGACCGGCATCCCCGCCGCTCGCCTCACCCAGGTCGACCGGGAGCGCCTCGCGGTGCTCGAAGACGAACTGCACGGGCGGGTCATCGGCCAGAACGACGCCGTCTCGGTCGTCGCCAAGGCCGTGCGGCGCAACCGCACCGGCATGGGCGACGCCAACCGTCCGGTGGGCAGCTTCCTGTTCCTCGGCCCGACCGGCGTGGGCAAGACCGAGCTGGGCAAGGCCTTGGCCGAGTCCCTGTTCGGCGACGACAAGGCCATGGTGCGCTTCGACATGAGCGAGTTCGGCGAGCGTCACACGGTGTCGCGTCTCGTCGGTGCCCCTCCCGGATACGTCGGCTACGACGAGGCCGGTCAGCTCACCGAGCGGGTGCGGCGCAATCCGTACTCGGTCATCCTGTTCGATGAGATCGAGAAGGCGCACCCCGACATCTTCAACCTGCTTCTGCAGGTTCTCGACGACGGGCGCCTGACCGACGGACAGGGACGCACGGTCGACTTCCGCAACACGGTCATCATCATGACGTCGAACATCGGCTCGGAGTTTCTCGCGAGTCGTGGAGGTCCCATCGGCTTCGCGGCCCCCAATGCCGCCGACGGCTTCGGTGATGACAAGGCTCTGCGCGACCGGGTGATGGGCAAGCTGCGCGAGGCGATGCGGCCCGAGTTCATCAACCGCATCGACGAGATCGTGCTGTTCCGCAAGCTCGACCAGCCGCAGCTGCGGCAGATCGTGGCCCTGCTTCTGGATGCGACCCGCTCGCGTCTGGCTGCACGGAACGTCTCGCTCGACATCAGCGAGTCGGCGATCGACTGGATCGCCGAGCACGGCTACGAGCCCGAGTACGGTGCTCGCCCGCTGCGTCGCGTGATCCAGCGCGAACTCGACGACCGTATCGCTGAACTGCTGGTCAACTCGGCAGTTCTGGATGGCGGCTCGGTCTCGGTCGACGTGATCGACGGCCAGCTCAGCGTGGTCTCGGCCACCGCGGAGCTGCCGCTCGCCGCCTGAGACTCGGCCGGATCGGCCCGAGATACTACGAGAACGCCCAGCCCGCGCAATCCCGCGCGGCTGGGCGTTTTCGCGTGCCAGAGTGGCGGCAGCCCCTCACGGGCTCCTGACGAAAGGTCCCACCATGGCAAAGAAAGTCATCGAGCAAGCCGGCTTCAACCCCATCCGCACCGCGCACGATCTCGGCCTGCGCAGCGAGTTCGCGTACCTGGCGGGATTCGCATCGATCGGTCTCGCGCTCGTCGCCTGGCTCGCCTCCCGCGCCAAGAAGACAGACGACAAGGCGCAGTCCGACCGCTGGGGAATCTTCATCGGCCACTGGGCGCCGACGTTCTTCGCGATCGGTCTCGCGCTCAAGTCCGAGGAGTAGCCGGCCGCATCCGCGCCCTTTCGGCGCATCCGCTGCCGGTCGACCAGCAGCGCATGAACCGCATGGGCGCGGATGCCGCGCAGCGAGTCAGAAGAGTGGCCACGGCACCGCGGGCATATGGCCCCGTGGTGCTGGGAAGTGGGCGCGCGAGAGCAGTCGCTCGCAGCGGGCATCGAGCGCGTCGAGCTCGGCTGGTGTGATGAGCGCAGTCAGGGCCTCGCCCAGCTCGTCGTAAAGAGCCGTGCGCACCCCGTCGATCGCGGCGAGTTCGTCGGGGCGCAGCTCGTCGCCGGTGAATCCCCAGAGCACGGTGCGCAACTTATGCTCCGCGTGGAAGGTCAGGCCGTGGTCGACTCCGTGCCTGTGCCCATCGGGCATGGCGAGGATATGGCCCCCCTTTCGATCGGCGTTGTTCGCCACGACGTCGAAGATCGCCATGCGCCGGAGCGAGTCGGTGTCCTCGTGGATGAGCGTGACCTCGCGGTCCTCCTCGTCGGTTCCATCCAGCACCCGCCGCCAGCCGGCGTCGGGAAGTCGCTCCGCGGTGACCAGGTCGACGGCGTCCTGGTCGGGGTCGATGTCCTGCCACAACTGCACCATGCCGACGCCCATCGGGCCGCTTCGCAGCCACGTGCGGGGAACGACGTTCCAGCCGAACGCTTCGGAAACCAGGTACGCTGCCGCCTCTCTGTGGGCCAGGGTGCCGTCGGGGAAATCCCACAGGGGGTTCTCGCCGGCAACCGGCTTGTAGACGACGGCGGTGTCGCCGATCTGGGCGAGGAACGTGGCGTTCGACGCCGTCGTGATGCGTCCGGTGATCACGAGCTCGCCGTCGAGCTCGCCGTCGAGACCGTCTCCGGAGCCGTTCGCCTCCGTCGCCATCTACAAATCCGGCGACGGGTCGCAGACGTGCCCGTCGGCATCCATCGGCATGCCGCAGAGCGGGCACAGCGGACGGCCAGCACCGACGACCTCGAGCGTGCGCTTGGCGAAGGCTCTGGCCGAGCCGACCGGAATGCGCACGACGAGCATCTCGTCGGGTTCCACGTCGGTGAGGTCGAGCTCGAGTTCGTCTTGGTCTTCGTCGATCTCGATCTCGATGATCGGGAACGCCTGGATGACGACCTGGGCGGTCGAGGGATCCCAGCCGAGGCTGAGCGTGCCGGTGCGGAATTCTTCTTCGACGGGATCGAGCGGGTCGTTGTCGACGAGCTCGATCGGGGTCGTCGCCGGAACGCTGGCCGGGTTGCCCTCCTGAGTCATGAGCTCGTCGAGAACCTCCTCGATCTTCTCGGCGAGGGCGGCCGACTGCTGTTTCTCGAGACCGACGCTGACGATGCGCTTGCCCGTGCGGGCCTGGAGGTAGAAGGAACGGGAGCCGGGCTGGCCGATCGTGCCGACCACCACCCGGTCGGGCCAATCGAAGGCGTGGACGAGGGGAGCCATGGTTCTAGTCTACGAGCGCTTTGCGCCGTCAGGCCGGGCCGGCCCCACCTCCGACGGGGGCATCTTCGACCGGCGGGGCCGTGCGCAGCCAGGAGAGGTCGCCCGATTCGGTGTTGGTCGCGTGCACGCTGGGCGAGCCCGAGCCGTAGCGCACGATCGACACGGATGCCGGGCCGACGCTGATGCGCTGGAACAGGTCGAGATGCATGCCGTAGGCGTCGGCGAGGATCGACTTGATGATGTCGCCGTGGCTGACCGCCGCCCACACAGCCCCTGGCCCATGCTGCTCTTCGAACTCTGCGTCGATGCGCCGGATGGCCGCGACCGATCGAGCCTGCATGGCCGCGAGCGACTCTCCGCCGGGGAACACGACGGCAGAGGGGCTCGACTGCACAACCTTCCACAGCTTCTCGGTGCTGAGCTGCTTCAGAGTGCCGCCCTGCCAGTCGCCGTAGTCGCACTCGGTGATGTCGTCTTCGACGAGAAAGGCGGGGGAGCCCTGCTGGCGGTCGAGAATCAGAGCGGATGTCTGGCGACACCGTTCGAGTGGACTCGAGACGACGCCCACGAGGGGAACGGGCATCAGCCGCTCTGCAGTCGCGGCGGCCTGTTCGCGACCGCGATCATCGAGATCGACGCCGGCGGTTCTCCCGGCGAGGATGCCGTCGACGTTCGCTTGGGTGCGGCCGTGCCGCACGAGAATCACTGTGCCCATGTGATCAGACTAGACAGAAGGCCTGGTCTGGCCGGTCGGCAAGCGTGACGCACTTCGCGAACCGCTCGTCATAAGTACTAGCGTGCTCGCGCCAAGACAGGCGAAAGTAGGGACCAAACGAAGGAGGAATGATGCCCACAGGAGACGTCGAGACATTCCACGAGGGTGGTGCCTGGTACAACCGGATCGACGGAGAGAAGGGAGCTACCGGACCGTATCGATCGAAGGCTGACGCAATCGATGAAGGACGTGAGCAGGCACGCCGTCTGCGCCGAGACCACGCCGCTTACAACGAGGATGGTGAACTCGACGAACGCACCGCGTACGGCGACTAGCCGATCAGCTGCAGAGACCGGTCGGGGGTACAAAAAAAGTCCCACCTCGCGTAGAAGCCGCGGGATGGGACAGTGCCTCCGACCGGCGTCGATCCGGTGACCTTTCGATTTTCAGTCGAACGCTCTACCAACTGAGCTACAGAGGCGAGTGACCGAAGTCGCTCACAGACAAAAAGCCCTTCCTCTCGGTTGGGCTTGTCGCCTTGGCGACCCTGACGGGACTTGAACCCGCGACCTCCGCCGTGACAGGGCGGCGCGCTAACCAACTGCGCTACAGGGCCATACTGGTGAATCTGAACTGCTTGTTAAGTTGTCGTGGTTGTGCTGCGTTCTTCGTGCTGTTACCAATGTGACCCCAACGGGATTCGAACCCGTGCTGCCGCCGTGAAAGGGCGGTGTCCTAGGCCTCTAAACGATAGGGCCGTTGGTGACAACTCAACGAGTATGCCACACACTTCTCGCTCTCGCCAATTCGGCCCGTCGAAGCAGCCTCGAGATGCGACTCGACGCGGAATGAACCGGGAATTGCGCCGCTGACGAGCAATGATCTCAGTGAGGCCGAACGCTCTGTTGTTAGAGTTGTGCCTGTTACTCGTGTTACTCAAGTGACAAAACTTGCTCATCATCACCGCCCGGGGGAATTGTGAACGCCACGAAAAGTCGACGTCGACACCGCGGCCCCTGGAGCCTTCGCCACCTTCTCGGCTCGATCGCCGTCACGTTCTCTCTCGTCGCCACGGGATGTGTACTCGCCGCTCCGGCCTACGCCGACGACTATCCCACGTGGGAAGACGTGCAGGCCGCGCAGGCCAACGAATCGACCAAACAGAGCGAGATCCAGAAGATCCAAGATCTGATCGCCTCGCTTCGAGACGCGACCGCGGCGGCCCAGTCGCTCTCGATCCAGCGCGGAACCGAGTACCAGCAGGCTCAGACCAAGTACGACACGGCCGCGTTCAAGGCTGACGAGCTCGACTCTCAGGCTGCCTCCGCCAAGGCCTCGGCGGATGCATCGATCAAGCAGGCGGGCCAGCTCGCCGCGCTGATGGCCAAGTCGGGCGGCAACGGACTGTCGGTCAACCTCTTTACCAGCGAATCGAGCGAGGCAGACGGTCTGCTCTACCAGCTGGGTGCCATGAGTCAGCTCACCGGGTCAGCGTCCAAGCTCTACGCCACGGCCGAGCAAGACAAGAACACCGCGCAGTCGCTGACAGACCAGGCGGTCGTGGCCCGCGATGCGCTGAAGTCGCTGGCCGAGGCCGCCGAAACGGCTCGCAACGAGGCGATCGCCGCGCAGAAGTCGCTCGAAGAGTCGCTCGCCGCGCAGCAGACCTACGAGGTCCAGCTCGAGGCCCAGCTCGCGGTCCTCACCCAGAACAGACAGGCGACGGAAGCCGACTACAACGCGGGTGTCGAAGCTCGACGCGTCGCCGAGGAAGCGCGCAAAGAAGCCGAGCGCGTTGCGGCGGCCGAACGAGCGGCAGCTGAAGCAGCATCCGGTGGAGGCGGCGGAGGAGGCAGCAGCAGCGGTCCCGGCCCCGTCTCGAGCGGCTGGGCCAGCCCCTTCCCCGGGTCGTACTCGACCGACGAGTACGGCATGCGCGTCAACCCGGTGAGCGGCAACTACACGCTGCACGCGGGGCTCGACCTCAACTACAACAGCGGAACCTGCGGCGCGCCCGTGTACGCCGCGGCCGCGGGCCAGGTCACACTCGCCGGCTACAACGGCGGCTACGGCAACTTCGTCGAGATCAGTCACGGTGGCGGCGTCTCGACCGGATACGGCCACAACACCTCGCTCGCCGTGTCTCGTGGGGAGTTCGTGGCCGCCGGCGACCTGATCGCCTACGCGGGAACAACGGGCAACTCCACGGGTTGCCACGTGCACTTCGAGGTGCGTGTCGGAGGGGGCGCCATCAACCCGCGCCCGTACATGGCCGACCGCGGCGTCTACTTCGGCTAGTCGTACCCACGACGAAGGCCCGCAAAAGCCCCACAAGAAAGGCCCCCCGACGAGCTCGGAGAACGGAGACGTTCCCTGAGCCCACCGAGGGGCCTTTGTCGTCGAGTGCTAGTGGCCCTCGACCTTGAGCTTCTCGATGCCGTCGAGCACGATCTGCTCGGCCGCGGCGGCGTTCTGCCAGCCCTCGGTCTTGACCCACTTGCCGGGCTCGAGGTCTTTGTAGTGCTCGAAGAAGTGCTCGATCTCCTTGCGGGTCGACTCGGGGATGTCGTCGATGTCCTGGATGTGGGCCCAGCGCGGGTCTTTCGCGGGAACGGCGATGACCTTGGCGTCGGAACCGCCGTCGTCGGTCATGTTGAACACGGCGACGGGGCGAACCGAGACGCCGACGCCCGGGAAGAGCGGGTACTCGAGCAGTACCAGCACGTCGACGGGGTCGCCGTCGAGGCCCAGGGTGTTCTCGAAGAAGCCGTAGTCGGTGGGGTAGACGAACGAGGTGAACAGCACGCGGTCGAGAAAGACCCGTCCGGTCTCGTGGTCGACTTCGTACTTGTTGTGGCTTCCCTTGGGAATCTCGATGATCGCGTCGTAAGCAGCCATGCCGGCGGTTCTCCTTCGTGGGTCGTGAACTGCAATAACGTTACTGGATGCCCCCCGAGACTCCATCCGAACGTCGCCCCCGACTGACCCCGGCGATCGCCGACGTGCGGCGGGCGGTGCGCGAGTCGCTCGAGGCGTTGCCCGCATCCGATGACGCCCCGCTGGTGCTCGTCGCGCTCAGCGGCGGGCCGGATTCGTTGGCCCTCGCGGCGGCGACCGCATTCGAGGCTCCCCGCCGGGGAATGCGTGCGGGAGCGGTGATCGTCGATCACGGTCTGCAACACGAGTCCGCCGTGGTGGCCGCCAGAGCCGCCGGACAGGCACTCGACTTGGGCCTCGATCCTGTGCTGGTGCGGCTCGTGCAGGTGGATGCCGGCCCGGGCTCGGGCGGGCCCGAGGCTGCTGCTCGCGACGCCCGGTACGCGGCCCTGGATGCGGTGCGTCGCGAGACATCGTCGGTCGCGGTTCTGCTCGGCCACACTCTCGACGACCAGGCCGAGACCGTGCTCCTCGGGCTGGCGCGCGGTGCCGGCGCATCCAGCCTGCACGGCATGGCGCCCGTCTCGGGGGTCTTCGTGCGGCCGCTGCTCGGCATCCGGCGTTCGACCACCGTCGCGGCCTGCGCCGACGCGGGACTGGAGCCGTGGCTCGACCCCCACAACGTCGACACCTCTTTCTCTCGCGTGAGGGTGCGGCAGTCGGTGCTGCCGATTCTCGAGAGAGAACTCGGACCGGGCATGGCCGAGGCACTGGCCCGCACTGCGGAGCAGTTGCGCGAAGACGGCGACGCCCTCGATCACATGGCTCAGGAGACGATAGAGGAGATCGTGGAGCACGCCGAAGCGGGGATCGCCATCTCGGTGGGAGCTCTTGCGGCGAATCCGGCCGCACTCCGCAACCGCATCATCCGCCACGTGGTGCTGAGCGAGTTCGGTGTGAGCCTCAGCCGTGGGCAGACCCTTGCCGCCGCCGCCCTCGTGACCGATTGGCACGGGCAGAAGGGTGTCGACCTGCCCGGCATTAGAGTTGTCAGGGTCGCCGGGAATCTCGTGTTCCAGGCGGCGTCAGACATTTAATGTGAAGGAGCCCCGTGCTTTCGAGTGACATCGCCGACGACCTCACCAGCGTGCTCTACACCGAGGCCGAGATCCACGAGCGCATCGCGCAGCTCGCCCGCAGCATCGAGGCCGACTACGAAGGCGAAGATCTGCTTCTCGTCGGTGTGCTGAAAGGCGCCGTGATGGTCATGGCCGACCTCGCTCGGGAGCTCACGCTTCCGTTGAACATGGACTGGATGGCCGTCAGCTCCTATGGCGCGGGCACGCAGTCCTCCGGTGTCGTGCGCATCCTGAAAGATCTCGACAGCGACCTCTCGGGACGCAAGGTGCTCATCGTCGAAGACATCATCGACTCGGGCCTGACTCTGTCGTGGCTGCTGGCGAACCTGCGCACGCGTGGTGCGCAGAGCGTCGAGATCTGCGCGCTCTTCCGCAAACCAGAGGCCGCGAAGGTCGAGGTCGACGTGCGCTACGTCGGCTTCGAGATCCCGAACGACTTCGTCGTCGGATATGGACTCGACTACGCGGAGCGCTATCGGAATCTGCGCGACGTCGCGGTGCTCGCGCCGCACGTGTACTCCTGATCGCTCGATCTCGATACGGCCGCGGGCGGCCTACTCGATCAGAGCGGACGCCTCGTTACGCCCACGGGGAACATGCAGTCCGTGTGCAGCCAGGCACAGATACCCTTGCCACTATCTCAATTGCTCTCGAGCAAGACTCCCTCTCGACATGATGAAGAGACATGAACGCTAAAAAGATCGTCCGATCTCCCATTCCGTACATCCTGCTCGGCGCCATCGCGCTCTGGATCGGCTTCAGCCTCATCACGGGTGGTGGCTTCAAGCAGATCGACACGCAGGAGGGCCTGCAGCTGCTGAAAGACGGCAAGGTCAATTCGGCCACGATCATCGATGGTGAGCAGCGAGTCGACCTCACGCTCGCGAAGGCCGACAAGGATTACGGCACGCAGGTGCAGTTCTACTACGTCGCGCCGCGCGGCGAAGAGGTCATCAATGCCGTCAACGACGCCGCGCCAGCCAAGGGCTACAACGACGAGGTCCCGCAGACCAACTGGTTCCTGTCTCTCATCGGCATCCTTCTTCCCGTGCTGCTCATCGGAGCCTTCTTCTGGCTCATGCTCTCGGGCATGCAAGGCGGCGGCTCGAAGGTCATGCAGTTCGGCAAGTCGAAGGCCAAGCTCGTCTCCAAGGAGTCGCCGAAGGTCACGTTCGACGATGTCGCCGGCAGCGACGAGGCGCTCGAAGAGCTCGAAGAGATCAAAGACTTCCTGAAGGAGCCGGCCAAGTTCCTCGCCGTCGGTGCCCGCATCCCCAAGGGCGTTCTGCTCTACGGCCCTCCCGGAACAGGTAAGACGCTGCTCGCCCGCGCTGTCGCAGGCGAGGCCGGCGTTCCGTTCTATTCCATCTCGGGTTCCGACTTCGTCGAGATGTTCGTCGGCGTCGGTGCGAGTCGTGTGCGCGACCTGTTCCAGCAGGCCAAAGAGAACTCGCCCGCCATCATCTTCATCGACGAGATCGACGCCGTCGGTCGCCACCGCGGCGCCGGAATGGGCGGCGGCCACGACGAGCGCGAGCAGACGCTCAACCAGCTGCTCGTCGAGATGGACGGCTTCGACGTCAAGACGAACGTCATCTTGATCGCGGCGACGAACCGCCCCGACATCCTCGACCCCGCGCTGCTGCGCCCGGGCCGCTTCGACCGCCAGATCGGCGTCGACGCTCCCGACCTGCAGGGCCGCAAGAAGATCCTTGAAGTGCACGGCAAGGGCAAGCCGCTCGCGGCCGGTGTCGACCTCGAGGTCGTCGCTCGCAAGACGCCCGGCTTCACCGGTGCCGACCTGGCCAACGTGCTCAACGAAGCCGCGCTGCTCACCGCTCGCTCCAACGCCCAGTTGATCGACAACCGCGCCCTCGACGAGGCCATCGACCGCGTCATCGCCGGCCCGCAGCGCCGCACCCGCATCATGCGCGACCACGAGAAACTGGTCACGGCCTACCACGAGGGCGGTCACGCTCTGGTGGCCACGGCCATGAACAACACCGACCCGGTCACGAAGATCACGATCCTTCCTCGCGGTCGTGCTCTCGGCTACACGATGGTTCTGCCGCTCGAAGACCGCTACTCGGTCTCGCGCAACGAACTGCTCGACCAGCTGGCCTATGCAATGGGAGGCCGCGTCGCCGAGGAGGTCGTGTTCCACGACCCCACGACCGGTGCGTCGAACGACATCGAGAAGGCCACCGCCACGGCTCGCAAGATGGTCACCGAGTTCGGTATGTCATCCGACATCGGCGCCGTCAAGCTGGGCGCCGCGTCCGGCGAGATGTTCCTCGGCCGCAACATGGGACACGAGCGTGACTACTCCGATCGCATCGCCGAGAAGGTCGATGAGGAGGTGCGCCAGCTCATCGAGGCGGCTCACGACGAGGCCTGGGGCGTTCTCAACGAGAACCGCGACATCCTCGATCGCCTGGCCCTCGAGCTCCTCGAGCACGAGACTCTCGATCACGAGCAACTCGCGGTGATCTTCAAAGACGTCAAGAAGCTCACGCCCCGCCCGCAGTGGTTGTCGAGTGACAAGCGCCCGGTCTCCCAGCTGCCCCCGGTGGCGTTCCCCACCCCGAAGGCTCCGGTCGATGCCGGTGCCGTCGACGGAGGAATCCAGTCCGAGCCGGAGCAGAAGCCCAAGCGCTCGCCGCAGGCTCCGCCCCGTCCCGCAACCGCGTAGCTCACCGAGCGCGTGACAGCATTCGACCGGGCTCGTGTCGAGGCGGCCGTGCACGAGATCCTCATCGCTATCGGTGAGGATCCGTCGCGCGTCGGCCTCGACCGGACTCCGGCCCGCGTAGCCGACGCCTACGAAGAGTTCTTCTCGGGTCTGAGCGTCGACGCCGCATCGATGCTCGGCGACACGTTCGCAGCCCCCGAGGGCGCCGCGGCCGAGCCCGTGCTCGTGCGCGATATCGAATTCCGCTCGGTGTGCGAGCACCACCTGCTGCCATTCGTCGGGGTCGCCCACGTGGGATACGTTCCGTCGGATCGACTGATCGGCCTCGGGCGCATCGCGTCTGTCGTCGACACCCTCGCATCACGACCTCAATTGCAGGAGCGGCTCGGAGACGAGATCGCAGCGGTGATCGAGGACGGCGTCGCCGCCCGCGGTGTACTCGTCGTTCTCGACGCTCAGCACGACTGCGTCAGAACACGAGGGCCACGGCAGACGCGCAGTTCGACCGTGACCGTGTCGAGTCGCGGTACGCTGTCGCAGCCCGCCGAGCGTGCGGAGCTGATGAGTCTGATCGGAGCCACGACGTGAGAACGAGCGACGTGAGCGCAGCCGAGCCGCATGCCCACAGTAGCGACCGACCCGCATCCGTTCGCCGCCGCATCCGGTCGTCGATGGCGGTGCGCGGCGTGCCGCTTACCGGCGAGCGCACGCTCATCATGGGCATTCTCAACGTGACGCCCGATTCGTTCAGCGACGGCGGGCGGTTCGACACGCTCGACGCGGCTCTCGAGCATGCTGCTGAACTCACGGCGCAGGGTGCAGACCTCATCGACATCGGCGGCGAGTCCACTCGACCCGGGGCTGAGAGGGTGCCCGTGGCCGAAGAACAGCGCCGGGTGCTGCCACTGGTACGCGAGCTCGCGCGCGGCGGCATCGCGGTGAGCGTCGACACGATGAACGCGGCGACCGCCCTAGCAGCGGCGCACGCGGGAGCGGCCGTCATCAACGACGTCTCCGGGGGACTCGCAGATCCCGACATGACCCGCGTTGCGATCGAGACGGGCCTGCCCTTCGTCGTGATGCACTGGCGAGGTCACAGCGCCGAGATGGCCGCCAAGGCGAGCTACACAGATGTGGTCTCCGACGTGCGTCGCGAACTGGAATACCGGGTTGCAGAACTCATCGTGCGCGGGGTCGACCCGGCCAAGATCATCGTCGACCCGGGCATCGGCTTCTCGAAGAATGCCGAGCACAATTGGGCGCTGCTGGGCCACTACGGCGAGCTCGCGGCGCTCGGGTTGCCCGTGCTCGTCGCGGCATCGCGCAAGGGATTCCTCGCGCCTCTCGTCGCCGAGGGTGCTGCTCCGGATGCACGGGATGCGCCGTCGGCCGTCCTTGCCGCGATCGCGGCCTCGCAGGGCGCCTGGGCTGTGCGCGTGCACAACGTGGCCGAGACGCGAGCCGCCCTCGACGTAGCAGACGCGTGGCGAAGGGGTGCTCGATCATGACCCACGACATCGTGCCGGTCGACGACCTCGACACCCTCACCCTGACGGGCCTCGAGGTCTTCGCGCATCATGGCGTCTTCGACTTCGAGCGTGCCGACGGCCAGACGTTCCTCCTCGACCTCACCGTGTGGCTCGACACCGTGCCAGCGGCAGAGGGCGACGACCTGGCACAGACCCTGCACTACGGCGAGCTGGCCGTCGAGGTGTCCGAGGCAGCGGCTTCGGAGCCGGTGGACCTGATCGAGACGCTCGCCGAGCGCATCGCGTCCCTCGTTCTCGCGCATCCGGTCGCCCGACGAGTGAGGGTCACTGTGCACAAGCCCGACGCACCCATCCCCGTTCCTTTCGCCGATGTCTCGATCACGATCGTTCGCCCCCGCGGTCGTCTCGGTGCCGCGACCACCGAGGCCGCACGATGAGCACGTACGAGCCGGCGGGCACCCGCGCCGTCCTGGCTTTCGGCAGCAATCTCGGCAATCGCGGAGAGACGATCAACGACGCCATGGCCGAGATCTCGATGCTGCCCGGTGTCGTGATGATCGGGGAGTCCAGCCTGTACGAGACGGTGGCCGTGAAGCTGCACGGCATCGATCCAGACGCCCCCGCCTATCTCAACGCGGCGGCGATCATCGAGACCACGCTCGCGCCGCACGCGTTGCTCGCCGCTCTCAACGAGATCGAACTGAGGCACGGCCGAGTGCGCGAAGAGCGTTGGGGCGACCGCACACTCGACATCGACGTCATCACCTATGGATCGCTCGAACTCGACGACGAGACTCTCACCCTGCCGCACCCGCGGGCCTGGCAGCGCGACTTCGTGCTCGCCCCGTGGCTCGAGCTCGACGCGGATGCGACGATCCCCGGCCGTGGCAGGGTCGACCTGCTGCTCGCGTCGACCGACGACACGGCCCGCCGAACCCGATCGGAGTCGATGTGAAGCGCACCACCCCGTTCCCCGTGATCGCTCTCGCGCTGGCAGGCGCCATCGTCGGTTTCCTCCTGCAGATCGGCCTCGCGTCCGGCGGCAGGCCGATCCTCGTTCCACCGGTCACCCTGCCGATCACTCTCGCGGCCGCCGGGGCGCTCGTACTCGCCTTCGCTATTCCCGTCTACCGAGCCATCCGCGGGCCGGTTCGGCGGGAGATCAACCCGTTCAGGGCGATGCGCGTGGTGGTGCTCGCCAAGGCGTCGAGCCTCGTCGGCAGTCTTGTGGCGGGCTTCGGGCTCGGATGCACGATCTATGTCCTCTCGCGCGCGATCGTTCCGGAGGTCTCGTCGCTCTGGCTCTCTATCGCCAGCGCGGCCGGCGGGGTGGTGCTGCTCGTGGCCGGTCTGGTCGCCGAACAGCTCTGTGCGCTGCCGCCCGACGACTTCACCCCGGAGACCTGACATGTCCGACCCTACGAACGCCGCCGGTGCAGACGCAAAGGACTCCTTCGGCTCCTCGCCCACGACGAAGCGCGTTGTGATCGGCGGGGAGTGGCGGCGCGTGAGCGCCAAGTACATCGGCGTCGAACTCGTCGGCGTCGCCCTCTTCGGCGTCGTGGCGATCGGCGCGACTCTCGTGTTCGCGCTCACGAAGTGGTTTGCCGAGCCGCTCGGATGGATCGCGGTGGGCGTAGCTGTCGTCGTCACGCTCGTAATGTTCGTCGTCGCGCCGCGGCGGGTGCGTTCGATCGGCTATCAGCTTCGCGACGATGACCTGCTCTTTCGCCGTGGCATCATGTTCCACCGCGTCGTCTCGGTGCCCTATGGCCGAATGCAGCTCATCGATATCAACAGGGGACCGGTCGCCCGCTTCCTCGGTCTCGCCGAGCTGCGTTTCGTGACGGCTGCGGCTGCCACCGGTGTCACGATCCCGGGGCTCCCCGACGCCGATGCCGACTCGCTGCGCGATGCGCTCGTATCGCTTGCCGAGACGCGCCGGGCGGGGCTGTGACCGAGCCCGTCACTCCACCGTTGCCGGGGGGCGGCGACTGGCTGCGCCTGCATCCGGCGACTCCGCTCCTCAAGGGAGGCATCGCCCTCATCGCGGTGATCGGTTTCGTGCTCGCGAACGTGCGCGAACGACTCATCGAGATGTTCGTCGGCGGCCCCGAGAGCGGCGATCTGTTCGATGAACTCAATCGTCGGGGCCACCTCGGCTGGGCGATCGCGATCGTGATCGGCGGCCTCGCTCTGGGCGTCGTGGCCTTCTATCTGTCGTGGCGCATGCACACCTACCGCATCAACGACGAGGCGGTCGAGGTGCGCAGCGGCATCCTGTTCCGCACCCACCGCCAGGCTCGGCTCGATCGCATTCAGGGCATAGCCATCACGCGTCCGTTCATCGCGCGCCTGTTCGGAGCGGCCCGGCTCGAACTGAGCGTCGCGGGGCAGGACGCGAAGGTGCAGTTGGCCTATCTGCGCGGCAGCGACGTCGACCGCCTGCGGCACGACATCCTTCTGCTCGCTTCGGCGCGACGGGCAGAAGAGGGCGTCGCTCCGCTCGTGACGCCGAGCGGCGCGGCGGGGGTTCCGGATGCCGTCGGCCCGGACTCGATCATCGGCCGCCGGGTGACCGAGTTGCTGGCCCCTGAACTGGACCCCCAGGCGGCTCCGCCGGAGTCCGTCGTGCGCATCTCTCCGCTTCGACTGGCCGGATCGTTGCTCGCCAGCGGAGGAACGCTCGTCGTTCTCATCATCGCCATCGTGCTCGTCATCGTCACGGCCTCGGGCCGGGAGATCGGTTTCTTCTTCCTGTTGGTGCCGACATTCCTCGGTGGTGTGGGGTACTACGCGCGCAAGGTGACGCGCTCACTGCGGTTCTCCATCGCGGCGACGCCCGATGGTGTTCGCGTCGGCTACGGACTTCTGACCACGTCGAACGACACCCTGCCACCCGGACGGATCCACGCGATCGAGGTCTACCAACCGCTTCTCTGGCGGCCCTTCGACTGGTGGGCGATCCGTATCAACAGGGCGGGCCACGCCTCCAGTGGATCGGGCAGCCAGCCGGCGACGACGATGCTTCCCGTCGGCACCCGCTCCGACGTCGACAAGGTGCTCGGTCTGCTCCTTCCGGGGCTTGCGAGTGCCGACACTCGGCATCTGATCCTGGCGGGGATGGTGTCGTCCGGCGCCACGCCGGGCTTCGCTGTCGACTTCGTCCCCGCACCGCGCCGCGGCCGGTGGCTACGTCCGTTCTCGTGGCGGCGCACCGGCTACGCCTTGGCGGGCGACGCCGTTCTGCTGCGCAAGGGCCTCGTGTGGCGACAACTCGTCGCGGTGCCGGCGGCACGCATCCAGAGTATTCGCATCGAGCAGGGACCACTTGCTCGCGCCCTCGACCTCTGCTCCCTGACCCTCGACACCGTGGCCGGGCCGGTCTCTGCCACCCTGTCGGTGCTCGACAGGGCCGGCTCCATCAGCGCGTTCGACGCCATCAGCCGCGCGGCGACGACGGCCGGAGCTCTGGAAGACAGCTCGCGCCGACCGATGGGTGCGTCGTCGGGCGGCACGCGCTCAGCGGATTCGCACCAGCAACGACCGGAGGACGATCGGTGAACCCTGCACAACGAAGCGGACGGCTCGGAATCGGCATCGTCGGCGCCGGGCGCGTCGGCCCCATCTTGGGCGCTGCGCTCGCCGGAGCGGGGCACGCGCTCGTGGGCGTCGCGGCGATCTCCGAGGAGAGCCGCGAGCGGGCCGATGCCATCCTTCCGGGAGTGCCGATCCTCGAGATTCCGCAGCTCATCGAACGCAGCGAGTTGGTCATTCTCGCGGTTCCTCAGTCGGAGCTTGCGACGCTGGTGCAGGGGCTCGCCGACACGGGCAGTTGGCAGGCGGGCCAACTCGTCATGCACACCGCTCCCGGGCTCGGCGTCGGCGTACTCACCCCGGCACTCGCCCAAGGCGCGATTCCGCTCGCGGTGCACCCGGCCATGCAATTCACCGGGTCGAGCGTCGACATCGCGCGGCTTGTCGGCACCTGGTTCGCCGTCACCGCGCCCGGCCCCGTCCTTCCGATCGGCCAGGCCCTGGTCGTCGAGATGGGCGGCGAACCGGTGGTGGTGGCAGAGAACGACCGCGAGGCCTACGCGGAGGCGATCGAGACGGCGACGACCTTCTCGAGCGCCATCGTCGATCAGGCGACCAGCCTGCTGTCGGGCATCGGCGTTCCCGCTCCCGGACTCGTCCTCGGCCCCCTCGTGCGGTCGGCCGTCGAGAACGCGCTGCACCGCGCGCGCGGCGACGACATAGGAGCCCACTTCGACTCGATCGGTGGCTGAGCAGCGGGATCACCGGTCTCGCACAGGCACTAGCATCGAGGGTGGCGGCGAGCGGAACCTGCGCCCGTCGTCACGATTAAGGAGTCCCCAGTGACCGAAGTAGCCGATTCGATCGCGGGCGTTCGCACCCTGATCAGCGACGCGAAGAAGGCGCTCATCGCCGAAGGCGTCGCCTCTCCGACGGTCTCTCTCGTTCCCACCATGGGCGCTCTGCACGACGGCCATCTCGCTCTCGTCGAAAAGGCCCGCGAGCGAGGCCACATCGTGGTGGTGTCGATCTTCGTCAACCCCACCCAGTTCTCTGCCTCCGAAGATCTGCAGCGCTACCCGCGTGATCTGCAGTCCGACCGCTCGATCCTCGATGGCTCGGCGCGAGAGGGCGATCGATCGATCATCGTGTTCGCGCCGTCGGTCGACGAGATGTACCCGAACGGCCCGACGCAGACCACGGTCACCGCCGGTCGAGCGGGGTCGACGCTCGAGGGCAGAAGCCGCGCCGGTCACTTCGATGGCGTGCTCACCGTGGTGTCGAAGCTGCTCAACATCGTGGCGCCCGACGCGGTCTTCTTCGGCCGCAAAGACGCGCAGCAGGCGTTCCTCGTGGGGCGCATGATCGCCGACCTCAACTTCGCCACCGCACTCGAGGTCGTCGATACCGTGCGCGAGAACGACGGTCTAGCGCTGTCGAGTCGCAATCGCTTTCTCGACGAGAAAGAGCGCCGCGCATCCCTCGTGCTCTCGCACATGCTCGAGGCCGCCGAATCGGCCGCCGATCGAGGAATCGACACGGTGATCGCGGCAGCTCAGTCCGTTGCCATGGGCGAACCCCTCGTGCAGGTCGACTATCTCGCAGTCGTCGACCCCGGCACTTTTCTCCCGGTCGACGACGACTATCGGGGCAGGGCCGTCGTGCTCGTCGCGGCGCGCGTCGGCTCCACACGGCTGATCGACAACGAGACCATCTACCTGGGCTGACCGCCGGGGAGAGTAGAGCGCACCCGGTAAACTCGTGTGCGAACCGAGGAGAGATTCGCCCGCATGAGTGACGCACCCAACGACCACGAGCTGACCGACGACGAGCAGCGGGCCGAGGTCGCGGAACAGAAGCTCGTGCGCTTGGCCAAGCGCGACCGGCTCATCGCATCCGGGGCCGAGGCCTACCCCGTGTCGGTGCCCGTCACGACGACGATCCCCGCTCTGCGCGAAAAGTACGGCGATCTCGTTGCCGACGATACGACCGGCGACATCGTCGGCGTCGCGGGCCGCGTCGTCTTCGCCCGCAACACCGGCAAGCTCTGCTTCGCCTCGCTGCAGGCCGGGGATGGCAGCCGGATCCAGGCCATGGTGTCGCTCGCGCAGGTCGGCGACGAGTCGCTGGCCGAGTGGAAAGAGCTGGTCGACCTGGGAGACCACGTCTTCGTCTCCGGCGAGGTCATCTCGAGTCGCCGCGGCGAACTCTCGATCATGGTCGCCGAGTGGAAGATCGCCTCGAAGGCTCTGTTGCCGTTGCCCAACCTGCACTCCGAGCTCAGCGAAGAGACCCGCGTGCGCAGCCGCTACCTCGACCTGATCGTTCGCGACCAGGCGCGCGAGGTCGTGCGCACGAGGGCCAAGGCCGTCGCCTCCCTTCGCCAGACGTTCGCCGAGCGCGACTACATCGAGGTCGAGACCCCGATGCTGCAGACCATGCACGGAGGCGCCTCGGCGAGGCCGTTCGCCACGCACAGCAACGCTTTCGACACCGAGCTGTTCTTGCGTATCGCGCCCGAGCTCTTTCTCAAGCGCGCTGTCGTCGGCGGCATAGACCGCGTCTTCGAGATCAACCGCAACTTCCGCAACGAGGGCGCAGACTCCACGCACTCGCCCGAGTTCGCCATGCTCGAGTCGTACGAGGCATACGGCGACTACAACACCATGGCCGAACTCACGCAGACCCTCATCCAGAACGCGGCGCTCGCCGTCGCCGGTTCGCACGTCGTGACGTGGGCAGACGGCACCGAGTACGATCTGGGCGGCGAGTGGGATCGCATCAGCATGTACGGCTCGCTGTCGGATGCGGCCGGAATCGAGATCACGCCCGAGACCTCCGTCAGAGACCTGCAGGCGCTCGCCGACCGCGAGGGCGTCGAGGTGCACCTGCCCAATCACGGCAAGCTCGTCGAAGAGCTCTGGGAGCACTTCGTCAAGGGTGGGCTCACGAGGCCCACGTTCGTCATGGACTTCCCGGTCGAGACCAGTCCGCTCACCCGCGCTCACCGTTCCATCCCCGGCGTTGTCGAGAAGTGGGATCTCTACATCCGTGGGTTCGAGTTGGCGACTGCCTATTCCGAGCTCGTCGACCCCGTCATCCAGCGCGAGCGCTTCATCGAGCAAGCGCGCCAGGGCGCCGCAGGAGATGTCGAGGCCATGCGCCTCGACGAGGAGTTTCTGCGCGCGCTCGAATTCGGCATGCCGCCCTCGGGCGGACTGGGAATGGGCATCGATCGACTTCTGATGGCCCTGACCGGCCTCGGCATCCGCGAGACCATCCTCTTTCCCCTGGTCAAGTAAGGTCGGAATCATGAGCTTCTTTGGCGGAAACAAGAATCCTCTCGATGACGACGGCAAGAAGAAAGACGGTCGAGTCAGCAATTCCAGGCTGTTCGTGTGGATCGTCGTGACCGCTGTCGCGCTCTATCTCATCGGCACCGGCGTCTACGGAATCATCACCAAGGGCAGCTGAGCGGTCGAGCTGCCGGGCGTCTCACCGGCATCGACTGCTAAACTCGCAGACCATGGAAGACATTCTCGCCGGGCTGGGCGCCCTCGCCCCCACTGTGCTCGTCGGACTCGTCTTCTGGCTGGTCATGTTCGTGATTCTTCGCGCCGACAAGCACGAGCGCCGCGCTTTCTCGAAGATCGAAGCAGAAGAGCGCGCCAAGCTCGCTGAGTCGAGCGCTGCCCCGATCCACACCCCTACGCCCCGCAACTGAACCACGCGTTCGCCGTCTCCTCGGGGTCGTTCCGACACGCTACGGTTATCGTCGGGGCCGTAGTCGAGGGGAGCTCTCCGTGTTTGGAATCAATGCCGCGGGCTGGGTTCTCATCTTCGCCGTGCTCATCGATTTCCTCGTGCGCGTCACCGCGATCATCGTCGTTCCCCGCAACCGACGCCCGGCTACGGCCGTCGCCTGGCTCATGGCGATCTTCTTCCTGCCCTATATCGGCGTGCTCACCTTCCTGCTGATCGGCAGCTACAAACTGCCCAAGAAGAGGCGTGACAAGCAGCAGGCGATCAACCAGTTCATTCTGGAGACGACCGAGGGCATCGACCTCGTCACCAAGAATCACGCCTGGCCGCCGTGGCTCGAGTCGGTGGTCGAGCTCAACCGCAATCTCGGTGCCATGCCGCTCGTCGGCGGCAACAACGCCAGCCTCATCGGCGACTACTCGCGCTCGATCGCGGCGATGGCCGCCGATGTGGGCAAGGCTCGGCGCTACGTTCACGTCGAGTTCTACATCATGTCGTACGACACCGCATCGGAGGCGTTCTTCGAGGCTCTGGGAGCCGCCGTGAAGCGCGGCGTGACCGTGCGCGTGCTGCTCGACCACATCGCATCCATCAGATCGCCGCACCACCGCAGAACCACCAAGAAGCTCACCGAGCTCGGAGTGCAGTGGTCGTTCATGCTGCCGGTGCAGCCTCTGCGCGGCAAGTACCAGCGCCCCGACCTGCGCAACCACCGCAAGCTGCTGATCATCGACGGAAAGATCGGCTACATGGGGTCGCAGAACATGATCGACCGCAGCTACAACAAGCGGGGCAACATCCGTCGTGGCCTGCAATGGCAAGACCTCATGACGCGCCTCGACGGCCCCATCGTGGCCGGCCTCAACGCCATCTTCATTACCGACTGGTACAGCGAGACCAACGAGCTGCTGATGCGCGAGACCGACCCGATCACTCCCGACGTGGTCGAGGAAGCACCCGACTCCCTCGACTGCCAGGTCGTGCCTTCCGGCCCGGGATTCGAGGGTGAGAACAATCTCAGGCTCTTTTTGGCACTGCTCTACTACGCGCAGAACCGAATCATCGTCACGAGCCCGTATTTCGTTCCCGACGAAGCGATGCTCTACGCCATCACCACAGCGACTCAGCGGGGCGTCGAGGTCGAACTGTTCGTGTCGGAGATCGGCGATCAGGGCCTCGTTTATCACGCCCAGCGCTCGTACTACGAGGCTCTCCTTCGCGCCGGAGTGCGCATCTACATGTACCAAGCGCCATACATTCTGCACGCCAAGCACTTCACGATCGACGACGACGTGGCTGTCATCGGGTCGAGCAACATGGACATGCGGTCGTTTAGCTTGAACATGGAGGTCTCGCTCATGGTTCGCGGCCGCTCGTTCGTCTCAGAGATGCGCGAGATCGAAGACGGCTACAGAAAGGTCAGCCGCGAACTCACCCTCGACGACTGGCTCACGCAGCCGCTCCGCTCGACGATTCTCGACAACCTGGCCAGGCTCACCAGCGCCCTTCAGTAGCTCAGCGACGACGCGGCAGCAGCCGCACCGTGGGCAACTCGGGCGCCGGCAGCGGGGAGCCCGTATAGCCGTGGTCGCCGTGCGTGCTGGTGAAGCGCGGGCTCTGCGCATCCGGTTCGCCTTCGCCGATCGCCTCGGCCTGCCAGGCCGTGCGGTAGGCCACGATCTCCTCGTGGGTGCGCCCGACGAAGTTCCACCACATCACGATCTGCTCGCCGAAGGGCTCGCCGCCGATCAGAAGGAGCCGCGCGTCGTCGTCGCCCGTCTCGATGGTCAGGCCGGATGCGCCGGTCTCGACGAAGGCGAGCTCGGTTCGGGCGACGTGCGTGCCGTCGATGGTCACGGAGCCGGTGTCGACCAGGACCCCGTGCTCGTCGAGAGGATCGACCGGAAGCGTGACGCGGGTGTGCCGCGGAATGTCGAGCTGTGCCGCGACGATGCGGGAGAAGGTCGTGGCCTGAGCGGTGACGCCGGCCACGGTGCCGAAGAACACGGCGATGCGGGCTCCGTCGAGGTCGGTGACGACGGCGTCGTGGCTCTCGAAGAAGGGCGCGACGTGTCTCGACGCGTCAGGGAGGGCCAGCCAGAGCTGCACGCCGTGCAGAAGAGTGGTGTTATCGGTCGACACCTCGGAATGGCTGATGCCGCGACCGGCCGTCATCAGATGAAGCTCGGTAGGCCGGATGAAGGCGTGGCTGCCGACACTGTCGCGATGCTCGATCTCGCCGTCGAACAGCCAGCTCACGGTCTGCAGGCCCGTGTGGGGATGGGGTGGCACCACCATGCCCGCGCTCGCGCGCACGTCGGTGGGGCCGTAATGGTCGACGAAGCACCAGGCGCCGATCATGCTCCGCTCTCGACTCGGGAGGGTCCGGTGCACGGTCATGGCACGGGGGCCGCCGAGTGGCACCTCGCGGGGTGCGAGGATCGTGACGAGCTGCGGCTCCACGCCGAGCACCTCGTCGTCATCTCCGATGAGGAGCTCGTGCGGGTGCTTCTCGAGATTGCTCACGTGTGAAGCCTAGGCGTCCGTCGATGCAGGCGCATCGAACAGTGGCCGTCTCGAAACTCCTCTGTCAGCATGGGGCATGGACTTCCTCACCAATAGCCCGGAACTCTTCCCTCTCGTTCGGGGAGGGGGTGGCTTCCTGGTGTCGATCGGCCTCGGAATTCTCCTCGGAGCTTTCGGCCGATCGCGTCGGTTCCGCATCGTCGCTCTCATCGCCGGTGCCGCCCTCGGAATCGTCGTCATGGCGGTCGGAGGCGCCATGAAGATCATCTTCGCCGGCATCGGATACCCGGAGTGGTGGCAGTGGGCGGTGCTCGGTCTGGCCGTCGTCGTCGAGGGGTATCTCGTGAACCTCGTGGTGGAGAGAAACCCCGACCGCGACTCGCGATCCTTCTGGATGTGGATGCTGTTCGTGGTCGGCGCGCACTTTCTCGTCTTGACCGCGAGCCATGGTGTGATCTGCGGAGCCCTCGGCCTGGTGTGTATGGCGAACGCGCTGGTCGGCCTGCGCAGCACCCGGATTCCGTTCCGCATCTTCTGGGCGATCGACGGGGTGCTCAAAATGGGGGCCGGAACGACCATGATCGCCGTCAGCTACGCGTGAGCTCTGACCGCGACAACGTCATCGATTAGTCGAGCCATCGTCACGTCGCGCTGCTAATCTGGGGGCGCCGCCGGGGGATTCGCGCGGCATCCGGGAACGATCCTCTGGGGGGACAACATGGACTACTCGTACGAATATCAGCCCGATCCGGTCAGCACGATACTCAGCATCGTCATCGGCGTCATCGCGATCGTCGGACTCTGGGCCACGTTCGTGAAGGCGGGGCGCCCGGGATGGGCCGCCATCATTCCGATCTTCAACATCTACACCCTGGTGAAGACCGCCGGACGTCCGGGGTGGTGGACCATCCTGTTCTTCATCCCGATCGTCAACTTCGTGATCCACATCATCGTGTCCCTCGATGTCGCCAAGCGTTTCGGCAAGAGCGGGGTCTTCGGCTTCTTCCTCCTGTTCCTGCTCGGCTTCATCGGCTATCCGATCATCGGCTTCGGCAAGGCGCAGTACTCGGGCTCGACGAACACCTACTGATTCGCGTCGGCAGGCTCACGAGACGGCGATCGTCTCCTGAGCCTGCCGAGACCGGCGAGCCTCGACGCTATGGCGTCGGCATGCCGCCGTTCACGTGCAGCGTCTCGCCGACGACATAGCTGGACTCGTTCGAGGCGAGGAACACATACGCCGGAGCCAGTTCGGCCGGCTGCCCCCATCGACCGAGGGGCGTCTGCTCTCCGACGCTCGGCAGCTTCTCGGTCGGCTGTCCGCCGGCCGTCTGCAGGGGAGTCCAGATGGGGCCTGGAGCGACGATGTTGACCCGGATGCCCTTCGGGGCAAGTTGCTGGGCCAGCCCCTTCGAGAAGGTGTTGATGGATGCCTTGGTGGTCGCGTAGTCCACGAGCATCTCGCTGGGCGAGTAGGCCTGGATCGACGAGGTGTTGATGATGGCAGAGCCCGGCTTCAGGTGGGGCAGTGCCGCCTTCGTGATCCAGAACATGGCGTAGACATTCGTCTTGAACGTCTCGTCGAACTGCTCGTCTGACACCTCGTCGAGCGTCTCGCGGAACTGCTGCTTTCCGGCGTTGTTCACGAGGATGTCGAGACCACCGAGCCCGTCGACCGCACGGGCGACGAGGTCACGGCAGAAGGCCGGGTCGACGATGTCGCCCGGAATGCTGATGGCCGTGCGGCCCGCCTCCTCGATGAGGGCGACGATGCGCTTCGCATCCTCCTCCTCCTCGGGCAGGTACGAGATCGCCACGTCGGCGCCCTCTCTGGCATAGGCGATGGCGACGGCGGCTCCGATGCCGGAGTCTCCTCCGGTGACGAGTGCTTTGCGACCCGAGAGGCGGCCCGTTCCGCGGTAGGTCTTCTCGCCGTGGTCGGCCTTGTCCTCGAGCTTCGCGTCGAGGCCCGAGCCTTCCTGATACTGCGCTTCGGTGTCGATGTCGGCGTACATCTTCGTGGGGTCCTGGAGTGTGTACTGATCAGTCATTACTCCAGGCTAGGCACCAGGGGGTGTGCGCCCGGGGGTGGTTGCGCCACACGTCCTACGCGTGTTTCACTCCGACCCACGGAGGGCGTGCGAACGTCTGCTTCACGAACCCGCGGCCGTCACGCCTAGGGCGAACAGAGCAGTATTCGCTCCCGGCGCTGATTAGCATCAGTACATCGAGCGCCATCCCTGCCCTGGTGTTCAAGGAGACAGACATGTTTGAGAGATTTACCGACCGAGCTCGCCGCGTCGTCGTTTTGGCCCAAGAAGAGGCCAAGATGCTCAACCACAACTACATCGGCACCGAGCACATCCTGCTCGGACTCATCCACGAGGGAGAGGGCGTAGCCGCAAAGGCACTCGAGTCGCTCAATATCTCGCTCGATGCGGTTCGCGAGCAGGTTCAAGACATCATCGGTCAAGGCCAGCAGCAGCCGACCGGCCACATCCCGTTCACCCCGCGTGCCAAGAAGGTGCTCGAGCTCTCGCTGCGCGAGGCCCTGCAGCTGGGTCACAACTACATCGGCACCGAGCACATCCTGCTCGGGCTCATCCGCGAGGGTGAGGGCGTCGCAGCCCAGGTCCTCGTCAAGCTGGGCGCCGACCTCAACCGGGTGCGCCAGCAGGTCATCCAGCTCCTCTCTGGTTACCAGGGCAAGGAGCAGGTCGCCGTTGGCGGAAACGACGCCACTCCCGACAAGGGTTCGCAGGTTCTCGACCAGTTCGGTCGCAACCTCACCCAGGCCGCCCGCGACAACAAGCTCGACCCGGTGATCGGGCGCGAGAAAGAGATCGAGCGGGTCATGCAGATCCTGTCGCGCCGATCGAAGAACAACCCCGTCTTGATCGGTGAGCCCGGCGTCGGCAAGACTGCCGTGGTCGAGGGCCTCGCCCAGGCCATCGTCAAGGGCGATGTTCCCGAGACCTTGAAAGACAAGCAGCTCTACTCGCTCGACCTCGGTTCGCTCATCGCCGGAAGCCGCTACCGCGGAGACTTCGAAGAGCGCCTCAAGAAGGTCACGAAGGAGATCCGCACCCGCGGCGACATCATCGTCTTCATCGACGAGATCCACACGCTGGTCGGAGCTGGAGCAGCAGAGGGCGCCATCGACGCCGCGTCGATCCTCAAGCCGCTGCTGGCTCGCGGCGAGCTGCAGACCATCGGTGCGACCACGCTCGACGAGTACCGCAAGCACTTCGAGAAAGATGCCGCCCTCGAGCGTCGCTTCCAGCCCATTCAGGTCGCCGAGCCTTCGCTGGCCCACACGATCAACATCCTGAAGGGCCTCCGCGACAAGTACGAGGCGTTCCACAAGGTCTCGATCACCGACGGCGCCATCGTCTCGGCCGCCAACCTCGCCGATCGCTACGTGGCCGACCGCTTCCTGCCCGACAAGGCGATCGACCTGATCGATGAGGCCGGCGCCCGCCTGCGCCTCTCGATCCTGTCGGCACCCCCGGAGCTGCGCGAGTTCGACGAGCGCATCGCGGGAGTGCGTGGCCAGAAAGAGGCCGCGATCGAAGACCAGGACTTCGAGAAGGCGGCGAGCCTGCGCGACGAGGAGAAGAACCTCCTCGGCGAGCGTCTGCGCCTCGAGAAGCAGTGGAAGTCGGGCGACGTCAAGACATCCGGCATCGTCGATGAGGGTCTCATCGCCGAGGTGCTGGCCCAGGCCACCGGTATTCCCGTCTTCAAGCTCACCGAAGAGGAGTCTTCGCGACTCGTCTTCATGGAGCGTGCGCTGCACCAGCGCGTCATCGGCCAGGAGCAGGCCATCGAGGCTCTCTCCCGCACGATCCGCCGCACTCGCGCCGGTCTGAAAGACCCGAAGCGCCCCTCCGGTTCGTTCATCTTCGCCGGCCCCACGGGTGTCGGTAAGACGGAGCTCGCCAAGGCCCTCGCCGAGTTCCTGTTCGACGACGAAGACGCACTGATCTCCCTCGACATGTCCGAGTACGGCGAGAAGCACACGGTCTCGCGACTGTTCGGTGCTCCTCCCGGATTCGTCGGCTTCGAAGAGGGTGGCCAGCTCACCGAGAAGGTGCGCCGCAAGCCGTTCAGCGTGGTGCTGTTCGACGAGATCGAGAAGGCTCACCCCGACATCTTCAACTCCCTCCTCCAGATTCTCGAAGAGGGCCGTCTGACAGATGGGCAGGGTCGCGTCGTCGACTTCAAGAACACCGTCATCATCATGACGACGAACCTCGGCACGAAGGGCATCTCCGGAGCGCCCATCGGATTCCAGAGCGACAGCAACGTCGAGACCACGTACGAGCGTATGAAGGCGAAGGTGAACGAGGAGCTGAAGCGTCACTTCAAGCCCGAGTTCCTGAACCGCGTCGACGACACGATCGTGTTCCCGCAGCTGTCGAAGAGCGAACTGCTGCAGATCGTCGACCTCTTCATCAAGCGTCTGCGTGACCGCCTGCTCGACCGCGATCTGTCGATCGAGCTCACGCAGAGCGCCAAGGAGCGCCTCATCGAGGTCGGCTTCGATCCCACCCTGGGTGCGCGTCCACTGCGTCGCGCCATTCAGAACGAGGTCGAAGACCGCCTCTCCGAGCGCATCCTGCACGGCGAGCTCAACGCGGGCGACCACGTGCACGTCGACTTCATCGGCAACGAGTTCGTGTTCACCACGAGCCGCCGTCCCGGTGTCGACGACGAGCTGGCGCCTGCCGGTGAGATTGCGGCATCCTCTGCCGCGGCGGCCGCATCCACCGGCGCAACCGACGCCCTCTAAGAGAGCCGCACCCGACGCGAATGCCGCGTTCCGAATCCCGAACACGGGAATCGGAACGCGGCATTCCGTGCTTAAGACGCAACTCGGCAAGTCCCTACACTGGGCGCATGCCAAGCCGTGTGCAGTTGCACTACTACCCCGCTCGTCGGATTCTTCTGCGCGGGCATCCACCCGAGGTTCTCAGTGCGGTCGCGGGGGTGTTCGGCGCCCGAGGGTTCCACCCGCCCCTGGCGATCGACGAGTCGACGATCCAGTTGGAGATCGGCTCGGCGGCTCGCGAGTTCTGGCTCAGCGGCTCGGTTCTGGCGGACGCCGCGCGGTTCCTTCTCCCCGCCCGTGCCCGTGCGCTCGTCGTGCACGGTTTCGCCGTCGCACAGGTGGTGCCGTCGGAGGCGGCCGACACCGAGCATCCGGAGACCTGGCTCACCGTCTCGGCAGTCAGCGGTCTCGAGACCCACAGTGACGTCGTCGACGGTATCGAACACTGCCTGGCCCACTTCGCGAGCGTCGGCCTGCTTCTGGATGCGGGCGAACCGATCAGCGCTCTGGAGCTTCCCGCCGATTCGACTCTCAATCCGAAGGGATTCCGCGCGTGGAGGCGGCAGACGCGACATGGCTGAACGTCGTCGACAGGGAATGGCCGGCATGCCTCCGGCGTTGTGTCGCTGTGGCCCACCGGTCTGAGAGAGAAGGCGCACCGTGGATGTTCTGAACTGGCTGTTCAACGCACAGCTGCACATCGGCGATCAAACGATCCTGTGGCGTGAGGTTCTCGGCAACGTGTTCGGGCTTCTCAGCGCGCTGGGCGGGATGCGTCGCAAGGTCTGGGCATGGCCGGTCGGCATCGTGGGCAACGCCCTTTTGTTCACCGTCTTCCTCGGCGCCGTCTTCGGTACCCCCAACCCGGTGAATCTGCTCGGCCAGGCCGGACGGCAGGTGATGTTCATCGTCGTCTCGATCTACGGGTGGGTGCGTTGGCAGCAGGCTAAGCACGACGGTGGGGCGGCGGTGAGTCCGCAGTGGGCCGGGTGGAAGAACAGGATCTGGCTCGTGTTGGCGCTCGTGGGCGGCACGGCGATCGTGACGCCCTTGTTCCAGCTGCTCGGATCGTACGAGCCCGTCTGGGCTGACGCGTGGATCTTCGTCGGCTCGCTGCTCGCCACGTATGGCATGGCGAAGGGGTGGGTGGAGTTCTGGCTGATCTGGGTCGCCGTCGACGTGGTCGGCGTGCCTCTTCTGGTGTCGGCCGGCTACTACGCCTCGGCGTTTATGTACGTGTTCTACGGCGCCTTCACCATCGTGGGGTTCATCATCTGGGCCCGCATCCGTCGGCGCGAGAGCCTCACGATCGAGACACGCTTTCCCGATCCCACCGTGCGCACCGATGGCTCGAACTGGCAATAGGCTGGTTCGATGCCCGACGTGATGAAGCCCGCCCCCACCTTCACGGTGCGGCGCGCGCAGACGAGTGATGTGCCGTGGATCAAGGAGCTCGTGGAGCCCCTCGTTCAGCGACGAATCCTCCTGGGCAAGGAGCTCGTCGTCTTCTACGAGGCTGTGCAGGAGTTCTACATCGCCCTCGACGACGACGGCAACCGCATCGGCTGCGGCGCCTTGCACGTGTTCTGGGACGACCTCGGAGAGGTCCGCACCCTCGCCGTGGCCGACGCGTGGCTCGGCAAGGGTGTGGGCCACGCCTTGCTCGAGGCGATCGAACTCGAAGCGCGCCGTCTCGGCCTCACACGGCTTTTCTGCCTCACCTTCGAGGTCGGCTTCTTCGAGCGCAACGGATTCGTGGCCTCGCCGCTCGGTCTCGTCGATCCCGACGTCTACTCCGAGCTGGTTCGCTCACCCGACGACGGCGTCGCCGAGTTCCTCGATCTGGCCCGCGTCAAGCAGAACACGCTCGGCAATACCCGGATGCTCAAGCGCCTCACCTCGTAACATCCCGAACATATGCGGCGGGTAGCCTGCTGCAATGTCTCCGTATCAGGTCTGCGTCTGCTTCATCACTCGACGAGATGAAGCCGGAGTGCGGCAGGTGCTGCTCGGGCGCAAGAAGACAGGGCTGGGGCTCGGCAATATCGTGGGCCTCGGTGGAAAGATCGAGCCAGGGGAGACCGCCCTCCAGGCGATCGTGCGCGAGATCGAAGAGGAGTCGAGTCTGGTCGTCGATCCCGCGGCGGTGAGCGAGGTGGGCTTCATCCACTACGCCTTCCCGCACCGCGAGAACTGGAGCCAAGACTCGACGGTCTTCGTCGTCGATACGTTCTCGGGAACCCCGGTGGAATCCGACGAGGTGGTTCCCGCCTGGTACGACGTCACCGATCTGCCGCTCGATGGAATGTGGGACGACGCCAAGTATTGGCTGCCTCAGGTTCTTGCTGGAGAGAGGGTGCACGCGAGCTTCACGTTCGGCGAAGACCTGAAGACTGTCTCCCACTCGTCGTTCGACGCCCCGTGACACGAAACGGGTATTCTCGACGGTGAGGCCGGATGCCGCGCAGCCGGGCTCTCGATTGTCGTTCGATCAGCGTTGATTGGCACCTCTTATGACGAGTCCATGGCTCGCGCAACCTCAGGTTGCGCCGACAGCTCCCCGACCTCTGGTCCGAGCCTCCTGGAATCGAGCTCTCGAGCGTCATCTCGATCCGGACTTGCTGCTCGCCTCGCTCGAGGTCGCCGAAGACGAACTCGGCGACTACCGACTCGCGCATCCGCTCGCCTCGGTGCTGCCGGTGATCCGCCGGCTCCTCGTGCGAGACGCCGACGACGACTCGGGGATGCTCGTGGCGGTGGGGGATGCGATGGGTCGCCTTCTGTGGGTCGACGGTGACCGCGCGTTGAGGCGCAGGGCCGAGGGCATGCTGTTCGTCGAGGGAGCGGGGTGGTCGGAGAGCCGCGTGGGAACGTCCGCGCCGGGCACAGCACTCGAACTCGATCACGCCGTGCAGATCTCGGGAGGCGAGCACTTCAACCGCCTCGCGCACGAGTGGAGTTGCACCGCGGTGCCCGTGCACGATCCCGAGACCCGGCGCATCCTCGGCATGATCGACATCACCGGCGGTGCGCAGGCGGTCGATCCGCACACTCTTCCGCTGATGGAGGCGACGGCGGCCGCCGTGGAGTCCGAGCTGATGGTGCAGCGCCTCAGGGCGCAGCGCGACCGCATCGGGGCCGTGACGAGGCCTGCGCGGCGCCGACCGGCATCCGGTGTCACCCGCACGGATCGGGCGGTGCTTCGTGTTCTCGGCCGCGACACGGGAGAGCTGACGAGCGGCGGTTCGACGGTCGAGCTGAGCGCTCGACACACAGAGCTGTTGACGCTGCTGGCATGGCACCGTCAAGGACTCACCGCGGGTCAGCTGGCCGACCTCGTCTACACCGAGGGCGAGTCGGCCGTCACTCTGCGTGCGGAGATGGTGCGGCTGCGCAAGGTGCTCGACAAGGCCCGATGCGACCTCGGGCTGGAGTCGCGGCCGTACCGGCTCACGAAGGCGCTCGAATTGGATGCGCAGCACGTGATCGCCCTGCTCGATCGCGGCGCGCACAGAGTGGCCCTCGCCACGGCCGCGGGCGCGGTGCTTCCCGGCTCGGCTGCACCGGGAATCGAGGCGGTGCGTGACGAGGTGCGAGCGCGGTTGAGAGAGTCCGTGCTCACCGACGCATCCGTCGATGTTCTGCTTGAGTACGCCCGAACCGCCGATGCCGTCGACGACGCGGAGGTGTGGGCGGCACTCCTCAGACTGCTGCCGCCGCGGTCGCCTCGCCGGGCCGGAATCGTCGCCCATCTCGAGGCGCTGACCGCATCCTGAGTCGCAACCGTCTGCAACGTCGCGGGGCGTAACGTCGACGGAGTCTGAACCACAGGCATCCGACAACGACGTCGAAAGGCACACACGCATGACTGTCTACGCGAACCCCGGAACAGACGGGGCCGTCTTCTCTTACAAGCCGCGCTACGACCACTTCATCGGAGGCGAATACGTCGCGCCGGCCAAGGGACAGTACTTCGAGAACCCGACCCCGGTCACCGGTCAGAACTTCACCGAGATCGCCCGCGGCACGGCCGAGGACATCGACCGGGCGGTCGACGCCGGCTGGAAGGCTTTCGACGCCTGGGGCAAGACCTCTGTCGCTGAGCGAGCGGTGATTCTCAACAAGATCGCCGACCGCATGGAGGAGAACCTCGAGTTGCTCGCCGTGGCCGAGACGTGGGAGAACGGCAAGCCCGTGAGGGAGACGCTGAACGCCGACATCCCGCTGGCCATCGATCACTTCCGGTACTTCGCTGGCGCCATCCGCGCGCAGGAGGGTGGCATCTCCGAGCTCAACAACGACACGGTCGCGTATCACTTCCATGAGCCGCTCGGTGTCGTGGGCCAGATCATCCCGTGGAACTTCCCCATTCTGATGGCCGTGTGGAAACTGGCTCCCGCGCTCGCGGCCGGAAACTGCATCGTCCTGAAGCCGGCCGAGCAGACTCCCGCGTCGATCCACGTGTGGCTCGATCTCGTGAAGGACCTGCTGCCCGCCGGTGTGCTCAACATCGTGAACGGGTTCGGCATCGAGGCGGGCGCCCCGCTCGCGTCGCACCCGCGCATCCGCAAGATCGCGTTCACGGGCGAGACGACCACCGGCCGACTCATCATGCAGTACGCCAGCGAGAACCTGATCCCCGTGACGCTCGAACTCGGAGGCAAGAGCCCGAACGTCTTCTTCGCCGACGTGGCCGACGAGAAGGATTCGTTCTACGACTCGGCTCTCGAGGGCTTCACCTTCTTCGCGCTCAACCAGGGCGAGGTGTGCACTTGCCCCTCGCGCGCCCTGGTGGATGCGTCGATCTACGACGGCTTCGTCGGTGACGCTCTCGAGCGGGTCAAGCTGGTCAAGCAGGGCAACCCGCTCGATACCGACACGATGATCGGCGCGCAGGCGTCGAACGATCAGCTCGAGAAGATCCTCAGCTACATGGACATCGGCAAGCAGGAGGGCGCGAAACTCCTCATCGGCGGCGAGCGCAGCGACCTCGGAGGCGAACTGAGCGGCGGCTACTACGTGCAGCCGACCGTGTTCGAGGGCGACAACTCGATGCGCATCTTCCAGGAGGAGATCTTCGGCCCCGTGCTGGCGCTGACCAAGTTCAACGGCTACGACGAGGCGATCGAGATCGCGAACGACACGCTCTATGGCCTGGGAGCCGGAGTGTGGAGCCGCAGCGGAACGCAGCTGTATCGCGCGGGCCGCGCCATCCAGGCCGGGCGGGTGTGGTCGAACACCTACCACCAGTACCCGGCCCACGCGGCGTTCGGCGGCTACAAGCAGTCGGGCATCGGGCGTGAGAACCACCGCATGATGCTCGATCACTACCAGCAGACCAAGAACCTGCTGGTGAGCTACGCGAACAAGGCGCAGGGATTCTTCTGATGCCTCGTTCGATGCGCTCATGAGCCCGCGCGTCGAGGTGACGGGTGCCGCAGCCGACATGCTGCGGCACCTGACCACCACGTATGGCCCGCTGATGTTCCATCAGTCGGGCGGATGCTGCGACGGGTCGAGCCCCATGTGCTATCCGGTCGGCATGTTCCGCACCGGCGGCTCGGACGTGCTGCTGCAGACCCTCGAGATCGAGGGCCTCGACCCGATCGAGTTCTACATGTCGGCCAGCCAGTACGAGTACTGGAAGTACACGCACCTCACGGTCGACCTCGTCGATGGGCGGGGAAGCGGTTTCTCGGTCGAGGCGCCGGAGGGCAAGCGCTTCATGATCCGCTCGAGGCTGCTGACCGACGGTGAGCTCGAAGAGTACGGGGTCGAGGCGCGGGCTTAGGCCTGTCGGGCGGAGATTCTGCCTATCCGAGCGTCATAGGAGCTCGGATGGTCGGTATCTCCGCCCGAAAACGCCGCCCTACGGGCTTGGCGGCGACATCGCCGGCGAAACGGGAGGAAATCCGCGCATCCGATGGCCTATTCGGGTCGGATGCACGAATCTCCTCCCGTTCTGCATCGACAAACTCTCATGCCTGCCATCCGACGCGACCCGGGGTGCTTCGGCCGTCCTGTCGGGCGGAGATTTCGGGTGTCCGAGCGTCATGGGAGCTCGGATGGTCGGTATCTCCACCCGTTCTGCCATCTCGGCTCGGGATTCGAGGTATTCGCACCCGAATGGGCGGAGTTCGGCGCATCCGACGCCGTATTCGGGTCGGATGTGCTGAGCTCCGCCCGTTGTGGTGGCGGGCGCTCGCGCGGTCAGTCTACGGCGAGCGCGCGGCGCAGAAAGTCGACCAGGTCGGCGGATGCGCGGCGCGACACCCGCATGATGCCCGGGTAGGTCACCCAGCCGTGGGGCGCCTCGGCGTAGGTCTTCACCTCGACAGGCGTTCCCTCGGTCGAGAGCCGCGCCGCATAGGCCAGCGCCTGGTCGCGCAGCACGTCGTGAGCCGACACCTGCACGAGCGCAGGCGGCAAGTCGGCGAGCGACGACGCCCGCACAGGCGACACCGACGGGTCGTCGTCGGCCCCGTGCTCGCGTGAGGCGCCCAGGTAGTAGCGGAAGAAGGCATCCATGTCGGCGCGGTGCAGAACGGGCTTGCGCGCGTTCTCGTGCATCGATTCGTCATCGAGCGTGGTGTCGGTGACCGGGTAGATCAGCCCCTGGGCTCGGATGGGCGGACCACCCGAGTCCCGCGCACGCAGCGCCATGACCGCCGACAGGTTGCCGCCCGCGCTGTCGCCGAAGACGGCGAGCCGCGCTGGCGATGCGCCGAACTCCTCGGCGTGCTCCGAGGCCCAGGAGACCGCGGCGATGCAGTCGTCGACGGCCGCGGGGTATGGATGCTGCGGCGCGAGTCGGTAGTCGACGGCCACGACCACGGCGCCGAGTTCTGCAGCGACCCGCGAAGGGAGCCAATCGCAGACATCGAGCCCGCCGAAGAGCGTCCACCCGCCGCCGTGGAAGTAGACGGCGATGGGCAGGTCGGAGGCGCCCGTCCGTGCGTCGCGGGGCCGGTAGACGCGCAACGCGAGCGGCCCGTGCGAGGTCGCAATCGACAGATCGCGCACCTCGACACGGCTGTCTCTCGCCCCGAAGACCACGCGCCTCACCGGTGCGGGGATGGCGCGCATCGTCTGGTTGTGCTCGATGTCGGTGGGACTCATCGTGGCGATGTGCATGGAGCGGAACCTGTCCATGAACCAGCCCCACGCGCGCACGCGAGCGGGGATCGGAGTGGGCGTCACCGCGCGAGGTCTGTCAGCCGGGGTGAGCGGGGAACGTGCTGGGTCTGCGGCACGCCCGCGCTGAAGACGGAGAGCGCGACGTCGCTGCGGGCGAGGCCGAGCCGCTTGCGCAGCGCACCGTGAGCCGCGGGCGAATCTATGAGCTCGGAGTGCGGCGAGATGGCGAGGCCTTGACGATGCGCGTGCAGCCAGAGGCGTTGAAGGATACGTCCTGCCTCGAGAGCGTGCGGTTCGGTGACGCCGATCCGGCTGTCCATCGCCTCGGTGACACTCAGGATGTCGTCGATGCCGGCCGCGCGCGAGTTCGCCACGAGTACGTGGTGCGTCGGCGCCCCCGCTTCGTCGGTCAGAGCGGGCGGAAGGGTGGCATCTCGTCCGAGACCCTCGAGGAACCGGGCCAGGGGACCGGCCACGGCGACGAGCGGATCTCGGAGCCGGGCCTTTCGTGTGAACGGCGCCGCGATCCGGGCGAGCGGCCTCGGCATGACCAGCATCGCGTCGGTCATGCCGTCGCGGTGATAACGCGGATGCCGCGGGTCGAGACGCAGCCAGTGCAGCAGCTCGTTCGCCACGGTGGCGCGCGACGCTGTGAAGGCGATGCCGAGCGTGCTGAGCTGCTTCATCGCTCCGTCGTCGAGCGAGCGCACCTGCAGCCACGGCGGCAGCTGCAGCGATTCGATGTACGCGAACACGTCGGGCTTGCCCTCGAGCTTGCCTCGGTACACGCATCTCGCCCGCACGTCGTCGGCAGTGAACGGAGGAGGGCCCGCCGAGTTCGCCGGCGCGTCCGAGGGCGACACGGTGATCCGGAACACGGGGCGGGTGGCATCCGCAGGCCCCGCGACCGGCAGCGAGTCGAGCTCGGAGAGTGCGGGAAGGACCTCGACGTCGACGGCGTACCCCTTCTCGGCGGCCCCGATCGCGCAGCTCTCGATCCAGGCGCCCAGCGACATGATCACGTCTCGGAACGTGGGATCGCCAGCGGGCAGTGTACGCCCGGGAACGATGGAGACCTCGATCGCTCCATCGGCGATGCGCGGCGACCAGGGTTGGGTGTTGTGGGGCGAGGGCGACCGGCTGGCCAGCAGGATCAGCTCGTTCAGCAGCTCGGAGGAGGGCGTGTCTGCGGTCATGCGATTCCTTCGTCGGGTCGGGTCGGTGTCGAGGTCATGGATGCGGACGACGCGGGCCGACGGTAGAGCGTCGAGCCGTGCAGAGGCCGGCCACCGAAGCGCGAGAACTGTCGTGCCGAACCGGCGTTGTCGAGGCCCACGGTGGTGGTGCGCAGCCGCCGGTAGCCGCCCTCGGCGAGGTTCACCTGCAGCTGGCGGCTGAGCAGTGTGAGGATGCCGCGGCCCTGTCGGTCGGGCTCGGTGCCCTGAATGATGAGGATGGCCTCGCGGCGGTAACGTCCGCGAGTCAGGAGCAGCTCGAGCTGGCGCAGGGGAGTGAGCCGACCCCGCACCTTCTGCACGAAGGGAGAGATATCGGGAAGCACCAGGATGAATGCGACCCCCTTGCCGGAACGGTCGTCGCGGGCCAGGAGCAGCAGCTTCTCGTCGAGCAGGAAGGACAGGCCGTCGGTCGCCGCTGTCATCTCAGCCGGGGTGATGCGCGTGTAGTACGGCAGCTGCTCGAACGCATCGTTCAGCACGGCGAGCAGCTCGGGAATCAGTGTGTCGGTCTTCGACTTGTCGCCGTATTCGAGTCGGATACCGGCCGCGGCGAGCTCTGCCGACGTCGGGGCGGTAGCCTCGACGGCGCCGACGTCGACGCTCCACGTCTGCGCCTCCTGCGTCCGCACGAATCCCGCCGACTCGTAGACGCCGGGAACCCACGCGGGGTTCCATGCCGAGTCGACGAAACCGCGCTCGTCGAAGCCCGAGGTGATGACGCCGGCCGACTGGTTGGGCAGCAGCGAGACCGGGCCGAGGAGTTGCTGCTTGCCCGCCGCCCGCGCCGTCTGGTCGAGGTGCTCGAACAGCGCCGATGCCACCTCGGCGCTCGCGAAGTCCGTGGCGCCGAACAGTTGCGACGTGACTCCGAACTTCTCGTCGAGTCGCGCGTCTGTGTGAACGGTCGAGCGCCCGACGACACGGCCATCGTCGTCGCGCACGACCACGAGCCGCACGGGCTCCGGATGCGCGCTCGTGCCGCGATACCACGCGCGGATGGTCGACTCGAGAAGGGGCACGGCGAGGTCGTGAGGCCAGAGCCGGCTCGGCAGCTCGACGAACTCGCGAAAGGCTGCGTCGTCGGCGACCGTCTCGACCCTCACGAGCCCGGCCCCGTGACATCCAGAGACGCATCGAGAGGTGCGGTGGCCTCGGGAGCCACGTGCAAGCGGATGTATCCGCCCGTTCCGTTGCGCGTGTCCTTGGTGATCCACTGCATGAGGTGCCTGTGGCCAGGCATGCGCGCGAACGCGAGAAGGTCGTCTCGTCGCTCGAAGAACGCCAGCGTGCCGAGGGTGAAGGGGAACTCGTAGTAGGTCGTGAACCAGATGTAGCCGCGCATCGTCATCATGCGAGCGATCATCGGATAGTAGATGCGTGCGAGCGCGATGAGTGCTGCCGGGCCGGTGTATTTCGTCGCGCCGACGAACATGGCTTGCGCGTCGGCGATGGGCCTCGCCGGGCGCTTCGACTCTCGCGGCTTCGTGGGGCCCTGTCCCGACGGGCGTTCGGTGGATGCGGCATCGACCCGGGGCGGCTCGGCCCCACGGCCCGCCTCGACCGAGGTGGGGGTGAACCGCTCGATGTGGCCCATGCGACCGTCCTCGGCGCGCCAGACTCCATTCGTGTATCCGGATGGCTCGGCCTCGAGAATACGACCGGTCGGATGCGCGTCGCCCAGTCTCAGCCATGGTTCCAGGCGCGCGGGCGCGGTGACGAGGGCGTGGTCGAGTTCGTCACGAGTCGAGAAGTAGGAGGCGACTCCGAGCGTGCGTGGTGGTCGGCCGTAGCTCTTCTGCCAGAGAAAGCCGGGGGAGTCGGCGAAGTGGGTCGCCAGATCGCGGCGAGCCCCGCGGGCGCGCCGCGCATCCGCCGCCGAGTCGAAGCTGCGCTCGACGACGACCATGGCGCGCGCCCGGCCCTGCGGCGGCGCGAGCGAGAAGTCGGTGGAGCGCATCAGGCGGCTCCCGTCATCGCGCCGTCGGGGCGGGGTCGGGCACTCCGCCGCGGTCGGCCTCATCGACGAGGTAGACGTTCTTGATCTTGCGCGGGCCGCCCTCGAAGACCCCGGAGCCGAACGAGTGCACCTCGATGCGGACGTCGCTGGCCGTCGGATCCTCTTCGAGCGACTGCGCGATGTCGCGGGAGACGGATGCCAGGTGGGTGAGGACGCCGGCGGCCGACCGGGTCTTCAGATCGTCTGTCTCGGCGTTGTCGAGGGTCACGCCCTCGCGCAGCTGCAGGTGGATGACCGGTCGCTGCTCGAGGTTGCCGATGTCGAGCAGGCTCAGCTTGAACGACTCGATCTCTTTGGCGTGCGGGTTGTCGAGGTAGAGGCCGTTCTCGACGTCGAGCGGGTAGATGTTGGCGCCCATGTACGAGATCGTCGAGTCCTTGCGGCCGAAGAGCAGCACGAACGGCAGCTTCATGCGCTGGGTCGAGAATGCTCGTTCGAAGGCGAAGCCGAGGCGCGGATACTTCTCGGCGTAGGCCTGCATCTCGGGGAACGTGATGATCTTCGCCTCATCGCCGATGTTGTAGCGCAGCTTCGGACTCATGATGGCCATGGAGTTGAGTGTGACCAGGAGCTCGTTGTCTTCGGTGGTCTCGAGGTAGGTCTCGAGCGGGTTGTACTGGAAGATCATCGGGGTGCGCTGTTCGCTCTCGCCCAGCACGTCGCGTCTGAAGGGCTCGTTGGCGACCAGTGCTCGTCGCAGCCACACCGAGAGGTCGCTCTCGCCCGACATGCCGATGGTCAGGTCGGATGCGCCGTAGCCGGAGTAGACCCGGGTGAAACGGTCTTCGAGGTAGTCGCGCAGTCCTTCGGTCAGCGCTTCGCCGCCCACGAAGCCGTTGAGGTTGTAGGCGTCCCAATCGAATCCCTCGGAGTCGAGACGATCGCGCAGGTGCTTGAGAAAGGGCGGGTAGGCGCTGATGAGGTAGACGTAGCCGGGGCCGAAGTGCTTGAGGGTGTCGACGATCTTGTCGATGTCGGGGCCGGTGTTCTTGACCATCGCGATCTTCGACATGGCGAGGCCGGTGTTGGTCCCCGTCGCCCACGCACCCATGGAGAAGGCGTTGATGCAGAAGAGCTTCTTCGTGCCGAACAGCAGCGTGATGTAGCCGGCCACGTTCTTATGCACGGTATCGAGCTCGCGCTTGGAGCGCATCCAGTTGTAGGGCTTGCCGCTCGAACCGCTCGATTCGTCGACGACGGTGCCGACGGTGACGATCTCCCCGTTCCAGCAACGCTGGGCCTCGGGGTATCGGTTCACATAATCGGTTTTGGATGTCGGCCGATAGTTGGTGAGCTGCCACCAGCGGAACGAGAACTTCTCTTCGTCGAGGTAGTTCTTGTAGGCCGGCACGTCGAGGTAGGCCTGCTGGCAGACCATCCACGCGTTGAGTCGTGCGAAGCGCTCCATCGACGGGTGGTAGTGCCTGGCAGTGAAGCGCCAGAGTGCCGGATGAAGTCGATAGACCGCATACGTCGCGGTGACGAGCGCCGTCGCGATCCGCAGCGCGGTCTGGCGCAGCACACTCGTTCGTTGGGGCCGGGCCACAGGAGTCCTTCCGTCGGAGAGGTAATTCACCCTACAGCCGCGCCAATGCGGGTGTCAGGAGCATCAAGCTCGTAGCCTAGGGTCATGTCGACGATCAAAAATCCCGTCGGACCGGAACCGAGCAAGGTCTACTGGCGCCGGCGCGTGATCGTGCTCGCGGGTCTTCTCGCTGTCATCGCCATCATCGTGCTCATCATCGTGCGGCCCGGCTCGTCTTCTCCCGTCGGAAGTTCGGACACCCCGCCGCCGGCCGCGACGACGGCAGCCCCGCAGACGACTGCGCCGCCGGCCGGGGCCGGTGAGCCGCAGAATGTCGACGCCGCACCTCCCGCAGACGGTTCGACGCCCGCGTGCGATGCCGCGAGTATCGTCGTGACCCCGGTGACCGATGCCGACACCTACGCCGCGGGGGTCACTCCGCAGCTGTCGCTCAGCATGACGAACACGGGCAGCACGGCGTGCTCGGTCAACGTGGGCACGGCGCAGCAGGTCTACACGATCAGAAGCGGCGAAGAGCAGTACTGGGTGTCGACCGACTGCCAGGCTTCCCCTACAGACATGCCCACGGTGATCGAGGCCGGCGCCACGCTCGCGTCGACTCCGTTCGCGTGGGACCGCACCCGCTCCACGGCCGACACGTGCTCGTCGACCGACCGGCCGCAGGTTCCCGCGGGAGGCGCGTCGTACCACCTCGATGTGTCGATCGGCGGCTTCGCGTCGGCCGTGAGCAAGCAGTTCATTCTCGGATAGTCGAGATCGCCCAGCTTCTGCGGGCTCGGGACCGCGCGGCAATGAGTGCGCCGCCGGCCAGCAGCATGCCGAGCGCACCGAGGGGAGCGATCGGGGGCAGTGTCGCTCCGGTGGCCGCGAGGGTGCTCTTCCCGGCGGCGTTGCCCGGGTCGACTGCGACTTCCGCGGCGGGTGTGCGATTCAGCAGATGCACGGCGCCGTCGCGAAGCACGACGCTCGGCGTGTAGCCGGCGGGCAAGCCGTCGAAGCTGAATGACGTGAGGTCGATGTTCGACGCGGAGCCCGCATAGGTGACAATCACCTGGTCGTCGGCAGGAGTGAAGCCGTCGGTGAAGGCGGTCTTCACGGTTCCTGCCACGGTCAGGTCGCCCGCGATCTGCACGGCGGGTGCCGACGAGTCGATGCTCAGATCCACCTCGGCGCCCGAGAGCACCGCGAGGTTGCCGCCGACGACGACCGGGGCAGTCGAGGTCTCCGACAGGATGCCGCCGGCAACGCTGATCGGGCCGGTGCCGAACGCGGTCGGCGAGGTGGCCGACAGCTGGCCCGCCTCGACGACCGTGCCGCCCCCGTACGAGTTGTTGCCGGTGAGTGTCAGCGCGCCCGTTCCCTGCTTGGTCAACGAACCCGCGCCGTCGATGTCGTTGCGCCAGCTGTCGGTACTACTGAAGCCGCCATCAGCCGCGTTCATATCGACGGTGACGTCGGTAGAGAAGGCGCTGTAGCCGTCAGCGGCGGCGAAGAGGTTCAGACGGCCCCACCCTTCGGAGTCGTCGAGGAGCGCGTAGCCGGAAGGCAGCGCGGTGGACTGGAGTACCCAGCGGCGCTGGTCTGCGGTGAGATAGGGCTGCCTGGTCTCGAGCAGCACCTCGGCACCCTTCGGCACGACAGCCGACTTCGTGGTGTCGCCCACCCGGGGCAACCCGTAGGTGAGACGTTGTTCGTAGAGCTCCTCGTTGCTGGCGCGGTCGGCGAACGCGTCGCTGCCCGACGGGGCTGTGGCGAACAGGGTAGCCGCGTTCGCTCGTGCACTCTGCTTGAGAGCGGCATTGCCGGGCTGGTTGAGGGCGGCCGCGGCGACGGCGGTCGACATGATGCGGCCGCCGATCACGTCTCCGGGGGAGTGCATGCCGGCAACGATGCGGCTGTTGCCGATCTCGGATGCGCTGGTCAAGATCTGCTGGAACCGCTCGGGCGCGGCGTAAGCGAGGGCGTAGCTGGCCAGGTAGCCCGCGTTGGTGTGACCGCTGGGGTAGCCGCCGTCGGACTGCCACTCGGCATCCGTCTTCTCTGCGGGAACGAGCGTGGGCAGGACCTCGACGCTGTCGCTCCAGCGGAAGGGGCGGGCGTAGTTGTAGAAAGCCTTCGCCGGGTTCGTCGACGCCGAGCTGTTGCGGAACTGATTGACCAGGTCGACCATGGGGCCGTAGGTCGTGCCGGAGTCTGCCCAAGCCCCGTTCGAGTTGCCCGCGTCGTCGTACTTCACGCTGGTGGCGTCGGACGGGATCTGGTCGGGGATCGTCGTTCCCGCGTTGCTGCCCGCTCGGAAGGTGTCGGCGTAGGGCCCCAGTCCGTCGATGGCCGAGTAGTTCTGGTTCCGACGATCGATCAGATAGGCCTCGGTCGACTGCTCGGCGGTGCGCGACTGCGTGATGCCCGCAGCCGTGGCGATGTTCGCGTCGAGCACAGCCTGGTTCTTGATAGTGCCCACGCTCGAGGGGATGAACTTGCCGTTCGCGTCGAACTGCGCCGTCGGGTTCGCGTCGGGCGTCCAGTAGTCGAGCATCGGCGAGAGCAGACCGATCGCGACGTTGCTCTGCGGGGTGGTGTTGGCTGTGGTGTTGCTGGCCGCCGCATCGACGTAGAACCGGCCCCAGGCATCCGGTTGCGCCACGATCGAGTCGCCCGGCGCGGCCTGGGCGGGGGCCGCGACGCCGCAGGCGACGGTCGCAGCGAGGGCCGCGGCAACGGCGATGCGGATGCGACGGGTTCGGCGGGCGGGAGACGGTGCGTTCATCGGGTCATGCTCCAGAAAGTCGGTGCCCGTGCCAGCACACGAGTCTGGATCAGTGAATCCGACCGGGGTTAAGGCGATGGAGACCGCGGGTTAACAACTCGCGCGTTCATCTGGCACGTCTAGCATCGGGGCATGGTCGAGCGAAACGTGTCACAGAATCTCGACGTGCGGGTCGCCCAGGGAATCGCGCGCGGCGTTCGCGAACGAGGCATCGAGGCGTGGCGCAATCTGCCGTATGCGAAGGCGCCCGTCGGCGACCTCCGACTGCGGGCTCCGCGACCGCCGGCGCCCTGGGATGGCGTGCGCGACGCATCGGAGTACGGCCCGGTGCCCTGGCAGTCGTTGCAAGGACACTTCGTCGGTGCGTCGAAGAAGCAGGCCATGAGTGAGGACTGCCTGACGCTCAATGTGCTCCGGCCTGCCGGCTCGGTCGGCGGTGCACTGCCCGTGATGCTCTTCATTCATGGCGGTGCCTACGCGGTGGGCTCCAGCGCAGAGTACCCGCGCAACGGCGAGGCCCTCGTGCGAGATGGCGGAATCGTCTATGTGAGCATCAACTACCGCCTCAGCGCGCTGGGATATCTCGACTTCACCCGCTTCTCCACTCCCGAGCGCCCCTTCGACTCGAACCTCGGCCTGCGCGACCAGGTCGCGGCCCTCGAATGGGTGCGGGACAACATCGCGGCCTTCGGCGGTGACCCGAACAATGTCACCGTGTTCGGCGAGTCCGCGGGCGGCAATGCTGTCACCACTCTGATGGCGACGCCCGCCGCGCACGGACTCTTCGCCAAAGCGATCGCCCAGAGCGCGCCCACCAACGCCATCTATCCCCCGGAGCAGACGCATCGTTGGGCCGATGAGTTCGTGGCCTTCCTCGCCGATCGCATCGAGCCGGGCGGCGTCGAGACCACGTCTGTCGACGATGCGGGCGAGCTGCTCGTCCGCGCTGACGCATCCGATCTGGTCGAAGCCGCCGTCTCGCTCACCCTGCTGGCCCCCGATCGCGACCCGGGAACCATCGCGCTGTGCCCCGTGATCGACGGCGACTTTCTTCCGGAGCGCCCGCTCGACGCCTTCAAGCACGGCCGAGCCGCGCGCATCCCCCTCATCATCGGAACGAACGACCGCGAGGGCTCGCTGTTCACGGGGCGCCTCGACATCCTCGCGACGACGCCGCCCCGCATCCGCGCCATCTTCTCGCGCACCAAGAAGAAGGCGCGCAAGGCGATCAAGGCCGAGTACCCGGGTCTGCCCGACAAGCGCCCCGCCGCCGACTTCGCCGGAGACTACGCCTTCTGGTACCCCACCGTGAAGGTGGCCGAACGGCACTCGCGCTACGCGCCGGTGCACTTCTACCGCTTCGACATCGCGCCGCGGCTCGTTCGGCAGCTCGGATTCGATGCCACGCACGGGCTCGAGCTCTTCGCCCTGTTCGACCGCATGAACGGCTGGTTCGGCCGGGCGATGGGTGCACTGGGTGGGCGGCGTGCGTTCATGCGCACGGGCGACCGGATGCGACGGCACTGGATCGACTTCGCCCGCAGCGGGCAGGTGGCCGGCTGGCCGGAATACGACGAGGACACGCGAGCGACCATGATCTTCGACGCGACCGACCGGGTGGAGAACGACCCTCGAAGCGCGCGCCGCGTGGCCTGGCAGGAGTTCGTGCCGCACGTGTGACGACGTGTTCGCGCAGAACTCTCCTGCGCTGATCGAGTAGCTGCGTGAGGTACGAGCCAGCGTATCGAGATCACTCGGGGGTCTCGATACGCGCTGCTCCTTCGTCGCGAGCGCTAGTCGACCAGCGCGGGTGAGCTAGTCGCGGTCGTGGTCGCGGTCGACGAGCCGCAGAGGTGTCGTCGGCGACTTCTTCGTCGTGGGTTTCGTCGGTGGCGTTCGCGACTGCACCGGGAACGACCCCGTCGACGGATGCGCCGGGCTCACCCGAGACCCGGCGGCAGGCTGCTTGTCGAACGCGACTCGGAACGCGCGACGGATCTGCGTCTCGTCGGGGCCGAGGATGTCGGTGAAGCCGAGTCGCCTCGCTTCGGTGACCCGCAGGCTGGAGGATGCGACGGGACGCACCTCGCCCGCGAGGCTGATCTCGCCGAACGCCGCGAAGGTGTGCGGCAGGGAGAGATCGCTGTTGGCCGAGGCGATGGCGAGGGCGATGGCCAGGTCGGCAGAGGGGTCGACGAGGCGAACGCCCCCGACCGTGGAGACGTAGACGTCGCGGTCGCCGAGTGGGATGTTGAGGCGGCGCTCGAGCACGGCGAGAAGCATGGCGACCCGGGAGCCGTCGACTCCGTTGGTGACCCGGCGCGGGTTGGGAGCAGTCGTCTTGACGACGAGGGCCTGGATCTCGACGGGCATGGCACGCCGGCCGTCGAGAGCGACCGTGACACAGGTGCCGCTGACGGCCTCGCCGCTGCGGCTGAGGAACAGGCCGCTGGGGTCGGGCACCTCGGCGATGCCCTCGGCGGTCATCTCGAAGCAGCCGACCTCGTCGGTGGGGCCGTAGCGATTCTTGAGGGCGCGCACGAAGCGAAGGCTGGTGTGGCGGTCGCCCTCGAACTGGCAGACGACGTCGACGAGGTGCTCGAGAACGCGGGGGCCGGCGATGGAGCCGTCTTTCGTGACGTGGCCGACGAGGATGACGGGAAGCGAGCGTTCTTTGGCGACCCTGATGAGAGCGGATGCGACCTCACGCACCTGAGTGGGGCTGCCGGCCGCGCTGTCGATGGAGTTGCTCGCAACGGTCTGAACCGAGTCGACGATGACCAGATGCGGTTGCACGGCATCGATCTGGCCCAGCACGGTGGAGAGATCGGTCTCGGCGGCGAGCATCAGCGTGGGGGAGAGGGAGTGGGTGCGCTCGGCGCGCAGCTTGACCTGACTGACCGATTCTTCGGCGCTCACGTAGAGAACGCGCAGATGCTCTTCGGCCGCCTTCGCCGCGACTTCGAGGAGCAGGGTGGACTTGCCCACGCCCGGTTCGCCCGACAGCAGGATGGTGGCACCAGGGACAAGCCCGCCCCCGAGAACACGGTCGAATTCGTCGATGCCCGTGGCCCAGTGGCTGGCCGCCTCGGTGGAGATCTCTGTGATGGGCTGCGCGATGCGCGTCTCGCTGAGCTTCGCCGCCTTCACCGTGCGGGCGATGCCCTCGTTCTCGGCGCTCGACACCACGGTGCCCCATGCCTGGCATTCGCCGCAGCGCCCGACCCACTTGACGCTCTGCCAGCCGCACTCCGTGCAGCGGTAAGCGGTGGGTGTTCGCGAGGCCATGCATCCACGATAGACGCGACCGACGACATCCGATCACCGCCTGTGGAGAGTGGTAGGCGTCAGCCCCGCGTCGCCTCGATGACCATGTTGTCGGTGGAGGGAGCGCCGTCTGGTCGTTGCAGGCAGGTGATCACCACGAGGCGGCCCGGGGCATCGGCCCAGACCGACTGGTCACCAGAGATCTGACTCTTATCCACGGTCTCGCTGCTCACCACGTGGTACTCGACGTCGTCGACGACGATCGAGGCTCCCGACGCGATGCGGGCCTTGCCGTCATCGACGTCGATCAACGCGTTGCCCGGCCCCTCGCCCCCGTTCCTGAGCGAGTGCATGACCACGAAGACGGTGCCGTTCGCGCTGTCTGTCGGTGACACACCCAGGTTTCGCACCCAGTAGGCCGAGGTGAAGCCGGGCGGTTCGAGCTCGTTGTCGACGACGTCGAGCGAGCCGAGGGGCACATCGAGGCCGACGGATGGCGCCTGGAAGCGTCCCGTGCCCGAGGGCGTGGCCGACGCGCTCGGATTCGGCGTCGCTCCGTCGAGCTGCACCGTGTTGCCCGCGAGATCGGTCGGGTGAGAGTCGGCGTCGACCGAATGCGCGCGCGGCGCGAGAAAGACAGCCGAAACGATGATCATGCCCGATGCGACGACGACGGCGCTGGCGGCGACAATGTTCAGTCGCCGCCAGCGCGATGTCGATCGCGGCGAGTGCCGCGGCGTCATCTACCGTTCCAGGGTGCTGCGGGTTCGACGGTAGAGAACGACGACCGCCCCGAGGAGGGCGAGGCCGAGCGCTCCGAGTGCGACCGCAGGCCAGGCAGAGGGCTGTTCGACACGCGTTCCGCCCGTGGCGACCGACGGGCCGGCGAGGGATGCGTCGGTGCCGGTCGCGGATGCGGCGGTGCCGGTTGTGGTTGCGGCGGTGCCGGTTGTGGTTGCGGCGGCGACCACGGTCACGGCCAGCGGGTCGCTGACCGCGTTCCCGCTGCTGTCGGCGAGGAACACGGTGTGCGCGCCCGCCTCGAGGTCGACCGGAAGAACCGCGCTCGCTGTGATCGTGCCGTCGGAACCTGCGGTCGCCTGGCCGATGACGGTCGGAGTGGAGTGGACGACGATCTGGTAGACCGAACCCGGCGTGAATCCGCTGCCGGTCAGGGTCACCGACGCGCCGGCGGTAAGAGAGTCGCTCTGCGCTATGGCGATGACCGGCTTCGCGACCGTCATGCCGTAGTGCTTGGTCGTCACGCGGTCCGGAGCTGTTACCGTGACGTCGACTTTCTGGCCTGACACGGTCACTGTCGACGTCGCATCCGCGTTGCCGGTGACGACCTGCACGTCGGCGGGCGCGAGGCTCGGGATCGCGAGCGTGATGGATGCTCCGGCGTCGGTCGCTGCGGAATCGAGCGGCACAGAGACCCCGCCGATGGTGATCGCCGAGGCGCTCGCGTCGTTGGAGATGAGGAACCGGCTGCGAAGGGCTGCCATGTCTTGGGACGTGACGCCGATGGTCTTCGACAGGTATGAATCCATGCCGGAGTACTTGGTGGCGACGTCGCGTTCGAAGGTGCCCTGCAGCAGATCTGGGGTGGCCCAGTTCACACCGAGCTGCGTGTTCGAGAGCAGATAGTCGTGCAGGATGTCTGATTCGGAGACGCCGAGGATGTGGTCGAGCATGTCGACGACGGTTCCGGTGCGATCCATACCGTGCGAGCAGTGGATCAGGACTGTACCGCCTGTGTGGGTGGCGAGGAGGTGCAGGATCTGGCCGTAGGCGCTGATCATGGGTCCGGGTGTTGCCGCGTCGACGTAGCCCTTGTCGACGAGGTCGTGATACATCGCTGTGTCGTCGCTGTAGTCGCCGTTGGCGCCGAACATCGAGATGTTGACGCTCTGCGCGCCCGGGATGGGAACATCCGGTTTCGCGGCGACCTGGCCGGGCGTTCGAAGGTCGATGACGAGGTCGACCTTGTACTCGCTCGCGAGCGTCTGCGCACCGGCGGTCGAGATCTTGTCGAGCGACTCGGAGCGGATGAGGCGGGGCGCATTCAGGGTCTGGCCGTTCAGACCCGTGACCGCATTGAGTTCGCGTCCGTTGACGAGGCCCGGTACGTCGGTGATGGTGTGGTCTTGAGCGGTCAGCGCGGGTTGCGCGGGCGTGGCTGCACTCGCGCTGGTTGCGGAGAAGCCGACGGCGGCGGTGGCGCACAGCGCGATCGTCGTCAGACGGAGGGGAAGCGAGAGGCGTCGGGCATGGGTGTTCACGAAAGATCCCCGTTCGGGTTCGGGAGGGTGTGCCTGCGGTGTTTAGACGGTCGGCGGGACGTCGAGAACGCTAAGCACGCGCGATGCTGCGGCAGCAAACATCCGGTGAACGGAGAGCGACGAGCGGCTGGGAAAGCGCCCAGCCCCTGTCGGCTCAGTGATTTACCAGGAGATCAGGCCTCGGGGTCTTCGCCGAACCCGTCGTCGTGGCGTCCCTTGGCGGCGAGAGCGGCGGCGCGCTCGGCGAGACGCTGACGCACTTCGGCCTGCCCCTCTTCGATGATCTTCGCGTCGAGCGGAGCGTTCACGTTGTGCGGGTTGCCGTGGTACTTCTCGATGTAGGCGTCGAGCTCGGGGCCGGAGGTCCACGAAGTGATGAGGCAGTAGCGCGGCTCGGGGCCCTTGTGCCAGACGGCGTGCCAGAAGCGCTGCGTGTCGACGATCAGCTGCGCACCCGCGGGCAACGCGATGCGCACCTCGGTGTCGGGGTCGAAGCGGTTCTCGCGCAGGATCATGAACGACTCGGCGTCGTCGGAGAGGTTGAAGAAGCCGCGAACGATCCAGCCGGTGCCATCGGGGTTGAGGCGGTTGTTGTCGTCTTGGTGCAGGTTGTAGAGCGCGTTCGCGTAGCTGTTGGGCTGCAGCTCGATCACGCGGCAGCGGCCGATGTTGGCTCCGGGCTCTTCGGCGCGGGCCTTGAGGATGGGGGCGCGGTCGACATTGGCCTGAACCCAGACGCCGTCTTTGTCGGTGCGCGGAGGCGTGTGGTTCCAGAATCCGTTGCACTCCATCTCGCCGAAGGCCGAGGCGAGAGGGGCGAAGCGCGTCACTCCAGACGATTTCCAGTCGACGTATTCGAGGTCGAGCCACTCCTGAGGGTCAGCCGCCTGGTCGTAGCGGTCGAGAACCACGTAGCCGGTCTCTTCGAATGCTGCGGAGCGGATATAGCTCATAGAACCAGGACCCTTTCGGAAGTGAGGGCACGCGGGTTTTGTCGCGCCCAACTAAGGCAAGGCTAACACTTTGGATGCGCCGGATTTCGGCCCCGGGTGGCTTCTCAGGGCGGCATCCGCGCGTTCGTGGCGTTCGATTTCTGGGCGCTGTCGATTCGCGCGAACCCGCGGTCTGCATTACACTCGTCCCCGGTACCGTGTCCGAGCGGCCGAAGGTGCAACTCTCGAAAAGTTGTGTGCTTGAAAGAGCACCGTGGGTTCAAATCCCACCGGTACCGCCACGATCAAACCCCCTGCTTCCCTTTGTTTATAAGGGAGTCAGGGGGTTTTCTCATTGCCAAGTGAGTCGTTCGGACGCGAAGTGGACACATCTGAATGTCGCTTTGCGTTATCGAGGGCTACCGAGACTGCGTCAAGGTCGTTGCTAGAAGCCTTTGGGGAAGCCGAAAGGGCGCAGCTCGGGGGCTAGGTTCTCCCACTGCCAGGCCCGCTCCGTTTCTCGATCCTTGTCGCCGCTGTCGAGACCAACGGCTTTCGCGGCGTAGGTCGCAGCGTGCGGCGAGTGATCGAACATATGGGCCACTGCACACGCCTGGCCGGCTGCACGAGCGGCGGCGGCGGCCGCCGTTGCCCATGCTTTGGTCGCATCGCGAGCGGCCGCGTGAGCTGTGAAGGCAGCGGTGCGACATGCCGTCATAGGAAGTTCGCCGCGCTGCCACGCGCGTACTGCTGCAATCGCCGCGCGCGGGCGGTCGTCATCTGGTCGCTGTTTCTCGAAGATGTGCAGGGCACGCTCTGCGCAGCTCGCCGCCCACAGTGCGATCGCGTGAGGGACCGGCGGCTCAGGATTGGACCACTTCGGTTTCGTTTCCTTGCTCACCCCTCGATCGTCTCAGGGATCGGCTGCAGCAAGATCAGCCGAACGCGGGTTGTATCGAAAAGGCGTGAGCGTACGTAATACGAGTGACCCACTAACGATCGATTTCGGGTCAATCAGGGTCTGCGGAAACCGCACACTAGCCTTGTCACATGACGACACGGGACGATCAAGGGCGCTCCATCGACGAAGCCCAGGATGCTCTTCACCAAGCCATGCGCGGTGGCGACGTCAGCCAGCTTCGCGAGTTGCTATACGAGGGCCTGGCCTTCGAACTGCCGGGCGAATCAGTGATAGGCCGTTCAGCCGATCTCGATGCTCATGCCTCGGGTGCAACACGATTCGACAAGCTGTCGGAGCTTCATCGGTCCACTCTGGAACATGATGGTCATGGCCGGACGTCGTCGCTCGTGGACATCGTCGTATTCGATGGAGGCCACCGCATCGAGGTTCGCATGATGTACCGCCGCTTTTGGTCGATCATCGAGGGTCGTTGGCAAGTAGTGGCGGGCAGCGCCGAACCGTCCGCATAGGGCCGGGGCGTTCACACGGGAGGAAGCGTCACCCAGATGTGCAGACGACGCGAGGACGGAATAGCGGACACACCCACCGGTACCGCCACGATCAAACTCCCTGCCTTCCTGTACTTACAAGGGAGTCAGGAGTTTTCTCGTTTGCGATCGCGCCACTCGCTCGCGAATAGAACTCATCTGACCCACTCATAGGCGGACAGGACGGGCCACCGGTGCGGTACCCTCTTCGCAGAGGGAAAAATCCCGTCAGGCTCTGGCCGGCGGAAACGCACAAGCGTCTCGTGGGAGTCGCCACTTCTTCATCGAAGGAGTGCGCCCATGTACGAACCCACCACCTCTCCGGCCACAGAAGCGCCACCGCCCCGTCTCCGCGACGCATGGATTGCGTTGGCCGGCCTCTCGGCGGTGTTTCTGTTCGAGATGCTCGACAACTCCGTTTTGAACATCGCACTTCCGACCATCGGTCGCGAGCTCACGACGTCGACCGCGGCGCTGCAATGGGTCTCCGGGGCGTACTCGGTCGTGTTCGGTGGCCTGATGCTGCTGTTCGGTGCGGTCGCAGACCGTGTCGGTCGGCGCCGGGTCATGCTCGTCGGCCTGACGCTGCTGGCAGCCGTGAGCATCCTGACCGTGTTCGTCACCTCGGTGGAGCAGCTGATTGCCGTGCGGGCGCTGATGGGGATCGCCGCGGCGATGACAACGCCCGGATCGATGGCGCTGGCATTTCGCCTGTTCGACAGAGACGATCTGCGCGTGCGTGCACTGACCGTCATCTCTACAGCCGGGCTGGTCGGCCTCGCTGCCGGGCCCACAATCGGCGGATTCGTGCTCGCCGTGGCGCCGTGGCAGGTGCTGATCATCGCCAACGCTCCCATCGCGGCGATCGCCTTTCTGGGTATCCGAAGTGGGATCGCCGCAGATCAACGAACCGACCTCCACCGCGACCCCATCGACCTGATTGGCGCCGTCCTCGGTACGGCGACCGTGATCGGAGTCCTCCTCACGCCGACGCTGTTCGTCGCCGGCACCAACGTCGCCCTTGCCTGGGGCGCAGCAGCGGCCACGGCGGCTGGCGCGGTCGGCTTCGTGCTCAGGGAGCGCACCGCGCGGCACCCGCTGCTGGATCTCCGTCTCGTCGCACAGCCACTGGTTGCCAGCGGTCTGGCCTACAAGGCGGCGGCCGGCCTCGCGATGGCCGGCCTGTCGTACATGGTCACGTTGCAGTTGCAGTTCGCGTGGGGGTGGCCGCCGGCCCTCGCCGCAGTCGGCACACTCCCTCAGGTCGTGGTGCTTCTCGCGAGTGGCCGCTTCGTCGGCCCGTTCGTGAATCGAGTGGGTCTCGATCGAGCGGCCTGGATGAGCGCCGCCGCCGTGATCGCCGGGCTCGCCGTGTTCGCTCTGCTCGGCAGATTCGGCTACCCCTGGGTCCTGACCGCTCTTGTGCTTGTCGCCGCTGGGATGCGGGTGGTTGGCGTCGTCGCCGGTAATAACGTGCTTCGTGGTCTGCCCGAGAATCGCACCTCCATTGGGGCGGCCCTTGTCGACACGGCCAGCGAGATCGCGACGGCGGTCGGGATCGCCGCGACAGGCACGATTCTCGCCGCTCTCGTCGGTGGCAGCATCACGACGATCACTTTCACCTCGGATCAGCTCGCGTCATTCCAGGAGGCGATCCTCATCGCGGGCCTGACCATCACCGCTATCGCCGCAGCGCTCGTCTGCATCGGCATCCACCGTTCGCGCCGCACCCCCGCCCAGCCCACCAATCAGGAGCCTTCCTATGTCTGACCTCATGCCCCGCCCTCCGTTCGATCCGGAACTCTCCACGTTCCTCACCGCCCTCGAGGCACGCGGCCCCTTCACCCTGACCACCGAGATGCTGCCGCACATGCGAGGCCTCGACACGACCGAAGAAGCACTCGACGAGCGGCTGCGGTTGCGCGGGTACGAGCGGCGCACGATCACGGTGCCCGGCCACCTCGGGGATCCGATCACGCTTGCCGTGATCCAGCGGATCGGCCGCGCCGGAGCCACGAGCGCGGTGTACTCGATCCACGGCGGCGGCATGATGTTCGGTCACTACCTCGGAAACCTCGATTCGTACGACGACTGGCTGCTGAACGACCATGACGTCGTACTCATCAGCGTCGACTATCGCCTCGCCCCCGAATACCCCGACCCGTATCCGGTCGAGGACTGCTACGCCGGACTCGTCTGGGTGCACGCCCACGCGGAGCAACTCGATATCGACCCGACCCGCATCGTCATCGCCGGGCAGAGCGCCGGCGCTGGACTCGCCGCGGGCACGGCCCTGCTCGCTCGCGACCGGAGTGGACCGTCGATCCTCGCGCAGATCCTGGTGTCGCCTATGCTCGATGACCGCGACTCCACCGCGTCGACGAGACAGATCGATGGCGTCGGGGTCGCGGATCGGCAGATGACCCGCTTCGGCTGGGACGCCTACCTCGGCTCCCGCCGAGCCGGCGAAGACGTGTCCGTCTACGCTGCACCGGCACGAGCGACCGACCTCTCCGGGCTTCCGCGCACCTACATCGACTGCGGAAGCGCCGAGGTCTTCCGCGACGAGACGGTCGCCTACGCCAGCGGCTTGTGGGCCGCCGGTGGCGATGCGGAGCTGCACGTCTGGCCGGGTGCTTTTCACGGCTTCACGAGCATGATGCCCACCGCCAGGATCTCGGTGACCGCCACAGCAGCGCTGGCCGACTGGATCAGGCGGCTTCTCGGCGCAGGCGCGCTAGGGAGCGGATGAGCAAGTCAACCGTCGCGGTGTCTGCACCTCGCGGTGGCCGAGTCAACCCGCAAATCTCTCCCGGTGGCATCCTTCTAACGTGTTGGGGTGGGCGAACGCAGGCTGGTGAGGGTACCGCCGCGGATCCAAGTCGTTCGTGCGGCGTTTGCAGCGGCCGGAACGGGATACGTCGCCAGCTGCGCGTTGGGTGTCGGAGTCGCCTCCGGCCTCGTCGATCTGCGCGGAGCGCGCTGGGCGCATCACGTGGCGTATCTCGTCACCCTCGGTCTCGGCGGACTGGCTGCAAGCTCACTGCTCTGGAGCTCCAGCCGCTCCGGATGGCTGTTGCTTCCCGCCGCGGGTCCGCTTGCCGCCCTCGCGTATCTCGGCCCACGGATGCCGCGCCATCCGCTTGTCGCTCTGGCTGCGGCCCCGTTCTTCGTCGCAGCCTTCATCCACTCTCGAAAGTAGCCAGCGTGCACCTGCTTGACGCCATTCGCCGCCGCCGCACGACCAACGGGCACATGTTGCCCGATCCTGTCAGCGAGGAACACCAGCGGCTGCTGATGGAGGTGGCGGGCAGGGCTCCGTCGCAACTCAACAGTCAGCCGTGGCGCTTCGTGCTGATCGAAGAGCCCGAGACGATCCGAAGCATTGCCCGGATCAGCGGCGAGAGCATGAAGAAGATCATGGCGAACGGCGCATTCTTCGAGCGGTACAAGCCGTACTTCCGCTTCAGTGCCGCAGAGATGGAGAGGCGCCGCGATGGAATGCTGTTCGATAAGCTGCCGGCGCCTCTGCGGCCCTTCACCAGCCAGGTCTACACCTCACGCGGACAGAAGCTGATGAACGCGCTGCGGGTCCCTTCGACCCTCGGCGCCGAGAACGAGAAGTTGGTGGCCGGTTCGCCGCTCTTGCTCGGGGTGATGCTCACTCGGGCAGAGAACCGTCCCGGCGAACTGTCGTCGTTCTACCCGACGTTCAGCCTGGGAGCCGCGATGGAGAACGTCTGGCTCACGACCGTGGAACTCGGCATGGGCATCCAGTTCATCTCCTTTCCGATGGAGGTGCCCGAGAACTGGCATCGCATCGAACGACTGCTCGAGGTGCCGGATGAGCTCGAGCGCATGGCGGTGTATCGGCTGGGGTATCTGCCCCCGGAGCAACGACGGCCCGCGATCGACTGGTCGAGTCACCAGCGCAAGCTGCCCTCGCAATACGTGTTTCGAGGCACGTGCGCCACGCCCCAGGAGGGGTGGGACGACGTTCTTCCCTCGGTCTGATGACGCTCGTCGGGACTCTCTCAGTTGAGGGCGGTGCCGCTCGTCACGAGAGGCTTTCGTGCCCAGGGTGAGAGGCCGAGCAGCAATGCCCCCGCGCCGGTGCCCAGAAGCAGCAGGTGGTCGAGGATCGTGGTGCCGGACGGGAGCACCCCGCCGAGGTTCTCGTCGAGCATGCTGCCGATGCCGAGCAACACGAATACGAGTCCGACGAGCACGAGCACTGCCTTGATCGCTTTGACGGGCGCCGGCGTGGCCCCGACAAGAAGCAGGGCTGCAGCAGAGACCGTGTAGATGACGTCGTTGACGAGGTCGACGTTGAAGAGTCCGAGCATAAGGGATCCCTCGATGAACCATCCGAGGAGCGCATGGCTCCCGATGACAATCCCGAGCATGAGTGCGTATGCCTTCGCCATGTGTACCTCCGTAGCCATTCGACGCGCCGCCGGTTCAACGAGATCCACGTTAGGCCGAGTGCTACTGCGGAGGTCGAAGGCCTTGCCAAGGCCAGGGTGCGCCGATATAGAAAGGCTCGCGGTCACGAAGCGTGACGCCGGGATGCAAGAGATCGCGGTGCGCGGCACCGGCATGACTGCGTGAGCGGGCCCCGTGCTCCGTGGGAGGATCATAGGGTTTTGTTTCGAGGCGTTTCGTGAGGACGAGGCCGCCTGATAGATCGAGGAGGGGCACGCGTGAGCGAGGGGCTGACCCCGGGTGTCGAGCCGCAGCGCGGATCGGATCGCACGGAGCCGGACGGCCCGACAACGGGTCGGGCGGCGGGACTGGGCATCGTCGCGCTCCTGTTCGCGCTGCTCGTGGCGAGTTGGTTGATCCAACTCTCGTCGTTCCTGCAGCGGGATTTCGGGCCATTTGAAAAGAGACTGAGTGACGGCGGAGTGGTTGTCTGGGTCTCGATCGCTGCGGCGATCGCGATCCTGTCGCCCATCGTCGTACTCATCCTGCAGGCGCGCGTTCACAAGCGAAATCCGCGACACTCGATCGCCGCCGTGCTCGGGGCGGTCGTGGTGCTCGTCATCGCGGTTCCGACGAACACCGTTGTGGTCGGCTCCCAGGTCGCAAACCTTGTGACGGAACTCAATGAGAAGGCGCAGCCACCGACCGCAGCCGAGACCTTCTTCGAGCGCACTGGCGGCGACCCGCGCAGCGAAGTTCTCGAGCTGGGCGACGAGACAGTTCGGCTTCTGGGCGGAGACCCGACCGTGGATGCGAAGGACTCCGACGCGGATTTTCGCGTGGTCAGCGATGAGTGTGTTCTCGACAACAGCAACCCCGGCATCATGTGGTCGTATCAATACGACGCTGGGTCGCAGGTCGATGCCAACGGTCAACTGCTCGTGCCAGAGGGCTCCACAGACCTGCCGACGGCGACGCACGACATGGCGGGTGTTATCGCCTACTGGGCGAGCCACGGCGTCACCGCTACAAAGGACGAAGACGTCAGCTCCGACGAGCAGTACCGGGCAGAGGCCGAATGGTTGGGCTATGACTCGTGGAGCCGCCCCGCGCCCGACGTGCGGTTCGATACGATCTGCCTCGTCGACTGAGAAGGCCGACCGGCACGGGCTGGACGTTGGGGAGCGCAACTGCTCCGCCTGCGCGAGACCATGCGCACGGCCATCACCGGATGGGTCCGTCAGCTCGAGCTGCGTAGACTTTTTTGATGAGCGCTGCAGAGGAATTCACCGTCACTACGGATCTCGCACGGATCGACCTCGACACGGTGCATCACTGGCTGTCGAGGGATGCGTTCTGGGCGCTAGGACGCAGTCGACAGACCGTGCACGCGGCGGCGGAGGGCTCGATGAACTTCGGAGTCTTCGATTCTCGCGGCTCGCTCTGCGCCTACGCGCGAGTGGTGACGGACAGTGCGACGTTCGCTTGGCTGTGTGACGTCTACGTAGACCCTGGCCGTCGTGGTCTCGGCATCGGACGATTGCTGGCGGGTGCGGTTGTGGATGCTCTCGTGCCGATGAACCTCAAGAGGGTCATGCTGTCGACGCTCGATGCTCACGGGCTGTACGAACAGGTCGGCTTCGTCGCGTTCCCTGACCCCGAGAAGTTGATGATCCTCGGGCCTTTGCTTCCCGGCTGAGGTCAGAGCGGGCGCAGCTGATCTTCGGTGATGGGAAAAGGCAGTGAGTAGTAGACCTGCGTTGCGGTCATGTCGCCCCAGTCGTCTTTCTTGACCCGGATGGCGGAGGGAGACACCTCGGCGATCCGAACGCGAAGCCACGATCCATCGTCGAGTCGAAACTCGTGCGGGTCGGCGAGATAGGCCAGTCCGAGTTCATCGAGTGTCTCCTCGGCCACCATCCAGTCCACTGGTTCCGTGCGGCGGCGTCCGAGCAGATCGATGGCGACGAAGCCGTCGCCGACGGGCTTCATCCAGCCCACGAGCTCACGATCGTCTGATCGACGATGTTCGATCCAGTCGCTTTCCATGGTTAGAGGGTAGCTCTCGTACGTCGCAGGCTCCGGATGCCGCGAATCGCAGCGACCGGCTTCACCATGGCGATCTCGCCGAATCGGTAGTCGCGCGCAGCGACGAGTCGATCAGCGAGATCGGGTCGCTGCTTCCAGAGATAGGCGCGTGCTTTCTCGGCGTGCATGCTGTTCGACGCGATCTTCACCGTGTCGAACTCCTCCAGAAGGTCGACGACGTTCGCGATGTTCTCCCACGTGGTGCGGCTGAGGCGATCGAGAAAGTAAGCGCCGTCGTATCCGTGGCGAGCGCGAGCGTACTCGAGCAAGAGATCTGCTTCCGGCACATCGCTGCCCACGCCACCGCCGCAGAAGATCAGCACCGTCTCGGTCGCGTAGGGATCGATTGATCGAAGGGCCACGCGTACGCGGTAGCGGTTGAGATAGTTGGCCCGCATGCCTCGATTCCGGCACCCGAGCGCCACGATGGCCTGTCTGCCCGGCCCAGAATCACGATTGCCGAGCCTGCGTTTGCTCGCGACCCAATGCATCCATTCGGCCCAAGCCACGATGCCCGCGGTCGCGACGGCCGGAACGACGGCCAGGGCCCTCATTCAGACGTCGACCTTGTAGCCCAGCGCAAGGTCTGCGCCGTTGACGCCTCGGATGCCCCAGTTCACGCGCGGAGTCTCGGTGATGGTGATCTCGACGCTGTGAGGAGGGATGCCGGCCTCGGCGTCGAGGCGCGCGAAGAGTTCCTCAATGAGAGCGCGTTTCGCCGATTCGGTGCGTCCGTCGAACATCGAGATCTCTATGATCGTGTAGTTCTCGCCGCGATCGTCGGGGTAGATGAAGTCCTCCGCATCGAGCGCGATGAACCGGTGGAACCGCTTCTCTGCCGGGTACGCGAGGGCTTCCATGACCGCTCCGTGGATCGCGTCGGAGATGGCGGCGCGACGCGCCTCGATGCACTGCCGGCGCGCGTAGATGGTGACCTGTGCCATGCAGAACAGCCTATTGCGACCATTTCTGCTTCGTAGACTGAAGAGATGCCCGTGGTCTCTCTCGAATCTCCGCGCCGCGATGACGTGCTCACGCTTCTGCAGCAGGCCGACGACTTCGCCTTGGCGCTGTACCCGGCCGAGAACTATCACCGGCTCGACATCGACGACCTCGAGAAGGCAGACGTCGGGTTCTACGTCGCGAGAGAAGACGGTGAGGCGCTCGGCACGGCGGCGATCGTCGACAGGCACGACGGTTCGGCCGAGCTGAAGCGGATGTTCGTCACGGCGTCAGCGCGCGGGCTCGGCGTGGGCAGGGCGCTGATCGGCGCGGTCGAAGAGCACGCGCGCAATCGGGGCATCACTCTCATCCGGCTCGAGACGGGGCTGCCCCAGACCGCGGCGATCGCCTTGTACGAGAGGTCGGGGTATCGCGCCATTCCCGCCTTCGGGCCGTACATCGGCGATCCCACGAGTTACTGCATGGAGAAGTCGCTCTAGAAACGCGCGCAGCGCGCATCTATGGACGAGATCAGTGCTCGGGGCAGTGCAGCTGCGTGCGCTCGCCCGAGCGGTCAATGGTGTGCAGCGCCATCGACATTCCGCAGAGCGGGCAGTGCGGGTCTGCCGGCGGAACGTACGGCTCTTCCTTGCGACCGATGCCCACCTGCGCTGGCCCGGTGAACGTGTAGACGATGCGGTTGAGGTTGTTGATGAACCCCGGCTTGCCGTCGAACGGGTTCATGGGGTTGGGCGTGCGGGCTTGCCTGGTCAACGGGGTTCCTCAGGTGCTGAGTGCTGCAATGATTAGTGCCCTAAGTATATCGCGGATCGGGAGAGTTCGGGGTGTCAGGCCCATGCGTCGTAGCCGTGATCGCCGGCCCGAATTCGTGAGCCGATCACGCCCGGCATCATGACGACCCCGTTGCCCATTCGAAGAGGCGCGTACGTCGTCGAGGCCGTCCATGTTCGACCGTCGGCCGATTCGACGACCGTCTCGAACTCGGTCGATTCCTCTCCACGGCGCACCTTTTCGTGAACCCGGCCCGCCGCCGCGGCCGCGAGCATCTCGCGCAGCTCGACGGCGTGCTCCACGTCGGCATCGAGGGAGAATCGGCCTTCGCCCACCTTCACCGAGATGAGGTCGGAGTCGGCAGAGGTCGACCGTGCCCACGAGATGCCTGCTGCGCCCGCAGAGAGCGGTTCTATCGTCACGGCTGCGCCATCGTCTGATTGCTCGATCGTCGCAACAGACGAGTAGGCGGCCACCGCGTCGTCGGCGATCGTGTCGAGCAGACGACCCAGAGCATCGGCTCTCTGCTGCGCCGCGCGCTCCTTGTCGCGCGCCGCGCGCTCCGCGGCGGCACGACTCTCGTCGCTCACAACGTACGCAGGCAGCGCCGTATCGTCGTCGAGGTCGATAAGAAGATGAAGATCTCCGAATCCACCGGTGTCGCGAGCATCGACCGCGTCGAGCTCAGCTGACGACGCGATCGCGTCTCCTCTTTCGAAGACAGGATGCGGGCCCGGTGTGCGGCGCCGTTCGTAGCTCACGCCGGTGATCTGGGCGACCGTGCCCGTCACCTCCCACTGCGGCACATCGGCGGGCGTCTGGCCGTGATGTTCCTCGAGAAACCGGGCCGGGGCATCCGGTGCGGTCTGGCCTGGATCGAGCGCGACGATCGAGACCGTCGTCGTCTCGCCCCGCCTGAACGCCTTGCCGCAGCAGTGCTGTTCCCACCCTGAAACCACGACCTCGATGTGCATGTGCCCAGCCTAGAGAGCTTGCGCGCGGAGCCAGCCGCTGAAGCGAGAGAATCGTCGTAGTCTGCTGGCATGGATGAGATCCCCTCCGAGCAGGTGCGGCGCCTGGTGCGGCGCGCCGTCGAGTCGCTCGAGGCCCAGAACGTGCATGACGAGGCCCTGGGCGTCATGCGCGAGCCGCGTGGCTTCTCGGTGTTCAAGACCGCGCCGATGATCGTTCCCGCGGGCCGGGCATGGCGGCTCGGCGTGCTGCTGGTTGACCGCGAGGGAGGCGTCTACGAGACCGGCGATGTGACGCGGGCCATCGAGCCGCTCCGCGCGGTGACCAACCGGTCGGCCGAAGCCGAGGCGCGGCGCGATGACCGCAGGGCCGCCGCGCGTGGAAAGTTTCCCGAGGGGGAGGTCGTGAACCACCGCTATGCTCCGCTCGCCCTCGACGACGAGAGCCTCATTGCCGGATCCGGCCCCCTGGAGGTGCGCGACGGAATCGTCGTGGTGCATTGGGATCGATCGAGCCCCGGTCGAGGCGTCTCGCATCTCGACCGCTATCTGGCCGACCGGGTGAGCGTGCTCACGCTCGATTGACCCTCAGCGCTGGATGGCGCCGAGGTCGGGTCCCGCACCGGGTAGAGGCGCCTCGAGCCACGGGGTGGCCGGCAGGCCTCGCGCATCGGAGGGCGCGCTGAACAGCCCGCCCGCTTCGGGCCAGCGCATCCGCTCTGCATCGTCGAGGTCGCGCGATGCGCTCGTGATGATGAGGCGGTCGAGCGCGGGCCCGGCGAACGCGACGCTCGACGAGTGCGGGGGCGGGATGCGTGCCCCGAGATCTGCGAGTTCGTCGCCTCGGTCGTCGAAGACTCGAACGCCGTGGCCGCCCCAGATGGCGACCCACAGCCGGCCCGACGCGTCGATTGTGAGTCCGTCCGGGTAAACACCCTCGTCGAACACGATGAACGGCTCGCGCTCACCCACGAGTTCTGCGCCGTAACTTCGGCGGTAGATGGTGCCCGCGTCGGTGTCGGTGGAGTAGAAGACCGTGCCATCGGGCGACCATCCGAGGCCGTTGCTGAGGCCGAGACCACCGTCGAGCACCGTGAGTTCGCCGGAGCTCTCGAGGCGAAGCAGCACGTTGTCGTTCGCGTCACCCGAGAGCGTGAGTGATCCCACGACGAGCCTGCCCTGCGGGTCGATCGAGCCGTCGTTCAACCTCTGGTGTTCTGGAATCAGCTCGGCACTGCGTGCCACTGAGCCGTCGGTGTGCACGATCGCCAGGCAGCGGGTCAGGGCCACCAGCATGCGGCCGTCGTCGAGCGGGATGGCGCAGCCCACGTACTCGCCCAGCTCGGTGCGGTTGATCACACTGATGTGCCCGCGCTCGTCGAGCTCGCCGCGCAGCACGAGCCCGGCTTCGATGTCGATCCATACAAGGGTCTCGCTCGCGGCGTGCCAGACAGGACCCTCGCTCAACACATAACTCGGCGTACCGGCGGGCTGGGCTGTAATCATCGGCCGCGCTCGAATCCTGCGGCGGCGTAGATCGAGTCGATGGCCTGCATCTGCGCGACCGAGTCCTCGCCCTCGGTGAGCAGCTTCTCGCCGGTTGCGAGGCCGTCGACAATGGCAGCGAGCTGGTGGTCGTATGTCTCGAGCCCGGCGACGGTCCAATTGCGGGCGATGCCGTCGCGCGTCTCGCTGACGTAGTGACCCTTTGACGGAAACACCAGGTTGTCGACATGCAACGTAGCCAGCGTGCCGACTACATCGAGCGAGGAGTTGAGCTCTGCACCGTCGACCATGCTGCAGGTCATGCGCGCCGTCGCTCCCGAGGCGAAGCGCAGCGAGGCGTCCATGCTGAGATCGGCGCCGAGCGCATTGACCGTGGCCGTCGCATCCAGAACCTCGGGCTCGTCGGCCATCAGCGCCCGCAGCCAGTGCACGGGGTAGCAGCCCAGATCCATCAGCGACCCGCCGCCCACGGCCGGGTCGTGCCTGATCGACGCGGGGTCGAAAGGTATGGATGCGGTGAAGTCGGCGTGTGCGGACACGATCTCGCCGAGACGCCCGGATGCGACGACGCGGTCGATCTCTGCGCTCAGCGGGTGATACCGATCGTGAAAGGCCTCGATGAGGCGCAGGCCGGTGTCGCTGGCGGCAGTGGTCATCAGTCGAGCCTCGTCGGCCGACATCGCAAAGGGCTTCTCGCACAGAACGTTCTTGCCGGCCTCGAGTGCGGCGATCGACCAGCGCGCGTGCTCAGACGGAGGCAGCGCGTTGTAGACGAGGTCGATGTCGGGGTCGGCGAGCAGCTGCTCGTAGCCACCGTACGAGCGGGGGATCGATTGCGTCGCGGCGTAGGCGCTCGCGGAGGACGCGCTTCTGGATGCGACGGCCGCGATCTCGACGTCGTCGCGCCGACGGGCCGGAGTGATGATGGCGTTGGGGGCGATCCCGGCTGCGCCGAGGATTCCGATTCTGAGCATGCAACCAGAGTGCCATGCTCAAAGCCCGACGGGCGAGCGGCTAGACGCCCAGCGCGTTGAGCGAGTCGTCGACGATGGTGAGGCCCTCGAGACCGGGGAGGCCGCTGATTGCGGTGTCGATCTTGCGGGCGGCCTTGCGGCCTTCGACGCCACCCATGAGGTGACCCATCACGTGTTTGACCTCGTTCTTCTCCATGATGCTGGAGCCGACGGGAGCCCAGAAGTTGCTCAGGGCGAACCGGGCGAACTTCTGCGCCTTCGTGCTCTTCGCCAGACGCTCGCGCGCCTGCGACGTGTAGAACGCCACGTGCCGTGCCTCTTGCTTCGCGATGCGCTTCAGCAGCTCGGCGAGCACGGGGTCTTCTTCGAGCGCGGCCATGCGGTTGTAGGCGGTGATCGCCGACCACTCGTTGGCAGCGCCCCATGCCATGTGCACGGCGACGAAGTCTGCGCCGACGACCTTGCCGATCACGGACTGCTTGATGGGGTCGAGCTTGTCGCGCCAGCCGAGTTTGAGGCGCTTGGCCTTGAGCTCGTCGAAGTCGACGCTGATTCCGTGGATTCCCAGAACGGTGGCCAAGGCCTCGCCGTGCCAGAACTCCTCGCGATTCCACATCGTCATGAACGCGCCCATCTCGGCCTCTTTGTGCGAGGGCGTGGTGAGCAGGTCGCGGGTGTAGCAGACGGTGTGATATTCCACGTCGGCCATATAGCGCAGGGTGCGCAAAGAGCCCTCGGGCAGGGGGTGCTCGCGGAAACGCTCGAGATCGAGGTCGTCCCAGTTCACGCTGACCGAAGTGGCCGTGTATTTGTCTACGTCGAATGCCATGGTGTGAGGAGAGTTTACTCTCCGGTTCCCTTCGCGAATTGCGGCAGGGCGGATGCTCCGCGGGTGCCGCGTTTCCAGTTGTGGATGCTCCATCTTCTTCGGAGCGCCTCGCGAGAAAGATTGGTGTCGGGGTTGATGGCGGTGGGGTTGCCGAGCAGCTGAAGCCACACGAGATCGGAGTGGCTGTCGCCGTAGCCGTACGACTTCGACAGATCCATGCCATGCGTCTCTGCGTAGCGCCGCAACCAGGCAGCCCGCGCCTCGTCGACCAGAGGCGGCTGCGCGAGGTAGCCGGTCAGTATGCCGTCGCGCTCATGCATCGATCCGGCGACGACGTCATCGAAGAGCGCCGTCAGCGGCGAGGCCAGGATGCCGATGGATCCGGTGACGAGAACGGTGCGGTGACCGGCGGCGCGGTGTTCCTCTATGCGCGCGATCGCCGAAGGCATCGTGTGCCGTAGCAGCGTCTCGCGGTAGCCGCCAGAGACGACCTTCTCGAGCCGCTTCGCGGGCATGCCGCTGTAGCGACGCAGGAACGCGCGGATGAACTCGCCGCGGTCGCGGTGCTCCGCCTTCAGATAGCCGGGAAGCGACGTGAGAAGGCTCGCGACCTCGCTGGGCCATGCGGCCTTGCGGAAGCCCGCCGAGCGCACCCAGAGGTACTGCTCGACGATGTTGGAGTCGACGACCGTGCCCTCGAAGTCGAAGACGGCGAGCACGTCGCTGCGCTGCGGAAGCGCCTTCGCGACCCGTTCCGACGCCGCCGGGCGCAGAGCGAACGCCCGGGTCAGCGCTGTGATCGACGGGAAGTGCACCTTCTGCAGGTAGTCCTCCCAGTCGATCGCGGTCACGTCGAATCCGATGTCGTCGCGTAACTCGGCGGGCAGTGCGTTGTGCAGCGCCCGGGTGTTGCGGTCGTCGAAGATGATCTCGGTCTGCACGTAGGCGCGGTAGAGCTCGACGAAGGTGCGCAGGTTCTCGAGGTCGTCTTTGCGCTTCAGGGCTTTCTTGACGTGCACGCGGGTGCGCTCGGTCGAGGGCAGGCGCTCGAGGGCCCTTTCGAGCCGTGCGTTCCAGATCTCCTGGTTGTGCAGCACTCGGTCGACCTTGCGGGTTCCCGGGAAGGTCCAGTACGGAACCTCGATGTGACCGTCGTTCTCGTGCGGCAGCGGAGTGGCCGTGAAGAACTCGTTCATGTTGGTGAACATGCGGTGGATCGGCAGCGGATTCCGGGCGCCGGAACTCACGTGGTAGTACGCAGAGTCGACTTCTGCATCCGCCTCAGCCGGGTTCGCGGCGACAGCGAGGATGACGTTGACCACGTAGTCGACGGGGATCACGTCGAGCACGGTGTCGGGCAGGGCCGGGAACTGCGTCAGGTTGCCGCGGGCGTAGGCGAGAACAAGGGGATCGGCCACCTTGAACCCGTCGATCCACCCGGGGTACGGGTGGCGCAGCGCGCTCTCGATGATGGCCGGGCGCACGACCGACAGGCGGTGACCGGTGTCACGCCACAGCTCTTCCGCCGCCCGCTCGGCGAACGACTTCGTGAGCGTGTAGACGTCGGTCCAGCCGAGACTCTGGGCGCGGCTCCGCCCGTAGTCGACGAGGCGTTCGCGCACCCACTCGACGCGTCCGTTCTCGGCGGCGGTGGCCACAGCCTGCGGGCCTTCCTTGCCGTGGACGACGCGTGCGTCGTGCATGAACGTTCGCAGCGTCTCGGGCTGGCGCGATGCCATCTCGACCCGCACCCGGGCATCCCGAGCGGCAGTGAGCTCTGCACGCCAGTCGACCTCGTGCTTGAGTCGCCCCTCGGGAACGATGCCCTTGCGCAGCCCGCCGACGTAAGCCGTCGACACGTGCACCACGTGCGGGTCGCCGCCGGATTCGGCCAGGGCCGTGTAGAGAGCGATCGCACCGCCGAGGTTCGTCTCGAAGGCCTGATCGATGGGCGGGTCGAACGACACGGTGGATGCGCTGTGGATCACGACGTCGAGATCGGCCGGCAGCGGCGGAACGTTGGCGAGGTCGCCCGGAATCACGCGCAGCCGCTCGCGCACGGCGCGCTCGACCTCTTCTTCGCCGACGCGCTCGCGCCACGGGCCGAACACGGGCTTGCGCAACAGGGTGCGCAGACGGTCGTCGGCGGTGGTGCTGCCCTTGGTGCGGATGAGCAGCGAGATCGTGGTCGCCGGATGCGATGAGAGCAGCCGTTCGACGATCGCCTGGCCGACGAAACCTGTTCCTCCCGTGATGAAGACGTGGGCGTCGCCGAGATCGGAGGACGCAGTCCATGACAGCGCCTCGCTCACGGTGCTGGCCACCGCGTCGCTCACGATCGCAGCTTTCGGGCGACGGCGTCGCCGGTCTGCGGGGTCAGGCCGGGAAGTTCTGCCACTCTGTTTCCGATCGTGGTTGCGCGCTGGAGTCCGTCGGCACCGCCGAAGACGATCTGTTCGAAGAAGGTTCTGTCTGCGTCTGAGCGATCGACCGCGCCGATCGGCCACGCTGCGTGGGAGAGCTGGCTCGTCGCCTGTTTGACGGTCTTGGCCGACTCGGCGAGGCGGCGATGAGCTTCTTCGGCGAAGAACGACTCGTGCCGGGCCTTGATGCCGCGGATGGTATCGAGTGTCGCGCTGAGCGTCGGGTGCCCGGCCACAGCATCCAGTCGTTCGTAGGCCGTGGCCATGACCCACTCGTCGATGAGGCCGGCCGTCATATGCACACCGGTGAGCGGCACGCCCTGGCCCATGGCCAGGATGGCGCGTCGGATCGGCCCGCGGCGCTCGGCCGACTCGGAGCGGTCGGAGCGCGGCGTGCCCTCGTCGCCCACCTGCGCGCCGATGCTGCCGTTGGCTCCGAGGATCTGGTCGATCGCGTCGGCGATCCAGAACTTCTCGAAGGCCCATGTCACGAGAAACGCGGTGACTCGAGCGTCTTTGTGGGTGGCCGTCACGAGGAGGTTGCGCAGTTGCTCCATGGTCGCGCTCTCGAGTCGACCGAGGTAGCGCAGCAGATGAACCGCCTCGGGCGAGAGCTGAGAGGCCTCGTAGCCCTCGAGCTGGAGCTCGGGGCGCAGTGTGCCGCGGGCAGTGCTGGCGAACGCCCGCACGTCGAACCGCGCACTCGAAGCTGCGTCTGTGGATGTCATGAAAGCCCTGCCGACTGGTCGAAAACCTGCGTGCGTAAACGACGCCGTGAAGAGCAGACTAACCTAACCCCATGGCTGTAGCTCTCGTTACGGGAGGAACGTCTGGCATCGGTGCTGCGTTCTCCCGGTCCCTCGCTGCGCAGGGATATGACCTCGTTCTCGTCGCTCGAAGCGTTCCGCGACTGGAGGAGATGGCCGACGAGATCCGCGCCCTCGGCCGTTCGGTCGAGATCTTCCCGGCCGACCTCGCCGACCGCGACGATGTCGCCCGCGTCGCCGAACGCCTCGAAGACGCCTCTCGGCCGATCGACATGCTCGTGAACAACGCCGGATTCGGGGTGCACACGTCGCTCATCGACGCCGATGTCTCGGCCCACGACCGTGCCTTCGAGGTCATGTGCCGAGCGGTGCTTGTGCTCTCCGGCGCCGCCGCGCGCGGGATGCTGCCGCGCGGCTCGGGAAAGATCGTGAACGTCTCGAGTACAGCGGGTTTCGTGACGATGGGCGCGTATTCCGCGTTGAAGGCGTGGGTCACCTCGTTCACCGAGGGACTCGCCGTCGAACTGCGCGGCACAGGAATCGGCGTGACGGCGCTCTGCCCGGGCTGGGTGCACACCGAGTTTCACGAGCGGGCCGGAATCAAGGCGTCGAGCATTCCAAACTTCTTGTGGCTCGACGCCGAACAACTTGTCACGGCATGCTTGCGCGACGTTGACCGAGGCAGGGTAATCTCCATACCGACTGTTCGGTACCGAACCCTCATCTGGTTGGCTCGCCACGCACCGAGGAGTGCGATTCGCGCAGTCTCCGGGTCGATTTCCTCGAGTCGAAAGAAGCCGGTCACTTAGATGGCTGAACGAGAACCCGCGTCACCAAGACGCCCCGGCGATGTCGCCGGCGAGCGTGATCGATTCAACTCGCCTACGCACGCGGCAGCCCGTTTCGTGGTGCAGCGCGGGTTGCTGAAGCCCCTCATCTGGTCGCTCACCCGAGTCACCGTGATCGGCCGCGAGAAGCTCAAAGACGTAGCCGGAGGGTTCGTGGTCGTCGCGAATCACTCCAGCCATCTGGATGCGCCGCTCATCGTCGGCTCGCTCCCACGGCGCCTGGCGCGTTACCTCGCCACCGGCGCCGCGGCCGACTACTTCTTCGCTGTGTGGTGGAGGCGCGGCCTCACAGCCCTCTTCTTCAACGCCTTCCCCGTGAAGCGCATGGAATCGAAGGCGAAGTCGATCAGTGCCCGGTCGCTCCTGTCTCGAGGCATTCCGATCCTGATCTTCCCCGAGGGAACACGATCGAAAGACGGCGAGGTCGGAGCGTTCAAGCCCGGAGCCGCGGCGCTCGCCGCATCGTGCGACGTACCGACCATTCCGATGGCTCTGATCGGCGCCCACGTGGCTCATCCGCGGGGAGCGAACTGGCCCCGACGGGGCCGCTACCCGGTCGGCGTCGTCTTCGGTGAGCCTCTTCGACCGATCGCGGGGGAGACCCCCGGTCACTTCGCCGAGCGCACGAAGCAAGAGATCCTGCGCCTGCGCGAGCTTCATTCCGAGACTATCCTTGGCCAGTCCCCACGATCTAGAGGAGCCCTTCAATGAGCGATGTCAAGCACATGAAATGGTGGGGCTGGGGCGTCGACGGCGTCGCTTTCCACCACGAGAACAAGCCCGGTTTCGCGCCGTTCGTGAAGAAGAACCTCGGGCTCGACCTCACGAAGACCAAGGGCGAGCCGCCGACATTCGACGACATCGATGTCCCCTCCAGTCGCGCGGCGGAGTCGTTTGTTCTGCTGCTCGCCGGAATCGTCGGCGACGAGCACGTCGAGACCGACGACATGTCCCGCGTCGTGCACACATTCGGAAAGAGCATCCGCGACCTCATCCGCGTTCGCACCAGCGCGTTCCCCCGTGCCGTCGACGTCGTCGTCTACCCGGCCAACGAGGCCGAGGTCCGGCTGATCGTCGATGCGGTCGTCGCGGCCGACGCCGTGCTCATCCCCTTCGGAGGCGGCAGCAACATCGCCGGCAGCCTCGAGCCCCTCGCCGCCGAGGAGCGCACCGTCGTGTCGCTCGACCTCGGCCGACTCAACCGCGTGATCGAGGTCGACGCCGACTCGAGTCTCGCGCGCATCCAGGGCGGCGCCCAGGGGCCAGACCTCGAAGCCGAACTCAACGCCGCCGGCTGGACCCTCGGCCACTTCCCCGACAGCTTCACCCACTCCACCGTGGGCGGCTGGGTGGCGACGCGCTCCTCCGGCATGCAGAGCGACAAGTTCGGCGACATCGCAGACATCGCCAAGGGCCTGCGGGTCGTGCGCCCCGGCGGAGTGCTCGTGCTGCGCCCGCTGCCCAGCACGTCGACCGGCCCGAGCGTGCGCGAGATGATTCTCGGCAGCGAGGGGCGTCTCGGGGTCATCACCGAGGTCACCGTGCAGATCCACCGCATCCCGGCCAAGCGCGAGATCCTCGCCTATCTCTACCCCACCTGGGACGCGGGACTCGCGGCCATGCGGGAGATCTCCGAGAGCGACGCCACCCCCTCGATCACCCGCGTCTCCGACGGCAACGAGACGCTGTTCTCGTTCGCCACGTCGAAGAAGAGCAAGGGTTTCTCGGCTCTCGCCACGAAAGGCCTCGGCGTGTTCCTGAAGGCCAAGGGCTGGGACACCGACAAGATGTGCCTGTCGTTCGTCGGAAACGAGGGCGGCGAAGAGCTGGTCGCGACGAACCAGAAGATCATCGCGGGCATCGTCAAGAAGCACGGTGGCATCACGGTCGGCAAGGGCCCGGGCGTGCTCTACGACCAGAAGAAGTTCGACACCCCGTACATCCGCGACTGGTTCCTCGACTGGGGCGGATCGGCCGACGTGTCCGAGACCGCCGCCCCCTGGGCCAAGCTGCCCGAGCTCTACCGCAACGTGATCGCCAGCGCCAACCGCGCGTTCGACGAGATCGGCGTCAAGGGCTGGATCATGGCGCACCTCTCGCACTCGTACACGTCGGGCGCCTGCCTCTACTTCACCTTCGCCTACCTCGACACGGGCGATGCGATCCCCAACTACGACGTGGTGAAGGGTGCGATCCAGCAGGCCTTCATCGACGCCGGCGGAACGCTGTCGCACCACCACGGCGTCGGTCTCGAGCACGCTCCCTGGATGGAGCAGGACATCTCGACCGAGGGCGTCAAGATTATGCGCGGACTCTTCGGAGCTGTCGACCCCGGTCGCCACTTCAACCCGGGCAAGGTTCTGCTCGACGAATGACACGTGCCCGTCTCGGCGGCCCCGTCGGAGCGGCGGGGCTCGTCGTCGCAGGGCTGGCGTGCCAGGAGGTCGGAGCGGCATTCGCCGTGCTGCTGTTCCCCAGCGTCGGCGCGCTGGGCATGGTCGCGCTGCGGCTCACCTTCTCCGCTCTCATCCTCCTCGCGATAGCGCGGCCGTCGCTGCGGGGCCGTAGCCGCGGCGACTGGATGACGGTGGTGCTGTTCGGCCTGGCCCTCGCCGTGATGAACGGCTTGTTCTACGAGGCCCTGGCGCGCATCCCGCTCGGCGCAGCCGTGACCATCGAGGTTCTCGGGCCGCTCGTGCTCTCGGTGGCCACGAGCCGACGCGCATCCAGTTGGCTCTGGGCGGTTCTCGCCTTCGTCGGCGTCTTTCTGTTGGGCCAGGGCAGCTTCGGCGAGCTCGATCCCGTTGGGGTGCTCTTCGCCGCGGGAGCCGGAGCGAGCTGGGCCGGTTACATCCTGCTGTCGTCGCGCACGGGCAGTCGCTTCGCCCGGCTCGACGGCCTCGCCCTCGCGATGGCCATCGGCGCGGTGCTCACCCTTCCGCTCGGGGTCGCGGCCGCTGGCCCGGTGATCGTGCGGCCCGACATCCTGCTTCTCGGGGCAGCCGTCGCGATTCTCTCGTCGACCATTCCGTATGCCCTGGAGCTATTCGCGCTCCGACGCATCCCCTCGTCGACCTTCGCGATTCTGATGAGTCTGGCGCCCGCGATCGCAGCGCTCGCCGGGGTCGTGCTTCTGGCTCAGCACATCTCGCTCGTCGGAGTGCTCGCCATCGCGCTCGTCGTGACCGCGAGCATCGGAGCGGTGCGCAGCGCGGGCCCGGGGGCTACTCCCGTCGCTCGTGCCGAACCGGTTTGAGTTCGGCCGGAGCATCCAGAGCAGGGGGGAACGTGCAGCTGAACGTGCCCTCGTATCCGAAGAGGAAGCCGAACCAACGGTTGCGCACCTCGAGCTTTATCCGATAGAGCTGCGCCGCGTCGTCGTAGCTCTCGTGCAGCTCAGCACGCCCGCTGAAGAGCATCGGAAAACGGAAGGCGACCGGGCCTTCGTAGAAGCGCTGCGCGTCTGAGAGCAGCAGTAGCGAGCCGTCGTCGTTCACCCTGAGATCGAGGTCGACGGCGAGATGCTGATGCGTGCCGAGGTAGTCGATGACCCGCCCAGCCCGCTCGCTGTAGATCATGGTGGCGTCGAAACGATGAGGCCGAGGGCTAGCGCCGTAGCTGCGCACGAACGTGACCGTCTCGCGTCCGAGAGGATCGCGATAGGGAAAGTTCTCGACGGTGAAAGGAACATCGGTGCCTTGAATCGGCACGAGGATATTGCGGACGCGACCGATCCAGAGAAAGGGCACGGTCCACCAGGGGCCGCGCCTGATGCGGGTCATCGTTCCCGTGCCCACACATGCGTAGCCCGCGTCGAGGCCGACGCCGAACCTCTTCTTCATCATCGGGTGCAGCCGCTCGAACTGCTCACCGAGCGCCAGCGCGAAGATGGCGGTCACTCGTGGACCAGCCCGGCCAGCGACGCCGGGGCGTCGGACATCGCGTCGTGGTCGCGCGCAGCGCGCGCCGGGCGGGAGCGGCAGCGCGAGGCCTTCGGCCTCTCGGCCCTCCAGAACGCGGCGACGGATGCGATCGGCCAGGATTCCGGAGGCGTTCCGGTCTCCGCCCAGATGCGCAGTCGATCGAAGCTCCACGCGGTCATCCACCACACCACGCGACGCAGCACGATGCGGTCGAGCAGGGCTCCGGCGCGGCCCGCGAAAGGCACGTAGTCGTAGCCGGTGGTGAACGTCGTCGATCCGTCGGCATTCGGTAGATACCGCCAGTATCCACGGCCAGAGGCGAGCGGCGAGAGGGGATCTCGTGTCGAGAAGACGAGGGCGGAGGTCCGGGCGCCGCGAGCTCCAGTGCGCTCACCGAGGGAGACTCCGGTTCCCCGAATCGTGTGGAACGGCAGCCGCCGTTCATAGCGGAATCGGGAGGGGGAGTCGTCCGCGGACTGCTCGGCTTCGGGGGCGATCAGACTGAAGCGCAGGTCCCAGCGCGAATGCAGCTGCGGGGTCTGCGTGAGGCGCCAGATCTCGTCGATGTCGGCCCTGACCGTGGTCTCGACATACAGTGCGCGGTTCTTCCGAACCATGGCGTGCTCCTTCGAATCGTTCTGTCTGCCAGCGTAGTGTCGGTGCAGCAGACCATCGACAGAAGGAGAAACCTGATGCCACTGACAGGCGACTACGAACCCAGCACGTCCGACTGGGCGCGTGAGCAGGTCGAGGAGTACGAGGCATCCGGCGGTACTCGCGGCACCACGCTGCGCGGAATGCCGGTGATCGTGCTCACCTCTGTGGGCGCCAAGTCGGGCAAGCTGCGCAAGACCGCATTGATGCAGGTCGAGCACGAGGGCGAGTACGCCGTCGTCGCGTCTCTCGGAGGTGCCCCGAAGCATCCGGTCTGGTACTACAACCTGCTCGCCCAGCCGCACGTCGAGCTGCAGGACGGCCCGGTGAAGAAGGACTACCTCGCCCGCGAGGTCACGGGTGACGAGAAGGCCGTGTGGTGGGAGCGCGCCGTCGCCGCCTATTCTGACTACGCCGAGTACCAGAAGAAGACCGACCGCGAGATTCCGCTGTTCGTCTTGACAGAGAAGGGCGTCGAATGACGAACCCACCGAACTTCGACAACGTCGCTCCGGCCGCGGGCTGGTTCCCGGATCCCACCGGCGGCCCCGGGAGCAGGTGGTGGGACGGCCAGAACTGGACGGAGCATGTCTCGGACCCCACGCTCCAGGCCTTCTCGCCGGCAGGGGTGCCGAGGCGGGTGCCGCAGGGCACGCCGGTCTACACGCCTTTCATCTGGTTGATCACGCTGCTGCCGCTCCTGGCGATTCTCGCCGTCGCCCTGTGGGACACCGACGCCTACATGCGCGCCTCGCTCAACTCTCCGAACGATCCTCTGGCGCAGTACCTCGACCCGGGCTACCTGATCGTTCAGGCGCTCGGATTCGTCATCTACGGCGTCACCGTGCTGCTCGCCTACTTCGACTGGAAGACGCTCGCCGCACGTGGTTTCGACCGACCGTTCCACTGGGCCTGGACCTTTCTCGGCGGCACCGTGTACATCATCGGCCGAACGGTCATCGTTCGGCGACGGGCCGGCGGTGGCGCGATGCTGCCCATCTGGATCACCATCGGCGTCGTCGTTGTGTCGTTGATCGTGGTGACCGTCAAGATCGTCGGCATGGTCTCCGTAGCGATGTCGTACCTGACGTCTTACTGAGGTCTGATTCTCCCAAGTCGCCTGGATGGTGGATGGCTCCGTCGCAGAGGGCCTATCGTCGAGACAAGGGTCATCCGGGCTCTCGAAACGAGGATGCACCATGGGCGAGAAATCAGCACGCAAGGCCGTCGCCAAGCCGGCAGCACGCTCTCTCAAAGAGAAGCGGGCAGATAAGAAGACCAAGAGCGGTGCGGCGAATCACTCCTCCGACGCCGTGACGAACGTCAAGAAGAAGTAGCATTCGCCTCTCAGAACGACAGCGGCGAGCTCGCTGAGAACCCCGGCAGGATCAAGAAGGTCGCGCTGCCCGTCGGCGTGGCGTACTTCATCAGGTCGTCGTTTTCGTCGAGCCGCTGCTGTGTCGCGACGAACGTGCGCAGGGTGTTCTGAAAGCAGATGAACGCCAGGCCCGCATCGGCCTCTCCGCTTGGCAGTAGGCCGTCGTCGAACGCGTAGCCGCGCCGCAGCATCAGCGACGATCCCGTGAACGACGGGTGCGCCGCGCGCGCGTGACTGCGCAACGGGGTGATGAACTCGCCCTCCGGTGTCTTCGCGTTCAGGTTGACCTCGCCGTCTTTCGGCCCGCCTGAGAGTGGGGTTCCCTCGATGCGTTCGCGTCCGACGACCCGCTCCTGCGCGGGCGTTCCCAGGGCGGCGAAGCCCGACGTGTCGAGACGCAGCCGCCGGATGACGCACACGGTGCCCGCGGCCAGCGCGGCGTCGGCGGTTCCGGTTCCGATCCACACGTTCTCGGCGAGTTCTTCGTCGCCGTGGGGCACGATGATGCCGTCGAGAAATCCGAACGGGTTGCGCACGACGCCGTGTTCGCCGTGTCCGCGGAAGAGGCGCTGACGCCAGCGCGGGGTCGCACCCGGCACCAGGGTGAGCAGATCGTCGCCCACGGCGGTGAGCACGCTGGGGTCGTCGGAGTAGAGAGCGAGCAGCAGGTCGCCACCTCGGCGGTGTGGCTCGATCGTCTCGTCTCCGGCGAACGAGGGCAGGTCTTGGGCGCCCGGCAGTGCGGGGTCGCGTGCCGCAACGATCCGCGGCCCGAGGCCGACCGTCACCGTCAGATCGCCCGGTCCGTCGGGCAGCACGTCGGTCGGCGTCGCGGTCGTGGTCAGCTCGAGGATCCGCTGCCCCAGCGCACCGAGCCACGCGGTGTCGGTGCTGTCGAGGTCGCAGACGAGCAGCAAGCCGAAGTGCTGGGGGGTCGCGGGGCGCGCGATTCCCGCCTGATAGCGGCCGCTCGCGGGCACCGGCTGGCCGGACGAACCCGCGGGCGTGGCGCCGGCATCCGGTGCTTTCGTCTCGCCGGGCCACGAGCCCGTCGCGGTGAGCGCACCCGCCGCGCCCGCGGCACCGGCACCCACCGCGATACCGAGCGCGCCGAGCAGCGCGCGACGGCTGGGTCCCTTGGGTGCTTCGGCGCCGGTCATCGGGTTCCCGTGCTGCTGGCGAGCAGATCGGCGGCGGGGAGCGCGACACCTGCGGCGTCGAAAGAGCTCGCCGGGCCGGTCTTCGGCAGGGCATCGGGAACAGCGGTCAGATCGCCGTCGAGGTTCGGCTGAGGACGGGGCTGGCCCACCTTGAGGAACGACACTCCCGCGGGTGTCTGCACGGCAGGCAGGGCAGAGGTCGGCACACCCGCAGAAGCGCCGGCCGTGCAGGATGCCGCCAGGTCGGCGGGCAGCACGATCAGACCCGCGTCGGGGGCGATGCAGGTGGTCGTCGTGGGGCTGCGCGTGGCCGCGACATCGGCGACATCGACCCCGTTGCCCGAGAGGGAGTTTTCTGTGAGTCGCGTTCCCGTCGTGGCGATGTCTTCGGTGTTCGACAGTTGCACGCCAGAGACGCTGTTGCCGGCGATGACGTTGCGCTCGAGGGTGTCGCTCTGTGCTCCCGAGAGCCCCACACCGATGCCGAAGCCGCCCTGGGCTTGAGCGGGGGAGTCCGCGGAGTTGTTGTCTGAGATCACGTTGCCGACCACGGTCGCTCCGCGCTGGGGAACGAAGGCCTCCTGGTACCAGCTGAGCAGGGTGAGCCCCACACGGTTGCCCGAGAACCTATTGCCCGTGATCACCACGGAGTCCGAGGCGTTCGCGTTCTCATAGCCGATGGCATTGCGCTCGGCCACGTTGCCCGAGACCAGGATCGAGCAGTTCTGGCACTGGCCCACATAGAAGCCGGAATCCGCCGAGCCCGAGGCGTAGTTATTGCTCAGCACCCCATTCTGCGAGTTGAAGGCGTAGATGCCGTAGAGGCCGTTGTTCGTGGCGGTGACGTGGTCGACCTCGAAGCGCTGCAGGGGAGGGAACTTCTCGGGGTCGAGCTTCTGATAGCCTGTGAGGTTGTGGGCCTGAGGGCCGTTCTCGTCGTGCATTCCCGTGACGAGCACCCCGTTGAAGGTGTGCCTGGTCACGGTGAGGTTCTGCACACGCACGCCGTCGGCGATCACCTGAATACCGTTGGCCCGCAGTCCCTCTCCGTCGATGATCACGCCGTCGCGGTCGAGTCCGCGCAGAGTGATGTTCTTCGTCGAGACCGTGACCTCTTCGGTATAGGTGCCAGGGGAGACGAGAACCATCCCACCCTCGGGCACCTTATCGACGGCGTCCTGGATCGTGGCGGCATCAGCCGGCACGCGCACGGTCGCGGAGGAGGCGTTCGTGGGGCCGGATGGCTTCGCGTCGACGGCGCAGCCGCTCAGGGTGGCGACGAGCGCGAGTGCCAGTAGTGCGGGGAGGAGGCGAAAATTCACATCGCGAGTTTATCGTCACAGACGGGGTTATTCGTCTGCTCGGCGACCTCAGGCGCCAGTTGTGCCGAAGAGGAGTCCGAGCAGATAGGTCACGGCCGCCGCCCCGTAGCCGATGGCGAGCTGGCGTAGCCCGCGCTTGAGCGGCGAAGCGCCCGAGAGGATGCCGACGATCGCGCCGGTCGCGAGCAATGCCAGGCCCACGAGCAGTGCGGCGATGAGCAGCGCCGGCAGTCCTGAGAGCCCGAACAGATAGGGCAGAACGGGGATGATCGCGCCCGACGCGAAGAAGCAGAAGCTCGAGAGGGCGGCACTGATTCCCGTGCCGACCGCCTCGTGCTCGTCGCTCTGCGCGTGCACGGCGGGGTCGGCCGTGAGAGCGAGGTCGTGCGTGCGCAGCACCTCGCGGGCGTGCTCCTCTGCGTCTGCCTCGCTCATGCCCCGCGCTCGGTACACGAGAGCGAGCTCGTTGGCATCCACGTCGAGGTCGGCGACGGCGCTTCGCGCATCGGGATCGGGAGTGGATGACTCAAGCAGCTCGCGCTGAGAACGCACCGAGACGTACTCGCCCGCCCCCATCGACAGCGCGCCGGCAAGCAGGCCAGCGATGCCGGTGAGCAGAACGACGTGGGTCGGCACACCGCTCGCAGAGATGCCGATGACGAGGGCGAGGTTCGACACGAGACCGTCGTTCGCGCCGAAGACCGCGGCTCTGAACGTTCCTGAGAGCCGCATGCGCCCTCGGGTCGCGAGTCCGCGCACGACCTCTTCGTGGATGCGCTCGTCCGCAGCCATCGCGGCCGTCGCGTCGGTATCGGTGTCGTAGGGCGAGCGCCCCTCGGCTCTCTGCGCGAGGGCGAGCACGAAGACGGATCCGAAGCGTCTGGCGAGAAAGCCGAGGACGCGGGTGCGGGTGGCGCCCCGCAGCGTACGCCCGACGTCGTCTCCCAACAGGCGGCGCCAGTGCTGCTCGTGCCGTGCCTCGGCATCGGCGAGAGCCAGCAGGATCTCGCGTTCCTCGCCCGTGCGTCGCTCGGCCAGATCGCGGTAGACGGCCGCCTCGAGCTGTTCGTCGGCGAGGTAGCGCCGCCACCGCCGGATGTCGGCCGCACGCGGCGTCGAGGTACCCGGTTCGGCTGCGACCGGCTGGTCAGGCACCGATGCGCTCACCGCGGATCAGTTGGAGGCTGCGGCGGCGCGCTGGCTCTCCTGGCGAGCGAGGTGGGCTGCCTTGCGGGCCTTCTCCTCGTTCAGCTGCTTGACGCGGGCTGCCTCACGGCGCACCTCGGCCTGCGTCGCGCGCTCGCGCACGAGCCACTCCGGGCGGTTCGCCAGCAGCTCCTGGATCTCGGCCGTGGTGAGCGGCTCGGTGACGCCGCCGCGAGCCAGGCCCGAGATGGTGACTCCGAGCTTCGAGGCCACGATCTGGCGTGGATGCGGGCCATTGAGTCGCAGCTGAACGACCCACTCCGGGGGCGTGGCGAGCAGTTCGTCGAGCTGAGTGCGCGACACCGTGCCCTGCTGGAAGTCGGCGGGCGTCGCATCCAGAAGCACGCCGAGCTTCTTGGCCGCGGTGGCGGGCTTCATTGTCTGGGGGGTTTTCGCGGGCGTCATGATGCCAAGGGTAGCCTGAGACCTGACCTGTTGCCCGGTCATCAGCCTTCGAGGAGCCCCGTGGACATCGACCCGACCACCCTGAGATGGTTTTCCGCCGTCGCCACGGAGCTGCACTTCGGCCGCGCCGCGCTCGCGCTCGGCATCGCCCGCACCCGATTGAGCAAGGCCGTCGTCGACCTCGAGGCGCAGCTCGGCTACCCGCTGTTCGACCGCGAACTCCCCGGCACACAGCTGACGGATGCGGGTCGCTCGCTTCTCGAGGCCGCTCCGGCGCTGATCGTGGCGGGCGACGAACGGGCCGCCTTGGCGGCTGAGGAGGCGGCGCGGCCGGTTCCGTTCCGGATCTCCTTTGTGCCCGGAGTGACAATCACGAAGTGGACGACCGAGTGGGAGACGCGTCACCCCGACATCCCGCTCGTCGTATTGCCCACCCTCGGCGACGACGCGGTGTCGGTGCTGCGAGAGAGCCTCGCCGACGTGGCCTTCGTGCGCCTGCCCATCGACGGCGAGGGGCTCAGCGCCATCCGGCTCTACGACGAGGTGCCGGTCGTCGTCGTCGCGAAAGACAACCCGCTGTCGGAGCTCGAGGAGGTGCGTCTGGCCGAACTGGCAGACGAGCACTTGATTCAGCACCCCGACGAGGTCGAGGGCTGGTCCGACATCGCGACCGAGATGATCGAGGGCACTCGGCCTGATCTGCCCGAGCCCGCATCGGTCGAAGACGCGCTCGATCTCGTGGCCGCAGGAACCGGCATCGTCGTGCTGCCGCACTCCGTCGCTCGCCTGCACGCGCGCAAAGACGTGGTGGCGCGGCCCGTGCTCGACCTGCCGGAGACGCAGATCGCGCTGTGCTGGATGGCCGGAGATCCGAGTGACCGCATCGAGGAGTTCATCGGAATCGTGCGTGGCAGGCGGGCCACGAGTTCGCGCGCCGCAGCGCCCGTCGTTTCGTCGAGTGCCCCCGCCGATCAGCGGGCACCAAAGAACGAGGGAAAGAAGCCTCGAACGGGCGCCCAGGGTGCAAAGGGTTCGAAGGGCGCCGCCAAGGGAGCTGTCAAGGGCGCCGCCGCGAAGACGCCTCGACCGCTCGGAACAGCGCGCAAGCCCCGGCCCTCGGGCGGATACCGCCAGAAGGGCCGCTGACCGCAGACGGCGTAGAGCCGCTCGCCCAGCGCGCTGGCTCCCGCCGAGCGTGGCGGTCGCGCCACCGCGCTCGGCGCGAACGACCGCGCTCGGCGTGCGGAAGAATGGATCGGGTGACTTCCTCTCGCCAGTTCGGACTCCTTCTCGACGTAGACGGACCGATCGCCAGCCCGGTGACCCGTTCCATCAACGTGCCGTCGATCGGTCGTGATCTCGCCGCATTGGCGAACGCGGGCGTTCCGGTGATCTTCAACACCGGGCGCTCGGATGCGTTCATCGCCGACGAGGTCGTGGAGCCGCTTCTGGCGGCGGGACTCGAGGCGCACGCACGCGTCTTCGCCATCTGCGAGAAGGGCGCGACCTGGTTCGCGATCACGCCCGAGGGCGCCGGGGAGCTGTCCATCGACGTCTCGCTCGCGCCGCCGCCCGGATTCGCCGACGACGTGCGAGCGCTCGTGGCAGAGCGCTACGCAGACCTCGTGTTCTACGACGAGACCAAGCGCGCGACCGTGACCTACGAGCAGCGCCTCGATGTGTCGAAGGAATCGTTCCTCGCGCGCCAGCTCGAGATCGACGAGGCCGCGATCGCGCTCCTGAATGCCCGCGGTTTCGGGGCGCGACGGGGCACGGTCGACTATCCCGACGCATCCGGCGCCGTGCAGTATCGCGCCGACCCGTCGATCATCTCGACCGACTTCGAGTCGGTCAGGGTCGGCAAGGACTTCGGTGCCGAGCGCGCGCTGATGCTGCTCGAGGGAACCGGGCCGATGCCCACGGAGTGGCGAACCATGGGCGATTCGCGCGGCGACTATGCCATGGCCACCTGGCTGCACGAGCGAGGCGAGGCGGTGGTGCACGTCGACGTGCGCCCGGAGGACGGAATCCCCGAGACCGCCTATCCGGTGCTCACGGCGGGCGCGCTCATCCACGACGACGCGGGTGCGGCCTTCCTCGCCCGCTGGGTCGAGATGCTCGACGACGAGGCGCTCTCCGACGGCGACCTCGCCTGACGAAGTGTGCGCTGGGAGCCGGCCGCTCCCTACAGGCGTCGGATGCGCGCGGCCGTTCCCCGAGTCACGGCCAGCAGATCCGCCGGGGCGAGTTCGATGTCGAAGCCGCGACGACCGCCCGATACCAGGATCGTGTCGAACTCCAGTGCCGAGTCGTCGAGCACGGTCGGCAGGACAGTTCTCTGCCCGAACGGGCTGATGCCTCCGACGACGTAGCCGCTCTTGCGTTCGGCGATCGCGAGGTCGGCCATGGCGGCCTTCTTGCCGCCGAGTGCGCCGGCCAGTGCCTTGAGGTCGAGCATGCCGCTGACGGGAACGATGCCGATGCCGAGCCCCGCGTCGGTGTCGACCATCAGTGTCTTGAACACCCGCTCGGCCTCGATTCCGAGTGCCGTCGCGGCTTCTGTGCCGAAGTCGGTGACCGCAGGATCGTGCGTGTAGGCATGCTGAATGAACGCGACGCCCGCCCTGGTCAGGGCCATGGTGGCCGCCGTCGTGGGGCCGGCGGCGGAAGGCTTCTTGGCCATCGCGCCTAGGCCTCGGCTGCTACCAGCAGCGTCTGATCGAGGAACTCGCGAACCGCCGAGATCTCGTCGCCCACGATGCCGTGTCCAGCTCCCGGGTACAGGCGAGCATCGACCTCGGCGTGCGTCTCGAGCCAGGTGGCGGTGCGGGCGACGGCCGACGGGGGAATGATCGGGTCGCGCTCGTCGCGGCCCCAGAAGACGCGCGGGCGCAGCGTCTCGAGGGCGGCATCGGAGGGGGCGTCGCCGGAGACGACGAAGCCCGACAGGTTCACCGCCGAGGCGAAGCGCTCCGGCGCGTGGCGCAACAGCTGCAGTGCCATCGCGCCGCCCTGCGAGAAGCCGAGAGTGGAGACGGCGGCGGGCGCGCCGTAGTCGGTGGCGAGACCGTCGAGCCAGGTGAGAACCCCGCGGGCCGCGGCATCCACCCCTGCCGGCTCTGGATTGCCCGGTTCGCCGATCTGGAACCAGGCGAAGCCGTTCTGGATCGGAGCCGGTGCGATGAGCGGCGCACGCAGGCTCGCGCAGACGATTCCGCCCGGCAGATACGGGGCCAATGAGATGAGGTCGGCCTCGTGCGAGCCGTAGCCGTGCATGATCAGCAGCAGAGGAGAGCCGGGGAGGCGGGTCGCGAGTTCGTCACGGGGGATCGACCACACCACCGCAGCGTCGTCGATCTGCGGTTGGGTCGGAGAGAAATCGGTCACGCCGACGACGTTACCGGATACCCGCACGAGCGCCGCGGCTCAGGAACGGTTGCGGCTGAGCTCGTAGATCTTGACGAGCTCGTCGATGGCGCCGTCGCGAGTCTCGCCGCCGGCCTCGAACATGTCTGTCACATGGGTCTTCAGATGGTTCTCGACCATCAGCTTGTTCAGCGAGCCGAGCGACTTCTGAATCGCGAGCGACTGCGTGATGATGTCGAGGCAGTACTCCTCGCTCTCGATCATCTTCTCGAGGCCACGGAGCTGCCCCTCCAGAATGCGGGTTCGGTGCAGGGCGCGCTTCTTGATGTCGTCGATCACCCGGCCAGGATACTCGGCCCAGCGGGGTACCTCCCCGGGGTACGCCCAGGCGTTAGGTCTGGCAGCGCGGGCACCAGTAGACGTCGCGCAGTTTCAGCTCGTCTGCGCCGAGTTTGCCGGCCCGGATGCGCGTGCCGCAGCGACGGCACGGCTGGTTCTCGCGGCGATAGACCCAGCTCTGTCGGCCCGAGCGCAGGTCTCCCGTCGTCGACCTCTCGGTGCGGTCGCGATTGACGAGGATCGCGCGGTGAGCGAGAGCGATCAGCGGCGGCACATCGACCTCGGCGACGGGACGGGTGGGCAGCACGCCTCTGAGAAAACAGAGTTCGTTGGCGTAGACATTGCCGAGTCCTGCCAGGTTGCGCTGGTCGAGAAGGGCGACGTGAATCTCCCTCTCGGGGGCGGCTTGCACGAGGGCGACCGCCTGAGCCTCGGATGCGGCGCCCCAGTCGGGCGCCAGCACATCCGGCCCCAGGTGACCGACGACGGAGCCCTCGTCGTCACGGCCGACGACGTCGATGGTGCCGAGATCGAACCCAACCGCGACCCAGTCGTCGGTCGTCAGGATGAGCCGGGCAGTCGACGCAGGACGCTTCCACCGCGAACCGGGCCGATACAGGTGCCACGAGCCCTCCATCTTCAGATGGCTGTGGATGCTGACATCGCCGACCCTAGTGAGCAGGTGTTTTCCGATGCTGACGACGCCGTCGATCGTGCGGCCGGAGAGGTCGATCTCGGCATAGCGGGGGACTCGGAAATCAGAGCCAAGGAGCGTCTGGCCTGCCAAGGCTGCGTCGAGATGGCGAGCCGTGCGGTAGACGGTATCTCCCTCGGGCATGGCTCCAGACTACGCCGACGGCGATGGCCCCGTTCTGGGGGCGGAGGTTTCTGAGTGGGGTGAAATCGCGGGTGAAATCGATCCGGTTCGACCACCGAACCCGTTTTCAGCGGCAAAAGTCGGCATATTCTCAGCTTTCAACTGAGAAAACCTCGCGTGTTTTCATCCGGGTCATGCCGCCCTCGAATCATCCTTCCGACGGAAAGAACTGTCTTGCTTATCAACGCCCAAAAAACTCCCCGTACCCGGGGTCAGCAGCGTGGAAAGGCGGCGATCGCTCTCTCGGTCGTCACCGCCCTCGTCGCTGGTGGAATGCTCGCCGGAGCGAGTGCCCCCGCTCCCGCCCTCGCCGCCGACGGCAGCGTGGAGGGTCGCGTCTACCGCGACTTCAACTCGAACGGAGCCTTCGATTCCGGTCACACACCCACGTCTGGCATCGCGAACGACCGGGGTCTCGGCGGCATCACGGCCACCGCGACGGATGCGCGAGGCAAGGTCTGGTCGGCTACGACCGGCGCCGACGGAACGTATTCCATCCCCGTCGAAGGCTCATCGGGATCCGCGGTGCGTGTGGAGTTCTCGGGCGTGCCGTCGGAGTACAAGCCTGCCGCGCACGGAACGGACAACGGCACAAGCGTTCAGTTCGTCTCGGTCGGCGACAGCGGCGTCGACTACGGGGTGAATGCTCCGGAGGACTACTCGCAGGGCAACGCCCCGATCGTCACGGCGATCCAGTACTCGGGGCTCGCCAGCTCGGACGGCCTGAAAACCACGCCGGCCATCGTTGCTCAGCCCTGGAGTTCCAGCTACGCGAGCAACCAGGCGCAGCAGGCCGGCGGTTCCGGCGGCTATCCCGGTCGAGTCGTTCTGGCCACGGTGCCGCAGGTCGGAAGCACATGGGGTTCCGCGTTCCAGGCGAGCACCGGAAGCCTCTTCGCGGCGGCCACCTACAAGCGTCACGCGGGCCTCGGCCCGCTGGGCATCGGCGGCATCTATCGCGTCACCAAGGCGGTAGACGCCAAGGGCGACCTGGCGTCGTCTGGTTCCGAGGTGCAGAGCTGGTTCGACGTCTCCACCCTCGTCAACGTCGGCACCGTGCCGTCAGATGCAGACCGAGGACTGAGTTTGCCCGGCACTCCCGCGCACGACACCGACGCTTTCGTGCAGGCCGGCAAGGTCGGAATCGGCGCCATCGCCGTGAGCACCGACCAGAAGTCGCTGTACTTCGTTAACCTCTTCGACAAGAAGATCTACCAGCTCGACATCAGCAACCCCGAGGCCGCTCCCACTCTCACCGGCAACACCGACGGCATCGACCTCGGCCTCACCGACGGGCAGCGTCCCTGGGCCCTGACCGTGCACCGCAACCAGCTCTTCGTCGGCTACGTCGACAGTGGTGAGCAGATGGCGGTTCCGTCCTCCGCTGCTGCCGCGAACATGCAGCTCCACGTGAAGAGCGCTCCCGAGTCCAACACCGGCTCCTGGACCAGCGTGCTCGACGGTTCGCTCGGCTATGCCAAGGGCGACACTCTGAGCGGTGCGAATGTGCCGCTGAATCAGCAGGCGCCCGTGCTCCGTTGGAACTCCTGGGTCAACGAGTGGAAGGGTGGCTGGGGATCTGTGTCGCGCACCGGATGGGGCAGCGACGTGCAGGACTACCCGCAGCCCATCCTCACCGACATCGACTTCGACACCGACGGCTACATGACGCTGGCCATGGCCGACCGTACGAGCATCCAGGGTGGAAACCGCAACTACGGCACCGACACCACCGACAACACCACGTACTACCAGACAGTCGCCAGCGGCGACCTTCTCGTCGCCGCTCCCACGGCGACGGGCTATGCGCTCGAGAACAACGGCAAGGTCGGCGACCGTCCGACGTCTGCCAATGCGGGCAACAACGAGGGCCCGAACGGCGGCGAGTACTACAACGACCGTCAAGCCCTCGGCACGGGCGGAAGCCACCGCGAGGTCGCGCTGGGTGGCCTCGCCACGCTCGCCGGAGTCGATTCGATCGTCGCCACGACTTACGACCCCCTCAACGATGTGCGCGTCACAGGACTCAACTGGTTCCAGCCCTCTACGGGCAAGCCGATCAGTGGTTACCAGCAGATCGCCGATGCCAATGGCCTCCCCGAGGCAGGCGACACCACCAAGCCGAGTCCTTCGGGAACCTTCCAGAAGGGTGGTGGCCTCGCTGTCGTGCAGGCTCTCGCCCAGCTCGCCCCCGTGGAGATCGGAAACCGGGTCTGGTTCGATGCCGATCAGGACGGCGTCCAGGATGCCGACGAGCCCGCGTTCGACGGCGTCACAGTCGAGCTCCTGAATGAGGCCGGCACGGTCATCGGAACGACCACGACGAAGAACGGCGGGGAGTACTACTTCTCCACCACCGATCCGGCTCTCGAGGCCGCGGGCTTCGTTCCCGGAAGCGGAAACTACACGGTTCGCTTCGTGAAGCCCACGAGCGGAACCGCCTTCACCAACGACCCGACGTTCGGCACGGTCGACTGGAGCGAGGTCAGGTTCACGACGCCCAACGCCGGATCCAACGACAGCGTCGACTCCGATGCCGTTCCGACCGCAGACGACTCGTCGGCCTCGATCGCGATCGTGCTCGGAGGCCCGGGTGAGAACGACCACACCTACGACGCAGGCCTTGTAGCCAACGGCACTCTCGCCGTGGTGAAGAAGATCTCTGCCGACGGGGGTGTCGCTCCGGCCGGAGCCACCTACACGGTCACCCTCGCCGCCACGGACTTCCGCGGTGACAAGCTCGACGTGGGCACCAATGCGAGCATCGTCGTCGACCCGACCGACACGGTCGGCAAGACGGTGACCCTCCCGGTCGGCTCGTCGGCCACGATCACCGAGGACAAGACCTCTGCGGTGCGCGACTACTCGGTGAGCCCGACGGGCGCCGTGAAGGTGACGGGAACGCGCGCTGCGCCGACCGTCATCACCGTCACGAACACCTTGGTCGCAGACGGCTTCTTCGAGGTCACCAAGTCGGTCACCGGTGCCGCCGCTGGCTCCGTTTCTGCCCAGCAGCAATTCACCGTCAGCTACACCTACCCGGGTCTGGCCGAGCCCAAGACGCTCACCCTCACCCCGGGCAGCACGGCAAAGTCGGATGCCATTCCGTTCGGCACCGTGGTGACCGTCAGCGAGGCGATCCCCACCGGAGCGCCTGCGGACGTCAGCTGGCAGACGCCGATCTGGACGGTTGACGGCGGTACCCCGGCCCCGAGCGCCTCGACCACGCTGACAATCGGCGACGGATCGACGGTCGCCGTCGGTCTGGAGAACCCGACCCTTCAGCTGCTCAACGGCTTCTCGGTGACCAAGCTGGTCACGGGTGATGCCGCAGAGTCCGTGCCCGACGACTTCGCCTACACGGTGAACTACATGACGCCCGGCCAGACGGCCAAGCAGCTCACGCTCACGAAGGCCGATTCGGTCAAGACCGTTACCGACCTTCCGCGTGGCACAGTGGTCACCCTCTCCGAGGTGGCGCCGGGCGAGGCTGCTCCCGACGTGAAGTGGGGCACACCCGTGTGGTCCGGCCCCGGAGTGACCACGAACGCCGACGGCACAGCGAGCTTCACGATCGGTGAGGTAGCCGTTCAGGTCGTACTCACGAACCCCACGGAACTCCGTCTCGGATTGTTCTCGATCACGAAAGATGTCACCGGCCCCGCCGAGGACACGCTGACCCCGGGCTTCACCTTCACCGGCACCTACCAGGCGGCCGGCGACACCGTGGCGAAGCCGTTCTCTGTGACGAATGGCTCGACCTTCACCAGCTCGGCACTGCCGGCGGGTACCGTCGTGACGCTCACCGAGAACGCCCCGCAGGGTGGTCTTCCTGAGCTGTCTGGCTGGGCCAAGCCGATCTTCCTGGTCGACGGTCAGCCGATCGGAACAGACGGCCCGGTCACGATCACGATCGGCGCGGACACCACCGTGGCCGTGGCGCTCGAGAACCCGACGACGGTGACTCCGCAGGTCTCGATCGTCAAGGGTGATGTCGTCGACGGTGTCTTCCACGACGCCGACACGATGCTCGATGGCGAGTTCTACCAGCCCGGTGAGACCCGCCAGATCAGCATCACCGCGACGAACACGGGAACAGACAGACTGCGCGAGATCGTGCTGCACGATGACACCCTCTCGGGTGCGGCCATCCAGTCGCTCGTCTGGACGTTCCCCGACGGCAGCACGGCCGCGGCGAGTGTCGTTGACGGAGAGCTCACGGCTCGCTGGGACGGGACCTTCGCCCCCGGTACAGCCGAATGGATGCCCGGCGCGACCATCACGGGAACGGCGACTCTCACGGTCGCCAACTCGGATGCGGCTGCGCATGTCGACCGCGTGACGGTCGATGCCACGGGTGCCGCCACGGGTACCCCGGTGACCGACGACAACGTCTACAACGCGTACACGGCGGCCATCCAGGTCATCAAGTACGACGGCTCGCTCGCCGACCCCGTCGTGAAGGACGCAGCCGGAAACTGGATCGTGCCGGCGAAGCCGCTCGCCTCTGCCGGGCAGGACGCGAACGACACTGATCACGCCGTGACCTACGAGGCCGGCAAGGCGAAGCACGTGCGCTGGGTCGTCACCAACACGGGCAACACCTGGCTCACCGAGATCAATCTCGCCGACGCGACCCTGTCGGGCCCGAACGTCACCAACTGGACGAGCGACCTCAGCGCGTTCGGTGGACCGAGCTCGTACAGCTTCGTGAACGACGGAACCTGGCACGGCATGCTGCCCCCGGGAGCGTCGTTCTTCTCGGACGGCACCCTGACCCTCGGCGCGAACGAGTCTCACGCCGACGACGTGACCGTCGTCGGAACGCCGATCGTGCCCGAGGTCGACGAGAACGGCGTGCCCACGGGCAAGCCCCAACTCGACGAGAACGGCAAGCCGGTCGTGTCGCGCAACCCCGACGGAACGCCGCGCACGCTGACCGATCACGACCCGTTCCACGCGGTCACTCCTGCCGGAGCGTCGACAGCGGCGCTTCCGAACACCGGGCTCGACGGCGCTGCGGGCCTGCGGGTCGCTCTGCTGGCACTTCTGACGGCGATTGCAGGTCTGGGTGCTCTGATGCTCGTGCGCCGGCGCCGAAGCCAGGAGTAACAGGCTCTCGTAGCTGACAGGAGAGGGGCCCAGGGAACACACGTTCCCTGGGCCCCCTTTCCCGTTCCCTGCGTCAGCCGCCGTTCCCTGAGCATGTCGCCGTTCCCTGAGCCGACTCCCGTTCCCTGAGCCTGTCGAAGGGAAGAATCGCGACGCGCCCCGACCTCAGGAGGCTCGAAGTCGCAGGCCCTGCGGTGTGGCGCCGAACCCGGCGGCCTCGAGAGCGCGGCCGATCTCGGTGCCCACGGCGTACTGCCCGTTGACCTTCTCGACCGTGAGCTTGGCGACGCGCCCGCTGATCACGGTCGCCGCGAGGCTCGCGCTGGCGTTCGCGAGTTCGTCATCGTTCTCGGCGAACGAGAGCAGCGTCTTGCCTCCCCGTTCGACGTAGAGCACGAGTCGTCCGTCGACGAGCACCACGAGGGCGCCCGCTTTGCGGCCGGGCCGGTGGCCGGTGCCTCCGGGCCAGGGCAGAGCAGCGCCATAGGGGTTGGCGGGATCTGTCGCGGCGAGCGTGACGCCCCTGTCGGTCACCGCCCTCGCGTCGTTCTTGCCGGGATGCCGCTCGGCCATCGCCTCGGCAGTGAACGAGCGCAGACGATCGATCGTGCCCCCGGTGGCGAATTGGGATGCGCCTAGCGTCTCGACGAAATATCCGCGACGAGCGCGCCCGGTCTCTTCGAACCCGGATAGCAGCCGATATGCGAGCGCGAAGCCGCCCACGATGCGCTCGGCCATAACGGCGCCCTTGGTGACCACCCCGTAGCGCTCGAGCAGCATGTCGCCGAGCGCATGCCCGCGAATGGTCGCATCCGTCTCGGGGTCGGGCAACAGCGACCAGCGACCGCCCGCGGTGGGCGGACCGACCCGGGTGACCATGGTGGGCCGAGCGTAGGAGCGGCCTCGGTAGAGCTTCGATCGGGGTGCGCTGCGCTTGGTGCTGTGGGCGGTTTTGCCTCCGCCGGTGAGTGTACGGAGCGGAGCGAGCGTGTCGTTCGTGATGCGGCCGGCCCAGACCAGATCCCATAGTGCGGTCACCAGCTCTGCGTCGTCGACGGCCGAACCGAGCGCGGTGCCGACCGTGTCTGACAGGGTGCGGAAGAAGAAGGCACCCCCGCCGTCGAGTGCACCGAGTACGGCCTGCTGCAGCATCGTCGCTTCGAGCGGTTCGGCGAGGGGGATCGTGAGCGGAGCGGTCTCGGCGAGATGAAGCGCGACCCAGCCGTCGTTGCCGGGCAGAGAGCCGACGCCCGACCAGATGACCTCGCCCGTGGCCGTGAGCTCGTCGAGCATGGCGGGGCTGTACTCGCGCACGCGACTGGGCAGAATGAGGGTCTCCCACGCCGAGGCCGGAATCGGTACCCCGGCGAGCTGGTCGATGACCGTGGCCACTCCGTCGATTCCGCGCAGGCTGCCGCCGACGTGCTGCCACGTGGGCAAGAAACGGGCCAGGGTCGTGGTGTCGACGGGTTCGACCTCGTGCCGGAGGGCCGCGAGCGAGCGTCGTCTCAGTCGGCGCAGCACCTCGACATCGCTCCACTCCGTTCGCGCGGCGCCCGGAGTGTCTGCGCCCAGAGGCCTGAACTCGCCTTCGAGCACGCGCCGGGCACTCTCGAGCCGGCGGAGCGCATCCAGAACGACGGCGGAGCCGAGGCCATACCGGGTGGCCGCCTCGGCCACGGTGAACGGCGCGTGGGTGCGAGCGTAGCGCGCCACGAGGTCGGCGACAGGATCGGGCACGGGCTCGATGAACGCGTCGGGAACGCCATAGGGAATGGGCGTACCGAGCGCGTCGCGAAGCCGACCGGCGTCTTCGATGGCTGCCCAGCGCTCGTCGCCCGCGATGGTGACGACGAGGGCCCGACGGGCGTCGACGAGCCCGGCGAGCAGATCGGATGCGTGGGGCGCGGCCTCGTCGACGAGCCTCGCTGTGACCTCGGCCAGAGACAGCGGCCCGAGCACTCGGATGAGGTCGGCCACGCCCTCGAGGTCGCGCGCCTTGCGGTCGGGGGCGAGCCGCTGCAGCTCGAGTTCGGTCTGGGCGATGACACCGGGGTCGAGGAGTTCGCGCAGTTCTGCTCGCCCCAACAGCTCTGACAGCAGCGTCGGATCGAGCGAGAGCGCGGCAGCCCGGCGCTCGGCCAGGGGGCTGTCTCCCTCGTAGACGAACGACGCGACATAGCCGAACAACAGCGACTTGGCGAAGGGCGACGGATCGTGCGTCTCAGCCTCGACGACACGGATGCGGCGCGCCTCGAGGTCGCGGGCCAGGCCGATGAGGGCCGGCAGGTCGTAGACGTCTTGCAGGCACTCACGAATGGTCTCGAGAATGATGGGGAAGCTGGGGAATTTTCGGGCCACGTCGAGCAGCTGAGCGCTGCGTTGGCGCTGCTGCCAGAGAGGTGAGCGCTTGCCCGGGTTCTGTCTCGGCAGCAGGAGAGCTCGGGCAGCGTTCTCGCGGAAACGAGAGGCGAAGAGGGCGGACCCACCGACCTCTTGGGTGACGATCTGCTCGAGTTCGTCGGCTTCGAAGAGAAACAGCTCGGCGCCCGGCGGCTCGCTCTCGGTGTCGGGTAGCCGCAGAATGATGCCGTCGTCGTTCGCGACGGACGCCCCGTCGATGCCGAAACGCTCGCGCAGGCGCGCGCCGATGGCCAGAGACCAGGGGGAGTGCACCTGCATGCCGAACGGGGAGTGCAGGATGACGCGCCAGTCGCCCAGTTCGTCGCGGAAGCGCTCGATGACCAGGGTCTTGTCGCTCGGTACATGTCCGGTGGCTTCGCGCTGCTCTGTCACGAACGTGACGAGGTTGGTGGCGGCGCGCTCGTCGAGCCCCGCGCTCGCGGTCATGCGCGCCGACTCCTCGGCATCCGCACCCGCGAGCTTGCGGGTGAATTCGCCGATGGCGCGACCGAGTTCGGCCGGCCTGCCCTGGCCGTCACCGCGCCAGAACGGCAGACGCCCCGGCTCGCCGAAGGCGGGCGTCACGAGTACGCGGTCGTGGGTGATCTCTTGGATGCGCCAACTCGTGGCGCCCAGCGCGAAGACGTCGCCGACGCGCGACTCGTAGACCATCTCTTCGTCGAGTTCGCCCACGCGGTTGCCGCCCTTGGCGGTGGATGCCGTGCCCGAGGCCTGTTGGGACGCCGCGCCGCCGACCATGAAGACGCCGAAGAGCCCGCGGTCGGGGATGGTGCCGCCGCTGGTGACCGCGAGGCGCTGGGCGCCAGGTCGGCCCGTGAGGGTTCCCTCGTCGCGATCCCACACGAGACGGGGGCGCAGCTCGGCGAACTCGTCGGAGGGGTACCTGCCCGCCAGCAGGTCGAGCGTCGCCTCGTAGGCCGAACGGGGGAGACCCGCGAAGGGAGCGCTGCGCCGGATGGTGTCGAACCACTCCTCGACATCGATCGGTTCGAGTGCGCAGGCGGCCACGGTCTGCTGGGCCAGGATGTCGAGGGGGTTCGTGGGCACGGAGAGCGACTCGATGAGCCCCTCGGTCATGCGCAGGGAGGCGACGGCGGAGTGCAGCAGGTCGGCCCGATGCTTGGGGTAGAGGATGCCCCGCGAGACCTCGCCGACCTGGTGCCCGGCCCGACCAACGCGCTGCAGGCCGCTGGCGACGCTGGGGGGAGACTCGACCTGCACCACGAGATCGACTGCGCCCATGTCGATGCCGAGTTCGAGGCTCGAGGTGGCGACGACGCACCGAAGACGGCCGGTCTTGAGGTCGTCTTCGATGACCGCGCGCTGCTCTTTCGAGACGGAGCCGTGATGGGCTCGCGCGAGGATCGGCTCGTCGGCGCCGTCGCCCGCTCTGGCGCTGACGCTTGCCGGGAGACCCTTCGTCTGGCCGGCCTGCCCCATCATCGCGGCGGGAGTCCGGCCTTTCGTTGCCTGAGCTTGTCGAAGGGTGCCCTCGTCGCGAACCCCTTCGACGGGCTCAGACAACGACGACGACCGCGATTCTTCGAGCCGTTCGAGGTAGATCTCGTTGAGTCGAGCGGTGAGCCGCTCGGCCAGCCGCCGGGAGTTGGCGAACACGATCGACGAGCGGTGGGCGAGGATGCGATCGACGATGCTCTCTTCGACATGCGGCCAGATCGACCCCTGACCGCCACCAGAGCCGTCGTCTTCTCTGAGAGCGCCCGCTGCGGAGCCCTCGCGCTCGCCTGCGGAGGGCAGCGCGGTCATGTCGTCGACGGGAACGACGACCCGCAGATCGAACTTCTTGGTCGAGGTGGGCGCGACGATCGTGACGGGGCGGCCGCCCGCCAGAAACCGCGCCACCTCTTCGCGAGGACGCACCGTGGCCGACAGCCCGATTCGTTGGGCAGGCTTCTCTAAGAGCCCGTCGAGCCGCTCGAGCGAGACAGCGAGGTGCGCGCCACGCTTGGTGGCGGCGACGGCGTGCACCTCGTCGATGATGACCGTCTCGACCGTGGAGAGCGACTCACGGGCGGCCGAGGTGAGCATAAGAAAGAGCGACTCGGGAGTGGTGATGAGGATGTCGGGAGGGTTCTTCGACTGATTGCGCCTGTCGGCCTGCGTCGTATCGCCGCTTCGTACGCCGACCTGGATGTTCGGAGGCTCGGTGCCGAGACGCTTGGCTGTCTGTGTGATGCCGACCAGCGGAGAGCGGAGGTTGCGCTCGACGTCGACGGCCAGCGCTTTAAGAGGGGAGATGTAGAGAACGCGAACGCCTGCCTTCGCCGGCGGGGGCTCTGAGGTGAGACGGTCTATCGACCAGAGGAAGGCCGAGAGCGTCTTGCCCGACCCGGTCGGAGCGACGACCAGGGCGTTCGAGCCGGATGACACGGCCTCCCACGCGCCGAGCTGCGCGGGTGTGGGCGCGCTGAACGCCCCGCGGAACCACTGCTGTGTCGCGGGAGAGAATCTGTCGAGCACATCGCCCATAGGCTCCATCCTCACGCATACCGCCGACAGCGTGTCCTGCGGCGCTCGCGGCTGGCCACGTGGGGTAAGAATGGACTATGAGCGTGAGAACTCCAGACCCCGATCCCGAGTGGACCCCCGAGGGCAGCAATATCCCGCCCACACCGTCGCAGAATTCCAATCCAGGATGGCTCAGCGATGTCGAACTAGCCGAGATCCGGCGGCGTCTGCCGTTGCTCTACGTCGAGGCGGTTCCTGTTCGCGTCGACGGTCTGGGGCAGGTGACCGAGGTGGGAATGCTGCTTCGTGCCACGCCCACGGGGTCGATCACGCGCACGCTGGTCTCGGGCCGGGTCATGTACGGCGAGACGCTTCGGGATGCGCTCTTCCGCCACCTCGAGAAAGACCTCGGGCCGATGGCGTTTCCCCAGCTGCCCGCCAGTCCGATCCCGTTCTCCGTGGCTGAATACTTTCCGCTTCCGGGCGTCACGCAGTTCTACGACGAGCGCCAGCACGCGGTCTCGCTCGCCTACGTCGTTCCGGTGACCGGAACGTGCGAGCCTCGCCAGGACGCCCTGGAGGTCACCTGGATGTCTCCGCAGGAAGCCGCGTCGGACGAGCTGTCCGCCGAGTTCGAAGGAGGCCGCGGTTCGCTTCTGCGTGCCGCGCTGGCCTCCGTCGGCCGACTGATCTAGAGACCCCTGTACGCCGCTCTAGAAACAGCTATGCGCTGATTGAGTAGCAGCGAGGAACGAGCGGCGTATCGAAATCACCTCACGATGGTTTCGATTCGCTCGTTCCTCGCTGCTCAACCAGCGCAGAGGCGAAGCGTGGGCGATTAGCCCTGGGCGCGGCGACCCTGGCGACGTGCGCCTGATCCATTGCCACCGGATGCGGCGGCGCCGGCAGCGTAGCCGCCCTGTCCACCGGTCGACGTGGAGTAGGTGCGCGAGGAGCCTCCGGCGGGAGCCGCCGAGCGGCCTCCACCGGCACCACCGCGACGAGCGCCGCTCGCCGACGCCGGGGCGCCTGCGGCAGCGGGGCGACCCGAGCGGTCACGGCGGGGACGACCCTCGCCGCCACCGGCCGACGGCGATCCGTCGCGCTGGGCGCGCTTGCGCTGTGCGTTGGCTCCCTGCGATCCGCCCTGGCGGCGCGGCGTGCCCTGAACCTGAACGGCGGCGCGGGGAGCGGGCTTGACCCACTCTGCCAGCTCGCCGACGAGCTCGGTGACCGCGGGGGAGTTGGCGGTGACACGCTGCGGGGTGACCTGGATGGCCGCCTTGCGCAGGAGGTCTGCCGTGTCCTTCTTCTGGGTCGGCAGCATCACGGTGACCACGTCTCCGGCGCTTCCGGCACGAGCGGTACGGCCCGAGCGGTGCAGGTACGCCTTGTGCTCGGCCGGCGGGTCGACGTGGATGACGAGTTCGATGTCATCGACGTGCACGCCGCGGGCAGCCACGTCGGTGGCGACGAGAACCTTCACGTCGCCTGCGCTGAAGGCGGCGAGGTTGCGGTCGCGGGCGACCTGCGAGAGGTTGCCGTGCAGGTCGACGGCGGGGATGCCGGCGTCGATCAGCTGGCGGGCCAGCTTCTTGGCGTGGTGCTTGGTGCGCATGAAGAGGATGCGGCGACCGGTGCCCGAGGCGAGCTTCTGAACGAGCTCGGTCTTGGCGGTGGCGCCATCGACCTCGAACACGTGGTGCGTCATGAGCTCGACGTGGCTGGTGGCCTCGTCGACCGAGTGCAGCACCTCGTTCTGCAGGAACTTGCGAACAAGCTTGTCTACGCCGTTGTCGAGCGTGGCCGAGAACAGCAGGCGCTGTCCGCCGCGGGGGGTCTTGTCGAGGATGCGGGTGACGACGGGCAGGAAGCCCAGGTCGGCCATGTGGTCGGCCTCGTCGAGCACGGTGATCTCGATCGCGTCGAGCGACACGAAGCCCTGCTTCATGAGGTCTTCGAGGCGGCCGGGGCAGGCGACGATGATGTCGACGCCGGCCTTGAGGGCCGCGACCTGGCGCTGCTGCGAGACGCCACCGAAGATGGTGGTCGACTTCAGTCCGTAGGCGTCGGCCAGCGGCTGGAGAACGGCGGAGATCTGCGTGGCGAGCTCGCGGGTCGGTGCGAGCACGAGTCCGAGCGGCCGACCGGAGCGGCGCTGGCCGCCGGACAGTGCGCCGCCGAGGCGGGCCACCATGGGGATCGAGAACGCGAGCGTCTTGCCCGAGCCCGTTTTTCCTCGACCGAGGACGTCGCGTCCGGCCAGGGTGTCGGGCAGGGTGTCGAGCTGAATGGGGAAGGGCTCGGTGATTCCGGCGTTCGTCAGTGCGGCGACGACGGGCGCGGGAACGCCGAGCGAGGAGAAAGTGGGTGTTGACATAGCTGTTTCGGTGCCTTTCAGGCATCGGATCCGCAGTGTGACACGACGGCATCGCACAGAGTTTCTGTTTCGCACAGACTCTCTCGGCAATGCCGCGACTGTGCGGAAATGATGGCGAAGGTGCCAGTAGGCACTTCCGTTCGCCGTGAGAAAGTTTTCGCGATTTTCAGGCACGAGGCCCGAACCGCAAGGTGCGTTCTACGACGCAGGGAGCGCACGATCGCGCTCGCAAGTAATTACACCCTAGCGCACATACAGCTCGCCGACCGGGATTCCGCCGGATACACGGTTTCCGAGCGGCGCCAGCGGGCAGGCCCACGCCGGGTCGTAGGCGCACGACGGGTTGTACGCGAAGTTGAAGTCGAGCACCAGAGAGCCGGGTGCCTCGCCATGGCCGAGGTGCGCTCCCTTGATCGAGTCGATCAGGTAGCGGCCGCCGCCGTAGGTTCCGCCGGTCGTACCGGCGAGGCCGTCGCGCACAGGGATGAACAGGCCACCGCCGTACGAGCGCAGCCGCCACACATCGAGCGTGCCGACCTCGGGGACCTCGGCGTGGCCGATGAGTTCGAACGGCACGACCCCGTCGGTGCCGGTCTCGAAGTCGAAGCCGCCCGGCGCATCCGGGGCGGTGATCTCGACCTCGAACCGCCAGGTCGGGTCGTAGGGAGCGATGGGCAGGCCGGTGAAGTCGGCCCGGTCTTCGCGCAGCAGAGGGGTCTGCGGATGCGTGCGGAACAGCTCGTCGCGGCCGTCGCGCCAGACGCCGTGCGCCGCCTCGGGATTGACGAGGGCGAGTACGCGCACCTCGTCGTACAGCGTGAAGACGCGCTGGCGCCAATCCGCGACCTGGATGGCTGATTCGGCGTTCGTCACGGAACCAGGCTACGCGGCGATATCGGGGTCGACGCCCTCGACGCCCGAATCGGGGGTGGGCTCGGGATCGAACGCCCAGTTCGGGGCGAGCTGTCGCAGTCGCGCACCCCGCCACTGCCAGAACACCCACATGCCGTACCAGGCGGCGGGGGTCAACGCACCAGCGCCGATGATGAGCCGATCGCGATACAGCGTCTTGCCCGTGCCCGCGGGGTCGGGCGAGATAGCCATCTGGTGGTCCCACGTGGTGGGGATGGCGACGGCCCCGGAGACGCCACGGCCGGAGTCGCGCACGATGCGCACCCCGTCGGGACGCTCCAGAAAGGAGAGTCTGATGATCTGCTTGCCGAGGGGAATCACGCCGCCGCCCTCGATCTCGACCGGGTGCTGGCCCGGCTGCCAGATCGTGGGGAACCCGTCGGCGCTCAGCGAGCGGATCTTGAGGAAGGGACTCGACACCTCGCGGAAGACGGCGGGACTGCGGATGGCCCGCCACGCGGCATCCGGATCTGTGTCGAGCACGAACTTCAGCAGAACTCTCATGTGGGCCTCCATCGCCCAGTCTGGGCTGTGGAGCATACGACGACAAGTCGGAGGCGCTGCCATTGCACACGGGCTCAATACGTCGTAATGCAATTGGTGTTTCGAGCGGCGAGGTGACAGCGTGGAAATCATGACCCAGAGCCTTCCCGTACTCGACTTCTCCCGCCTCGAGGCCTCGCCTGACGAGGCTGCCGGATTCCGTGAGGACCTCCGTCGCGCAACACACGACTACGGCTTCTTCTATCTCACCGGTCACGGGGTGCCCGAGTCGCTGGTGAGCCGCGTCCTCGAGACATCGCGGCGCTTCTTCGAGCTTCCCGAAGCCGACAAGCTGTCGATCGAGAACGTGCTGAGCCCCCAGTTCCGCGGATACACGCGCGTCGGCGGCGAGCTCACTCAAGGAAAGGTCGACTGGCGCGAGCAGATCGACATCGGAAGCGAGCGCGAGTCCGTCGAGCGCGGCGAGGGCGTTCCCGACTATTGGCGGCTCGAGGGCCCCAACCTCTGGCCCGAGGCCCTGCCCGAACTGCAGGATGTCGTCACCCGGTGGCACGACGAGCTCTCGGCCATCAGCATCCGGCTTCTTCAGGCATGGGCCCAGTCGCTGGGAGCTGACCCGCATGTGTTCGACGCCGCTTTCGCCGAGCGACCGTCGACGCTGATCAAGATCGTGCGCTATCCCGGCAAGAGCGACCCGACCCCGAAGCAGGGCGTCGGAGCTCATCGTGACGGCGGCGCCCTGACACTGCTGCTCGTCGAAGAAGGCAAGGGCGGCCTGCAGGTCGCCTATGGAGACGAGTGGATCGATGCTCCTCCCGTGCCGGGCGCCTTCGTCGTGAACATCGGAGAGCTGCTCGAATACGCCACGAACGGCTACCTCAAGGCGACCGTGCACCGCGTGATCTCGCCGTCGATCGGCAGCGACCGCATCTCGATCCCGTTCTTCTTCAACCCGGCATTGGATGCGTCGATCCCGTCGATCCCGCTGCCCGAGGCTCTGCAGTCTGAAGCGACGGGGATCACGCCCGATCCCGACGACAGCCCTATCCTTCGGGTCTACGGAGAGAACGTGCTGCGCTATCGACTGCGTGCCCATCCCGACGTCGCCGCCATCCACCACGCCGACCTGCTCTAGCGCCGCTAATCGAGAGGCACAAAAAAGGGGCCCGTCGCGTTCAGCGATGGGCCCCTCTTCGTGGATCTGATCAGTAGGTGCTGGTGCCGACCATTGATGCGGCAGCTGTGAAGGAAATGATCGAGACGATGATGCCGAGAACGAACAGGATCGCTCCGACGATGATGCCGATCTTTGCCGGCGTGTTCTTGAAGCCCGCGGCCTTCGACTGCTGCAGTGCCACGATGCTGACGATCAGGCCGATCAGGTTGAAAACGATCGCAAGGACGAGACCGACGATACCGAGGGTCTTTCCGGGGTAGTCGGTGCCGGGCGTCGGGGTCTGGAGATTACTCACTGTACGTCCTTTGATCGTGTTGAAAGAGATGGAGTCGACATGGGAGCGAGGGCTGCACGAATGCGCCGCATCGCCGTTGCCCTCATCTTTCTAATGGAGGTGGGCTCCGGTCGTCAATTGGCAACCTCGAATTGCTTCCCACGACCTTTCTCCAAGCCCGACTCCGGTCGATCTCCGCAACGGTCAATCGACTCCGCTACATTCGAGCAATGACACGTGCCGACATGCATTCGCCAGGGCGGCGACCGAACTCTTCGCCGCGAATCCGCTCGACGCTCGGGAGGGTACCGAATAGGCGAGCCGAGGAGGACCGTGTGCCCCAGCGGCGCATCCGGTTCAACCCCTTTCTGATCGGGTTGCTGGGGGCGCTCGGCGCGTGCGTGGGGCTCGGCGTGTGGGGTGCCCTCGGCTCGCTGTCGACCGTGTTCGTGTACATCGGCATCGCCTTCTTCATCGCGCTGGCTCTCGAACCTCTGATGAAGCTGGCCGAACGGCACAACATCCCGCGATGGGCGGCATCCCTGGCCGTGGCCCTGCTCGCGCTCGCGGTGATCGGCGGAGTGGCTCTCGCGATCGTTCCCAACCTCGTGCGCCAGGTGAACTACCTGATCACCCACGCGAGCGAACTCACCGATCGTCTGCTCGCCCAGCCGTGGGTGACCTGGATCAGTCAGCAGCTGGGCACCTCGCTCGATCTCGACTCGATCATCAAAGACATCACGTCGTTCCTCTCCGACCCCGACAAGCTGCTCTCGATCGGCGGCGGGCTCCTCTCCGTCGGATCGGGTGTCTTCGAGGGCGTGACCGCCGTCATCGTCGTGACCGTGCTGACGATCTACCTGACCCTCACGCTGCGCGGTGTCATGGCGACCGTCTATCAGGCCGTGCCCCGGTCTCGACGAGCCGGTTTTATGGAGATCACCGAGGAGATCCTCGAGTCGGTCGGCAAGTACGTCGCCGGCCAGTTCGTGCTGGCGCTCGCCAACGCCACGATCACGCTGATCCTCGTGACGATCGTGGGCGGGCCCGCGCCGCTGCTGCTCGCGCTGGTCGCGTTCGTCTGCGCTCTCATCCCCGTCGTCGGTCCCATCCTGGGCGTGTCGATCGGCGCTGTCTCCGTTCTCACCGTCAATCCGATCGGCGCCCTGATCTTCGCGATCATCATGCTGGTGTACCTGCAGATCGAAGCGTATGTGCTCACCCCGCGCGTGATGGCCAAGGCCGTGGCCGTGCCCGGAGTGCTCGTGATCGTGGCCGCCATCGGAGGCGCCGCTCTCGGCGGCATCCTCGGCGCTCTGGTCGCGGTACCCGTCGTCGCCGCCGGCATCCTGATCTTCCAGCGCGTGATCCGCCCTATCCAGGACGCCAGGTAGCCGCGAAGGCGTAGCGTGGCTGCAGGAGGTTTCATCATGAAAGCAGTCGTCAACGGCACCGTCATCGCCGAGGCACCCAAGGAAGATCTGATCGCCATCGAGGGAAATTGGTACTTTCCCCCGTCGAGCGTGAACTTCGACCTGCTCACACCAACCGATACGCCGTACACGTGCCCGTGGAAGGGCGAATGCCAGTACTTCAGCGTGCGAGACAGCGGCGTGAGCCTCAAGGACCGCGCGTGGAGCTACCCCAAGCCGTATCCCGCGTCGTTCGACCGCGTCGGCCAGGACTACAGCAACTACGTCGCGTTCTGGAAAGAAGTCCAGGTCACCGAGTAGTTCTCGTCTCGTCGAGTTGCCTGAAAACGCCGCCTCCCCGTTGGGTGAGGCGGCATTTTCGTGCAACTCGGCGGAATCTCGTGCGTAGTTGACCGGCCCGAGGGCGTCCCGCCACGGGGCGCGGGCCTAGCGTGAGACACATGAGCGAACTTCTGCAACTGCCCACGGGAGCCACCGCGCGTCGCGCACTCGACTGGGTGCAGCGCACCGAGGAGCTCTCGATCGCCCACCACAGCGTTCGTACGTTTCTGCACGCCCGCGTCGTGGCGGCATCCGACGGTCTCGCCGGGGGCCAGGACTACGACGGCGAGCTGCTCTTTCTCGCCTGCGTGCTGCACGACATCGGAACGACAGACGAGGCGGATGGCGATCTGCGCTTCGAGGTCGACGGGGCCGACGCCGCGGCTCGCTTCCTCACCGCCGAGGGAGTGTCACCGGCCGAGACCGATCTCGTGTGGGAGGCGATCGCCCTGCACACCTCGCCTCACATCGCCGAGAGGCGCGGCCCCGTCACGAGGCTCACTCGACTGGGCGTCCGCGGAGATTTCGGCCTAGACACGGTCACGGAGAGCGAGCGACGGGCTATCGAGGAGGCCTACCCGCGCCTCGACGTGGAAAAGCATCTCGGTGACGCCGTGCTCGAACAGGCGTTGCGCAAGCCCGAGAAGGCTCCCCGCAACTCATGGCCAGCGAGTCTCGTGCGCGCACATCACGACGACCCGCACAACTCCGGCGTCAGCGAGGCGTTCTGAGGGGTGCTCCCGAGCAGTGCCCTGGCAGCGGCGTCACCACAGCCAGCCTGCCCCGAGTAAGACGGACATCAGGCTGACGCCGGCGAGTACCAGGCCGGTGATCGCGGCACCCATGCCGCGGACGCCGGGTCGGCTGGCACGGGAGATGCCCGCGATGCCGAACGCCACGGCGAGCAGATCGGGGATTCCTCCCAGGACGATTCCGATGAAGAACGGGATTCCCATCAGCACGAAGCCGCAGATGCCCAGGACGAGGGCGGCTGTGGCGTAGCCGTTGCTCTGCACCGTCGTGAACGGCACAGGTTGTGGATACGCGGGACGCTCGTAGGACCCGGGACTCGTGGGGCGGGTCGGCGGCGCGTCGACCGGCGCATCCCATACCTGCGGCGCCTGTGGGAGCGGATTCGCAGGATTCTGCGGCGGGAACGGGGGCACTGAGTCGGACATGCCTCGAGTCTGGCAGAGCACTCGTCGTCAGCCGAGGTATCGGCGTCCATCCGGTCTATCCGCGCCGGGACGTCCGGGCGCGGATGCACCGATTCGGCGCGGATAGTGTTGCCTACATGACCAAGCACATCGGCATCCTTCTGTTCGACGGCGTTGAAGAACTCGATGCGGTCGGCCCCTGGGAGGTGCTGTCGTGGTGGACGCGGACGAGCCCCGACGACGGGTACGAGGTGTTCCTCATGGCCGACTCGCTCGAACCGATGAACTGCGCCAAGGGCATGCGCATCCTCCCCGACGTGCGAGTGGATGCCGCACCGCCTCTCGAGGTGCTCATCTACCCGGGCGGGCGCGGCACCCGCCGGCACCTGCTCGATGAGCAGCGGCTCGAATGGGTGCGCACGCAGCGCGAGACGGTGCCGCTCATGACCAGCGTCTGCACCGGATCGCTCGTCTACGCAGCGGCAGGCATCCTGAACGGGAGGCCGGCGACGACGCACTGGAGCACGCTCGACCGGCTCCGCGAGCTCGACCAGAGCATCGAGGTGCGGCCCGATGACCGTTTCGTCGACGACGGCGATGTGATCACGGCGGCGGGCGTCTCGGCGGGCATCGACATGGCCCTGCATCTCGTCGCGCGCCTCGCGGGAGTCGAGCGCGCTCGCGAGGTGCGCCGCGGCATCCAGTACGATCCCGAACCGCCCGTGTAGCTACCCGGTCAGCCGCGGAAGGCTGCTTGGCGGCGTCGGGCCGGATCGATGTCTCGGCGCTGCCACGTGATCACGTTGGCCGCGTCGAACCGCTTGGAGCACGTGCCGCACGCCAGAGTGCGAGCGGGCTTGCGATAGCGGAAGTGCTCGTGGCCCGCGGGGCAGACGCCTGCCCAGGGAGCGAGTTCGTCGGCGACCGAACCCGTGTGCGTGCGTGAGCCCACGTATCCGATGGACGCGGCGATGCGCTGCCACGACGGACCGTGCCCCGCGCGGTGACCCGCCATCGCGTGCGCGACCTCGTGCAGCAGGACCTGGTGGATCTCGTCGTCGTCGAAAGTGGCGGCCAGATAGCGCGAGACCGTGATGCGTTTGGTGGTGAAGCTGCAGAGGCCCGCGCGCGTCTTGGCGTTGTCGAAGCCGAACGACCAGACGTGAGGATCGAGGTGCAGCGCAATCAGCGCGTCTGCCCAGACGCGTACTTTCGAGAGATCAGCCACGCAAAGACACTAACCCGACCGTGCGACATCGCCGCCCGAGCGCGAGCGCCGGGGTGCTCAGGGCTCGGTGAGGAAGGACTCGGTGACCGCCACGGCCACGAGCGAGCTCTCGAGCTGGTCGAGAGACGCGCCCATCTTTTCGTAGAGGAAGACGGTGGCCTTGAAGTCGACCAGAGCGGCCTCGTAGTCGCCCATGTCGAAGAGCACCTTGCCTCGGGTCAGCTGCGAGGCGGCCTCGAGCGGACCCCACTCGTGCACCCTGGCCTCGTCGACGCACAGCGACAGCTCGGAGAGTGCGGCCTGCAGTTTGCCCTGATACTGCTGCACCTGGGCGCGGCGGATCCGTGCCCCGAGGAGCTGCTCCCGGTCTCCCGAGAAGCGGGTGTGTCTGACGGCCTCGTTCGCGACCGTCCAGGCCTCGTCGAGACGACCGAGGAGGCGGTAGAGACCGACCTTCTCGTTGAGGGCCGAGAGACTGCGCAGCTGGCCCAGCTCGCCGAGCCGTGCGGAGGCCGCTTGGACGTCGATCTTCTCCCTGAGATTGCGAGGGTCGTAGCCGGTGATGATGCTCACTAGGTCAGGTACTCCGTTGATAGGCGCGCGGTGCTGCCGCGGTCGACGTTCTGAAGTCTCGCGGGCTGCGAACAACCCTATCCGGAGGTCGGCGCGAGCGTGACTCGATACAGCGTGTCGTCGCCGGGACGGGGCTCTCCGCGGCCGTCGGTGTTGTTGGTGATCAGCCACAGGCTCCCATCGCCGACCGAGTAGACGTCACGAATCCGTCCGAGTTGGCCGGCGAAGAACTCCCGCGTCTGTGCTCCCTCCGTCGGATCGATCGTCCACAGCCTCTCGCCGCCGAGACCCGCCATAAATACCGTGTCGCCGACCACCGCGATGCCGCTGGGGCTCGCGTCGTCGGTCGCCCAATGCGCGATGGGGGCGACGAAACGGGTGTCGGCGGAATCCACTCCCTCGACATCCGGCCAGCCGTAGTTGGCACCGGGCTCGATGATGTTCAGCTCATCCCAGGTGTCCTGCCCGAATTCCGCCGCGAACATCGTGCCGTCGGTGCTCCAGGCGATTCCCTGGGGATTCCGATGGCCGAGGCTGTAGACGGGCGAGCTCGCAATCGGATTGTCGGCGGGGACGGAACCCGCCGCATCCACCCGCAGGATCTTGCCGCCCAGATAGTCGACGTCTTGCGCTCGATCGCGTTGGTTGGCGTCACCCGTGGTGATGTAGAGCAAGCCGTCCGGTCCGAAGGCGATCCGGCCTCCATTGTGATTCGACGCCTTGGGCAGACCGGTGATCACCTCGGTGGCGGGGCCGAATGAGAGGGATGCGCCGGTGACGGTCAGAGGAAAAGACACGACCCGGTTGTCGTCGGCGGTCGTGAAATAGACGAAGAGCCGGCGCTCGGCGCCGTCGCCATGGACCGCGAGGCCGAGAAGGCCACCCTCTCCGCTCGCGGCGACACCGCCCACGCTGCCGATGACGCGCTTCTGTCCCGTCGGATCGACGAGCACGATCTGTGCCGAGTCGCGCTCGGAGACCAGGATGCCGTCGTCTCCGACGGGTGCGATCGACCAGGGAGCAGCGAGGTCGTTGGCCAGAGCAGTGAGGTCGCCGGTGGGCGAGTACTTGCCGACGAGCGGGGCGACCGTCGCCGTCGGGGTGGGGGAGGGGGAGGTCGGCGCTGCGACCGACGGCGTCGCGGTCGCGACCGTGCGTTCGGGTCTCGGCGCCTCGCATCCGCTGAGCACGAGCATCGCGACCGCGGAGGCGATCAGGGCGGTGGCGGTGCGTCGGACGCTCATTGTGCTTCTCCTGTCTGCGGCCCGCTCAGGGCTTGAGCTGAAAGATGCTGCGCCCCGGGGGAGGCGACTTCACGGCGGTCTGATCGGTGACGATCGCGGCGCCGGCGATGAAGTTGTGCAGTTCGGCTCCGGTGACGACCTTGGATGCGACAGGATCGCCGGCCACGAGCCGGGGCATGCGCTCGAACGGAAGAGGGGTGCTGGAGCCGAACATGACCACGTTGCCGAAGCGCTTGGCCTTCAGCATCTGCGAGTCGAGAACGATCGAGACGTGCTCGAAGACACTCGACAACGTGGCGGCCTGCCCTCGGGCGAAGGCGAGGCCGGCGCCATCGGCGACGTTCACCGCGATCATGCCGTCGTTCGCGAGAAGGGCGCGTCCCAGCGTGTAGAACTCCGCGCTCGTGACGTGAGCCGGTGTGCGCGCGCCCGAGAAGACATCCACGACCAGCAGATCGACATTGCCCACCAGCCCGGGAGGGAACGAGGCGAGCTGCTCGCGCGCGTCGCCGTGTCGGATGCGGATCTGCGCGTCGCGGGGAAGGGGGAGCTCCCGGCGCACGAGGTCGACCAGCTCGCTCTCGTACTCCACGACCTGCTGGCGTGAGCCCGGTCGAGTCGCTGCGACGTAGCGAGGCAGGGTGAGGCCGCCGCCGCCCAGATGCACGGCGGTGATCGCCTCGCCCTCCGGTCGCAGCAGATCGATGCCGTGACCGATGCGGCGCACGTATTCGAAGTTCAGATGGGTCGGGTCGTCGACATCGACGTGCGACTGGGGCGTGCCGTCGACGACGAGCAGAAAGCTGCCCGGCGAGTACCGGTCGGACTCTATGCGCGCGTGGAATCCGCTCTTCGAGAGCGTCGCCGATGGATGCTCGGGCTCGGCCCGATCGGCACCTCGCGTTGATCTGCTCATGGCTCGATTATCGCCCTTCGACAGGCTCAGGGAACGGCGAAAGCCCGTTCGCCCAGATTGTCGAGGCGAGGGGAGAGGGCGGTTATACCGGAGATTCCAAAACTAATCAAGAAAAGCGGTGGACAGGCGCGTCGGATGCGCATATAGTTGACCTTTGCGCTCCCAGTAAAACCATGCCCTCATATCGCGGTCGGCAGCCATGGTCTTACATCCCCGAACTTCTTGACAAATGTAGGTCGAAGCCGGGTGCGATCGCAAACGAAACATCCTTATTAGTCAACCGACAGTACTGAGACCCGACGGGGTCCACGGAGGTTATTTCCTTGGCTGCTGCGCGCAACGCAACCACCAACTCACCCAAGACCGGGAGAAACGCATCGCGTCTCTCGTTCGCGAAGATCACAGACACACTCACGGTCCCGGATCTGCTCGCCCTGCAGACCGAGAGCTTCGACTGGCTCGTCGGCAACGACATCTGGAAAGAGCGCGTCGCCGAGGCGAAGAAGGCCGGTCGTCAAGACCTGGCCAACAACTCGGGACTCGAGGAGATCTTCGAAGAGATCTCCCCGATCGAGGACCTCGGCGAGACGATGCAGCTGAGCTTCACCGCTCCGTTCCTCGAGCCTGAGAAGTACACGATCGACGAGTGCAAGGAGCGCGGCAAGACCTACGCGGCTCCCCTCTACGTCGAGGCCGAGTTCATGAACCACCAGACCGGTGAGATCAAGACGCAGACCGTCTTCATGGGCGACTTCCCGCTCATGACCGAGCGCGGTACGTTCATCATCAACGGCACCGAGCGTGTCGTCGTCTCGCAGCTCGTGCGCAGCCCCGGCGTGTACTTCGAGCGCGCCCAGGAGAAGACGTCCGACAAGGACATCTACTCCTCGCGCATCATCCCGAGCCGTGGTGCATGGCTCGAGTTCGAGATCGACAAGCGCGACCAGGTCGGCGTTCGCATCGACCGCAAGCGCAAGCAGAGCGTCACCGTCTTCCTCAAGGCCCTCGGCCTCACGAGCGAAGAGATCCTCTCCGAGTTCAAGGGATACGCATCCATCGAGGCCACCCTCGAGAAGGACACGATCCTCACCAAAGAAGAGGCGCTGAAAGACATCTACCGCAAGCTCCGTCCGGGCGAGCAGGTTGCTGCCGAGGCCGCGCGTGCGCTGCTCGACAACTTCTACTTCAACTCGAAGCGCTACGACCTGGCGAAGGTGGGTCGTTACAAGATCAACCGCAAGCTCGGCATCGAGAGTGCGCTGAGCAACTCCGTGCTCACGGTCGAGGACATCATCGCCACGATCAAGTACCTGGTCGCTCTTCACGACAACCAGACCACGATCCCCGGCACCCGCGAGGGCAAGAAGGTCGACATCCGTCTCGACGTCGATGACATCGACCACTTCGGAAACCGTCGTATCCGCGCCGTGGGCGAGCTCATCCAGAACCAGGTCCGTACGGGTCTGTCTCGTATGGAGCGCGTCGTCCGCGAGCGTATGACCACTCAGGACATCGAGGCCATCACCCCGCAGACCCTGATCAACGTGCGCCCCGTCGTCGCCGCGATCAAGGAGTTCTTCGGAACCAGCCAGCTGTCGCAGTTCATGGACCAGAACAACCCCCTCGCGGGTCTGACGCACAAGCGTCGCCTCTCCGCGCTGGGCCCGGGTGGTCTGAGCCGTGAGCGCGCCGGTGTCGAGGTGCGAGACGTTCACCCGTCGCACTACGGCCGCATGTGCCCCATCGAGACCCCTGAAGGCCCGAACATCGGTCTGATCGGATCGCTCGCCTCGTTCGCGCGCATCAACTCGTTCGGTTTCATCGAGACCCCGTACCGTCGCGTCGTCGACGGCGTGGTCACGGCGACCATCGACTACCTCACCGCCAGCGAAGAAGACGAGTACATCGTCGCCCAGGCCAACGCGCCGCTCACAGGTGAGGCCCGCTTCGCCGAGTCGCGCGTCCTCGCTCGCCGCAAGGGCGGAGAGGTCGACCTGTTCCCGGCCGAGGACATCGGCTACATGGACGTCTCGCCGCGCCAGATGGTGTCGGTCGCGACCAGCCTCATCCCCTTCCTCGAGCACGACGATGCGAACCGCGCCCTCATGGGTGCCAACATGCAGCGCCAGGCTGTTCCGCTGCTGCGCAGCGAGAGCCCGCTCGTGGGAACCGGTATGGAGGGCTACGCGGCCATCGACGCCGGAGACGTGGTCACCACGCTCAAGGCCGGTGTCGTCTCCGAGGTCTCGGCAGACGTCGTCACCATCCAGCTCGACGAGGGCGGAACGCAGGACTACTACCTGCGCAAGTTCGACCGCTCGAACCAGGGCACCAGCTACAACCACCGTGTGATCGTCGCCGAGGGCGAGCGGGTCGAGGTCGGCCAGGTTCTGGCCGATGGTCCCGCCACCGAGAACGGCGAGCTCGCGCTCGGAAAGAACCTGCTCGTGGCATTCATGCCGTGGGAAGGCTACAACTTCGAAGACGCGATGATCCTGAGCCAGAACCTGGTGAAAGACGACGTGCTCTCCTCGATCCACATCGAGGAGTACGAGGTCGACGCGCGCGACACCAAGCTGGGTAAAGAGGAGATCACCCGTGACCTCCCCAACGTCTCGCCTGAGCTGCTCGCAGACCTCGACGAGCGCGGCATCATCCGCATCGGTGCCGAGGTCCGCCCCGGCGACATCCTCGTCGGCAAGGTCACACCCAAGGGTGAGACCGAGCTCAGCGCCGAGGAGCGCCTGCTGCGCGCCATCTTCAACGAGAAGAGCCGCGAGGTTCGCGACACGTCGCTGAAGGTGCCCCACGGTGAGCAGGGAACGATCATCGCCGTCAAGGAGTTCTCGGCCGAGAACGACGACGAGCTCGGTTCGGGCGTCAACCAGCGCGTTGTCGTCTACATCGCTCAGAAGCGCAAGATCACCGAGGGCGACAAGCTCGCAGGCCGTCACGGCAACAAGGGCGTCATCTCCAAGATCCTTCCGGTCGAAGACATGCCGTTCCTCGCCGACGGAACCCCCGTCGACATCGTGCTGAACCCGCTGGGTATTCCTGGACGAATGAACTTCGGACAGGTCCTCGAGACCCACCTCGGCTGGATCGCCAAGCAGGGCTGGGAGGTCGAAGGCAAGCCCAAGTGGGCTGCCGAGCTGCCCGAGCAGGCCCGCAAGGCCGCTCCGAACACCAAGGTCGCGACCCCCGTGTTTGACGGTGCGTTCGAGGAGGAGATCGCCGGTCTGCTCGACTCGACGACTCCGACCCGCGACGGTGACCGCCTCATCGGCTCCTCCGGAAAGGCCCGCCTGTTCGACGGCCGCTCCGGTGAGCCGTACCCCGAGCCCATCTCGGTCGGTTACATGTACATCCTGAAGCTGCACCACCTCGTCGACGACAAGATCCACGCGCGTTCGACGGGTCCGTACTCCATGATCACGCAGCAGCCGCTGGGTGGTAAGGCACAGTTCGGTGGACAGCGTTTCGGTGAGATGGAGGTCTGGGCCCTCGAGGCCTATGGAGCCGCGTACGCGCTCCAGGAGCTCCTGACCATCAAGTCCGACGACATCCTCGGCCGAGTCAAGGTCTACGAGGCGATCGTCAAGGGCGAGAACATCCAGGAGCCCGGTATTCCCGAGAGCTTCAAGGTGCTCATCAAGGAGATGCAGTCGCTGTGTCTGAACGTCGAGGTCCTCTCGGCCGACGGAACAGCAGTGAGCCTGCGCGACACGGATGACGAGGTCTTCCGTGCAGCTGAGGAGCTCGGCATCAACATCTCCACCCGGTTCGAGTCGTCGTCCATCGACGACATCTGATCCGGCTTAGTTACTTAGCTGACGCAACCTTCAGGAGAAGAGAAAACATTGCTGGACGTTACAACATTTGACGAACTGCGCATCGGTCTCGCCACGGCAGACGATATCCGCAAGTGGTCACACGGTGAGGTAAAGAAGCCGGAGACGATCAACTACCGCACGCTGAAGCCCGAGAAGGACGGCCTCTTCGGAGAGCAGATCTTCGGGCCGAGCCGTGACTGGGAGTGTTCCTGCGGCAAGTACAAGCGGGTGCGATTCAAGGGAATCGTCTGCGAGCGCTGCGGCGTCGAGGTCACCAAGTCCTCGGTTCGTCGTGAGCGCATGGGCCACATCGAGCTCGCCGCTCCCGTCACCCACATCTGGTACTTCAAGGGCGTTCCGTCGCGCTTGGGCTACCTGCTCGACATGGCGCCGAAAGACCTCGAGAAGGTCATCTACTTCGCCGCCTACATGATCATCTCGGTCGACGAGGATGCTCGCCACGAAGACATGCCCGGCCTTGAGAACGAGCTCCGCCTCGAGATCAAGACCCTGTCCGACCAGCGTGACTCCACGATCGCGAACCGCCTCCAGCGGCTCGAGACCGATCTGGCAGCCCTTGAGGCCGAAGGCGCCAAGAGCGACCAGAAGCGTCGCACGAAGGACTCCGCCGAGAAGGAGATGGGACAGACCCGCAAGGCGTACGACGAGCAGATCGGTCAGCTCGAGCGCGTGTGGGAGGACTTCCGCAGCCTCAAGGTCGGCGAGCTCAAGCCGGAAGACGCCGTCTTCCACGAGCTGCAGGACCGCTACGGCCAGTACTTCAGCGCCTACATGGGCGCCGAGGCCATCAAGAAGCGCCTCGAGGCGTTCGACCTGGTGACGGAGGGTGAGAATCTCCACCTGCAGATCGCCGAGGGCAAGGGCCAGAAGAAGATCCGTGCCATCAAGCGCCTGCGCGTGGTGTCCTCCTTCCTCGCGACCGGCAACTCGCCGGCCGCCATGGTGCTCGACGTCGTTCCGGTCATTCCGCCGGAGCTGCGCCCCATGGTGCAGCTCGACGGTGGCCGCTTCGCAACAAGCGACCTGAACGACCTCTACCGTCGTGTGATCAACCGCAACAACCGTCTCCGCCGCCTGCTCGACCTCGGTGCCCCCGAGATCATCGTGAACAACGAGAAGCGCATGCTGCAGGAGGCCGTCGACGCACTGTTCGACAACGGTCGTCGTGGACGCCCCGTCACCGGTACCGGCAACCGCGCCCTCAAGTCCCTGAGCGACATGCTCAAGGGAAAGCAGGGTCGTTTCCGTCAGAACCTGCTCGGAAAGCGCGTCGACTACTCCGGTCGTTCGGTCATCATCGTCGGTCCCCAGCTCAAGCTGCACCAGTGTGGTCTGCCCAAGCAGATGGCACTCGAGCTGTTCAAGCCGTTCGTGATCAAGCGCCTGATCGACCTGAGCCACGCTCAGAACATCAAGGCCGCGAAGCGCATGGTCGAGCGCAGCCGTCCGCAGGTCTGGGACGTGCTCGAAGAGATCATCCGCGAGCGTCCTGTGCTGCTGAACCGTGCACCTACGCTTCACCGACTGGGCATCCAGGCTTTCGAGCCTCAGCTCGTCGAGGGCAAGGCGATTCAGCTTCACCCCCTCGTCTGTGCGGCGTTCAACGCCGACTTCGATGGTGACCAGATGGCCGTGCACCTGCCGCTGAGTGTCGAGGCCCAGGCCGAGGCGCGCATCCTGATGCTCGCATCGAACAACATCCTGAAGCCTTCTGACGGTCGCCCGGTGACCCTGCCCACACAGGACATGATCATCGGTCTGCACCACCTCACCACGGTGAAAGAGGGAGCGACCGGCGAAGGCCGCGCGTTCTCCTCGGTCGCCGAGGCGATCCTGGCGCACGACCAGAAGTCGCTCGACCTCAACGCACCCGTGAAGATCCGTCTGCACGACGTGCACTTCGGCGAGAACGAGGGTCCGGCCGACTATGTCGACGGCCCCGTCATCGTCGAGACCACGCTGGGTCGCGCACTCTTCAACGAGGCGCTGCCGGCCGACTACCCGTACATCCAGGCCGTGGCCGACAAGGGTCAGCTTTCAGAGATCGTCAACGATCTCGCCGAGCGCTACCCCAAGGTCGAGGTCGCTGCATCGCTCGACCGCATCAAGGACGCCGGTTTCTACTGGGCCAGCCGTTCGGGTGTGACCGTTGCGCTCTCCGACATCCTGACTCCGCCGAACAAGCGCGAGATCGTTCAGGGCTACGAGAAGCAGGCCGCCAAGGTCCAGGGCCAGTTCGAGAAGGGTCTCACGACCGACCTCGAGCGTCGCCAGGAGCTCATCCAGATCTGGACCAAGGCAACCGAAGAGGTCGCGCAGGCCATGCGCGACAACTTCCCGAAGGACAACACCATCAACCGCATGGTGACCTCCGGTGCTCGTGGTAACTGGCTGCAGGTGCGCAACATCGCCGGTATGCGAGGCCTCGTGAACAACCCGAAGGGTGAGATCATCCCTCGCCCGATCATCTCGAGCTACCGCGAAGGACTCTCGGTCGCCGAGTACTTCATCGCGACGCACGGTGCCCGTAAGGGTCTGGCCGACACGGCCCTCCGTACGGCCGACTCGGGTTACCTCACGCGTCGTCTCGTCGACGTGTCACAAGACGTCATCATCCGCGAAGACGACTGTGGCACCACCAAGGGTCTCGATCTCCCGATCGCGATCGAGGGTGCCGACGGCAAGTGGACCAAGGATCCGAACGTCGAGAACTCGGTGTTCGCACGGTCGCTCGCGGCCGACGCGGTCGACGCCAAGGGCACTGTCGTGGCCGAGGCCGGAGACGACGTCGGAGACGTTCTGATCGACAAGCTGGTTGCGGCCGGAGTCAACATCATCAAGGTGCGCTCCGTTCTCACGTGTGAGTCGGCCGTCGGTGTGTGTGCTGCCTGCTATGGCCGCTCGCTCGCCACGGGTCTGCTCGTCGACATCGGTGAGGCCGTCGGTATCATCGCGGCCCAGTCGATCGGTGAGCCCGGAACCCAGCTGACGATGCGTACCTTCCACACCGGTGGTTCGGCGTCCGCAGATGACATCACGCAGGGTCTGCCCCGTGTGCAGGAGCTGTTCGAGGCTCGTACCCCCAAGGGTGCGTCCCCGATCGCCGAAGCCGCAGGCCGCGTGCACATCGAAGACACCGATCGCAGCCGAAAGGTCATCCTGACGCCCGACAACGGCGACGAGCCGATCGCCTACCCGGTGCTGAAGCGTTCGACGCTTCTCATCGAAGACGGTCAGCACGTCGAGCTCGGACAGCAGATCATCATCGGTGCCGTCGACCCGAAGGAGGTTCTGCGCGTCAAGGGTGTCCGCGAAGTGCAGAAGCACCTCGTGGGCGGCGTCCAGGGCGTCTACCGCTCGCAGGGTGTTCCGATTCACGACAAGCACATCGAGGTCATCGTTCGTCAGATGCTCCGCAAGGTGACTGTCGTCGAGCACGGTGACACCGACCTGCTGCCGGGCGAGCTCGTCGACCGGGCGCGTTACAACACGCTCAACCGCGAGGCGCTCACCCAGGGCAAGAAGACCGCATCCGCTCGCCAGGAGGTCATGGGTATCACCAAGGCCTCCCTCGCGACCGAGTCGTGGCTGTCGGCCGCGTCGTTCCAGGAGACCACGCGTGTTCTCACGCAGGCCGCCATGGAGGGCAAGTCCGACCCGCTGATGGGTCTGAAGGAGAACGTCATCATCGGTAAGCTCATCCCCGCTGGAACGGGACTGCCGCGTTACCGCGACGTCGCCGTCGAGGCGACCGATGAGGCGAAGGCGGAGCGTTACCCGAACCGCATCTTCACCGATGACGCATCGTTCTCAGAAGCCGACCTGTCGTTCGTCGACTTCGACAGCTTCTCGAGTGACGACTACACCCCGGGAACCTACAACTAAGCAGGTCACCCACTGAGAGAGCCCCTCACCGTTCGCGGTGAGGGGCTCTTCTCTCGTTAAAGCGCCCGCCACGTGACCGGATGCGGTCCGGCTGCCGCGAGCGAAGGCATCCGCTCGATGATGGCCGGGTCGAATCCCGCGAGGAGCACGACGTTGCCGGCCTCGCGACCGTCGAGCAGAGCAGAGGGGCCGATCATCGCGACACGAGGGAACACCGCCGAGAGCGCAGCGAGCTGAGCATCGCTGCGCGCGAGGTCGGCGTCGTCGGCCACATTCGCGAGCAGGGTTCCGCCAGGCGAGAGTACGCTTCGCACGGCCCTGAAGAAGGCAGTCGTCACGAGGTGGGCGGGGGTCTCGAGGCCCGAGTACAGGTCGCAGATCACGACGTCGGCCAGCCCCGTCCAGCCTGAATCGGCAGAAGCGAGGGCGTCGAGAGCAGTGAGAGCATCGCTCTCGATCAGGTCGATCGTGGCGGATCGCGGCAGGGGAGCCTCTTCGAGAACGAAGGGAACCAGCCCTTTCTCGCTCTCCACAGCGAGTTGGCGAGACCCCGGTCTCGTCTCGGCGACGTAGCGGGCAAGCGTGAGGGCTCCGGCGCCCAGGTGCAGCACGGTGATCGGCTCCGCAGCGCGGGATATCAGATCGATGGCCGTTCCCATGCGACTCACGTAGTCGTAGAAGAGATGACGTGGATCGCGCAGAGAGACGTGGGATTGCGGCACGGAATCGAGGCTCAGGGTCAGCGCGCCCGCGACGAATGGATCGGGGCTCAGCCGGGCGACCGTCCCCGACGGAAGGACTCTCTCGACTGCCTCTGGCACAGGCACGAGCATAAGCCGTCCCCACCGCGAACAGGGGCGAGCCCGAGCGTAATAAACTGGGCCGCGACAGGCGACGATGACCGTCGACGGCATGGCGGGAGTTCAGGTGAGTGCTGGGTTGATGCGCGTCGAGTGGCATGCGCCGGTGACGCTCCATATTCACCCCGATGTCCTCGACCCGAAGGCAAGCCAGCTTCGATCGTCGGCCGACGGTGCCGTGCAGTTGCTGATTGGGGCCGAGGTGTCTGTGCTGGTGCGGGTGCAGGATGCCGGTGCGCCGGTTTCTGCTCAGATCGGCCAGGTCATCGGGGGTGTCACATCGATAGACCTCGACGACGCGGGCAGCCTCGACGACGACACCGTCCTGAAGGCGGGGTCGATCGTCGCTGATGGCGACGCGATCGTCCAGCCGCTGACCCGAACGGGCAACGATGTCGACGACACGATCATCGGCCAGCCGGCTCTCGTGGCCGCCGAAGGCAGCGAAACCGACGCCGACGATCAGACCATCCTGGGGCAGCCGGCCGCGTTGACCGACGTGATCGACGATCCGGATGCCTCCGCCGACACGGTCATCGGCCCTGGTCGACGGCGTCGCGAGAGCCGGCCGGTCGCTCCCGCCCAGGCCCCCGCATCCGCCGTGGCCGGCACACCCCTCCTGCCGCCCGCACCCCTCCTGCCGCCCGCACTGCCCGCCATCCCAGCCAGCGCGCACGTCAACGCCGGCGGATCCCCGCCGGTCAGCCGACGAACGCGCATCGAGCCGACCCACGCATCCGGTGCGTCGGTCGCTCTCGCCGTGGCTTTTCCCGACGGGCGCACGGTCGCCCTCGACCGTACCGTCTACGTCGGCCGATCCCCGAAGAGCCCGCGCATCACATCCGGCGTCGTACCCGAGCTCGTGGCCGTGCCTTCGCCACGACGAGAGGTCAGCTCGACCCACGTCGAGATTCAGCAGGAAGGTCGCGCCGTCGTGGTGCGCGATCTCGGGTCGACGAACGGAACTCGGGTGCGGGTTCCGGGCGCGGCGCCGTCGATGCTCAGCCCCGGAGCGAGCCGTGTGGTCGCCACCGGAACGCTGCTCGATCTGGGTGACGACGTGGTGCTCGAGATCGTCGAGCGACCGGGCGCGGTTCCTACCGAGGGCGCGTCGTGGTGAGCGTCGCCGCGTCGACCGTCGGCGCCCGCACCGTCGCGCTTCCTGACGGCGTCGGCCAGCTCGGCCTCTCGTGGGCGGCTCAGACGAACAAGGGTCTGAAACGCGCCGGCAACCAGGACAGCTACCTCGCGGCGGCGCCCGTCTTCGCCGTGGCCGACGGCATGGGAGGCCACGCGGCGGGCGACGAGGCGAGCGCCGCGGTCGTCGCCCGACTGGCCCAGTACATCTCGGGCGACTTCGCGTCGACCGACGAGATCGCTCAGGCGCTGCGCCAGGCGAGCGACGACATCGGAGAGATCGGCGTCGGCCACGACAGACCCGGGTCCGGCACGACGGTCACCGGAATCGCCCTCACCATTCAGGGGCAGCGGCCGTATTGGGCCGTCTTCAACATCGGCGACTCGCGGGTGTATTCGCTCCTCGATGGTGTTCTGACCCAGCTGACGGTCGATCACTCCGCCGTGCAGGCGATGGTCGACGCGGGCAGCATCACCGCTATCGAGGCGGAGTCGCACCCGAACCGGAACATCATTACGCGAGCCGTGGGCTTCGGCAAGAACCCGGTTCCCGATCTCTGGTTCATTCCCGTCGCGGAGGGCGCTCGGCTCCTGATCTGCTCCGACGGGTTGACGAAAGAGGTCGATACCGACCTCATCCGTCTGCTCCTGTCGGAGGCGATCGATGCCGATGATGCAGCCGGCCTGCTGCTGGAGGCTGCACTCGCCGCGGGTGGCCGGGACAACGTGACGACCGTGGTCGTGGAGGTCGTCAGAAGCGACGCCGTCGACGACGCCGACACGACCCTTCCCCGCTTCGACTGAACCGTGTCACCCTGATTGGGGGCACCCCGTCTGGCGCTCGAGACACACGATGCCGGTGATGGCATATGTACAGTGGAGGGACGGCTTTCGGGGGACAGTCAAAAAGGTTTTCGCCCCGCCCCACGTAACCGTCTCGAAAGAGGAACGCCCATGGCTCGCAGGCTGCCGTCACAGCCGCCGGTTCTCGCGGGCTACACGCATCTGCGGGCGCTGGGCAAGGGTGGCTTCGCCGACGTCTTCCTCTATGAACAGGCACTGCCCCGAGCCGACGTCGCCGTCAAGGTCCTCCTGCCGGGCGTGGCCAGCAACAGCGTGCGCGCGATGTTCCTCTCCGAGGCCAATCTGATGTCGCAACTCGCGACGCATCCATCGGTCGTCACGGTGCACGCCGCGAGCATCGCGCCCGACGGTCGCCCCTACCTCGTGATGGAATACTGCCCCTCGTCGTTCGGCACGCGGTACAAGACCGAACGCATCCCCCTGGCGGAGGTGTTGACGGCGGGCGTCAAGATCGGCAGTGCGCTCGAGAGCGCCCACCGGCTCGGCTTTCTGCACCGCGACATCAAGCCGTCGAACATCCTCATCACGCAGTACAACCATCCCGTGCTCGCCGACTTCGGCATCGCTGCCACCGTGGCCGAGGCCGATCGCGACGAGGCCGAGGGCATGAGCGTGCCCTGGTCGGCGCCCGAGGTGCTGCAGTCCGAGACGCGGGGAACGGTGCGCAGCGAGGTCTGGTCGCTGGCCGCGACGCTCTACTCCATGCTCGCCGGTCGAAGCCCGTTCGAGTATCCGGGCAAGAGCAACACTCGCGACGATCTGCAGCGCCGCATCGTCGGCCGCGATCGGGTGCCGCCCACGGGTCGACCGGATGTTCCGGCCGAGCTCGAGACGCTCCTCGCGTCGTGCATGTCGAAGAGCCCGGCAGCGCGGCCGGCGAGCGTTCTCGAAGTGGTTCGTGGGCTGCAGCTGATCGAATCGACGCTCTCGCTACCGCAGACGTCGGCCGACATCTCGAATGAAGCGTTTGCCAGCGGGGCGCAGCGCGCGGCGGCCCCAGCGCCGCTGACGAGAGCGGCGCAGGGCGGCGTCTCGGTGCGTGCCGCAGGCGAGGCTCGCGTGCGGCACCGCGGACGTCGGAGCGACACCGTGCACGAGTCGACCGATTCGAGCGTCACCGTCATCAGGCAGGCGACCACCTCACGCGCCAAGCCGCTGCGCAGGCCCGGGGTGATCGCCGCCGTCGTCGGCAGCGCGGTGGTGCTCGTGGCGGCGATCGTCGCCGCGGTCGCGCTCGTCTTGGGCGCGCTCAACACCTCGATCCCCGTCGTCAGCGACATCCGAGCGAGCGCCGGTGCCGACGCCATCGTCTTCTCCTGGCGCGACCCCGGGCTCGCAGACGGTGACCTCTACGTGATCCGTGGCGCAGACGGGTCTTCGTCTACCCAGTCGGCCAACGAATTCACGGTTCAGGCAGACCCGCTCGTTCCCGACTGCATCACCGTGCGCGTCTTGCGAGACGGCCGACTCGGCGATCCGTCGGCGCAGAAGTGCTCATCGGCTGGAGACGGCGGATGATCTTCCGCTGGCTGCGCGCGCACGCGTCTCAGGCGATCTCGACGGCGAGTGTCCTCGTGGTCACCGCCGTGGTGCTGGCGATCGCGCTCGCGTCGACGGGGTACACCGAACAAAAGGTCGAACTCGACGACGCATCGGTCTGGGTGACGAACGGAGCGCGTCAGGTGGTGGGCCGCGCGAACACCGATGTGTTCGAACTCAACACGGTCGTGCCGAGCGAAGGCAGTGACATCGATGTGCTGCAGCGGGGCGATACCGTGCTCGCCCACAATCACACGAGCAATACCCTCCAGATCATCGATCCGGCCTCGTCGCAGGTCACCTCCACGATTCCGCTGCCGGCGGGCGACCCCGACGTGATGCTGGCCGACGGTCAGATCGTCATCCACTCGGGGACCACGGGCGAGGTGTGGGCGGTGCGCCAGGCCAATCTCGATTCGTTCGACGAATCGGCGAAGCCGCTGCTGAGCCTCGATGCGGGCAGCGTGGTGGCCGTCGACGACTCCGGCACGCTGGTGGGTTTCGATCGTCAATCGCGACGACTCGTGACGGCAGATCTCTCCTCCGGTGCCGAGCCCCGATCCGAGGCGGTCACCGGCCTCGATCTGCAAGCCACCGACGAGCTCCAGATCACGCGCACCGGCGGCGTCGCATCCGTTCTCGATGCCACGAGCCGGCAGCTGGTGGTAGACGGGCGGCCGATAGACCTGTCCGACCGTGTCACCTCGTCGGCCGAGCTTCGGCTCGCCGCGCCGAGCACACGGAGCGGGGCGCTATTGCTGGCCCACACGGGCGGGCTGCTCGGCATCGACACGTCGTCGGGTGCGGTCGAGCAGTTGGTCGAGGCCGCCGACGGCAGACCGACACAGCCGCTCGTCGACGATGGATGCGCGTACGCGGCGTGGGCCGACGGCTCGACCTGGCAGCGTTGCGATTCGTCGGATGCGGTGCGCGGCCAGCTGGCCGGGGTCTCGGCTGACGACGATCTCGCGTTTCGCAGCAACGGACGCTACGTGGTTCTCAATGATCGCGGCGCGGGACGCGTGTGGGCCGTGCAGCACGAGAACAGGCTCATCGACAACTGGGATCAGCTGATCGACAAAGACGACGACCCCCAGCAAGACGACGAGATCGACGACGACACACCGCCCGAACTCGTCAAGGATCAACAGCCGCCCGTAGCGACCCCCGACGATTTCGGAGCCCGTCCCGGTGTGTCGAGCATTCTTCCCGTGCTGCTGAACGACTACGACCCGAACGGCGATGTCCTCTCGATCACAGCGACCTCCGAGATCGATCCCGCCATCGCGCGAGTCGATCTCGTCAGCACGGCTCAACAACTCCAGGTCACACTGACGCCGCAGGCATCCGGAACCTTCTCGTTCGACTACAGCATCTCCGACGGGAGGGGCGGCACGGCGTCGAACACCGTGAACGTGACCGTGCGCGCGCCCGGCGAGAACTCGGCGCCCGTTCAGGCGAGAACGACGAAGGCGAGCGTGGCCGCCGGGGGAGTCTTCACAGCGAATGTGCTCGGCGACTGGTACGACCCTGACGGCGACCCCATGTATCTCGAGGACGCGCAGGCGGGTGAGCCCGACCGCGTCTCTTTCTCGCCCGCTGGTGAACTCGACTTCCGTGACGGCGGCACGGTGGCGGCCGAGAAGGACATCGGGCTGCAGGTCTCCGACTTCACCCTGTCGGGCACGGGGCAGCTGCGGGTCACCGTCCTGGATCCCGGTACCGTTCCTCTCCTCACGGAGGGATTCCTGGTGCAGGGCTACACCGGTCAGGAACTGCAGATCTCGCCGCTGGCGCACGTGCGCGGAGGTACCGGCGCGATCCGCCTCAGCACCGTCGCCGACTATCCCGAGACCAAGATCACCCCGAACTACGCCAAGGGCACGTTCCGCTTTCTGGCGCAGAACGCCGGGGTGCACTATCTGTCGTACTCGGTAACAGACGCCGCGCAGCAGACCGCCACCGGAATCATCCGCGTTGACATCGCCGCCGCGCCGGATGCCTCGACGAAGCCGATCACGGTGCCGACGGTGGCCTTCCTCTACCAGCAGCAGACAGACACCGTCGACGTGCTCGCCTCCGACATCGACCCGGCCGGGGGCGTTCTGAGCATCGCGGGCGTGGCCGGTGTGCCGTCGTCATCCGGCGTCGTCGTCGAGATCATCGAGCACCGCCTCCTGCGTGTTCGGCTGAATAACCCGCTCGATGCACCCGTCACCTTCACCTACACGGCCACGAACGGGTTCTCGAGCGCCGAGGGAACCGTCACGATCTACCAGGTGCCCGAGCCTAAGAGGCTGCAGGCACCGGTGGCGGTGGCGGACAGCGTCTCGGTGCGCGTGGGCCAGGTCATCGACATCCCTGTGGTGGCCAACGACGAGCATCCGAACCGCAAGCCGCTCGTGCTCGATCCCGTGCTCGTGCAGAACGTGCCGTCCGGCGGCGGGCTGCTCTTCGCATCCGGCAACCGCCTGCGCTATCTTGCGCCCGATGAGCCGGGCGATTACACGGCCATCTACCGCCTGGGAACGACGGCCGACGTGCAGTTCGATACGGCCCAGGTGACGATCGCGGTCAGAGAGGCCGACGCCGCGACGAATACAGCCCCGGTGCCGCCCACCCTGTCGGGCCGCGTCCTCGCCGGTGACAGCGTGACGATCCCGGTGCCGTTGGGCGACATGGATGCCGATGGCGATTCGGTGAGGCTCGTGGGCGCCGCGTCGAATCCGGCGCAGGGCAGCGTGATGGTCTCGGGCGACGGATTGACCTACACGGCGGGCGCTGCGTCACAGGGCACCGACACCTTCTCATACGAGGTGGTCGACAGCCTCGGGGCGCGCGCGACGGGGACGGTGCGGGTGGGTATCAGCCCGAGCTTCGACACGGCAAGCCTTCCCGTCGCGGTCGACGACGTCGTCGTCACGACGCCGGGTACCGCCATCACCGTGCGCGTGCTCGAGAATGACTCGGACCCGAACGCGAGTCCGCTCAAGGTCGTCGGTGCGGAGTCCGCCGTCGCCGACGTAGACGTGCCCAAGTCGGCCGACCGCATCACGTTCCACGCGCCGAAGACAGAGGGCGACTACGCGGTGCTCTACACGATTCAGAACGACGGCGGGCAACAGGCATCCGCCTGGCTTCGCGTTCGGGTCGATGCCGGGGCGCCGCCGGTGCGGCCGGAGGCTGACGACACCGTGCTCAACCTGACAGACATCCAGGGTCGTGACGATGTCACCGTCGATGTGATGCGCAAGGTCTTCTACGCCGAAGGAGACGTCGGCTCGCTCAGACTGTCGTTGGTGCCGGGATACGACACGACGGCATCCGTCCTGCCGAACAATCGGGTGCGCGTCGCGGTGCAGCAGAAGAGCCAGATCATTCCGTTCGTCGTCTCCACAGCCGACGATGACAGCGTCAGCGCTTCCGCGTTCATCTGGGTACCCGGTCTCGAGGATGCTCTGCCCGAGTTGCGCACCACGGCCAAGCCCCTGCAGGTGCTGAGTGGCGACACCCTGTCGATCAACATCAACGATTATGTGGTCGCCGCGGGTGGCAGGCAGGTTCGTCTGACCGATGAGGCCACGGTCAAGGCCAGCAACGCCGACGGAACGAACCTCGTGGTCGACCCTCGCACCCTGCGGTTCACGAGTCGCGACGGGTACTGGGGCCCGGCATCGCTGTCATTCGAGGTGACCGATGGGTCGGGCCCTGACGACCCGAACGGACACAAGGCCGTGATCGTGCTCGCCATCACCGTCACTCCTCGAGACAACCAGCCTCCCGTCTTCTCCGGTGCGCAGCTCGGTCTGCAGCCGGGTGATGACCGAGTGATCGAGCTGCGTGATCTCACGAAGTACCCGTATCCGGCCGACATGGATCAGCTCGTCTACGAGGTGACCTCTCAGCCGGGCTCGGGATTCTCGGCCTCGGTGTCGGGTTCACAACTCAGGGTCGCCGCCGCCGCGGACGCCAAAGTCGGCAGCGCATCCGAGCTCACCGTGGGTGTGCGCGACGCGAAGAACGAGGGCAAAGCCGGCATCGTCAAACTCTCGGAGGTCACGTCTACCCGCCCGCTCGTGAGCCCGGGGGCCGACAGCCTCACGATCCGTCGCGGTGGAACGGCCACCATCCCTGTGCTCGAGAATGACACGGCAACCAATCCGTTCCCCGACACGCCCCTGTCGGTCGGGGCCGTGCAGGGCGCCGTTCCGGCCGGTGTGCAGGTCACCCCGAGCGCCGACAAGAGCACGCTCTCGGTCACGGTGTCGCCTCAGGTCGACCTCAAGGCCACCGGACAGGTCACGATGCAGTACCAGGTCGTCGACGCGACGAAGGATCCGACGCGCGCCACCTGGGGGACTGTCACGATCACGATCGTGGACGTACCAGACCAACCCGCTGCGCCGGTGCTCTCCGGCGCAGGGTTCGTCAACGGCCAGCTCAGTGTGTCGGCGGCGCCACTTCCGTACCCCAACGGGGCCCCGATCACGTCGTTCATCATTCGCAGCGACGACAACGGCGGATATTCGAAGGACTGCGGAGCCTCGGCAACCTGCCTCCTCAACGATCTTCAGGCGGGTAAGAACTACACGTTCTACTCGATCGCCGTCAACGAGTACGGAGAATCGTCCCCGAGCGCCCGGAGCGTTCCGATGCGCAGCGACTACATTCCCGCGCCGCCGCAGCAGGTCACGATCGCGCGCGAGGCCGCCGACCAGGCTCAGTCGAACGAGGGGTACGTCGTCGTGTCGTGGAAGTCGATTCCCGATCCGAACCCCGGCAGTGCGGTGCAGCGAGTGCGGGTGCAGATCGGGGGATCGACGATCGAGGTCGACAGGTCGGCCACCTCGCTGCGATACAAGGGAGTTCCCGGCACCGAGTACTCGGCCCAGGTGTGGGCCGAGAACGGAGCCGACACGCTCTACCCGGGTCAGATTCCCTGGAACAGGTCGAGTTCGGGCTCGGTCACAGCTGCTGGTCGTCCCGTGGCGACCGCGGTCACGGCGACGATCGTCGACGATGCCGGATCGGTGCGCGTCGACTGGTCGGCGTTCGGCGCCAACGGTGGATCCGGCGTGACGTACAACGTGGTGCGCTACGGGGCGCAGGCTTCTGTGCCCAACTGCAGCCAGGCATCCGGCACGCGCGCTGTCTCGCCCGGCGTCATCGTGCCGTCAGCCGATGGCGACGTCGGCTCTCGCTTCGTCTACGTGGTCTACGCCGACAACGGCTGGGGATGCACGTCGGCTCAGACCGGGAGCATTCGAGTGCTGATCCCCCCGGCTCCGCCGACGGTGGCTCTGAAATATCAAAGCCCCAGCGGCGGCATCTACGGTGTTGCAGTAGATACTGCCGCGCCGATCACGCTGCCGAACACCAACACGTCGGAATACACCATCCAGGTCTCCGGGGGAGGCGCGGTCACGAAGAACTCGCCGCTCACGGGATCCGGTCCGTGGACCTTCACCTCGTGCATCACGAGCGAGGGAACCACTCGATGCAGCGAGCCCGGAGCGCCCACGAACGCGCTCACCCCCGTGAACGCGAACGCGGCGGTCGCGTCGTGTGTGGCCGGAGGCGCGGTTTCGGCTGCGCTTGAGAGTCCTGGATCGGTCTCGTGGACCTTCCAGTACTCCTTCAGATCGTCGCTCGCCGGCATCCCCGGAATCTGGTCGGCGTGGTCAGACGACCCTACGGTGCCGACGCTGAGCACTCTGGCCGACTCCCAAGAGGTGGTCGTTCGAACGATCGGCAATGGGGGAGACTTTACGAGCGGTACCGACCAGAACGACCTGCGACAGCGTGGCAGCGGCAAGAAGTGCGGCTGAGGCACAGACGATGACGACACCAGGAGTACGACCATGACCATGACCCGCGAACAGGCCGTCTGGTTCGCCGATGTATTCGGCCGGCTGGTCTCGAACGTCGAGCGCGTGGTCTTCGGCAAGACCCACGTCGTGAAGCTGGCCTTCACCACGCTGTTGAGCGAGGGGCATCTGCTTCTCGAGGACTCACCGGGAACGGGCAAGACGTCGCTGGCGAGAGCGATGGCCCAGACGGTGCAGGGAACGTCGAGTCGCATCCAGTTCACCCCCGACCTGCTGCCGGGCGATGTCACCGGCATGAGCATCTACGACCAGAAGCAGGGCGTCTTCGAATTCCATCGAGGACCCATCTTCGCGTCGATCGTTCTGGCCGACGAGATCAACCGGGCAAGTCCCAAGACCCAGTCCGCGCTCCTCGAGGTCATGGAGGAAGGACGCGTCACGATCGACGGCGCCACGCACGGGGTGGGCCGGCCGTTCTTGGTCGTGGCGACGCAGAACCCGATCGAGCAGGCGGGCACCTACCGGTTGCCCGAAGCTCAGCTCGACCGCTTCATGATGAAGGCGTCGCTCGGCTACCCCGATCGATCGTCGACCATCGCGATTCTCGAAGGAGCGGCGACGCGCACGCACGACAGCACCATCCCGGCCGTGGTGACGAGCGCCAACATCGTCGAGATGGCCGATCTCGCCCGCACGGTGCATGTCGGGCACGCGGTGCTCGACTACGTCGCCGACATCGTGGATGCGACGCGCGGCGCCGTCGAGGTGCGTCTCGGTGCGAGCGTGCGCGGCGCCGTGGCCCTCGTGCGCACCTCGAAGACGTGGGCTGCGGCCCAGGGCCGGCACTTTGTGACGCCCGACGATGTGAAGACGCTCGCGGAGAATGTGCTCGCTCATCGCCTCGTGCTCGACCCGGAGGCGGAGTTCGACGGTGTCACCGCCTCCAGCGTCATCGGACAGATCCTGCTCGAGACCCCACCGCCCACCGACAGGGCGCAGGCGGGGTGAGTGACGAAGCGCGGCGCGTCGCCGGGGCGGGCGGCTCCGGCGCGTCGGAGCGCCCGCGGCGCGAGGTACGCGCCCGCAGAACGGCGTTCGGCCGTCGAGCGGCGGCGCGCGCACGCGAGCTGGCGGCATCCGGAGCGACCGAATCGCAGCGCGATCTCACGGGCCTGACCGGCACCCACGCGTACACCAGAACGCGCGCGGCGGCCGGTCCTGCCGACGACGTGAGGCTGACCGCGCGTCTGCGGATGCGCCGCGCCGCACGAACGGTCCGAAGCTACGCGGAGCGCGCAGGGCGATGGATCTCGGCGACCGTCACGGGCCTCGGACTATCTATCGCCGTGGTGGTCGTGATCGCCGCGCTCTTCGGTTACCTGCTCGGGTGGATCGAACTCGTGGTGGTCGCGTTCACGGGCTTCGCGCTCCTCGTCCTCGGGGTCTTCTTCCTGCTCGGCCGTAACTCGTACGACATCGGACTCTCGATCGACCGAGATCGCGTTGTGGTCGGCGAGGCCGCGCGCGCGAGTCTGACTGTTCGCAACCCCAGTCGCTTCCGTCTCCCTCCCGTGAAATCGGAGGTACCCGTCGGCCGGGGCCTGGCCGAGTTCTATCTCGGAGGAATCGCCCGGGGCGGCCGGACGAGCCGAGACTTCCCGGTTCCGACGTCGCGGCGCGGAGTGGTGAGGATCGGACCCGTACGGACGGTCAGAGCAGATCCCGTCGGCCTTCTTCGTCGCGAATACGTGTGGACCTCGCACCTCGACCTGTTCGTGCATCCCGTGACCGTGCCCATCCCGGCGACCAGCACGGGTCTCATTCGCGACCTCGAGGGCAACCCGACGCGCGACCTCACCGACTCCGATGTCTCGTTCCACGCCCTGCGCGAATACGCGCCGGGCGACGATCGTCGGCACATCCACTGGAAGAGCACGGCCAGAACCGGCCAGCTCATGGTGCGTCAATTCGAAGAGACTCGGCGGAGTCATCTCGTGATCGCACTGTCGCTGGCCAGCGCCGACTACCACTCCGAGGAAGAGTTCGAGCTCGCCGTGAGCGTGGCCGGGTCGATCGGAATCCGAGCCATCCGCGACGCGCGCGACGTCTCTGTCCTCGCCAGCGACGAGACACCCGAGTTCGCGCGCCGGGCAGTGAAGACCCCCAGGCGACTCAGCTCACTCAGCCGGTCGAGGCTTCTCGACGACCTCGCGCACGTCGAGCACAGCCCGCTCGCGTCGGGGCTCGTCACACTCGCGCGGGGCAGCGCCGAATCGGTCTCCGGGGCCTCCGTGGCCATCATCGTCTGCGGATCCGAGCCGACGGCGGCACACCTGCGCAGCGCGTCCGCCGCGTTCCCGCCCGGCGTGGAGGTGCTCGCGGTCGTCTGCAATCCCGGCATCGTTCCCAGCCTTCGCCGGGTCGGCGAGCTGCGCGTGCTCACGATCGGATACCTCGACGACGTGCAGAAGGCCCTCGCGAGGGCTGCATCGTGATGAGACCAGCGACCGTCGACCGGCGCTCCGCCGCGGCCGACACCCTCTTCTTCGTGGTGCTGATGGCTGTGGCCGCGTCGACGCTCTGGCCCATCTATCAGACACCACGGCTCATCGTTCTCGCCGCGGCGGCACTCATCCTCGGCGTCGTCGTCGCCTGGACGGGCGCACTGCTGCGGTGGCCGGGATACGGTGTCTTCGGCGCCTCCATCGCCGTCTATCTGGTCTTCGGTGTCGCGCTCGCGGTTCCGGGGCGGACCATCTTCGGTGTCCTGCCGAGTGTCGACGGTCTGCGCGATCTCATCACCGGAACCGCCCTGGGATGGAAGCAACTCGTCACGGTCGACCTCCCGGTCGCGAGCTATCAATCCCTGCTCGCTCCCGCGCTCGTGCTTCTGCTCGGCGGCACGGTGCTCGGTCTGTCGATCGTGCTGCGCACGCGGCGAAGCGACGCGGCCGTACTCGTTCCGATCGTCGTCGCCGTCGTCGGCATCGCGCTCGGCCCGGAGGTCGCGTGGTCTCCCTTTGTCCCGGCGATCGCGTTTCTCGTCGTGGCCATCGCGTGGATGACGTGGCGCGCGCGACGCACCCGACGACGCTCCATCGCGCTGCTCGCGGGTCAGACCGAATCGGGTGCTCGAGCCTCGGCGACTTTCGCCGAACGACGCGGGGCGCTGCGCCCCGTGCTGGCGGCCGCACTCGTCCTCTCTATCGCCGTGGTCGCCGGGGTGTCGGCCGCCGGGGTGCTCGCCCCTCAGGGATCGCGGGACGTCGTGCGGGCAGCGGTCGAGCGGCCTTTCGACCCCCGCGACTATGCGAGTCCGCTCAGCGGATTCCGCTCGTACTGGAGTGCCGGGACTGCCGATGCGCCGCTCTTCGACGTCGAGGGTCTCCCCGATGGCGCGCGCATCCGGCTCGCCGCACTCGACACCTACAACGGTGTCGTCTACAGCGTGGGAGACGAGGCGAACGACAGCGCGTCGGGCTTCTTCGCGCGGGTGCCATCGATGATCGACCGAACGGGTGAACCGGGGATGCCCGTGTCGGCGTCGATCGTCGTGGCCGGATATCGAGGGGTCTGGCTCCCGACGGTCGGCGATGTGGAGCGGGTCTCCTTCGATGGATCGCGCGCATCGCAGCTCGCCGACTCGTTCTACTACAACCGCGCGTCGAACACGGCGGCCGTGTTGGGGGGAGTCCGCGAAGGAGACAGCTACACGATCGAGGCGATCGTGCCGTCGATGCCCGATGACGACGAGCTCAAGGCGGCGCAGCCCGGCACCGCGTCCGTGCCGCAGCCGAGCAACGTTCCCGATGTGATCGCGACGGCGGTGGCCGCCGACACCCAGGGGCTGGACGCGCCCGGCGAGAAGCTGGCCGCCGTCGTCGAGGCGATCAAGGCATCCGGATACATCAGCCACGGCACCGACGACGGCCGGCCCTACAGCCGGTCGGGTCATGCCGCCGATCGCATTACCCAGCTGTTGACCGCGCCGGTGATGCTGGGCGATGACGAGCAGTATGCCGCAGCGGTCGCACTCATGGCCGACGAGCTGGGCTTTCCGGCGAGGGTCGTCATGGGTTTCGCGCCCCCGGCAGGAACCAGCGTGGTGACAGGCTCGGATGTCTCGGCCTGGGTCGAGGTCGATCTGGCCGGATACGGGTGGGTGCCGATCGACCCGACACCCGAGGACCGGCCGATTCCCGAGAAGCTGCCGGACACGAAGCAGCAGGTCTCGAGACCCCAGGTGGTCATTCCACCGCCACCCGCCGCCGACGATACGCCGGTCGAGCCAAACCGGCCCGAGGCCGACGAGACGAAGGCGAACGACCCCGATGCGTTCTGGCCCCTCGTGCTGGGCATCGCGCGCGTCGTAGGAATCGTCGCTCTGGCGCTCGTCATCGTCTTGGCCCCGGCGATCGTCATCGCGAGTGCCAAAGCGGCACGTCGACGACGTCGCCGACGTCGGTCGGATGCTGCCTCCCGGATCGCCGGCGGATGGCAGGAGATCGTCGATGCCGGCCTCGACTACGGCTACGACGTGCCGGCGACAGCGACCAGACTCGAGGCGGCCCGCGTCGTCGGCGCTGTCGACCTGGAGACATTCGCCCGGCGGGCCGACACGGCGGTCTTCGCCGAGGAGCGGATCGAGACGCGCGAAGCCGACCAGTACTGGTCAGACCTGGCCACGCTCCGGGCTGCATGGGCCAAGGAATACACTCTGTGGCAACGCATTCGTGCGGCAGTTCGGCTCCGCTCCCTGTCGGCACACGCACGAGTGTCTAGCCGGAGGGGAGAGCGCCGTGGCTGAGCCTGGACTTCCTCCATACACCGGCGCGTCGGGCACGGGCCTCTGGGATGCGCGGTCTCCGAGGATCCCCTACATCGAGCCGTCGGCGCCGACGCGGGAGCGAGTGGAGCCAGACCCGTCTTTCGTCCTGGAGTTCAGCACCGGACAGGTCGTCACGGTCACGGGTCGCGGAGTCATCGGTCGGGCGCCGCGCGATGCGGGCGACGACGCATCGCTTCAGCTGGTGACCGTCGACGACCCGGGGAGGTCGGTCTCGAAGGTGCACGCCCGTTTCGACGTCGATGCTCACGGTCTGTGGATCGAGGATCTCGGATCGGGCAACGGAACGGTGGTCGTGCAGCCGGGAGGGTCGCCGGTCGCGGTTCACCCCGGCGAGAGGACCCCGGTCGGGGTCGGCGCCGTCGTACGTCTCGGTCGTCAGTCGTTCAGCGTGCGCTGACGCGATCGCACACACGTGCGCATGCGCATGTCGTGCGCCGCGCCTGCTGGCGAACCGGTAGCACGGGAGGCAGGATGGCCTTATGAGCACCAGCAACGATCCCGACCGCGACCCGCTTTCCCCGGACAGCCCCGAGAGCAGCCGGCGAGAGTCGCACACCGACTCCACCCGGGAGTTCGTCGTGGCAGAACCCTCGAGCGTCGAGCCCGGCACTCTCGAGCCTGTCGTCGTGCGCACATCCGCCGAGCCCGATCGGGAGGCCCAGGCGTCGCAGGGGTGGACGAGTCCGGCGGAGAACGGCCCGACGGAGGATCCGAATCCGTACGTCGTCCGCACAACGGTGCCTCCGATGAACCCGCACACCACGGGCGCTCCGCTCGCGCAGCAGCCCGAGAGTTCCGCCGCGCCGGCCGCTCCGGCTGCGGCCCCGGGCATTCCCGGCGGTGAGATCTACGCGCAGGCACCGACGCCGGTGTACGTCGCGCGCCCCGAGCAGCCCGCCCGCCGAGGCAATCGACTGTTCGGCACCGTCATAGCCCTGTTGGGAACGGTCGCCTTCGCCGTGGTGTACGCCGCAGTGGCCTCGATCTTCTTCGCGTTCAACCCCGCGGTCGAGAACGCTCTCTCGACACTCACGCGATTCCTCGTGAACTTCGCCTTCATCGTTCCGGTTGTCTTCTTCGCCATCGCGTTCATCCTCCTCGTGCTGATCCTCAACCGTGCCGGATGGTGGGCGTACATCATCGGCGGCTTCGTCGTGGCCGCGGTCGTCTACGCGGGCTCCATCGTCGGCGCATACCTCGCTGTGCAGGGCTGGACGATGAGCCAGGAGTCCCTCGGAGAGTTCCTTCGTTCGCTTCTGATGGATCCGCTGCCGATCGTCGCCGCGGTCGTCGCTCGCGAGGTCTCCGTCTGGACAGGCGCTTGGGTCGCCTCCCGTGGCCGCAAGGTCAAGGAACGCAACCAGGCTGCACGCGAGGAGTACGACAAGACGATGGCCGAGGCGCCGGCAACGGCGTCACAGGGCTCACCGGCCTGGTAGTCGCCGTGCCGAGCCGAGGTCTGCGCTACGGCCGGTCGGTCTTCGCGACCGCGCTGTTCGTCGCGCTCGTCGTCGCAGGGTGGGGCTTCGTCAGTCTCCTGACCGAGACGGAGGTGGTGGCCGATCCCGAGGTCGGTCCCATCGTCGCGCCGGTGTCTGTGGCGATCAGCGCCGTGGCCGTTCTGTTCGCGCTGGCGTCGCCTCGCTGGTCGACCGTGGCCGGTCGCGGTGTCGGGGCCGTGGTCGGGTCATCCGCCGTTCTCGCCCTCGGAGCGGTCGCCGTGCAACTCGTCGCTCTGGGCATTCTGCAGTTCGTGGCCACCGGCCGGCTCACGGCGCTCCTGCTTGTCGTCGCAGCTCAGGCGCCCACTCCGTTCACGATCGTGGTGGTCGGGGCTGCCTTCGTTTCTGCCGTCGGGCTTTCGCTGCTCGGACCAGGCCAGGGACGGGCGTCCTGGCCGTGGGAGAAGGAAGGCGAATGACGGGGCCCAGGGGTTAGGCCGCGTGCTGGCGGTCGATCTCTGCTTGGATGTTAATCCGGGATTCGAAGCGAGGAGCCCCCGATGTCAGACAACAGTCTTCCCCCTGTGCCCCAGGGTGCGTCGTCCGTTCCGCCGCTGCCTCCCGTACCTCCTGTCTCCGCACCGCCCGTTCCTCCCGTGCAGGGCTATCCCGGATCGCCGCAGTTCCCGTCGCAGCCCCAGTTCGCTCAGCCGCAGTTCGCTCAGCCGCAGCCGCAGCCGCAGCCGCAGCCGCAGCCGCAGTTCCAGCCCCAGCCGAGCGCTCGTCGATCGCGCAAGGGTCTGATTATCGGCATCTCCATTGCCGCTGCGGTCGTCATTCTCGGTGGGGCCGGACTGGCCATCGCCGGAACATCCATCTCGTCGAGCGTCGCACCGGACACGCAGGTGAAGACGTTCCTGCAAGACCTGGTCGACGGCAGAGCAGAATCAGCACTCGAGGTCATGGGGGAGAAGCCTTCGGGGCTGCTCACCGATGAGGCCTACAACGCCTCGGCCAACCACATCACAGACTTCAGCGTGGGCAAGGTGAAGACGACAGGCGACACGGCCGTCGTCACGGCCAAGATCAGCCAGGGCGGAACGAGCTACACGCAGGAGTTCGAGCTGCAGAAGGCCGGCAAGACATTCGTCGTCTTCGACGTCTGGCAGCTGCAGCCCCTGCCACTCGGTGTGGTGAATGTGCAGGTCCAAGGGCCGGAGGGTCTCGCCGTGCAGGTCGACGGCAACGACGTCGAGGGCTCCGAATCCGGCCTCCGCGCCTTTCCTGGCGACTACGAGGTGTCGGTGGTCGACGACAGCGACCTCTTCGACGCGGAGCCCGCGACGGCGAACGTCGTCGGTCTCTCCGACGAGGCTGCGGGAAGCATCGCAACCGCGGCGGTGACCACCACGCTCACCGAGGCAGGCACGGCAGCCGCCCGCGCCGCGGTCGACGCCTTTGTCGACGGATGCGTGGCGCAGCAGAGTCTTGCACCCACGGGCTGCGGCTTCCAGGCTCGAGCGCAAGACGGTGTCACCTACTCGAATATCCGCTGGACGCTCACGGTGAGGCCCACGTACTCGATCGGCGACTGGGCGGGTAACGGCTGGGCCGTCTCGTCGGCGACGGCGGGAACGCTCGACGTCCTCGCCGACTCCGTCGACAGTGCCGGCCGCTCCGGACCATCGGGCACGAGTCTGCCGAACTACCGACCCGCCGGCACGGTTTCCGTCGTCGACGGAGCGATCACGTTCACCTCATCGGTGCTGCCGTTCTAGCGGTCGTCGTCGCTTGACCGAAGCACCACTTCGGGCTAATATTGCCGGGTGTGTGCATTCTTGCACGCCCACTTTTCAACTCGGATTCGTCCGAGATGAGAATCTTGCGACAGACCAGTCTGCGGCAAGGCAAGGGCAGGCCCTCTCTGGGTCAGGCCCCCACGGCATACCCACCATCACAATCTCTGCAGACGCTCGCGTGTGCAGACGGCGGGTCCACAAGAACATCGGTTGAATCCCGCACGCGGGCGCTACCGATTGCTACGCGAAAGCAAGCTGTCACCGTGCAGTAGAAAATAGGAGAAGTAGTGCCAACCATTCAGCAGTTGGTCCGCAAGGGCCGAACTCCGAAGGTCACCAAGACCAAGACGCCGGCCCTGAAGGCCAACCCGCAGCAGCGCGGCGTCTGCACCCGCGTGTACACGACCACGCCCAAGAAGCCCAACTCGGCTCTTCGCAAGGTCGCCCGCGTCAAGCTGTCCAACGGCACCGAGGTCACCGCGTACATTCCCGGTGAGGGCCACAACTTGCAGGAGCACTCCATGGTGCTCGTGCGCGGCGGTCGTGTGAAGGACCTGCCCGGTGTGCGTTACAAGATCGTCCGTGGCGCACTGGACACCCAGGCCGTCAAGGGCCGCAAGCAGGCTCGCAGCCGTTACGGCGCGAAGATGGAGAAGAAGTAATGCCTCGTAAGGGACCAGCACCCAAGCGCCCCGTCGTCGCAGACCCCGTCTACGGCGCGCCTATCGTCAGCCAGCTCGTCAACAAGATCCTTCTTGATGGCAAGAAGGGCCTCGCCGAGCGCATCGTCTACGACGCACTCGAAGGAGTCGCTGCCAAGAACGGCGCCGACGCCGTCGTCACCCTCAAGAAGGCGCTCGACAACGTCCGCCCCACGCTCGAGGTCAAGTCGCGCCGCGTCGGTGGATCGACCTACCAGGTTCCGGTCGAGGTCAAGCCTCACCGTGCCAACACTCTCGCACTCCGCTGGCTCACGAGCTACGCGAAGAGCCGTCGCGAGAAGACGATGACCGAGCGTCTCACCAACGAGATCCTCGACGCGTCGAACGGCCTCGGTGCCGCGGTCAAGCGCCGCGAAGACACCCACAAGATGGCCGAGTCGAACAAGGCATTCGCTCACTACCGCTGGTAATCGCGTGTGCTGGTCGAGAGGCCGGTTCGCTCCGCGAACCGGCCCCTCGATCGGTGCCGCCAACGTTCGACAAACCCCTTAGTAAACAACCGGAGGCAATCTGTGGCACAGGACGTGCTCACCGACCTGAATAAGGTCCGCAACATCGGCATCATGGCTCACATCGATGCCGGCAAGACCACCACCACCGAGCGCATCCTGTTCTACACGGGTGTCAACCACAAGATCGGTGAGACCCACGACGGCGCATCGACGACCGACTGGATGGAGCAGGAGCAGGAGCGTGGCATCACGATCACCTCGGCTGCCGTCACCTGCTTCTGGGACAAGAACCAGATCAACATCATCGACACCCCGGGTCACGTCGACTTCACCGTCGAGGTGGAGCGTTCGCTCCGCGTGCTCGACGGTGCCGTTGCAGTCTTCGACGGCAAAGAGGGCGTAGAGCCCCAGTCGGAGACCGTCTGGCGCCAGGCCGACAAGTACGAAGTTCCCCGCATCTGCTTCATCAACAAGATGGACAAGCTCGGAGCCGACTTCTACTTCACGGTCGACACCATCATCAACAAGCTCGGCGCAAAGCCGCTGGTCATCCAGCTGCCGATCGGTGCCGAGAACGGATTCGTCGGTGTCGTCGACCTCGTCGAGATGCGCGCTCTCGTCTGGCCTTCCGACTCCAAGGGTGACGTCACCATGGGAGCCAAGTACGAGGTCCAGGAGATCCCGGACGACCTCAAGGAGAAGGCTGACGAGTACCGCCAGCTGCTCCTCGAGACCGTCGCCGAGACCGACGACGCGCTGCTCGAGAAGTTCTTTGCCGGCGAAGAGCTGACGGTCGCCGAGATCAAGGCTGGCATCCGCAAGCTGACGGTCGCGAGCGAGATCTACCCGGTTCTCTGTGGTTCCGCCTTCAAGAACCGCGGCGTTCAGCCGATGCTCGATGCAGTCGTCGACTACCTGCCCAGCCCGCTCGACGTTCCCGCCACCGTGGGAACGGACCCGCGTGATGAAGAGGTCAAGGTCGAGCGTCACCCCGACGCCTCGGAGCCCTTCGCCGCTCTCGCGTTCAAGGTCGCCGTGCACCCGTTCTTCGGTCGCCTGACGTTCATCCGCGTCTACTCGGGTCGTCTCGACTCGGGCGGACAGGTCACGAACTCGACCAAGAGCAAGAAAGAGCGCATCGGCAAGATCTTCCAGATGCACGCCAACAAGGAGATCCCCGTCGACAGCGTGACCGCCGGTCACATCTACGCTGTCATCGGCCTGAAGGGCACGACAACGGGAGACACGCTCAGCGACTCGAACGACCAGGTCGTTCTCGAGTCGATGACGTTCCCGGAGCCGGTCATCGAGGTCGCGATCGAGCCGAAGACGAAGGCCGACCAGGAGAAGCTGGGTGTCGCCATCCAGAAGCTCGCTGAAGAAGACCCGACGTTCCGCACGGAGCAGAACCAGGACACCGGCCAGACGGTCATCAAGGGAATGGGCGAGCTTCACCTCGACATCCTCGTCGACCGTATGCGCCGCGAGTTCAACGTCGAGGCCAACGTGGGCAAGCCCCAGGTCGCGTACCGCGAGACGATCCGTCGCGTGGTGCCGAAGCACGACTACACCCACAAGAAGCAGACCGGTGGTTCGGGTCAGTTCGCCAAGGTGCAGATCTCGATCGAGCCCATGGAGGTGACCGCGGAGAAGATCTACGAGTTCGAGAACAAGGTCACCGGTGGCCGCGTTCCGCGCGAGTACATCCCCTCGGTCGATGCGGGAATCCAGGATGCCCTCCAGGTCGGCGTTCTCGCCGGCTACCCCATGGTTGGTGTTCGGGCAGCCCTGCTCGACGGCCAGTTCCACGACGTCGACTCCTCGGAGATGGCGTTCAAGATCGCTGGTTCCATGGCGTTCAAGGAAGCCGCCCGCAAGGCGGACCCGGTCATCCTTGAGCCGTTGATGGCAGTCGAGGTGCGCACCCCTGAGGAATACATGGGTGACGTCATCGGCGATATCAACTCGCGCCGTGGCCAGATCCAGTCCATGGAGGACGCGACCGGTATCAAGGTCATCCGTGCCCATGTACCGCTTTCGGAGATGTTCGGTTACATCGGTGACCTGAGGTCCAAGACCTCGGGCCGCGCGGTGTACTCGATGACCTTCGACAGCTACGCCGAGGTCCCCAAGGCTGTCGCCGAAGAGATCATCAACAAAAACAAGGGCGAATAGTCCTGTATCGTGTTCCGGTGCTCAATATTGTTGCGAGCACCGGAGCGCGTAACATCAACACACAAACACCCCCGCTCTTCACCCGGTAGCTTTTTGTCCGGATGCGGAGCAAGAGAGTCCTGAGGAGGACCCAGTGGCCAAGGCCAAGTTCGAGCGGACCAAGCCGCACGTAAACATCGGAACGATCGGTCACGTCGACCACGGAAAGACCACGCTGACTGCAGCGATCTCCAAGGTCCTTGCCGACAAGTTCCCGTCCAAGACCAACGTTCAGCGCGACTTCGCGTCGATCGACTCCGCTCCCGAAGAGCGCCAGCGCGGTATCACGATCAACATCTCGCACGTCGAGTACGAGACCGAGAAGCGTCACTACGCTCACGTCGACGCCCCGGGTCACGCTGACTACATCAAGAACATGATCACCGGTGCCGCTCAGATGGATGGCGCGATCCTCGTGGTTGCCGCTACCGACGGCCCGATGGCTCAGACCCGCGAGCACGTTCTGCTCGCCAAGCAGGTCGGCGTCCCCTACCTGCTGGTCGCGCTCAACAAGTCCGACATGGTCGACGACGAAGAGATCCTTGAGCTCGTCGAGCTCGAGGTTCGCGAGCTGCTCTCCAGCCAGGACTTCGATGGCGACAACGCTCCCGTCGTTCGCGTCTCGGGCCTCAAGGCTCTCGAGGGCGACGAGAAGTGGGTCGACGCGATCCTCGAGCTCATGCAGGCCGTCGACGACTCCATCCCGGAGCCCGTCCGCGACAAGGACAAGCCCTTCCTGATGCCCGTCGAGGACGTCTTCACGATCACCGGTCGTGGAACCGTCGTCACGGGTCGCGCCGAGCGCGGAACCCTCGCCATCAACTCCGAGGTCGAGATCGTCGGCATCCGCCCGACCGTCAAGACCACGGTCACGGGTATCGAGATGTTCCACAAGCAGCTCGACGAGGCATGGGCCGGCGAGAACTGTGGTCTGCTGCTCCGCGGCACCAAGCGTGAAGACGTCGAGCGCGGCCAGGTCATCGTCAAGCCGGGTTCGGTCACGCCGCACACCGGTTTCGATGGAACCGCCTACATCCTGTCCAAGGATGAGGGTGGACGCCACAACCCGTTCTACACGAACTACCGCCCGCAGTTCTACTTCCGCACCACCGACGTGACCGGCGTCATCACCCTCCCCGAGGGCACCGAGATGGTCATGCCCGGCGACACGACTGACATCAGCGTCGAGCTGATCCAGCCCATCGCCATGGAAGAGGGCCTCGGCTTCGCGATCCGTGAGGGTGGCCGCACGGTCGGTGCCGGTACCGTCACGAAGATCACCAAGTAGTCGATTCTTCACCAGTAGTAACTCAGCAGGGCCTCACCTTCGGGTGCGGCCCTGCTGTCGTTTAACCCTGTCGCTCCCTGAGCCTGTCGAAGGGACAATGAACTATGCCTTTCGTGAAAACCAGCCCACGCGCCCCTGCTGGCTTCTTCGAGGCGGAGGCTGCCGGCCTCGCCTGGCTAGCAGAGGCCGAGCCCGCAGGCGGCGCGAGAGCAGCCCGGGTCGAGTCCGTCTCCGCGGGGCGAATCGTCATCGAGCAGCTCGAGCGGGCACGGCCGACACCGGATGCCGCCGCGCGATTCGGGCGGGCGCTGGCGGTCACTCATCGGGCCGGCGCGCAGGCCTTCGGCTCGGCTCCGGAAGGCTCGAAGGGCCCCACCTTCATCGGAGCACGACCGATGGAGTGCAGGCCGGAGCGCTCGTGGGGGCGTTTCTACTCCGAGCAGCGGGTCCGGCCGTTCCTCGATATCGCCTTGTCTGTGGGATCGATCGACGAGGCAGCTGCCGACGTCGTACGCGCTGTCTGTGAGCTGGTGGAATCGGGAGCGGCCGACGACGGAGAACCCGCGCGGCGCATCCACGGCGACCTGTGGAATGGGAACGTGATGTGGACTGACGACGGCGTGGTGCTCATCGACCCGGCCGCTCACGGCGGCCACCGAGAGACCGACCTCGCCATGCTGCACCTCTTCGGCGTGCCCCATCTCGACGTGATCGTCGACGCGTACGACGACGAGTTCGCCCTGCGACCCGGATGGCGAGATCGGATCAGCCTGCATCAGCTGCATCCGCTTGCCGTTCACGCCGCGGGGCACGGAGCGTCCTACGGTCACGCGCTCGGTGAGGCTGCGCGCGAGGCTCTCGACTTGTTCTGACTCACGGAGCAGAATGGGCCAACCGCCTCGATCGCGGGGCCCGATCAAAGGAGAATCATGGGACTCGAAGACATCACCAAGAAGGCGCAGGAGTTCCTGGGCGACAACAAGGTGCAGGAAGCCCTGAAGAGCGAGAAGGCCGAAGACCTCAGTGACAAGTTGCTCGACGGTGTGGCCGGTGCAGTGAACAAGGTCACGGGCGACAAGTTCGACGAGCAGGTCGAGGGCGCCCGCGCTGCTGCAGACAAAGCGGTCGGCACCGAGTAGTCGAGGCACCTGTCAAGCCCCGGGGCCGGATGCGTGTCGCCGGTCCCGGGGGACTCACAATGGGTCAATGGTGAGACTGAGGCGAAGCAACTCGGCGGGCGCAGGCCTGCGCAGGGTTCGTGCTGGACGGGGGTTCTCCTATCGCAACCACGACGGTACGGTCGTGGCAGATGCCGAGCTGAGAGAGCGCATCGAGAAGCTCGCCATTCCTCCGGCCTGGACCGATGTGTGGATCGCGCCGTATGCGAACGGGCACATCCAGGCGACGGGTATCGACGCGGCGGGGCGCAGGCAGTACATCTACCACCCGACCTGGCGCGAGCAGAAAGACCGCATCAAGTTCGACCGGGCTCTCGCTCTCGCCGAGTCCCTTCCGACAGCGCGTCGCGGCGTCACCATCGACCTTCGTAGCACCGAGCCCACAAAAGAGCGCGCATTGGCGGCGGCTTTCCGGATGCTCGACACGGGATCGCTGCGGGTCGGCAGCGAGCGTTACGCCGAGTCGAACGGAAGTCACGGCTTGTCGACGCTGCTGGGAGCTCACGCTCGAGTGAGCGGAGACACCGTGCATCTGGCTTTCCCCGCGAAGAGCGGTCAGGCCTGGGAGAGCGACATCACAGATCCGGATCTCGCCGCGGTCGTGCGCGCGTTGAAGCATCGCGGGCCGCGGGCGCGCCTGCTCGCCTGGCGTCAAGGAGCCGGCAACTGGCATCCGATCGCCGCCGACGAGATCAACGACTACGTGAGGCAGAAGACAGGCGGCCAGTTCACGGCGAAGGACTTCCGAACACTGCACGGCACCGTGGCGGCGGCCGTCAGCCTGGCAAAGCACGGGCCAGAGCAGCGCAGCACCGCTCGCACTCGGGCCATCGCGCAAGCGATGCGCGACGCGGCCGAGGTGCTCGGCAACACGCCTTCGATCGCCAAGAAGAGCTACGTCGATCCGCGGGTCGTCGATCACTACACCGAGGGAACGACGATCGACCCTCGCCGACTCGGGTCGGCCGAATCGGAGTTGCGGGCGCTTCTCTTCGAGTGATCGATCTGTCCCGTGCATCGCCGGAACGGCGCGACACGCCCAACGCGACACGCCCGGGTTGCACGATGCCCCTCGGGTGTGGCAAACTCGTCTAGTTCAACATTTTCGTGTCACCTTGCGTGCGCGAAATCACTGCCAGGCAGTGCACAGCTAGCCCACTGGGTCTTCGTGATCCGAGGTTGAGAGCTGGGCCGCGGGTAGCAGAACACACTTCAATCCTTTTTCTTTGCACTGCAGATCAGTCTGCGCGCGGGGCTAGGCGGGTTGGGTCCGTAAGGACATTGACAGAAGAACAGTGGTGCGACCGACTGCGGGCGTATCGAGCACGGGCTGCAAGGCTCGGGCAAGCAAGCGCGTCCAATGCTGCCTACAGGCGGTAAGACGCAAGACAAGAGAGTGAGTCACACATGGCGGGACAGAAGATCCGCATTCGACTTAAGTCGTACGACCACGAGGTCATCGACTCCTCGGCGCGCAAGATCGTCGACACGGTGACCCGCGCGGGTGCGACCGTCGTCGGTCCGGTACCGCTGCCGACCGAGAAGAACGTGATCGCAGTGATCCGTTCGCCCCACAAGTACAAGGACAGCCGCGAGCACTTCGAAATGCGCACGCACAAGCGTCTGATCGACATCATCGATCCCACGCCCAAGGCCGTCGACTCGCTGATGCGTCTCGACCTGCCGGCTGACGTCAACATCGAGATCAAGCTCTAAGCGGGGGACTGAACACTATGTCTACGCCTACACAAGCAGCCGCCACCAAGACCAGCAAGGGTCTCCTCGGCAAGAAGCTCGGCATGACCCAGGTCTGGGACGAGAACAACCGTCTCATCCCCGTCACGGTCGTCGAGATCACGCCCAACGTGGTCACGCAGATCCGCACCGTCGAGCGCGACGGCTACGTGGCCGTTCAGATCGCCGCCGGCCAGATCGACCCCCGCAAGGTGAACAAGCCGGCCACGGGTCACTTCGACGCCGCCGGTGTCACGCCTCGCCGTCACATCACCGAGATCCGCACCGCCGACGCGGCCGACTACACGGTGGGCCAGGAGCTCACCGTCGACGCCGTCTTCGAAGCCGGCAAGAAGGTCGACGTCGTCGGCACTTCCAAGGGCAAGGGTTTCGCCGGTGTCATGAAGCGTCACAACTTCCGAGGCGACAACGCCTCGCACGGTGCGCACCGCAACCACCGCAAGCCCGGTTCCATCGGTGCATCCTCGACCCCGTCGCGCGTCTTCAAGGGCATGCGCATGGCCGGTCGCATGGGTGGAGAGCGCGTCACCGTGCTCAACCTCGCCGTGCACTCCATCGACGCCGAGAAGAACGTCATCCTCATCAAGGGTGCTGTTCCCGGAGCGCGTGGCCGTCTCGTTTTCGTTCGTACCGCAGTGAAGGGGGCCTAGTTCATGGCTACCGCAACTACCACGGTTGACGTCGTCGACGTCAAGGGCAAGAAGGCCGGCACCGTCGACCTTCCCGCCGAGCTGTTCGACGTCCAGACCAATGTTCCGCTTATCCACCAGGTCGTCGTCGCTCAGCTCGCCGCCGCCCGCCAGGGAACCCACAAGACCAAGCGTCGTGGCGAGGTCTCCGGTGCCGGTCGCAAGCCGTTCAAGCAGAAGGGAACCGGTCGCGCTCGTCAGGGCTCGATCCGCGCTCCTCAGATGACCGGTGGTGGCATCGTCCACGGACCGACCCCGCGCAGCTACGACCAGCGCACCCCCAAGAAGATGATCGCCGCAGCTCTGCTCGGTTCGCTGTCCGACCGCGCACGCGGTGGACGCGTTCACGTGGTCGAGTCGCTTGCTCAGGGCGACGTGCCCTCGACCAAGGGCGTTCTCGAGCTGCTCAGCCAGGTCGCGACCTCGAAGCACGTTCTGATCGTGCTCGAGCGTGACGACGTGCTGAGCTTGAAGAGCGTTCGCAACATCCCGACCGTGCACGTGCTGCCGGCCGACCAGCTGAACGCATACGACGTGCTCGTCTCCGACGACATCATCTTCACCAAGGCTTCGTTCGACGCGTTCGTCGCAGCCAAGTCGAAGAACACTGCTCAGGAAGAGGTCTAGACATGAGCAACGCTGCATTCAACAAGGATCCGCGCGACATCATCCTGTCGCCGGTCGTCTCCGAGAAGAGCTACGGCCTGATCGACGAGGGCAAGTACACGTTCATCGTCGACCCCCGCTCGAACAAGACCGAGATCAAGCTCGCTATCGAGAAGATCTTCAAGGTCGAGGTCGCGTCGATCAACACGCTCAACCGTGTCGGCAAGACCCGTCGCACCAAGTTCGGCATCGGCAAGCGCAAAGACACCAAGCGCGCCATCGTCACGCTCAAGTCCGGCACCATCGACATCTTCACCGCTGTCGGCTAGGGCCAGAGGGATATAGAAATGGCTATTCGCAAGTACAAGCCCACCACCCCGGGTCGTCGCGGTTCATCCGTCGCCGACTTCGCGGAGATCACCCGGTCGACGCCTGAGAAGTCGCTGCTGCGTCCGCTCTCGAAGACCGGTGGACGTAACAACGCAGGTCGCATCACGACGCGTCACATCGGTGGTGGCCACAAGCGCCAGTACCGTGTCATCGACTTCCGTCGCAACGACAAAGACGGCGTCAACGCCAAGGTCGCTCACATCGAGTACGACCCCAACCGCACCGCACGCATCGCTCTGCTGCACTACCTCGACGGAACCAAGCGCTACATCCTGGCTCCGAACAAGCTGGCACAGGGCGACATCGTCGAGTCGGGAGCGTCTGCCGACATCAAGCCCGGCAACAACCTGCCGCTCAAGAACATCCCCACCGGTACCGTCATCCACGCGATCGAGCTGAAGCCGGGCGGTGGCGCCAAGATGGCCCGCTCCGCCGGAGCCTCGGTTCGTCTCGTCGCAAAAGACGGTCCCTACGCCCAGCTTCGTCTTCCCAGCGGTGAGATCCGCAACGTCGACGCTCGCTGCCGCGCAACGATCGGCGAGGTCGGCAACGCCGAGCAGTCGAACATCAACTGGGGAAAGGCCGGCCGTATGCGCTGGAAGGGCGTTCGCCCGACCGTGCGTGGTGTCGCCATGAACCCGGTCGACCACCCGCACGGTGGTGGTGAGGGAAAGACCTCCGGTGGACGTCATCCTGTTAGCCCTTGGGGCCAGAAGGAAGGCCGCACCCGGCACATCAACAAGGAAAGCGACAAGCTCATCGTTCGTCGCCGTACCGTCGGCAAGAAGCGTAAGTAGGAGTTGTAGAAGATGCCACGCAGTCTCAAGAAGGGCCCCTTCGTTGACGACCACCTGTATCGCAAGGTTGTCACTCAGAACGAAGCCGGTTCCAAGAACGTCATCAAGACCTGGTCGCGCCGATCGATGATCATCCCCGCGTTCCTCGGCCACACGATCGCCGTCCACGACGGTCGTAAGCACATCCCGGTGTTCGTCACCGAAACCATGGTTGGGCACAAACTCGGCGAGTTTGCTCCCACCCGCACCTTCCGTGGTCACGTGAAGGACGACAAGAAGGACCGTCGCCGCTAACGCGGTGGCGAAAGGAGGAGAGAAATGGTGGAGTCAATCGCACGTGTGCGACACATCCGCGTCACCCCCATGAAGGCTCGTCGCGTCGTCAACATGATCCGCGGCAAGCAGGCAGTCGAAGCGCTGGCGATCCTGAAGTTCGCCCCGCAGGGTGCGTCCGACCCGGTCTACAAGCTCGTCGCGTCCGCCATGGCGAACGCCCGGGTCAAGGCCGACGCGTCGAACAGCTACCTCGACGAGCAGGACCTGTTCGTCTCGGCTGCGTTCGTCGATGAGGGAACCACCCTCAAGCGTTTCCAGCCCCGTGCACAGGGTCGCGCGTTCCAGATTCTGAAGCGCACGAGCCACATCACGGTCGTGCTGAACACGCCCGACGAGGCAGCAGTGGCACAGTCCACGAAGAAGGCAGGTAAGAAGTAATGGGACAGAAAGTAAACCCGTACGGCTTCCGTCTCGGTATCACCACCGACCACGTGTCGCGTTGGTTCTCCGACTCGACGAAGCCGGGACAGCGTTATGCGGACTTCGTTGCAGAAGACGTCAAGATCCGCAGACTGCTCAGCACCTCGCTCGACCGTGCCGGCGTTGCTCGCATCGAGATCGAACGCACCCGTGACCGTGTTCGCGTCGACATTCACACCGCCCGCCCGGGCATCGTGATCGGTCGTCGTGGAGCCGAGGCCGAGCGCATCCGCACCGACCTCGAGAAGCTCACGGGTAAGCAGATCCAGCTCAACATCCTCGAGGTCAAGAACCCCGAGGCCGAAGCCCAGCTCGTGGCCCAGGGAATCGCGGAGCAGCTCACCGCTCGCGTCGCGTTCCGCCGTGCCATGCGCAAGGGAATGCAGGGCGCTCAGCGCACCGCATCGGTCAAGGGTGTTCGTATCCAGGTCTCCGGTCGTCTCGGCGGCGCCGAGATGAGCCGCTCGGAGTTCTACCGTGAGGGTCGCGTGCCGCTGCACACCCTTCGCGCGAACATCGACTACGGCTTCTACGAGGCCAAGACCACCTTCGGCCGCATCGGCGTGAAGGTCTGGATCTACAAGGGTGACATCACCAACAAGGAGCTTGCCCGCGAGCAGGCCAACCAGAAGTCGACGCGCCCCGACCGTCGTGACGACCGCCGCGATGGCGACCGTCCCCGTCGTGGTGCTGCCGGCACGAATTCAGGCGCTGGCGCCTCCGCCCCCAAGGCAGAGGCTCCCGTTGCAGCAGGAGTTGAGGCATAACCATGTTGATTCCACGCAGAGTCAAGCACCGTAAGCAGCACCACCCGGGACGCAGTGGCCACGCCACCGGCGGTACCACGGTGAGCTTCGGCGAGTACGGCATCCAGGCCCTTACTCCTGCATATGTGACGAACCGCCAGATCGAGTCCGCTCGTATCGCCATGACGCGTCACATCAAGCGTGGCGGAAAGGTGTGGATCAACATCTACCCCGACCGCCCGCTCACCAAGAAGCCCGCCGAAACCCGCATGGGTTCCGGTAAGGGTTCACCCGAGTGGTGGATTGCGAACGTCAAGCCGGGTCGCGTGCTCTTCGAGCTCAGCGGCGTCAGCGACACGATCGCACGCGAAGCCCTCACTCGGGCCATCCACAAGCTGCCGCTCAAGGCACGCATCATCAAGCGCGAGGAGGGCGACGCATAATGGCGATCGGTTCCAAGGAGCTCGCCCCTGTCGAGCTCGACACATTCGAAGACGCCCGCCTGGTCGAAGAGCTGCGGAAGGCGAAGGAAGAGCTGTTCAACCTTCGCTTCCAGTCGGCTACCGGCCAGCTCGAGAGCCACGGACGCCTGCGCGCCGTGAAGCGCGACATCTCGCGCATCTACACGATCATCCGTGAGCGTGAGCTGGGCATTCGTGCCACGCCCGCTCCGGTTGCGGTGGCTCCCAAGGCAGAAAAGAAAAGCAAGGCCAAGAAGGATGCGGCCGCTCCGGCGGACGCCCCGGCCGCTGAGGCTGAGGAGGCCAAGTAATGGCAAAGGTTAACGAGGCGGCTGCAACGCCGGCCGACGAGACCAAGGCAGTCGTTCGCGGCTACCGCAAGTCACGTCGTGGATACGTCACGAGCGACAAGATGGAGAAGACCATCGTCGTCGAGGTCGAAGACCGCGTGAAGCACCCCCTGTACGGCAAGGTCATCCGCCGCACGTCCAAGGTCAAGGTCCACGACGAGGCGAACTCCGCCGGCATCGGCGACCTCGTCCTCATCAGCGAGACCCGTCCCCTCAGCGCCACCAAGCGCTGGCGCCTGGTCGAGATCCTCGAGAAGGCCAAGTAGGCCTCGCGCTTACTTCGCCTAAGGAAGAGTAGAAAATGCTGCAGCAGGAATCCAGAGTCAAGGTCGCCGACAACACCGGCGCCAAGGAGCTCCTCACGATCCGCGTTCTCGGTGGCTCAGGCCGCCGGTACGCCGGTCTCGGTGACGTCATCGTCGCCACCGTCAAAGACGCGATCCCGGGCGGAAACGTCAAGAAGGGCGATGTGGTCAAGGCCGTCATCGTTCGCGTGAAGAAGCAGACCCGTCGTCCCGACGGTTCGTACATCAAGTTCGACGAGAACGCCGCAGTGATCTTGAAGACCGACGGTGACCCCCGTGGTACCCGTATCTTCGGCCCCGTCGGCCGCGAGCTTCGCGACAAGAAGTTCATGAAGATCATCTCGCTGGCACCGGAGGTTATCTAAGTCATGGCAAACATCAAGAAGGGTGACCTGGTTCAGGTCATCACGGGCGCGACCCAGGCCCGCGGCGGAGACCGCGGCAAGCAGGGTCGTGTTCTCGAGGTACTCGTCGAGAAGAACCGCGTCGTCGTCGAGGGCGTGAACTTCATCACGAAGCACGTCCGCGTCGGACAGACGCAGCGCGGTACCAAGACCGGCGGAATCGAGACCCACGAGGCCCCGATCCACGTGTCGAACGTCGCGATCGTCGATCCCGAGACCAAGAAGCCGACCCGCGTCGGTTTCCGCACCGAAGAGGTAACGAAGGACGGCGTCACCAAGACCGTCCGCATCCGTTACGCCAAGAAGTCAGGTAAGGACCTGTAATGACCGATACTGCAGTGGTGTCTGGCAAAATCCAGCCCCGTCTCAAGCAGAAGTACCGCTCCGAGATCTCGAAGAAGCTCCAGGAGGAGTTCGGCTTCACGAACGTGCACCAGGTGCCCGGACTCGTGAAGATCGTGGTCAACACCGGTGTCGGCGAGGCCGCCCGCGACGGCAAGATCATCGATGGTGCCGTCAAGGACCTCACCGCGATCACGGGCCAGAAGCCGCAGGTCACCCTTGCCCGCAAGTCGATCGCTCAGTTCAAGCTGCGCGAGGGCCAGCCCATCGGCGCACACGTCACGCTTCGTGGCGACCGCGCCTGGGAGTTCCTCGACCGTCTCCTGTCGCTCGCGCTTCCCCGCATCCGCGACTTCCGTGGTCTCAGCGACAAGCAGTTCGACGGACGTGGCAACTACACGTTCGGTCTGACCGAGCAGTCGATGTTCCACGAGATCGACCAGGACAAGATCGACCGCGTTCGTGGTTTCGACATCACCGTCGTCACGACCGCCAAGAACGACGACGAGGGTCGCGCGCTGCTCAAGGCGCTCGGGTTCCCGTTCCGCAACGCGGAGAACACCCCCGTATAGTCTCGTCCCGCGCGGTTTTCGACCGCGTGGGATAAGCTTTGTTGTTTGCCGTTTCGCCTGGGCCGTGTCTCACGGCCCAGGCGTGACGCATACAGCGAAAAGCTCCTCAGGTTTTGCGGAGTTCACCACCAAAGGTCGGCTCCCTCGTAAAGGGTGTCGAAACCAGGCGAAAGGCACTACACAATGACAATGACAGATCCGGTCGCAGACATGCTGACCAGACTGCGCAACGCGAACTCGGCATATCACGACACCGTGTCCATGCCGCACTCGAAGCTCAAGTCTCACATCGCAGACATCCTCAAGGCCGAAGGTTACATCTCGGCGTGGGACGTCAAAGACGCAGAGGTCGGCAAGACCCTGACGCTCTCCCTCAAGTTCGGACCGAACCGCGAACGCTCCATTGCGGGCATCAAGCGCGTGTCGAAGCCGGGCCTTCGGGTCTACGCGAAGTCGACGGAGATCCCCACGGTTCTCGGTGGCCTCGGCGTTGCAATCCTCTCGACTTCCTCCGGTCTGCTCACAGACCGCCAGGCTTCCAAGAAAGGCGTAGGTGGGGAAGTCCTCGCCTACGTTTGGTGATCACTGATGTCACGTATTGGACGACTTCCCATTGAGATCCCTGCGGGGGTCGAAGTAAAGATCGACGGCCAGGCCGTCGCCGTCAAGGGACCGAAGGGTGAGCTCGCGCTCACCGTTGCAAGTCCCATCGAGGTCAAGATCGAGGATGGCCAGGTTCTGGTCACCCGTCCCGACGACGAGCGCGAATCGCGTTCGCTGCACGGTCTTACCCGTACCCTGATCGCCAACCAGATCATCGGTGTCACCGAGGGCTACTCCAAGAGCCTCGAGGTCGTCGGAACCGGTTACCGCGTTGCAGCCAAGGGCGCTGGCGTCGAGTTCGCACTCGGCTACTCGCACCCCATCACCGTCGAGCCGCCCGCGGGCATCAGCTTCTCGGTCGAGGGCGTCAACAAGCTCACGGTCACCGGAATCGACAAGCAGGCCGTCGGTGAGGTTGCCGCAAACATTCGTAAGTTGCGCAAGCCTGAGCCCTACAAGGGCAAGGGTGTGCGTTACGCCGGCGAGGTCGTTCGCCGCAAGGCCGGAAAGAGTGGTAAGTAACCATGGGTCTCGGAACTAGAGGAAAGAGCAAGTCTGCTGCGCGTTCGCGCCGGCACGACCGTCTCCGCAAGAAGGTCGAGGGCACAGCCCTCCGCCCCCGTCTCGTCGTGTCTCGCTCGGCTCGCCACGTCTTCGTGCAGGTCGTCGATGACGCCCTGGGTCACACCCTGGCGTCGGCATCGACCCTCGAGGTCGACATGCGTTCGTTCGATGGCGACAAGACGGCCAAGGCCCGCAAGGTCGGCGAGCTCGTCGCCGAGCGTGCGAAGTCAGCCGGCATCGAAGCAGTCGTCTTCGACCGCGGCGGAAACCGTTACGCAGGACGCGTTGCGGCCATCGCCGAGGGCGCTCGTGAAGGTGGGCTGAACCTGTGAGCACCGAAAACACTACTAAGGAGAACGCTGTGGCTGTTGAAGCCCCGGTAGAGACCGCCGCATCGACGGAGGCAAACCAGACCGAGCCCCGCGAGGCTCGTCGCGGAGGCCGTGAGCGCAACCCCAACCGCGGAGACCGCGGAAGCCGTGACGCCGACAAGAGCCAGTTCCTCGAGCGCGTCGTCACGATCAACCGCGTGTCGAAGGTCGTCAAGGGTGGTCGTCGCTTCAGCTTCACCGCTCTGGTCGTCGTCGGAGACGGCAACGGACTCGTCGGTGTCGGCTACGGCAAGGCCCGCGAGGTTCCCACCGCCATCTCGAAGGGCGTCGAAGAAGCCAAGAAGAACTTCTTCCGCGTTCCCCGGGTCGGCAACACCATTCCGCACCCGGTTCAGGGAGAGGCCGCCGCAGGCGTCGTTCTCCTTCGTCCCGCGGCCGCCGGTACCGGTGTTATCGCAGGTGGCCCCGTCCGCGCCGTGCTCGAGTGCGCCGGCATCCACGACGTCCTCTCGAAGTCGCTCGGTTCGTCGAACACGATCAACATCGTGCACGCGACCGTCGAGGCTCTGAAGATGCTCGAGGAGCCCCGCGCCGTCGCCGCACGCCGTGGTCTTTCCTACGAAGACGTGGCTCCGGCCCGTCTGCTCCGCACCGAGGCAGCGCTTCGCGAGGCCGCGGCAACTGCGAAGGCAGGTGCATGATGGCCGCGCGCCTCAAGGTAACCCAGATCAAGTCCAAAGTCAGTGAGAAGCAGTACCAGCGCGATACCCTTCGCAGCCTGGGACTCAAGCGCATCGGCGACGTCACGATCCGCGAGGACAACTCGCAGAACCGTGGCTACGTCAACACCGTCGCTCACCTGGTGAAGGTTGAGGAGATTGACTAATGGCTGAAGAAGCTAAGAAGGAGACGGCCGCCAAGGCTGCTCCGAAGAAGGCCGCTGCTCCCAAGGCAGAGACCGCTGCGAAGGCCCCCAAGGCCGCCAAGGCCGAGGCCGCCCCCAAGGCGGAGAAGGCTGCAGCTCCGAAGAAGGCCGCAGCCCCCAAGGCTGACAAGGCCGAGTCGGCTGCTGCCGCTCCCAAGGCTGCGGCGAAGGCCGCACCGAAGGAGAAGACCGAAGAGGCTGCTCCCCGCGAGCAGGTTCTCAAGGTTCACCACCTGCGCCCGGCGCCCGGTGCCAAGAAGGCGCGTACGCGCGTCGGTCGTGGTGAGGGATCCAAGGGTAAGACCGCCGGCCGTGGAACCAAGGGAACGAAGGCTCGTTACCAGGTCCGCGTCGGATTCGAAGGTGGGCAGATGCCTCTGCACATGCGTACGCCGAAGCTGCGCGGGTTCAAGAACCCGTTCCGCGTCGAGTACCAGGTCGTCAACCTCGAGAAGCTCGCCGAGCTCTACCCGTCTGGTGGAGAGGTCACGATCAGTGACCTCGTCGCCAAGGGTGCCGTACGCAACAACGAGAAGGTCAAAGTTCTCGGACAGGGCGACATTACGGTTAAGCTGAACGTTGCGGTCGACAAGGTCTCCGGTTCAGCTGAACAGAAGATCGTTGCCGCCGGTGGCTCCGTAAAGTAACGCACCTTCCGGTGCGGTGAGTGATGAATCACTCGCGCGCTACGGTTTCGACGAGAGCCCCCGATAGACTCCCTGAGTCTGCCGGGGGCTTTCGCGCCATCACTTTCGCCAATTAGCAGGAGGCATTTTTTGTTTAGAGCCGTCGCGCGGATCTTCCGCACCCCGGATCTCCGCCGGAAGATCGGGTTCACGCTCGGCATCGTCGCGCTGTTCCGTCTGGGATCGTTCATCCCTGCGCCATTCGTGGACTTCGGAAACGTGCAGTTGTGCCTCGCTGCGAACCAAAACACCTCGGGCCTCTACGAGCTCGTCAACCTCTTCTCCGGTGGCGCTCTCCTGCAGTTGAGTATCTTCGCGCTGGGCATCATGCCGTACATCACGGCATCGATCATCACCCAGCTGCTCCGCGTGGTCATCCCGCACTTCGAGACTCTCCACAAGGAGGGTCAGGCGGGCCAGTCCAAGCTCACGCAGTACACGCGCTACCTCACCATCGCGCTGGCTGTGCTGCAGTCGACGACGCTCATTACTGTGGCGCGCTCCGGAGCTCTCTTCGGCACCACGACGGTGGCCGAATGTACTCAGCTCATCACCGACGACGCCTGGTACGCGATCATGCTGATGGTCATCACGATGACCGCCGGAACCGGACTGATCATGTGGATGGGCGAGCTCATCACCGAGCGCGGCATCGGCAACGGCATGTCGCTGCTCATCTTCACGTCCATCGCCGCTCAGTTCCCCACGTCGCTGTGGAGCATCGCGCAGGCGAAGGGCTTCGAGACATTCCTTCTGGTCATAGCGGTCGGTCTCGTGATCGTCGCGGCCGTGGTGTTCGTCGAGCAATCCCAGAGACGCATCCCCGTTCAGTACGCCAAACGCATGGTCGGTCGGCGAACGTACGGTGGCAACAACACCTACATCCCGATCAAGGTCAACATGGCGGGTGTTGTCCCGGTCATCTTCGCGTCGTCGCTGCTGTACCTGCCGGCGCTCATCGCCCAGTTCAACCAGCCGGCGGCCGGGCAGTCGCCCGCACCGTGGGTCACCTGGGTCACGAACTACCTCACCAAGGGCGATCACCCGCTCTACATGATCCTGTACTTCCTGCTCATCGTCGGATTCACCTACTTCTACGTCGCCATCACCTTCAACCCTGAAGAGGTCGCCGACAACATGAAGAAGTACGGCGGCTTCATTCCTGGCATCCGTGCAGGTCGACCCACTGCCGAGTACCTCGACTACGTGCTTACTCGTGTCACCCTGCCCGGATCGATCTACCTCGGTCTGATCGCCCTGATTCCTTTGGTGGCGCTCGCGCTCGTCGGGGCCACGTCGAACTTCCCCTTCGGTGGAGCGTCGATCCTGATCGTGGTCGGTGTCGGACTCGAGACGGTCAAGCAGATCGACTCGCAGCTGCAGCAGCGTCATTACGAAGGCCTCCTGCGATGACTTCGGTCGACACGGTGACGGGAACCGTGCGGCTGCTGATCATCGGTCCTCCCGGGGCCGGCAAAGGCACTCAGGCGGCGAAGCTCGCCGAGATCTACGGCATCCCCGCAATCTCGACCGGTGACATCTTCCGCGCGAACATCAAAGAAGGCACCGAGCTGGGCAAGCAGGTCCAGGCGCTCGTCGAATCGGGTTCGTATGTGCCCGACTCCCTGACGAACGATCTGGTTCGCGACCGGCTTCTGCAGCCCGACGTGGCGGGTGGGTTCCTGCTCGATGGCTACCCGCGAACGACGGAGCAGGTCGACGAGCTCGATCGAATCCTCGCCAAGGCTCACGCGCATCTCGATGCTGTCGTGCAGCTCGTGGCCGACGTCGACGAGGTCGTCGATCGCCTGCGCAAGCGTGCGCTCGTCGAGGGCCGAGCCGACGACACCGAAGAGGTGTTGCGACACCGCCAAGAGGTCTACGCCGACCAGACGGCCCCCCTGATCGACGTCTACGCCAGCCGCGGACTCGTCGTCGCGGTCGACGCGCTCGGTGAGGTCGACGAGGTCACCGAACGCATCGTCACCGCACTCGCTTCTCGATGAGCTTTCGCAAGAACATCTACAAGACGCCCGATGAGCTGCGGCTCATGGTGCGCCCGGGTCTGGTGACGGCAGCATCGCTCGACGCGGTGCGCGCCGCAATCCGCCCTGGCGTGAGCACACTCGAACTCGATTCGATCGCAGAGCGCGTGATCGTCGAGGCCGGGGGAGTGTCGAACTTCAAGCTGGTTCCGGGCTACCGACACACGATCTGTGCGTCGGTGAACGACGATGTCGTTCATGGCATCCCGGGTGAACGCATCCTGCAGCCCGGCGACATCGTCTCGATCGACAACGGAGCGGAGGTCGAGGGCTGGAACGGCGACTCGGCATTCACCGTGGTCCTCCCCGACGAGTCACGACCCGAGCTCGTGGCAGAACGTCAGCGGTTGTCCGATGTCACAGAGGGTTCGCTGTGGGCAGGCATCGCCCGGCTCAGCACCGCTCGCCACCTGAACGAGGTCGGCGAGGCGATCGAGGAGTACATCGAGGCGCAGGGCACCTTCGGAATCGTCACCGATTACATCGGCCACGGCATCGGTCGCAGCATGCACGAGGCTCCGCCCGTCTTCAACTATCGCGTTCGTGCCAAGGGCCCTGATGTGAAGCACGGCCTGGTGGTGGCGATCGAGCCGATGGTCACCCTCGGATCGATCGAGACGTTCGTGCGAGACGACGACTGGACCGTCGCTACCGACGACGGAAGCGTCGCAGCGCACTGGGAGCATTCCGTCGCCGTGCACGCCGACGGGATCTGGGTCACCACCGCTCACGACGGCGGTGCAGCGGGCCTGGCCCCGTTCGGTGTGACGCCGACCCCCATCCCGTAGCCGGCGTTCCCTGAGTCCGTCGAGGGCGCCCGTGCGGACTATTTGTCCATGACGTGCACGAGCTCGTCGATGAAGCTGGGGAAGTCGATCGCGCGCTTGATGATGCGCTGAACGTCCTCCCGGTCGGAGAACACCTCGACGAACTGGTCGAAGACCTCCTGAAACGACGTGCGTCCGGTGGCAGCGAATGCGATGAACGCGATGACGTTCACGCGGTTCTCGCCCCACGCCATGGCCGAATCGTTGATCACGATGGCGATTGAGGTGCGGTTGGCCGTCATCGCCATCGCATGCGGCACCGCGATGCTGTCGGTGAACGCGGTCGACGACATGAGCTCTCGCTCGATGGCTCCGTCGACGTAGGAGCGGTCGATCACACCGTGTTCGACCATGCGCTGACCGAGAGTCTCGATCATCTCCACCTCGCTCGATGCGTGCATCTCCCTGAAGAAGAGTGCGTCGTCGAAGTAGAGCAGCAGGTCGTCTTTGATCTGCATGCGGCGGGCATGCCGACGCACACGGCTGATCGCCCGGCGAACGTTCTCGATATCGCCGTCGGTCAGAAACGGCTGGATGACGACTTCGTTCTCGCGCGGGGTACGGGAGGCGATCGTCGAGAGTACGAGATCGGCGTCGAGCTCCGTCCAGTCGACGTCGGTGCGGGTGATCACGATGGCAACGTCGAGCTCGTCGCCCAGCGCCTTGGTGATCCGCTCGGTCAACATCTCGTGCATGTCGTAGTAGTTCGGACACACCACGGCGCAGCGCAGCCGGTCACCCCGGCGTTGCTTGCGTTCGAGGTATGAACCGACGTGCAGCGCGATGAATGCGATCTCGTCGTCGTTGATGTGGATCCCCGCGCGGCGCTGAAGCTGGCTCGCGATGAAGACCGAGAGCTCGTAGGTCATCGGGTACGAGGTCTTCATCGAGCGGGTCAGAGGATTGACCGAATACGCGTTGTCGTGTGCGCGAGCCACGAGGTTGCGCACGTGCAGCGAGAGCCGAACCATGAACTCCTCGTCGTCGAGGTCGATCAGGTACTCCTGATGCACGAGCGCGACGATGTCGCGCACGGTGGCGAGCACATCGGCGTCGACATAGTTCTCGACCACCTGCGTCGTCGACTCGTCGTGACCCGGTGTCACGACCCGCGTCGTCAGCAGCACCGCGAGGTAGTCGAGGTCGGGCGCGCTCAGCGACACGTCGAAGTGATTCACGACGAGGCCCGAGAGTGCCGCTGCGATCTCTGCGACCCGCGGGCCTGCGGCCACGAGCGGTACGTCAGACTGAGCGCGATCGTGCCTTTCGAGGGCGATCATCAGATGCAGCAGCACGTTGTTCAGGCCGTACTCGTTCACGAAGTAGCCGTGCGCGTCGAGCATCTCGATCAACTCGGTCTTGAAGCTCCCGAGGTTCTCGGACTCGAACTCGCGCTGCACTCGCTCGAGCTCGAGGAATCCCTGCGCGCTCTCCTCGCGGAACATCCGACTGAGGAGGCGACGGTGGTTCGCCTCCGAGCCAACGATCGAGACGAGGTTGTCGCGCCTCACCAAGGAGAGATCATCGGCCTCGACCAGCAACTTGACCTTGCGCAGGTCTTGCTCGAGGGTCGAGTCGCTGACGAACAACCGGCTTGCCAGGCTGCGAGCCTCGAGCCCCTCGGGCGCATTGCCGAGAAGGCGCACGAGCTGATAGATGCGGTCGCGAGGCGTCTCGGGTTCGACGACCCTGCCCTCCGCTCGGAACGCACTCAGCGCATCGCGGTCGACACGGTATCCGAGGACGCCGGACTGAATGGTCTCGTGGGGATGAGATGCGCTCTTGGCGGCCGTCACATAGCTCCGCACACTGCGGCTGGTGACACCGAGTTTGTCGGCGAGCTCAGCAGCGGTCACCCAGCCGTCGGCTTGGGACAGATAGTCCAACAGCCGTTCGTACTTCTCATTCATGTGCTGGTCGCTCCCGACCTGAGTCAACCATCTCGGGCGTCTCCAGACTAATTGCAACCAGGCGGCTTCCTCCCCTGCGGAAACTTTTCTACGGCGCAACCCGGCGCGAAGCCGCGACTTCTCCGAGAGTATTGAACGTAGATCGCAAGGAGGCGAGAGATGCACAGAGTTCTGGTTGTCTGCGGTGCTGGTGCATCCAGCACGTTCCTGGCCCATCGCATCCGGGCCGCCGCCGGCCGTCGCGAGATCGACGTGACCGTTTCGGCATCGAGCACCGCGGGGCTCTCAGAACGACTCGGCTCCGTCGACGTTCTGCTGGTGGGCCCCCACCTCGCGCAACAGTTCGACGAACTGTCGAAGCTGGCCGACGCCGCCGGCTCGGCGTGCGCCCTTTTGCCTGACACGATCTTCGGCTCAGGAGGTGAGGAGACCGCGCTCGATCTCGTACTGAATCGTGTCTCCGACACCGCCAGCTCGTCGTGACCCACCCAACGAACCACGAAATACCAAGGAGAAATCATGGCTGAACGCACCGTCACCATCGCCTCGACCCACGGGCTGCACGCGCGTCCGGCGTCGATCTTCACTCAGGCCGCGGCCAAAGCGGGAGTTCCCGTGCAGCTGACGAAGGGTGACAAGTCCGTGAACGCGGCCAGCATCCTCGGCGTGATCTCGCTCGGCATCGACCACAACGACGATGTTGTGCTGTCTGCCGAGGGCGACGATGCCGACGCCGTGCTCGACGAGCTCGCGGCACTGCTCACGACCGACCACGACGCCGCGTGAGCGCCATGACTTTTCAGGGAGTAGGCATCGGTCGCGGCATGGCGATGGGAACGGTGCTGCAGATGCCCGCGCCGCTGCCGGAGCCTCAGGATGCGCCGTCGACGCTGAGCGCCGACGCCGAGAAAGAGCGTGCCGCCGTAGCGCTGGCCGCCACCGCGGCCGGCATTCGCGCCCGAGGGGAGCGCGCAGGCGGATCGGCCAAGGACGTGCTCGAGGCCCAGGCCTTCATGGCAGAGGACCCGACGCTCTCCGATGATGTCAAGGCGCGCATCGGCACGGGCAAGACCGCGGAGCGCGCGGTGTTCGAGGCGTTCGCGAGCTTCCGTGACCTTCTCGTGAGCATGGGCGGCTACATGGGGGAGCGGGCGACCGACCTCGACGACGTGTCACAGCGCGTCGTCGCTCAGCTGCAGGGAGTCGAAGCGCCCGGCGTGCCCGACCCCGATCACCAGTTCGTACTCGTGGCGCGCGACCTCGCTCCAGCCGACACCGCGCTTCTCAACCTCGACAAGGTATTGGGCCTCATCACGAGTGATGGCGGACCGACATCGCACACGGCGATCCTCGCTCGGGAGAAGTCGATCGTCGCCGTGGTCGGTGTTGCCGGAGCGCTCGAGATCGCCAACGGAACCACGGTCATCGTGGACGCCTCGACGGGCACGATCACCGTCGACCCGGATGACGACGAGCGGTTCGCCGCGAAGATGGCTATCCAGGAGCGCGCCTCGCTGGCCAACGCGCCGGCGGGGCCCGGACGTCTCGCCGACGACACGGAGATCCCCCTTCTCGCCAACCTCGGTTCGGCGGGCGGAGCGGAGGAGGCTGTCGAGCTCGGTGCCGAGGGCGTCGGACTCTTCCGCACCGAATTCCTCTTCCTCGACTCGGCTCAGGCACCGACGGTCGAGGAGCAGCAGTCGCAGTACTCCTCGCTCTTCGCCGCATTCCCGGGCAAGAAGGTCGTGGTTCGCGCGTTGGATGCCGGAGCAGACAAACCACTCAGCTTCTTGAACGACGCTCCTGAGGAGAACCCGGCCCTCGGCCTTCGTGGTCTGCGGGCCCTGCGGGCGAATGAGCAGATCCTGCGCGACCAGCTCACCGCCATCCGTAACGCCGAAGCCGAGAACACGGCCGACGTGTGGGTCATGGCGCCCATGGTGTCGACCCTCGAGGAGACCCGCTACTTCACGTCCATCGCGCGCGAGATCGGGCTGAAGACCGCCGGTGTCATGATCGAGGTTCCGTCGTCTGCCCTGCTGGCCGATCGCATCCTCGTCGACGCCGACTTCGCATCGATCGGAACCAACGATCTGACGCAGTACACGCTGGCCGCCGACCGCCTCCTCGGAAGCGTCGCCTCGTTCCAGGACCCGTGGCACCCCGCCGTACTGCGCCTGGTAGGCGAGGTCGGCAAGGCCGGAGCGGCCCTGGGCAAGCCCGTGGGCATCTGTGGCGAGGCCGCTGCAGACCCTCTGCTCGCGGTCGTGCTCGTCGGCCTCGGAGCGACCAGCCTCTCGATGTCGCCCGCCGCGCTCGCCGACGTTCGCGCAGAACTGCGCCTCTACACGATCGAGCAGGCACAGCACTTCGCCGAACTCGCCCTCAAGGCGAACAGCGCGATGGAGGCCCGCGCCGCGGTGTCCGCCAGCGCGTCCTCCTGATGTAACACCCGCACCACGCACCACCTGATCACGCACCCCCTACAACACAGAAATCAAGGAGAAACACTCATGACGACGACGTCAGCTCCCGCCAAGTCGGGAGGTGCCCGCGTTCGCGTTCAGCGATTCGGCACATTCCTGTCCGGCATGATCATGCCGAACATCCCCGCCCTCATCGCGTGGGGCCTGTTGACGGCTCTCTTCATCGATGTCGGCTGGCTCCCCAACGAGCAGCTCGCCACGATCGTCGGGCCGTTCATCCATTACCTGCTGCCGATCCTGATCGCCTACACGGGCGGCCACATGATCTATCAGGTTCGTGGTGGCGTCGTGGCCTCGATCGCCCTGATGGGTGTCATCGGTGGCTCTGACTACCTGATCGCTCAGGTCAACGCGGCTGCGCTGGCTGAGAACCCCGACGCGTCTGAACTCGGACAGGTGCACATGTTCATCGGTGCGATGATCATGGCTCCGATCGCCGCGTACTCCATGAAGTGGCTCGACGGCCTATGGGACGGCAAGATCCGACCCGGCTTCGAGATGCTGGTCAACATGTTCTCGGCCGGAATCTGGGGCTTCGTGCTGCTCATCATCGGGTTCTATCCGGTGGCCTGGGTCATCAACGGCATCATGTCTGCGCTGAGCGGTGCGGTCGGATGGCTCGTCGACACCAACCTGCTGCCTCTGACGAGCATCATCATCGAGCCGGCCAAGGTGTTCTTCCTGAACAACGCCATCAACCACGGCGTGCTGACCCCGCTCGGTATCGAGCAGGCCGCCGGTGAGAGCCACAAGTCGATCCTGTTCCTGCTCGAGGCGAACCCCGGCCCCGGTGTCGGCCTGCTGCTCGCCTTCGTCGTGTTCGGAATCGGCGCGGCCCGCGCCTCCGCCCCTGGCGCGGCCATCATCCAGTTCTTCGGTGGCATCCACGAGATCTACTTCCCGTACGCCCTGATGAAGCCGACCCTGATCATCGCCCTGATCGCCGGTGGCATGACCGGTGTCACGACCAACATGCTGCTCGACACGGGCCTCCGTGCCCCAGCTGCCCCGGGAAGCATCATCGCGATCTTCGCGCAGACAGCATCGGACAGCTACCTCGGTGTCGCTCTGTCGGTTGTTCTCTCGGCGGCGGTCACGTTCTTCGTCTCGATGATCATTCTGCGGGCGAGCCGTAAGAAGGACCTCGCAGCCGAGGCCGCCGGCGAGGATGCCCTGGGCGCAGCGCTCGCGGCGAATGCCGCGAACAAGGGCGGCGAGAGTCGCGTCGGTTCCCTTCTGGGCAACGGTGCAGCGGCACCGGCGTCCGCCGCCGGCGGGGTCGCGACCGCTGCGAAGCTCGAGAACATCGTTTTCGCCTGCGATGCCGGCATGGGATCGAGCGCCATGGGCGCGTCTGTTCTGCGGAACAAGCTCAAGAAGGCGGGTATCACCGACGTGTCGGTGAAGAACCTCGCGATCGCCAACCTGACCGACGACATCGATCTGGTGATCACGCAGAAGGAGCTCACCGACAGGGCGAAGCAGAAGACGCCGAACGCCCAGCACGTCTCGGTCGACAACTTCATGAACAGTCCGAAGTACGACGAGGTCGTGAACCAGGTGGCAGCGCAGCACCCCCAGGACCAGGCGTAACCTGATCCCGAATCCCCAGGACGCCCCCGGCCGTCGGAGCACGACTCCGGCGGCCGGGCGGCCCGGGACTCTATCTACGAAGACCTACGAAGCGAACGAAGAGGACGTCATGAGCGACAACGTACTGGATCTCGAATCAATCAGCGTCACCGGCACCGCGACCACGCAGGAGGAAGCGATCCGCGAAGCGGCATCCATTCTCGTGGCCGCCGGCGCGGTGACCGACGACTACGTCGACTATATGCTCGAGCGTGAGAAGAGCGTCTCGACCTACATGGGCAACTTCCTCGCCATCCCGCACGGCACGAACGAGGGCAAGGACACGATCCTGAACTCCGGTCTGTCGTTCGTTCGCTATGCGACCCCCATCGACTGGGCCGGCAACGAGGTGCGCTTCGTCGTCGGCATCGCCGGCAAAGACAACGGTCACCTCGACATCCTCTCGAAGATCGCCATCATCTTCTCCGATGACGACGAGGTTCAGAAGCTTCTGGATGCGCCTGACGCCCCCGCACTCTTCGCTCTGCTGGGCGAGGTCAACGAATGAAGGCGGTTCACTTCGGTGCCGGCAACATCGGTCGCGGATTCGTCGGGCTCATCCTGCATAACGCCGGCTACGAGGTGGTCTTCGCCGACGTGAACGCCGAGCTCATCGACGCCCTCGCCGAGACACCGAGCTACCAGGTGCACGAGGTGGGAGCCTCGTCGAAGAGCTGGACGGTCGACAACTATCGAGCGCTGAACTCGGCCACGCACGAGGCCGATGTCGTCGCCGAGATCGCGTCGGCCGACATCGTCACCACGGCGGTCGGCCCGAACATCCTGCGCTTCGTCGCGCCACTCATCGCCCGAGCCATCAATGAGCGCGAGGGGGCGTCGAAGCCGCTCGCCGTCATGGCGTGCGAGAACGCCATCAACGCGACCGATCTGTTGAAGCAGGAGATCGTGGCTGGTCTCGACGACGCGGCCCTCGCAGCGCTCGATGAGCGAGCCGTCTTCGCCAACACGGCCGTCGACAGGATCGTTCCGGGGCAGGCAGCGGATGCCGGACTCGACGTGACCGTAGAGGACTTCTTCGAGTGGGCCATCGAATCCGGCCCCTTCGGCGACGACCTGCCCAAGATTCCCGAAGCCCACTTCGTGGATGACCTGGCGCCCTACATCGAGCGCAAGCTCTTTACCGTGAACACGGGTCACGCGACGACGGCGTACTTCGGATTTCTGGAAGGCGCAGGCACCCTGAGCGACGCCATGCGCAGCCCCGAGGTCTTCGCCCGGGTCGCCGCCGTTCTCGACGAGACCAAGACGTTGCTCATCGCGAAGTACGACTTCGACCCCGAGGTGCAGGAGACGTACGTTCAGAAGAACCTCACGCGCTTCGCGAACCCTTTCCTGCCCGACACGCCGGCTCGGGTCGGACGACAGCCCGTGCGTAAGCTCGGTCGGCACGAGCGCTTCATCGGACCAGCCGCGGAGCTCGCCGAGCGCGGCCTCGTACCCGAGGCTCTTCTCGGTGCGATCGGCGCGGCCCTGCGCTTCGATCTGCCGGAGGACGCGCAGAGCGTGGAGCTGAGAGAACTGCTCGCGACGGCGTCCGCCGCCGACGTCACCTCACGGCTCACCGGGCTCGATGCGTCGCATCCGCTCTATGCCCATGTCGTGCGCGTCGTGGAGCGGGTGCAGAAGAGCTAGACGGCTCCGTCGTCTTCGTCGTGGCATCCCACTCCGGAGCACCGACACCGCCACGATCCGGTCTGCCAGATCGAGCCAGCATCGAGCGGCACCGCGAGCCGTCGCATCCAGCCCTGCTCCAGCACGACGATGAGCACGACGATGAGGACGACGGTCGGCCCGAGAACTGTAGCCAGCAGCGAGGCGAGCCGCGAGGTGAAGACGAGGGCGGACGTCCCCTGAATCGTACTCGGATCGACTTGCCAGAAAGGCTCATATCACCTAAGCTCGATCTTTGGTGTTTGTACGCCCTTTTCGGCGTGCCGCGTTCGGAGTCAATCCGGCGCAATCACCCATCCAAACGCACGACCAGCAATCAATAACTTTAGCGATAGTGAGTAATGGCCAAAAAAGACGGTGTCATCGAGATCGAAGGCGCAGTGGTCGAGGCTCTGCCCAACGCGATGTTTCGTGTCGAGCTGACCAACGGACACAAAGTACTCGCCCACATTTCGGGCAAGATGCGTCAGCACTACATCCGAATCCTCCCCGAGGACCGGGTGATCGTAGAGCTGAGCCCCTACGACCTGACCCGCGGTCGGATCGTCTACCGCTACAAGTAACGCTCATTCGAGCGATGTTGATCGCTGGAAAGTAACGGCCCGGGGCATCCTCCGGGTACGAAGACAGCGAAAGCAAGGAATCACCATGAAGGTCAACCCCAGCGTCAAGCCGATGTGCGAGCACTGCCGTGTCATTCGTCGCAACGGCAACGTGATGGTCATCTGCAAGAGCAACCCGCGCCACAAGCAGCGCCAGGGCTAAGCAGCCAGCTCCACCCGTTTCACCCTCACAACACAACAGCAGAACCAGATCCGAGAAGCCGAAAGGCTGATCGGGGACACCCGCGGTCGGAGGCCGCGGCACCGGTTCTGCTGCAGACCTCCACACACAAACAGGAGCCACCACCATGGCACGTCTAGCAGGCGTAGACATTCCGCGCGACAAGCGCGTGGAAGTCGCACTCACCTACATCTACGGAGTCGGTCGCACCAGTGCGCTCAAGACTCTGGCCGACACCGACATCTCGGGCGACATCCGAGTCAAGGATCTCAGCGATGACCAGCTCATCGCGCTGCGCGACTACATCGAAGGCAACTTCAAGGTAGAAGGTGACCTTCGTCGTGAGGTCGCAGCAGACATCCGTCGCAAGGTCGAGATCGGCAGCTACCAGGGTGTCCGTCACCGTCGTGGCCTGCCCGTTCACGGACAGCGCACCAAGACCAACGCTCGCACCCGCAAGGGCCCGAAGCGCACCGTCGCCGGCAAGAAGAAGGCCCGATAGCGAGAGGCCCCAGAGCCTCACGCATCGCCATAAACGTTTTAGGAGAAAACAATGGCAGCACCAAAATCGGCCGCTCGTAAGCCGCGTCGTAAAGAGAAGAAGAACATCGCCGTGGGCCAGGCCCACATCAAGTCGACGTTCAACAACACCATCGTCACCATCACCGACCCCCAGGGTGCTGTGCTGAGCTGGGCTTCGTCGGGAACCGTCGGCTTCAAGGGATCGCGTAAGTCGACTCCCTTCGCCGCGCAGCTCTCCGCCGAGTCGGCCGCGCGCCAGGCTCAGGAGCACGGCGTCAAGAAGGTCGACGTCTTCGTCAAGGGCCCGGGTTCCGGTCGCGAGACCGCCATCCGTTCGCTCCAGGCCGCTGGCCTCGAGGTCGGATCGATCAACGACGTCACCCCGCAGGCGCACAACGGTTGCCGCCCGCCGAAGCGCCGTCGCGTCTAACTCGCGCAGCGAGCTAGACGCACGACGGCGGGTCGTGTAACGAGCGCCAGCGAGTGTATCGAGACACCGGTGACGGGTCTCGATACGCTCGTTCCTCGCTACTCGACCAGCGCAACTTCACGATTTCACATAACTCAATAACCAGCCGGGCCCGCCACCCGGTTGTCACTGCACGGTGTCATATAGCGGACATCTGGCCGAAAGGAATCAATAGTGCTTATTGCACAGCGCCCCACGCTCACCGAAGAAAACATCTCCGAATTCCGCTCGCGGTTCGTCATCGAGCCCCTGGAACCCGGTTTCGGTTACACGCTCGGCAACTCGCTCCGTCGCACCCTGCTCTCGTCGATCCCCGGAGCAGCTGTCACCAGCATCCGTCTCGACGGTGTGCTGCACGAGTTCTCGACGATCCCCGGTGTTAAAGAAGACGTCACCGAGATCATCCTGAACATCAAGGGTCTGGTCGTCTCCAGCGAGCACGACGAGCCGATCACCGCTTACCTGCGCAAGCACGCGTCGGGCCAGGTCACGGCTGCAGACATCTCGGCTCCGGCCGGTGTCGAGATCCACAACCCCGAACTCGTGATCGCCACGCTCAACGAGAAGGCCAAGTTCGAGCTCGAGCTCATCATCGAGCGCGGTCGCGGATACGTCTCTGCGACGCAGAACCGCAGCGAGTTCTCCGAAGCCGGCCAGATCCCGGTCGACTCGATCTACTCGCCCGTTCTCAAGGTGACCTACCGCGTCGAGGCGACTCGTGCCGGTGAGCGCACCGACTTCGACCGCCTGGTCGTCGACGTCGAGACGAAGAACGCCATCACCCCGCGCGACGCCATCGCTTCGGCCGGCCGCACGCTGACCGAGCTCTTCGGTCTGGCACGCGAGCTCAACACGGCTGCAGAGGGCATCGAGATCGGCCCCGCGCCGGTCGACGCCGTTCTCTCGAGCGAACTCGCCGTTCCGATCGAAGACCTCGACCTGAGCGTCCGTTCGTACAACTGCCTCAAGCGCGAGGGAATCAACACGGTGAGCGAACTGGTCGCCCTGAGCGAGACCCAGCTCATGAACATCCGCAACTTCGGACAGAAGTCAGTGGATGAGGTCAAGGACAAGCTCGTTGAGCTTGGCCTGTCGCTGAAGGACACGGTTCCCGGTTTCGACGGAGCCCACTTCTACGGCGGCTACGACGACGAGAACATCTAGTCGCGCCCCGTACGCCGACTCGAACCTACTTACCTGAACTGATTCTGGAGAAACACCATGCCTAAGCCCACCAAGGGACCCCGTCTCGGTGGCGGACCGGCGCACGAGCGCCTGCTGCTCGCCAACCTGGCCGCCGCCCTCTTCACCCACAAGAGCATCAAGACCACCGAGACCAAGGCCAAGCGCCTGCGTCCGGTCGCCGAGCGTCTGATCACGTTCGCGAAGCGCGGAGACCTGCACGCTCGGCGTCGCGTTCTCGGTGTCATCGGTGACAAGAGCGTCGTGCACGAGCTCTTCACCGAGATCGCTCCGCTCGTCGCCGAGCGTGAGGGTGGCTACACCCGCATCACGAAGCTCGGCTTCCGCAAGGGTGACAACGCCTCGATGGTCCAGATCGAGCTCGTTCTCGAGCCCGTCGTGAAGACGCCGTCGAAGTCCAAGTCGAAGAAGGCTGCCGACGCTCCTGTCGCCGCGCCGGTCGAAGACGCCCCGGTCGAAGAGACCGAGACCGTCGAAGAGAGCGCGCCCGTCGAAGACGAGGTCGTGACCGACGCCGCTGCAGAGGTCGAGGCCGACGCAGCTGCAAAGGCCGACGACGCCAAGTAGTCAGCACCACCTGCGAACGCCCCGCCATCCACTCGGATGGCGGGGCGTTCTCTCGTTCTAAGCTCGTACGTGACGATCGACCGGAGACCCGACATGACGCTCATCCCGAGTGCCGAAGAGCTCATCCGTGTTCGCCTGGGCATCGCCTACGACGGCACGGCATTCTCCGGTTGGGCGAAGCAGCCCGCTCTGCGCACCGTGCAGGGGGTGCTCGAAGAAGCGCTCGACACGATCTATCATCGCCACGGCCCCGCTCCCATGCTCGTCGTCGCCGGTCGAACGGATGCCGGGGTGCACGCGACGGGGCAGGTCGCCCACCTCGATCTGACGCCGGCCCAGGCTGCGCGGGTGGCGCCGGAGGCTCTGGCTCGTCGCATCAATGGCGTTCTGGGCTCGACGTCGGATGTCGTGATCACCTCGAGCGGGCCGGCCGACGAGCACTTCGACGCGCGATTCGCGGCAACGTGGCGTCGTTACGAATACCGTCTGGCAGATGCGTCGTCCGAGCGGAATCCGCTGGAACGGACATTCACGGCCGCCTACACAGGCGCGCTCGACGTGGCGCTGATGCAGGACGCCGCGCAGAGCCTCCTGGGTCTGCGCGACTTCGCCTCGTTCTGCAAGCCGCGCGAGGGGGCGACGACCATCCGGTCTCTGCAGTCTTTCACCTGGCAGCGCGACGACGAGGGTGTGCTCGTGTCGAGGCTCCAGGCCGATGCGTTCTGCCACAGCATGGTGCGGGCGCTGGTCGGCGCCTGCGTCGCCGTAGGGGAGGGGCGCCTCGACACGAGCGAACTCGTCTCACTGAGCGACGCACTCGAGCGCACGAGTGCCTTCAAGGTCATGCCGGCGCGTGGCCTCATCCTTCGTGAAGTGGGCTACCCCGAGGCATCCGGTCTCGCCGACCGTGCCGTTCAGACCCGCGCCAAACGTGCGTGATCCGCGCCCCGCAGTCGCGGTGCGGCCGCAAATAGGCTAGTCTCGATTCTTGGTGTCCACGCAGCTTCGTGTGGCGCCCGAACTTGAGCCCTCCACGGGCCGCGTTCCCGGGCTTCTTGCCCGTGGTCGACTTCAGTCGATTGAGGAACACGCCACCGGAGTGGGATTTCACGGACTCCTCATTTCGACAAAGAAAGCAGTAATACTGTGACGCGCACTTATTCCCCCAAGATCAGCGAGGTCACCCGTAACTGGGTCATCATCGACGCCGAAGACGTAGTCCTCGGCCGCCTCGCCAGCCACGCAGCGGTCATCCTCCGCGGCAAGAACAAGGCCACCTTCACCCCCCACATGGACATGGGTGACTTCGTCATCATCATCAACGCCGAGAAGGTCGCCCTCACCGGCAAGAAGCTCGCGCAGAAGCTGGCTTACCGCCACTCGGGTTACCCGGGCGGTCTGTCTTCGGTGACGTACGCCGAGCTCCTCGAGAAGAACCCGACTCGCGCAATCGAGAAGGCCGTTCGCGGAATGCTCCCGAAGAACTCGATCGGTCGCGCCCAGCTGACGAAGCTCAAGGTGTACACCGGCTCCGAGCACCCTCACGCTGCCCAGCAGCCGACGCCGTACACCCTCGACCAGGTCGCCCAGTAGCGACCGGCCCAGACACTTCTTCTAAGACAAGCTAAGGATTCGTAACCATCGTGGCGAAGATCGCAGACCAGATTGACGTTGCTCCCGCCGAGGAGCAGCAGAGCTATTCCACCGAGACGCCCGCCGAGGCAGCCGCACAGGCCGCCCCGCGCCCCGCGCTCACCGTTTCAGGAGCGGCCGTCGGCCGTCGCAAGCAGGCCATCGCACGCGTGCGCCTCGTTCCGGGTGCCGGCACTATCACGGTCAACAGCCGTGAGTTCGCCGACTTCTTCCCGAACAAGCTGCACCAGCAGCTGATCACCGACCCGTTCAAGGTCCTCGATCTGCTGGGCAGCTACGACGTCGTCGCCAAGATCTCCGGTGGTGGCCCCTCGGGCCAGGCCGGTGCTCTTCGCCTGGGCATCGCCCGTGCGCTGAACGAGATCGACGAAGAGAACAACCGCGCGACGCTGAAGAAGGCGGGCTTCCTCAGCCGCGACGCTCGCGTCAAGGAGCGCAAGAAGGCCGGTCTCAAGAAGGCCCGCAAGGCTCCTCAGTTCTCGAAGCGCTAATCGCAGTCGTTTCCCGACTGCACTGAATACAGCAACACAATGCCTCCCCGTCTGTTCGGTACGGACGGCGTTCGCGGCCTCGCGAACGCCGACCTCACAGCCGACCTCGCACTCTCCCTCGCCCAAGCCACCGCGGTGGTCCTCGGCCAGGGGCGCAGTGCGGCCGCTCGCGCGGCGACGGGGAGGCGTCCTGTTGCGGTGGTTGCTCGCGATCCCCGCATCTCGGGAGAGTTCATCTCCGCCGCAGTGGCGGCCGGTCTGGCCAGTTCGGGTGTCGACGTGCTCGACGCCGGAGTGATCCCGACCCCGGCGATCGCGTTTCTGATAGCCGACATCGACGCCGACTTCGGCTTCATGGTCTCGGCCTCGCACAACCCGGCTCCCGACAATGGCATCAAGATCTTCGCCCGCGGCGGCACGAAGCTGCCCGATGAGGTAGAAGACCGCATCGAGGCCGCCATGTCCGGCCCGAAGAAGGCGCCCACCGGCAAAGACGTCGGTCGCATCCGCCGCTTCGCCGATGCCGAGGACCGCTACGTGGTCCACCTGCTCGCGAGCCTTCCGCACCGCCTCGATGGCATTCACGTCGTGCTCGACTGCGCCAATGGCGCGGCGGCGGGTGTCTCGCCCCAGGTCTTCACGGATGCCGGTGCGCGCGTCACCGTGATCGGTGACGACCCCGACGGCCTCAATATCAACGACGGAGTCGGCTCCACCCACCTCGACAAACTGGCCGAGGCCGTCTTGCTGCACGGTGCCGACGTGGGAATCGCTCACGACGGCGATGCAGACCGCTGCCTGGCCGTCGACCGCGACGGCAACATCGTCGACGGAGACCAGATCATGGCGATCCTCGCGATCGGCATGAATGAGCGCGGCGCTCTGCGCGACAGCACCCTGGTCGCCACGGTCATGAGCAACCTCGGCCTTCTGGTCGCGATGCGCCAGAACGGCATCGAGGTCATCCAGACGAGCGTGGGCGACCGCTACGTGCTCGAAGAGATGAACGCCCACAACTACTCGCTGGGTGGTGAGCAGTCCGGTCACGTCATCATGAGCGACTTCGGCACGACAGGCGACGGCATCCTCACCGGCCTGCATCTCGTCGCCGAGATGGCCTGGCGAGGCAAGACTCTGGCCGAGCTGGCCGAGGTCATGACGGTCTTCCCCCAGATCATGGTCAACGTCAAGAACGTCGATCACCACGCCGTGCACACCGACGAGGTACTGGCCGAGGCCGTGCGCGATGCTGAGGCCGAGCTCGGCGACACCGGCCGTGTACTCCTTCGCAAGTCGGGTACTGAACCGCTCGTTCGAGTGATGGTCGAAGCGGCCGATCAGACGACCGCGGATCGGATCGCGCACTCGTTGGCTGACGTCGTCCGCGCGCGTCTGGGCGTCTGACCCTCTCCGGTCGAGCGCTCCCTTATCGGGCGGGCGCTCCATCGCAGTCCGCTCGCTCGCCCGCTGACCGCGCGCTCGGCGTAGCCTTGGCGGCATGGACATGTCTTCCGCCAGCTCGTCATCGTTGCCTCTGGCCGGTCGTACGGCTCTCGTCACCGGGGTGTCCCGACATCGCGGCATAGGCCTCGGCGTGAGTCGTCGTCTCGCCGAACTCGGAGCGAGTGTCTTCGTTCAGCACTTCTCTCCCCACGACGCCGACCAGCCGTGGGGTGCAGACGACATCGACTCCGTTCGCGCCGCGGTTCGTTCCGCGCTGGCACCGGGTGCGGACTTCGGCGACTGGGGTCTAGACCTCGCCGAGCCCACGGCACCCGGTCGCCTGATCGACGCGGCGGTCGATGCCTTCGGCCGGCTCGACATCCTGATCTGCAATCACGCGCAGAGCGGTGGAGACGGCTCGATCTTTGAGATGACGTCAGAGAGCCTCGACGCCCACTGGTCGGTCAACGCGCGCTCGACCCTGCTGCTGACGCGATGCTTCGCCGAGCAGTTCGCCCCCGACCCCTCCGCTCCCATCGACGAGCTGGCGACGGGAAGAGTGATCTGGATGACGTCAGGCCAGCACGAGGGGCCGATGCCGGGGGAGGTGGCCTACGCCACGAGCAAGGCCGCTCTCGCGGGCATCACCCCGACAGTCGCCGCCGAACTCCTGACCCGGGGGATCCTGCTCAACACGGTCAACCCCGGCCCTGTGAACACGGGATACCTCGACGACGTGCCCACCGATCGACCGGCCGAGGTCAAGGAGGGCGTGCTCGGGTCTATGCCGTTGGGACGCTTCGGACTGCCGAGCGACCCCGCGCGCCTGATCGCGTGGCTCGTGTCTAACGAGGGCCGGTGGATGGTCGGTCAGGTCCTCACGAGCGACGGCGGCTTCTCGCTGAGCTGAGCAGCGGAGCCGCCATCCGCTCAGATCTTGCGCAGCAGGACTCTGTCGACGGCGTGCGTCGATGATTTGCGCAGCACCAGAGTGGCCCGCGATTTCGTGGGCTGAATGTTCTCGACGAGGTTCGGCTCGTTGATCGAACGCCAGATCTCGGCGGCCGTCGAGCGCGCGTCGTCGTCGCTCAGGTCGGCGTAGCGGTGGAAGAACGAATTCGGGTTGGCGAACGCCCCCCGCTTGAGAGCCAGGAACCGATCGACGTACCAGGCGGCGATATCGCTGGTGCGGGCATCCACGTAGATGGAGAAGTCGAACAGGTCGCTCACCGCGAGGCCCTGGCCGGGCTGCGGCGGCTGCAGCACGTTCAGGCCCTCGACGATGAGGATGTCGGGCTGCCGCACGACGATCTGCGCCTCGGGCACGATGTCGTACGCAAGGTGCGAGTAGAACGGAGCGCGGACCTCGGGCACCCCGCTCTTGACCGCACTGATGAAGCGCAGCAGGGCGCGCCTGTCGTAGGACTCGGGAAACCCCTTGCGGTGCATGATGCCGCGGCGGTTCAGCTCGGCGTTGGGATAGAGGAATCCGTCGGTGGCGACGAGCTCGACTCGGGGGGTATCCGACCACCGGGCCAGGAGTTCGCGCAGCAGGCGGGCGATCGTCGACTTGCCGACCGCGACCGAGCCCGCGACGCCGATGACGAAGGGCGTGGCGGTCTGTCTCTCTCCCAGATAATCGCTGGTCGATGCGTGCAGTCTCTTGGCTCCGGCCGCGTACAGATTGAGCAGGCGGCTCAGTGGCAGGTACACCTCCGCGACCTCTGTCATGTCGAGCGGCTCTCCGAGTCCACGCAGCTGAACGATCTCTGTTTCGGAGAGCGGTTGCGGGGTGGAGGGTGCCAGCGCGGCCCACTCTTTGCGGGCGATGTCGCGGAACGGAGTCGGGTGGCCCGTGGTTGGAGAGGAGTGCCCGGTGTCAGCCATAGATCCCCTATTGTGCCCCACGCCCGATCCAGGCCGTAAACTCGAGGGATGTGTGGAATCGTGGGTTATGTCGGTAACAACTCCAGTCTCGATGTTCTGATGGGTGGGTTGGGTCGTCTCGAGTACCGCGGATACGACTCCGCCGGCGTCGCGATCATCACCGAGTCGGGCGAGCTCGTCACGCGCAAGCGGGCCGGCAAGCTGGCCGTCCTCGCCGCCGATCTCGAGGCATCCGCTCTCACCGACGGCAGCACAGGCATCGGCCACACGCGGTGGGCTACCCACGGTGGACCGACAGATGTCAACGCGCACCCGCACCTGAGTGCCGACGGTCGCATCGCCCTCATCCACAACGGCATCATCGAGAACTTCGCCGGTCTCCGCGACGAGCTGTTGGCCGACGGGTACACCTTCGAGAGCGAGACCGACACCGAGGTCGCCGCCAAGCTCCTCGGCCGTGAGTACCTCGAGGGCGAAGGCGGCCTGGCCGAAGCGCTCGGCCGCGTCGTGGCACGTCTCGAGGGAGCCTTCACGCTGCTGGCGCTTCACCAAGACGAGCCCGGCGTCGTCGTCGGCGCCCGCCGCAACTCCCCGCTCGTCATCGGCTTGGGTGACGGCGAGAACTTCCTCGGCTCCGACGTCGCCGCGTTCATCGAGCACACCCGCCGGGCGATGGAGATCGGACAGGATCAGATCGTCACGATCACCCCCGATTCCGTCTCGGTCACCGACTTCGCCGGCAACGGTGTCGAGGCCCACGAGTACGAGGTCTCGTGGGATGCGTCGGCCGTCGAGAAGGGCGGCTGGTCGAGCTTCATGGCGAAGGAGATCAGCGAGCAGCCCGAGGCCGTCTCCAACACCCTCCTGGGTCGCATCCACAACGGCCACGTGGTTCTGAGCGAGCTCGAGGCAATCGACGAGCTGCTCACCGAGATCGACCGCATCGTGATCCTCGGCTGTGGCACCGCGGCGTATTCGGCCATGCTCGGAAAGTACGCCATCGAGAAGTGGGCACGCATCCCGGTCGAGGTCGAGCTCTCGCACGAGTTCCGCTACCGTGACCCGGTGGTCAACGCATCGACGCTCGTGATCTCGATCAGCCAGTCGGGCGAGACCATGGACACTCTGGTGGCCGTCCAGGAGGCGAAGGCCAAGGGCGCTCGCACTCTGTCGATTTGCAACACGCAGGGCGCCACCATTCCGCGCGAGTCCGACGCCGTGATCTACACGCACGCCGGCCCCGAGGTCGCGGTCGCGTCGACCAAGGCCTTCATCGCTCAGATCACCGCGCTCTACCTCTTCGGTCTGCACCTCGCTCGTGTTCGCGCGACGCTCGACGACGAGACCATCTCCAGCTCCATCGTCGAACTCCAGGAGATTCCCGACAAGATCCGTTGGGTGCTCGAACAGCACGGCGAGATCACCGAGCTGGCGAACTGGATGAGCGACTCCCGTGCCGTGCTCTTCCTCGGCCGCCACGTGGGATTCCCCGTAGCGCTGGAGGGCGCGCTGAAGCTCAAGGAGCTGGCGTACATCCACGCCGAGGGCTTCGCCGCCGGCGAGCTCAAGCACGGCCCGATCGCACTGATCGAGCCGGGCCAGCCCGTGTTCGTCGTGGTGCCCAGCCCGCGTCACCCCAACTCGCTGCACGCCAAGGTCGTGTCGAACATCCAGGAGATCAAGGCTCGAGGCGCGAAGGTTCTCGCGATCGCGGAAGAGGGCGACGTCGCTGTGCTTCCGTACGCATCAGACGTGTTCCGCATCCCGCTGGCGGGCCCGCTGTTCGAGCCGCTGCTCGCCGTCATCCCCCTGCAGATCTTCGCCATGGAACTGGCGACGGCGAAGGGGCTCGACGTCGACCAGCCGCGCAACCTGGCCAAGTCCGTCACCGTCGAGTAGGTCTCGCCGGTGATCGTCGGCATCGGCGTCGACCTCGTCGACGTGCCCCGATTCGTGCGCTCGATCGATCGCACGCCGGGACTCGTCGAGCGCTTGTTCGCTGAGGGCGAACGCGGTCGGGCTCCGCGGTCGCTCGCCGCACGGTTCGCGGCCAAGGAGGCCCTGATCAAGGCGCTGGGCGATTCCTCCGGATTTCGGTGGCACGACATGGAGGTCGTGACCGACGACGACGGCAAGCCGTCGTTCCTCCTCGGCGGGCGGGTGGCCGAGACGGCCCGGGCTCGTGGCGTCGGGACGATCCACCTCTCTCTCAGTCACGACGGTGACTCGGCCCTCGCGTTCGTGGTCGCCGAGCGTGCCGAACGCGTCAGCAGCGCCGCGCAATGACGGCTCCCGAGATCGGCACTGCCGCGGCGCCCGACTCGGTCGCGGCGATAGACCTCGGCGCGGTTCGCCACAACGTCGCCCGATTCGTCTCCCTCGCCGAGGGCGCCCAGGTGATGACCGTGGTCAAGGCGAACGCTTATGGGCACGGCGCCGCCCAGGTTGCGCGCGCCGCGCTCGACGGCGGGGCCACCTGGTTGGGCGTTGCCGACCTCTCGGAGGCCTTCGAGCTGAGGCATGCCGGCATCACGCAGCCCGTGCTCGCCTGGCTGCACGAATCGCACGACAACTTCGCGGCCGCGCTCGAGGCCGGCATCGACCTCGGCGTGAGCGATCTCGGTCAGCTCGCGTCGATTGCCCAGGCCCAGCAGGCTGTCGGGGGAGTTCCCGCGGCCGTGCATCTCAAGCTCGACACGGGGCTGGGGCGCAACGGTGCCGGCGAGTCCCAGTGGGGTGCACTCTTCGACGACGCGAGACGACGTGAGCTCTCAGGTCAGCTGATCATCAGAGGCATCTTCAGCCACCTCTCCAACGCCGACGACGACGAAGACGCACGCCAGCTCGAACGCCTGCACGTCGGGGTGGAGACCGCGCGACAGGCCGGTCTGCGGCCGCGACTTCGGCATCTGGCCTCGACCGCCGCCGCCCTGCGACTGCCCGCAACGCGACTCGACCTCGTGCGCATCGGTATCGGCGCCTATGGGCTGTCGCCTCTCGATGATGCGGACTCCGCCGACCTCGGTCTCCATCCGGCGATGACCCTGCGCAGCACGATCGTCGCCGTCGCCCCCTCGTCCGACGCGGATTTCGCAGCCCGATCGGGCATCGTGCCCCTCGGCTACGGAGACGGTATTCCTCCGCAGGCCGCAGGCCGCATCCACGTGACCGGAAGCTACGGGCGACTTCTCGTGACGCGCGTCGAATCCGACCATCTCGTCGTAGAGCCCGTCTCGGCTGGCGCAGATCCTGCACGCGGCGATATCGTGACGCTGTTCGGCGATCCGACCGAGGGCGTCTCCTCTGCCGACGACTGGGCACGGGCAGCCGACACGATCAACTACGAGATCGTCACTCGGCTGGGTGACCGTGTGGCCAGGGAGTACATCGCATGAGCGAGCTCGATGACACCGTCGACCCGACGTCCCTCGGTCGCGACGCCGCGATCGACCTCGGCGCCTTCCGGGCCAACGTGTCGATCCTCGCCGCTCGGGCCGTCGGCGGCCCTCTCGTGATCGACATGACCGCGGATGCCTATGGCCACGGACTCGTTCGTCTCGCCCGCGTCGCGGCGGAGTCCGGGGCCGACATCCTCAGTGTGCGCGACGAAGGTGATGCGCGGAGCATCGCCGACGCGGGAATCGGCATCGACGTGCGCTGGTGGCACACCGAGCGGTTCTCCATTCCCCCCGCAGGATCGGGCATCGCCGCGTTCGGTTTCGGCATGGAACTCACCGACGGCGCACCGGCCGGCGTCGTTCCCGTGATGACGGTCTCTGCGCCCGTGCTCTCGGTGAAGCGCGTGCCAGAAGGACACGGAGTCTCGTACGGATTCGTCTATCGGGCCACAAAGGAGACCACGCTCGCCCTGGTCCCGCTCGGTTACGCAGACGGTATACCGCGTGCCGCGACGGGCTCCGGACGCATGGCGATCCATGGTCGGCCGTATCCGATCGCCGGCCGCATCGCCATGGACCAGGTCGTGCTCGACGTGGGAGATGCGCCCGTGGCTCCGGGGGATCGAGCCGTCGCATTCGGGCCAGGCCTCGAGGGTGAGCCGACGGCCGCCGGCTGGGCCAGAGACTCGGGTTCGACGGCGGGGGAGATCCTCGCGCGCATAGGCCGTCGTGTTCCCCGTCGCTACATCGACCAGGAGGCGGCACGATGACCACCCTGCACAGAGAAATCGTCATCGCAGATCCCGAGCAGATGGCGTCTCTCGCCCACGAGATAGCCGGGTTGCTCGCTGCCGGCGACGTGATTCTGCTCACCGGCGAGCTCGGCGCGGGCAAGACGACGTTCACGCGGGGTCTCGGCGAGGCGCTCGGGGTGCGCGGCGCGGTGACGAGCCCCACCTTCGTCCTCGCCCGAACGCACCCCCGACTCGATCCGTCCCAACCTCCCCTCGTGCATGTCGACGCCTACCGGCTCTCGAGCGCGGTCGAGCTCGACGACCTCGACATCGACTTCGAGCACTCCATCGTGGTCATCGAGTGGGGCGCCGGCCTCGTCGAGGAACTCACCGACTCATGGCTCTCGATCACCATCGATCGGCCGCGCGGCGCATCCGATGATCTGGATGCGGAGGCCTGCGACGACGAGGAGCCCATCGAACCACGCCGGGTCACCATCGACGGCGTCGGCCCACGCTGGCCGTGAGCGGAGGGGCACCCGCTCGCTCGCGGGCGACTAACCTATAACTCGTGCTTCTGGCCATCGACACCTCCGCGGGTACCTCCGTCGCCATCGTCGACCCCTCGACGGGTGAGATCATCGTCGAACGGTCGACCCCCGACACCATGAGGCACGCCGAGGTCATCGGCACCCTGCTCGCCGACGCACTCTCCGCCGCGGGGGTGCGGCCCTCGTCGCTCGATGGCGTGGTCGTCGGAATGGGACCCGGCCCCTTCACCGGCCTCAGGGTCGGCATCGCCGCCGCCCGCACCTTCGCACTGGGCGCCGGAATCCCGCTCTACCCCATGGTCAGCGCCGACGCCGTCGCGCGCCAGCAGGTACTCTCGGGCGCATCGGACACCGCCATCGTCGTCACCGACGCACGTCGCAAAGAGGTCTTCTGGTCGCTGTACGACCTCTCGGCGCCCGAGCCGGTGCGACTCGACGGGCCTGGGCTCTCCAAGCCGGATTCGCTTCCACATACCGACGCCAGAAGAGTGGATGCCACGGAGATCCCCGCCGCCCAGCTCGCCCTGGCCGCGGCGGCGCTTCTGGCCACCGGATTGCCACTCGCGTCGGACGAGGCGCTCTACCTGCGCTCGCCCGACGTCACCATGCCATCCGGCATCAAACGGGTCACGCAGTGAGCTGGCAACTGCGGCAAGCCGGCATCGACGATCTCGACGCGATCATGACGATCGAGTCGAGCGTGTTCACGACGGATGCGTGGACGTCGGATGCCATGCGCGCAGACCTCACGAGCCCGCACTGCTACTACCTCGTCGCCCTGGGTTCCGACGATTCGCCGACGAACGCAACGATCGCGGGCTACGCGGGTCTGCTTGCTCCTCGGGGTGCGAAGGAGGGCGACATTCAGACGATCGCCGTGGCGCCCGAGGCCCGGCGCAAGGGACTCGGCCGCGTACTGATGACGAGTCTGATGAACGAGGCTCGGCGACGAGGCGCTCGCGAGATCTTTCTCGAGGTGCGCGCCGACAACCCGACTGCCGAGGCGTTGTACGCGTCGCTGGGATTCGAACGGCTCGGGGTGCGCCCCGGCTACTACCAGCCCGACAACGTGGACGCCATTGTGATGCGCGCCGCCGTCCCCGATGCCCAGACGCGCTGGGCGGCCGTCGGCGACCCCGAGGAGATCGAATCGTGAACACCGACAATCCCCTCGTTCTCGGCATCGAGACGTCGTGCGACGAAACCGGCGTAGGAATCGTGCGGGGCGCGACGCTGCTCAGCAACACCATCGCCTCGTCCATGGACGAGCACGCCCGCTACGGGGGAGTCGTGCCCGAGGTCGCCGCGCGGGCGCACCTCGAGGCGATGACGCCCGCCATCACCTCGGCGCTCGCCGACGCGGGAGTCACCCTCGACGAGATCGATGCAATTGCGGTGACGAGCGGTCCCGGACTCGCAGGAGCGCTGATGGTCGGTGTCGGAGCAGCGAAGGCGCTCGCGCTCGCGATCGAGAAGCCGATCTACGCGGTGAACCATCTGGTCGGACACGTCGGCGCCGACGTATTGAGGTCGCCGCAGCAGGAGAGCGACGAAGCGAGCGAGGTGGATGGCGGACAGATTCAGTACCCCACGATCGCCCTGCTCGTCTCGGGCGGCCATACCTCGCTGCTATTGGTGCGCGATCTGGTCTCCGATGTCGAGCTTCTCGGCGAGACGATCGACGATGCGGCGGGGGAGGCGTTCGACAAGGTCGCACGCCTGCTCGGACTGCCTTATCCGGGCGGTCCCGAGATCGATCGCGCGGCCGTCGGCGGCAATCCGAAGGCCATCCGTTTTCCCCGCGGACTGAGCCTCCCGAAGGACCACGATGCTCACCGCTACGATTTCTCGTTCTCGGGGCTCAAGACCGCAGTCGCGCGCTGGGTCGAGAAGAAACAGGATGCGGGTGAGGAGGTGCCGCTTGCCGATGTCGCTGCCAGCTTCCGCGAGGCGGTCGTCGATGTCCTGATCACGAAGGCGCTCGCGGCCTGTGCAGAATACGGCGTGCCTCGACTTCTGCTCGGAGGCGGAGTCGTGGCGAACGCGCGCGTTCGCGAGGTCGCCGCTGTGCGGGCCGAGGCCGCAGGCGTGGCCCTGCGCATCCCGCCCCTCAGTCTCTGCACCGACAACGGCGCGATGATCGCCGCCCTCGGCGCGCAGCTCATCATGGCGGGCCACGGGCCATCGGGGCTGGGCTTCGGGGCCGACTCGACTCTGCCGGTCACCGATATCCAGGTCGGATAGGCTCGGTCCATGTCGAGTCAGCCTGCCTACGCGCCGCATTCGCCCGATTCCGGGGCGGCTCCTGGCGCACAGACCGGCCCGGCCGTTCAGGCGCGCCGCACGCTCAACATGCCTGCCCTGTTCTCGCTCATCACCGGGGTCTTGCTCATCTCGCCCGTCGCCATCGTTCTCGGCCACATCGGCATCGCACAGGTGAGGCGACGTCGGCAGTCCGGCATGGTCCTGGCGGTCATCGGTCTGGTTCTGGGGTATCTGGGCTTGATCGCGACCATCGGCATCCTGGTCGCTCTGGTGATGTTCGTCACGTCGGGCCCCACCCCGCAGACCACGTTCTAGACTCACGCTCCGAGCGGCTGAGCCCATCGAGCCGGGCCAATCGGGGTGTCCCGTAGATGTGGGTGACCGAGCTTCAGTAGTCTTGTCCCATGACTGATCCCAATACCCCGTCGACCGAGGGCACGCCGTCGGTCCCGCCGCTGCCTCCCACGGCACCGTCCACCCCGTCTGCGCCGAGCTACGGAGCGCCGAGCGCGCCGTCGGCCCCGCCCGCCTACACGCCGCCCGCCACCGAGCAGTCGACCCCGTCGTACGGAGCGCCCAGCTACCAGCAGGCCCCGCCGGCCAACCCCTACGCGCAGGCTCCGAACGGCGCCTCCCCGTACGGCCAGCCGTACTCGCCCGTGGCCTCGGCCCCGAAGACGCTCAGCCTCATCGGCATGATCGCCGGTATCGTCGGCATCCTGTTCTTCGGATGGTTCGGCATCGCCTCCATCGCGGCTGTCGTGCTCGGATTCATGGGTAAGAAGCGTGAGCCGGCCGCCAAGGGCTTCTGGCTGACCGCTATCATCACCGGATTCGTCGGCATCGGAATCCTCATCATCTGGGCCCTGGTCATCGGTCTCGGCGTGATCGCGAGCCTGAACGACAGCTCGTACTCCTCGTACTAAGCCATACACGAAAGGCCCCTCGTCGACTTCGACGAGGGGCCTTTCGTCGTGATGGAGACCTGGCCTCAGGCCCGCTCTGCGAGGATCGCCGTGTGGCGGCCGCCCACCCGCGTCATCACGAGGGTGGCCTCCGCGTCTCCCGACAGCGACAGTCGTCGGCGTAGTGCGGCCGGATCGATGTCGACGCCGCGCTTCTTGATCTCGAGCCGCCCGATGCCGCGTCGGCGCAGTTCCTTCTTGAGCTTCGACTCGTCGGTCGGCAGCGTATCGACCACGCGGAACGCTGCGACGAAGGGCGACGAGACGAGACTGTCGGAGGTGAGATACGCGATCTGTTCGCTCAGCATACGAGCGTCGAGGGAGCGCGCGAGGTCTCCGATCAACCGGGCGCGGATCACCGAACCATCGGGCTCGTACAGATATGTACCGAGCTCGGCGACGTCGGCGTCGAGGCTGTCGCCCGCCGCGACCAGTTCGGCGCTGTGCCCGCCACGCAGCACGAGTGCGCTGCGCGTGATGCCCTCACGGGCAAGCGAGCCGAACCACAGGCTGTTCTCTACGAGCTGGCCGTCGACCGAGATCCACTGAGCCTCCGCCTCGGCAGGTATGAGCGAGCGATCGAATCCGGGTCCGAGCTTGACGCCCGTGGGCCGTGTGCGCGCGACACCGAAGGCGAAGTCGAGCGATGGAGAATAGTCGCGCGGGTCGGGCAGGCGACGTGTGTCCGAGTGCCCCGAGGTGCGCCGTGCCGGGTCGAGGTACACGGATTCGACGCCGGCGAGATCGTGCTCGGCCGCGTCTCCGAGGCTGACGCTGACGTTCGTGAACGGGGCCAGATTGTAGGAGGCGATCGCTGCCGTCACCTCGTCGCGTTCGACGGCCTGCACCTCGAGGTCGAGAGCAGCGAAGGCGAGGGCGTCGGCACCGATGCCGCACCCCAGATCCGCCACGCTCCGGATGCCGGCGGCCTGGTATCGCCCGGCATGCAGGGCGGCGACGCGCAGGCGCGTGGCCTGTTCGAGGCCCGCTTCGGTGAACAGCATGCGCGAGGCGAACTCGCCGAACTTGGCCGTGGCCTTCGCCCGCAGCCTCGACTGCGTGAGCACCGCCGAGACGAGATCGGCCGGGTGGCCATCGCGCCGCAGATCGGCGACCGTCTTGACGATGTCGGTGGAATCGCTGTATTCGGGCAGTGAGTCGAGCAGCCTCAGGGCTGCCGAGGTCATCACTAGGCCGAGCTCGTCTTTGTTCATTCGCGGTGCCTATTCACCCCGTCAGCCTAGACGGCGGTCCGCGCGGAGCGGGGTGCCACGGCGGTTGGCACTCGGATTGACCGAGTGCCAGTCCACCCCCTAAACTCGTCTTAGCACTCTCGGTGTGAGTGTGCTAATCAGACGTGAAGAAAGAAGAGGTCAACCGTGTCGGTCTCCATCAAGCCGCTCGAGGATCGCATCGTCATCCGCCAGGTCGAGGCGGAGCAGACCACAGCCTCGGGCCTGGTCATTCCTGACACTGCTAAAGAGAAGCCCCAGGAGGGCGAGGTCGTGGCCGTCGGCCCCGGTCGCGTAGACGACAATGGCAACCGCGTTCCGATCGACGTCGCCGTCGGCGACAAGGTCATCTACTCCAAGTACGGCGGAACCGAGGTCAAGTACGGCGGAGAAGACCTTCTCGTGCTGTCGGCTCGCGACGTGCTCGCCGTCGTGGTTCGCTGAACCTAGACAAACAGACAAAGACCCGGGTGGCTCTGCCATCCGGGTCTTTTTTGTTGCCACGGCCGTTCGGCCGACCCGGCCCGGAGGTAGCATTCATCAGTGCCTCGCCCCGCCGCTCCCTCAGTTCCAGCCCCCACTTCCGGCGACCAGCCGTCTCGCTCGGGCATCCTCTACGCCGTAGGCGCCTACACGATGTGGGGCTTCCTCCCCGCCTACTTCCTTCTGCTGCTGCCCTCTGGCCCCTTCGAGATCGTGGCCGTGCGCATCTTCTTCTCGCTCGCTTTCTGTGCGGTGATCATCACGGCGACCCGTGCCTGGCCCGCGTTCGTCGCCATTGTGCGGCAGCCGCGTCTGCTTTTCACGATGGGGCTCGCCGGTCTCCTGATCTACGTCAACTGGCAGACCTACGTCATCGGCGCGACGAGCGGCAACGTCGTCGAGACAGCGCTCGGGTACTTCATCAATCCGATCGTCACGATCCTGCTCGGTGTCGTCATCCTCGGAGAGAGACTGCGCGCGGTGCAGTGGGTCGCCCTCGGCATCAGTGTCGTCGCCGTCGGCGTGCTCACGGTGGGCTTCGGATCCGTTCCCTGGATCGCCCTGATTCTGGCGTTCTCCTTCGGGCTCTACGGCTTCGTCAAGAAGCGCATCGGCCCGGTGGTCGACCCCGTGTCTGGCCTCACCCTCGAGACGTTGTGGCTGCTTCCGGTCGCCGCGGTGCAAGCCGTCATCGTCTCTGCCACTCCGCCCGGTCTCGCCTTCGGCTCGTCGGGCACCGTGCACGTCGTTCTGATGGTCGGCGCCGGGATCATCACGGCTGTTCCGCTCCTGCTCTTCGCGTCGGCCGCGAAGAGGCTTCCGCTCGTCTATATGGGGTTCATCCAATACATCGCACCCATCCTGCAATTCCTCTTCGGAGTATTCGTCATGCACGAGCCGATGCCGATCGAGCGATGGGTCGGATTCGGTCTCGTCTGGCTCGCATTGATCGCGCTCACATTCGACATGGTCAAAACGAGTCGATCGGGCCGGATGCCTGTCGCTGAGCCGGTCTGACGGGGTCAAGGTAACGATTGGGTCGCGTTACACGCCCGTAACAGGAATGTATTGTCGGTGCGACTTTGGGCCGTTAGCTTTACAGGACGGCCAACTTCGTTACGCCGTGCACCACAAAACAATCACATTCAAGGAGCATCATGGGCGTATTCGCCAAGACCGGTTCCCGGTCGCTGAAGACCACCCTCGGTGGCGCGGCCATCCTGGGAATCAGCGCGCTCGTTCTCGTCGGCTGCTCGAGCGGCTCGACCAGCAGCGGCGGCAGCGACTCCGGTGACCTGTCCCTCAAGATCGGCACGATTCTTCCGCAGACCGGTACGCTCGCCGTGCTCGGCCCGCCCGAGATCGCGGGCGTCGACCTTGCTGCGAAAGACATCAACGATGCCAAAGCCGGCATCTCGATCGACGTCACGCAGAAGGACTCGGGCGACACCACGACCGACATCGCGACGCAGTCAGCCACGTCGCTGATCGCTGACGGCGTCTCCGCCGTCATCGGTGCAGCCTCCTCGGGCGTCTCGAAGACGTTCATCGATCAGGTCACCCAGGCCGGCGTCGTTCAGATCTCGCCCGCCAACACCTCGCCCGACTTCACGTCGTACGAAGACGACGGGTACTACTGGCGCACCGCCCCGTCCGACGTTCTCCAGGGTCGCATCCTCGGAAACAAGATCGTCAAGGACGGCAAGACGAACGTCTCCATCCTCTACATGAACGACGCCTACGGCACCGGTCTTGAGAAGAACGTCAAGGAGGCCCTCGAGGCCGGCGGAGCGAAGGTCGGAGCAGAAGAGACCTTCGAGCCCGCTTCCACCGACTTCAACTCGGCGCTCACGAGCGTTCTCGCCACCGACCCCGACGCGCTGGTCGTCATCTCGTTCGACGAGATCAAGACCATCGCCGAGCAGCTCGCAGCCAAGGGCTTCGACTTCTCGAAGCTCTACGGAGCTGACGGAAACTACGGCGTGATCACCGACAAGGACACCAACGTCGACATCGCCGGCGCCCAGTTCACCAACCCCGGTGTCGAGGCCAAGGCCGAGTTCCAGGAGAAGCTGCAGGCGCTCGTAAAGGATCAGGGCAGCGACCCGCTGACGGTCTTCAGCTACGCGGCCGAGTCCTACGACGCGACCACGCTGCTGGCGCTGGCCTCCCTCCAGGGCAAGGCCACCGACGGTGCGACCATCAAGGACAACCTGCAGTCGGTCTCCGAGGGTGGAACCAAGTGCGAGTCGTTCGCTGACTGTGCCAAGCTCATCGCCGATGGCACGGACATCGACTACGACGGCATCTCGGGCCCGATCACCTTCGACAAGAACGGTGACCCGACCGAGGCCTACGTGTCGATCTACAAGTACTCGACCGGCAACAAGACGTCGTTCGAAGAGCAGGTGTTCGGCAAGCTCGACTAATTCCTCGTAAGCGAGGTGGGAGGGGCTCGGTCTTCGGACCGGGCCCCTTCTTCTTTGCCTCAGCGAGGTCGAAGGTCAGCTCCAGTGACAGAAGTCATGAGCGATGTAGTCGTAGATCTGGCCGCGCAGGGCGTCGCTCACGCCGACGTAGAAGGTGCCCGTGCCTCCTTGACTCGTCGAGACCTGAACCGGAAAGAACGTTCCGCGCTTGTCTTCGGCGACCGTGTGCGTGTTGCAGTTGTTCGGCACGATGTCGAGAGTGATCAGGGCGGGATCGCTCTGAGCAGAGAACGTGCTGCCCACGGGCCAGGAGTCGGTCGCGGGCGGCCGGATCAGCACGGTGCGCCCGAGCGACTGCACCGTGACCGTTCCTGACGAGTCCGACGTCGCGCGTGGCGTGATCGCGACGTCGAGTTGGGCTGTCGGGGTGCCAGCGACATCCACCACGCGCAGCGTTTCAGACGGCACGATGTCGACGATCGAGAGGGTGGTCTCCTCGAGGCAGTCTTGCGCGTGCACGCGCGCGATGGCGCCGAAGGCGTCGCCGGGCGTCACGACGGCCTCTCCGGACTGCCCATCCGGCATCCGGAACTGGAGCCTCACACGAGTGTCTTCAGCTGTTCCTGGGGCGCACACGGTGTCTTCGAGCGTCACCTTCAGGTCGCGCGTCACGCCCGTCGGTATTTCCGAGCTGCGCTCCGTCGACGTGTCCGCCGCGAAGACGGCGCTCTCCAGGGTCGCGCGGGTGACCGTGATCTCGTCCTCGCCGTCGTTGGTGACGGAGATCTCGAGGCGCCGGGGGCCGTAGTCGTCGCGATTCTGATGGATGCCGACGGTCACACCATCGGGGAGCGCCTCGAGCGGCGGTGCTGCCTGGCACGCGGAGAGGCCCAGCACCCCGGCCGCCACGACGCCCGAGAGGGCGATGCGTGGGCCTCGGGTACTGGGCCTCTTCATGGTGCGGGTCGTCAGCCACCCACCGTCGGCGTCGAGGTGGTGACCTCGTTCGTCGTGGCGAGAGTGCCGAGGTAGAGCTCGATGACCTTGGGGTCATTCATCAGTTCGCGGCCAGGGCCCTCGTACGCGTCCTTGCCCTGATCGAGCACGTAGCCGCGATCACAGATCTGCAGCGCGCGACGGGCATTCTGCTCGACGATCATGATCGAGACGCCAGCACGGTTGATGCGCTGCACGTTCACGAAGGTCTCGTCCTGACGCATGGGGGAGAGGCCTGCACTCGGCTCGTCGAGGAGCAGCATGCTCGGATCCATCATCAGAGCCCTCGACATTGCGACCATCTGCCGTTCGCCTCCCGAGAGAGAGCCGGCGCGCTGCTTGAGCCGCTTGGACAGCTCGGGAAACAGGTCTTCGACGAAGGCGAGCCGCGTCTTGAAGAGCTTCGGCTTCTGGTACATGCCCATCTCGAGGTTCTCTTCGATGGTGAGCGAGGGAAAGACGTTGTTGTTCTGCGGCACGAAGCCCACGCCCTTGGAGACCAGCTTGTCGGCCTTCAGCCCGGTGATGTCCTCTCCGTTCAGCTCGACGGAGCCGCTGCGGATGTTGACGAGGCCGAAGATGGCTTTGAGCAACGTGGACTTGCCGGCGCCGTTGGGGCCGATGATTCCCACGAGCTCGCCACGCTTCACGTAGACGTTGGAGCCGTTGAGGATGTTTACCCCCGGGACGTATCCGGCGAAGAGCTCCTTGGTGACGAGGACGCGATCGGTCTCGGTGCTCACTTCTTTTCCTCTCCGTCGACCGGGGTCGGCGCGGCATCGGTGCTGGGCGAGGGCTCATGGTTCGGCACGGCGATGCCGGCGGCCTCCGCATCCTGCTCCACCTCCGAGCGGATCAGGTCTGATTCCATCTCCTCCGCCACCTCGAGCTGCCCCTCGATCGTGCCGAGGTCGCTCGCGTGGTGGGCGCCGAGGTAGGCATCGATAACGGCGGGGTCGGACATGACCGTAGAGGGCGGACCCTCGGCGACGACCTTGCCCTCCGCCATCACGACCACCCAGTCGGCGATCGTGTTGACCATGTGCATGTCGTGCTCGACGAAGAGCACGGTCATGCCCTCGTCTTTCAGGTTGACGATGTGGCCCAGCAGTGACTGGGTGAGCGCCGGGTTGACTCCGGCCATCGGCTCATCGAGCATCACCAGCTCGGGGCTCGACATCAGGGCACGAGCCATCTCGAGCAGCTTCTTCTGTCCACCGGACAGGCTCGACGCGTAGTCGTCTTTCTTGGTGTCGAGTTTGAACTTCGCCAGCAGCTGCATCGCGCGTTCGGTGATCTCGTCTTCTTTGGCCTTCCACAGCGGCTTGAAGAGAGAGACGAAGATGTTCTCGCCGCCCTGCTTCGTGGCGCCCAGACGCATGTTCTCGAGAACGGTCATGCCGCTCAGCGCCTTCGTGAGCTGGAATGTGCGCACCATGCCCATGCGGGAGACCTTGAATGCGGGAACACCGGCGAGGCTCTTGCCCTTGAACGTCCAGTTGCCCGTGTTCGGTTTGTCGAAGCCGGTGAGCAGGTTGAAGAACGTGGTCTTGCCGGCGCCGTTCGGGCCGATGAGAGCGGTGATCGAACCACGCGGGATCTCGAGGTGGGCGACGTCGACGGCGGTGAGGCCGCCGAAGCGACGGCTCACTGCGTGGGCGACGACGATGGGGTCTTTCTTCTTGACGCCCGGAACGATCACATCGTCTGTGATGTCGGATACGAGAGTTTTTTCAGGCAAAGTGCAGATCCTTCTTCTTGCCGAAGATTCCTTGCGGACGGAATATCACGAGGAGCATCAGGGCGACACCGACGATGATGAATCGGATCGGGCCCGTCTGTGTCGTCGTGAGCGGGAGGACTCCGGCTTCGATGCCGAGGCTGAGGAGCCCGTCTGTGAGCGACAGTGTGACCCAGAAGAGGATCGATCCCACGACCGGGCCGAAGACGGTCGCGGCTCCACCGAGCAGCATGATCGTATAGAGGAAGAACGTCAGCTGGGTGCCGTAATTATCGGGCTGTAGAGACCGCGGCAGGATGAAGACGACTCCGGCGAGACCACCGAGCACACCACCGAGAATCAGCGCCTGGATCTTGTACGAGAAGACGTTCTTGCCGAGCGAGCGCACGGCGTCCTCGTCTTCGCGGATTCCCATGATGACCCGGCCCCAGGGGCTGCGCATCAGGAGGAAGACGAGGAGACAGGCCAGCGCTACGAGGCCCCAGCCCACGATGCGAACCCACCACTGGTCTTGGTTGTAGACCAGGGGAGTGCCCATGAGGCCCCAGCGGCCATCGGGAAGAGGGTTCACGTCGTTGAACGCGCGTGCTGCGCCGTTGATGCCTTCCGAACCACCCGTGACCTCGGAGAACTCCGGTGTCTTCACGGATAGCCGGATGATCTCCGCCGCCGCGATGGTCACGATGCTCAAATAGTCGGCCCTGAGCCTCAGCGTGGGTATACCGAGAATGAGAGCGAAGACGGTGGCCGCCACGATGGCCGCGAGGAAGGATCCCCAGAGGGGCCAGTCGTAGACGACCGACGTGATCGCGAAGGCGTAGCCGCCGACGGCCATGAAGCCCGCCTGCCCGAAGTTGAGGAGACCGGTGAAGCCGAAGTGGATCACGAGGCCGATCGTGGCCAGGGCGTAGGCCGCCACGGTGGGGTCGAATATCTGCCCGATTGTGAGCCAGATGAAATTGCCGTTCATAAGGACCTTCCCTAGCCGACGCGCTCTTTACGGCCCAGGATGCCCTGGGGCCGAACGAGCAGAATGATGATCATGAGCACGAGCGGGGCGACGAACTTGAGGTTCTCCGGAATCCACAGCGTCGACAGGTTCATGATGAGGCCGATGATCACGGCTCCGACGAGAGCGCCATAGGCCGAACCGAGGCCACCGAGAGTGATCGCCGCGAAGATCAGCAGCAGGATCGACGCCCCCGTGTCCCAGCGGAGCGACTGGTAGTAGCCCACGTAGACGCCTGCCAGCGCAGCAAGCGCACCCGAGCCGACCCACACGACGCGGATGACCCGCTCGACGTTGATGCCCGAGGCCGAAGCCAGGGCACGGTTGTCGGACACGGCGCGCATGGCCTTGCCGATCTTGGTCTTCGTGAGCACCAGTGCGACGCCCAGGATGACGACGATCGCGATGACCGCGCCCGCCACGTCGGTGAACTTCAGGCTGACCGAACCGATCACGAGGAAGGGCTTCGTGCTGTTCGGAAGGGTCAGCCGGTCGGGTCCGAAGAGGAGCACGAACACGTAGCGCAGCGCGAGCGAGAGTCCGATGGTGACGATCATCATCGGGATCAGACCGAGACCGCGCTTGCGCAGGGGTCTCCAGATGCCCGCATCCTGCGCCCAGCCGAAGAGGCCGCCGAGAACCATCGCCGCGGGGATCGCGATCACGGCCGGCAGCCCGATGATTCCCGAGAACAGGTAGGCCATCAGCGCACCGAAGGTCACCAACTCGCCGTGGGCGAAGTTGTTGAGCCCGGTCGTTCCATAGATAAGGGATGCGCCGATGGCCGCGAGTGCGATGAGCAGACCGAAGATCAGGCCGGTGACGAGCTGCGGCCAGAATCGAAGCCAGAACGTATCGACGGTGACCGGAGCGGTCGTGGTACCCGTTCCTGCATCGTCGGTCGCACCCGGGGCCGGAGTGGAGGTCGACTCGTCGGAGGGTGCAGCGACGGCCCCCTTCGCGTTGTCGGGCGACAGGAAGAAGATGGAGGGCACCTCGGTGTTGCCGGCGAACACCTCGACCTCTGCCGGGTTGGTCGAGGGGCGTGGGTAGCCCGTCTCGACCGGGAGGGCGTCTTCGTCGATGGTCACGGTGTAGGTGCCGGGTTCGCTCACGGGGATGACGGCCTTGCCGTCTGCGCCGGTGACCCCCGTCGCGGTGCCGCCATCGCCGTCGACGGTGATCGACACGTTGGCCACCCCGACCTTGTCTGCGTCGGTGCGAACCCAGACGAGGATCGATTGCTCGGTTGCGGTGGATGTGGAAGCGGTCGTCTCAGCAGCTGATGCGCCGAGGGCGGATCCTCCGAGGACGACGGATAGACAGAGAACGACCGACGCGATGAGCATCGCGATCAATCGAGCCGACTGCCCGGGTCTTATGCCAGCGAGCAAGGGTGCACCTCCTGTGGGAAGCCTCGGATGTAACCGGGCTCCGTTATCTATGGTCGAGCGACGTTGCTAGAACATAGCGCCCGTTTGTTGCCTCCATGTTTCGACGGAGAAGAAACCTCGGGGCGCGCAGGTACTTTCTTACACCGGAATATCGCGGTCGCCTAACCGTTACTCTTGACAAGAGATATTTTCTACGAGGCGAGGTGTCATTTGGACCAGGCGGATCCCTTTGGTTTTATCGGATTGACGTATGACGACGTGATGCTCCTGCCGGGCCACACCGATGTCATTCCTTCCGAGGCAGACACCTCATCGAGGCTGACCCGTCGCATCGAAGTCTCCACCCCTCTACTCAGCGCGGCGATGGACACGGTCACCGAGTCGCGCATGGCCGTCGCCATGGCCCGACAGGGCGGCCTCGGCATCCTGCATCGCAACCTGTCGATCGCCGATCAGGCGAGTCAGGTCGACCTCGTCAAGCGCAGCGAGTCCGGCATGGTGACCGACCCGGTCACCACCACCGCCGACGCGACCGTCGCCGAGGTCGACGCGCTCTGCGGTCACTTCCGCGTCTCCGGTCTGCCTGTCGTCGACCAGGCGGGCGTCCTCGTCGGGATCATCACGAATCGCGATATGCGCTTCGTGTCTCCATTCGAGAAGGCCACCACGCTCGTGCGCGACGTGATGACGAAGGCTCCTCTCATCACCGGACGTCAGGGCATCGACCCCGACGACGCCATCGCCATCTTCGCTCAGCACAAGATCGAGAAGCTGCCGATCGTCGATGAGCAGGGCCGCCTCACGGGCCTCATCACGGTCAAGGACTTCGACAAGAGCGAGAAGTACCCGAACGCGACAAAAGATCCGGCCGGCCGCCTGCGCGTCGGCGCTGCCATCGGATTCTTCGGCGATGCGTGGCAGCGAGCCACGAGCCTGCTCGAAGCGGGAGTCGACGTGATCGTGGTCGACACCGCCAACGGCGACAGCGCCGGAGTGCTCGACATCATCCGTCGCCTCAAGCGCGACAGCGCCTTCGAGGCCGTCGACATCATCGGCGGCAATGTCGCGACCCGCTCTGGTGCCCAGGCGCTGGTGGATGCCGGTGCCGACGCGATCAAGGTCGGCGTCGGTCCCGGATCGATCTGCACCACGCGCGTCGTCGCCGGTGTGGGCGTGCCCCAGGTGACGGCCGTCTACGAAGCGTCGCTCGCGGCCAAGCCGCACGGCATCCCGGTGATCGCCGATGGAGGCCTGCAGTACTCGGGCGACATCGCGAAGGCCCTGGTCGCCGGTGCCGACACGGTGATGCTCGGATCGCTTCTCGCCGGCTGCGACGAGAGCCCCGGCGATCTCGTGTTCGTCAACGGCAAGCAGTACAAGAACTATCGGGGCATGGGCTCGCTCGGAGCGCTGCAGACCCGCGGCGAGAAGACGTCGTACTCCAAAGACCGCTACTTCCAGTCGGATGTGCCCAGCGACGACAAGCTCATCGCCGAGGGCATCGAGGGCCAGGTGCCCTACCGCGGCCCCCTGGCAAGCGTGGCTTACCAGCTCGCCGGAGGCCTGCGTCAGTCGATGTTCTATACGGGTGCTCGCACGATCGCCGAACTCAAAGAGAAGGGCCGCTTCGTTCGCATCACCGCGGCCGGTCTCAAGGAGTCGCACCCCCACGACGTGCAGATGGTCGTCGAGGCGCCGAACTACCGCAGGTAGCCTCTCGCTCGACCGGTAGGGTTGTCGGGTGAGTATGGAAATCGAAATCGGCCGCAACAAGCGGGGCCGTCGTGTCTACGCATTCGACGACATCGCGGTAGTGCCCTCGCGGCGCACCCGTGACCCGCAGGACGTGTCGATCAACTGGACGATCGACGCCTATCACTTCGATATGCCCGTGCTGGCGGCACCCATGGATTCCGTGGTCTCGCCTGCCACGGCCATCCGCATGGGCCAGCTCGGTGGACTCGGAGTGCTCGACCTCGAGGGCGTGTGGACGCGCTACGAGAACCCCGAGCCGATCCTCGAGGAGATCCGCTCCCTCGACGCAGCCTCGGCCACGGCTCGCATGCGCGAGATCTATGCCGAGCCCATCAAGCCCGAACTCGTCACCGCCCGCCTCGCCGAGATCCGGGCCGCCGGGGTCACTGTTGCAGCAGCCCTGTCGCCTCAGCGCACTCAGGAGCTCTACGAGACGGTCGTCGCCGCGGGCGTCGACCTCTTCGTGATCCGCGGAACGACCGTCTCCGCCGAGCACGTGTCGAAGAGCACCGAACCGCTGAACCTCAAGAAGTTCATCTACGAGCTCGACGTTCCTGTCATCGTCGGCGGAGCGGCCACCTACACCGCCGCGCTGCACCTGATGCGCACCGGCGCAGCGGGCGTGCTCGTCGGATTCGGCGGAGGAGCCGCGTCGACCACCCGGGCGACCCTCGGCATCCACGCACCCATGGCCACGGCTGTCGCCGACGTCGCGGGCGCTCGTCGCGACTACATGGACGAGTCGGGAGGCCGCTACGTGCACGTCATTGCAGACGGCGGTCTCGGAACCTCGGGCGACATCGTGAAGGCCATCTCGGTCGGCGCGGACGCCGTGATGCTGGGTACCGCTCTGGCTCGCGCGACAGACGCGCCGGGTGGCGGATACCACTGGGGCAGCGAGGCTCACCACACCCAGCTTCCGCGGGGAAACCGGGTCCACGTCGGGCAGGTCGCACCGCTGGAGGAGATCCTCAACGGGCCGTCGCCTGTGGCAGACGGAACGGCCAACCTCATGGGGGCGCTCCGCCGCTCGATGGCAACCACGGGGTACTCCGACCTCAAGGAGTTCCAGCGCATCGACGTCGTGGTCGCGCCGTATCTCGCCCACTAGTCACCCGCCGCGGGTAAACTGGCGCCACCGATTCTCTATGACGAGGAGGCCTGAAGATGGCTGAAACGAACACCGTGTCCCGATCAGCGAAACTCGGGCCAGAAGAGCGCGAAGCGGCCATCGAGGCGCTGAAGACCAAAGAACTCGACATCCTCGTCGTGGGCGGCGGCATCGTCGGGGCGGGTGCGGCCCTCGACGCCGCGACGCGCGGCCTGCGGGTCGGAATCGTCGAGGCTCGCGACTGGTCGAGCGGCACGAGCTCGCGTTCGTCGAAGCTCGTGCACGGAGGTGTGCGGTACCTCGAGCAGCTGAACTTCCGTCTCGTGCGCGAGGCTCTCATCGAGCGTGGCCTGCTCCTGCAGCGCATCGCACCGCACCTCGTGAAGCCCGTGCGCTTTCTCATTCCGCTGAAGCGCCGCTTCATCGATCGCTTCTACATCGGTGCCGGAATGGTGCTCTACGACCTCTTCTCCTACACGGGAGGGCGTCCGCCCGGAGTTCCACACCACCGTCACCTGACCCGCGGCCAGGTCCAACGAGCCATTCCGAGCATGGCGCACGACGCTCTCATCGGCGGCATCACGTACTACGACGCCCAGGTCGACGATGCCCGCTACGGCGCCAGCGTCGTTCGCACGGCCTCGTTCTATGGTGCGCACGCCGCGAGCCGAGTGCGTGTCGAAGGATTTATCAAGGTGGGCCAGCGGGTGGTCGGAGTTCATGCTCACGACCTGCAGACCGGCGAGAAGTTCGACATCCGCGCCAAGCAGGTCGTCAACGCGACAGGCGTGTGGACCGATGACACGCAGGCGATGGTCGGCGAGCGTGGTCAGTTCAAGGTGCGCGCATCGAAGGGCATCCACCTCGTCGTTCCTCGCGACCGCTTCCAGTCGTCGATGGGTCTGCTGCTGCGCACCGAGAAGAGCGTTCTCTTCGTCATTCCGTGGGGCCGCCATTGGCTGGTCGGCACGACCGACACCGACTGGCACCTCGACAAGGCCCACCCCGCCGCGACGGCCGCCGACATCGACTACGTCCTCGAACACGTCAACACGGTTCTCAACGTGCCCCTCACTCGCGACGACGTCGAGGGCGTCTACGCCGGCCTCCGGCCGCTCCTCGCCGGCGAAAGCGATCAGACATCGAAGCTGTCGCGTGAGCACCTCGTCGCGCACTCGGTTCCCGGCCTCGTCGTGATCGCCGGTGGCAAGTGGACGACCTACCGTGTGATGGCCAAAGACGCGATCGACGCCGCGGTCTCGGCGCTCGACGGCAAGATCGCCGGCAGCGTCACAGAAGACATCGCACTGCTCGGCGCCGAGGGCTACCAGGCGGCGTGGAACAAGCGCAGCAAGATCGCCCGCAAGTTCGGCGTGCACACCGTGCGCATCGAGCACCTGCTCAACCGCTTCGGAACGCTGACCGACGAGCTGCTCGATCTGATCTCGTCGAACCCGGAGCTCGCTGAGCCGCTGCCTGGCGCCGACGACTACCTCGCGGCGGAGGTCGTCTACGCGGCCAGCCACGAGGGCGCTCTTCATCTCGAAGACGTGCTGGCTCGTCGCACCCGCATCTCGATCGAGGCGTGGGACAGGGGTGTGTCTGCGGCGCCCGTCGCTGCCCGGCTCATGGCCGGGGTGCTCGGATGGGACGAGGCGCGTATCGAGCGGGAGGTCGCGAACTACCTCCGCCGGGTTGCGGCGGAGCGCGCGAGCCAGGAGCAGCCCGACGACGAGTCGGCCGATCGCATCCGACTCGAGGCACCCGACATCGCTGCAGAGGCGTAGCCCGCTCCGACAGACGTTCAGGCAACGGTCGGGCCATTCTGTGCGCGGGTAGAATGGAGTCTTCCGCCCGCACGATGCAGCTACCCCGAGGAGTTCAGTCATGGTCGATGTCCGACGGGTCAAGCTCCCCGGCGTCGGGGTACTGCACACCTTCATCACGGCAGACGGCGGCAAGGTCGGAGTCATCGCTCACCGTTCGGGTCACAGCGATCTGATCACCTTCTCCGACGAAGACAACACCTCAGACGCGGCCAAGGTGTCGCTTCGTCTCAGCGAAGACGAGGCGCGCACTCTCGCCGAGCTCCTGGGCGGCACGCAGATCACCGAATCGCTGACGGCGCTCGACCAGATTCCCGGACTCAGCATCGACTGGTTCACGGTCGACTACGAAGACCACATCGCCGGGCAGCCCTTGGGCAATACGGCGGAACGCGACATCGTCGGGCTCACCGTCGTCGCCGTCGTGCGCGGCGAGTCGGCGAATCCCGCACCTGCACCCGACTTCAAGGTCTTTCCGGGCGACACCCTCGTCGTCGCCGGTTCGCCCGAGAAGGTCGCCAAGGCGTTCAACTTCTTCCGCACGGGTGAGATGCGCTCCAAGAGCGGCGCCGCCGACGGCTCTCCCGGGCGCTAGGCGATGCACTTCGGGCCCGATCTCCTCATTCTGGGCGCCCTGTTCGTCATCGCCTACGTGCTCGGCCGGCTCGGTAAGAGCATCGGTCTGCCCGCGATTCCGATCTACATGGCCGTCGGACTCCTGGCGAGCCCGAACTTCCATCTCTTCCCCCTCGAGTTCGTCCACACCGAGTACATCGAACTCATGGCCGTGTTCGGCCTCGTGCTGCTGCTGTTCAACCTCGGCCTCGAGTTCGATCAAGACGAATTCTTCTCGAACGCGGGCAAGCTCATCATCTCGGGCGGCTCGTACATCGCGCTCAACATGGGCGCGGGCTTCGCGTTCGGGTTCATGCTCGGCTGGGGAACACGCGAGGCGCTCATCGTCGCGGGGATCACCGCCACGAGTTCGAGCGCGATCGTCACGAAGCTCCTGATCGAACTCAAGCGCCTGGCCAACCCGGAAACGCCGATGATCCTGGGCGTCACCGTCGTCGAAGACATCTTCATCGCCATCTACCTCGCGATCGTCTCGGTGGTCCTCTCGGGAGAGACCGAGATCTGGCCCGTCGTCGGCAAGCTCGGCATCGCCTTCCTGTTCCTCATCGTTATGTTCACGGTGGCTCGATGGGGCGGCCGGTACGTGTCGCGGTTGTTCCGTACGAAAGACGACGAGCTCTTCACGATCCTGTTCTTCGGGCTCGCGATCATGTTCGGCGGCATCGGCGAGATCCTCGGCGTCACGGATGCGATCGGCGCGTTCCTGATCGGCCTCGTGCTGGGCGCGACCCGGTACCGCAACCGCATCGAGCACATCGCCATACCGTTGCGCGACGTCTTCGGCGCGTTCTTCTTCCTCAACTTCGGTCTCGGCCTCGACCCCACCAAGTTCGCTCCGGTGATCGTGCCCGTTCTCGGCGCCGTGCTGATGACGGTGGTGCTGAACGCGGGTGCGGGCCAGTTCGTCGCGTGGCTGAACAAGCTCGGTCCCCGAGCTGGAATCAACGCCAGCGTCATTCTGCAGAACAGGGGAGAGTTCGCCCTCATTCTCGCGACCCTGTCGTTGTCTGCGGGCCTCGACGAACGCATCCAACCGTTTGCCGGCCTCTATGTGCTGATCATGGCGATCATGGGACCGATCCTCGCGGCCAACTCCGAGAAGATCTCGTCGTTCATTCTTCGGCCCAGGTCCGCCGCGGCGCGGGAGAAGAGCGCGCGGAAGAGTCGCGATCCGATGCTCGACGAGGAGATCGCGCTGGTTGCCGCCGTCACTGCAGGGCAAGACGTGTCGCTGCCGCGGGCCGACGACGATTCGGAGCCCACTCTCGATACGACGCCGCGTGCACAGGCGGCCCCGCAGGAACCCGCTTCCGGCGATGTCGACGCGCTCATCGAGCAAGCCATGCGGCAATCCGACGACCTCGGCTCCCGTGATCGCGCTCCGCGCGAGAGAGATAGCGAATATTGACCCTGTTCAGCGTCATGCGGCGACCGCGATGGATCGCCGCCCTCGTGCTCGCCCTCGCCATCGCGGCCATCTTCGCCGGCCTCGGTCAATGGCAACTCGAGCGTGCCGTCTCGAGCGGTCAGGTCGACGACCGGCCCACCGAGACCGTGAAGCCGCTCTCCGAGGTCGCCTCTCCGCAGCAGCCTGTTCTTGCCGTCGAGGCTGCGCAGAAGGTGCAGACGCAGGGGATCTTCGAACCTGCCGACTACGGGATCCTGGCCGACCGCATCAACGGAGGGCGGTCGGGATACTGGGTCATCGCGCATCTCGCGGTCGATGAACCGGGGGCGCCGGCTCTCGCCGTGGCTCTCGGGTGGGCACCCGATCGCGAGGCGGCCGTCGCCGTGCGCGACAGGCTGGCCGCCCAGCCCCGCACATCCGAACCCGTGTCTGTCGAGGGGCGCTACGTCGACCCCGACGCGCCCACCGTCGATGACGCCGAGAAGGCCAAGGGCGGCGACTACGACGTGACGACCATGAGCCCGGCCGCGCTGGTGAACATCTGGACGGCGCTCACCGATTCGACGGACGTCTACGGGGGCTACGTGGTCTCTGGCACAGCGCCCGAGGGGCTCGACCTCATCGCCGCGCCCGAGCCGGATCGCTCTGTCGAACTCAACTGGCTCAACATCTTCTACGCCGCGGAATGGGTGATCTTCGCGGGCTTCGCCGTCTTCCTCTGGTACCGCCTCGCCCGCGACGCCTGGGAGCGTGAGATCGAAGAGCTCGAGGAAGCGGAGAGCGACCTGGACGACCAGCGCCTCGTCGAGCACGGAATACACTAGAGCCATGGCCCTCGAACCCAAACCCCGCGATTTTCCGCGCATCCGAAGCGCGGTCAAGCTCTATCGGGTCTCGTCCATCATCACCGGTGTGATGCTGCTGCTTCTGTGCCTCGAGGTCGTGCTCAAGTACGTTCCCGTGTTCGGCGTCGAGCTGGAACTGGGCGGCCCCCAGGGCTTCCTCGCCCTTGTGCCCGAGGGTACGGTCACGGCCGTCAACCTGTCGACCGGAATCCTCATCGCGCACGGCTGGTTCTATGTTCTCTACCTGTTCGCCGACTTCCAACTCTGGAGCCGCATGCGGTGGCCTTTCTGGAAGTTCGTGCTGATCGCTCTCGGTGGCATCGTGCCGCTGCTCTCTTTCTTCCTCGAGGTCAGAATCGCCCGCGAAGTGAAGACCTACCTGGCCGGCCGCGAGGCCGAGCTGTCCGCATCCGCTCCCGTGGAGGTCACCCATTAGCACGCCCAGCCCCGACAGCCAGTCCCGGCCTGTCCTCGTCGTCGACTTCGGTGCGCAGTACGCACAGCTCATCGCCCGTCGGGTGCGCGAGGCCAGCGTCTACTCCGAAGTCGTTCCCTCGTCGATCACCGCCGAGGAGGTCGCCGCCAAATCTCCCGTGGGCATCGTGCTCTCGGGAGGACCGTCGAGCGTCTATGAGCCCGGCTCGCCCGAGCTCGACCCCGCGATCTTCGACCTCGGCGTGCCCGTTCTCGGCATCTGCTACGGATTCCAGGTCATGGCTCGCGCCCTCGGTGGTGAAGTGGCCAACACGGGACTTCGCGAGTACGGGTCGACCGACATGACGGTCACCGGTGAGGGCGGATCGCTCCTCGGCGGCCAGCCCGAGGCGCAGACGGTGTGGATGAGCCACGGCGATTCGGTCTCGAAGGCGCCCGAGGGCTTCGAGGTTCTCGCCAGCACGTCGTCGACTCCCGTGGCCGCGTTCGGCTCGAAGGAGCGGCGCATGTATGGGGTGCAGTGGCACCCGGAGGTGAAGCACTCGGAGTTCGGCCAGCGTGTGCTCGAGAACTTCCTGCACGACACCGCCGGCATTCCGGCCGACTGGACCAGCAACAACGTCATCACCGATCAGGTCGCTCTGATCAAGAAGCAGGTCGGTGACGGCAAGGTCATCTGTGCTCTATCAGGCGGCGTCGACTCGTCTGTCGCCGGCGCGATCGTGCACCAGGCTGTCGGTGACCAACTCACCTGCGTCTTCGTCGATCACGGTCTTCTTCGCCAGGGCGAACGCGAGCAGGTCGAGATCGACTACGTCGCCTCGACCGGCGTGCGTCTGATCACCATCGACGCTCGCGAGCAGTTCATGGACGCCCTCGCGGGTGTGACCGACCCCGAGCAGAAGCGCAAGATCATCGGCCGGGAGTTCATTCGCAGCTTCGAGGCTGCAGCAGAGGCGCTCGTGCTCGAGGCCGCCGCGACCGACGGCGAGCCCGTGAAATTCCTCGTTCAAGGGACTCTGTACCCCGATGTCGTGGAGTCCGGCGGCGGAACCGGCACCGCGAACATCAAGAGCCATCACAACGTCGGAGGCCTTCCCGAAGACCTGCAGTTCGAGCTCGTCGAGCCGCTTCGGGCCCTCTTCAAAGACGAGGTGCGCGCCATCGGTCGCGAGCTCGGGCTTCCCGAGGCCATCGTGGGACGCCAGCCGTTCCCCGGACCCGGCCTCGGCATCCGGATCGTCGGAGAAGTCACCTGGGAGCGACTCGAGCTGCTTCGTCAGGCCGACGCCATCGTGCGCGCCGAGTTGACCGCGGCCGGTCTCGATGACGAGATCTGGCAGTGCCCTGTCGTGCTTCTCGCCGACGTGCGCTCGGTCGGTGTACAGGGCGATGGCCGCACCTATGGCCACCCGATCGTGCTGCGCCCCGTCTCGAGCGAAGACGCGATGACCGCCGACTGGACTCGACTGCCCTACGATCTTCTGGCCCGCATCTCGAACCGCATCACGAATGAGGTCTCGGGTGTGAACCGCGTCGTGCTCGACGTGACCAGCAAGCCGCCGGGAACTATCGAGTGGGAGTAGTGCTCCGGGTCTGATGACCCGGGCCTGCTGCGTCCCGTGGAGTTCTCCACGGTCGACGCAGTGTCAGCCGTGCGAAGAGCCACTCGAGGGGTCCCTGCGCGAACCGCAGCCTCCATGCGGTGGCGAACACGAGCGTGCCGATTGCGAGGCTGAGAAAGAGAGTCCACGAGAACGCGTCGTCGGGCGCCTCGGGGTGGAGCACGTCGACCGCCGCGATGGCGAGGACCTGCGCCGTGTAGATGCTCAGCGGCATCGCTCCGGCGGCGATCAGAGGCGATAGGGCGGTGCGCCCGACGGCGGTTCTCAGACGCCCGACGATGGCGACGAGGAGCCCGATCACCGCGAGGGCGAGTGCTCCCGACGAGATCGCCTCCATCGTCGTGTCGGTGTGTGCCACGACGGGGTCGCCGAAGGCATCCGACAGCCCGTATCCGAGAGCGGCGGCGACGACGCCACCGACGATGATGGTGAGCTGAACCCGAGGACGGGTGACTCCGAACCGGGCGACGGCGAGGCCCGCGAGTACATAGGCCAACCAGACCGGCGCTGGATAGTAGGAGTCGAGCCAGGAGAGGGGCACGGCGAGAGGGTTGTCAGCGGATATCGGCATCGGGCCGTCCCACGATGTGGCGTCGACGAGCGCTTCGACCACAGCGGGACCGAGGAGCGCGCAGACGACGGCCAGGGCAGCCAGAACCCAGCGGTTCAGGAACAGCAGCGGCAGACAGATCAGAAAGAGAAAGCCGTACGAGTCGAGGATGATCGCGATATTTGTCTCGAGCAGCCAGAGACCGAGCCCGAGCGCGATCAGAAGAAGTGCCCGGATGGCGATCGACAGTCGGGCGCGCGTGCGTGACGCAGCCGCGACGCGGGCGACCGGATGCTGTCCTCCCGTCATCAGCCCGAGTGAGATCCCGGCAAGGGTGGCGAAGAGAATCGAGCTGCGGCCGTCATAGAACGAGTTGCCGTCGCCGGGAAGAGTGTGGGCGGCGAGCATGCCGAGGATGGCGAGCCCCCGTGCGGCGTCGAGACCCGGGATGCGGGTATCGCCGAGTCGAGAGACGACGACGGCGGGGCCGCCCCGAAGGACGACCCCGCCGTTGCTGTCTGTCGACACTGTCTAGAAGCTAGTTGCGGAAGATCGCGATGAGACGAAGCAACTCGACGTAGAGCCACACGAGCGTGACGGTCAAGCCGAAGGCCGCCGACCATCCGTACTTACGCGGCGCCCCGGACTTGACTCCACGCTGTACGAAGTCGAAGTCGAGAACCAGCGAGTAGGCGGCCATGATCACGGCGAGCACGCCGATGATGATGCCGAAGATACCGGAGCGCAGGCCGAACACGTTGTCGGCGGGGAATACGCCGGCGATCATGAGCACGAAGTTGAGCAGCGAGAAGACCGCGTAACCGACCATGGCGATCAAGAAGATCTTAGTAGCCCGCTTGGACGCGCGGATCTTGCCGTTGGCGAAGAGCGCCAGGGTGGTACCGAACACGGCGAGCGTGGCAAGCACGGCCTGCACGACGATGCCCTCGTACCTGGTCTCGAAGAACGCCGAGATTCCGCCGACGAAGAGACCTTCTGCCGCGGCGTAACCGATGATCAGCGCGGGAGAAGGCTCACGCTTGAACGAGTTGACGAGGCCGAGCACGAGGCCGACGATGGCCCCGACGACGAGCAGGCCGGGCACGATCCAGCCGACGACGGCGCCGGCCAGAAGCACGCCGAACAGCAGCGCTGTCTTGACGATCGCGTCGTCGTAGGTCATGCGCGAGGTGTCTGCCGGTGTGGCAGACGGGCGCTCGTAGAGGTCTTGCAGCTGTGTGCTCGACATCGTGGGCGCAGCGTCAGCGGCACCCTTTCCGTTGAAAACAGGGTTGCGTGTGAACGCGGGGTTCGCCGACGGCATGAGTTCCTCTTGTACGTAGGTGGACGGAGTTCAAATCTACCGGGTCGAGGTCGCCTGCTGCCCGTGAATGTGGGCATTTCGCAGGCTTTCCGCGCAGGGCGGAGCCGATTCGCACTACCGTGGTGGCGTGACTTCAGCCCGTCTGCCCCTCGTCATCGGACATCGGGGCGCTCCGGGGTACCGCCCCGAACACACTCTCCCGTCGTATGAATTGGCCATCGCGCTCGGTGCCGATGCCGTCGAACCCGACATCGTCGCATCCCGAGACGGAATCCTCGTGCTGCGGCACGAGAACGAGATCTCGGGAACCACCGACGTGGCGTCTCGCGCCGAGTTCGCCTCGCGCCGCACGACCAAGACGATCGACGAGGCGCGGCAGACCGGCTGGTTCACCGAGGACTTCACCTGGGCAGAGCTGTCGACGCTGCGCAGTCGTGAGCGTCTGCCTAAGATCCGGCAGTCGAGCGCATCGTACGATCTGCAGTCGCCGATCATGCGTCTGTCGGAACTGCTGCACGTTCTCGATCGCGCCAGAGAGGAGTCAGATCGCCCGATCGGGCTCGTGGCCGAGATCAAGCACGCCGCGTACTTCGACTCGATCGGCCTCCCGCTCGACGAGTTGGTGGCGGCCGAGTTGACGGCGGCCGGATGGAACTCTGACGACGGCCGTCTCACCGTCGAATCGTTCGAGAAGACGGTACTCGATCAGCTGAGGAGCAGAGGGCTTCGGTCGAAGAACGTCTTTCTGCTCGAGGCGGCCGGGTCACCGCCCGACCTCGTGGCCCGGTTCGGTGCGGACGCAGACAGCTACGCGTCGTTCCTCACCCGCGATGGCCTCCGGATGCTGCGGCGCGATATCGAGGGAATCAGCGTCGACAGGCGCATGATTCTTCCCCGCACAGATCCGGACTCGGGGGCCGTGTCGTCGGTCCTCGTCGACGATGCGCACGCCGCGGGTCTCGAGATCTACTCCTGGACTCTCCGGCCGGAGAACAGATTCCTCGACCGCGCCCTGCGTCGAGGCAGCGACCCCTCGGCATTCGGCGATTGGCAGAGAGACTTCGCGCTGATTCTCGCCACGGGCGTCGACGGGGTGTTCGCCGACCACGTGGATCTCGCGATCGCGGCCCGGAACGCAGCGTCGCCGTCGTTCGAGCCGCGGGGAACTGTCGGAGGATCGGCTTAAACTGGAGCCGACATGACAAGCCTCTTCGATCTCCCCTCGACCGACTCCGGCGCCACCGGCCTGAAGCCCGTCATCCTCGACGGGCACGGGCAGAGTGCCGCACAGAGCGACCTGCTCGACGGTCTCAATCCCGAGCAACGCGAGGCGGTCGAGTACCGCGGCCCCGCGCTGCTCATCGTCGCGGGCGCAGGGTCGGGCAAGACTCGTGTTCTCACGCATCGCGTGGCGAGTCTGATCGAGAGCCGTGAGGCGTGGCCGAGCCAGATTCTGGCGATCACCTTCACGAACAAGGCCGCCGCCGAGATGCGCGAGCGCGTCGAACAGCTGCTGGGCCAGGCGTCTCAGGGAATGTGGATCTCGACGTTCCACTCGGCGTGCGTGCGGATTCTTCGCAGGGAGGCCGAGAATTTCGGCTTCACCAAGAGCTTCACCATCTACGACTCCGCCGACAGTCGCGTTCTGATCAAGCGCATCATCAAGGAGCTGCAGGCCGACACCTTCGGGTTCACCGTCGGCTCCGTCTCGGCCAAGATCTCGAAGCTCAAGAACGAGCTCGCCGACGTCGAGAGCTACGCCCGCACCGCCAACTTCGCCGACCCCCAAGAGTCGCTCTTCGTCGAGATCTTCCGTCAGTACACACGCAGCCTGCAGGCGGCCAACGCGTTCGACTTCGACGACCTGATCAGCCAGACCGTCTTCCTGTTCCGCGCCTTCCCTCGGGTAGCAGAGCAGTATCGGCGCCGGTTCAGGCACATCCTGGTCGACGAGTATCAAGACACGAACCATGCGCAGTACTCGCTCATTCGCGAGCTCACCCTCTCGCCCGGATCTGTCGACCCCGGGCAGCCACCCGTCGAGGGTGCGTCGCTCACCGTGGTCGGAGACTCCGATCAGTCGATCTACGCGTTCCGCGGAGCCGACATCCGCAACATCGTCGAGTTCGAACGCGACTATCCGGGCGCCAAGGTCGTGCTCCTCGAACAGAACTACCGGTCGACCCAGAACATCCTCTCTGCGGCCAACGCGGTGATCTCGAACAACTTCGACCGCAAAGACAAGAAGTTGTGGACCGCGATCGGTGATGGCGACAGGATCCTCGGCTACACGGGCTATTCCGGCCACGACGAGGCGCAGTTCGTCGCCGACGAGATCGCGAAGCTGCACGACGCCGGCACGGCCTATAAAGACATCGCCGTCTTCTATCGAACGAACGCGCAGACGCGTGCGCTCGAAGAGATCTTCATCAGGTCGGCTCTTCCCTACCGCGTGCTCGGTGGAACGAAGTTCTACGAGCGCGCCGAGATCAAAGACGTGATGGCCTATCTGATCTCCGTCGCCAATCCCCAGGACGCGTTGGCGCTGAGGCGCATCCTGAACAGCCCCAAGCGCGGAATCGGTCCTGCGACCGAGACCCAGCTCGCGAGTTTCGCCGAGGCGAACGAGATCACGTACCGCGAGGCGATGCGCCGGGCGGCTTCGCTCGGCCTCGGACCGAAGGTCACGTCGGCGATTCTGCAGTTGGCCGGGCTGCTCGACGAGGCATCCGACCTCATCGATCCGCAGCGTGAACAGGGGCCAGCCCCCGTGTTCGACGTCCTCGCCCTTCTGCTCGAGAAGAGCGGGTATCTCACGGCACTCCGGGCGAAGCGCGATCCACAAGACGAGGCGCGGGCCGAGAACGTCGAAGAACTTCTCGCGGTCACGAAGGAGTTCGGCAAGAACAACCCCGACGGCGGGCTCATCGACTTTCTCACCGAGGTGTCGTTGGTCGCAGCGGTCGACGACCTCGACGACTCCAGTGGAACGGTGTCGTTGATGACGCTGCACACGGCCAAGGGTCTCGAGTTCGAGGCGGTGTTCCTCACCGGCATCGAAGAAGATCTGCTGCCACACCGCATGTCGGCGAACGAACCGGGCGGCCCGGCAGAGGAGCGTCGCCTGTTCTATGTCGGCATCACCCGTGCGCGCAAGCGGCTCTATCTCTCGCTGGCCATGACACGCGCCCAGTACGGCGAGACGGCTGTGGCGATGCCCAGCAGGTACCTCCAAGAGATCCCCGCCGAACTGATCGAGTGGGTGCAGTCTCCGGGTATGGCCACGTCGCGCGGCGGCACGCAACCTCGCGCCCTCAACGCGAATCGCTCGTCTCGCCAGGGCTGGGGGTCTACCGGCTCCTCGTCGACGAGCGACTTCCCCCCGCTGCCGCCACGCCCGAAAGCGGAATGGGCGAACACGATCACGAACAAGGTGCGAGACAACGGTGACCTCGAGCTGGCCCCCGGTGATCGCATCCGGCACAGCGATTTCGGCGAGGGCCGGGTCAACCAGGTCACGGGCGAGGGCACGAAACGGGTGGCGCACGTGCTGTTCGAGAGCGCCGGAGCCAAGAAGCTGCTGATCAAGATCGCGCCCATCGAGAAGATCTAGCGTCTGGCGTCGGCTCAGAGCCGAGCGGTCTTCCTCGTCGCAGACCTGAGTGCGCGGTCGCGGGGCAGCTGGCGAAGCGCGCGCGGCACCCGCGGATACACGACGCGCGTGATCGCCATGAGGCAGGTGAAGAGGCGCTGCCGCCCCGGCGACCAGGGCAGTCGGAACGCCGCCCGAACCGACTCGGGCAGAAGCCCTGCCGTGACCAGGCGGGCGACGGGCATCGCAGCTCTGAGCCAGAGCGGGCCCGCGACCGGGTGGAGCAAGGCATCGGCGACCCGCCTTGTCGTCTCGTCGGTATTCAGGGTCTCGAGCTCACGTGAGAAGTACGCGCGAAAGGCAGCCCTGTCTGCGGGCCACATCTCTCGGGGAACCTGGAGCGCGGTTCCGAGCACCGCGTAGTCCTGATAGATCTGTTCGGCCGACGCTTCATCGAGGACCCCGTAGACGCGTTCGTGCATGTCGATCGCCGAATCGTAGAGCGTGGCCGCAACCCACAGCTGCAGTCGCGGGTCGAAAGCGGAGTACGACGGGCCGGATGCGTCTGCCGCTCGGCGCACCGGTGCGTGCGCACGAGAGACAGAGCGGACGACAGCATCGACCTGCTCCGGGTCGCCGTAGACGACGGTGTAGACGTAGTCGAGAGTTCGCACGAGTCGATCGAGTGGACGTGCGGCGAAGTCGCTGTGTTCTGCGACCCCGTGCCCGACACCCGGATTCGCGATCTGCAGCAGGATGGCGCGGCCCCCAGCGCCGATGAGGGCGGACTCCGCGGCGATGTCGCGGATGCCCAGCGAGCCGAATCGCGCGGGTGGCGGCCTGCGAGCCATGGGGTTCCTTACCTCTCGGGCATCGGATGCGACGCGCGTTCGGAGAGGAACCCCGACGACTCAGTCTGTTGTCGGCTGCATGACACCCACGCTCAGCCGACGACGCCACAGTACTCCGACACCGATGAGGGTTCCCAGCGCAAGCGCCGCTCCGGATACCAGCAACAGGACGCCGGTGCCGGTGGTTCCGGTCTCCGCGAGTACGGGCGCTGCGGCCGGCGCCGCGGGCACCGCGGGGATCTCCGGGGTCGGCGGCGGAGCGACAAAGGTCACCTCGCTTGCCGTGCCGAAAGCGGACTGCCACGGCAGCATCCTGGTTCCGCCCTGATCGACCGGCGTCCGAGATGGGCTGATGCGTTCGACCCACACGAAGTAGCCGCTGCTCGGGAGAACGCAGTCGGGTGTTCTATAGGTGCCGGGGCCGGTCTCGATGCGCACCTCGACGGTGCAGACCACAGGGGCGCCGGCCGGCGGTTCGGCCGCGGGCTCGATCGGGTCACTGAACGGGCCGAGAAGCGAACTCTCGACCACGACGGGAATGGGCAGCATGCCGTTCTCGTCGACAGCAGGGACGGCGCCTGAGGCCGGGGGAGTCGCCGGGCGGTACACGCCCCAGCCAGGCAGCAGATCCTCGCGGCTCTCGTCGACCAGTGCAGAGACGACGAGCTCATCGCTGATCGCTTCACCGGCGGCGGCCGTCGCCGCGCTTGTCTTCGTGTTCACAATGGGCTGGAACTTCTTGGTCGACGGAACAGTGGAGGTGACCGTTGCGCTGCCAGAGGCTGAGCCCGGGCGGGCGACGAGCACCTGCTGAACGTCGTCACCGGCATTTCCCGCAATGAAACCGGAGCCGTAGGGGAGATCGGTGTAGCGCACCGCGGCGACGATCGACGCGGTCGGGTCGGTTCCCGTGGTCGTGATGGACACGGTCTCTCCGTTCGAGATCGTGCGTTCGGCCTTCCCGTCATCGAAAACAGCGCCGGAGAGACTCATCGTGCCCGAGTGGCTGCCGGGCGTCAGGACAGTAGGCCCGGTTGCCAGGAAGTCGACCGTCAAACCGCTGGTGACGGTCATGCGGCCGTCGCTGTCGGCCGCTGTCAGCGCGACAGAACCTGTGACAGACCGCGACGCACCCGACGGCGCGTCTGCTGTGGCAAGAAGCTGAGTGCTCCTATCGAGGACAGCCTGCCCGGAGGCCCCCGCACGCTGGGCGTAGTACTCGGGGCTGTGGCCGTCGAGCCCGGAGATTCGCCAGGTCGCGAGCTGCCCGGCCGCGGCCTCCGTGGGATCGGTCGACGGTGCGGCCGTGCGTGACAGATAGGCGAGGCGCGCGAGATCGTCTGGGGAGAATCGGCCCAGCGCGCTGGCATCGACGAACTGGTAGTCGTGCCCCGTGGGTGCCTTCTTGCCCACCTCGAGGCAGAAGACGAGCGAGCCGTCGTCGAGTCGGTACGAGCCGATCCAGGAGAAGCCGTTCTCGGCGAGATAGCCGATTCCGTGACCTGTGGAAATGGCCGCGGTCGCGGGAGGGGCGCCCGCGAGGAGGAGTCCGAGGGTCGTCGCGACCGTGGTGAGTGCGGTGAGTATGGCGGCGGACCGCCGGCGTGATCGTGTCATGCCGATTACCCTCGTTGCTCGGCTCGAAGCCGTGGGCCCCGTGTCCGGTCTCGGTGGAATACGCCCTCGAGGACAGAGCTGTGGAGGACGGGGCATCGACCGAACCTCGCATGGTGCCCACTTCTTCGGGCGGTAAGGTGGCAGACGGCGAAAGTCTGCGGCGGAGCAGCCAAATCTGTCAGCCGCAGCTCGCAGGAGTACTCAGGAGCCGAGCACAAACCCCCGTGCCGGCTGAGACCTAAGCGGATTGGATGAGCGTGGATCTGTTCGAATACCAGGCACGAGACCTGTTTGAAAGCTATGGGGTCCCGGTTCTTCCGGGAATCGTGGCAGACACCCCGGAAGAAGTGCGTGCCGCTGCTGAGAAGCTCGGTGGCGTGACCGTGGTCAAGGCGCAGGTCAAGGTCGGCGGCCGCGGCAAGGCCGGCGGTGTCAAGGTCGCTAAAGACCCACAGGCCGCGTTCGAAGCGGCGCAGTCGATTCTGGGACTCGACATCAAGGGCCACGAGGTCAAGCGGGTCATGGTCGCGGGCGGCGCGCGCATCGCTGAGGAGTTCTACTTCTCCGTGCTCCTCGACCGGGCCAACCGGTCGTACCTCTCCCTCACCAGCTACGAGGGCGGCATGGAGATCGAGCAGCTCGCTGTCGAGCGTCCCGAAGCCCTGGCGCGCATCGAGGTCGACCCGATCGCGGGAATCGATCTCGAGACGGCCAAGTCGATCGCGGTCGCTGCCAAGTTCCCCGCCGAGCTGGTCGACAAAGTCGCTCCGGTCTTCGTGAAGCTCTGGGATGTCTACACCGGCGAGGACGCCACTCTGGTCGAGGTGAACCCGCTCGTGCTCACCGAAGAGGGCGACATCATCGCCCTCGACGGCAAGGTGACGCTCGACGAGAACGCCGGATTCCGGCACCCGAATCACGAGGCGCTGGAAGACAAGGATGCGGCCGACCCGCTCGAGGCCAAGGCCAAAGCTGCCGACCTCAACTACGTCAAGCTCGACGGAGAGGTGGGAATCATCGGCAACGGTGCCGGTCTCGTGATGTCGACCCTCGACGTCGTCTCCTATGCGGGAGAGAAGTACAACGGCGTGAAGCCGGCCAACTTCCTCGACATCGGCGGTGGAGCCTCCGCAGCTGTCATGGCGGCGGGCCTCGACGTCATCCTCGGCGACGCTCAGGTGAAGAGCGTCTTCGTCAACGTCTTCGGCGGCATCACCGCGTGCGACGCCGTCGCCAACGGAATCATCGGTGCGCTCGAGGTGCTCGGCGATACAGCCACGAAGCCCCTCGTCGTTCGTCTCGACGGCAACAAGGTCGACGAAGGCCGTGCGATTCTCGCGGCAGCCAATCACCCGCTCGTCACTCTGGCGACCACCATGGACGAGGGCGCCGACAAGGCCGCCGAACTCGCCTCCCTCTGACGATTCCTCGCGAGAAGTAAGGACCACAACAAGAATGTCGATTTTCCTCAACAAGGATTCCAAGGTCATCGTGCAGGGAATCACCGGCGGAGAGGGCACCAAGCACACCGCCCTGATGCTGGCTGCCGGTACCCAGATCGTGGGCGGAGTGAACGCTCGCAAGGCAGGAACCACCGTCACCCACGGCGATCTCGAACTGCCGGTCTTCGGCACAGTCTCCGAGGCCATCTCCACGACCGGAGCCGATGTCTCCATCGCCTTCGTCCCTCCCGCGTTCGCGAAGGACGCGATCATCGAGGCGATCGATGCGGAGATCCCGTTGCTCGTCGTCATCACCGAGGGCATCCCCGTGCAAGACGCGGCCGAGGCGTGGGCGTACGCCAAGCAGAAGGGCAACAAGACGCGAATCATCGGTCCGAACTGCCCCGGCATCATCACGCCCGGCGAGTCGCTCGTCGGCATCACCCCGGCGAACATCACGGGCAAGGGGCCTATCGGTCTCGTGTCCAAGTCGGGAACCCTGACGTACCAGATGATGTTCGAACTGCGTGACCTCGGCTTCTCCACGGCCATCGGCATCGGCGGAGACCCCATCATCGGCACCACGCACATTGATGCGCTCGCGGCATTCGAGGCCGATCCCGAGACGAAGGCGATCGTGATGATCGGTGAGATCGGCGGAGACGCGGAGGAGCGCGCCGCAGAGTTCATCAAGGCTCACGTCACGAAGCCCGTCGTGGGCTACGTGGCCGGTTTCACCGCGCCCGAGGGCAAGACCATGGGCCACGCCGGCGCCATCGTCTCCGGCAGCGCGGGAACCGCTCAGGCCAAGAAAGAGGCCCTCGAGGCCGCCGGCGTGCGTGTCGGCAAGACGCCGAGTGAGACCGCTGCGCTTCTTCGTGAGGTCTACGCGGCTCTCTGATTCACTGCACCACCTGCGGCGGGCATCCTCTTCTCTAAAATGAGGGTGCCCGCCGTTTGTTCGTGCCGTGCGCACGGGGAGGAAGGAGTGTCGATGTCGGAGTCTCTGTCGGCAAGCCCGGCCGACCAGCCGATGGTGCAGTCGAGCCGGTGGCAACGCATCCGGCATTCGTTGGTCACACCCGAGCTGATCTATGGAACGATCATCAGTTCTGCCGTCATCGCGGTCGCCGACGACGACGATGACGACTTCGACGTGTTCGTCGTCACGGTCGTGAGCATGATCGTGTTCTGGGCTGCGCACGTCTTCGCTACCGCCGTGGCGAACCACGGCCTCCGCAACGGCAAGATCATGGGCATCGGCCAGGCGTTTCGCTACGGAGTGCATCATTCTCAGGGCCTGCTCTACGCGTCGATCGTTCCCCTCGCCTTCCTCATCCTCGGTGCCACGGGGCTTCTCGACGAAGACGCTGCGTACTTCTTCGCCCTGCTCGTCGGCACCGTCTTGCTTGGAGTTCTGGGTTGGCTGGCCTTCGCAGACAGGGGGAGTCGGTGGCCGGCGCGGCTGCTCGGCGGCATCGGAACGGCGCTGTTCGGACTGGTCATCATCGTGTTCAAGACCGTCCTCCACTAGAGCGGCGGGGTGAGGTGTCGACTCAGCCGACACGGGGTACGCTCGGCACGGCATGAATCGACCATTTACCGCATTCCTCGCGTTCCTCGACGCGCTCCTCGTCGGAGCCATCGGCCTCGGAATCCTCCTGATTCCCCTGACCATCCTCTGGTTGACCCAGTTCGAGCTCGCGGTCGACTACGGCGCATTCTGGCGCGTCGCGGCCAACTTCTGGCTGCTCGGAAACGGCGTCGACCTGCTCGTCACCATCGATCCGACGCTCGCGCTGCAACTCGCTCTTCAGGGCGCCGGCGTGCCCTTCGAGATCGGCTTCGCTCCTCTGGGTGTCGCCGTGTTGACTGTGCTCCTGGGTTGGCGATCGGGTCGGCGTCTCGCCGACTCGGATCACCGCCTGATCGGCGCCGCCGTGGGCGTTCTGACCGTCGCCGCGATCGGATGGCTGGTCGCCAGCGGGGCAGGCTCCGACAGTGCGCGACCGTCGGTCGTGCAGGCGGTGGTCTTTCCCGCGGCCATCTACGCGATAGGCATGGCGACCAGCCTCTTCACCCGGGCTGACTTCGCACCCGCCGCCGATCCCGCCGGCCAGGCCGTCGACATCCTGGCCCGTAGCCTTCGGGAGATCGTGGATCGGGTGCCGACGCCCGTTGCGACCGTCGTATCTCTCGGGGCTCGGGGAGGCGCCATGGCGGTCGCCGGAATCACCGCTGTCGCCGGGCTTCTGGTCTTCGTGCTGATTCTGGGGCACTACGGGCAGATCATCTCGCTCTACGAATCCCTCCAATCGCAGCTCGTGGGTGGAATCGCTCTGACTGTCGGTCAGCTCTCGATCGTGCCGAACATGGTCATCTGGGCCACCTCATGGCTGCTCGGCCCCGGGTTCGCCCTCGGTTCGGGCAGCGTCGTGTCGCCCCTGGGAACGCAGGTGGGTCTGATTCCTGCGCTGCCTGTTCTCGGTGCCCTGCCTCAGGGAGCTCCCGTGCTCGGCTATGCCGTGATCGTGGTTCCCGTCGTCGTCGGCTTCGCAGTGGGCGTTCTTCTCAAGCCGCGGCTCACGGCGGGGGGCGCGGCCGCGTCGCCCGTGGTTCTGGTGCTGTCGGGAATCGTCGTCGGCATCGTCGGCGCCAGCATTCTCGCTCTGCTGGCACTCTGGTCTGGCGGGGCAGCGGGTCCTGGACGACTCGTCGACATCGGCCCCGACCCGGCCGCCGTATGGCTCTGGTCGGCGCTCGAGCTCGCTCCCAGCGCGGTGCTCGGACTCACCGTAGGACTCACCCGACGGCTGTTCTCGTCGTCGTCAGGCGGTGTCGGCGCCGGGCGTGCTGCCGAGGGCGACCTCGACCGCACGGGCGCCGAGGCGGATACCAATAAACTGTGACGGTGCTGTCGCTGGTCGTACTCATCTCCGGCGGAGGATCCAACCTCCGCGCCCTTCTCGACGCTCAGTCCGACGCGGAATTCCCGGCGCGGATCGTCGCGGTCGGGGCTGACAACGACGCCGCAGGCCTGAGTCACGCCGAGGAGTTCGGAGTCCCCACCTTCACGGTGCCACCGACGTCGTTCGAGTCGCGCGCCGCGTGGGGAGACGAGCTTCTCGAACAGATAGAGGTGTGGAGCCCCGACCTGGTCGTCTGCGCGGGCTTCATGCGCATCCTTCCCCCTCGCGTCGTCTCCGCCCTCTCTCCCTTTCTCATCAACACGCATCCGGCGCTCCTGCCCGCGTTCCCGGGTGCCCATGCCGTGCGAGACGCCCTGGCGGCGGGCGTCGCCCAGACCGGCGTCACCGTGCACATCGTCGACGAAGGCGTCGACACAGGTCCGGTCATCGTGCAAGAGGCCGTGGCGATCGAGCCCGGCGACACCGAATCAGAACTACACGAACGAATCAAGACGATCGAGCGTCGCCTGCTGACCCAGGCCGTGCTCGATATCGCGAACAGCAGAGTCAACCTCAGGGAGCTAGCCACAGCATGAGCGGTCCAATCCACGATCCGAACCTCTACACCCACCGCGATGTCGTGCGCATCGAGCGCGCGCTGATCTCGGTGAGTGACAAGACCGGGCTTCTCGAGCTTGCAGCGGCCCTCGCCGATTCCGGGGTCGAGATCGTGTCGACGGGCTCGACCGCGAAGACGATCGCCGACGCAGGCTTCCCCGTCACTGAGGTGAGCCAGGTCACGGGCTTCCCCGAGTCTCTCGACGGCCGCGTCAAGACGCTGCACCCCGCCGTGCATGCCGGCATCCTCGCCGATCTCCGCCTCGACTCGCACAAGGCGCAACTCGACGAGCTCGGCATCCGCGCTTTCCAGCTCGTCGTGGTGAACCTGTACCCGTTCCGCGAAACGGTGGCCTCGGGAGCCGAGAGCTCCGCCGTGATCGAGCAGATCGACATCGGAGGCCCCGCCCTCGTGCGCGCGTCGGCCAAGAACCACGCGAATGTCGCGATCGCCGTGTCGCCGTCGAGTTACGCCGGCATCATCGAAGCGCTGCCCGCCGGAACCACGTTCGAGACCCGTCGGGCCCTCGCCGCTGAGGCGTTCGCCCATACAGCCGCCTACGACACCGCCGTGGCCGCGTGGTTCGCCGACGAGGCGACGGATGGCGAAGCTGGCGCCGCGGCCGGTCTCGGCGACGCCGTCACGATCGAGGGCACCCGGTCGGCCACCCTGCGCTACGGCGAGAACTCACACCAGCCGGCCGCGCTCTACGTTCGTGACAACGGCGAGGGCATCGCCCAGGCGACCCAGCTGCACGGCAAGGAGATGTCGTACAACAACTACGTCGACGCCGATGCTGCTGTGCGCGCGGCCTTCGACTTCTCAGAACCCGCCGTGGCCATCATCAAGCACGCGAACCCCTGCGGCATCGCTGTTGCGCAGCCGGCCGACGCCGACGCGATCGCGGGCGCTCATGCCCGGGCTCACGCCTGCGACCCCGTCTCTGCGTTCGGTGGTGTGATCGCGGCCAACCGCACGGTGACGCGAGCCATGGCCGAGGGCGTCGCCGAGATCTTCACCGAGGTTCTCGTGGCCCCCGACTTCGAGCCCGAGGCGCTCGAGATCCTGCAGATCAAGAAGAACCTGCGTCTGCTGAAGCTTCCCGCGGGGTTCCACCGCGACGAGACGGAGATCCGCCAGATCAGCGGTGGATTCCTCGCCCAGAAGCCCGACGGATTCGATGGCTTCAGCTCGGTGAAGTGGCAGCGGGTCGCCGGCAAGCACGTCGACGACGCCACGCTGGCCGATCTCGAGTTCGCCTGGAAGGCGTGCCGCTCGGTCAAGTCCAATGCGATCCTGCTCGCATCCGACGGCGCATCCGTCGGTGTCGGAATGGGGCAGGTCAACCGGGTCGACTCGTGCCACCTGGCCGTGACGCGCGCGGGCGACCGTGCCGCAGGATCGGTCGCGGCATCCGACGCCTTCTTCCCCTTCGCCGACGGGCTGCAGGTTCTCATCGACGCGGGCGTGAAGGCGGTCGTTCAGCCGGGTGGTTCTGTTCGTGACGCCGAGGTCATCGAGGCCGCGCAGGCGGCGGGCGTCACGATGTACTTCACAGGAGAACGCCACTTCTTCCACTAGAAACCCTCGACGTGCGTACAGTAACCCGAAGTAAGGTCGCACCCATGCATTTCCTCCGACAGAGACCGGTCATCGCATCCGCGGTGGCGGCGCTGCTCATCGCTGCGATCACCCACCTCGCCACGATGCTGTCGTTCTTCGTCGGCAGCAACCCGCAGTCGGTCGTGCTGCTGCAGATCAACAACTTCTTCGTGCCGGCGACTCTCGTCTTGCTCGTGCTCGTCTTCGTGTTCGCCATGGTCAGCCGACTGACGCGCTGGTACACGGCAGCCATCGCCGGCCTCGTGTCGGGTATTCTCGCGGCCGTCGTGGGCACCGGCATCCAGACCCTGCTGCAGGGAAATGCGCTCGACGGGCGGGTCATCGCCTACGTTCTCAGCACGCTCGGCAACATCAATCTCATCTTCGTTCTCACCGCCACGGTGGCGACGGCCACGCTGGGCCGTCGGGTGTACTCGGCGCTCAGCCATTCCGAGGTTCCGCCGCGCACCGTGTCTGGAACGGTTCTGGTGCGACGGCCCTCCGACAATCTCGCCGAGGGTATCGTGACGCACCTCGAGCGCACCGAGGTCGACGCAGAACTCGCCGACGAGCAGTGGGAATCGTACGTCGCCGCTCTGATCGGGGCCGGGTGGAAGCCCGTCGAGGTCGAGCGGGCCGACGGGCTGGCCGACTCGGTGTTCGTCGAGGACTCTGTCGTGATGTTCGGCCGCCTCGCCGTGCTCGCGAGCCCCGCGGCGCCGACCCGCGTCGCCGAGATCGACGAGGTGGAGAAGAGCGTGCGCTCACTCGGTCTCGACGTCACGCGCATCGTTCAGCCCGGCACCCTCGACGGGGGAGACGTGCTGAAGATCGAGAAGCGCGTCTACGTCGGCCGCGGGGGTCGCACGAACGCCGAGGGAATCCGGCAGCTCCGGCACATTCTGAGCCCTCTGGGCTACACCGTCATCGCCGTGCCCATCTCGAAGGTGCTGCATCTCAAGAGCGCCGTGACGGCTCTGCCCGACGGCACGGTCATCGGATATCCGCCGGTGGTCGATGACCCCAAGATCTTCGACCGATTCCTCGCCGTGCCGGAAGAGGCGGGGGCTCACGTCGTGATCCTCGCCGACGACACGGTGCTGATGTCGTCGGCCGCGCCCGAGTCCGCGCAGCTGATCGAGAGCCTCGGGTACAGGGTGATCGCGGTCGACATCTCGGAGTTCGAGAAGCTCGAGGCCTGCGTGACCTGCCTGTCGGTGCGCGTGCGCTGATCCGGGCTGAGCGTTGCGTGAAGGCATGACTCGCGAGTAGCCTAAAAGGCTGTCCGGATTCGGGCGGATCCCCATCCCTTCTCTCGAGGTCTCTTCGTGTCAACGCCCCCGCCCCCGTCCACCCTTGCCTCACTCGGCAGGCTGTATCGCTACGCGAAGCCGGCGATGCCGCGCATCTACGTGGCGATCGTGGCGTCTCTCCTGGCGAGCCTCGTGGCGCTGGCGATCCCTCAGGTGCTGCAGTGGCTGATCGACGGGCCTCTGACGGGAACCGACGTCTCTCTCGTGTGGTTCTCCGTCGGCCTCGTGCTGGCGCTGGGCGTCGCGGAGGCTGCACTGATCGCCCTGCGCCGCTGGCTGGTGCTGACTCCGGGAACGCACGTCGAGGCGCACATGCGAAACAGTCTCTATCGACAGCTCCAGCGCCTTCCGGTTGCCTTCCACGACCGGTGGCCGAGCGGGCAGCTCCTCTCGCGCGCGATCGGCGACCTGAACCTCATTCGACGGTGGATGGCATTCGGTTTCGTGATCCTGATCGTGAACTCTCTGACGCTTGTGATCGGGTTCGTGATTCTGGTCTCGCTCAACTGGATTCTCGGGTTGATCTTCGTCGTGGCCTCGGTTCCCGTGCTGATCTACGGGTACGCGTTCGAGAAGCGCTACTCGCTGGCAGCTCGGCGTGGACAGGACCAGCAGGGCGACCTCGCGACGGCCGTCGAAGAGAGTGTGCACGGCATCCGGGTTCTCAAGGCATTCGGGCGCGGATCGCACGCTCTCAAGCGATTCGAGACGCAGGCCGAAGAGCTCCAGGGCACCGAGCTCGAGAAGGCTCGCGCCGTCGCCGGCATCTGGCTGTGGCTTCTGCTCGTTCCCGACGTCGCCTTCGCGGTGGCCCTCGTCGTCGGCGTGTGGCTGGCCCAGTCGGGCCAGTCGAGCGTGGGCGAGCTGGTCGCCTTCTTCGCAACGGGCACGGTGCTGCTCTTCCCCATCCAGTCGATGGGCTACTTCCTCGCCATGACGATCGATGCGAAGACCGCGACCAACCGGTTCTTCGAAGTCATGGACGAGGTGAACACCATCGTCGACCCGGTCTCCCCGAAGACGATCGAGAGGCCCGAAGGGCGACTGGTCTTCTCGGACGCGCACTTCCGCTATCAGGATTCGCCGAGCCGCTTTCCCGACCTGCTCGATGGAATCGATCTCGTGATCGAGCCGGGCGAGACGATGGCGCTCGTCGGGCTGACAGGCTCGGGCAAGACCACGCTCACGGCTCTGCCGACACGGCTGTACGACGTCACCGGAGGCTCGGTGACCCTCGACGGCGTCGACGTGCGCGATCTCTCGCTCGACGAGCTGCGATCGCACATAGCGATGGCGTTCGAAGACGCGACGCTCTTCTCGGCGACGGTCCGCGAGAATGTGCTGCTGGGCAGACCGGATGCGACGGAGGCCGATCTCGAAGAGGCGCTCGACATCGCGCAGGCCCGGTTCGTCTTCGACCTGCCCGACGGGCTCGACACCCGCGTCGGCGAGGAGGGGCTGAGCCTCTCCGGCGGACAGCGACAGCGCCTGGCCCTCGCCCGAGCGGTCGCTGCTCGTCCAGCGGTGCTCGTTCTCGACGATCCTCTCTCGGCCCTCGACGTCACGACCGAGCAGCTGGTCGAGGCGGCCCTCCGCCGAGTCCTCGCCTCGACGACGGCGCTGATCGTCGCTCACCGCCCCTCGACGGTGTCTCTCGCAGACAGAGTTGCACTGATGCAAGACGGGCGCATCACAGCAGTCGGCACCCACAGTGAGCTCATCGCGAGCAATGCGCACTACCGCTTCGTGATCTCGAGTCTCGACAACCAGACCCAGGCGCAGCCTGCACAGACGGAGAACGTGTCATGAGCCAGACCAGCGTCACCGGCACCAGCGGAGAAGAGCGCGACGACTTCTCTCGCGCCGAGAGCCGCCAGATCCGCAGCCGCAGCCTCCGTCTGCTCGGATCGCTGCTCGAACCCCTGCGAGCCCGCCTCATCCTCGGCATCGTCGTGATTATCGTGTCGACGGCCGCCCAGGTCGCCGGCCCGGCCCTGATCGCATTCGGCATCGACAGCGGCCTCCCGGCCCTGATGAAGAACGACTGGATGCCGCTGGCCCTCGCCGGTGCCGCCTACCTCGCAACCGGCGTGATCGGCGCTGCCCTCGTCGCCTGGTTCACCGTTCTCTCTGCTCGGATCAGCCAGGCCGTTCTGCTCGATCTGCGGCGCAGGGTCTTCCTCCAGACCCAACGTCTCAGCCTCGAATTCCATGAGAGCTACACCTCGGGCCGCATCATCTCTCGTCAGACGAGCGACCTCGATTCGATCCGCGAACTGCTCGACTCGGGAATCAACAACCTCGTGCAGGGCGTGCTGTACATGGTCTTCGTGGGAATCGCGTTGCTTCTGGTCGATCCGTTGAGCGCGGCAGTGCTTCTCGTGTCGCTCGTTCCCCTGGCGATCCTCACCCGGTGGTTCCAGCTTCGATCGCAGCGGGTGTTCCGGCAGACGCGCACGGCCTCGGCCAATGTCATCGTCAAGTTCGTCGAGACGATGACCGGCATCCGCGCGGTGAAGGCGTTCCGCACCGAGATCCGGAACGAGGGCGATTTCGGTGGCCTGGTCGAGGAGTATCGCCAGGTGAATGCGCGCGTCATCCGGCTCTTCGGAATCTACAATCCTGGACTCGTGCTCATCGGCAATGTGACGGTCGCGGTCGTCCTGCTCGTGGGTGGCCTCCGTGTGTTCGACGGCCAGCTCGCGGTCGGCGCCTTGCTCGCCGTGGTTCTGTACACCCGCCGCTTCTTCGACCCGATGGAAGACATGGCGATGTTCTACAACTCGTATCAGTCGGCCGCGGCCGCCCTCGAGAAGATCTCCGGCGTTCTCGAGGAACAGCCGAGCGTGCCTGATCCGACCACTCCGATCGACCTGTGGACGTCGAAGGGCCACGTGCGGTTCTCCGATGTGGAGTTCGCCTATTCCGGAGATCGGGTCATCCTGCCGTCCTTCGACCTCGATATCCCTGCGGGGCAGACGGTCGCCCTCGTCGGATCGACGGGCGCTGGCAAATCCACGCTGGCGAAACTGGTGTCTCGGTTCTACGACCCGAGCACCGGCGAGGTCTCGCTCGACGGCATCGACCTGCGCTCGCTCCATCCGAAAGACCTGCGACGAGCCATCGTCATGGTGACGCAGGAGGCGTACCTCTTCTCGGGCACCGTCGCGGACAACATCGCTATCGGCAAGCCCGACGCGTCATTCGACGAGATCACGACCGCGGCGAGAGCGGTCGGCGCCCACGAGTTCATCGAGGGGCTGCCGAATGGCTATGAAACCGATGTGAACAAGCGGGGAGGGCGTGTCTCCGCCGGTCAGCGACAGCTGATCTCGTTCGCTCGGGCGTTCCTCGCCGACCCGGCGGTTCTCATCCTCGATGAGGCGACGGCATCGCTCGACATACCCAGCGAGCGGCTCGTGCAGGATGCACTGCAGACCCTCTTGGCCGACCGCACGGCGATCATCATCGCGCACAGGCTGTCGACCGTGGCAATCGCGGACCGCGTTCTGGTAATGGAGCACGGTCGGATCGTCGAGGACGGAACACCGGCGGACCTGATTGCAGGAACGGGCCGTTTCGCGGCGCTTCACGCCTCATGGCGTGAGTCGTTGGCGTGAGGAGGTCTACGGGGTCCAGGCGAAGATGTTCTGCCCGGCCACGTAGATGTGCCACGCGCCTGAACACGTAATCGTTGCATCGGTCGGGATGGACTCGACCCACCAGGTGTCGTCGAGGGCCGGCGTGCTGGGGCTGGCGCATTCGGCACCGATCGGGGCCGCCAGCGGAGCCGGGATGCTGTATCCGAGGATCTTGGTGTTGTCTGACGTGTCGGTCTTGATGCGGATCGTGGTGGCGTCGGCCTGCACGAAGTCGGGCAGAGCGACGCTGCCGGTCGCTCCCGCGGCTTCGGGCTGCGTCGCGTAGATGGCGCTCTCGATAGGCGGATTGATCGCATTCGCCAGCGTGCATCCTGACAGGAGCGCGGTCATGGCGAGGATGGGGGCGGCAACAAGCAGACGACGCTTCACTGCTGCTCCTTTTTTCGTTGGCGTACGGCTTAGGTCGGGGGCTCCGTCGGAATCCACCGTGCTACAGCGTAGTCGACACGGTAGCCGCAGCCCGTCGCCGTGCGCACGAGCGGCGTGGATTCGGCGACGTAGTGCTCATGGGCGCGCGCTTCGTGGCCCGTCGGAGGATGTCCTCCGGACCGGAGCACCCGCCACCACGGATGACCCGCGCCGGACTGGCGCATGACGGTGCCGACCGCTCGTGATGCGCGAGAGCCCAGCATGGCCGCGACGTCGCCGTAGCTGAGCACGTGGCCCGGAGGGATCGAATCGACGAGGTCGAGAACATCGAGGGCGAACTCGTGGCCGGCTCCGGCGGACCGCGCCATGGCAGGGACGGTCAGAGGGAGAGCGCGGCGATGGTCTCGCCGTATTGCGTCTCGCCGATGCTGGAGAAGCCGAGGCGGTAGAAGAAGGCTTCGGGGCCGTCTGCACCGGGCTCGAACATGACCGTGATGCGGTCGTAGCCCCGGGAGCGCGCCTCGTCGGCGAGAGAGAGTACGGCGAAGCGGCCGACGCCTCGACCCTGCGCGGTCGCTGCGACGTTGATGCTCCAGATGCAGCCCTTGAACTCTTCGTGGTCGCTCTCGGGGTCGAAGTTGCCCTGAATGAACCCCACCACCTCGTCGTCGTCGAGCACGACTCGCGGCCACGCGGTGACCGGGTTGACGTACGCCTCGGCGATCGAGTGCGAAACGGGAGCCACGTACTGCTCCTGGCCGGGCTTGAGCGTGAGCGAATTCGCCGCCACGATGTTGCTCGCCGACAGCTCAACCAGTCTCAGTTCACCCATGGGGCAAGGCTAGCCCGCCTCGAACGCGCCCGCCACTTTCATATCTGGGAAGAGATATATATCTCGACGTAGAGATATATCGGTGAACGGCTAAGCTGTGGAGCAGTCCGAAAACACGCGAAGGAGTGGCCGTTGTCCAAGATCAAGGTTGAAGGAACCGTCGTAGAACTCGACGGAGACGAGATGACACGAATCATCTGGCAGGCGATCAAGGACACTCTGATCCATCCCTACCTCGACATCGATCTCGAGTACTACGACCTCGGCATCGAGAACCGCGACGCGACCGACGACCAGGTCACGATCGACGCAGCCCACGCCATCCAGAAGCACGGTGTCGGCGTGAAGTGCGCCACGATCACGCCCGATGAGGCGCGCGTCGAAGAATTCGGCCTCAAGAAGATGTGGAAGTCGCCCAACGGCACCATCCGCAACATCCTCGGCGGCGTCATCTTCCGCGAGCCCATCATCATCTCGAACATCCCGCGCCTGGTGCCCGGCTGGAACAAGCCGATCATCATCGGTCGTCACGCCTTCGGTGACCAGTACCGCGCCACAGACTTCGTGTTCAAGGGCAAGGGCAAGCTCACTGTGGAGTTCACGCCCGAAGACGGCTCGGAGCCGATGAAGTTCGAGGTCTACGACGCTCCCGACGACGGCATCGCACAGGTGCAGTACAACCAGGACGCCTCGATCCGCGACTTCGCCCGGTCGAGCCTGAACTACGGCCTGACCCGCAGCTACCCGGTGTACCTGTCGACGAAGAACACGATCCTCAAGGCCTATGACGGCCGCTTCAAGGACATCTTCGAGGAGATCTTCGAGACCGAGTTCAAAGAGAAGTTCGAGGCCGCCGGTCTCACCTACGAGCACCGCCTCATCGACGACATGGTCGCCTCGGCCATGAAGTGGGAGGGCGGCTACGTCTGGGCGTGCAAGAACTACGACGGAGACGTGCAGAGCGACACCGTCGCCCAGGGCTTCGGCTCGCTGGGTTTGATGACGAGCGTGCTCAGCGTGCCCGACGGATCGGTCGTCGAGGCCGAGGCCGCGCACGGCACGGTCACACGCCACTACCGCATGCACCAGCAGGGCAAGCCCACGTCGACCAACCCCATCGCCTCGATCTACGCCTGGACCCGCGGTCTGTCGCACCGCGCCAAGCTCGATGGCAACCCGGCCCTCGCCGAGTTCGCCGAGACTCTCGAAGACGTCGTCATCAAGAGCGTCGAGGCCGGGCACATGACGAAGGACCTCGCGCTTCTCGTCGGTCCCGAGCAGAAGTGGGAGACCACCGAGGAGTTCCTCGACACGCTCGACAAGAACCTCGCGGCCCGTCTGGCCTAGCCGACACTCGCTGCACTGATCGGCGCCGTGCCTTCCCTCGGGAACGCACGGCGCCGATTCTGTTGTGCCGCGTCGACCACGCGAAGAGACGACCGGTCTGTCGTCACACCAGGCGGAGGCCGTTCGCGAACACCGTCGTCGCTCGCCACCGATCGTCGAGCAGCACGGCGTCGGCCGCAAAGCCGGGCCGCAGATAGCCCAGTCGCTCGTCGAGCCCGAGCGCCCGGGCGGGGCTTGCGGTGACCGCCCGAACGGCGAGAACGGGATCGACCTGAGCGAGTTCGATCGCGTTGGCCAGGGCGGCGTCCTGGGTCAGGGTCGACCCGGCCAGGGTGTCGGTGCCGCTCAGCATCGCCTCGCCGTTCGTCACGGTGACATCGAGTGATCCGAGGCGATATCGACCGTCTGCTGACCCCGCCGCGGCCATGGCGTCGGTGACCAGAACGATGCGATGAGGCGCAGCCAGAAAGGCGAGCCGAACGACTTCGGGGTGAACGTGCACGCCGTCGAGGATCAGTTCGAGTGCGACCCGCGGGTCTTCGAATGCCGCGATGACCGGACCGGGCGCGCGGTGGTGGATGCCACGCATGGCGTTGAACGCGTGGGTCAGAACCGTGGCGCCATGATCGAACGCCTCTCTGGTGGCGTCGAGCCCCGCGTCGGTGTGCCCCACGGCGACGACGACGCCCGCGTTCACGAATCGGTCGATGGCGCCGAGTGCGCCCGGCAGCTCGGGCGCGATCGTCACCTGTCTGAGGGTGCCACCGGATGCCTGCAGCAGCGCCTCGACGGACGCCGCCTCGGGCTCGATCAGGTGGTGAGGCTCGTGTGCGCCGCGATGCAGGGGAGAAAGAAAAGGACCTTCGAGATGGGCCCCGAGGATGAGCGGGTCGCGGGACGCCAGGTCTGCGATACCGCGGAGGTTCTCGGTCAGGAGATCGAGGGGATTCGTGACGAGGCTGAGCACCGACCGCGTCGTTCCGTGCGCGCGGTGCACGGCGAGAGCCATGCCGATCGCCTCTGCGCCGTCGTCGAACGAGGCGCCTCCTCCACCGTGCGCGTGGAGGTCGATGAATCCAGGAGTCAGCCAGTGGCCGCGTGCGTCGACCCTCGCGTTCTCGGCAACCGACGGCGCCAGAGCCTGCCAGCTGTCGCCGGTGCCCGTCGTGGCGATCGTGTCGCCGACGAGCAGCATCCAGAAGTCGTCGACGATTCCGTCGGCGTCGAGCTTGCGAGCGCCGTGAAGCAGCATCAGCTGAGTTCTCTACGGCCCGAGATCACGCCGCTGATGGTCGCGGCCAGGCCGAAGACCACCGCGATGATCGGCTGCCCGAGCGTCAGCCAGGCGAGAGCCGCAGACCCCATGATGAGGATCTCGATGAGAGCCTTACCGAACGCATCGAGCTTCACCACCGCTCGAGGGGAGCGGAACAGCGCCCACAGGAGGATGGCGAAGAGCGGAGTGGCGACGCAGAGCACGATATTGAGCCACGGGCCGGGCCAGGCGAGGAACCCCCAGATGCCGAGGCTCACAAAAGCGAACAGTTCGAGGACGAACCTAATCACGTCGGCTATGCCGATTCTGCCGGCGGCGGTCTCTGTCTCGGAATTCACGCTTCCCAGCGTACCGACCGTCTCAGCGGAAGATGATCGTGCGGGCGCCGTCTTGCAGTACCCGGTGCTCCGAGAACCACTTGACAGCCTGGGTCAGCGTGCGGCTCTCCTCGTCTTGACCGATCGAGACGAGCTCCGCGGCTGTTCGTGAGTGGTCGACCCGCACGACGTTCTGCTCGATGATCGGGCCCTCGTCGAGATCGCTCGTCACGAAGTGCGCCGTCGCGCCGATGAGCTTCACGCCGCGGGCGTGGGCCTGCTTGTAGGGATTCGCGCCCTTGAACCCGGGCAGAAAAGAGTGATGGATGTTGATGGCCCGGCCGGCGAGCGCGGCACAGAGCTCGGGGGAGAGGATCTGCATGTACCGCGCGAGCACGACGAGTTCGATGTCGTGCTGCTCGACCACCTCGAGAACCCGACGCTCGAAGGCAGCCTTGCCCGCGGCATCCGTGACCGGCATCGACTCGAACGCGACGCCGTAGAACCCGGCCAGCTCGGCGAGAACCGAGTGGTTGCTCAGGACCAGCGGGATATCGACGGCGAGCTGGCCCGCACGCTGCCGGAACAGCAGGTCGTTGAGGCAGTGCGCAGCGGTGGATCCGAGAACGAGGGTGCGCAGCGGGCGACCGACGACGTCGAGTTGCCAGTCCATGTCGTAGCGCTCGATCACGGGAGCGAGGGCTGCTTCGAAGACGGATCGATCGGAGTCGGATTCGACCTGGAGGCGCATGAAGAAACGGCCCGTGTCGGCACTCGAGAACTGCTGGCTTTCGGTGATGTTGCCGCCCGACTCGACGACGGCGCCGCTCACGGCGTGCACGATGCCGGGAAGGTCGGCGCACACGAAGGTCAACACCCAATGGGAACTCGTCAACGCTCTCGCCTCTTCCATACGATTCTGCCTCCCGATACACTAGCGGGTGGCCGACGGATATCGTTCGGCCCCGGGCATGCACGACGTCGTCATCGGTTCCTGAGGTCGATACCCCCGTTGTGCGGCGTCGTCCGATCCTTCCGATGCCGCCCTCGTCAGGTCGGCGTGACGCCGCCTCTGTTCGCCTTCTTTCGTTAGTTTGGTTCGTTCTTTCTCAGTGACTCAGCCGTTCACCTCTCCTGTCGCCGTCGTTCCCTCGGGCGCACCCGGGCGTCCGTTCCCGTGGGGAGGACTCCTCGTTCTCGCCTCGGCCGTCTTCCTCTCGGTGACCGCCGAGATGCTGCCCACGGGTCTCCTGCCCGAGATGAGCACCGAGCTCGGGGTCGGTGAATCGCAGATCGGCCTTCTGGTCTCGGTCTTCGCGTTCGCCGTGGTGCTCACGAGCATCCCGCTGTCGCGTCTGACCCGCAGCGTGTCGCGGCACCGCCTCATCGTCCTCGTTCTCATCGTGGTCTCTCTCTCGAGCGCGGTCACCGCCATCGCGCCGACCTTCGAGATCCTCGTGGGTGCGCGCATCGTCGGGGGCATGGCCCACGGACTCTTCTGGGCCGTCATGGGCGCGTACTCGGGGTACCTCGTTCCCAAGGAGTACCTCGGCCGGGCCGTCGCCATCACGACGGGCGGCGGCACCCTGGCGTTCGTGCTCGGAGTGCCGCTCGGCACGGTTCTGGGCCAGGCGATCGGGTGGCGCAGTGCCTTCGGCGCGATCGCCGTTCTCTGCATCATCGGCGCCGCGCTGATGCTCTGGCTGTTGCCCCGAGTCGAACGCCCGGCCAAGTCCGATGCGCTGCCCGAACGGCATCCGTCGGGCCGGCGAAAGCTGGATGCGACGGTTCCCGCCGTGGCCCTGCTGTGCCTGCTGGCCGCGGTCATCATGATCGGGCACTACTCGTTCTACACCTTCATCGCTCCGTATCTCACGGGCGAACTCGGCGTCGATTCCAGTCACGTGGGCCTGCTGCTCGCGATCTTCGGGCTGGCGGGCGCGGGAGGGCTTCTGCTCGCCGGAACGGTGTTCGGTCGTCGGCCCACCTTGGGCGTCGTGCTCGGGGTGGCGGTGACCGCGATCTCCGTGAGTGTCATGGCGGCGTTCTCGGCGAACCCCGTCGTCGCGATCCCGGCGTTCGTGCTGTGGGGACTCGTCTTCGGAACACTGCCGCCGCTCCTCGGCGCCCGCCTCCTGCACGTCGCGTCGGTCGACATCCGCGATACGGCCAGCGCCTTCTACTCGACCTCGTTCAACATCGGCATCGGCGGGGGAGCGCTCGTGGGCGCGGCATTGCTCGACGGATTCGGCTTGACGTCGTTGCCGGTCGCCTACCTCATCAAGCTGGCCCTGGCCGGCGCGCTTCTGGTGGCTGCGGAGGTCACATCGCGACGGAAAGCCGCTCGCGTCAGCTGATCGTGTACGAGACGAGCCGAGTCAGGCCGTATCGTCCTGACTCCGGGTCGACGTAACGCATGCCGAGTGCGACGGGCCCCGGCTCGTCGGAGCCGTACGTCTGCGACCACATGCCCGCAGCATCGAGCGCGTGGATGTCGCTGCGCACCTCGCCGTTGACGATGCGCTGGATGCTCGCGCCGGGTGCTCCGACGATAATCACGTCGTAGACGTCGCTGACCGCGATCGTCGACCCTTCGACGGGGTTCTGGATGGCGGGCGCGTCGAGGACCACCAGATGCTCGGGTGCGCTCGGCTGCGACGGAACGCCGTCGACGACCTGTCGCACGACCACTTCCCGACCCGACGGATCGCCCGTGATGCTGGAGCCGAAATCGGAGATGGACCAGGCGCCCGCACCGTCTGCGGACGTGGATACGAGCACGCTGCCGTCGGCATCGAGGATCTGCACAGTCGCTAGAGCTTCGGCCGTGCCGCTGAACAGGGGGAAGGTCAGCTGGTCGGCCGTCTGCACAACGGTGACCGTGGGAACGGCCGGGTCTGGTTTCGGATCGACGGGCGGCGTCGTCGGCACAACGACCGGCACCGCAGGCACCGTAGGCGTCGTAGGCACCGTAGGCGTCGTAGGGGCCGTCGGCGCGTCGACAGGCTCGGGCGCCGTGACGGGTTCCGGCTGAACCGAGGGGTTCGGCTCTGTCGACCGTGCCGGGGGAGTGGACTCGTCGGGCGACGGAGCAGCTTCGGCCGGCGGCGCCGGTGGGCTGCTCGGTTGCGGCTCGGAGGTCGGAGCCGCGGCGACATTGCCGGCATCGGTCGCAGGGTCACCCGAGTCAGAGTATGAGCTGCCCGGATCTGCGGTCGTGCTTGCAGGTGCGTTCCAGAGTGCCGGTCCGAGGGTCACCGCCGCGACGACCGTGGCGGCCAAGGCGAGCGAACCGACGACGCTCGCCACGATGCCCGCGGCACCGAGTCCCGCTCCCATTCCACCCGCACCGGCGGATGAGGCGGTGCCGCCGCTCGACCCGATCGTGCTTGTTGAGCCTCCGCCCAGGTTGCTGGGCATCGACGCCGCAGCCGCCATGCCGCCCGCCGTTCCGCTGCCCGCTTGCAGCCACGACAGAAACCCCGCGGCTCCCGAGACGCCGGCAGCCAGGGGCAGAAGGACGAGCGCGAGGCGTGATCCGACATGGCGCGCCTCGTCAGCGACGATGGAGCACGAGGTGCAGCCCTCGAGGTGCTCGCGTACGCGTTTCGATTCTCGCGGGCCGAGAGTACCGCGGGTGAACGACCCCAGTCGCTCGATGGCTACCGCGCACTCGGGGTCTGTCGTGCGCTGAAGATGCGCCTGGATCCACGCCTGGCGGAGGCCCTCGCGCGCACGGTACGTCAGAGCCGAGACGGCGTTGGCCTTCATGCCGAGGAGTGGCGCGATCTCTGCCGAGGTGAGTTGCTCGACCTCGCTGTACCAGAGCGCCTCTTGCCAACGCGTGGGCAGGCTGCGGAACGCACTGACCGTGAGGCTCTTGTCGAGCGCGCGGAGAGACGCGTCTTCTTCTGTCGACGGATCGGCGATGAGGTCGAGATCTTCGCTGGCGTCTGCGCTCTTGGCTCGGGCCCACTGCATCGACACGTTGCGGATCGTCGTGAAGAGGTAGGGGCGGAAAGCCGCTGTCGGTCCGCCACCCGCGGAGATGGCCTGGAAGACGCGGGCGAATGCCTCGGAGAGGAGATCGTCTGCGTCGAAGCGGTGGCTTCGTGCGACGGCCCGGCCGGCCTGGGAGTGGCGGACCCACAGTTCGCCGAACGCGGCCGAATTGCCCTCGCGGGTGTAGTCGACCAACTCCATGTCAGAGGCGTCGCTGAGCGGGCGGGAGTGCGGATCGAGGTGGGCGGCCATCGGGCGCACACTCCTTTTATCAAGGGGAAATGGAACAGGACTGCAGGGGTCCCCATTCCCCCCTCACGTTTATGGACACGCGAGGGTGGCGTCTATGACGCCACTTGTACCAGAAATCTTACCGGATGGCTGTTGTAGGCTTCCTTCTGTCGCAACTGGCGTTCAGATGGTCACCATCGGGAAGCGACTGACACGAATTCGGCCGCGCGCCTGGGTCGATCCGGATACTGCATCACCCCGTCGTTAGCGCGGCGGCTACATTTCCGTTTCTGTCACTTTTAGGAGCCAGCCTTGTCTGATCACACGTCCTCCTCGTTCAACGAACCCCTCGAGGTAGTCGATCCCGAGATCTACGCCGTTCTCGAGAAAGAACTCGGTCGCCAGCGCGACACGCTCGAGATGATCGCCAGCGAGAACTTCGTTCCGCGTGCCGTGCTGCAGTCGCAGGGATCGGTTCTCACGAACAAGTACGCCGAGGGCTATCCTGGGCGCCGCTACTACGGCGGCTGCGAGTTCGTCGACATCGCGGAGGAGCTGGCCATCGCTCGGGCCAAGAGTCTGTTCGGAGCCGAGTACGCGAACGTGCAGCCGCACTCCGGGGCCACCGCCAACGCGGCCGTCCTCTCAGCCATCGCCACTCCCGGGGACACCATCCTCGGACTCGAGCTGAGCCACGGCGGCCACCTCACCCACGGCATGAAGCTCAACTTCTCGGGCAAGCTCTACAACGCCGTCGCGTACGGGGTCGACCCCGAGACGTTCCTCGTCGACATGAACGTGGTGCGCGACAAGGCGCTCGAGCACCGCCCCCAGGTCATCATCGCCGGATGGTCGGCGTATCCGCGGCACCTCGACTTCGCTGCCTTCCGCGCCATCGCCGACGAGGTCGGTGCCAAGCTCTGGGTCGACATGGCTCACTTCGCCGGGCTCGTCGCCGCAGGACTTCACCCGTCACCGGTGCCCTTCGCCGATGTCGTCTCGTCGACCGTGCACAAGACCATCGGTGGTCCGCGTTCCGGGTTCATCATCAGCCGCGATACCGAGCTGGCGAAGAAGCTCAACTCGAACGTCTTCCCCGGCCAGCAGGGCGGTCCGCTGATGCACGTCATCGCCGCCAAAGCGACCGCGTTCAAGTTGGCCGCCGAGCCCGAATTCCGTGACCGCCAGCAGCGCACCATCGACGGCGCGCGCATCGTCGCCGAGCGCCTCACGGCCGAAGACTCGCGCGCCGGCGGTCTCGACGTTCTCACCGGCGGAACAGAGGTCCACCTCGTTCTCGCCGACCTGCGCACCTCGCCCCTCGACGGCCAGCAGGCCGAAGACGTGCTGCACGAGGTCGGCATCACCGTCAACCGCAACTCCGTGCCGTTCGATCCTCGACCTCCGATGGTGACTTCCGGTCTGCGCATCGGAACGCCCGCGCTCGCGACCCGCGGATTCGGTGACGTCGAGTTCACCGAGGTAGCCGACATCATCGCCGAGACGCTCAAGCCGGGCGCTGACACGGCTGCGCTGCGCACCCGCGTCTCCGCCCTGACCGAGGCGTTCCCCCTCTACCCGGGACTCGTCCAGTGACGGCCGTCGTCCTCGACGGCGTCGCCACGGCCTCGGCCATCAAGTCGGAGCTCGCGCAGCGCGTCGCAGATCTGAAGGAGCAGGGCATCTACCCGGGCCTCGGAACGCTCCTGGTCGGAGACGATCCCGCATCCCGTTCATACGTCGCGGGCAAGCACCGCGACTGCGCCGAGGTGGGCATCGAGTCGATCCGAGTGGATCTTCCGGCCACGGCGAGCGAGCAAGACGTGCGAGACGCCATCGCCGCGCTGAACGCAGACCCTCTCGTCACGGGCTACATCGTGCAGCTCCCGCTGCCGAACGGCATCGACGAGAACGCCATGCTCGAACTCATCGATCCGGCCAAGGATGCCGATGGTCTGCACCCGACCAACCTCGGCCGCCTCGTGCTCACGGTCGATCCTGCGTCGAGCGCCGGGCGTCCGGCTCCGCTTCCCTGCACGCCAGCCGGAATCGTGGAGATCCTCCGTCGATACGACGTTCCGCTGAGCGGTCAGCACGTGGTGATCGTCGGTCGCGGCCTCACGGTCGGTCGTCCGCTCGGGCTTTTGCTCACACGCAAGGGAATCGACGCCACGGTGACCCTCACGCATTCGCGCACGCGGGATCTGGAGGCGGAGGTGCGCCGAGCCGACATCGTCATCGCGGCTGTCGGCGTGCCGGGTCTCATCAAAGCGGAGTGGATCAAGCCCGGCGCCGCAGTTCTCGACGTGGGCATCAGCCGAGTCGTCGATGAAGAGACGGGCAAGGCTCGGCTTCGCGGTGACGTCGATCCCGGCGTAGCCGAGGTCGCCGGCTTCCTCTCGCCGGTTCCCGGCGGAGTGGGCCCCATGACTCGGGCGCTGCTCGTACAGAATGTGGTCGACGCCGCGACACCGTAGTTGCGGCATGTGAACACGACCCCACCACAGAAGGAGGAACGTATGACGAACGAACATCCCATCCCTCGCGATCCGGGCAAGAAGACGGTCGACGAGAAAGAGGAGACCGTCCTCGAGGATCTCGAGGAGTCACTGCCGACCGAACCGGAGCCGACCGACGGGCCTGCGCCCGGCGCCTGACTCGCGCGTCGCCCGGCTCCGGCATCCGGATGCTCGGGGCCGGGCGACGCCGTAGGCTTGTGCCGTGAGAGCAGCGACAGGCACCCAATTTTCCGTAGCGTTCGGCGACTCCCGAGCAACGATCACCGAACTGGCGGCGGGCCTTCGCGGCCTCGTGCTGAACGGCGTCGAGGTGGTCCGCGAGTACCCCGAACAGTCATTGCCGCCCATGGGTCAGGGCATCGTCCTCGTTCCCTGGCCGAATCGCATCGCCAAGGGCGCGTGGGTGCTCGACGGGGTCAAGCAGCAACTCGACATCACTGAGCCTTCGACCGGCAACGCCACCCACGGTCTGCTCCGCAACACGGCGTATTCGGTGGCCGAACAGGGGGAGGGATTCCTCACCCTCAGGGCCCGGGTCTTTCCTCAGCACGGCTACCCGTTCCTGCTCGACACCTCCGTGAGCTACGAGCTCAGCGAGGCTGGTCTCACGGTGACTCACGCCATTACGAACGAGTCGGATTCCTCCGCTCCGGTTGCGGTCGGAGCGCACCCGTACTTCGTCATCGGTTCCACTCCGATCGAGGATCTGAGCCTCACCATCGCAGCGGACACGGTCTACGAGTATGACGACGCGTTCATTCCGACCGCAGAGGTTCCGGTCGAAGACGCCGGACTCGATCTGCGTGCGGGGCGTCATCTCTCGGAGGTCGACCTGAACCATGCATTCGGTTCTCTGACCGAGACGGGAGGCCAGAACATCCACTCGCTCGTGTCGCCCGACGGCCAACGGGTCGAACTGTGGACTGACTCGAACTTCGCCTATGTTCAGGCGTACAACCCGCGCGAGTTTCCTTTCGAGACAGGAACGGGAATGGCTATCGCCCTAGAACCGATGACGGCCCCCGCCAATGCGTTCAACACGGGCGAGGGCCTTCATTGGGTAGAACCCGGAGCATCATGGATGCTCAGTTGGGGCGTGCGGTACCGCCCCGCGTCGTAGCGGCGTCAGACGTTCTTGCGACCGGTGAGCGCTCTGACGATGAAGGCGATCACGGCCAGCACGAGCAGGATGATGCCCACGTAGAGCAGGAAGTTCAGCGACGAGACGAACCCGCCCGTGAAGAGCAGGATGATGGCGATGACGGCGACGATGATAAATAGCAGGTTCACGAGAGATGTACCTTTCCCCATTCGAAGTCGACCGAAAATGCCGACGCCCAAAAATAGGGCCGCAGCCCTGGTGTGCGATACGGCTGGACACGTAGACGCTGCCCCGGTATCGTTCCGTCCGCTCATTTCTCCGGGTGCGCCGTAGCGGGCCGCGGGGGCGACGTAAACCCCTTGTTGGGGGGTGATGCTGCGCCTAGCCTGAAGACATCAAGCAACTCTGAAAGGAGTGGATTCATGTCTCTCGTTATCGACAGCATGCCGTCGCCGTCGACGGCGCCCGACTCCATTACGACAGAAGGTGCCGCGACGCAGCTTCACTGGCACCTGGTCTTCGACGGCGTGTGGCTCGCCCGCCGCGAGGGTCGCTTCGCCGGAATGGTGCAGGGCATGCCCGGTCACCCCGCGAAATTGACGGATGCCTGCGGCAACCTCTGCGGTCTCTACAAGTCCGTCGATGATGCGAAGGGGGCGCTGCTCGTCCTCTCGCGCTAGTCTGATCACCAGATCGCTTCGCATACGTTGCTCTGAATTGGCAACCCCGTAAAAGGGGCTTTTCTGGCGACTAGTTTTGTAAGGGAGCTCACGTGGAATTGGATCCACGTGGGCCCTTTGTCAGGAACGGACGTTTTTAAATATGGGCAGACTGATCTACGGCACCGGAGACACCGACGTCGAGTTCGAGGATCGGCTGCTCGCCCACCTCAAAGTCGTGATCTCGACGAAGCTTCGACGCAATGAGGCGTTCATGCTGTCGTGGGAGCACGGAACCGAAGAGGGCAGCGGCCGCAGCACGATCTGGATCCATCCCTCGATTCCCCTTCACTTCCGGTTCTACGGAAACAAGTCGCCCGCGCTCAACCGGGTGTGGATCGAAGACCTCATGCTGGCCGCGAACAGTACCGGTGGTCTCAGGCCTGTACCGGAGCCCGACGAGCACGCCGAGTCCGGGGTCTCATAGCCTCACGGGGCTCGACGAGTCCGGCTCTGCGAGGGCCTGCCGCGAGAGCAGCGCCCCGCCGGCGACGGCGGCGGGCATCACGAACACGGCCCCCAGCGGAATGAGGAAGACGAGGTAACTCGCGACTCCGAAGCCGAGCGCCGTCGGCCTCATCGCGGCGAGTGACCGTCTCCTCTCGCTCAGCGTGCGGCCTCGGGCATCGAACGCCTTGCCCGTGAGTTCCACCGTCAGGAACCACCCGGCTACCGCCGCGCCCAGAACGGGAACCAGAGTCTGTCCGACGACCGGAATGAACCCGAGAACGAAGAGACAGATTCCGAGGAGCGCGGTGGCGACCAGGATGCGCAGAGCGTCTAAGACACCGCGGAGGACCGACGGCCAGAAGGCCATCTCCACCTCGTCGGGGATGCCACCGAGACGGTCCTCGACGCTCCGCCAGATCTTCTCATAGAACGGGTCGCCGACGGCGAGGGTGATGGCCGTGTACGTGTAGACGACGAGAAGACCGCCTAGAGCGAGGAATGCGATGACGGCCGTGATGCGTAAGGCGGTGCGCCAGCCCTCGTCCCACTCGTCGGCGAACGGGGTCGCCCATTCTGCCAACGCCGGGGCATTGAGAAAGAGCACGATGAGCACGGCGAGGTAGACCGCGGCCACGATGAGGGCCGGAAGCGCGCCGAAGAGCATAAGCCGGGGGTCGCTGCCCCACATGCGGAGCCCGCGCCCGAGATAGGCGACGCCGTCGAAGAACTGGCGGGCGACGCTTCGAGCGGGTGCGGGCGACATGGGTCTTCATCGTACGGGGCCGCGGGCGCGGAGCGAAAGCTGCGACCGCTGCTACCTCAGTAACGCGATGATCACAATGCCCGGGCGCGAAAGGCCGCTATGAGCGACCCTGAAGAGATGAAAAGGATGAGCTACGCGGGTGGAACGTTCGTGACGAGCGACGAGGTGGCCGATGCACTGGTGCACTTCGTGGCAATCGTTCCGCGCAATCGTCGCAATCAAGTCTTGGTCGTGCCCGGCTTCGATGCTGGTGGAACGCCGACGCCCGTGGCGCTCGTGCTGGGGCCGACGAGCCAGATCATGAGCCAGCACGAGGACGTGTCGTACGCCGAGCCCGAAACTCAGGGAGTCGCCGAGCGGGTGCTCGAGCAGGCGCGTTCGCACGAGAACACCGCGCGCATCGACAGCAGCAACGGCAAGGCGAATCTCGACTACGACGTCTTCTGAGACATCGACGGCCTGCTTCAGGCCGAGCACGCCCCGGTACTCACGGGCGCCGTCAGCTCGGGCGCCTGTGCGGCCACAGGAGAAAGCTCCTCCATCGTGAGCGCATAGCCCACATTGCTCACCGTGCTGGCCTTCGCGAAGACCACGCCGGCGACCTGGCCGTCGACCGTGAGAAGCGGTCCGCCCGAGTTTCCGGGCTCGATGTCCGCGGCGAGCGTGTAGGCATCCCGAGTGGTGCCGACTGCGCCGTCTGAGATCAACTGGAGGGGACCGGCGGCCAGGACCTCCGCTCCGGCGATCGAGAAGGGACCGCCGAAGGGATAGCCGGCGACGATCGCCGGACTCGTCGGCGGCAGGCTGTCGGTCAGTTGAAGGGCGTCTGCAGGCAGACCGTCGACCGCGATGACGGCGAGATCCGCCGCCGCGTCGAAGTAGACGATGCGCCCCGATCGCGGGGATTGACCGGGCACCTCCACCACGGGCTCCGAGATCCCCGCCACGACATGGGCGTTGGTGATCACTCTGTCTGGTGCGACCGCGAAACCGCTGCCCGACATGGTGATGCCGCACGCGTATGCGGTGCCTGTGATGCGGACGACCGATCGAGCCGCCGCGGTGAGCGCAGGGCTGTCGGTACTGACCGTCGGAATAGACGGAGCCGTACTCGGCGCGCCGAGTGCATCGATGACCCAGGGAGCGCCGTCGGTGACCGCGGCCGTGCGCACCTGGGCGAGAAACGTGCTGACCTGAGGGGGAACGATGCCGTCGATGGTCCGCAGAATCGACGATGACGCGAGGGCCTGAGTCAGCGGCGCGACGCCGAGAGTCGAGATGCCGGATGCGACGGTGACCACGACGAGTGCGGCCGCGACCCCGCTGCCGACGAATCCGAGCGTGCGGTCGACGAATCGGAGTTTTGCTTTCGCTACTCCTCGACCGATCGCCCGCCCGATCGTGGTTCCGAGCAGGTACCCCGCCGTGACCAGAATGAACGCTGTTCCGATCACCCCCGCGATCCGCCACTCCGGCGCGGAGATCCACGCAACGACGGGCGGAATCGCGAAGTACGCGCCCACACCCCCGGCGATCACCCCGGCGAGGCCCAGCAGCGATCTCACCAAACCCAGTCGGTAACCCGCCACGGCCCCCGCAATAAGCACGATCACCACGATGACGTCGATCATCCGAGGAGCCTCTTCACGCGGGCGATCCAGCTCTTCGCCGCCCCTGTCGGCTCGGCATCAGGGGCCGAGCCGACCACCCGCAGATCGATGTGCACGCCGGTGAGGCGACCCTCCGCATCCCGCGTTTGAACGACGGGGTAGAACCCGTCGCCCCAGCCCGAGTGGGCGAGGACCACGTTCTCGCCCGCCTGGGCGAGCGGCATCTCGATGTTCGCGGTTCCCGCGGGCAGCGGGGCATCGGCATCCATGATGTCGAACCACGAGCCGGGCTCGCCCGTGTCGAAGACGTCGTCATACCAGTCGTCGCCGTCACCCGGCATTGATGTCGCGACGGCGGCGGCGTCGAAGAACGCGACGGTGCCCGCATCGACGGCGACACCGAAGTAGGAGTCGTCTTCGGGCGGACCGTAGGGGCCGGGCACCGGTTCGAGGTCGACGGTCGGCGCATCGGAGAGAATGAGCGACAGATAGGCCTCGCGACGGTGCGAGCCGTCTTGCTCGGTCGACACGTCTGCCACGGTGACAGTCACGGGGTACGCGCCCGGCGGAATCTGCACGGTGATGGGCAGGTCGAGGGCCACGAACGGATCAGCGGCGCCGAGAGAGCCCGACGGAACACGGAGGGTTCCGAGGTCGTGAACGGTCAGTGTGCCTCGCACGCCGGTGACGAGCGGAGCTGGGCCCGAGGCGCCGGCGAAGAATTCGGAGAGCTGCACCCGACAATGATGCCAGCCCGAGTTGTGGGTCTACTTCGCGATGAGGAGGTCGCGGAAGCCGAACCCCCCGCGCGGCGGCAGAGCAGCTCGGATCTCCTCCGCGGAGAAGTCGAGTCGGGGCCGCAGGTCGACCGGTAGCTCGGGCGTCGGGGGAGCGGCTATCGACACGCCTTCGGCCAGCATCGTCGCCTGGGCTTTGGCGATGAGAGGGACCTTCATCGTCCACTCCGTGAGCTGCGCGACCACGCGGATGGCCCACACCGGTGCGGGGACGATGGCGACGCGACGACCGAGGACGCGCGCAACCCTCCGCACGGCTTCGCTCAGCAGGAGTTCCTCATGCCCGGTCACGGCGACGGTGCTGTTCGTCAGCCGCCCCTCGACGGATGCGACGAGAACGTCGACCATCTCACTCACGGGTATGGGCCGGATGCTCTTCTCGCGCAGGCCCACGGTCGCGAAGAGAGGCAGCGTCTGCACGGAATGGCTCAGGTGGTCGACGAGGTGATCGCCATGACCGTAGATCATTCCCGCCTTCAGTACGGTGAAGTCGAGACCAGACGAACGGATCATCTCTTCGGCGGCCCATTTCGACTCGTGATACGCCGAACCGCAGTCGGGGCGGGCACGAAGAAAGCTGAGCATCACGATGCGAGAGACGCCGGCGCGCTTGGCCGCCTCGATGACGGCGCGGGTGCCTTCGATGTGCACCTTGTCGTACGTCTGATCGCCGATCTCGCGATTGATGCCGGCGCAGTGCGCCACAGCGTCGCATCCGGCGAAGGCGGTCGCCATGGCGTCGACGTCGGTGATATCGATGCCGCTTCGACGGGAGACGAGAACGACGTCGTCGGGCGCGAACCGCTCGGCGAGGTGGCGGCCGAGAAATCCGGCGCCGCCGGTGATGGCGATCTTCACAGGCCCCCTCGTCGCACGAACAGTGCCGAAAGCAGAAAAATACGGTGGGCCCCGCCGGGCTCGAACCGGCGACCCGCGGATTAAAAGTCCGATGCTCTACCAACTGAGCTAGAGGCCCGCAGCGACTAATCTAGCGTGTCTTTGCGCTCCGATCGAACCGAGGCAGGATGGACGCATGACAAGCGAGCATCGCAAACCCGCACTCTTCGGCGGATCGGAGTTCGAGGCGTTCAAGGGTGGCGAGGATCCCGCCCACATCTCGCGGCTCGCGCACGACACGGCGAGTGCGCTGCTGGGGAGGGTTCGCGCCGATCCAGACCCGGGAGTCATCGACCGACTCATCGAGTACACCGACCTGCACGGAATCGACGCCATCGCCGAGCTGTGGTCGCGGGCGTCATCGCACAGCCTTCCGGGGGCGCTCTGGCGCATCTACCTGCTCCGCGCTCTGATCCGTCAAGATCCCGAGCAGTCGAGTTTTCTGTTCCAGAAGGGCAGCGAGCTCAGCATCACCATCGACCCTGTTGTCGCCGGTGCGACCTCGCCGACGGGTCCGAAAGAGATCACCGAACTCGCCGACCAGATTCTGCGCGGCATCTTCGATGGCGACTTCGCCGTGGCCCTCGAGCGGGCGGCAGCCTTCTGCCGCATCATGTCTCTCGGAGCGGCCGCCGAAGCCGACGATACCGAATCGGATTCGGCCGAGCGGGCATCCGAATTCACGGTGCGCGCCAACCGCTTCGCCGAGACGGCGTCGGAGTTCGCTATCTGCGCAAAACTGTGGAGAACGGACAGCCTCGACTGAAGTCGGGTAAAGTCGTATCTCGCCGGGCCGTGGTAACCCCGGGCTCCAATTTCCGCCGTTACGAACGGCCTTCCGCCGAGAGGCGTTCCGCGGCCTGGCACTACTTCTGATCGTCGGCCGCGAGGCCGGTCACCGGGCGGGCGCATCCTCATGGCATTCCGAGTCGCCGCCGTCATCTGGACAGCCATCGCGCTCGTGGTGATAGCGATCGTGCATTTCTCTCTCGCTCCGCAATTCGATCTGGTGCAGACGCGGCTCGAAGGCGGCTTCGTGGCGACCGTGGGCCAGCTCTTTCGCGTCGCAGCGGTGTCGAGTGCTGTGCTCGCCGTGCTCATCCTCGTGAGGCCGCGCCGGTGGTCGGCGCTCGTCGTCGCATCCGCATCGTTGGCAGGACTTGTCCTGACGGTGGCAAGCACCGTCACACCCATCGAGCTTCCCTTTGGACTCCCGATGATCCCGGTCGGCCCCTGGCTGCAGCTGCGAGTCGTTACGGCGGCTGCGGAGACCCTCGCGGTCGTCGGCTCGATCACGATCGCGAGCCTTCGGCGCCCCAAATAGCGCACAGCGTGTAGGGCAGCTTCGTCGATTTGGCAAGGGTCAAAATGGCCCCCGCGTTCGGGTGACATGCTGAGATCCGCCGAAGGCACGACTTCACGCGGCGCACAACAACCCACGAAACGGAGGCGGCAATGACGAGCCTTCTTTCGCATTCGAGTCGAGACGGTTCAGTACCCGAAAAGCCGGTCGCGCGCGAGGACCGTGCCGTTCGTGAACCGCAGCTGGTGCGGGTGGCGTCCGTGCCCGCATCCCATGTCTATGTGCGTCACATCTCACCGATCGATGGCGATGTGGCGCAGCCCGGCGGCCCGATGGCCGCCTCGCACGACGGCGGAGTACGAGTCGTGCGTCTCGCCGACCCCGACCCCGACGACCCGAGTCGCTCCGCCGAGCAGCGCTGGTGGCCGCCGACGATGCTCGAGGCCGAGTGGGTGCGAGAGCACGCAGACGACTTCGACATCTTTCACCTGCAATTCGGATTCGACGCACGGACTCCGGATCAACTGCGCGAGCTCGTCGCCGAGTTGCGTCGGCAGGGCAAGCCGCTCGTCTACACAGTGCACGACCTCCGCAATCCGCACCACCACAGCCCGGCCGAACACGATGCTCAGCTCGACGTCCTCGTGCCCGCGGCCGACGCGGTCATCACGCTGACAGACGGGGCCGCCTACGAGATCAAGCGCCGCTGGGCCCGCCGCGCCATCGTGCTGCCGCACCCCCACGTGGTCGACTTCGAGACGATGCGTCGGGTGCAGCATGACCGGCTCGATGCGCGACCAGACAGCGGCGATGGCGAATTCCGCATCGGTCTGCACCTGAAGAGCCTTCGCGCCAACATGAACCCGGTGCCGGTCGTCGGCGCTCTGCTCGACACCATCGATGGACTGCCCGGAGCGGTTCTCCAGATCGACGGCCATCGTGATCTTCTCGAACCCACCGGTCTGCGCTACGACGAGGGCCTCGCCGATCTTCTCCGCGAAGCTGCGGAGGCGGGTCGCATCGATCTTCGGATCCACGACTATTTCGATGATGCTCACCTGTGGCAGTACCTCGCGTCGCTCGACCTGTCGGTGCTGCCCTACCGCTTCGGAACGCATTCGGGATGGCTCGAGGCCTGCCGCGATCTCGGAACCGCCGTGCTCGCACCCACCTGCGGCTACTACCGGGATCAGGCTCCTGTGATGCTCTACCTGCACGACGACGACGGCCTCGACGCCGACTCGTTGGGATGCGCGGTCGCTCGTGCCTACTACGACCGACCGTCCTTCTCCATCACGGTCGACGAGCGTCGGCGCCAGCGTGACGCGGTATCAGACGCGCACGCCGCGCTCTACCGCGATCTGCTTCGATGAGGCGGGCCCTCCGCATCTGCCTGATCGCCTCCAGTCGCTTTCCTATTGCAGAGCCGTTCGCGGGCGGCCTCGAAGCCCACACGCACAGCCTGGCGAGCGAGCTCATCCGTCGAGGCCACGAGGTCACCCTGTTCGCCGCCCCCGGATCGGATCCTGGTCTCGGAGTGACAGAGATCGGAGTCGCGCCTTTCAGCAGCAGCCCGGCCGCCCGCGCCGATGTGGGTGCCCGGCCGGAGGAGTGGATGCGCGAACACCATGCGTACCTGAAACTGATGCTGGATCTGAGTCGATCCCCGGGCCGCTTCGACGTGGTGCACAACAACAGCCTCCATCACCTGCCCGTCGCCATGGCGGAGGCGACGGGGCTTCCTTTTGTCACTACGCTGCACACCCCTCCCGTGCCATGGCTCGAATCGGCAGCGATGTTGGCCTCGCCCAGCCTCGCCTATGCCTCGGTGAGTCGGCACACGTCGAGAGCCTGGGGTCACGTCGTCGACAGCACGGTGATCCGCAACGGTGTCGACACGAACAGATGGATCCCCGGGCCGGGCGGCGAGGCTGCGATCTGGTTCGGGCGCGTGGTTCCCGAGAAAGCCCCAGACCTCGCGATTCGTGCGGCGCGTGAAGCGGGAATGAGTATCGATCTGGCGGGGCCGAGTCTCGACAAGGGTTACTTCGATGCGGAGATCGCCCCGTTGCTCGACGACCGCACTCGCTACTTGGGGCACCTGAGGCACGAGCAGCTGATGCGAGCCGTCGGACGCGCGTGCGTCTCGGTGGTCACGCCGAACTGGGACGAGCCGTACGGCCTCGTCGCGGCTGAGTCGCTGGCGTGCGGCACGCCCGTCGCGGCCTTCGCTCGGGGAGGAGTTCCCGAGATCCTCGACGAACGCTCCGGCCGTCTTGCTGCCCCCGGCGACGTTGTCGGGCTCGGACAGGCCATGATCGAGGCTGCGCAGCTCTCTCGCGGTGACGCCCGAGACCGTGCCGTCACCTCGTGTTCGCTCGAGCGGATGGTCGACGACTACGAGCTTCTCTACGACACGATGATCGAGTCCGAGATCGCCGCGTGATCGGCTACTACATCCACCATCAGGGTCGTGGACACCTGAATCGAGCTCTGGCGATCGCGGCCGAGCTCGATCAGACCGTCGTGGGACTCTCGTCGCACCCCCGCCCCGCCGACTGGAGCGGCGAGTGGGTGGATCTGCCTCGCGACGACGAGTCGATCGAGCCGCGTGACGTCGATGCGCACACACGTCTGCATTGGGTGCCCCTACACGATGCCGGACTTCGAGCACGGATGGCGCGGATCTCGCGGTGGATCTCAGAGTCGAAGCCGCGGCTGATCGTCGTGGATGTCTCGGTGGAGGTCGCTCTGCTCGCCCGGCTTCTCGGCGTACCGGTCGTGACTGTGGCGCTACCCGGCATCCGGGCAGACGAGGCCCATGGGCTCGGATATGACATCTCGGCTGCGATCATCGCGGCGTGGCCGCGACAAGCCGACGGCATGATCTCGGGTCTCAGCGCGTCGGCTCGCCGACGCCTGCACTGCGTGGGGGCGATCTCGCGGTTCGGTTCACGGGGCGACGAGGGGCGTCCAGCACTCGGCTCCGGCTCGTCCCGGCGGGTGCTTCTCCTGGGCGGTGCCGGCGGCAGCTCCCTCGATCCAGCGGCGGTTGCGACGGCGCGAGCGTCTACGCCCGACTGGCACTGGACGGTGTTGGGAAGCCGAGGAGGGCGATGGGTCGACGACCCGTGGCCCGACATCTGCTCGGCCGATGTCGTGATCACCCACGCGGGGCAGAACGCGCTCGCGGATGTTGCCGCCGCTCGCCGCCCGGCCGTCGTGATTCCTGAATCGAGACCGCATGACGAGCAGGTCACGACCGCCTCGGTGCTGGCGGGTAGCAGCAGGTGGCCCGCGATCGTGCGGTGGAACTTCCCCGAGACGGGGTGGCCGACCCTCCTCGAGGAGGCGGCGGCACTCGATGGCGATCTCTGGCGCACCTGGAACGACGGCAACGGAGCACGGGCAGCTGCGGCGGTGATCCGGGCCGAGCTGACGCATGCCGCGACCTCGGACGCCTCATGACGCGGGTGGCCATCGTGACCGTCGTGCACGGTCGGCACGCTCACCTCGCGCTGCAGAGGCGGGCCGTCGCGCTCAGCGTGAGACAGCCTGACGACTACATCGTGGTGGCTGTCGACGACGAGTCGGTGCCGGATGCGGCGCACGTCCGCGATCGCATCGTGCACATCCCGGCGCATCCGCTCGGCCTTCCCATCGCTGCCGCCCGGAATGCAGGAGCCGAGGCTGCGCTCGCGGCGGGCGCCGACGTGATCGTCTTCCTCGACGTCGACTGCGTGCCCGGGCCGGAGCTGGTGGGAGCCTACGAGGCCGCCGCAGCCTCGGACGAGCTGCGCGACGACATCCTGTGCGGACCGGTGGCGTACCTGCCACCCGCCCCGCCCGACGGCTACGACCTCGCGAGCATCGCCACGCTCGCGGCGCCGCATTCGGCTCGCCCTGCGCCGCAGCCCGGTCAGGTGATGCGCGGGGGAGACCACGACCTGTTCTGGTCTCTGTCGTTCGCGGTCACGGCGGCGACGTGGAGCAGGATCGGCGGCTTCGACGAGGCCTATGTCGGCTACGGCGGCGAGGATACGGACTTCGCCGCATCGGCGGCAGAGAAGAGCATCGAGCTCGCCTGGATCGGTGCGGCGCGCGCCTACCATCAGCATCACGCCGTCGAGTCGCCCCCGGTGTCTCACCTCGACGACATCGTGCGCAACGCTGCCCTGTTTCACGAGCGGTGGCACAGGTGGCCCATGGTCGGCTGGCTCACCGCGTTCGACGACGCCGGACTCATCTCGCTCAGTCCGGTGAGCGGCGTCTACGAAAAGCTCTGACGCGCGACCAATCCGACATCGTACCCGCGCCGAATCATTGGTGTGAACAGACCACGAACAACAGGCCCCCAGCGGGAAACCTGTCATGCTTAAGCTCGTGACCTCTGATATCGACCATGACGGTACTCCCTTGGAGGCACTCGACTCGGTCGAGAGCCTGCTTCTGCGGGTCGCCGACGGCGATCAGAGATCATTCGCCGAACTGTATGACCGGGTCGCGCCGAGGGTTCTGGGCCTCATCAAGAGACTGCTGATCGACCACGCGCAGTCCGAAGAGGTCGCACAAGAAGTGTTTCTCGAGATCTGGCGCACAGCCACACGATTCGACCCGCAACGCGGCGCCGCCCTCTCCTGGGTTCTCACCATGGCTCACCGCAGGGCCGTCGACCGCATCCGTGCGTCGCAGTCCTCACACGATCGCGATATCAAGATCGGTATCCGTGACGTCGACCGTGAATACGATCAGGTGGCCGAATCGGTCGAGATCAGAATCGAACATGAAAGGGTGAAGAGAGCAATGACTCAGCTGACTGAACTGCAGCGCGAAGCCATCTCTCTGGCGTACTACGGGGGATACAGCCATAGCGAGGTCGCGAAGATCTTGGCGATACCGATCGGTACCGTCAAGACGCGGCTCCGAGACGGCATGATTCGCCTCAGAGATGAAATGGGAGTTGCCTGATGGCCACGAACGATGACTCTCGCATGAACACCGGAGCTTTCGCTCTCGGAGCCCTGAGCCCTGAAGAGCTCGAGCGGTTCATCGCCGCCGCCGAGTCCGATCCCGAACTCGCCGCCGAGGCAGACGGACTCAGCGCCACCGCAGTGCTTCTCGGCCTGGCGTCTACTCCGGTCGAGCCGTCGGCGAAGCTCAAGGTCGACTTGATGGCCGCGATCGCGTCGACTCCACAGCTGCCTCGCGAGACGGTCGTGCCGCTCGCCGAGGTGCGTGACGACGAGCCGTCGGCATCCGCTCGGGTCGAGGATGCCCGACCGCAGCCGGTCGAGGCAGGCGCGGCCGAGCAGAAGGCCCGCACACGTTGGTTCGCCAGGCCCGCCACGCTTCTCGTGTCGGCGGCTGCGGCCATCGGCCTGTTCGTCGGTGGAGGCTTCGTCGGTTCGGCGCTGACGGGAGACACTCCTGTCGTCGTCGATCAGCAGGCCGCCGGTCTTGCCCAGATCTATGCCGCCTCCGACGTGCAGTCGGTTCGCAGCGAGGTCGAGGGCGGCGGCGTCGCCACGCTGGTCTGGTCGGGTGAACTTGGACGCTCCGCCGTGGTCGTCGACGGTCTCGCACCGTTGCCCGCCGGCAGTGTCTACGAGGCGTGGTACATCAACGATGCCGGAGCTGCTCCCGCGGGAACCTTCGATGCCACCGGTGCCCACAAGACGTCATGGCATCTGCTCGACGGAACCATGTCGGCGGGTGATACCGTCGGCGTCACAGTCGAGCCGGCGGGCGGATCGAAGACCCCGACGACGACGCCCATCGTGGCGATCGCCAGCGCATAGCGGCCGTATCTGAGCTCTTTCCAAGAGCCTCACAATGACGAAGGCCCCCTCGATCTCGAGGGGGCCTTCGTTATGCCGTGCTGCGGTTCTCGCTATCCGAAGCGACCCGAGACGTAGTCCTCGGTGTCCTTGACGGTCGGGTTCGAGAAGATGGTGGTGGTGTCGTCGTACTCGATGAGCTTGCCGGGCTTGCCCGTGCCCGCGATGTTGAAGAACGCCGTGCGGTCTGAGACGCGGCTGGCCTGCTGCATGTTGTGAGTCACGATGACGATCGTGTACTCCTCTTTCAGCTCCTTGATGAGGTCTTCGATCGCCAGGGTCGAGATGGGGTCGAGGGCCGAGCACGGCTCGTCCATCAGAAGAACGTCGGGGGAGACGGTGATGGCGCGCGCGATGCAGAGTCGCTGCTGCTGTCCGCCCGAGAGTCCGCCACCGGGGAGGTTCAAGCGGTCCTTCACCTCGTTCCACAGGTTGGCGCCGCGCAGGCCCTTCTCGACCATGTCGTCGCCGTCGGACTTCGAGATGCGCTTGTTGTTGAGCTTGAGTCCCGCGAGCACGTTGTCACGGATCGACATCGTGGGGAACGGGTTCGCTCGCTGGAAGACCATGCCGACCTGGCGACGCACCAGCACGGGGTCGACTCCGGGAGCGTAGAGGTCGTTGCCGTCGATGATGACCTCGCCCTTCACGTGTGCGCCGGGGATGACCTCGTGCATGCGGTTCAGGGTGCGCAGGAATGTCGACTTGCCGCATCCGCTGGGGCCGATGAACGCGGTGACGGTGCGGGGTTCGATGGTGATCGACACGCCCTCGACGGCAAGAAAGTCACTGTAGTAGACGTTGAGGTCTTTGACCTCGATGCGCTTGGACAATTCGATTCCTTCGGATTCTGTGGTGCGAAAGGGGGAAACTCGGGGGTGGAAGGCTAGCGCGAGCCCTTGGGGGCGAACACCTTCGCAATGACGCGTGCGATCAGGTTGAGGATGACGACGAGGATCACCAGGAGCAGTGCGGCGCCCCACGCGGAGTTGTTCGACGCGGTGATGTCTGTGCCGGGGAAGGCGAAGCCGGTGTATGCCATGACGGGAAGCGTCTGCATAGGGCCCTCGAAGGGGTTCGAGTTGAAGTTGTCGGTGAAGCTCGCCGCCATGAAGATGGGCGCGGTCTCGCCGATGACGCGGGCGATGGCCAGCATGATGCCGGTGACGATGCCCGCGATGGCGGTAGGCAGAACGATGCGCACGATGGTCGCGAACTTCGACACGCCCAGTGCGTACGAGGCCTCGCGGAGGTCGTGCGGCACCAGGCGCAGCATCTCCTCGCAGGCCCGGACGACCGTGGGGATCATCAGCACGGAGAGGGCCACCGAGGCGGAGAACCCGCTGAACGCCTTCGGGCCGAGGATGATCGTGAAGAGAGAGAACGCGAACAGACCGGCGACGATCGACGGGATGCCGGTCATGACGTCGACGAGGAACGTGACGGTGCGCGACAGCCACTGGCCGGAGCGGCCGTACTCGACGAGATAGATCGACGTGAACAGGCCGATGGGGACCGAGATCAGCGTGGCGATGCCGGTGATGATCAGTGTTCCGACGATGGCCTGGAGGGCTCCCGGCGTGTTCGTGACCTCGAGCGTGTCGGGGTTGAACGCCGAGCCGCCGGACTGGGTGATGAATTGGAACGACAGCGCCCCGATGCCCTTGGAGACGACGGTGAAGAGAGTCGAGACGAGCGGGATGATGGCCAGCAGGAACGCGACGGTGACGAGGCCTCGAACGAGCCGATCGATGGCCTTGCGCCGGTTCTCGACGAGGCTCGAGAGGATACCGAGGAGTACGAGGTAGACGACCGCGCTCAGAACGAGCCAGCCGATCACGTCGAAACCGATCAGCATCAGCAGCACGCCGGAGACGACAGCGGATGCGCCGAAGATGTAGAGCTCGGCGAATCGGGGCAGCTGCCCGGTTGTCAGCGAATTGGGAACGGGACCCTTTTCGACAGTGCGAGGACTCAGCGCGGTCATGCGGATGCTCCTTCAGGGCCGGCGGCGGTGTTCTTCTCGGCGACGAGGTCGCGCGTGAGGGTCGAGGTGGCGTCACCCGTCGGCACGACGAGTGGCTTCGGGCGGGACTTCTTCTTGCCGCCCGTCTTCGAGGAGCCTCGAGTCACGATGTACCGAGCGATCATGTTGACCGCGAGCGATACGACGAACAGCAGCAGACCGGTGCCGATCAGGGCCTGGCGCTGCAGTGTCGAAGCGATGGGGAAGTTCAGGGCGATGTTGGCCGCGATGGTCTGCGAGTTCTCGCCCTCTGTGATCACGAGGAACGAGACGATGACGGCGGGGGAGATGATCATGGCGATGGCCATGGTCTCTCCGAGCGCTCGGCCGAGGCCGAGCAGGGTCGCGCTGACGATTCCCGACTTGGCGTAGGGAAAGACTGCGAGGCGCACCATCTCCCAGCGAGTGGCACCGAGAGCCAGGGCTGCCTCTTCGTGCAGGCGAGGCGTCTGCAGGAAGATCTCTCGCGAGATGGACGTGATGATGGGGAGGATCATGACGGCGAGCACCACTGCGCCCGCGAGGATGGTCGAGCCGGTCGTAGAGACCTGGCCGCCGAAGATGGGGATCCACCCGAGGTACGTGTTGAGCCAGTCCGACAGCGGAAGCAGGAAGGGGCGGATGACGATGATGCCCCAGAGTCCGAAGACGACCGATGGAACGGCCGCGAGCAGGTCGACGACATAGCCGAGGAGACCCGCGAGGCGGCGAGGCGCGTAGTGCGAGATGAAGAGGGCGATACCGATGCCGATCGGTGCGCCGAGAACGAGCGCGATGGCTGCAGACCAGAGTGTTCCGAAGAGCAGCGGTCCGACGTACGCCCAGAAGCTGTCGAAAGCCGACGTGAAGCCGTCGTTGAGCTCGGGGTTGCTCTGCCAGTTGGCCACGATGGCCGGCATGCCCTGCACGATGAGGAACAGGGCCACGCCGGCGAGGATGACCATGATGAAGATGGCGCTGCCGGTGCTCAGCCCGCGGAAGATCGCATCCGCGGGCCGAGCCCGAGTGCTGCGCTTGGGGGAGGCAGCCGGTGCAGGCGTGCCGCCCCCAAGCGGGGTGGTGCTGTCAGACGTCGTGTTCTGCCGAGGCTGCGTCGAGGAAACAGATTCAACTGAGGTTCGGTCGCTCATGGCGGTCTTTCTCGAGAAGGTCGGGAGAACGGACTGGTCTGGAGGGTGTTACTTGACGAGTTCCAGGCTCGCGGCGATCTCGGTGAGGAGCTTCTCCGGGATCTGGGCGGCGCCGGCGTTCTTCGCGGCGACCTTCTGGCCGACGTCGCTTCCGATCCAGCCGAGGTAGGCGGTCGTCAGCTCCTTCTGCTTGGCGTCCTTGAACGTGGTGCAGAGGATTCCGTAGGAGACCAGCGGGATCGGGTAGGCCTCGGTGCCGGAGATGGCGGTGAAGTCGACCGTCTGAGCGAGGTCGCCCTTGATGCCGGTGTCGGTGGTCGACGCGGCAGCGTCGAACGCGGAGGTGACGGCCTCGGGGCTGAACGCCACGAAGTCCTTGCCCTTGACGCTGACGGACGCAGCCTTCAGCTCACCGATCGCGCTGTGGTCGGCGTAGCCGATGGTGCCGTCGCCGGCTCCGACCGCCTGCACGATACCGGAGGTGCCCTTCTGGGCGCTGGTGCCGGCGATCGGCCATGCGCTGTCGGCCGGGTAGGTCCAGACATCCTTGGCCGTCTGGCTCAGGAAGTTGGTGAACGTCTTGGTGGTTCCCGATCCGTCTGAACGCGTGACGGTGGTGATCGCCGTCGCGGGCAGCTTGGCGTCGGGGTTCTCCGCCGCGATGGCCGGGTCGTTCCAGGTGGTGATCGCCAGCGAGAAGATCTTCGCGAGGGTCTCGGCCGAGAGGTTCAGCTTGTCGACTCCGGCGAGGTTGTAGACGATGGCGACGCCGTCGAGGTAGATCGGCAGGTTGATCGCGCCGTTGGGGCCACAGAGGGTCGCAGCGGTCTGCTGGTCCTTCGTCAGGGGCGAGTCGCTGCCGGCGAAGTCGTAGCTACCAGCGGTCCAGTTGGTGACACCGCCACCGGAACCCTGCGACTTGTCGTAGTTGATGGTGACGCCCTTGGCCTGGGCGGTGAAGGCGGTGGTCCATGCGGCCTGGGCGTTCGCCTGGGCGCTGGAACCGCCGGCCGTGATGGTGCCGGAGAGCGAGCTGTAGTCGACCGCAGCGGCCGAAGGCGTTGCGGAGGTCGTCGCTGCGGGGGTGCTGCTGGCGCAGCCAGAAAGTGCGATAGCCGACGCGACCAGGATGGCCCCCGCCGTAGCAACATTCTTGAACTTCACTGTGTGTGGTCCCTTCAAAGTGGGTAGTGCCGGGTGACGTCTGAGACCACTTGCCGATCAGAAGATCGTTGAATGAAGCTGGATATCAGAAATGCACACTGGCGGGCCGGTGCTGGCCCTCAGAAAACGTAGCCGTGCATCGTGGCCAGATTGGCGCATTTCGGTAAACGGGAGGTGAACAGCGAGGAGTCCTCAGTGTGGGACGTGCGTCTCCACCGCGATGATCCCGGATCCCGGGCGCTCTCTCGACAAATGGATGACCGTGTAGCCGGCCACGGGCAGGTCGCCCGCCCGCGCAATGGAGGCGGGTTTCGTCGTACCTGTGGCGAGCGCGACCTCGCGCATGATCTCGGGCAATACCGGTCCGTGGCTGCAGAGAATGGCGGTCGCTCGGCGACGCACGCGCTTGCCGACGACGCTCCGGATGTCGCTGGTGCCGTTCTCGAAAGCGTCCTGGCTGATCGAGTCGGTCTTCTTGACGGGCAGGCCGAGCGCCTCGGCGGTCGGCGCGATCGTCTGCTGGCATCGCAGAGCCGTCGACGAACGCAACACGGTCGGACCGAACGCGCTGAGACCGGGAACGATGAACCGCGCCTCGTGCAGCCCGCGCTGCGTGAGCGGCCTCGCCGCATCCCGCCCGTCGAAGTCGAAGGCAGGGATGGCTTTGGCGTGACGCAGGGCGATAATCGCGAACGTGCTGATGAGGCCGTCGTCGACGAAGGCCTGGAAGCGCTTGAGGATCTCGGCGTCGCGCTTGTAGCTGATGGAGGTGAGCGCTCGGCTCACCGGCATCCACTCGAGCGCGGCGACCTCGCTGTTGGGCACGAACGTCGACGCGAGGACGGCCTCTTCGGTGACCTCGGCCGCCCAGTAGTGCACGACCTTCTCGCGATGGTTCGGCATGACGTAGTTGGTGACGCCGAGCGGCAAGCCCAGATTGACCTTGAGTCCGGTCTCTTCGGCTATCTCGCGTACAGCGGTCTGCGGAAGAACCTCACCCGGGTCGAGCTTTCCCTTGGGGAGCGAGACGTCTTTGTGGCGCGTGCGATGAATGAGGAGCACCAGGATCTTGCCGTCGACGATGCGCCAGCAGACCGCTCCTGCGGCGAAGACGGTCACAGCGACCGTTCCCCCGCCCGGCTCACCGGCTGATTCCCGTTCGCTTGCGACGCTTGGTGATCTGCTTCATGACGACGTCTTGCAGATCGACCAGGGGGTTGCCCTCGGCGTCGATGCTGCGTCGTACCCATTCCCCGTCGGGGCCAAGAGTCCACGACATGGTGTTCTCGTCCATGGCGAGGTCGAACAGCTCGCTGATCTCGCGCAGATGATCGGCGCTGGTGAGCCGCACCAGGGCTTCGACGCGACGGTCGAGGTTGCGGTGCATCATGTCGGCGCTGCCGATCCAGGTCTCGGGCTCTCCCGCGTTCACGAACGAGAAGATGCGCGAGTGCTCTAGATAGCGGCCCACGATCGAGCGCACCGTGATGTTCTCACTGAGACCGGGCACGCCGGGCTTGATCGCACAGATTCCGCGCACCCAGATCTCGACGGGAACGCCAGCCTGGCTGGCCCGGTAGAGCGCATCGATGATGGCCTCGTCGACGATCGAGTTGACCTTGATTCGGATGCCGGCGGGCAGCCCCTGCTCGACGTTGCTCGCCTCCTGGGCGATGCGCTTCAGCAGTCCCTTGCGAAGGTGCAACGGTGCGACGAGCAGACGCTTGAACTTCTTCTCGATCGCGTAGCCCGAGAGCTCGTTGAAGAGCCTGGTCAGGTCTTTGCCGACCTGGTCGTCGGCCGTCAGAAGGCCGAAGTCCTCGTAGATGCGGCTGGTCTTGGGGTTGTAGTTACCCGTTCCAATGTGACTGTAGTGGCGCAGCACGCCCTTCTCGCGGCGAATCACCAGCGCCAGCTTGCAGTGGGTCTTGAGACCGACAAGGCCGTACACGACGTGCACGCCGGCCTTCTCGAGCTTGCGGGCCCACGAGATGTTCGCCTGCTCGTCGAATCGCGCCTTGATCTCGACGAGGGCGAGAACCTGCTTGCCGGCCTCGGCCGCGTCGATGAGGGCCTCGACGATGGGGCTGTCGCCGGAGGTGCGGTACAGCGTCTGCTTGATGGCGAGCACGTGCGGATCAGCCGCGGCCTGCTCGAGGAACGCCTGAACGCTCGTCGCGAACGACTCGTAGGGGTGGTGCAGCAGCACGTCTTGGCGCGCGATCGCCTTGAAGATGTCGGGCTTCGCATTGGGCTCCGACGGCTGGAGAGCGACCGAGGTCGTGGGAACGCGCTTCGGATAGTGCAGCTCCGGGCGGTCGATCTTGGCCAGGTCGAAGAGGCCGGACAGGTCGAGGGGCGCAGGAAGTCGATAGACCTCCTGCTCGGTCACGTCGAGCTCACGAACGATCAACTCGAGCGTGCGGTCGTCCATGTCCTCGGTGACCTCGAGTCGAATGGGTGGCCCGAAGCGTCGACGCAGGAGCTCTTTCTCGAGAGCCTGGATCAGGTTCTCGGTCTCGTCTTCGTCGACCTCGACGTCTTCGTTGCGGGTCACTCGGAAGACGTGGTGATCGAGTACCTCCATGCCGGGGAAGAGGTGGCTCAGGTGGTTCGCGATCAGGTCTTCGAGCGCGATGAGACGCACGTTCGTCTCGTCTTCGGTCTCATCGACGCGGATGAAGCGCGGAATGACCTGGGGCACCTTGAGGCGGGCGAACTCCTCTTTGTCGATCTTGGTGTTGCGCACGCGGATCGAGAGGTTGAGCGAGAGTCCGGAGATGTAGGGGAAGGGGTGAGCCGGGTCGACGGCGAGGGGCATGAGCACGGGAAAGATCTGCGCCGAGAAGTAGTCGCTGAGGCGGGAGCGGTCGTCTTCGTCGAGGCTGTCCCAGGTGACGATGTGCACGCCGGCCTCGTCGAGTGCCGGCTTCACCAGGTCTTGGTATGCGCGGGCGTGCCGCAACTGCAGCTCGTGTGCGGCGCGCGAGATGTCTCCGAGAACATCGACCGGCTTGCGGCCGATGTTGGTGGGAACGGCGAGGCCGGTCGCGATGCGGCGCTTCAGGCCGGCCACGCGCACCATGAAGAACTCGTCGAGGTTCGACGAGAAGATCGCCAAGAAGTTGGTGCGCTCCAGCACGGGAAGCGTCGTGTCTTCGGCCAGTTCGAGCACGCGCGTGTTGAACGCCAGCCAGCTCAACTCGCGGTCGAGGTAGCGGCCTTCGGGAAGAGACGGGTCGTCGAGGATCTCGATGATCTCGTCGTCGTCGTCGAAGTCGGAGCCGAAGTTCGAGTCAAGGAGGATGTTGTCGCCGCTCATGGAAACATCATGTCATCCGGCGAGAGGGCGCCGGTACTGAACATCGACCGTATGGTCTGTGAATCCGAGTGAACGATAGAGATGCACGGCACCGACGTTGTCGGCATCGACGTAGAGTGCCGCCGTCGAGATGCCACCCTCGCGCAAGCGGTCGAAGGCCCGCTCCATGAGCATGCGCCCCAGACCGCGCCCCGCGTAGTCGCTATCGACCCCGACCACGTAGATCTCGCCCGGTTCGTCGGGGCCCTCCACCTTGAGCCAGTTGTAGGCGATGAGCTTGTCACCCTGGCGTGCGACGAGAAAATCATCGGCATCGAACCACGACTCCGCCATCCGTGCGTGCAGATCGTCGACGGTGATGGAGCCCTGCTCAGGATGATCGGCGAACACGCGGGCATTGAGCTCGACCCACGCCTCATCGTCGATGCCGGGGCGGAAAGCGTCGACGACGATCCCGTCGTCGCCAGCCGCCGCCCCAAGTCCGTCGTTCCCTGAGCCTGTCGAAGGGGAGCCGGGCACGGGCATCCGAAGCTGATAGAGCGTGCGAATCGGCTCGAAGCCGGTGCGTTCGGCCAGGATGCGACTGGCCGGGTGGTCGCCGTGCGCCCAGCCGGCGATGTCGGGCTCTGCACCGTCGAGGATGCGTTCGAGCAGAATGGTGCCGAGTCCGTTGCGGCGGAATTCGGGATCGACGACGAACTCGAATTCTCCATTGCCGATGAGAACCGCTCCCGCGATCACGTCGCCGTGCTCGGCGACGACGAGGCTTCGAGCGCCGGATGCCGCGTCGACGAGAGCCTGGTCGTTGAAGGGAGGTTGGCCGTCGACCATCGACGAGCGCGAGATCAGCCGGGTGAACGCCGCCCCGAGCTCGGCGGGATTACTTGCCCTGAGTTGCAGCGATGCGCTCATTGTCGTCTTCGAAGAAGTTGAATCGGTAGCCCACGTTGCGCACCGTGCCGATGAGCGACTCGAGATCGCCGAGCTTTGCGCGAAGGCGCCTCACGTGCACGTCGACCGTGCGCGTGCCGCCGAAGTAGTCGTATCCCCACACCTCGGAGAGGAGCTGCTCGCGAGTGAACACCCGAGACGGATGCATCGCGAAGAACCTCAGCAGCTCGAACTCCTTGAAGGTGAGGTCGAGTGGCCGGCCGTGCACTCTGGCCGAGTAGCTGGCCTCATCGATGACAACGCCCGAGGCCTGGATCTTCGACGTCGACTGGTCTTGCACCTGGCGGCCGATCGCCAGCCGGATACGCGTATCGACTTCTGCGGGGCCGGCCGTCTCGAGCACGACATCGGCCGCGCCCCAGTCGGCGCTGACGGCGGTGAGACCACCCTCGGTGATGATCAAGAGGATCGGAACGCCGATGCCGGTGGTCGTGAGGATCTTGCAGAGGGACCGGGCTGAGGCGAGATCGGTACGGGCGTCGACGAAGATGAGGTCGCAGTTGGGGGTGTTCACCAGCTGCGCGGGTTCTGCAGGGATCTGCCGGGCGCGGTGACTCAGGAGAGACAGTGCGGGCAGAACCTCGCGGTCGACCGCAGAGGTCAGTATCAACAGCTGCGCCACGTATGGTCCTCCAAGAAAGCCTGCCGTCATACTATCGGGCAGAATGGGAGGGTGAGCCTCCTGATGAAGAGCGTAGTGCCGGTCTGGCTGGTGGCCGTGCTCGGCGCCATCTCGGTCGCCGTGCTCGCCGAGCCCGAGAACTATCTCGTCTTTCTTCCCGTGGTGCTGGGGGTGACCACGCTGCTGACCTTCGGCATCCAATTGGGTATCAGGCGCAAAGAGGGGTACGTCAATCGTGTGACGGCCAGCGTCACCGGCGCCGTCGTCGTTCTGATCCTGGCCACGATCGTGCTCGCACCCATCTCCTTCTCCGCCTGATCCCCGAGCGCCCCGATCGGGGAGTCGGGTTAGGATCGAGGCATGGAATCGTATGTGGCGCTCGAACTATTCTTCGTGGGACTCCTGGGTCTCGCGAGCCTGGCCATCGCCTGGATCTCGGGCATGGTCATCTTCAAGCTCTTCCGCGGCCAGCGCTGATCGTGATCGAGCTGCCCATCGGGCTCAACGCCGAACTGGTTCCGCTCTCGTGGCTCATCGGTGTCTGGGAAGGCACGGGAGTCATCGACTACACGGTCGGTGACGAGAAGGTCACGCGCGAATTCGGCCAGCGTGTGAGCTTCAGCCAAGACGGTCTTCCCCATCTCAACTACAACTCCTATGCCTGGCTTCTGGGCGAAGGCGATGACGAGCCCACTCCGCTCGCTACCGAGACCGGCTATTGGCGGCTCAGCAGGCCGCTGGTCGACGCCGATCCCGGTCCGGGAATGCTGCCCGGTGCCGAGCAGAAGCCCTTCACGACCGCCGACGAGGTCGAGACCCTGCGCAACGCGACGAACGGATTCGATGTCGAGGTCGCGCTCGTGCACCCCGGGGGAGTGATGGAGCTCTACATCGGCCAGGTCGCCGGCGCCCGCATCGATCTCTCGACCGACGCCGTCGTGCGCTCGCATGGAGCCAAGGAGTATGCGGCTGCTACCCGCATCTACGGGCTCGTCGACTCCCACCTTCTCTGGGCCTGGGACATCGCCGCCCTCGGACAAGACCTCCGCACTCACGCATCCGCTCGTCTCGCCAAGACAGATTGACCTCGATGACCTCCGCAGGCTCCCCGTTCCTCGCCCTTCCCGGCGCAGTCGACTCGGCGGCGGCCGACCAGGGCGTTCCGGCCCACTACGGCAATCCCGTCGCTGAGCAGCGTGCGCTGCTGGCCGGGGCGATCGTTGACCTCTCTCACCGGGGGGTCATCTCCGTCAGCGGAGCCGACCGCCTCACATGGCTGAATTCGCTCACGAGCCAGAGCCTCCTCCGTCTCGCTCCCGGAGAGTCGACGGAGTCTCTGCTGCTCGGAGTCTCGGGCCGTGTCGAGTTCGACATGCGCGTCATCGATGACGGCGACACCGCATGGCTGCTCGTCGATGCCGACGAACTGCCCGCGTTGCTCGCCTGGCTACTCAAGATGCGTTTCACGCTGCGGGTCGTCATCGCCGATCGAACGAACGAATTCGCGACGGTGGGGTCGATCGGCGCCTCGAACGAGGTGCTGGATCCTGCGGCCGCCTCGCCGAATGGCCTCGCTTTGATCTGGCGCGACCCGTGGGCCAGCGTCTCAGAGGGCGGGCACCAGTACGCCCAGGTGGCCGACCACCCCGGAGCGGAATGGCTCTGGCGGGAGACTCTCGTGAACCGTGAAGCACTCGCCTCGCTGGCCGACCGCGTTCGTGACCGGGAGGTAGCGACCGCAGGCGTTCTTGCGGCCGAGGCCCTGCGCATCGCCGCGTGGCGGCCGCGCCGTGCCACCGAGAGCGACGAGAAGACCATCCCTCACGAGCTCGACTGGATGCGCTCCGCCGTGCACCTGTCGAAAGGGTGTTACAGAGGTCAAGAAACCGTGGCGAAAGTGCACAACCTCGGCCACCCGCCGCGCCGTCTGGTCTTCCTTCATCTCGATGGAACCGACAACGTCCTTCCCCAGCCCGGAGACGACGTGGTGCTGCCCGCTCAGGCGGACGCCGCCGGAGGCGACCCCGACGTCGTCGGCCAGGTGACCTCGAGCGCCATCCACTACGAGCTCGGACCGATCGCGCTCGCGGTGGTTCGTCGCTCGACACCGGTCGATCCCGACCTCGGTGTGCTCAGCGACGGCATCGTCGTCGCAGCGGGCCAGGAGGTCATCGTGCCGCCGGAGGCCGGAAGCGTCGTCGGTCGCATCAGGCGCATGCCTCGACTCGGCGTGATGCGGCGCTAACGCGCCGTGCGCCACCTCCCGAAGCCGGGCGCGGCAGCACGCGGGCTGCGGCGAGCCGTCGCATCGAGCGGTCTGCCGGGCACCGTGTACGCGCCGGGTGCATCCATCGACCGGCTCACGACGAGCCTCCCCGCGATCGTGCAGATCGTCATCGCCGTCGTCATCTCGTTCTCGATCTCTCGCTACCTGCTCGGCCATCCCGCCCCGGTCACGGCCGTCACCGTCACGATCTCCAGCCTCGGCTTCATGCGGGATGCCCGCCCGCTTCGCGTGGTCGAGACCGCTCTGGGCGTCACCCTGGGTATCGCTCTGAGCGAGGCGATCGTGCTCGGTTTCGGTCAGGGCGTGTGGCAGCTCGCCGTCGCTCTCGGCGTGACTCTGACCGTGGCGAGGCTGCTCTCTCCCGCCGCGTCGTTCGCGATCGTCGCCGGCGTGCAGTCCGTGCTCGTGGCGGTTCTGCCCGTGCAGGCCGGCGGTCCGTTCACCCGAACGATCGACGGGGTGATCGGCGGAACCATCGCGCTTCTCTGCACCGCGCTGATTCCGCGCGACCCTCGGCGCGGGGCACTGCGCGACGCGAAGCGGTTCCTCTCCGCCTACATCGACGTGGTGGCCTCGTTGGTGGCCGTGCTGCGCGTCGGCAGTGAGACCGAGACCGACCGGGTGCTCGAGCAGGCCCGCCGAACGCAGCCTCTGGTCGACTCGTGGCGCGCGTCGCTCGACTCGGCGATGGCCGTCGCCCGTATCTCACCGTTTCTGCGCAAACACCTCGTCGAGTTGAAGCGGCAGCACGTGATGCAGCAGAACATGGATCTCGCCATGCGCAACCTGCGTGTGGTCACGCGCCGGCTCGCCGTGCTCGACAGAGACGGCCGGCCCCGACCCGAGATCGCCGAGCTGCTGTCGGGGGTCGTGAGCAGCGTCAATCTGCTGTCGCAGAGTCTTGCCGAACCCGAGCTCGTGCCGTTGGTCCGGCAGAACCTCATCCTCATCGCCGTCAGACTGCATCCCGCGAAGCTGCTTCCGGGGCAGCCCCTGGCCGAGACCTCGGTCGTCTTCGCCATGAGACCGCTGGTGATGGATCTTCTGATGGCTTCCGGGCTCACCGCCGACGAGGCGCGGGCGGCCATGCCCGACATGTCGATCTGACGCTCGTGGTCAGGCGGGCGCGACCTGCGCCCACGGAACCGTCAACTCGCCGAGCCGCCTGCGCGAGCGGGCGCCGAGAACCGACCAGCCACCGGCATCCAGAGCCTCGACCGACGCGAGCCATCGCTGAGTCGCGCCGTACACGCCCACCCCGGCGTTGTGCTGCCACGCCCTGTCGAGATCGCTGAGCAGGGCGTGGATCGGCTGGCCGGGCACATTGTGATGGATGAGTGCCTTCGGCAGTCTCTCTGCGACGATCGATGGCTTCTCGAGCTCGGCGAGACGCAGGGAGATCGTGAACGTCTGCGGACCCGCCGATGTGACAGCCGCCCAGCTCGCGACACGACCGATCTCGTTGCAGGTGCCCTCCACGAGAACCCCGTCAGGCTGCAGCCTCGCGACCATGCGCGACCAGGCGTCTCCGACCTCGGACTCGTCGTATTGGCGCAGCACGTTGAAGGCGCGGATGACCGAGGCTCGTCGGCCGTCGGGGAGCGGCGTCTCGAATCCTCCGAGCGCGAACGAGACGCGCGCGTCTGATGCGAACGTCGTGGAGCCGGCTCGCACCGCCTCGAGCTGCTCGGTGGCCCGACGCACCCTCTCGGGAGAGATCTCGAACCCGATGACCTCGACCTCCGGGCGAACCCGGGCGAGGCGCTGGTGCAGCTCGAGCGCGGTCACGCCGCTGGCTCCGTAGCCTAGGTCGACGACGAGAGGGTCGACCGCGCGACGGAGAGCGGGCAGCGTCGTGATGAAACGGTCGACTCGACGAAGACGATTGGTATTCGTCGTTCCCCGCGTGATTTCACCGATCGGCATGCATCCAGTTCACCATGAAAGCGCGTGGCCGCCGCCCCTAGACTTGTGAGCATGTCTACGCCTTATACCTTGATATTGCTGCGCCACGGCAACAGCGACTGGAACCAGAAGAACCTCTTCACCGGCTGGGTCGATGTGCACCTCAGCGAGCAGGGAGTCGCCGAAGCGAAGCGCGCCGGCGAGCTGCTCGCCTCGTCGGGCGTCCTGCCCGACATCCTGTACACATCGGTGCTGTCCCGCGCCATCGAGACCGCCAACCTCGCGCTCGCGGAGGCCGACCGGCAGTGGATCGACGTCAAGCGCAGCTGGCGCCTCAACGAGCGCCACTACGGCGCTCTGCAGGGCAAAGACAAGGCGCAGACGCTCGAGGAGTACGGTCCCGAGAAGTTCCAGACGTGGCGCCGCTCGTTCGACGTGCCGCCGCCGCCCATCGACGACGACGCGGAGTACTCGCAGGTGGGCGATCCCCGCTACGCGAACATCGATGGCGAGGTGCCCCGCACCGAGTGCCTCAAAGACGTCATCGAGCGCATGCTGCCGTACTGGCACTCGGACATCACAGGAGATCTCGCTGCGGGCAAGGTCGTGCTGGTCACCGCGCACGGCAACTCGCTGCGCGCGTTGATAAAGCACCTCGACGGAATCTCGGACGACGACATCGCCGAGCTGAACGTCCCGACGGGAATCCCGCTGGTCTACAAGCTCGACGAGAACTTCGTTCCCATCGAGCCCGCGGCATACCTCGACCCCGAGGCGGCTGCGGCCGGCGCTGCGGCCGTCGCGAATCAGGGCAAGAAGTAACCTCGCCGAAGTGTTGTTCAGATGACCGGTCCGCGCTCCGCGGGCCGGTCATTCTGCTGTGTAAAGGGTGAATGCTGCCGAACCTGCTGCGGCGCGGTGGGGTGGGCAGCGGAACCGGCACGGCGGCCCTGCATCCGCGACGCGAGGACACCGGCCCAGACGACGACAGGACCGGCCGCCACGAGGCGGTCGGTCCTGTCGACAGAGTGCGAAGAGCTATTCGGCTGCGCCGGCCCAGTCGCCCGTGGCGAGGTACTGCACCTTCTTGGCGATGGCCACAGCGTGGTCGCCGAAGCGCTCGTGGTAGCGGCTGGCCAGCGTCACGTCGACGGTGTCGACAGCGCCGCCCTTCCAGGTCTCTCCGAGCACCGCGTCGAACACGCTCACGTGCAACTCGTCGAGCGAGTCGTCGTCTTCGCGGATGACCTCAACGAGCGCGAGGTCTTCGTTCGTGAGAAGCACGGTGAGGTTCTTCGCCATGTTGACGTCGAGACGGCCCATCTCGGTGAACGTGCCTCGGAGGCTCTTCTTGACGACCTTGTCGGGGTAGCGGTAGCGCGCGAGCTGCGCGATGTGCTCGGCGAGGTCGCCCATACGCTCGAGCGACGCGGAGATGCGGAGGGCGCTGACGACGATGCGCAGGTCGCGGGCGACCGGCTGCTGCAGGGCCAGGATGTTGATGGCCAGCTCGTCGAGGCTCACGGCGAGGGCATCGATCTTGTGGTCTTCGGCGATGACGGACTCGGCGAGCGAGACGTTCGACTCGTTGAACGCTGTCGTGGCGTTGGTGATCGCGACGGTCACGAGAGACGAGATCTCGACCAGGCGGTCCTGTACCTCCCGCAGCTCCTGCTGGAATACTTCGCGCATGCGTAAGGTCCTTTCACGGATTCGTCTCGACGCTCGGTAGAACGACTTTTTGTGCAGCATCGAGGGGAGAGGCGTCGACTGACGCCCGGATCATTCTGGCGAGAACAGGTTAACGGATGGTGCCGAAGACTTGAACAATCGGGAAAATGGCCCCTGTTACTCGTCGCTCGTGAATTGTCCCATGACTCGAGTCGTTAGTGTTGGGGTCATGGATTCAGGCTGGCTGGTGCTGCTTTCCGTGGCATTCGGCCTGGTCGTTGGGGGCGGATTCATGGTGCTCTTCCACGTAGCCGAACGTCGGGGCAATTCGGCCGTCGATGTCGTCAATCCTGCGGTCCCAGACGGCGTCGGTCAAGTCCTCGATGCGCTGGAATCTGCGGGCGTCGTCCTCGACCCGTCGAACAACGTGGTCAAGGCGTCGCCGGGCGCCATGTCGACCGGACTCGTCTCGCAGCAGGTACTGGTGCACACCGAGCTCATCGATCTGGTCAACCGGGTGCGCTCCACGGGCGAGCCCATTGTGCAGCCCGTCGAACTCGCGCGCGGGCCGTTCGGCGACGCGAGCATGCATTTTCTCGTGCGCGTCGCGCGGCTGGGGTCGAGGTACATCCTGCTCCTCGCCGAAGACCACTCCGAGACCTTCCGTCTCGACGAGGTGCGGCGTGACTTCATCGCGAACATCAGCCACGAATTGAAGACGCCCATCGGAGCCATCGCCCTGCTCTCCGAGGCGCTCGATCCAGCCGCCGACGATCCCGAGCAGGTGCGCCGCTTCGCGAAGCGGCTGCACACCGAGGCGGCGAGACTCACCCGCATAACCCAGGAGATCATCGAGCTCTCGCGGCTGCAGGCAGCAGACACCCTGCTCTCGGCAGAACTGCTCGATGTCGACCACCTGATCGCTGCGGCGATGGATCAGAATCACGTTCAGGCAGAATTGCGCGGCACGACCCTGGTGAAGGGCGGAGCCAAACATGTCGAGGTGTTCGGTGACGAATCGCTGCTGATCATGGCCCTGCACAACCTCGTGGGCAACGCCATCCAATATTCGCTCGACAACTCGCGCGTCGGGATCGGGGTGCGTGTCGAAAACGGTGTCGTCGAGATCGCGGTCACCGATCAGGGCCTCGGTATCGCGAGCGACGATCTCGACCGTGTATTCGAGCGGTTCTTCCGGGTAGATCAGGCGCGTTCGCGCAATACCGGAGGCACCGGACTCGGACTGAGTATCGTCAAGCACGTGGTCGAGAATCACGGCGGCGATGTCAGGGTCTGGTCGCAGCTCGGCCGAGGTTCAACTTTCACGATCAGGCTTCCCGAGGCGTCTACCGTCGCCATCGCACCACAAGGAGATTCACGATGACCCACATTCTTCTCGTCGAAGACGAAGACGCACTCAGCGAGCCGCTCGCATACCTCCTTCGCCGCGAGGGCTATACGGTGACGGTGGCGGCCGACGGGCCCGCCGCCATCGCCGAATTCGACCGCGGCGGAGTCGAGCTCGTTCTGCTCGACCTGATGATCCCCGGCATTCCGGGAACCGAGGTGTGTCGAGAGATCCGTACGCGCAGCTCCGTGCCCATCATCATGCTCACGGCCAAGGACTCCGAGATCGACATCGTCGTCGGGCTCGAGCTGGGGGCAGACGACTACGTCACCAAGCCGTACTCGACGCGCGAGCTGCTGGCGCGCATCCGGGCGATCATGCGCCGACAGACCGAGCCGAGCGACCTCGCCGAGCCCGTACTCGAGAGCGGTCCCGTGCAAATGGATATCGAGCGGCACACCGTGCGAGTGAACGGCGTCGACACCGCTATGCCACTCAAGGAGTTCGAGCTCCTCGAGCTGTTGCTCCGCAACGCCGGACGTGTGCTCACGCGCGGTCAGCTCATCGACCGGGTCTGGGGTTCGGACTACTTCGGCGACACGAAGACCCTCGACGTGCACATCAAGCGCATCCGCTCGAAGATCGAGGAGGTTCCGTCGGAGCCCACTCTGCTCGTGACAGTACGGGGACTCGGCTACCGCTTCGAGGCCTGACATTGTTCGGGTCACCGAGGAGGCACAGCCGCTCGGTCACCCGCCAGGCTATGGTGCGGGCGTCGCCTCAGGCGCAGGAGCCTCGGGGGTTGCGGTAGGCGCGGGCGTCGTCGACGGAACGGGCGTCGGCGTGACCGTGGGCAGAGGAGTGGGGGCGAGGTCCGTGTACTCCTCGAAGTCCGTTGTCAGGACGGGGATCAAAAGCTGCGTCCCCTCGACGTCGCCGTACTGGAAGTAGACGGGGAAGAGCGATCCGGCAGTCGCGGTGATGCCGCGCAGGACGACCTGCGTCTCGTCGTCTGCTCCGAAGCTCGTGTTGCCATTGCCGGCGACGGGAACGGTGAGTTCTGCCTTCGCGCCGTCTGCCTCGTACTGGATGGTGAGGGCGCGGCTCTCTTTTGCGCTGTTGCTGAAGGTCACGAGCAGGCTCGCGTTCTCGCCGTCGTCGCTGATGAGGGTCGCATTCCGGATGTCGACCGTTCCAACTTTTCCGTTGACGCCGTTCGCCGCCTCGACGATCTTTGTGGTCGCCTGCGGGGTGATGAATGCGCAGCCGGCTGTGCCGACCCCAATAAGGGCGGCCATGGCCAGTGCGGCCCCGAGTCGTGCTCTCACAAGTTCCTCCAGAAGTGGTTCGGCGCGGACTCCTCTGGAGGCCGGACGCGGACTCCTCTAGCCTACCGAATCGCGGGCCGTGCAATCGGCGTCCCGTGCGGGCTGCAGGGGCGGCGGCGCCCTCAACGACCCGGGCGAAAAGGAGCGTCGTGGTATCCTGGTCGTTGTTGAAGGGATTCCATCGATGATTTTCGAAGTCGGCGAGACTGTCGTCTACCCCCACCACGGTGCGGCTACGATTTCCGAGGTCAAGACCCGCATCATCAAGGGTGAAGAGAAGATCTACCTCAAGCTCCGCGTCGCGCAGGGCGATCTGACTATCGAGGTGCCCGCCGAGAACGTCGAGTTGGTCGGTGTACGAGACGTCATCGGCAGAGAAGGCGTCGACCGCGTATTCGACGTGCTGCGTGCACCGTTCACCGAAGAGCCGACGAACTGGTCACGCCGTTACAAGGCCAACCTCGAGAAGCTCGCGTCAGGCGACGTCATCAAGGTCAGTGAGGTCGTGCGCGATCTGTGGCGCCGCGACCAAGACCGCGGGCTGTCGGCCGGAGAGAAGCGCATGCTGGCCAAGGCGCGTCAGATCCTCATCTCCGAACTCGCGCTCGCCGAGAAGACAGACGAAGAGAAGGCCTCACTGGTTCTCGACGAGGTTCTGGCCTCCTAGGTCGTGACTCCTCCTACGTTGGCGCCCCGCGTCGCGATCATCGTCGTGGCCGCCGGCAGCGGCACCCGCCTGGGCGAGCCGCTTCCGAAGGCGTTCGTCGAACTCGACGGTCGCAGCATCCTCTCGAGATCCCTCGATCCCATCTTCGGTCTCGCCGATCCCGTGCAGATCGTGGTGGTGGCTCCGCTGAGCCACCTCGATCACGCGCGCGACATCGTGACGCTGAGCGCGGGTTCGGCATCGGATGCCTGCAGCGTGGTCGTCGGAGGAGACTCGCGTCAGGCTTCTGTCGCCTCGGGCCTCGCAGCTCTCCTTCCCTCGATCGAGATCGTGCTCGTGCATGACGCGGCCCGTGCTCTCGCGCCCGGGGTACTCTTCGAGAGGCTCATCGCCGAGGTCGACATCGCCGGACGCGGGGTGATCCCTGGACTGGCCGTGAGCGACACGATCAAGCGTGTCGACGCATCCTCGACCGTGCTCGAGACCGTCGACCGGTCGCAGCTGTCGGCCGTGCAGACCCCGCAGGCTTTTCCCCGATCCGAGCTCGTGGCGGCATACGAGGCGGCAGATCGCGAGTTCACCGACGACGCAGCGTTGATCCAGCACGCCGGCGGATCGGTCGCCATCGTCGATGGAGATCCTCTCGCGTTCAAGATCACGACCCCGTGGGACCTGCGCCGAGCCCACCAGCTGCTGGCCGAGCGGTCGCCCTCGACCTGGCCACCGGCATCCGCGCCTGCTGTTCGAACCGGTGTGGGCATCGACGCGCACGCCCTCGATGCTGCGCAGCCGCTCTGGCTCGCGGGCCTCTTCTGGCCCGGCGAGGCCGGCCTCGCGGGGCACAGTGACGGCGATGCGGTCGCTCACGCCCTATGCGATGCGCTGCTCTCCGCCGCGGGTCTCGGAGACATCGGGGGCATCTTCGGCGTCGACGATCCTCGACTCGAGGGCGCCCACGCAGATGTCTTCGTGCTCGAGACCGTGCGACTGCTCGCGGTCGCCGGGTTCGCGCCGTCGAACGTGTCGGTGCAATTGGTGGGTAACCGCCCGCGCTTCGCGCCGCGTAAGCGGGAGGCCGAGCAACACCTCTCGGCTCTGGTCGGCTGCGCTGTCTCTGTCTCGGCGACAACGACGGATTCGATGGGATTCACGGGCAGGGGAGAGGGCGTCGCCGCCATCGCCACCGCTCTCATCGTGGAAGCGACTCGCCCCGCCGCTGGTTCGGGCACGTAACACGACTGCTGCGCCGCCTAAACTAACTGGGTGGCGCTTCGACTGTATGACTCGAGAAGTCGGACCTTGTCCGACTTCGTCCCCCTCGTTCCTGACCAGGTGGGAATATACGTCTGTGGACCCACGGTGCAGTCGTCGCCGCACATCGGACATCTCCGCAGCGCACTGGTCTACGACCAGCTCCGCCGCTGGCTGGCCCACTCGGGACACCATGTCACTTTCGTTCGCAATGTCACCGATATAGACGACAAGGTGCTGGTCAACGCGGCCGGCAGTGACGAGCAGTGGTGGGCCCTGGCCTACCGCGTCGAACTCGAGTTCACCGCTGCCTACAACGCCATCGGAGTGCTCCCGCCCACGTATGAACCCCGCGCGACCGCCAGCATCCCCGAGATGCACGAGATCATCGGCAGGCTCATAGCGAAGGGCTATGCCTATCCGGCCGACGATGAATCGGGCGACGTGTACTTCGACGCCCGGGCGTGGCCGCACTACGGCGAACTCACGCACCAGAGTCTCGACGACATGGCGCCGGCGGCCGATTCCGATCCTCGTGGCAAGAGAGATGTTCGCGACTTCGCTCTGTGGAAGGGACGCAAGCCCGAAGAGCCGGAGTCGGCATCATGGCAGAGCCCGTGGGGCGCCGGACGTCCCGGCTGGCACATCGAGTGCTCGGCCATGTCGACCAAGTACCTCGGCGCTCAGTTCGATATCCACGGTGGCGGCATCGATCTGCGGTTTCCCCATCACGAGAACGAACTGGCGCAGTCGACGGCCGCCGGCGACCCGTTCGCGAACTACTGGCTGCACAACGGACTCGTCTCGGTGTCCGGACAGAAGATGTCCAAGTCTCTCGGCAACTCGATCTTCGCCGCCGAGCTCATCGCGTCGGCGCGCCCGCTCGTGCTGCGCTACTACCTCGGTGCGGCCCACTACCGCTCGACTCTCGAGTTCCACGATGGAGCCCTCGCCGAGGCAGAGGCCGCGCTCGGTCGCATCGAGGGTTTCCTCGACCGTGCCGAGCGTCGTCTCGAAGACACGCGCTTCGCGTCCGACGCCGTGCAGATCATGCCCGACGAGTTCGTCGCGGCCATGGACGACGACCTCGGTGTGCCTCAGGCCCTCGGAGTGCTGCACGACACCGTGCGTGCAGGCAACGCCGCCCTCGACAACGAAGACCTGGTCGAGGCCGCACACGCGCTGGGGGCCGTCATCGCGATGACGAGCGTCCTCGGCATCAACCCCCTATCCAGCGAGTGGTCGACGAGTTCGAGCGGAGCGACCGACGTCGCGCTCGCTGCGCTCGTCGAACGACTGCTCGAAGACCGCCAGGCTGCACGGGAAGGCCGTGACTTCGTCACGGCCGACCGAGTTCGTGACGAACTGAACGCAGCCGGCATCACTATTGAAGACGGTCCCTCGGGATCGCATTGGAGTCTCGATGGCTAAATCAGGAGCGAACAAGCCCACACGGGCCGGCGCAGTACGCAAAGCGAGCCGCGGAAAGGCCGTGGGCTCGGGCGGCCAGGGGCGCCAGGCGCTGGAAGGCAAGAAGCCGACGCCGAAAGCGGAGGACCGCCCGTACCACCCCGCCGGAAAGGCCAAGGCTGCCAAAGAGCGGTTCATCGCGGCCGGTGGCAAGGGTGGCCGCGGAGGCAGCAGCCGAGGCGCATCGCAAGACCCGAACCGCAAGCCGGCTCCTCGCCGGAGTGCGAAGAACGAAGAGTTCGAGGTCGTGACCGGCCGCAACTCGGTCGTCGAGGCGCTCCGCGCCAAGATTCCGGCGACGGCCCTCTATCTCGCGACTCGAATCGACATGGACGAGCGCGTCAAAGAGGCCTTGGCGCTGGCGACGAACCGCGGCATCCCGATTCTCGAGGTCATGCGCCCCGAGCTCGACAGGCTCACGAGCTTCGATTCCGTGCACCAGGGGCTCGCGCTCAAGGTTCCGGCGTACGAGTACGCTCATCCGGTAGACCTGCTCGACGAGGTTATCTCACGCGGTGAGACGCCTCTCTTCGTCGCTCTCGACGGCATCACCGATCCCCGCAACCTCGGCGCGATCATCCGCTCGACCTCAGCGTTCGGCGGCCAGGGTGTCATCGTGCCCCAGCGGCGATCCGTGGGTGTCACGGCGTCGGCCTGGAAGACGTCTGCCGGAGCGGCCGCGCGCACTCCCGTCGCCATGGCCTCGAACCTCACGGCCACGCTCAAGGCGTTCAAGCAGAAGGGCGTCTTCGTGATCGGCCTCGACGGCGGGGGAGACGTCTCACTGCCCGGTCTCTCGTTCGCAGACGGACCGGTCGTCATCGTCGTGGGCAGCGAGGGCAAGGGATTGTCCCGTCTCGTCACCGAGACCTGCGACGCGGTCGTGTCGATCCCGATCACCGCGGCCACCGAATCGTTGAACGCCGGAATCGCGGCGAGCGTCACACTCTACGAGATCTCCCGGCTGCGCGCGGCCAAGAAGTAGACGGTTGCGCTGATCGAGTAGCCCGCTTGCCGCGGCCGCGCGGCTACTCGATCGGCGCAGAACCGCACTAGACCTTGAGGCGCCAGTCCTCGTCGTCTTCTGCCTGCACGGCGACCGAACCCGTCTGCACATCGATGGGCAGCGTGATCGTGCCCGTGGGCGGATCGATGACCGTGGCCTCGTCGCGCCGGTGGCGGAGCACGTCGTTGATGTAGGCGTTAAGAGCCTCTGCCAAAGGAATGTCTCGCCCCTGCTGCTCGCTCATGAACCAGCGGTGTTCGAGCAGCTGATGGAACAGCTCGGCCGGCTCGAGTTTGCGCTTCAGATCGCGCGGAACGCTGCGCACGACGGGTTCGAATACCTTGGCGACCCAGTCGTGGGCCATCATCTCCTCGTCGTAGTCGTCTTTGCTGTAGCGGGCGCTGAAGTCGTCGAGGTCGTTGAGCAGGCGTCGGGCCTGATTCTCCTGGGCGTCGACACCGGTGAGCCGCAGCAGTCTGCGCTGGTGGTGGCCCGCATCCACGACCTTCGGCTGGATGCGCACGGTCGTGCCCTCGTCGTCGGTCTTGATGTCGAGTTCTTCGATGTCGAAACCGAGTTCGTTGAGCCGGTCTACGCGTTGGTTGATTCGCCAGCGCTCGCTCGATGAGAACGACTCCTTGCCTGTGAGCTCGGTCCACAGCGTTCGATAGGCGGCGAGGATGCCGTTGCTCACCTTGATCGGGTCGAGTTCGTCGTCGACGCGCCCGCCCGCCTCGAGGTCCATCAGTTCGCCGGCGATGTTGACGCGAGCGATTTCCAGGTCGTTCTCGCGCTGGCCGTTCGAGAGTCCGCCCGAGAAGAGCTTGCCTGTCTCGGCGTCGACGAGGTAGGCGGCGAAGGCGCCGGCATCGCGGCGGAAGAGCGTGTTCGAGAGAGAGACGTCACCCCAGAAGAATCCGATGACGTGGAGGCGCACGAGCAGCAAGGCGAGGGCGTCGACGAGACGGGTCGCGGTGTCGGGTCGCAGCTGCTGCGAGAAGAGCGCGCGGTAGGGCAGAGAGAATTTGAGGTGTCGAGTGACCAGAACGCTCGGCAACGGCTCGCCATCGTCGTTCGTGCGATCGGTGATCACCGCGAGGGGATCGACGCAGGGGATCTCGAGGCTCTGCAGCAGGCGGAGCATCTTGTACTCGCCGCCCGCCATGTCATCCGTCGTCTCCTTGATCGCGATGACGTGACCGCTCAGGTGAGCAAAGCGCACCAGGTGACGGGACAGGCCCTTCGGGAGGGCGGCGATGTACTGGTCGTCCCACTCGCCGAGGGGAACGTCCCACGGCAGGTCGAGCAGGGCGGGGTCGGTGATGGCCGACGTGATGGTGAGAGAACCCCTCATTGCTGCTCCTTGCTGGTGTGCGAGATCGAACGCGGTCTGAAGCGCGCGATGCGGATGGTGCCACGACAAACAGATCGAGCTCGTCGCCTGCGCACCGTGCCGTTGGGCCGGTGCATCAAGCGACGAGCTCGACTGTGGTGTTCGTGAGAAGTAGTCGGTCGGAGACTAGCTCGAGACGACTGCCTTGTTGCCGAGGCGTTCGCCCGACTCGGTGTCGAACACGTGCACGTGGTTCGGCGTGGCCGTCAGGTACACGGTGTCGCCGAGCGACGGGTGCGAACGGCCATCGACGCGGGTGACGATGTCGGTGCGCTTGCCGTCGATCTCGGAGTGGCCGTAGAGGTATCCGTCGGCGCCGAGCTCCTCGACGAGGTCGACCTCGACCGCGAGGCCCTGGCCCTGGGTGGTCGAGACGATGATGTCTTCGGGGCGCACGCCCACGGTGACGCTCTTCGCGGTGGCCTGCGACAGCGTCTCGCGGTCGACGGGAACGACCGACGAACCGAACGCGATGCCACCGTCGACGATGTCGGCGTTGAACAGGTTCATGGCGGGGCTGCCGATGAAGCCGGCGACGAACACGTTGTTCGGCTTCTCGTACAGGTCGCGCGGGGTGCCGACCTGCTGCAGGATGCCGTCCTTGAGAACCGCGATGCGGTCACCCATGGTGAGGGCCTCGGTCTGGTCGTGAGTGACGTAGACGGTGGTGACGCCCAGGCGGCGCTGGAGCGACGCGATCTGGGTACGCGTCTGAACGCGGAGCTTGGCGTCGAGGTTCGACAGCGGCTCGTCCATGAGGAACACCTGGGGCTGGCGCACGATGGCGCGGCCCATGGCGACGCGCTGACGCTGGCCACCAGAGAGGGCCTTCGGCTTGCGGCTGAGGTACGGCTCGAGGTCGAGGAGCTTTGCCGCCTCGAGAACGCGAGTTGCGCGGTCTTCTTTGCCGACGCCCGCGATCTTGAGCGCGAAGCCCATGTTCTCGGCGACCGTCATGTGCGGGTAGAGAGCGTAGTTCTGGAAGACCATGGCGATGTCGCGGTCTTTCGGGGGAACGTCGGTGACGTCGCGGTCGCCGATGAGGATGCGACCTTCGTTGACCTCTTCGAGGCCAGCGAGCATGCGCAGGGTGGTCGACTTGCCGCAGCCGGAGGGCCCGACCAGAACGAGGAACTCGCCGTCGGCGACCTCGAGGTCGATCTTGTCGACCGAGGCGCGGGTTGCACCGGGATAGATGCGGGTAGCTTTGTCAAAAGTGACAGATGCCATGGGTGTTAATCTCCTTCACCGGCAGGTACGTGCCGGACGATCCGTTGTGATGGATTGAACTGAACCGACATCAGTGGCGGTCCACCGCTCATTATGTCACGGATCGCGGCCCCCGAATGAGGCACCCCTGCGCCCCTGTTTGGATATTTCCCAGTTAGGCCCTCTACGCTGGAGTTTCCGGCCGCTTTCGGCCCGATCGATTTTCTCTTCTCTCACCCGGAGTTCTACACGTATGTCTTATGGCTCAGCCGGAGATGGTCGTCTCTCTAAGAACGAACGACGCGAAGCCGCACGCGAAAAGGCGAAGGTGCTTCGCGAGCAGCAGCGCAAGAAAGACATCCGCAACCGGATCTTCCTCTTCGGAGGCCTCGGAGTCGTCGTCATCGCGATCGGCATCGCCGTCACGCTGATCATCGTCAGCGCTATCAAGCCTGCAGGTCCCGGCCCCATGAACATGGCCAGCGACGGCGTCACGGTGAGCAAGGGCTTCGTCGCTACGACGGCCCCGTCGCAGCCGGCCGATGCCGCCCCCGCTGTTCCGACGCCCGACTACTCGAACGGCGTCGTCGATATTCAGGTCTACGTCGACTACCTCTGCCCGTTCTGCGGTCAGTTCGAGTCGACCAACGCCGAACAGATCGGCCAGTGGATCGATTCGGGCGCTGCGACACTCACCACGCATCCGCTCGCCATCCTCGACCGTGGGTCGCTCGGCACGAAGTACTCGACGCGCTCGGCCAACGCTGCAGCCTGTGTCGCCAACTACTCGCCCGACAGCTTCTACGCGTACAGCGCGCTGCTCTTCAAGAACCAGCCTGCAGAGAATACAGAGGGCCTCGACAACGCTGCCCTCAAGGGCTACGTCACCGACGCCAAGTCCGACAAGGTCTCGCAGATCGAGAAGTGCATCGACGACACCGAGTTCAAAGACTGGGTCAGCGCCTCGACCGCTCGAGCTCTGAAGGGCCCGCTGCCCAATACCAAGGTCGAGAAGGTCGAAGGAACGCCGACGGTCTTGGTGAACGGACAGCAGTACTCGGGTTCGCTGACCGACGCCGACGCGTTCTCCGCCTTCGTTCTGCAGGTCGCCAGCGAGGCCTACTCCACGGCTACGCCCGCTCCGACGCCCGAGCCCACCGTCGCGCAGTAGCGCGACACCGGGAGCGCCTCGCTCGACCGCCGCACATGGCTAGAATGAGGTGTTCCATCTGCCGGCGTGGCGCAATTGGTAGCGCACCGCTCTTGTAAAGCGGGGGTTACGGGTTCAAGTCCCGTCGCCGGCCCCACACACCGACCTAGCCAACCGAGACGGTTGGCTTGGGTGACGCACAACGCTGGCGCGTTGTGGGGTTCAAGTCCCGTCGCCGGCCCCACACACCGACCTAGCCAACCGAGACGGTTGGCTTGGGTGACGCACAACGCTGGCGCGTTGTGGGGTTCAAGTCCCGTCGCCGGCCCCACAGTCCCGAAATGCCCTCGTATCTCCCACGATGCGGGGGTATTTCCTGTCGTGGGCGTGGTCTGGCGTGACCCCGCCTTTTGTGTAGCCGCTGAGATGGCGCAAACGGCGGCGCGACTGAGGCCTGATGCAGCCATTCGCGCCATCTCGGGCCGCATCCTCGCGCCGCCTTCGCGCGGGGTGCGGTGACGGTACGACTTAGTGCGCGCTGCGGACGCGGCGGTGATCCAGTCCGAGCGAGACGAGAAGGATGCTCACGCCGGCGATCGACAGGCCGATGCCGACCCAGGCGGGCGCGATGTATCCGAATCCCGCGGCGATAACGACGCCGCCGAGGAACGCGCCGAGCGAGTTGCCGAGGTTCAGAGCCGAGTGGTTGAGCGCCGCAGCGATCGATTGGGAGTCGTGCGCGACATCCATGAGTCTGGCCTGAATGGTCGGCGACGCGGCCGAGACGAACGCGCCGATGAAGAAGATCGAGATGAAGAGCCCCGGTGCGCTCGCAGCGGTGAGACCGAAAGCCAAGCACGCCAGGCCGATGCCCGGCATGAAGATGAGCAGAGCGCGAGCGACCGATTTGTCGGCCGCCCAGCCGCCGATGAAGTTTCCGATGGTCATGCCCACACCGAACGTCACGAGCACGAGTGGGACCACTCCGGCGCCGAGACCTGTGACATCGGTCACGACCGGCGCGATATAGCTGTATACGGCGAACATGCCGCCGAAGCCGATGGATGCCATGGCGAGCGTGAGCCAGATCTGCGGGCGCGAGAATGCCCTCAGCTCGTTGCGGATCGTGCTCTCGGGATTGCCCGCCTGGAACGGCACCGTCGCGAGAATCGCCACGAGGGTCGCCGCGAAGATCACTGTCACGAGCCAGAATGAGCTGCGCCAGCCGAAGTTCTGGCCGAGATATGTTCCGATCGGAACGCCGATGACGTTCGCGATCGTGAGACCCGAAAGCACGAAGGCTACTCCGCGGGCTCGTTTGCCCGGACCCATGAGCGTGGCAGCGACCAGCGATGCGATGCCGAAGTATGCGCCGTGCGGCAGGCCAGAAACGAAGCGCGCGGCGAGGACCCAGCCGAACGATGGCAGCACCGCGGTGGCGAGGTTGCCGATGACGAAGCACGCGACCAAGACGGTGAGCAGGCGCTTGCGAGGCCAGCGGGCGGCAGCGGCCGCGATCGTGGGCGCTCCCACGACGACGCCGAGAGCGTAGGCGGAGATGAGGTGGCCGGCGGTGGCATTCGCGTCGGCGGAATTCGAGGCGTACAGCGTCGGGAGGAGATCCTGTGCGATGTTCGGCAGCAGCCCCATCGAGACGAACTCGGTGACCCCGATGCCGAAGCCACCGAGGGCGAGCGCGAGCAAGGCGAACCATCGGCGCCGCGGCGAGTACTGAAGATGCCCGAGGCGCGATGAACCGTCCGCGGCGGAGCCCCCGTCGCTCACGGTGCCGGTGGGCCGGATGGTCTGGGTGGGTGCGTCGGATTCAGTCACGAGACCTCGATTCTATCCCGTGGAGGGCCGGGGTTCGAATCGATTCGACCGCCGTCGGTTACAGCGTCGAGACGTGCCTGCGCGCATCGATCCGTGAGCGGCGGCGCTCTCTCGGGCGATCAGGGTGTCGACCGGTGTAGATCCAACCGAGCATCTGCTCACCCGGCCCGAGACGGTGCGCGATCCGCACTGCCTCGCTACGGGTCTGGATGCCCGTGCGCCACATCGCGCCGTAGCCGCGTTCGTGCAGTAGAAGGGTGAGCGCGTGGGCGACGCCGGATGCTACGGCCTCCTGCTCCCAGTAAGGCACTTTCACACTGGGTCGGGGTGAGACGACCACGGCGAGCAGCAGGGGCGCCCTGAACGACTTGCGGATGCTCTTCTCGGCGTCGTGCCCGTGCAGTCCGGATGCTGCGGCGAGGCTCTCGCCGACCGTCCCGCGGGAGTCTCCTCGGATCTCGATGACGCGCCAGGGTGCCAGTCCGGAATGGTCAGCGACCTGGCCGGCGGCCTCGACCAGCTCGAGGATCTCGTCGTGGCTGGGCGCCTCATCGGTGACCTTCGAGCTCGAGCGTCGCTCGTGCAGGGCATCGAAGACGGATGCCACGGCGCTACTCGGCGGGATCGAACTCGAGGGAGATCGAGTTCATGCAGTAGCGGTCGCCCGTGGGCGTCTGCGGAGCGTCATCGAAGACATGGCCCAGGTGGGAGCCGCAGGCGGCGCAGCGCACCTCGGTGCGCACCATGCCGAGCGTCGAGTCGGTGATGAGTTCGACGGCGTCGGTCGACGACGGATCGTAGAAGCTCGGCCAGCCGCAGTGGGAGTCGAACTTCGTCGTGCTGCGGAAGAGTTCGGCGCTGCAGCCCTTGCACCGGTAGATGCCCTCGCGGCCCTCATCGAGCAGCTCGCCGGTCCATGGCCGCTCGGTAGCGGCCTGACGCAGCACCGCGTACTCGTCGGCCGACAATTCCGCACGCCAGTCCTGATCGCTCTTCTGAACGTCGTAACTCATCGAGATGACACTCCTTCTTCCCCTTCCGATCGCGGTGTCGCGTTCAGTGAGGCTCTTCCATCATCACAGTAAACTTCTGGCTCATGCCCCTCGAACCCACACCCCCGATCGTTCAGAAGAGCTGGAGCGAGCTGACCACAGCCGAGCTCTACGAGATCATCAAGCTGCGCACCGATGTGTTCTTCGTCGAGCAACGAGTAAGCGAGAGCGAACTCGATCGTCGCGACAGCGAGCCGACCACGCAGCACCTGTGGATCCCCGGCGAGAACGGCGACGTGGCCGCCTACCTTCGCGTGCTGCGTGACGAGGTCGCGGAGTACGGCGACGCGTATCGGCTGCCGGGCCGCGTGGTCGTCGGTGCCGCCTACCGGGGCAGAGGCCTCGCCCAGCGCCTGCTCGCCCGGGTCGTCGAGCTCTACGGAGCCGAGTCCATGCTGTTGCATTCCCAGAGCTATATCCAGAGCCTCTACGCCGCGTTCGATTTCGTCGTGGTGGGGGACGAGTTCATCGAGGGCGGTATCCCGCATCGCACCATGTTCCGCGCCGCAAGGTAAGCATCGCGGCATGCCCTGCTCATTCGGCGGATGCAGAGGATGCAAACCATAGGATGTGACGATCGGGGGCCGGACGGTTCCCAGGCACGATATGGAGGCCGCGTGGGAGCCGCGAAGAATCTCGACGAGCAGCAGGCGGGCGACGGCGCGACCCCGAACCTGAGTGCTCGCGACGTCGCGATCCTGGCGTTCGAGCGCACCTGGTGGAAGCACGCTGGCGCCAAGGAGCAGGCCATCCGCGACGAATTCGGGCTGTCGGCAGCCCGCTACTATCAACTGCTGGGCGCTCTCATCGATTCGCCCTCCGCCCTCGCCCACGATCCGATGCTCGTCAAGAGACTTCATCGTGTGCGGGATGCCAGGACGGCGGCGCGTTCAGTTCGCCTCACGTCCCTCGACGATTAGGACCCGAGACCACACCATGGCCAAGCCTCCATCGGATCGATTCGATACCATCCCTGCCGACCTCCATCGCACCGGCGCGCACCGTGGCGCGCGGCGCAAGGGCCGGGGGTGGATCGCGTTCGCCTGGGCGGCTCTGGCCACGGGTGTCATCGTGGCCGGAGGCGTGATCACTCTCGCGGTCATCAACGACAGCATCAAATTCGACGATCTACTCGGCGGTACGACGGCATCGACGCCCACCCCGACTCCCACTCCTACTCCAGAGGTCACGCCGGTCCTCGACCCTGCCGTCACCGTGACCGTGCTCAACGGCACCGAAACGGTCGGCCTCGCCGCGAACGTCGGCGAAGCGATGCGCGACGCCGGATGGGCGGGCATCGGATCGACCGCCAACGCGAGTGCCACCGACTTCAAGACGACCACGGTCTACTACGTCGACCCGGCGCAGGAGGCTGCCGCCCTCGGGCTGGCGGACTCGCTCTTCGCAAAGGCCACGGCCGACGCGTCGGCCAATGGAGTGACCCTGTCGATCACCTCGATCAGGGTCGAGCAGTCCGACCAGTTCCAGGGCGCTCAGCTCACCGTCGTGCTCGGCGCGGACTTCGTCGAACCGTCTGTGGACGGCTCGACAGACGAGCCGGTGCAGTAGCCCTGACGGGTCAGGATTCTGGCTCCATATTTCCGCGATGTTTCGGTCATGTTGAGATGCGGAAACGGATGTTCCGTTTCGCTGTCAACGCCTGAATTCGCGTCAGTCCGCTGATTAGTATCGGCCTTGGTCGCCCGTGTTCCTGCGGGTGTCCTGACGACACACATTCGGCAATGGGGAGTAACAATGGCGAACGGAACCGTGAAGTGGTTCAACGCTGAAAAGGGCTACGGTTTCATCACCGTCGACGAGGGAGGACAGGACGTCTTCGTGCACTACTCGGCGATCGAGATGGGCGGCTACAAGGTGCTCGAGGAGGGCCAGCAGGTCATCTTCGAAGTAGGTACCGGAGCGAAGGGGCCCCAGGCCGAAGCCGTCAGGCTCGCCTAGGTCACGTCATCGCACAACGCATCGCCGAGAAGCGACGCCCGACACTCTGAACGCCGTCCGCGAAAGCGGGCGGCGTTCGTCGTTGCAGCTTGCACTCGCCTGCCCTGAGTGCCAATATTGTCTTAGCACTCTCTCCAATGGAGTGCTAATTCTTTGATTGTCTCCGGGAGGGACAGAAACACTTATGGCAAAGATCATTGCTTTCGATGAAGAGGCCCGTCGCGGCCTCGAGCGTGGACTGAACATTCTGGCCGACGCTGTCAAGGTCACGCTCGGCCCGCGCGGTCGTAACGTCGTCCTCGAGAAGAAGTGGGGCGCTCCCACCATCACGAACGACGGTGTTTCGATCGCTAAAGAGATCGAGCTCGACGACCCGTACGAGAAGATCGGTGCAGAGCTCGTCAAGGAGGTCGCCAAGAAGACCGATGACGTCGCCGGTGACGGTACGACCACGGCCACCGTGCTCGCTCAGGCACTCGTCCGCGAAGGCCTGCGCAACGTCGCGGCCGGCGCCGACCCCATCACGCTGAAGCGCGGCATCGAGAAGGCCGTCGCCGCTGTGACCGCCGAGCTCGTCGCCAACGCGAAAGAGATCGAGACGAAGGAAGAGATCGCCGCTACCGCGTCCATCTCCGCCGGAGACCCCGAGATCGGCGCATTGATCGCCGAAGCGATCGACAAGGTCGGCAAAGAGGGCGTCGTCACCGTCGAGGAGTCGAACACGTTCGGCACCGAGCTGGAGCTGACCGAGGGTATGCGCTTCGACAAGGGCTACCTGTCGCAGTACTTCGTCACCGACCCCGACCGCCAGGAAGCCGTCTTCGAAGACCCCTACATCCTGATCGTCAACAGCAAGGTCTCGAACATCAAGGACCTGCTGCCGATCGTCGACAAGGTCATCCAGAGCGGCAAGCAGCTGCTCATCATCGCCGAAGACGTCGACGGCGAGGCCCTGGCCACGCTCGTGGTCAACAAGATCCGTGGCATCTTCAAGTCGGTCGCCGTCAAGGCTCCCGGCTTCGGTGACCGCCGCAAGGCTCAGCTGCAGGACATCGCGATCCTCACCGGTGGCCAGGTCATCTCTGAAGAGGTCGGCCTCAAGCTCGAGAACGTGACCCTCGACCTGCTGGGTAAGGCCCGCAAGGTCGTCATCACGAAAGACGAGACCACGATCGTCGAGGGTGCCGGCGACGCCGACGCTATCGCCGGACGCGTTCAGCAGATCCGCAACGAGATCGAGAACACCGACAGCGACTACGACCGTGAGAAGCTCCAGGAGCGCCTCGCGAAGCTCGCCGGTGGAGTCGCCGTCATCAAGGCCGGAGCTGCCACCGAGGTCGAGCTCAAGGAGCGCAAGCACCGCATCGAAGACGCTGTGCGCAACGCCAAGGCAGCCGTCGAAGAGGGCATCGTCGCCGGTGGTGGCGTCGCCCTCATCCAGGCCGGCAAGACCGCGTTCGAGAAGCTCTCGCTCACGGGTGACGAGGCGACCGGTGCGAACATCGTTCGCGTCGCCATCGACGCTCCGCTCAAGCAGATCGCTCAGAACGCCGGCCTCGAGCCTGGCGTCGTCGCAGAGAAGGTTCGCAACCTGCCCGTCGGACACGGCCTCAACGCCGCGACCGGCGAGTACGTCGACATGCTGGCCGCCGGCATCAACGACCCGGTGAAGGTCACGCGCTCCGCGCTGGTCAACGCCGCGTCGATCGCCGGTCTGTTCCTCACCACCTCGGTGGTCGTGGCAGACAAGCCCGAGAAGGTTGCGGCTCCGGCCGGCGACCCCACGGGTGGCATGGACTTCTAAGTCCCCTCGTCTGATCAGACCGTGGTCTGAAGAGACAAGACACAAGCGGGCGACTCCTTCGGGAGTCGCCCGCTTCGTCGTATGCGGCGACTAAACCGGGGCCCTGCCTGCTACACAGAGGCCCTGCCTGCTACACAGAAAACATACGCACATTCTGCAGTTCGACGTCGGCGTAGGTCTGCGCCGCCGCCGACAGCGCCTGTGTGATCGAGGCGAGGCTCTCTTCGACCCGGGTCTGGGTGCCCCGCCAGTCGAGCACGACGGCCTGAAACGCCACCGCTGCCTGGCCAGTCCAGCTGCCTTCGAGAGAGGTCAGCTGGCCGTGCATCGCGGTGACGTCGGCCTGGATGCGTTCGATGGTGCTGCGGATGGATGAGGCGCTGGCGCTGACCGCCTCGCTGTCGACCTGGTACTGGCTCATGATGGATGCCTGCTCTTTCGTCTCTGCTTCACTGACGCCGACAGATCGATCGGCAGCAGCAACGCTAGACGCGAGCGGTCTGGAGTCAGGATGTCGAGTCGGAGTCTGTGGATGACTCGGTAGAACTCTGCTCGACGAGGAGAGGAAGTGAGACACGGAAAGTCGCTCCGCCGCCCTCTGTCTCGAGCGCACGGACAGTGCCGCCGTGAGCGGCAACGATCGACGAGACGATGGCGAGGCCGAGGCCGCTGCCGCCCGTTTCGCGGGTGCGGGAGCTATCGGCCCGCCAGAACCGCTGGAAGATCTTCTCGCGGATCTGGGGCGGGATGCCCTCCCCGTGGTCGATGACGTCGACCGTGGCCAGTCGATTGCGTTCGTCGACGCTCACCGCCAACTCGATCGGGCTGTCGTTCGAGGTGAACCGCAGGGCGTTGCCGATGAGGTTCGCGAGCACCTGGCGGATCTTGTTCTCCTCAGCCATCACCAGAGGTTGAACGGCGTTCTCGTCGTCGGCGTGCTCGAGTTCGAATGACGGAGTCACCGTCGCGGGCAGTACGACGCCATCCGACATGACCGGAGCGGTGGGCCCTGTTCGCGTGCTGCGCCGACGAAGTCGGGCGAACGCCGAGGAGAAGGGGATCGAGCCCGTCGCAGACTGGTCGGGCGACGACGCGCCACCGGCATCGGTCTCGCCCTCGGGCGCCACGGCGACCGCGGGGTTGAACGTGATCACGGGATCAGACGGACGAGAGGTCGAGACGCGGATGACCCGGCCCGGGCTGGAGGCGCGGGCATCGAGGGCGGCGTCCATGGCGATGGGAATGAGATTGACCGGGCTGAACTTCAGCGGCTTGGTCTCGTCGAGCCGCGCTAGTTCGAGGAGGTCTTCGACCAGAGAGCCCATGCGGATGGCCTCCTTCTCGATGCGGTCCATGGCCTGGCTCACATCGTCGGGAGTCTGCAGGGCGCCCATGCGGTAGAGCTCGGCGTAGCCGCGCACCGACACCAGGGGAGTGCGCAGTTCGTGGCTGGCATCGCCTACGAAGCGCCGCATCTGTTCGATCGTTCGAGCTCTGTCGTCGAACGCCCTGTCGATGCGACTGAGCATGGTGTTCAGCGACCGGTTGAGTCGCCCGACCTCTGTATTGGGAGTCTCGACCGCCATGCGCTGACTGAAGTCGCCGCCGTCGGCGATGGCGGCCGCCGTGCGCTCGACCTGTCTGAGGGGAGCGAACGTGCTGGAGACGAGGAGGCGGGTGAGCATCGCGCCGAGCACGACCACACCGATGCCGAACGCCAAGAAGATCGAGAGATAGGTCGTGGTGGTGTTCTCGGTGTCTTCGAGAGACTGCGCGATCACCAGCGTGTTGTTCGTTCCATAGCCGTCGACCGGCAGCACTAACGACACGGCGAGCCAGTCGGCAGAGCCCTTGGTGCTGTGCACCGTGAACCGGGCGCTGCCCAGGGCCGTGGCCGTGGCCATGTCGATGCCGGCGACTTGAGGGGCGGGCATGCCCGCGGCATCCCAGTTCGTGACCTGAGGCTGACCGTTCGCGTCGAGCAGCGCGACGAAATAGGTCTTGGGCGCCGAGCGCACGTCTTCGCGATCGAAACCGCGCTGGGTAGCACCCGGTCCGAGCACGGAGGTGGGCTCCGCATAGGCGTTCTCCAGCCGCTGTTCTACCTGATTCATCAGATAGGTGCGCAACACGGCCATCGTGCCGATGCCCGACACGACGAGGCCGAAGGTGAGCATCAGCACGGTCACGCCGGTGATCTTGTTGCGCAAGGAGATCGCGTTCCAGCGCCTGAGGATTATGTGCTGCATGTCGCAGATCAGGTTACGCCAGGCGGCTGGGTAAACCGCCCTATGCCTTCGATACCTTCAGCATGTATCCGAATCCGCGCTTGGTCTGGATGAGCGACTCTTCGGAGTGCGCATCGAGCTTGCGGCGCAGGTAGGAGATATAGCTCTCGACGATGCCGGCGTCGCCGTTGAAGTCGTACTCCCAGACGTGGTCGAGGATCTGAGCTTTCGACAGCACGCGGTTCGGGTTCAGCATCAGGTAGCGCAGAAGCTTGAACTCGGTGGGGCTCAGCTCGATGGCCTCGTCGCCCACGTAGACCTCGTGGGTGTCCTGGTCCATCGTGAGTTCGCCTGCGCGGATGATGGCGTCTTCGTCGGCCTGCATCGTGCGGCGCAGAATCGCCTTGATGCGAGCGACGATCTCGTCGAGGCTGAACGGCTTGGTCACGTAGTCGTCGCCGCCGACGGTAAGGCCGGTGATCTTGTCTTCGGTGTCGTCCTTCGCCGTGAGGAACAGGATAGGGGCGGTATAACCGGATGCCCGCAGCCGCTTCGTGACGCCGAATCCGTTCATGTCGGGAAGCATCACGTCGAGGATGATGAGGTCGGGTTCCTCTTCGAGGACGGCTGAGATGGTCTGCGCACCATTGGAGACGGCGCGCACGGCGAAGCCTGCAAAACGCAGGCTCGTGGTAAGCAGGTCGCGGATGTTCGGTTCGTCATCGACGATAAGGATTCGGGGTCCAGTCATGAGATTAGTATCTGCGGGTATTCTGAACGTTATCTGGGAGTAGTTGGGGAACAAAAGTCAACTTTCCTGGGAGCCCCGATGGCGTTGGTATCGCGCGCAGGCGCGCATTACGATCGTGCGATGTCCTTCTCCATCGCCCTGACCGACGAGATCACCCTGCGGCTTCTGAGGAGCGGCGACGCCCACGCGGTGGCGGACGCATACGACCGCAACCGGCGCCACCTCGCCCCGTGGGATCCTGAGCGGACAGAAGAGTTCTTCACGACCGCGCATCAATCGAATGTCGCAGCCATCCAGCTCGCGCAACACGAGGCCGGAACCGCGTTGCCCCTCGTTCTCGCGGCAGGTGATCGCGTCGTAGGGCGCGTGAACCTGTCGAATATCGTGCGCGGCCCGTTTCAGAGCGGCAACGTGGGCTACTGGGTCGACGCGGCGCAGACGGGCCGGGGCCTCGCCGGCGCAGCCATCGATGCGCTCGTGGCCCATAGCCGAGACGGTATGGGGCTGCACCGGCTCGAGGCCAGCGTTCTTCTCCATAACGCGGCTTCGCGGCGCGTGCTCGAGCGCGCGGGATTCCAGCCGATCGGGGTGGCGCCCCGCTATCTGCAGATCGCGGGTCGCTGGCAGGACCACCTGCTCACGCAGCGCGTCCTGTATTGATGCTCTCGGATCAGAGGGTGGGCTGGGGGCTCAGCTCGTCGGCGTCGAGGATCGTGTAGCTGTAGCCCTGTTCGGCGAGAAAGCGCTGGCGATTCTGGGCGAAGTCCTGATCGACGGTGTCGCGGGCCACCAGCGTGTAGAAGTTGGCGGAGAGGCCGGACTCCTTCGGTCGCAGCAGGCGGCCGAGCCGCTGCGCTTCTTCCTGTCGCGACCCGAACGATCCCGACACCTGGATGGCGACGCTCGCCTCGGGCAGGTCGACCGAGAAGTTCGCCACCTTGCTCACGACGAGGATGGGCTCGCTTCCGTCGCGGAACGCCTCGTAGAGCCGCTCGCGTTTGGCGACCGGTGTTGCGCCGGTCAACGACGGAACGCCCAATTCGGTCTCGAGCTGCTGCAGCTGGTCGAGGTACTGCCCGATCACCAGGATGCGCTCGCCGGAGTGTTTCTCGATGAGCCGCTTGACGACATCCAGTTTCGCGGGGGCCGTCGCGGCGAGGCGATACCGCTCGTCGTCGGCCGAGGCCGCGTACTCGAGCCGCTCGTTCTGAGGAAGGTCGATGCGCACCTCGAAGCACTCGGCGGGAGAGATGAATCCCTGGGCCTCGATCTCCTTCCACGGGGCATCGAAGCGCTTGGGGCCGATGAGGCTGAACACGTCGCCCTCGCGCCCGTCCTCCCGAACCAGCGTGGCCGTGAGGCCGAGTCGGCGGCGGGCCTGCAGCTCTGCCGTGAGCTTGAACACAGGCGCGGGCAGCAGGTGCACCTCGTCGTAGACGACGAGTCCCCAGTCGAGGGCGTCGAGCAGCTCGAGGTGCGCGTAGGCGCCCTTCCGCTTGGCCGTGAGGATCTGGTACGTCGCGATGGTGACGGGCTTGACCTCTTTGAGCTGGCCCGAGTACTCGCCGATCTCGTCTTCGGTCAGGGTCGTGCGCTTCAGCAGTTCGCTGCGCCACTGGCGAGCGGAGACCGTGTTGGTCACGAGGATGAGGGTGTTCGTCTTCGCGGTGGCCATCGCTCCCGCGCCGACGAGCGTCTTGCCGGCGCCACAGGGGAGGACGACGACGCCGGAGCCCCGCTCGAAGAAGTTGCTGACGGCGAGCTTCTGGTAGTCGCGCAGCGCCCATCCGTCTTCGTGGAGAGCGATCTCGTGAGGGGTGCCGGGCGTGTAGCCGGCTCGATCGTCGGCGGGCCAGCCGAGCTTGGTCAGCTCCTGCTTGAGCTGTCCGCGTGCCCACGGGGCGACCGCGTAGGTGTCTGGTGAGCGTCGCTCGACGAGCAGGGGCGCGATCTTCTTGCCGGATGCGATCTGGCTGAGCACCGCGGAATCGGTGGCGCGCAGAAGGAGCCCGCCCTCGTCGTCACGCTCGATGATGAGACGGCCGTACCGCGCGACGGTCTCCTCGATGTCGATCGAGACGGCCTGGGGGATAGGGAACTTCGAGTAGCGCTCGAGGGTTCCGAGGATCTCGGCCGCCTCGTGGCCTGCCGCTCGGGCGTTCCACAGACCCAGCCGCGTGATGCGGTAGGTGTGGATGTGCTCGGGAGCGCGCTCGAGCTCGGCGAACACCGCGAGCTCGTGGCGGGCGCTCTCGGCGTCGGGATGCGCAACCTCGAGGAGGACGGTGCGGTCGCTTTGGACGATCAATGGGCCAGACGGCATAACGTACGAGCCTACCGGCTGCGAGGTGCACCATGCCCTCGATGCATGGGGCTTGCGCGTTACGGGGCGGGTGCTACGGCGGTGATGTTGCGCAACGGAAGAGTGCGCTCCACTCCGGCCTTCTCGTCGATCGCACGGAGCCGGCCCGCCGCCAGCGACAGGGGAGTCACGAGGAAGACCACCGTCTTGTCGTCGGGCATGCCGACGCTGACGGCGAGGGGACTCTTCGCCTTGATGGCGACATCGAGCTGGCGGGCGATCCAGGCCTCGGGCGCGTCGTCGACGGCGTGCGCGGATTCGCGAAGCCGGGCGACCAGGTCGACGAAGGGTCGAGGCTTGGGGGCAGGCGTCTTCTGCGACAGGCGGGCGCGCACCGGCGCGAAGGTGGCCCCGGATGCGCGTTCGGCCACGACCGGATACCTCGCGTCGGAGATCATCCAGAACAGCGTGTCGAAGGGGAACCGGCTCGTGAGCCTGTCGCCGCCGTCGTGTTCGAGGCCGAGCGAGGCGAGGCCGTGGTCGACCGCCAGCGTGCTCAGCAGCGCGTCGTCGTCACTGCGCACGTAGCTGCCGATGCCGCGCAGCTCGTCTTCGGGGCTCGCCGCGCCAGCGCGCAGCCTGCCATAGCGCGAGCTGGCCTCGGTGACCAGGTATTCGACGGGCTGGGGAACGCCGGTGAGAGACACCGAGCGGAAGAACGCGAGGATGCCCTCGGCCGTCTCGCCCTCGGCCAGCGCGCGGGTGACGCTCGCGGCAGAGATGCGATAGGTGGATGCGAGGCCGCGGCCCTCGATGTCGGCGAGCGTACGCAGCCGCACGTCGACATCCGGAGTCAGAGGCCCGGGGGCGATGACAGTGAGGTCATGCTGGAGATAGACGTTCGAGACTTCTGCCGGCAGAAGTACGGCCGCGACCTCCGAGAGAGGCTCCGTGGTGTTGTCGAGAAGAGCTCGGGCGGCCGCGCCGGGGTAGCCGTTCGCCGTGATGCCGAGGTATTCGGCGCTGTCGAGCACGAACGCGACCCGGCGGCGGAGCGGTTCTCCTCCTGCCGGATAGAGGTAGGCGATGGTGCGCTGGGCGTCGGCGCCCCAGGGGCGGCGGCTTCGGGAGCGCAGGACTTCGCCGATGTCGTCGGCGAGAGCGTCGAGCCACGAGGTCGCAAGGGCGATCCATCTGTCTGCAGACCCCTTGAGCAGCCAAGGCAGGGCGTCGTCGGTGGCCGTCCAGAGAAGATCGTCGAGGGTCACGAGGCCTGCTCGGCGCGCGATGCGCAGCAGAGCGTCGAGGTCGTTGGGCTCGATGGCGAGAGAGGCGAGCAGCCTCTTCGCGTCGGGCGCGGCCACGCCTCCCTTGGCGAGCTCTCTCACGGGCGTGGCGCGGAGTTCGTGCAGCAGCTCGGCGATGCCCGCCGTCGCTGTGAACGCCCGCTCGGCGGCCATCCGGTCGCTCGTGTCGCGTTGCGGCGCGAGGTCCGTGTCCTCCGGAGCGGGCTCGTCGGCCAGTTGCTCAGCCGACGGAAGACCGCGGTCCGGCCATGACTCGAGAACGCGGGTGACGGCATCCAGAGCCCGGCCCGGCGTCTGACCGTCGGTCAGAAACAGGCGGGCGGCGGGCTCGAGGTCGGCCGGGTCGGCCTCAGCCGATGGATGCGCGAGGGCCGCGAGGGTGCGGCGGGGGAGCGTGGCGAGTGCGGCGTCGACGGATGCGGCATCGAGGAGCCGGTCGGCGAGGTCGAAGAAGTCTTTGATGCCGCGGGCATCATTCAGGCGCGTGGAAACAAGCGCGACGAGTGCGTCGTCATCCAGAAGCTGGAGTCGACCGGCGAGAGCGAGAGTGTCGCTCATCGAGGCTTCGGTGCCTCCTTGGCGCGGCGGCGGAGATTCATGAAGAGCAACACGAGAATGAGCACCAATCCGATGGGCAGCCCGATCAGCGGGAAGATCACCACGGCGGGCCAGGCGCCCTGGGACAACGCCTCGCCGCGCACTCCCGCCAGCGAAGCAATGAGGAACGACGCGAAACAGAGCAGCGACGCCCCGATGATGCCGGCGATCATAAAGGCCAGGATGCGCTCGCTCGAGCGAATCGGCGGTGTCTGCTTGTCTGTCACACCTCCAAGGATACGGTCTCCGCGCAGGCCGGTTAGGCTATCGTGTGCCCGCCAGCCCCGTGGCGGTCAGTATTCACACGAGGAGATCCGCGAATGCCTACCGGCAAGGTCAAGTTCTACGACGACGAGAAGGGCTTCGGCTTCATCAGCTCCGATGACGGCTCAGAGGTGTTCCTGCACGCGTCAGCCCTGCCCGCAGGTACGACGGTCAAGGCGGGCACGAAGCTCGAATTCGGCATCGCCGATGGCAAGAGGGGTGCGCAGGCTCTCTCGGTGCGCGTGCTCGAAGCGCCGCCCAGCCTCGTGAAGCTCAGCCGCAAGCCGGCTGACGACATGGCGATCATCGTCGAAGACCTGGTCAAGGTTCTCGACGGCATCGGAACGAACCTCAAGCGGGGCCGCTACCCCGACACGGCGCACAGCCGCAAGATCGCTGCGCTGCTGCGCAAGGTCGCCGACGAATTGGACGCGTAGACACTGGTGCAGCACTCCGACCCGACCCCCGACGAACAGTCTGACGACCAGGTCGAGGGCGACACCGTCGAGACGACTCCTGTGTTCGAGGCCGACCCCGTTCTTCTGGCGGCCGTCGATCAGGCGCGGGGAGCGCTTCTCGAGATCACTCCCGCGTCGACCATCGGCGCGGTCGTTGGGCACACCGTGCACGACGAGCACGTGCTCAGCCTGCATTTCGCCTCGTTGATGCCCGGGTACCCCGACTGGCACTGGACCGCGACGCTCTCTCGGATCGATGCCGACAGTGAGCCCGCGGTTCTCGAGACCGAGCTGCTTCCGGGTGAGAACTCGGTTCTGGCGCCCGAGTGGACCCCGTGGTCGGATCGCCTCGAGGACTACAAGCTCGCGCAGGAGCACGCCGCTGCGCTCGCGGCGGACGAAGAAGACGACGAAGACGATGTCGACGACGACTCGGACGATGAAGACCTCGACGACGACGAGCTCGATCTCGACGACCACATTCTCGACGACGATGTGCTCGACGACGCCGTTCACGAGCATGCCGAGGCGGCTGTTCTCGACGCGTCTGTTCTGGTGCGAGGCGACGAAGCCCCTGCCGAGGCCAAAGCCGAGCAGACGGTCGACGTCGCTGAAGAGGGTCTCACGGTCGTCGAGCTCGACGACTCCGAGCCGCGCTCGAGCGTCTACTACGACGAAGACGCGCCCGAAGACCTGCGCTGAGTAGCGCCGCCGGAATGGGAACGGGCGGAGATTCCGTGGGTCCGACGCTGTATGCGCGTCGGATACTCCGAATCTCCGCCCGTTCTTTGCGTTCCGGGCTGCGCTGGTCGAGTAGCGCAGGCTGCTCGCGGCCGCAGCGTATCAAGGCCACCGGATGCGGGTCTCGATACGGCCGCGGGCGGCCTACTCGACCAGCGCGGACGGCTTGTTGCGCTAGAGGTTCTCGACCACGTATTCGATCGACGCGATGAGCGCGCTCACGTCGGACGGCTCGATCGCCACGAAGGTGGCCACGCGCAGCTGGTTGCGGCCCAGCTTGCGGTAGGGCTCGGTGTCGACGATGCCGTTGGCGCGCAGAACCTTCGCGACGGCGGCCGCGTCGATCGCGTCGTCGAAGTCGATCGTGACGACGACCTGCGAGCGGTGCTCCGGGTTGGTGACGAAGGGGCTGGCGTAGTCGACGGAGTCTGCCCAGTCGTAGAGCGCGCTCGACGACTCGGCGGTGCGGGCCGACGCCCAACCGAGGCCGCCGTTGCCGTTGATCCACTCGACCTGGTTGTCGAGCATCACGAGCGTGGCGATGGCGGGGGTATTGAGGGTCTGGTTGAGGCGCGAGTTGTCTACTGCGTTCTTGATGCTGAGGAACTCTGGGATGTACCTATCCGACGCCGCGAGGCGCTCGACGCGCTCGAGGGCGGCGGGGGAGAAGAGGGCGAACCAGAGGCCGCCGTCTGATGCGAAGTTCTTCTGCGGCGCGAAGTAGTAGACGTCGGTGTCGGCCGCATCGAACTGGATGCCTCCGGCCGCGCTGGTCGCATCGACCACGGTGAGCGCACCCGCGTCGCCGTGAACGCGCTTGATCGGCGCCATCACGCCCGTGCTGGTTTCGTTGTGCGGCCAGGCGTAGACATCCACGCCCTCGATAACCTCGATCTCACTGCGCGAGCCGCCGGCTGCGTTGATCACGTGGGGTGCCTCGAGCCAGGGGGCCTTCGCGGCAGCGGCGAACTTGGAGCCGAACTCGCCGAAGGTCAGGTGCTCGCTGCGCTTCTCGATGAGACCGAAGGCTGCGGCGTCCCAGAAAGCGGTCGATCCGCCGTTGCCGAGAACGACCTCATAGCCCTCGGGAAGCGAGAAGAGGTTCGACAGTCCGTCGCGTACCGATCCCACGAGATTCTTGACCGGTGCCTGGCGGTGTGACGTTCCCAAGAGAGAGGCCCCGCGAGTGGTGAGGTCGACGAGCTGCTCGGGGCGAACCTTCGAGGGGCCGCAGCCGAAACGGCCGTCGACGGGCAAGAGGGCGCTGGGAATTGTCAGTTCAGGCATGATGTTGAGTCTAGTGAGCCGAGCCTTACCCAGCGCGTCAAAACGTTATGGTGGAGGCGTACGTGCGCAACTTCCTAAGGAGTGATCGTTGGCCGATCTCATTGACACAACGGAGATGTACCTCCGCACGATCCTCGAACTGGAGGAGGAGAACATCATTCCGCTGCGCGCACGCATCTCTGAGCGCCTCGGACACTCCGGCCCCACCGTCTCCCAGACCGTCGGACGCATGGAGCGCGACGGCCTGGTCGTCGTGTCGGGCGATCGTCACCTCGAACTCACCGGCACGGGCCGCACCAAGGCCGTGCACGTGATGCGCAAGCACCGCCTCGCAGAACGCCTGCTCAGCGACGTCATCGGGCTCGACTGGGAGTACGTGCACGAAGAGGCATGCCGCTGGGAGCATGTCATGAGCGAGCAGGTCGAGCGCCGCATCATCGAGATGCTCGATCACCCCACAGAGTCTCCCTACGGCAACCCCATTCCAGGACTCGACGAATTCGGCGACGCAGCTGCGGTGCCCTTCACTCGCGGAGTCGTCAATCTGCTCACGCTCGTCCACGGAGCCGTGGGACCGCAGACCAAGGTCATCCGTCGCCTCGGCGAGCCCGCGCAGGTCGACCCGGAGCTGCTTCTGCAGCTCAAGCAGTTCGGCGTCGTTCCGGGTAACACGGCCGCGTTCTCGCAGGTCGGCTCGTACATCCTGGTCGAGGTCGAGGGCTTCGCCGAGGGCCTCGAGCTTCCCAACGAGGTCGCGGGACACATTTTCGTCGGCATCTGATTCGCCGGCTCCGTTGCTGGCTGTGCGCTGGTGGCGCGCTGTCAGCTGACCGTGCCAGAGTGACACGGGGGTCGGATTCGCATACCCTCGAACAGTTCCCCCGCTCTTCAGGGCGGCGGAGCACCGGATCAGGATGCGCCCTCCGACTGTCTCCTGCACTCACCGGCCCCGTTCTGCGCTCAGACGGTCGGACACGTCCGCCATTCATGGCATCGAAGGATACTCAGCCCCGTGGTCGAACCCACCGAATCGCAGAAGAACGTCGAGCACACTCGGCGACGCCGCGATTCACGGTCGGCGCAGCCTGCCACGGCACTGAGTCGCCGACAGCTGCGTGACCGGGAGCAGGCCGAAGCCGAAGCAGAGGCTCAGCACCGCGCCGCCGCAGCGCAGGCCTCTGCGGGTCTGAGCCGTCGAGAGCGGCGCGAGCGCGAATACGACGAGCGATACAGTACGCGGCGTGATGCCGCGGCGCCTGCTCCGGATGCCGTGGTCGCCCCCGACGCGGTCGTTCCCGTCGAGCCTGTGGAAGAGCCGAGCCCCGTTGTCGAGGTCGAGCCCGTCATCGAGGCAGAAACGGTCGAGGATGCGGAGCCCGTCGTTGGGGCTGAGCCCACGATCGACGTGGTCCTCGTCGAAGAGCCAGAGCCTGTCGCGGAACCAGACCCGGCCCCCGCTCCCGTTGCACCCACGTCGAGGCGGGCTCGGCGCGCGCGCATAGAGACGCCCGTCGTCGAGATCGCGAACACCCCCGCCGTCGAGGCCGAGACCACTCCGGCTGTCGAGTCCGAGACAGCTCCCGCCGCTGAGGTCGAGAAGGTTCCTGTCGCCGAGGTCGAGAAGGTTCCTGTCGCCGAGGTCGAGAAGGCTCCTGTCGCCGAAGACGAGCTCGTGGCGGAGCCATCCGGTGCCCCTGAGATCGACGAGCGGATGCTCGCGGTCGCCAACGTCGAGACGGTGCCGCTCGAGATCGAACTGGTGGCGCAGCATCCGCTGGTCGAGATCGAGACGGCCGAGCACATCGCCGCCGAGACCGTCATGAGCGCCGAGGTCGACTTCGCTGCGCCGCACGTCGCGCACGAGCCGTCGACGATGAGCACCGAGATCGACGTCGTCGAGCCGAAGGTCGCGCACGAGACTATCTCTGCGCTGGCCACATCGGGCGACAGCACACCCGTGCGTCCGGTGCCGATCGCGTCGCCCCGGATCAAGCGTTCCCTTCCGGTAGCCGAGCTGCTGTCATCATCGAGTGGAACCTTCGTCTCGCACGCGCGATTTCAGCCGATCAAGCGACGCATTCTCGCGGGCTTCGTCATGATGATCGCTGCGCTCTTCGTCGTGTCGATCTCCATACCCTCGCTCGGCTTCGCGAGCACGTCGGACTTCTCGGCCAAGCAGACGCCCGGCGACGTTACCGACAGCCAGAACCTCTCTGTCGGAGAAGGTCCGGCACTGAACGCCGTGCGCGACGACTTCTACGCAGAGGGTGCACCCGGCTCGCTGTACTCGACGACCAACAGCTACGTGTCGAAAGAGTCCCAGAAGCTGGCTCAGGAGCTGATGGCCGCCGTCGCAGCGGGCAAGCTCAAGGGCTCTGTGCCCGACCACATTCCCGAGATCAAGGCGCTGGCCGACGGCGTCGTCAAGCCCGACTGCGGCATCGATCTGCGCATTCTGCAGGTGATGGTGATCGCCGTACGCACCTTCGACACCGTGGCCGTGAGCGATATCAACCGCAAGTGCACCAACCAGATCGAGGGTGCAGGAACCGGCTCGTCGCACTACACCAACGGTGGCGGGCACGCGGTCGACTTCTACCTGATCAACGGCGCCTCGCTTCCGGGTGCAGACCCGAACACGATCAAGTTCGCCGAGGTTCTCGACCCGATCATGCCCGCCGGCTCGAACCTGGGTCAGAGCGAGTGCCGAGCGTCTGCCGGAATCTCCCTCAACCTGCAGAACTTCAAGGAGTTCCCCGACTCGTGCACTCACATGCACATCGATGTCGGCAGCACGACAGGAGCTCTCAACGTGAACCTCGACAGGGACTTCAAGTAGCCCGTCGCGGTGAGCTTTTTTCATTCCCGCCGTTACCAATCCGTTAAAATTGCTGTCATTTAGGTGACAAACAGGTAACGGTCACGTAGCATCGGACGAGTCCAGACCGCCGGAGCATGGCGATTGGGCGGCCCCGAGACACCTCTTTCCCCGTCTCTCGGCGCGCATAACCCGCAGACAAATCAGTGGGACGGGACGGCACCCTGGATGCCGCGCGAGGTGCCGGAGGTACAGACTTGACCGAATTTCGTGAGTCGCTGGACGCCCCGAACGGCCAGCCGAACCCGAACATCTCGATCGACAGCGCAGCCGGTGTGAACAACGCGGCGGCAACGCCCGGTTCAGTGCGTGAGCCGCGCGAGCTCGAGAACGACATCGTTCCCGCCGTTCCGCGACCCATCGCCGTGGTGTCTCGCTCTGCGACATCCGTGATCGCGGCGCCCCGCGCATCCGCCCCCGTGGCCAAAGCCGCGCCGACGGCACCGCCGCGTCGCTTCAAGAAGCCCACCAAGCGCGACGTCGCCGGCGGCGTCGTCATGGCGTTCGCTGTGGGTCTCATCGCGACGATGGCTCTTCCGGCATACGCATTCGGCAACGGCAATGCGGCCTTCGACGCGAAGAACTCCACCGACCTGGCCGGCGGCGCGCAGAGCATCACCGTCGACGACGCCACCGCTGCGCTGGCCGTGAGCCGCGACGCATACACCGCTCCGACGAGCGAACAGCTGCAGGCCGCGCGCGATGCCGCAGCCGCCGCGGTTGCTGCGACCGAGGCGAGCACGACGGCCGCTTCGAGCACGCCCACCGCGGGAACCTTCGCGGTCAACCCGCCCTCCGGTTCGTACAGCGGCCAGGCCGTCGTCGACTACGCCCAGCAGTTCGTCGGCGTCGTCCCGTACAGCGCCGGCGCCACACCCGAGGCCGGTTTCGGATGCGATGGGCTGACTCAGTATGTGTTCGGCCAGTTCGGCATCTACCTGCCACGCATCGTCGGCAACCAAGCGGCGATGGGCATCCGTGTCTCGCCCGAAGATGCTCAGCCCGGCGACCTGGTCGTGTGGCCGATGTACCACATCGGCATCTACGACGGCGCCGGCGGAGTGATCGACTCACCCGACTGGGGCCGCATGGTCGAGCACCGCGCGCTGTGGGGCAGCTACTACTTCGTGCGCATCGTCTAGCGATCTTCGTCGCTGACCGATTTGTGAACAATCGGTTACAGCTCACCCGAACGGCGTGCCACATGGTTTGTGGTACGCCGTTCGTGGGTTACTCTTACTGCAATTATTCGAGCCTTTAGAGGAGACCTCGTGATAGCTGGCAGGAGCATCCGCACCACGGGTTGCCGCCTGCTTGCCGTCAGGAGTCACACGAGTGGACGTTGTCTGAGCCGGGTTCGGCTGAGTTAGGGTGCTGTCATTTTGACGGTGCCCTTTTTTTGTGTCCATTTGCTCCTCTGATCGCGAAGAAAATCGATGGGTGACACATCGGGTCCCTGCAAGCCGTGCAGGGCAATTCGAAAGGGCAACAATGCGAACACTTGTTTTGAACGCGGGATACGAGCCACTCGGAGTGGTCTCGTTCAAGCGCGCCATCGTTCTCGTGATGAACGAGAAGGCGACGATCATCGAGAGCGACGTCGAGCATCCGGTCTGGGCGACCTCGGGGCTGTTCGACCGACCGAGTGTCATCATCCTCACGCGCTACGTGCGCATTCCCTCGACCAGACTCATGCCCGTGTCACGTAGGGGAGTGCTGCGCCGCGACGGCATGCGCTGCCTGTACTGCGGGGGATCGGCCACCACGATCGACCATGTGATGCCCAAGTCACGTGGAGGTAAGGACACGTGGGAGAACCTCGTGGCCTGCTGCCTGCGCTGCAACAACATCAAGAGCGACCGCACCCCGGCCGAGATGGGGTGGACTCTTCGGGCCACTCCGAAGATGCCGCACCAGGCGGGCTGGACAGTCCGCGGAGCGGAGCGCGCGGAGCCGGCCTGGGAGGGCTACATCGAGAGCGCGGCGTAACCGCCGCCGCTCCCTGAGCCTGTCCCTCGTTGCCTGAGCCTGTCGAAGGGAATCCCCGCGCCACCATTGAACGGCTTCGCCGTGCTTTATATATTGGGCGGCTCCGCCGCGGGCGTCGCTCTTGCGTTGGTCGAGTAGCCAAAGGCCGCCCGCGGCCGACGCGTATCGAGACCACTGCCACGGATGCGCCGGTCGAGTTGGTCGCCCAGCGATCGTATCGAGACCACCCGCCCCTGCCTCTAAGCTAAACTCCTAAAGGCCAGCCTCTGTAGCTCAATGGAAGAGCAATTCCGTCCTAAGGAACAGGTTGGGGGTTCGAGTCCCTCCAGGGGCACCAAATGTTCGTCTCTAGAACACAGAGTCGAATCCACGCCCATTATTTGCCGCTCCAGGCTCGTCCCGGAGCGGTTTTCTTGTATCTCGGCTCCTAAAATTCGTGTGGCGGATTTGCTGAGCGAATTGAACGGCTCTGCGAGCTCAACCGTCACTTCTGAGTCTTGGTGCACGATGATTTGCTCGAAGAACGCCTGGTTGAATCGGCGGCGAATGTCGTCGGGCGCTCGACGGTACGCTTCGAAGCAATTCTCGATGAGATCAAGTGCTTCCACGAGATGCTGTTCGATAGTGGCGAAGGTGACCGTGGCGCTTTCAAGGTTCTCGGCGATATGGGACAACTGCCGCGATATGCGCTCTTGTTCCTCCTTGTAGAGTGCTGCTGGCACCGCTCCGTCGAGGTGTCCTTCGAGCAATTTCTGGCTCCGAGCCTGAAGCCGCCCTTGCTCAAGCAGCAGATCGTGCTGCTTCTTTCTCGTGTCCCGACTGCTCGCGTCGAGCGCGGCACGGAGTTGGCGTTCAACCTCCGCCCGCAGATCCTTGTCGATTTGGATCGTCTTGTAGAGGTCAACGACCTTGTTCTCGATGAGGCCGATATTTACAGCCGATTGGATGCACGTATTGCGCTTCTCATGTCGACCAGAACAGATGAAGTACTCGTACTGTGTGCCGAGGCGGTTCACTGAGTACTGAACGAGCATTCTGCTGCCGCACGAGCAGTAAAGGCTGCTCTTCAGGTAGTGATGGTTCTGACGAACCTTCTCGCCAACTACGTGCGAATCCATGATGTCTTGTACTTGCTGCCAGATCACGGGATCGACGAGCGGAACGTGTCGGCCCGGGAACGATGCGCCGCTGAATCGAACTTCGCCCTTGTAGTAGGGATTGGACAGAATCTTCTGCAGCTGCGTGACGGTGATGAGCTTTCCGGGTCGTGATGGGGTCGGTCGCGACATCAGCCCTCGCTCGGCAAGCTCCTTCGTGAGCTGGCGAAGGGTCCACTCTCCTGTCGCGTAAGCGGTGAACGCCCACCGGATGAGGTCTGCTCGTTGATCGTCCACGATTACCGTGCGTACCTCCCGGCCCTCAGCGCTGATGATACCGGCGTTGCGGTAGCCGATTGGAGCCTTGCCTGGTGTGCCTCCGGTCTTCGCTTTTTGCTGCATACCCTTCATCACCTCGTTGGCGAGGTTCCGAGAGTAGAACTCAGCGATCGAACTCATGATGCCGTGCAGGAGCATGCCGGACGGAGTCTCATCTATGTTTTCGGTGGCCGAAATGAGGCGCACGTCGGCAGTGTTCAAGGCGAGGTTTATGGCGACATCATCGGCACGATTGCGGGCAAGGCGGTCGACCTTATGGACAATGCAATACGCGATGGGGTGGTCGGTCACGTAAGCGAGCATTCGCTGCAGCTCGGGTCGATCTGATGAACGGGCAGATTCGCCGCGGTCGATGAATTCCTCGATGATGTGGGCACCCAGGGACTCGGCCTTCCGCCGATTTGCGTCGCGTTGCGCCGGAATGGAATAGCCATCCGGGTCGCCGTCGCGTTCGGTTTGTTCTCTCGTCGATACGCGGACATAGCTCACGGCGAGGAGTTTCGGAGATGGTGGCATGTGCTCTCCTTTCGGCTGTTTGGCCAGGTCAGCGGCCAATTTCGGGATAGTTGGGGTGTGGGCTCACTGACCGTAACTCTCTTCGGGCAACGAAGCGAGCGAAAAGCGAAGCGGAATAAACATCGTCTGACCGGGCAATTTAGTTCTGCTGGAACGTCCGATTGCTAGGACCGCCGACCACTTAGACAGCAGGCGATCCTGTGTCATCGGAGGAACAGGTAGATCTGGTTCTTGTATTCGACGAATTCGTAGATCTCGTCCATTTGGGCTTTGATGAGGCCGAAGTCCCAGTTGAGTATGTTCTCTGGGATTGCATGATCCTTCGTGAATTGAAGGAGATCATGTGCCCAGCCGAGCCCATCGAGCTGAGCATGCAGGATATCGGTGAGCGTGGCGTACTCGCCTCGAAAGTCGGAGTAGAAGTCATCCTCGAAGCTTGGCGTGCTGGAGTCGGTGTCGGGCAGCGTCAGGTAGGCGTAGAGCGCATCGCCAATGCGCTCGTGGATACGCTCGAGATGTCGCGCTGTTTGCCCTCCTGTCTTGGTCGAGCTCAGCTCCGAAGCCTTGTGTGCGGTCTCCTGATGAGCCGCGTGGCGGGAGCCGGATGGGTTTTCTGATTCGTTCATGCTCGTTCCTCCTTTCCATTGAGGGGCGGTTGATCGGTGATGATGGCTCCGATTTCGTCGAAGCGGGCGACGGTGAAGAGCCGGGGGTGAAGCGATCGTGAGTTCGCGAGGGCGTTTCGCAGTTGGTCCGCTCGCCGCTGGGTTGTGGTGAGCCAAAGGACGCGTGGGAAGACTTCATGCGAGGCCTGTTCCTTGCCCGTCTTCCGGTATGACTCGTAGACGGCGCATTTGCCGAGAAGCGTTTTGAGCGACTCGGTTCCGAGATCGACCTCGATGAACCAGCGGTCGTCGAACTCATCATCCGAGAGGACTGCCGCGAGGTCGGGTTTGAGCCAGAGTGATTGCCCGCCGGTGCCAATGAATTGTCGCCAGGCGGTTTGTTCTATTTCGACGTGCGCGAGGCGGAGGGAATTGCGTCTAGCGATCTCCTCTAGAGTGACGCGCGTCTCTGCGACCGCGAGTGTGTGAGCCAGGAAGGTTAGAGACGGGTCGAAGTGGCTTCGGCCTGTTTTGTTCTGGGTGAGGAGTCTGTGTCCGTTGATGTCGAGGGTCCAGACCTGGGACGTGGAGCCTCCACCTGTCCCTCCGATGCGGCGTTGGATCCTGGCAATCGTTCGAAGGCGTTGGAGTCGTTCAAGCACTCGGCTGCAGGCGCGAGCTCCCGCTGGCTGTGTGGCGTGGCCGTAGAAGTGGAGCCGGATGATCTGCTGGGCCGTGAGGAATCTGTGCTCTCGAAGTGAAGCCAGGATGGCCAGGTCGCGGGTCGAGAATCGCATCCGGAAGTGGTCGAGTTGCCGGTGTCCGAGACGGTTCAGCATGATGAATTCCTCCGGGCGGTTGACGGAAGGAGAAACACTGCGAAGCAGGGGTCAGTCGTTGCGGCTAACGGCTGTTTCGCCCCCAACCACCGGGCCGGGCGGGTGCTGTGCCCTCGGGCGATTGGTCGGGCGACTAGACGGGCTCCCTGCCCCTGTGGAGGCCTCATTCGGTCCTCCGTTTCTGCCGCCCGAAAGCCTCTCCGCCGTCTCGTACTTCGTTGGTAGGAGCGCCGAGTTCTTCGTTCGAGGGGCTGGCCCCGTATCTCTTCTGGCTGAGTGCGCGAAGCTCGAGTTCGTTGGACGTCACCGGTGGTGGAGGGAGCGTCCGCCCGGACATCCAGGGCGCTGCCGCGCCGTCGACGATGAGGCGGGTATAGATCTCGTGTTTGCCGAGGGACTGAAAGTCGATTGGTTCGAGGCCGTCGGAGTGCTTGGCCATGGCGGCGGCATCCCCAGGCGTGAGGCTGAAGCTGATTTTGTTCCGAGCGTTCGTGTCGATCGCGGCGAGCATGGGGTCGGACATCTGAGATCGGTATTGGTGCGCGAGTACCCAGCCGACCTTCATGGCGCGTGATCGGGCGAGCGCTTCGGGGAGATCGACGGCGCGGAGGTGAAGAAAATCCTGAGCCTCGTCGAGGTAGATGCTCACCTGTCCGCGGTGCTGCTCGGGAATCGCGGCCTGGGCGAGCGTGTGCGACCACAAGCTTGAGACCAGCAAGGAACCAAGAAGCTTCGCTGAGTCGGGCCCCAGGAGCGATTTGTTCAAAGCCACGACGAGTATCCGGGGCTTCGTGAAGAGGTCCCCGATCTGGAACTTCGGGTTCACCTGACCGAGCACATTCCGCAGATTCGGCCTTAGCAATAGCTGTCTCAGACGACTGAGTGAGGGCGCGATGACCTGTGCTTGCTGGGCCGGCGGCAGAGCGTCGAATTGTGCCCAGAACGGTTCCAGCCCGATCGGGTCATCGAGCGTGCTGGTGAGTGAGCGGCGAAAGACAGGGTCAGTCAAGAGGCGCGGCAGCCAGACCAGTGAGGCTTGACCGTGATGGGCCAACGTCAGAAGCGAAGCGTGCATGACATCTGTCGTGCGTGGGCCGAACGCGGACCCGAAGAGGTCTTTGAACGTTGCGAGGATGCTGTCAGCGACGAGTTCTGGGGGAGTGCCTGGGATGACGAGCGGGTTGAGACCGACCGGATGAGCATCGGAAGGGTCGAGAACGACTACGTCGTCTCTGCGGTGTTCCGGGATGCGCTCGAGGAGGTCTCGGACAAGGTTTGCTTGAGGGTCGAGGACAACGACGGATCGGCCAGCGTTGAAGTCGTCGAGTGCGAGCCGAACGATGACAGAGGACTTTCCCACCCCTGTTGGTCCAAGCAGCACTGTATGGAAGCGTCGCCCGTCCGGTGCGATCCCGATTGGCACCTTCGTTGCGGGAGCTGTCCCGACTGCGAACACCCCCTCCTTCGCAGCGACTGCTGGGAGAAGCCGAGGATGGCCATTGGGGAGCCCGGGATAGGTCTCATTGCCAAGAGGCCAACCAATAAGCGGGAGCACCTCGGATTCACTGAGGGTTAATGGCCATCGGAGGGGGAGTGCTGCATCGTCGAGTGCTCCGTCACGGTCTCGAAGTAGACGAATCCGTAGGCCGGGCGACTGCATCGTGCGTAGCGCCGCGACAACGCCGCTGAAGACGAGTCGCGCCGCGACGGGGTCGGAGGCGCTCGAAGCAATGCGCACCTTCGCCGCAAACGCGTGTTGATGGCGCTTGGCGGCGAGTTCGCGTCGTAGCTCAGGACTGGCTGGACGCTCCCCTGTGAAGACAGAATCCATCCAACTCTGACTAGGATCCACCGGTCCTGACCCGAGTTGGCTGGGTGGAATGCCGCCGCCAAGAATCACCTGAATGGCGGTTTCGATCGATGGCGGCACGGTGGCGAGCGCGCTAAGTAGTTGACGAATCGCAGTGGGTGCATCGGAGGCATTGATGCTGAGCGAGCGAGGCTTGATGTGTAGCTTCATCGTCTGCTCGAGTCGAGTCCGAGGCGTTTCGAGTTCAACCAGCGAAGCTCCTGGCACGAGCGATTCAAAGAGGGACTGCAGTCCTCGAAAGGCTTGCGGGACAGCGCCCACCAGGTAGGTGGCCTCATTGTTGGAGTAGCGGACTTCGAACACGACGGGCCGCCGTCCGCCTTGGGAGGCGAGCCTGCGAAGTAGGGCTGCGACGTGAGGCTCTTCGAGTGGGCGAGGTAGATGAAGCCGTCGCCAACGAATGACCTCACGCATCCTGGGCCTCGCCGGGACTCTCGTCTCGGTGACTCGCTGACGGTTCCGATAGCGTGTGGCTCTTGGCGGCATCTGCCTCTCGTTGGGCGAGGGCGAGGAGGGCACGGGCAAGTTTGGGGAGGTCCGGTTCATCGCGGCGAACGCCGTGCACGAAGATACGCCGCTCTCGCGCCGTGCCGGATCGCTTTCGGTTTCGTTTCCCACCCGTCATGATGCGCCACCTTCAAGAAGGACGGATGGTTCTCGTCCTGCCGATGTGGCATGGTTCCCCTGTTTTCCTCTTTGTATGACGGATCGGGGCCATTTAGTCAAGAGCGAAATCACGCCGACGTTGTGCGACTGGACGGTGTCGCACTGCGTGCAGAGCCGATTAGCCGCCGCAGCGTGATGTGACTTCACCAGCGGTTCCGGCGAGTTCGTACCCACCAGATGACTACTCCGGCGAGTGCCGCCATGGCGACGACGACGAACAGCACGACCCAGATCTGCTCGATGAGGTGCACGGCCCACCAGATGCAGAGCGCGCTCCCAAGGATGAGAAGGCAGGAGCGCCATAAACGCGTGAGCAAAGGCGGACGGTCGTTGGACATTCTGTTGTGCCCTCCTGATCATTTGACTGCCCTCGTAGAGGGAGAGTCGGGGACGGGGAAGCCGTCGAGGTCGACGTCGGAGGCGATCTCGTTGCCCCAGACGTGGTAGCCGTGGCGAGGTCGTCGGGCGAAAAGCTCAAGTCGATCACCGTCGGGATAGAGGCGGTCAACGATGTCGTAGAACTCCTCGGGCTTGTGCGAGTGCTCCTGCACGGGAGCGAAGAACCAGGTCCCCTGCCCACGAAACGCAGGTTTCGGCGGACGGCCTTTGATGCCCAGCAGAACGTGCTCGGTCATGTTTCGAAGCGGCTGCCCCAGGCCCATGCGAGCTTTTATCCACGTAATGGTGCCGGAGTACTTGTAGCCCCAGGCCTCGAGGACGTCGTGCCCGGTCTTGATCGTGGCATTGGTGACCCAGAGGAAGCAGACCGAGTCAGGGCTCATATGTGCTTCGATCGCTGGCCCCATCGCTTTGATGTCATCGTCGGTCATGAGGTCGTAGTGAGCCTCGGCGCCGAGATGCCCGAGCTGGCCGGCCCTCCAGGACGGGTCTGCGATACAGACCGAATGGTGAAAACTGTTCATTGGTGATGTGTCCTTTCCGCCGAACCAGCAGAGCGCGATGATCTTCATCACGGTCCGCGCAGGGTTGGCGAACGTAGTGAAACTCAGTGAGGCGAGAGCGGCAACCGTCCGACCGGTGAGCAGATCGGAGCGATCGGACGGTTGCCGCTCAGGGGTAGACAGGTCAATATGAACGCTGCACGTCGGGCGTTGTAATTTCTTCTACGCGACTTAGCTCCGACGTGACGGGGCCGACCTTTCGTTCTCGAGCAGGATCGCGTCGGTCAGCCCGTACGTGAGAACATCTGATGTGAACTGGCGAGGACTCGATGGGGTCGCCCCTTTGATCGCCGTGTAGACAGTGGTGCCGACGAGCGCCGCATACAGGACGGCTCGTGCTGGCCTGGAGACGCCGTCGAATGCTGCGCGGTCGAGGAGGTCGAGATCGAGACTTAACTCTTCGGCACGAGTGAAGCCGTAGCCGTCCCGAACCTTCACGATGCTCCGCCAGAACGCGAGCGGCTGGTCGCCCTCCATACCCGTCAAAGCTGTATCGCCGTGTAGGTGGTTCGGTACGGGAAGGGGGACACTTTCCGCGGTGGAATGGGCAACGGCGCGGTGCAATTCGTCGAGCGACGTTGGTGGTGAGTCGCTGGCGACGAAGGCAAATCCGACTTCCGCCATCAACGCCTCGGCCACGTCGCTCACGTAGCTGCTCGCTGCAATTCGGGCCTGGGGAATGCTCCCCAGCGGCAAAGTCATCTCCAGCCCCGGACCACTGTCGATCAGAATTCCGTCACGCTCAACCACGACTGCCTCCGTTCTTGCGAATCGCTTCCTGGATGGCCTGAGCCGCCTCGAAAGCTTGAGCGTCGAGGCGCCGCTTGACGATTGCAGCGTTCGCGAATGCCGACAGCTTCGCGCGCTCTTCCCTGCGTTGACGAGCAGCGGCGAGCAGGACCGAGGTGGCGCCCACGATGAACACGGTCACGAAGATGATCGCCAGCAGGAGCGCCGCGATCACTTGAACGTCGCGATCTGGAAGGCCGCACCACGGCTGTAAGCGTGAAGAACCTCCAGCACGTCAGACGCAGCGGCCGGGGCGGATTGCAGTCCCTGCTCAGCCATGCCGTACAGCGTGATGATGTTGTTCGCGGCCGACGCCGTCAGGAACGCCCGAGCCTGATCGGTGACATGAGCCACCTCAGTTCGCGCAGCAACAGTGTCTACCTCACGCTTGGTCTGGCGAGCAATGCCGCCACTGAGCTGGTGCCCAGAGGACGTGGTCGTCCCGCCGAGCAAGGACACAATTTCATGAGCCATGAAGGGTTCTCCAATTCGAGAGAAAGAAAGCACCGACGAGGATTCATCGGCACATATCAAGCCTCGCGACACCGCCGTCGCCGATATGGGCGCAGGCGCGGGTAAATGACGGGCAATATAGGGGCATGGCCGCAGATACGACCGCCCCGACATTCAAGGAACTGGTCGCCGACCTCAAAACCGTTCGAACCAAGAGCGCCGGACGCATCCGCGATCTGCCGCTTCCTGCGCTGCGGCGCGCGTGCATCATCACTGACCTCGCCGATGCTGTCACGGGAGAGCCAGCACCGGTCATCGCGCTCCTACGGAACGCCTGCGATCTGCTCGGTGGCGGCACACTCCAGGAAGCTGCGGAGTACACGTTGGGCCTCGTCGAGGGCACGATGCTGTGGACTGTCGCAGCGCGACACAAAGAGGCCGCCGACCGCGTCGGTATGACACCAGACAGCTTCCGGAAGAAGCCCCAAGACGAGACGCTGGGTCAGGTCGCCGAGGCCATCCTCCGACTCTGCGATGATGCACGGCTTCGGCGCGGGCGTATCGAGATGGAACAGCGGCGACACCCGGCAGACAGCAGATTGGCCGTCCAGTGGGTAGAACGGTTCGAGGCCTACAACCGCATGTGGACACCGGCCTATGCACTCGCCGCTGACCTCGAAGCAGCTCTCGAGACATACGTGGAAGAACCGGCACCGCATCCGCCGTGGGATCCGACCCTAGACGAGCCATACGACCCGATTCTGCAGGCTCGAGGATATGCCCGATCTGCGCTCTTTCGGTTCGCGCAGTTCGAACTTGAGCTAAAGCGATTCATGAGCAAGCACGGAGGAATGTGGCTCCTCTCCGACGCCGACGTCGAACAGGAAGCTGCCGACACCGTCTACAAGATCACCTGGCATAACAACCTCAACGACGAAGACGAATCGTTCCTGCGCCGCCTTCTCGCCGATAGTCGACACGAGGAAGCGGAACACTTTTCGAGCGTGCTTCTCGGACTCAAGCAGGGCGTGGAAATCCACGACAAGTGGCAGTATCTCGTCAAGAAAGGCGTGGGCCTCGCCGACGCTGACAAGGCGGTCAGTCAGGTATGGATGACAATTGCGGCCTGCAGTCGTTACTGCGAAATTATTGAGAACGACTGGCTCAAAATTGCGGATTGGTACCGTCCAAATGCGCGGCCGGACCGTGGTCTCAGTGGCAAAGAATTATTCGGCTTGGTAACGCGAGAGGAGTAGGCGGGGCAGTGACGTTGAGTCGTCGTCCACTATGAGAAGCCGAGCTGGCCTGGCCACACATGAAGATCACTCAGGCATCGCAAGATTATGAAACTCAGCCTGGTCGGACGGCCAAGTCGCTACGGCGTCGAAGGTGGGAGGTGTCGTCATAGATTAGACGCTTCCTCGAGGGTCGTGATTGCCTTCCGGATCACCCGGAGTGCGCCGGAACCATATATGGCGTGTGAAGCAATCTCGGCATGTAGCCGGACGAGTGTCGCAACATCCCGCCGGTCGGTAATTTGTTGCTCGGCGACGGTTGTTTCCGCTGTAGCAAAGGCAGAGTCGAAAATCCGGAACCCAGACATAGCAAGCGGGACGGTTCCCCTCTCCAGAGGCACGATGCCGATGGTGGTATTCCGTCGACCAAAGTGGAGGATCAGGGATTCCAATTGCTCGCATTGCGTGGCTGGCGAGGCTGGGCGGTTGTACAAGGATGATTCGGACAGTATGAAGTGAAACTTTCGATCAGCACTCGTCAAGATCTGTTGACGTTGGATGCGCGCGTGGACGGCAGACTCAACATCCGACGAGGGCACCCCAAAGCCTCGCATCACGTATTTCATGTACTGGGGAACTTGGAGGAGACCAGGCACGATCGTCGGCTCATATTCGTCTATCGCTCGGCTCGATGATTCATAGGACGCAATCTCAAACTGTTTTTGGTCAGAGCCACGGTCGAGTATCACCTGATACGAAAGCGGTGCTTGATGGGTCAACTTCTCCTGAAGGAGAAGCTCGCTTCTTTCCTGCGGTGTGGCGACTAACGCCAGCACGATCTTCTCCACCTCACTTCCATCTAGTGGTGTCGCGCCGCTCTCAATCTTCGAGATGGTGGATTGTGAGACGTTTAGCTTTTTCGCGACGTCCGTCTGTTTCAAGTCGCGCGAGACTCGGAGCTGTCGAACCATCTTGGCGAGTTTCGTCCTCGCCATGTCTACATCGGTAGGGGTGAGTATTGGGGATTCTGGGCGCATTGCACACCTACATTTGCTGGCGGTTCTTAATGGAGAGGCTCGGCTTTACTAAACGCATTTATCCACTCTCTAGCTGTAGTCAACTGTTCGTCAGAGGCCTCAACAACGTCGGCGCTGACCCACGATCCATCCGCTCGGTAGTTCATTTTGGCAATCCACCGCTCGTCGAAGAGCCAGAAATCTTCGACAAACTGGGGAAAGTTAGAGCGACGTTGAAGTCGAATGTCCTCGCCCGCATTGATCCCAGGCTTGTACGCCTCGAGCTCAAACGCCTCGTAGGTCGTAAGAGGTTCTGAGAGAAGCCGAAGGCGAGACATGGTTTTCCCGTCGCCCACATTCTTCGCGACAAGTTGAGACCACTCACTGTTGAAGTCGACGGGGACAGTACCATGACGGGCGAAGTGATCCAGCGCTTCAGTCTCCTCATCGACCTTGTACGCGGGAAGGCCCTCCAAGCGAAAAGCCGATTCTTCGTAATTTTGAAACAGATCAGCGAGATTCATCAGTTAGCACTCCTATATGCACGGGTGATTATGAGAGAACCCGGTTGTTTCGTCAAGATGACACCAGCTCCGAGGTCCGCGAGAGGAGGACCTCGGAGCTGGTGACGAATCAGTCGAGCGATCCGTTGGCGACAAGCTGCCGGAGCAGGCCTTTCGGAATTTGCACGACATCTTCGCCGGCCGGAATGAAGTCGCCTTCGAACTTGTCCCGCGCAATGTAACCCTGCACGATGACGCTGTCCTCATCCGTCTCGTACACGGTCGGGCAGCTACCGCCGCTGCACACGCCCGAACCGTCCCTGTTCGTGTTGGCGATAACGCGGTATGTGGGGTTCTGTTTGCTGTGTCTAGCCACTATGACCTCTCTCCACCTACGAGGAAGCCAAGGTGGCTTCGCGATTCACACTAGGGGAGTTCGAATACATTCGCTTCGATATTCCTAGAGAGCGAATATGCATCCCTTCTATCGAGTAGTCGAATGTACAGCGAAGAGGTATTCCGTCTTCCAGAAGAAGGCCATATTCCGATGTTAGGTCAACGACACTGGCAGCAGATATCCGGTCCCGGGTACCGAGCAAAAAAGTCGGCCATGCATTCAGTAAGGCATTGCTGCTATGTCAGGAAGGTTCGTAACATGCTAATTCGTCCGCTGCTCCGAGATGCGACTCCGACGTATGCATTCAACGTGTATTCGTCAGGCATTTTCCTCTACAAACTTGAGGTCGAAGCGCAGAGCGTCTGTGAAGCCGAAGTCGCTGCATTCCGTGCCCTCGTTCCCGGCGAATATCTGTGGCCTGAGTGGCCTCTCGGTCACGAGTACATACCGTAGGCGACGGAGTGCCCACGCCTTGAGCGATACCGTCACCCTCCTTGGACGCTTGGCAACGGAGGCCGAAATTAACTCGGGGCAGAAAACCCACCAAGCGGACATGGAAGGAACTAGAGCACTCTCCGTCGTGCGTCCAACAGTCGCTCTATCCGAGTCTGGAGAGAACCTCGTTGATGATCGCGTCCGCCTCGTCCTGCGGGGCCGCGCCACCGGCTCCGGCCGTCACGAACTGGTGCCCGACGAAGCCTTTCATTGAGTGTCCGCCGTACTTGTCCTCTTGGTTGGCGTAGGTGTACGAACCGATCTGAACCGATGTCGACGAAGTATCTCCGGTGGCTTCGTTGTAAGGCAGCCTGTAGGTGGCGCCTTGGTCGATGTATTCTGCGCCGTCGGCGATCGGGCAGATGCTGATGCTCACGGGCATGCCGCCAGATCGTCCGCCCGAGGTGAAGTAGACCGTCACGAGCCCCTTGCCGAAGGTGACGCCGTGCACCGACGTGCCATCCGCACCCAGCACTTGCTGAGCGCTGCAATCTAATTTGGTTGGTCCGAGTGACTCATAGTCGCCGACGGGTCCCAGCACCGAAGCGGGATCCGAGCCGGACGATGAAGCCGGTGAGGAACTCGAGGATGAGGAACTCGTTTCGCTCGCGGTCCTATCGGATACACAGCCAGCAAGGGACAGACCAACCACGGAAAGTAGGGCGAGAGCAGCTACTCGATTGTTCAACGGTCTTCTTTCGTTTCAGAGAGTTCGAGGAGGGGGTGGGGCGAATGATGCGTTATGGGGTTACTGCTTGCAGGAGGGTGGTCGCTGTATCTGCGTCGCCGCCTCCGGCCTCGTGCATGTCGTTTATCTGAATGACGGCCTCATCGAACTGCGCGTACGCCGCAGCCATGTCCCCGACCATGCCGACAAATGCCTTGGGGCTGCCGTCGACGTGAATCTTGCTGTAGTCCTTTAGCTGTATCGGAATCGCGCCCAACTGGCTTCCCGCGGTGTCGGCGGTCTTGAACGTGTACCGAAATAGCTGCACCGCATCGCCCGACGCGTTGGTGTAGACGCACGCAGACCCTGACTGGCTCAGCACGCCGAAGTCCACGTCGTCAACGGTGGTCAATGCCGAGTCGCCAAGAAGCTCTTGAACACGTTCCGAGATACCGAAGGCCGCGCATGTATCAGCCTGCTCGGTCGTCACCGCGGAGATATCGGTGTTCGCCGTGACGGACGATTCGGACTCACCGGTATCGGTTGCGGTTTGCGTCCCCTCCGACGTGCCGCTGGCCTCGTTGTCCGTTGTCCCAGCAGGGCCTGAGCAGGCCGAGAGGGTGACGAGTACAGCCAGTGCGGCGGTAACCGACCACGCGCGTGATCTTGAGTAGGTTCGCCGCCCGACCTCGGCAGGATTCGCATCCTGTTCTGACCTCTTCATCAAGTGCTGTCGACGTATCGCCATTCGCTGGATTTCCCTTCATAAACGAGCCCGAAAGGCCTCTTAGGGAAGGCCGTCCACAGCTTGCCATATACAGGAGGCTATAGGCCAGTGGAATGCCACTGAAGCTGGGGAAATGGCACGCAAACGACCTTCGGGCAGTTGGAAGGAATTCGCGGCCCTCCTTGGCACGAATCTGCACCGCCTTCGTCTCGAGCGAGGTTTGAGTCAAGAACAGCTCGCCTACGCGGCCGGGCTGAGTCGCTACACCTACCAGAAATTCGAAAAGGGCGAATCGATGCCTGGAACGCCATCGAATCCATCGCTTCGAAACATCATGGCGCTCGCCCAAATTCTGGATGTCACACTCGATGAACTCGTGCCGTCTAACTGGCCCGATCTACGCGCGGGAAAGTCATAACGGGGCTCCGTCGTTCGATATTGCCCAGTTACAGTGAGCTGGGCGATACGTCGTTCGGTGTTGACTCGACGTCTTACTCATCTGAACAATGAGTCCATGGAGATCGACGCCGACGGCCTTTTAGAGGAGGGGCCGCTTTGCTCGGGCTGCGGACGTCTGTTGGAGCCGTCGCCAGTATTGGTCCCCGAGACGCAGACGTTGGGCATCGTTTATTCCTGTCCCGATCACGGCATTCAGTCTGCCGGTCGCGCATTCACCTCGTGACCCCTCGGAGGGGTCCGTCTATACCGGCGTCCTTGGATGGCCGGCCGGTGCAGCTGCCTATGGGAATGGAAAAGCCTCTGTCGTTAAGACAGAGGCGATCCCACGTTCAGTTGACGGACACGCGCACCTCGATGACGTTCTTCAATCGGGTCCACATCAATGCGTAGCCGTAGGCGTCGACCCACGTTTTGAAGCCTCGGCGTCTAGGAACGGTGGTCCAGGCGATGGGGTTTCCGGTCGCTCGGGATTCGATGACGAACGTCTGTGGTTCCAGGAGCAACGACACGAATGACGGTGGTACGTCCTGGGTCTCGCCCCAATAGGTCGGTCCCAGCAGGATCGCGTCGCCGCGGATCTCATCTCGGAGCAGGAACGGGCGGTTGTGTAACCAGAGCAGCAGTGTCGCTCGTTGGTTGACGGGAAGCTCCCGAAGCTTGCCCTCCTCATTCACGAAGAGCGACGAGGGCGGGCCGGCGAGCTCGATGTTCTGAATGTCTCCGTCAACTTCGGTTTGGTAATCGTCGAGAGATTTGAACTCTTGCAGTACGAGTGGTTTGGCATCGCATGAGGGGATGAGGATTCCGGTTGGCATGGGTCACGTCCTTTGATCGTGGGATGTACCTGCAGCCGATTGGCTGCAGGATGGAGCCCGCGATATAGAACTGGAACGTGGTTGTGTCGGTGGAAGCCCGACCGCACCGCTCGAACCTTGTGAGGCGAACAGTGCGGCGGGCTCCCACCATTGGGGAGATCAGGCGTTGGCAGGCTTCGCGCCTCGAGCAGCGTTCGCCACCGGGGGAGCGGCGGGACGCTTATCCTTCGCCGTTGCGTCGAAGATCGCCGCTATCGCGCTCTGCTTGGTAGCGGACTCACGTTCGATCTCGGCGCGGACCTGAGCTGCTCGGGCGAGCACCTTGGGATCGGTTTTGCTCTTATCGATCCAGTGCTCGAGAGCGTAGCGGATCTCATCCGTGACGCTCCGGTTGTTGAGCTGGGCGATGATGTCCAGCTGTGCCCGGGTGCTGTCGGTCATGCGAACCGACAACGGTCTGATCTGGCTTCCCGCGCCCGATTGATCGGACACGGTGGACCTAACTTCACTCATGCGAGTGACCTCCTCATTGGATTGCGGCCGGCGAACCGGTGGGTTCCCCTGCAAAGCCGCAGGACGACGAGGAGCTGCTGGACGTGCGCGGCGTTAGCGACGATCTTCGGCTGCCGTCACTGAGTAAAGCTCTATTGAACGAATCGGACAACCGACCGATCGCCAGCGTTGTGTATTCCACGACATGCGGGACTACAAGTCCGAGGTTGACTCTGCGAAGAAACCCGGCGATCTATCCGATTGCTTTCGCTTCCCACATCAGCAGGTAGATAATGCTTTTGCAACCGCATCGATGAGGAGTTTCGCATGACCGACGTACCTGGTGGTCTTCTTGGATTTCGAGGAGATCCCAAGTGGCGGGACATGTCGGATTACCTTGTTCATTTCACGAGTCGCGAGTCTCTACTGAGTATCCTCAACGACCTTCGCATCGAAGGCCGGAATCAGTTTGGTTGGTTTAGAACTGACAACGCGACCGCGAATCTGCGCATGAGCGCGTGCTTCAGTGAGGTGCCTATTGACCAGATTGATCGTCTCGCAGCACGACGCGGTCGCTACGGAATCGGTTTTCGCAGGACCTTCGTCCAGTCCAAGGGCGGCGGCCGCGTCTGGTATGCAGAAGAGCTCCAACGGGAGCTTCTGTTCGATGCGTTCAAACACATCTATCGGACGGACCCCGCGCGAATTAATCCGCTCTGGAAGTTGACCCCATTTTTCGACGGTATTTCTCCGGCATACGACTTCGCATGGGAGCGTGAATGGCGTGTCCCAGGCGGGCTGAGCTTCGAGTTGTCGCAGGTCGCGTTTCTTGTCCGTCCGCGTGTCAGCGATGCCGGGAACGAATTCCTTGAGCACCCAGCTCCCTGCGTTCCCTTACTCACGTCCGAAGCGATGGAGTTCTGGGAAGAGGCGTTCGAGGCACTTGGGGGACCTGAAGACAAATATGTGGCGGCCGTATTAGAGAAATTTGCGGACCCAAATAACCACCTCGCCTGGGATTCAGAGGAGCGCGACTACTTCTGGACTACGGTTCGTTACTCGGCGGAAGATGCGGTCGAGTGGGTGCACGGTAGCGACCTAAACGCTGACGCACTCGAGACGGTCATCAATCGGCTTAATGAGATATCGCCGTACTGGGTGCGCATCGAGCAATTCGAGATAGATATGACCTAGGTTCACCTTGACGAAAGCTTCTCACTCGAGCCGCGGTCTCCCACGGCGCGACTGAAACGCTGCTTGGACAATACACTCTGTGGCTTGGTCCTGATCAGAACACGGGATCGTCGCGGCGCAGAAGAAATAGTGGGATTAGGCGGTTAGCGCCACGCCCTGTATTGGTGCCATCGAGCGGAACCTACCGTTCCTTGAAGTACTTGAAAAGGTCTCGCTCGCGAGTGACTAGTACACCGACGATTGATCCAAGGAGAACCCCGATGCTACCGAGCCCCACGATTCTGAATCCCGCCGAGGCAATGGATATAAAGTCAGACTCGAGGGCCGTCTGGCTCAAGAACAGGCTCGCTCCTGAGACGACGAGGACAGCGGGAATCAGCCAGAACAAGTTCTCGAGCATCACCTGAAGTGTGAGTCCAGCCTTTGGAATTCTGCTGTGGAGCGCGGAAGCCAACTCGAGCCGCCTGAAACGAACGGGCACAAATCCGACAACGGATCCCAGGAGAAGCGCAACCCAGGGAAATGACTCGGAGGGCCGGCTATTGAATGCGGAGATAGCGTCGAAGGACACACCCATAGTCGAGTTAAGTTGGCCCAGCGTTGGCTTGGCCGCTTGTCCAATGGTCTCAACCGACGTCCAAATAAGACTTCTCGTATCCTCCGCCGGATATGGAGCATCCATCCAACACGCGTCGAACATGGTGGATGCCGTAACCGGCTCGATGAATATCGCGGCGTAACCAAGGCCGGGTGCCCGGCCGTCGTCGGGATAGTCATAGACACCTTCGACACGAACTGGCCCATTCTTGGTGTCGACTGAATCGCCGGTAGTTACGGATAACGTCACTGCCAGGTCATGGGACACGAAGATTCCAGTTTGAGACGTGTCGACCTCGTGTGGCAGCAACGCAAGAAAGCCCGGAGACGCACGTTTCGTCGGAACGGGCGACGATGGCAAGGACGAGAACACCAACGGTTGGGTGTCCGCTACAGCGCCTGCTGCCCTCACCCTAGGTGCATTCGCAAGATTGTCGCACGCCATTCCACCTACCTGGCCGGTGGCAGTTAGCGTCGTAGTGGACGCACCCGAACTAGTGAACGCGGCATTCTTAGCGAGGACACCGTTGATGGCGGTTACGTCAAAGAGCGCGAGCCCGCCGATGAGCGCAATGAACAAGATCAAGCTGACGACGGGACGGCTGGTTCGTGCCGCGACGTTGCGCGCCGCTTCGGAGAAGACACTGTCTAGGCGCATTACTAGGCCACGAGCGTTATCTGTTCATCGCAGGCATTTTTTGTGCGCTCGTCGTGAGTGGCAATGACGACGATGCTGCCTCCTGCTGCAACATTTCCGAGTACGTCGCTCACTGATTCGGCGGTCCGAACGTCGAGCTGCGCGGTCGGCTCATCTACAAGGAGCAGGCTCGGGGAAGAAGCCAAGGCCCGAGCGAGCATAAGTCGCTGCGCCTCGCCCCCTGACAGTTGGGAGAATGGACTACTTGCCCGATCTCGTAGCCCGAACATACTCATGATTTCCAATGCCTGAGACTCTGCGATCTGTCTCGGCAGACCTGTTGCGAGCAGTGGTAGCACTACGTGATCGAGTGCAGTTCGCTGAGCGACTCCATGAGGATTCTGGAACACCCATCCAACGCTGGTGATTCCGACACGGCCGATGTTCCCCTCGGCGGGGCTTAGCCAGCCTGCGAGAATGCTGAGGAGTGTCGATTTGCCGGATCCTGACGGGCCTGTGAGCGCGTAGCTGAGGCCAGGACGAAGCGATACATTCAAAGCGTCGAATAGAAACTCGCCCCCGTCGAATTTATGCCGAACCCCAACGAGAGACAATGAGGTACCGCTGTTGTCCGGGTGGGCGCTGCTGGAGGTGTACACCTCCGGATGGCTGCGGCCTAGCATTTTGTGTCTTTGGCTGGGTGGAGGTCCACCGCTGCGGGTGGCGTAACGTCGTTGGCAAAAGTTACATATGCCTTGCCGAGAGACGAAGCGACGACAGTGACTTGCAGCGGCGTTTTGTCCGCGACGACGCATGCCGTCGGACCGTTCTGTGAGGCAAGTGCCGAAGGAGGCATGATGGAGACGTTCAGCGGAGTAGCAAGCTCCAGAACTGCCGACAGGCCTCCGCCGTCTAACGATCCACTGCCTCCGTCGGTTTGATCGCTATCCTCACCCTTTTGTGGAGTAGTCCCACTAGCCACGCTCGCTCGATAGCTTGGTAGCGTCGCGAACAGGGCGAGATCCTCGGGGGATATGAGTTCTGATTTGTCGTCCACAGCGAACGAGCTTCCGTCCACGAGGAGCAATCGCGGCCCTGGCACAAGATCCGTGGGCGCGGACTTTACGGTGACACCTTGGACATCGGCCTCGAGGCTTACACCGGCTTGGCCCTCTGAGACGGTTGCGCCGAGCGGTACATCGCAGCTGGACGCGACGGCGGTAGGTGCCGGAAGCCACACCACGCTGGCTTTTGTGAATACAGCGGGGTCAGCTACTGGGCTGCCAATTTCTTTGAGACGGGATTGGAGGATGGACAACGTTCGGGGCCCCATGATGCCGTCAGTGGCCACTTCATAACCGAGTCGAACAAGTTCGGTTTGAATTGATTTCACATCCTCACCTTTGTCCCCATCACGTAGGTCGCGCCAGAGAGGCGTAGATGTATACAAGTTGAGCAGCGGGCTACCAGACACCGCCAAATTTGTCTGCCATGAGACGAACTGCGTGCCGACCTCGCAGTCCATACGTGTGAGTAAGCCTGCAACGGGAGATGAGAGCTGACGTTTCTTTCCAATCTTGACCGTCAATTGCACGTCGCGGGAGTCCGACAGTGACTCGGAGGTGAGAGGAATGACGTCGGCGGAGTTCTTATCGATGGTAAGCGAGGGGGGAATCGCGGGTGGTTGCGAGATGAGGAGCCCCGCAGTTAGGCCAGCTGCTGCGACCAAAACCACGACTAGAGTCCAGATTCCTGTGCGAAATTTCGGCAAAATTATCCCTCGCTCATCGCGATCCGGAAACGCATTCCGTCGCTTTGTGGCCGTGTTTGAACTTGCAAACATATCGACATGGCCACGATGACGTCGATATTCAAAACGCTATCCCTGAATCCCGAGAGGATCCATGCGGCAGCTGTCGAGCGCAGCTCGTCCTGCGGCCTGGTCAGGGAATGGGAACTTGTCGTCGGCAGAATCAGTGGTGTAGTCCTTTGCGCCATATCCGTCGGGAACAACACCCTTTTTTGAAAGGCACGCCGCAGTGATTTCGTTCTCGTCCAGTTTGTCGGGGTTTCGATGCGTCCATGTGTACAGTGCGCCGACAAGATCCTCACCAGAGGAATGTGAGCACTCTTTGACGCTGGCGTTAGCAGCGTCGTTCCCCAGCTTGGGATCGAATTTAGTCTTGTATGAGCCATCGAACCCGTAGTCGGAGACAGTGATTCCCTTGGCCGCGACACATTCCTGGAAGTTGGAGAGCATCTCGGAGAACTCTTGTTCTGTGACCTTCCCATCGGATAGCACCTCCTTCGCGAAGTCGGTATCCGCTTTGGCATAGCTATCGGCGAATTCGGCAGCCCAGGGTCCCGTGAACTCGGGTGTCGATCCTGATGAGCCGCCGGAATCGCCGGTAGTGCTTGATGTGCAGCCGGCCAAAGTCAGGCCAGTCGCCAGCACCACGATGAAACCTAAACCGAACTGAGCGAATCGAATATTCCTAGTCATGCTTATTCCTCTTCATCTCGATTGTTGAAGCATTGCCTCGGTAGCTAGATCCCCAGCATTAACAACGTGACGTGTGTTCGGGAGGCTATCTTGTCAAATGTTGCGCTGAAGGATGCTCATTGGACTTAAAGACCAAGGACGGAACCCGCGAACAGGCTCCGTCTTGGCTGCCAAATCCGGAACGACCCCGCGGCGTGGGCCTTGCCGAATCGACTGGTATATCTAACTGACGTCGTAATACGCCTTGTTGCCGCTGTCCGTGGCAGGAGATTGGTAGGCGGCCGCGAGGAGGCCGGCAACCTTCCATCCGGAGTACTCACAGGTTCCAGCGCCATTGCACGCGGTGGCCTTGTGGGGCCGTGAGTTGTGCTGGTATTCGGAATAAACCTGGCCACCGCTTCCGTAGATTCCTCCGGACCGAACGCCGTAGTTCCACGAGCCACCCTCCGGGTTGGACGTGGTCGCGGATGCGCTCAGGGCACCGCCCATGACCATGCCCGCAGCGACGACGATCCCGAACATGGCACCGATGACCTTCTTGCGGCTTCGCGTGACGTTTCTGCTCGTTCCGACCGCCACAGCTTCGTGGCTTGATGCGTTTTCGAACTTCATTTTGGGCCTCCCGACCTCTCAAATGGATTGAACATGGGGAGGCTAGCAAGGACGATATGCGTCGGTGGGAACATGAAGTTCCAATCTGTAAACCCGCCTCGTTGCTCAAGGCTTTCACTGGGATCTCGGACTTAGATGGGACACGAAGTCTCATATTCGATGCGAGCTGATGCCTAATTTCGTAGATGATCTTGTTAATCGTCTAGAAACGGAGTGCTGGTGACGACCACAAGCGCAACGGAGCAAGCGGAGCACAAAGGATCCCGGACGTCTGCTGACGAAGCGAGAAGACGAATGCTTGCTGTCGGGCTGAACTACGTCAAATCGAATGGTCTAAGCGTGGGCTTTGATGAGTTTCGTTTGGACGACGTGATATCTGCCGCCGGGGTGTCTCGTACCACCGCGTACAGGCTCTGGGACAACAAGAGTTCTTTCGTCGACGATGTGCTTGAAGAAGCCGCAAAGTTTGGATCCGCGAATCTTCTGATCTCGGGAGACATCTGCTCCACGCTCAAGCTCGTAGACGCGAATCGGAACCTTTGCGCGACCGTTGAAGGCAGGAACCGATTACTCCATCTGATCGTCAAGGTCGAGTTAGAGAACAATTACTACGCGACGATCGATTCGGCCGCATGGCAGTCCTTCCTCGCGATATCCGCGACTCTACTCGGCAACGTAAAACCCGATATGCGTGTCCGGTTAGAGAGTTGTCTTTGCGAGGGCAGCGCCCAATTTATCGACAGCATGGTGGATTTCTATACGGAGCTCCTCCGGCTTTTAGGTTTTCGCCTACGGGCTGGACGAGGAAGTATTCGTCTCTTTGCGACTCTCAGTTCCTCAATCGTGGAGGGACTGGCCGTCCGGCATCTCTCAAATCCGAAGATCACAGACAGTTTTTACGCCGTTTCCGCCCCTGCTTGTGACGAAGCTGAGGGATGGTCTCCGGCCGCAATCGGGTTTTTGGCGCTCTTCGACTACTTCGTGGAACCGGATCCCGACTTCAATTTTCGGCGGCTGATACGGGGCTTGGATGAATACGCGAGTGGTCGCACATAGTAGCTAACGCCTGTAGGTCATTCGTGTTCAACGCATGAAGTAGACCGAGTCTCGTTAGACCCAGAGGCTTCTTAGTAGGGCCACCGAGGAGCGATATGCGCAGCAAACTGATGATCGAGACATGGCCAGTGCCGGCAGCGCGTCGCGCCAAGAAGCGGCAGACGGTGAAACTGACTTGGTGGTCTGTCATTGCGATGTGGCGGTCGAAGCCGTCAATGATCGTCGTGCTTGGACTCGTCGCGCTGATTTACGCTGCTCTGTTCTTTGTGCCGCCCATTGGAATGGCCTCGGAGCTTGCCCTCGTCCCAAGGGTTCTTATATGTGCCCTAGCAGGGCTGGTGCTGATCGCGGCCCTCTATTGTCTGACGACGTTCTGGCATATCGTGAGCCCCACGACAATCGTTCTCGTGGACGACCAAGCGATGGCCGTAGCGAAGGGCAAGCTTGCGGGTGGCACAGAGGTGTGGACCTTAATTAACCATTCGGTGCGACATCAGCATCGCGGTCATGGTGCTGTTTTCCGCGGACCGCTTTGGGCGGCTCTTATCCAAGCGCACCAGAGCGGGATCGAGGTGCAGTTGCGCGCCTCGCATGTGAAGGTCCATCGCATCTACCTCACCGAACTCAGAATGCTTGGTTACCAGCTTCGACCGATCCCACCGGGCGACGCATCAAGCAAAAGGAGTCGATACCACCGCCATATCAAGGCTTGACTCGCACGAGTGGATAAGCCTAGGTAGCGCGAGCGGTCTGCGGTCGCAACGTTCGAAGATTTATACCGATGTCGCGAGGGCATTGTCGCCGTCGGGAATTGCGTCCGTAAAGAGCCGACTGTCCGGGGCAGGAGATATGGTCACTGCATGTTCACACATCGCGTTGAATACACCGAGGCCCGGATCAAGCAGTTGCGTGTTCTCGTCCTCATCGATGAGCTTTCGAGTTCGGCAAATGAACAGGTCCAGCTCGCAGCGCTAGGTGAGCGTATGGAGCGGGAACCGGATCTGCGCGTCGTGTCTCTTCCCTCGCAACTCACGCTGCTGCGTGACGAAGGTCTGGTTGTCCTTGACGAGCGTCTTGGCCGAGTCATCGCCGCGACTAGGTTGCTCCCAGCCGGTGTGGCTGAAGTACAAGCCTTCACTGCGTGGCGCGGATCCGTGCCCGTGCGTCGCCGCGCTCTCCGCGACATCTATCTTCAGTGGATCTACGACGAGATTGAGGTCAAAGACGCGCACCCGAGTCCCACCGATTTTCTCAGCAGCGGGCCGGCGTTTGCAGGCATTAGCTATACCGAAGTCGACATCGAAAAGGCGGGGGAGTGGCTCGTCGCGGACGGGTGTATTAAGGGTGAAGGCGCATGGGGGTACGCGGGTCCCTTGTACCCAACGCTGACGAAGAAAGGGGCGTACATCGTGGAGAACGGACGATCAGTCAACGATCCGCCGCCGAACGCGGGGAACACCTTCAATACAGTCGTCAATGGACATGCGAATCTCGCCCAGGTCAGCACGAATGTTCACCAAGAGATGACGTTTGAGTGGAAACCGCAGGCCGCCGCTCTTCTCGACACCATTGAGCAGGCGCTCCCCGCGCTTGATGAGGATATTCGAGAAGCGGTCGAGTTGCGTGTGGCGGCGGCCCGCCAAGAGTTAACTGGCCCCGGGGAAGTGTCGAAAGTGCGTGCTGCGTTTAGCAACCTCGGTTCGTTCCTCAGCGAGACCGGTGCTGGCGCGCTCGGTGGTGTCCTGGCCACACAGGTCAGTCTCTTCCTCGCTTCGCTACCGTAGGACGAATTCGAAGGGCTCACCCGAGGCGACCGCAACATCATAAGCATGGAGGCCGTCTGCGTTCAGATCAAGGGGAAGCGCCTCGGCGGCATCTGCTTCGACAACATCGATCGGAAACCCTTCGTGTGTGGCCCGGAAAGCGGCATCGGCCGCATTGATGTTGGCGGTGATTTGGGCATGGAGATCTTGCATGCCTTGCTGAGAAAATTTGATCGTGTGACGGCTCATGGAATCAGGGTATGTGGGGCCACTGACATCGCTTTAGGTGCGTGGGAGCGCTAGAAGGAATTGACTCCCTGCTGATTCCGAGCAGCTCGGTTTCGAGGTTGGCGTAGAAATCAACGGCACGGTTGGACCTACACATCCCAGTTGGTTCCCGTTTGGGGGACCGGCTTATGCAGAGATGCAGCCGCGACCTGTGTCAGTGACGAGCAGGAACGGAGATCGGCGACCTGTCTCAGCCGCGTTCAGCCAGAAACCTCAACCTCCACATGATTATGTTGTCGATGCGAAGATGCCAACGTTCGCCGAGGTGCTCCGCGAGCAGGTTTAGCAATCGGTCAGCGGACACAAGCTCAATGCGCTTGTGTCTTGCAGCAAACTCGGTCGCGGATCCAGAGCCGCTCGTGAATCCTCCCGGTGCCACCAGGATTGCTTTTGCAGAATCGTAATCGTCTAGCACTCCACGGAGTGCGCGGACCTCCTGCACTCCCACTGGGTTATGCCATTGCTTGCATTCGATGAGAATGGTGACGCTCGTGCCTACGCCCTCAAGGGTCACGACAATATCCCGCCCGCCGTCATGGCTGGCCGGAGTCACGACAACTTCGTACCCCATCGATTCCCAAAGTTCAGCGCACAGAAGTTCGAGCTCGAGAGGCTTAATGTTCTCGAGTACACCAAGGGGGCCGGGGGCATTGCTGAGAGACAGCGCGCGGCTGCGAGTCATCTCGAGGAAATCGCTCAATCCGTCGATTGCCGTATCAGTGAGCCACTGGGCGTGAGCTCCTAGATAGCTCAGTGCGATTTCTCTCATTGCCGCCGGCTTGAGCTCCGCTAGGTCGAGAATCCAGGTCAGGTCTGGTGTGGGTGCGGCCGATGGCTGACCCGTGACTGTAGCTACGTACCGGCGCTCGTATTCAGTGGACAAGTTACGTTTCATCCGATCAACGATTTCGTCTTTGATGATCGCCAGACCGAACGCTTCCATCTTGGACAGACCAACCCCAGAGGGAAGTAGGCTCCGAAGAATGGCTACATAGTCAGCGGTGCTCAGCGTTGGGGCCAGGTCGATAATCTCGTCCCGAATCCCGTCGGGCAGCTTCCCGCGCACCAGCCAGCTTGTAGATGGAAGATGGGTAGAGTGCAGCATCGCATCAATCCATGCTTGAGCGTCAGAGTTGAGCGCTTCGTATCCCAGTAGGGGGTCGTCGTAGCTGACGGTGGCCATACCGGATAGTAACTTGCACAGTCCTCGTGGCGGCAAGAAGATCTCTAGTCGGTAGAAGAACCTCTCTAGACGGTTTGTCTACAGCCCGGAGGATGGAGCCGTGCCTGTTTCGGATACGCTCAGGGGGTGCATGATGCCCCGATGGAGCCATTGAGATTCGCGCAAGGTGAAGAAGACAGCCATCTTGTGACGCCTCCATCCGCTGCGCAGGACGACGTCTGTCCTCGATGTCTCAGCGTCAATTACGAACCGGAATTCGCCGTCTGCGAAAACTGTCGATTGAATGCAAGCCAGCTGGACGGACATAGCCTGTCGATCGAGCCGATCTCGCTCTACACGAAGCCGGGACGACTTCGAGACTGGCTGACGTATTACAAGAGCGAAGACGAACGACTAGCCGACAGATTTGCAACAGAGGCAATCACCACGATCCTTGATCGGTTCTTTGCGGCGAATCGGTTGTGGATAGTTTCCCTGAAGCCGAGCTACTTCGTGATCGTGCCGTCTACCAGTCGTCAGCCTCCGCATCCACTGCAGATGCTGATAGATAACGCGACCGGACTCGGTATCGACTCGCGTGCCGCCGTCCGCCGCACACCGTCGGCGCTGGGGCCTCGGACGGCATCGACCGAGGCGTATGAATCCGTCGGAGCCGTGAACGGCGATCGGATTCTTCTTGTCGACGACGTGTATGCGTCGGGCTCCCGCGCGCAAAGTGCCGCTTACGCCCTTCGCGCGGGCGGGGCTGAAGTGGTATCGCTGATGGTGATTGGACGGCGGATCAACCCGGCCTATAAGCCTCGTGCGGCTGAAATCTTCGAGGCGCAGCGGCAGCGTCCTTTCGAGTGGTCGATAGAAAAACGGAGATCACTCGAACATTGAAGCCCGGATGATTTGATGTACGGCCTGAACAGCCGCTGGCTCAGTCGACATCAACCTTTGCCATTCACGGGAGCTATGTCTCAGGGGCAGATTCAATTCCTCCGGTTGGGATTCATACTTCTCCCAGATTTGCTGAGCAGCGCCGCCGGTAGTGCCAACGGGAATCACGGCGACGTGATGCATTCGCGCGACTTCGGCTTCTTCGAGAGTGCGATCCCCTCCGCCGAAAACGATCATTGCTCGGGTGAGGGGGATCACGTACTCGCGCATTGCGTCGAGTTCCATGTCTGTGAAGATGGCGGTTCCAATTCGCTCCTTAATCTCGAGTTCCGCACCCTTTCGGTAGTAATGCCTGATTCTCTCCGGACGGTAGGTGCCGGGATCGAGAGCCTCCTTGAACACGCTTCCAACGAGCAGCGCAGCTTCGCCGCCGAATGAGAGAAGACCTAAACCGGGCTCGTCTGCCAGACGCGTGGCCACTTGGCTGGCCACTGTCTCCGCACCAGGCGTAAGGCTGCTACCCGAGACGAAAACATTAGGCCGGCGCGTAAGGGTCTCGATACGACCGAGTATCTCGTCTTGCTCTAGAAAGTCATCGATGAGGTGCACGTGGATTCCTCCATTCTTCAGATCATTGATCCGGAGTGTCTGCAGCGCTTGTTCTAAAGGCTTCGATTCACGCCTCATGATCGCAAAGTGCTTTGTCGGTCCGGAACCGAGCTGGAGTGATCGCGCCAATCGCAGAAGCACGTTCACGTTGGGATCTTCGAAGCTAAGCCCAAGGAAGAGGAAGGAACGCGTCAAGAACTGGGCTCTTAGTTGCGCCCAGAATCGAGGGTGCCTGACTTCATAGGTTTCGAAGTGGGTACGCGTGAGCGTCGGGTCGACCTCCCACGCATCTCCCTCGGGATTGATGAGAGACCCATGCATCTTAAAGAGTTGTTTCTGCTCACCGACAGTGACTTGGCTCCCAAGATCTTCATCCTTCACGATACGGGCCGCGTCATCTGCGGCATCATCCAGGGCTTTTTCAAGGAGGAGGTCGTAGTTGGTGGTCCAATAGTCATAGACGGGCAACTTGACCAAACGGTGATGCAGAGGTGTCGGTGTTGCCGCTCCGGGTAGCTTGCCGAGTAGCGAATCGTAGAGAGCCTTCTCTCCGATCTTTTCCACTATGTACTCTGCGGCCAATGGAGCGTCGGTCACTTCTGGCGGAACAGATGCCTGTGTTCGGGCATCGCCGATGAGGTCGTCCCAGCCCGGCAGGCCGGCAGGTTTCGATAGGCCGGCACCAACGAAGATTGCCGCGCGCCGTCCACGAACCGCCGCGCTGAACTCAGAAATTAGATTGGTCAACTTTGTCCCACTATGTTTCGTTAGTGCGCTGTCACAGCGCCGAGCGGAATAGGCGCTTCGCCCTTGTCGCTGCTCGATATGCGTAGGCTCGCGTACCCCGCGAGCAACTGGTGCGCTATCCACCTTTCATCGGTGACAGGCGACAGCAGCAAGGCTCGAGCCATGAAGTCTCGCCAGTCCGACTCGCTCACGCTTTCGAGGCCGAATAGGTGGAATGAGCGTCCGGTGGAAGTCAACTCCCCGTTGACCCCGAGCGCCTGGATTGAGCGGGTTACGGTTGCCTGCGCACCCGGTAGGCGAGACTTCAACGAAAAGTCGAGCATAGGAAAGTGTGCTCTTACACCGTCCGGGAAGGTCACCAGAGACGTAAGCATGAGTACGTCGTTTTCGGGCAAGCCGTCTGCGAGCTTCCCGAGACGTTCCAGGGTGTCTGCGCCCACTGCGAGCTGCAGATCGCGGGTCGCATCGGGGTATTGGTGGTACTGCGCCGCCTCGAGAATCTCTTGGGGAACACCATCATCGGTGTCCGCACCGGCTAGGAACAGTGCGTGCCAGAAAGGTGTGCCGTTCGCGAGCCTTTCGTTCCGCGCATTTTCGATAAGAGTCTTTGCTGCATCTCCTGCGGAAACGCGATGCTGGAGTCTAGGCGCGCGAGTAACCGTCGCGAACTGAAGCCTTGTTCCCGTAGGAAGTTGGCTGGCGATGCGGCGGATTAGCGCTTGCATCGGGTCGCTGATAGTTGGCATAGCGCCTCCGAACTCTAGGACATTCTTTCGATATGTATATCTATCTGCACAGTACCTACAACCGCCGACAGCGGCGTTGGCCTGGATGCGCTTGTCATGAATTGGGATCGATTTGTCGCCCGTCCTGATACTGTGCTCAAGCATTAGATGGTGCGTCTCGGGGAGTGCCGCAATGCGCCGCTCTCATGATTGTCACGGCTTGCAACGGCTCTGAGCGTCAATGTGATCGGATAGCGAATTCCAATGTCGGAAGGCCGAACAACTGATGCATATCTCGAAACTGAGCCTGATCAACTACCGCAATTTTGCAAACGCTCGATTCGAGTTCGGCCCTGGTGTCAATACGGTCATCGGAGAGAACGGCACTGGAAAAACAAATCTCTTCAGAGCGATTCGGCTTCTTCTCGACGAGAACATGCTCGCCGCTGCGTATCGGCTCAACGAGGGAGACTTCCATCGCGGCTTAGGGGATTGGAAGGGCCATTGGATAATCATTAGCGTCGAGTTCTCCGAAATAACGATGGATGAATCAGTGCAGGCTCTCTTCGTGCACGGCACGGGGAATGTCCATCACGCACCTGTCGACAAAGCGACGTTTAATCTCCTATTCAGGCCCCGCAAAGACATCCGCGTATTACTTTCAGCCATCACTAAAGGCGACATGTCTGCGATGCGTGCCATCCTGGACCCTCTCACAATTGATGACTACGAAACAATATTCACCGGCCGAAGTCTGGCCGACTTCAACGACCCGGCTGTATACACCTCAATCGTTGGTGACTTTTCGAAAGCCATCTTTGCCGACCATGTCGAGTTTCCGGCGCTGGGTGCCTCGCTCCCGAGGCAGTTGGCGGTCGCTAAGGAGGTCTCGTTTTCTTTCATTCAAGCGCTCCGAGACGTCGTCCAAGACTTCCAGAACAATCGCGCTAACCCGCTTCGAGCTTTATTGAGGAGTAAGAGTGGGGAGGTCGATGCTGCGGCGTTCAAGACCATCACCGACAGGGTGCTTGACCTCAATAGGTCCATCGAAGAATGGCCGGATGTTGAGGCCATCCGTGGTGATATCAAGCAGACGATCAAGGATGCCGTAGGAGAGGCATACTCACCGTCCTCGCTGAATATTAAATCCGACCTTCCTGATGACGCTGATCGCCTCTTTCAATCGCTCAAGCTCTTCGTCGGGGAGGATGGCGAAGACTACGAGGGCGGCATCCACGAGCTTTCTCTCGGCGGAGCCAACCTGATCTATCTCACGCTTAAGCTCCTTGAATTCAAATATCAGAAGTCGAAGCAGGCGGTCGCGAATTTCTTACTCATCGAAGAGCCAGAAGCGCACATACATACTCACATTCAGAAGACCCTCTTTGACCGCCTGAAGTATCCAGATACGCAGATCATTTACTCGACTCACTCGACTCAGATCTCTGAAGTCAGCAAAGTCGACAGTATGAACATAGTCGGTCGTGAGAATGGCCGATGCGAAGCGTTTCAGCCAGCACGAGGTCTTGATCCGAAGCAAATCGGACGTGTGCAGAGGTACCTGGATGCGGTTCGGAGCAATCTACTCTTCGCGCGTAGCGTCCTGCTTGTTGAGGGCGACGCGGAGGAGATCTTGGTTCCCGTCCTTGTTAAGAAGCTTCTCGGGGTAGGGCTGGATGAGCTCGGCATTAGCCTCATTAACATTCGAAGCACCGGCTTCGAGAACGTCGCTCTGCTGTTCCATAACGACCGGATACGAAAAACGTGCAGCATCATCACTGATCTCGATGAGGCGTTTATCGATACGACACCGAACGCCGATGACGGTGACTCGCTTGCGCGCTTTAAGCAGCGGGCGACCAGGTCAGAAAAGGCCGGGGCGGAGAGGAAGGCTCGGCTGGATGCCTTTGCTTCGGGAAACCGATGGGTTTCCGTGTTCTACGCGGACCATACCTTTGAGGTTGATTTCCTCGAGGCAGGAAATGAGGTAAGCGCTACTGGCGTAGTTGATGAGATTTACGTCAAGGCCGAGACACGCGCGACGGCTAAAGAGTCGCTGTCGTCATCCGATAGCTACAGGTACGGTCGCCGAATCCTCTCGATGGCTGAGTCCGCAGGAAAAGGCTGGTTTGCAATCCTTCTCGCCGGCCAGATCGACGAACAAGTCAAAGTTCCGGGCTATATCTTGGATGCCCTCCGCTTTGCTCATCCGACAATCAGCAACGAAACATGGTTCAACATCATCAACTACCGAGTTGCACTGGACGAGGCAGCTTCTATTACGTCAGATGCCGATCGAGAGTCGTTCTTGACATCTCTCGATGAATTCCAGCGCGGTGGACTCACATTCGCCCAAATCAAGGTGGAGTTCGCGAGGGTTTTTTGGTCGGATCGGATCAACGACGTTTTGGAACGTTACTAGAGATGGTTGTCTGGGATCGCAGCTCGCTTAACGACGAGCAGATAGAAGCGGTGTCTGAACCTGAGAGCGTCTTCCTCGTCGCTTGTCCTGGCAGCGGGAAGACACGGACCCTCACTTATAAGGTGGCCAGCGAACTCGAGAAGCTTGACTCTCACCGCAAGTTCGTCGCTGCGATTACATATACGCACCGTGCCGCCGACGAAATCGAAGAGCGTATAGCGGCCATGGGAGTCGACACGTCTCAGCTATGGATTGGCACAATCCACTCCTTCTGTCTGGAGTGGATTCTTAAACCATACGGCATATATCATCCTGAGCTGGAGCACGGCTTTCGCATCATGGATTCGCACGACACCGAAACAGCGCTGACAGAGCTTTGTGCGGCTCAGAGCAGACCTTCAATCACGTATTTCGATTGCGATTATTACTTCACCGACTCCGGCATAAGGTTTGGGTGTCGAGATGCTGCAAAGTTGCCAAACGTTCGGCGGGTTCTACAGGATCATTTCGAGGCGATGAGGGCCGCGGGCCAGATCGACTTTGAGCATATTTTGAAGTACGCGTACGAGCTCATCCGAGATATCCCGGCGATTAGCGAAGTGCTTTCGAAGGTCTTCACCTTTATTGCAGTTGACGAATATCAGGACACCAAACAGATACAGTATTCGATCCTTGGATCGATTATTAAAGCCGCCGGGGGCTCTTGTCGAACGCTTATCGTCGGAGATCCCAACCAGGCTATCTTCACCTCCCTGGGTGGCTACGCCATCTCTTTGAAGGACTTTCGATCGATCGTCGGCATACCGGTGAAGCCGCTGGCGCTGAGTCGGAACTATAGATCTTCTGAGCGAATCATTGAATATTTCGGGCGCTTCAACGTTCATGGAACAACTATTGTGTCGGCGTCGGACGAAGCTACCTACCCAAGTCAAGTTACGTTCGACGATCAGACAACGAGGAAGAACTTAGAGATAGAGATTGCCCGTTTGATACGCTATAACGTTCAAGATTTGGGTATCGCGCCTGATGAGATATGCGTGGTGGCACCATGGTGGGTCCATCTCGCCCACTTGACCCGCAACCTGGTCGCTCTCATGCCCGAGTTCGAGTTTGACGGACCAGGCCTCGTTCCTTTTTCTCGCGACATTGACAACTTCTGGTTCAAGTTGGCCAAGCTAGCGCTCACCGAGGCTTCCCCGCGAATGTTCGTTCGTCGGTTGCGGTGGGCGGGGGATATCCTCAACGACCTGGACATGGCAGGTATCGATACATCAAGGATCACGAGGCGCTCGCTTCTTCGGGAGTCTAATTCGATCGATCCTCCCGAGAACGAGGGGCTCGACTATCTGAGGTCGTACTATCGGACCCTTTTCGCACGTCTAGATATTGACTACTCGCAGTACAAGACCCTTCAAGACCACTACAACGCTTTTTTTGCAAGTTCCCAGGCTCGCATTAGTCGATTGGTCGCCGAGGGTGCCCCCTACGTGACCGACGTCGCAATGTTCCGAAGGGTATTTCGCCCGCGCTCCGGGATAACAGTTTCGACAATTCATGGGATTAAGGGTGCCGAGTTCGACACGGTGATCGCGTTTGCCCTACTAGACGGGATGGTGCCGCATTTCAGCGATCATGACCAGCTCGATGGAGCGAAGAAGCTGATGTATGTGATCGGATCGCGCGCCCGAAAGAACCTTCACTTGATTGCGGAACGGGGAAGGACGAAGAAGGGGAACTGGCCTGACTACGACACATCCGTCCCGCTCAAAGCGCTCAAGTTTGCCTACGACCGGTAGCTGAGCGCTAGTGCGCGAAGAACACGTCCCTACCTATATATGGTTCATAGTGACCGAAGTCTGGAGGGTCACTTCACGTGTGACTGCAGCTTGCCGCACGACCATATGGAGCAGGATCGAGCAAACACCGAAATTTCTCGAGGTCTGCTTAGTTCCTTACGCCGGGTTAGCGGACGCAACGCGCAGGATGTGACCGAGGAACTCACCCGGTAGGGGCTCGGGGACGATGCCGTCCTTCAGATCAGCCCAAATCCGGTGCCATCAATTCGTGCGGCGGCGGTTTGTGGACGATACGGTGCCCGCACAAAAGTGTCATACTCATGAAACGTCTAGCTGTAATGCGCTTCCAACCGAGGGGTGGAGTCATGAAGCGGTCCCTGATAATTGATACACAGGCAAGCTCTTGCTACTTCCGAACGTCGGTCGAGGGTGATTCGAGAAAAGCACTCGTTCAAATCACCGAGCGGTGCAATCTGCATTGTGCCCACTGCTTCGTTTCATCGATGAAGTCCGGTGCTGATATGGACGTAACTGACTACGAATTGAAGGTCCTGCCAAGACTGATCGCTGCTGGAGTCGAGAGGGTTACGCTGACCGGCGGCGAACCGTTCGTACATCCGAACATTCTCGAGTTTTGTAGAGCAACCATCCGTGCAGGGCTACCAGTCGGTATCTGCACCAATGCGACCCAGACAACACTGGCGCAGATGGCTGAGCTGTCCGAGATGGGCGACGTACACATCAACGTCAGCTTCGATGGCTTTCGCAGCGAGACGCACGGTAAATTTCGCGGTGATCGTAGTTCGTTCGATCTCACTGAAAAGACCACACGTCAGTTCGCAAGCTTCGGATTGCTTCAGGGTTTACTTTCAACTCCGAATGCACTGACAGATGCTGACGAGTTCGCGGACCTATGTGAATTCGCGGCAGAAATTGGTGCTGAGTACGTGCTGATGAACCCGCTCTCGGCATTCGGACGCGGGATCAAAAGCAAGAACCGACTCGAAGCCGGTCGCGAGCGAATGCGCGCGATTGCCAAGGTGACCGCGCGGTTCAACACTACTTCGCTTGAACTCGTCCAAATCAGGTTTCCCAACGATGATCTTCCTTTGGGCGGGTGCGACGCAGGTAAGTTCGTTTACGTCTTTACTGATGGGGAAACTGCAGTGTGCCCGTACCTTGTCTTCGCGGCACGAAATCCGCTATCGCGTCATGAAGCTAATGAATTTCTTGTTTCGAACATTCTCGAAGCCGATGTCGCGGAGGACCTCGCCAACTATGACTTCCATTCGCGCTACGAGGTCGGCAATAACGAGACCTGCCGGTCCTGTTCGCTCGCGGGAGGTTGCGGCAAGGGCTGCCCTGCTGCGGTCATTGCCGATGGATACCGGATCGGCGCAGTAGATGAGGAGCAGTGCCCTGTCGTAGGCCCTCGGCCGCTACTTGCCCTATCCGTGAAGGTGTAGCAAGTGTTCATCGCGATTGAGGGCCCGAATGGGGTTGGGAAGTCGACGACTGTCCAATCGTTGGCTGAGCTTCTCAGACAATCCGGCGAAACCGTAATGACGACATCCGAGCCAACGGACACTGCGCTAGGACGGAGTCTTCGAGGTGGAGAGCTATACCTGACGGGGCCGATACTGGGCTTGGGGGTCGCTTTCGACCGGCTACTTCACGTCCAAGACGAGATCGCCCCGGCGATCTCGCAAGGATCGATCGTGATCTCGGACCGGTACGTGCCTTCTTCCCTGGTCCTGCAGCGCATTGATGGCATGGATCAAGAATGGATAATCCAGGCCAATCGATTTGCGCCTGCTCCCGATTTGACCGTCTACCTAACTGGTGACCCGGAGGTGATGCAAGCGCGATTGGCCGCGCGTGAAGGGCGATCAAGACTCGAAAAGATGGGCAGTCCGGGACTGGAGCTTCAGTACTACCGGGACGCACGTGATCAACTCTTAAGGTTGGGATGGCATCAAGTGGAGGTTGATTGCCGCGACAAATCCCCGAAAATCGTAGCGGCCGAGATTGCCCAATATCTTGACCAGATCGAAACACCAGCGTATAAGTAGGGTAAATGCTGTCAATCCTCACCTTAAACATCGGTGCCGCATCCCTAAAGCGTGCAGAACTCCTCTGTGATTGGCTGTCTAAGCGCCCCGAAGATGTGATCGTACTAACAGAGACCAGCGCCGGAGAAGGAAGCGCGTTTCTGTTCAGGCAGTTCGAGCGCGCGGGCTACGCGGTTGTATCCAGTGACGTTTTCAATGGAGATCGGGGAGCCGCGCTCCTGAGCAGAGTAGAAATCGATGTGAGTCTTGTGGATGCACTATCGGATATCTCGATTCCAGTTCGAGCTGCCGGTGCTGTCCTTCGATGTGAACCGGGTGTCACGCTTTTAGGGCTCTATGTTCCGAGTCGCGATGCCTCGCCCGCGAAGATCCAGAAGAAGCGGCTATTTATCGAGGAGATCGTTGAACGACTTCAGAGGCTGTCCGCGACATCGATTGCAACGACGGTAGTCGGCGGAGACTACAACGTGATCCACCAAGCGCACGTCCCGCGTTATCCAAGTTTCATGCCATTTGAGTACGAATTCCTGTCGTCGCTCGAGACTCTTGGTTTGAGAGATGCCCAGCAAATTATTTCGCCCAACACTCAGGTGCACAGCTGGGTAGGACGCACTGGGGATGGTTATAAATATGACTACTTCCACGTGGGGCCATATCTGCACGACGGGGTCCAGGCTGTCGAGTACATCGACGAAACTCGAATCCTGGGGCTGACAGATCATTCCGCAGTGTCGATTTCGTTGCAGGGAATCGAACCTGTCATCCGTGAAGTTCGTGAGGTCGGACAGGCGGATCAAGAAGAACTAGGGCTTCTGTTTTAGGAGCTTGTAAATGCTTTATGGGGCTTAGCGCCTACGTCGCCGCTTCGATCCTCTGTCCGTGCCTGGGCGGTCACTCCGACGAAAGTTGTCGAGTGTTCGCCTGGGTGGCGGGCTCTTTTCAATGGCCTCGACCATCTTGGGATCCTGCCCCACTGCTCGTATGGCTCTCGCGCACATCGCTTGGAGTATCAACATGACTACTCCGCATATTTGTTTGTCCCTGTAGCACGGGCAAACAACCGTCCGATCGCCGCCGAGCGTCGAGCAGGTTTCACTTCCAGGCCACACAATGACCCCTATTGAAGCGTTCGAGTCCCTTTAGGGTATGGCTAAATGGCGACATAGAGACCAAGGATGGTGTGTGCCGGTGACGTTGTAATTCTGACCATATTCGGTGTCGGACGGCACTGTCATACTGAAACCAAGATGGACGAATTAGAAGAAACAGCTAGCGGGACACAGATTGATCTTTCGCGTGCGCCGCAGGGCGTGAAAGTTGCGTCGGCGCTTGTCGCTGCTGTTGCTGCGAGCGATGACAGGGTGGAGCGTCACTATCTTGAAGTCAAGAGCGATCTAGACCTAACGAAGAAGAACGACATCGCCAAGATCGCGAAGTTCATTCTTGGATCCGCCAATCGCCTTCCTCGTGTGGCCGCAAAAGCCTTCAAGGGATATGGCGTGATGGTCGTAGGTGTCGCACCCGGAAATGCCCACGGTGTACCTCCAATAGAGGTTTTGGAACTGGAAAAGATAATCAGCCAGTATTTAGGTGCATCAGGGCCGCGATGGGATGTCGTGCGTGTGCCGACGAGTGGTTCGAACGAAGTCTTAGTTTTTTGCGTGGAACCGCCAGAAGAAGGTCAAGACCCTTTCCTGTGCCGAAAGGAGGGAGAGGCTCTCGTTAATGGCCGCGTGTATGTGCGAGCAGATGGAGAAACGCGCGAGGCGAAGGCCGAGGAGATGGATCTCCTGCTGAAACGGGGGAAGTATCAGGCTGCACCCGAGGTGAGTTTTGCAGTGGGCATTGTCGGCGTAGCTCATCCAGTCCAGCTCGACCAGGCGCGTTCGCTGGATGTCTACGTCGCGCAGACAAAAGCGCATCTGCTCAATGCACTGCCGCGTCCAGAGCCAGAGGCGACAGCAGCGACTTCACGTTTCAATCATGACGTTCTTGGCGCCGCTGCAGGAGGCGCTTCTGCGCGGGCGATGAGTGCAATTACGGCCGGCTCGTTTTTTCAAAATGGTCCTTTTGGGTCAGACCCGGAGACGAGAACCGAAGCGGAATACCGAGAGTCGATCGAGCAGTGGAAGAGGCTGATCGACGAAAAGTGGCCGGAGGTGCCTGACATTCTGGCGAGCCAGGCGCTTGATGGTGTCGTTATTCGGGTTTCGAATGCCACAAAGGTGTTTTTTCACGACGTTGAAGTGAAGATTCATCTGGGCGGCGATGTCCGAGGTCTCGACTGGCGAGATAAATCTAGTGGAATTTCGAGAAGTGATTTGAGCCTGCCTTTCCCACCGCGCGTGTGGGGGCCTCTGCAACGCAACCCTCTCAATTCCGGAGTGCTAGGCGCGGGGCAGCTCTATAGCGCGGCAAGTATGCCGTCCACCTATCGCTCGCCTTTGCAATGGAAAAATTCGGGATCTGTCGACTTGACTCTCCGCGTCGGTGATTTGCGTCCAAGACAGACTTACGACTTCGATGACGATGAACTCGTTCTCGTTATGCCGCCGATGGCGACTGGCGAGGTACGCGGAACCTGGGAGATCACGGCGCGCGACCATAACGAGATCTATTCGGGTGAACTGACGGTGCCAGTTGGACCTCGAGCCGACTTCACGAACATTGTCAGAAAGCTCTTAAAGGTCGAATGAAACGTTCGTCCTTGGTCGGCATACAACGACAGCTCAGGGTCTCTCAAGCGCCGACCTCGAGGAGCGCACGTTCTTGCTTGAGCCGTGCAGAACCGGATCTGGTGGTCCTCACATCTTAACGACAGCCTTTATTGTCTTCGGATCTCGCCCCATAGCTCGCCCGATTGCATTCAACGACAGCCGCTGCTCGTACAGTTCTTGGGCTCGAGCAATCTCGCTTTTGCTCAACGGCTGGACACCCAGCGCTATCCCTCGATGCTTCAAGTGCTTCGCGACTGTGCTGCGATGCACTCCATGCCGATTCTGTAGCTCATATACAGAACCGCCGGCCTTGTATTCGTTGACGAGCTGGTCGATAAAAGCGGGGGAGAGCTGCTTCACTTGGTTCCGTGTCGGCTGCTCATCACGCACCGACTTCGCCAAAATCCGCGTATATTCAGGACTCCGGGCAAAGTTGAACAGGGGTCGGGCTTGCTTCCTTATGTTCGCGAGCACATCGCTTTGGAGCACCAAAGGTTTGTCTCTCGAATACGGAGTCGAGTCGACGCAGGTCATTTGCCGTTCCTCGGTTGGCGCAAACAGGCGCCGAGTAAGACCGCAACCCCTCAGCATTCTTTCGAAGATTCGAGAAGCGGGACGCGATCTGATCCTTTTGCCGCAGGTTGACTGCCCGGGATCTAATAGCTGCTTGTTCCGTAGCTGGTCAAGCTCAAGAGGGCTTCCTGCAGTATGCAAAAGTTACTCGCCAAGGTGTCAGTTTCGGCGTTGTCTGCCGCAACGACACTGACGGAGCGTGGTGGTGCAGAATGAACGCGTGGACTACAACTTTGCAGCGCTCGGCTCTCGCGGGTTCGAACATCTGGTTCAGGCGCTTGCGCTTGACTCCTTGGGCTCGGCTATCGGAGTTTTTGGCGACGGGCCTGACGGTGGACGCGAAGCAACCTTCCGAGGTCGGATCAAATTGCCAGATAACGCCGGTAAGCAGACATGGGACGGCTACGGAGTCGTTCAAGTCAAGCACCCGGTTCGTGAAGGTAGTCCAGGAGTTAACGCGCAGTGGTTGATCCGAGAAATCCGTAAGGAACTTAACGCGTTCTTGCCTGGCAAAAACGGGACAGTCAAGCGCAGGCATAAGCCGGAATATTACCTGATCGCGACAAGCGCACGATTGTCCTCGGTAGAGGATACAGGGGGTATCGATCTCGTAAACGCGGAACTTTCAAAATACGCCGCCAAGCTGAAGCTCAAAGGCGTCTACGTCTGGCACTATGACCAAATTGCCCGTTTACTGGATGCCCGCCCGGGAATCCGACAGACATATGCCGGTGCCGTCACCAGCGGGGATCTGATCTCGGCGCTTCTTGAAGTCTTTGCGAGCTCTGTCGTGGACGTCGGGAAAAAGATCACTATCAATGCGGCTTTAGAACTGAGGAATCGCCAGTGGGTGCGTCTCGGTGATTCCGGGCTGAATGACGAGATGAAGCTGTCGCTCGACAGCGTTGCAGTTGATGTACCGGCCCTAATCGCAGATCCACGAAATGAACGCGGCGACTGGTCGGAGGTGAAGGTCATTGCCCATTCTCTCGTTGTCGGAAGTGAATCGAAACGGAAGAGTCAAAGAGGCGCCGATTCGCAGAATATGGTGATCATTGGCGGCCCTGGACAGGGCAAGAGCACTGTGGCACAGATAATCTGCCAGACCTACAGAACTGCGATTCTGGAGCACTCGAGTGCGCTTAGCAGAGAGCAACTTCGACTTGTGGCCGCGAATAAAGCCGCCGTCGCCCGCGTGGGTCTTGAACTGCCCGGATATCGCCGTTGGCCGATCTATGTCGAGTTGTCGAAATTCGGGGATGCTCTTGCCGCCGACCCGTCGCTCTCTCTTATGAACTATCTCACTGCTCTGGTTCGAGCAGATTCTGGCCCATTTCTCCCGAGTCAACTGCTTGTTTGGCGACGAGCATGGCCTTGGCTGGTCGTTCTTGACGGTCTAGATGAGGTGCCGTCAGCTCAAGTTCGCACGGACATGATTCGCGCTATCGATGAGTTCCTAACGGAAGTTGATTTCAACGACGACGATGTCATGGTGATAGCAACGACGCGCCCACAGGGATACCAGGGCGAGTTTGGCGAGTTTGACCCGGAGCAACTTGAGCTCCGGCCCCTAACTGCAACTGAGGCGCAGCGATATGGCGAACTGGTCGTCCGAGCTCGCCTTTACGATGACCCGGCTCGGCGAACGATTGTCAACGCCAGATTGCGAGACGCGGCGAGTGATTCCGTAACAGTACGGCTAATGACATCTCCACTCCAAGTGACGATCCTGTCAACGCTCCTAGAGCGGCTCTTGAGGGTCCCGGACACGCGGCACGCACTTTTCGACGAGTACTACAAGTCAATTTATCTCCGCGAGAGTTCAAAAGCCGGGAGGCTCGGTGACCTCCTCTCGAGCCACCAAGGGGTGATTGACTACGTACACGAACAGGTTGGGTTGTATCTACATGCCAAATCGGAGGTTTCCGGGCAAGCCGACGCGACGCTAAGCGAAGATCGTCTTACCGAACTCTTTAAGGAGCGACTTAGAGAGGAAGGCTACGTCGAGGAGGCTCAATTAGAGCGTCTCACGAAGGACTTAGTTACTGCCGCTCGGAACCGAGTGGTTCTTATCGTTGGTATCCGAAAAGACATGGTCGGCTTCGAAGTACGAAGCATCCAGGAATATATGGCGGCCAGAGCAATAACCTCCGGTCACGATGACGACGTCGTTGATCGGCTAGCAGTACTTGGGCCGTCCGCGCACTGGCGGAATGCTTGGCTGTTGGCGGTGGGACGGATGTTCTCCGAGTCGCTTCACCAACGAGCATCGCTTTTAGAACGTGTCCGACAGCTCGACAATGGCGATTTGGCTAGCATGTCAATTGGCGTGGGACAGCGGCTCTCGCTTGACATGCTTGAGGATGATTTGGCCCTGCAGATGCCTCTATACCGTCGATCTCTTCTGAGCCACGCTATTCAAGCGCTGGATCGATGGCCAAGCCCGCAGCTGCGTCGTCTTGCGGATGTTCTCGCGCGGGAACTAGACCGGGACAAGGAATCCGCTGCGATTGTTCGGAATGCGTTATCGAGCGCCTTTGCGTCCGACGGTGCGAAGAAGGCTTCGGCCGTGCTGATTCTGCGATCTTGGGAGAAGGGGACCGGTACCCCGACTGCTCTGTCGAACAGACTGTTGCTGGCGTCGAAAGATTGGAGGCCGAACGGTCATCCGAAGCGGCGTCGAGTAACTGTTAGAGAGGTTATAGAACCTCTATTGCCGAAGGAAGACCTGAGTGACCACCAGGCGGCACAGCTCGACGTAATTCTTGAGCACATGGGTAGCCAGCGCGTGCCGTACGACTTGACAGCTTCTGAAATCGCCACCTACTCCAAGAATCTGCAGCTTCCTGCCGCGGCAGAATTGGCCGTGGGTGTCTCCGACGACGACGTTCGAGGCATGCTTGCCTACGCCGTTTCGTTGGTTGAGCCTCCGGGTGCGACGGCAGCGATTTACCTGGCGCAACTGTTGGCAACAAGTCTCGAGAGGCAAAGACGAGGCGCGGAACCGGTAATTGTTGCGGCCGGGCGAGGGCTTTCCTGAGCAGACTGCATCCGTGTTCGTCCTGCCTCGAACGGATAAGGCAACAGCCGGGTGACCCTCAGTGCCTCGACTGAGTGAAACGAATTCGACATGAAGCCGTGGTGCTTGGGCGACCTATCGCGGTGAGCGCCTATGCCGACGTTCATCGTCCGGAGGCGTAGTTTCACGGCGGGTTCGTTGGGAACTTGAAAGACCAGCGTGGCGTTCGGGGCTCGTGTCCTGATCGATGCCCCCTCGACATGGCACGCAATAACGAATAATGCCCTCGATGAGGCACATCGCGTGCGTCCTGTGCGAGACATTAGTGATCTCTACCGCATTTACGGCACGTTCCGAGCCGTATGCCGTAGTAGCCGTTGGAGTGAAGGCGGTGATCCCGGTCATGCGTCCAACTCTTCGCTCGTATGCTTTCAGCAGAGGTGCGAAGCGTCTCGACTAGTGGGCCACAGATGATCTCCGCGACGGACCGCAGGCATCAGCGCGGTTACAGCAAACGACGTCGACACCATTCCACCATCGTCGAGCGCTGGATCCTTACTGTGCCCGAGTGCAGTACTGGGTAGTTGACTTCGCCGCCCTCTGCACGAACACAATGACCTTGCTTTCTTTGTTCGCTGATGGAGGTTGGCTGCGCCAGGTCTTCGGCATCAGGCGCGCGACGAGTTCTTGGATGCGGCCTGCGATAGCGGCATCCGAATGAGGCACCCAGGCGACCGCCTTCGCCGCGGCAATCGAGTCTTTCGTCGGTCAAGCGCCAATAGGTACTTACGCTTGATTTGCAACCTAGCGCCAGATGCATGGGGGACTGAAATCCCAGACAGTTCGGCTGCCACTCGCTCACAGAGTTCTCGAATGGTCTGCGGCTCTCTAACTGAATTCAAGCTTCACCCTTCCAGGGGCACCAGCTCGGCCTCGAGTGCTTGCCGGTTCAGCTCAGGCGAGCACCTCGTCGAAGAATGCCTCCATTGCCTTCCAGCTGCGGGCATCGGCTTTCGGCCTGTAGCTCGGGAGCATCGGCTGGGTGAATGCGTGCGGGGCTCCGCTGTAGCTCACGACCTGCCAGTCCAGGTCTGGCGCCGTCCGCAGCTCGTTCTCGAATGCGACGACGGCCTCGTCGGGCACGACCGGGTCGTCGGCGCCGGTGAGCACGAGCAGGGGTGCGCGAAGGTCGGCCACATCAGCAGGCTCGTGGGTGATGAGTCCGCCGTGGAAGGAGACCACGCCGGCGATGGGCGCGCCCGTGCGCGCGAACTCGAGGGTGGCCGAGCCGCCGAAGCAGTAACCGATCACCGCGATGCGGTCGGGGTCGACTCGGGAATCCCAGCGCAGGCGATCGAAACCAGCTTGGACCCGGGCGCGAAGCAGCTGCTGGTCGCTGTAAAAGGCGCCGGCCACGGCGGGTGCCTCGTCGCCCTGAGGGCGCACCCCGGCTCCATAGATGTCGGCAGCGAACGCCACGTAACCGAGGCGGGCAAGCATCTGGGCTCGGGCGTGCACATATTCGCCCTCCCCGAACCAGTCGTGGATGACGAGCACGCCCGGCCGGCCCTCGCCCTCAGATGCGTCCCAGGCGAGGTAGCCCTCGAGTGGCGACCCGTCGTGGTCGTAGGAGACGCGCTCCGACTGGATCGAGCTGCCGTCGCGCAAAGGAACGCTGTTGATCAGGGCTTCGTGTTTCGCGCTAAAAGCTGGATTCGTGTCGATTGTCGTCATGAAGCCGGATCTTCTCTCTGAGTAGTCGTGATGGTGAAACTGACTGTCTTCAGTTCAGCATGGTCGCCGGTCGTGAAGCGCACGCGAGAGCTACAGCGTGTCGACGAGCGCTGACCGAAGCGGCTCGCTGAGCCCGGGCGGCACATCGACCTCGACGCCGAGCGCATGGAGCGCCCGGCTGTAATAGTTGCGGGCGGCAGCCGCGAGGGCGATGTCGACGATCTCGCGGTCGGTGAAGCCGTGCTCGCGCAAGGTGATGCTGTCTGCATCCGTCATCGCGGCCGAATCGGTGCTGAGCTTCTCGGCGAACTCCATCATCGCTACCTCCGCGGCCGACAGACCGGCGTCGTGATAGTCGCGGGCGATGCGAACGAGCTGGTCCTCGGAGATGTACTGCAGAGACTTCATCCCATGCGCCAGGCGGCAGGCCTTGGAGCGCAGCGCCCCCGCGGCCGCGAGGGTGATCAGCTCGTAGCGCCGCTTGTCCATAGGGCGCGCGATCGCTCCGATGAGATTCTCCCAGGCGCGGTATGCCTCGGGATTCACGGCCATCACCCGCGTATGGGCAGGCACGTAGCCCTGATCGGCGATGTCCTCCGCACAGATCTCTGCGACCTCACCGGTCGCCTCGCCCGGCTCGGGCGTCACGATGATGCTCATGCCGCCATCGTGCCACCGACAAGGCATCACTTCTAGTGGTGACTCGACGTCACGTCACCGTGCCTACTTCTGAGGGAGGTGCGGATCGCTGAGGCGGTCGAGGTGGCTGTACGCCACGCCGTTCTCGTTGCCGACGCTCGTTACCGTGGTGGGATCGAGGTTGATGACATCGCCGATGTAGAGCCCTTTTCCGTCTCGTCTCACCGCATTGATGCTCCACAGGTAGGCGGTGCCAAGATCGAATCGCTTGGCCACAAACTCGAATACATCACCCTCGCCGACCGTGTAGCTGATCGGTATTCCGTCGCCGTTGACCTGGGTTGTGCCATCTGCATAAGCAATCGGTCCGCCATCGATAGGCGTTTCGTTGAGCATGGTGACGTCGTTGTCGAAGTAATGGCGGCCCGGTGATGCTGGCGATGCGATGGGCGTGGGCGTCGCCGTTTCGGGGGATGACGTCGTCGGTTGGCCTTGTGCGGTCGGCGCATCCGACGGGGTGGGTGGCGATGGTGTACATCCGCTGACCGCCGCTCCGAGGAGTATTGCGATACCAATCGCCGAGGCCGAAGACGCAGTTCTACCCATGCGGTCCACTTTGCCACGGTCGGTTATTCCGGCCACGAAACATGGACTCGAGACTCAGCCAGCTGCCCTCACAATGAGATCGGCGATCCTCTTCTCCACCGCAGGCGTGATCTCGAGCACGGCGAACGATGTCGGCCACATCTCCCCGTCGTCGAGCGCCGCATCTTCGCTGAAGCCCAGGGTGCAGTAGCGCGTCTTGAACTTGGCCGCGCTCTGCACGAACAGAATGACCTTGCCCTCTTTGTTGGCGTAAGCGGGTTGGCTGTACCAGGTCTTCGGTGTGAGTTGCGGCGCGTGTTGGGCGACGAGTTCATGGATGCGGCCCGCGATAGCGGCATCCGATTCGGGCATCTCGGCGATCGCCTTCGCCACGGCCTTCTCGCCGGCCTCGCGGTTCTTCCCCGCCTTGGCCTCCTCGCGCAGCTCCTTGGCGCGCTCTTTGACGGCGTCGCGTTCCTCTTGCGATAGTCCTGCTGCGGCCATGGTGTTCTCCTTCGATCAGTCATGAGCTGTCGCGCCCCCGTATGTGCGGCGTCGATTTCAGAATAGGGATGCCCGCAGGCGCGCGCTTCTCCGATCCTGATCGATCGTGATCAGATGTGCTCGGCAGCCGCTACGACGCGAGCGAAGCGATGCCGCGGGCCACGGCGAGTGCCACGACGGGAAACGTCACCGACGCTCGGACTCCAATGTCTGCGGGGTGCCCCCGCGCCCGAGTCTGTCAGACGCCGTCAGCAGTCGCAGGGAAGTGTCGCCTCTGATCGGGAGAGGGAAGCGCGACGAGGCGCCTGTCCAGCGGCTGCTGTGCCGCGTCGACCACGGCGTTGTAGCGCAGGCGCGGACTTTCAGCCTGCAGAGACGCGATGCTCGCCGTCGAGATCTCGAAGGGGAACGCGGTGAGCAGCTTGCCGTCGACGGCGTAGAGGAGCGCTGAATACCCGCTACCCGGATGGCGCACCAGAACCGTCGTGGCCACGATGTGATCCGAGCTCTCGTGCATCACGAACTCGACGCCAGGCACCTGGTCAGGAGCATCGAAGATGGGCGACAGCGCAACCGCGAGCCGGTGCAGGGGAGTGGTCGCGGACGCGGGCTCGAACCACGGCATAAAGATAGACGGCTCGAGGCCGAGGGCACGCGCCACATCGCCGTTCATCCACCGGTCGCGCTTCAAACCGTAGGGCGTCGACGCGGTCGACAGTAGATAGCCATAGACATGGATGAGCCCGGCGTTGCCGACGGGCCAGCTCGCGTCGAGGCCGGCCAGTCGGTGCAGCTCGGCAAAGAGCTCGAGCGAGATAACCGGCGTGCCCGTATTCTCGTCGACGACGGTCGAGAGCCCCCACCGGGAGAACTGGCCGGTCGACGCATCCTGCCCGATCTGCCGCGCGAGAAGCGAACCATCGAGCACCGATCGCGGCGATTCGCCCGCGTCGATCCGGGCAGAAGCAGCCAGCAGGTCGTCGTTCGTCACGTCGCCATCGTAGGCGGCGGGGGCCGCTCGAAAAATCGTTTACACGCTGTTCACCTGGCGTGGTCATTGCGTCTATACGCTCTACCTATCATGGACGCTGTGTCCACCAGTGAAAGGAAAAGCGTGCCGTACCGCGACAAGACCCTGCTGTTCGATTTCGATGGGACGCTCTCCCTCGGGGTTGGGCCGGTCGTCGCATACGCTCGCGCTGCGGCGCAGCAGCTGGCCTCCGACGAGGCCGACGCCTTCGTCGAGACCGTCGTTGCGACGCTCGACGAGCACCCCTCCGGCCGAGCTCCTGGCACGAATGCCATCGACGGATACGACCTGGTGCGGCTTATGTCAGCCGACCACGGCATCCGGCCTGACACGCTCGGCGAGGCCTATCTCGCCAGCCGCGCACACCTCGGCTCGACGCTCGCCCCCGTCGTGGCGCCCGACGGCCTCGTCGAGTTTCTGATCGAGGCGCGCCCGTTCGCCAACCTCGTCGTCGCCACCAACGCACCCGACATCCGCATCGACGCAGCCCTCGAGATGCTCGGCCTCACCGGGCTGTTCGACGCCACCTATACCTCACTCGGCAAGCCGAGCGGCATGGCCGCCGTGCTCGACGAGTGGCTGCCCCGCGGCCAGGTTCTGAGCATCGGCGACGTCTGGGTCAACGATCTCGCTCCCGCGCACGCTCGCGGGGCGCTGACAGCTCTCGTCGGCTCGACCTCAGACGAGACGCCGGATGTGACGCCCACGTTCTCGGCGCACGACCTGCACGACCTCTACCCGGCCATCACCGAGTGGCTCCGCGACTCCTCTTCTTCACCCTCCTCACCCGCACCTCTCATCACACCCTCCGAAAGGTAGTTCCATGATCTCTCGCAAGCGCCTCACCTTCGCCGGGGCGGCCACCGTCGCCCTCGCGACCGTCGCCCTCACCGGATGCTCGGCCTCCGGCTCAACCGACGGCTCGACCGACGCGGCCCAGGCCGACCCGACCTCGCTCACGCTCGCCCTCGTTCCCTCGCAAGACCAGGGCGCGCTCGTCGACACCGCCAAGCCACTCACCGACATGCTCACCAAGGCCCTCGGCATCCCCGTCACCGGCGTCGTGTCGAAGGACTACCAGGCCGCCGTCGAGGCGATGGGTGCGGGCCAGGCTCAGATCGGCTTCCTGCCGTCGCTGCAGCTGTGGCAGGCGAGCGACATGTACGGCGCATCCGTCGTGCTGCAGACCGAGCGCAACGGCAACATCACCTACCCGGCCCAGTTCATGACGAACAACCCCGACAAGTACTGCGACGACGCCCCCGTCGAGCGCGACGGCAAGCTCTTCTGCAACGGCGCCGACGCGCTGAAGGGACCGGCCGGTCTCGACTCGATCTCGAAGATCAAAGACGGTGTCAAGGTGGCCATGCTCGGCCCCGGATCGCCCGCCGGTTACATCTACCCGGTGCTCGCCCTGCAGGAGGCCGGCATCGACACCGACAACGACATCAGCGCGCTGCCCGTGACCGCCAATGACGCCAGCGTTCTCGCCGTCTACAACGGCGACGCCGAGGTGGGCTTCAGTTTCTGGGACGCCCGCGACATCGTGAAGAGCGACAAGCCCGACGTGGGCCAGAAGGTCGTAGTGTTCGCCCTCTCCGACGAGATTCCGAACGACGGAGTCGCCCTCACGAAGGATCTGTCGCCCGCGCTGCAGGACAAGATCACCAAGGCGCTCGAGGACTACTCGAACACCCCCGAGGGCTCGAAGGAACTCACCGCGATCTACTCCATCACCAAGTTGGCTCCGGCCGACCCGGGCTCGCTCGACGTCGTCGCCCGTGCGGCCGACAAGCTCGGACTGAAGTAGCGTGACTCAGCACACTGCGGAGGTCGGGGCAGTCGCCTCGGCCTCCGCGCCGTGGGCCATCCGCATGCGCGATGTCAGCGTGCGCTACCCCAACGGTGTCGTCGCTCTCAAGAGCATCTCGATGGACATCGAGCCGGGTGAGATGGTCTCGGTCGTCGGTCTGTCGGGCTCGGGCAAGTCCAGTCTCATCCGCACGATCAACGGTCTCGTGCCCATCACGTCGGGTCAGCTGACCGTGGGAGGGCACAACCTCGGCGAGGCGAAGGGGCGCGAGCTGCGTCGCCTGCGCGGCGAGATCGGCATGATCTTCCAGGGCTTCAACCTGGCCGGTCGCACGAGCGTTCTGAACAACGTGCTCGTCGGTCGTCTCGCGCACACCTCGACGTGGCGCACGCTGCTCGGCGTGCACACCGCGGCCGACAAGCAGATCGCGTTCGACGCCCTCGAGCGGGTCGGCATTCTGGCCAAGGCATGGGATCGCGCGTCGTCGCTCTCGGGCGGCCAGCAACAGCGGGTCGCGATCGCGCGGGCTCTGTCGCAGGAGCCCCATCTCGTGCTCGCCGACGAACCCGTGGCCAGCCTCGACCCGCCCACCGCGCACGCCGTGATGCGTGACCTGCGTCGCATCAACACCGAGCTCGGCATCACCGTGCTGACCAACCTCCACCTCGTCGACCTGGCACGAGAGTATGGCACCCGCCTCATCGGCCTTCGCGCGGGCGAGGTCGTCTACGACGGCTCCGTCGACGACGCCAGCGATGCCGTCTTCGAAGAGATCTACGGCCGCTCGATTCGGGCAGAGGACGTGCTCGACCGATGACCGCCCCCGCATCCGTGCCCGCCCCGGCGGCGACGGCGAAGGCGGCGGCATCAGCGTCGGCCACCCCGCCGCCGCGGCCCGCCGGTCGCTGGAAGCCGTGGCTCGCGTTCGGCGTGATCGCCCTGATCACCGCCGTCACGCTGAGCCCGCAGCTCGGGATCGCGTTCTCGCTCGACGCCATCGCGCGCAACTGGCAGAACGGCGCCGCCAAGATCGTTCAGCTTCTGCAGCCAGATTGGTCGTTCTTTCCCCGCACTATCCCGCCCATGCTCGAGACGCTCGAGATGGCGGTCATCGCCACGGCAGTGAGCACCCTCATCGCGCTTCCGCTCAGCCTCTGGGCCGCCCGCCTCATCAACCCGCACCGGGTCGGTCGCGGAATCGTGCGCGTAATACTCAACATTGTGCGCGCCGTGCCCGAGCTGCTCTACGCCGCCATCCTCGTCGCGATGGTCGGTGTCGGCGCGCTTCCCGGAATCCTGGCGCTCGTGCTGTTCAACGTGGGCATCATCGTGAAGCTCGTCTCGGAGGCCATCGAGTCGAACGACGCAGGGCCCCTCGAGGCTGCCCGCGCGGCCGGCGGCACCCAGGCACAGATCAATCGCGCGGTCGCCCTGCCCGATGTGTGGCCGAGCTTCGTGAACCAGGTGCTCTACGTGCTCGAACTCAACGTGCGCTCCGGCACGGTTCTCGGCCTCGTGGGCGCGGGCGGCATCGGCCTCCTCATCGACGCGGTGCGCACCTACTTCCGCTACGACCAGCTGTCGGTCATCATCCTCGAGGTCCTCGTCGTCGTCATCCTGCTCGAACTCGTCTCGAGCGCCATCCGGAAGAGGCTCGTATGAGTGCCGTCGCACCACCCCGCCCATCCCGCACGCGCGGCCGCGTCGTCGCATCCGTCGTGGTCGTTGTTGTGGTCGTCGCCTTCTGGTCTGTCGACATCAACTGGGCCAGACTCGGCAACCTGCCCTCCGAGATCGTGCGCTACCTCTGGCTCATGTTCTCGGCCCCCGACTGGTCGAAGCTCGGCGAGGCGCTCTATCAGACGTGGCGCTCGGTCGAGATGGCCTGGGTAGGCACGGTGTTCGGCATCATCGTGGCGACGCCGCTGAGCTTCCTCGCTGCAAAGGGATTCGGCCCACCGCCCGTTCAGGCCGCGCTGCGCGGGGTCTTCGCCGTGATCAGGGCGGTGCCCGAGATCATCATCGCCATCATCATCCTGTCGGTTACCGGTCTCACGCCCCTGACGGGTGCGCTCGCGCTCGCGGTCGGCGGCATCGGAACCCTCGGCAAGTGGGGCTTCGAATCGATCGACGGGGTTCCCCGTGGCCCGATCGAGGCCGTGCGCGCCGCCGGTGGCTCGACCTCGCAGGTGTTGCGCTGGGGCGTCTGGCCATCGGCGAGTCCGGAGTTCCTGTCGTTCTGGCTCTACCGCTTCGAGATCAACGTGCGCGCCTCTGCCGTGCTCGGTCTGATCGGAGTGGGAGGCATCGGAGACATGCTCACCTCCTACACTCAGTATCGGCAGTGGGGCGTTGTCGGAATGCTGCTGATCGTCGTCGTGATCGTGACGATCGCCCTCGACGCGATCTCGGGGGCCATCCGCCGACGGATAACCGAGGGAGCACCCGTACATGACCTGGAGCGGTAGCGACGACGTCACCCCCACGACACGCATCGCCACGGTGATCAACTCGCTGCTGCCCAGCGAGCGCCGCGTGGTCGAACTGATTCTGGCCGACCTCGAGGGCATCGTCGAGACCACGGCTCAAGACCTGGCTGACCGCGCCGGTGTCGCGAGGTCGACGGTCATCCGCACCTGCCAGAGCCTCGGATACCGCGGCTATCCGCAGCTGCGCGTGGCGCTGACCCGCGAGCTCGCTCAGGGCGAGGGCCGCGAGCGGGAGCGCGACTACGGCTCGGGAGCCCTCGGCAGCATCCGTGCCGACATCGATGCGCTCGCCTCCTCGCTTCCGCAGATCGCCAGCGTGCTCACCGACGAGTCGGTCGAGAAGTCGCTCGAGCTCATCGTGGGGGCATCGCGTCTTCTCGCCATCGCCAACGGGCTGTCGTCGCCGCTCGCGCTCGATCTGGCCATGCGGCTCACCGCTGTCGGACGCCCCACCGAGTTCGTCGCAGACCCCATCGGCCAGCAGATCGCGGCACGTCAGCTGAGCCCGGCCGACACCTGCATCGTGATCAGCGGCAGCGGCGCGAACGAGTCCAGTCTTCGGTCGGCGCGCGCCGTGCGGGCCGCGGGTGCGCGCTTGGTGGTGGTCACCTCGTTCGCGCGATCACCGCTCGTGACACTCGCCGACGCCGCCCTCGTCGTCGCGCCGGCCAGCGGATCGTTCAGACACGAACTCGAGCACACCTCACGCATCCCGCACGTTGTGCTGCTCGAGTCACTCGTCGAGGTGGTCGCAGCCCGACTGGGCGACGTGGCGCGACAGTCGCGCTCGACCGTGCTCTCGATTCTGAGCGACAACCTCAGCGACTGACGCGCCAGCGCGCCCGCCGCTCACCCCTGCAGGCCACCGTTGGCCCTGCGTTCATCTGTAGGCATCGGCTCGTTCACCGACCGGATGCCGCCGGCTCTTAGCGTCACATCATGAATCGACGACGGGCCCTCGCGTGATCGGCCACGTCGACCCGTTTCTCGGGTCGGAGCCCACGGCGCTGCCCCCGCAGACCGGCCTTGCAGCCACCTGGTGGTGGCCGAAGCCCCAGATCGGCAACACGCATCCGGGAGCGACCTACCCGCTCGGCATGGTCTCGGCCTGCGCCTACTCCGGTGCCTATCCGACGGGCTACGGCCGCTACGATCTGAGTCTCGAGGGCGTGCCCTCGACGCTGCACGACCGACCCACGGCATCCGGTTTCACGCACTTTCAGCAGTCGGGCACGGGCGCGATTCGCAAGTACTACAACTACTTTCGCGTCACGCCCATGGTCGAGCCGCTGGATGCGTTGGGCCGGCTGTGGGATCTCACGGACGAGACCGCAGAGCCCGGCTTCTACTCCGCCACGCTCGACTCCGGCGTGCGAGCAGAACTGACCGTCGGACCGAAGAGCGCCGTGCACCGGTACACGTTCCCCGAAGACCCGCGGGCGCGCATCGTGATCGACTTCTCGCTGGGTGGCCTGTCGATTCCCTACGGCGCGACCATTCCGCTGCGCGCCCACCTCGAGACGCTCGAGCCCGGAGTCGCGCAGGGGGAGATCGTGGTCGAGGGGACCCCGATCGCCGTGTACATCGAGTGCGATACGCCGCAGTGGCGACAGATGCTGTTCTACGACCGTCGCCTGATGCCCGGCGGCAAACGACTCGACTTCGACCACATCCGGCCCACCACCCTGCGTCCGTTCGGGCTCATGTGGGCAGGGCCGAGTCGGGCGGGCGAGACCATCGAGCTGCGCATCGGTTTCTCGCTGCGCGGTGTCGAGCAGGCCCGCCGCAATCTGCGTAACGACTGCGGGGAAGGCGAATCGCGCTTCGATCATCGACGTGAGAAGACGAAGCGGCAGTGGCGCAAGCAACTCAAGTCGGTGAGCGTGAAGACGACATCGACCGAGCGGCAGACCGTCTTCTCGACCGCGCTCTACCACTCGCTGATCAAGCCCTGTCTCGCGCCCTCGGAGAGCCCGTTCTGGCCCAGCGACGGACCGTTCGCCTTCGACATCAGCACGATGTGGGACATCTATCGCACCCAGCTGCCGCTGCTCACGGCGCTGATGCCCGAGCGCGCCGTCGAACTCGCGAACGCCCTGCTCACCATCTGTGAGGAGGAGGGCAACTTTCCGATCGGCTACCGCATGGCCCGGGGGAGCGACCGGTTCTCGCGCCAGGGAAGCGCCCTCGCCCACACCTTCCTCGCCGACCTCTGCCAGCTCGGCCTGCCCGGCATCGACTGGGAATGGGCGCTCGTGCACATGTCCGACGACCTGCGCCGCACCTACGGCGAGGAATTTCTGCTGCACGGCGAGACGCATCCGATCAGCCATACCCTCGACCTGGCCTTCGGCTACTGGGCCACGGCGAAAGTCGCGCGGCGGGTGGGCGACACTGCGCTCGCGGAGCAGTTCGAGGGGCTGGCCGAGCGCTGGGCCAATGCTTTCGATCCGGCGAGCGGGCTGCTGAAGGACTCCACCTACTACGAGGGCACGCGCTACAACTACTCGTTCCGACTGCTGCACGACATGGCCTCGCGCATCGAACTCAGCGGCGGCGCCGACGCCTTCGTGGCGCAGCTCGACGAGTTCTTCGGCTTCGGCGCGCCCGCCGTGACGCAGCCCGGCAACAGGCCCGCCGTCGCCGAGATGCTGGCCGGCTACGCGCTCGGCCGCTTCGAGGGGCTCAACAACGAGCCCGACATGGAGGCGCCCTGGGCATATCACTACGCCGGCCGCCCCGATCGCACCGCCGAGGTCGTGCACAACGTTCTGCTCCAGCAGTTCGGAACGGGCCGCGGCGGTCTGCCGGGCAATGACGACTCCGGCGGGCTCAGCTCGTGGAACGTCTGGGCCTCGCTCGGCCTGTTCCCCGTGGCCGGCCAGAACATCTTTCTCATGAACGCCCCGCTGTTCTCGTCGGCGACCATCGCGGTCGGCGACGAGAGCTTCAGGATACGCACGAAGAATTTCGTCGAACCCGTGCATGGCGGACCTGTTCAGTATGTGCAGTCGATGCAGCTGAATGGCGCTGCGCTCGAGCGCAGCTGGATCAGCGGATCCGAGCTGCATCGCGGCGGCGAGCTGCTCGTCGAACTCGGCCCTGAGCCGAGCGGCTGGGCCACCACGAATCTTCCCCCATCGCGTTCCGGCCTGGTTCGCGAACACCTCACCCACACACACCCGGGAGCCAAGCCATGACCACCATCGACAACCGTCTCGTGATCATCGTGCGAGCAGATCCGGTCATCTGCGGGCACTCCGTCGAGGCCCGCAATCTGGCCGAGACCGCCCTCGAGCGCGGCTTCGACGAGGTGCGCATCGTGACCTGGCCCATCGACGTTCTCGAGCGCGCCGGGCTGCCGCTCAAGCCGCTCGACTCGGTTCTGCCCTACAGCGACGGCATCATCGTGGAGCGCCCGGCCCCGGTCGGCGACTACAAGGTGCCCGACGGCCGCCATCTCGCCGGCATCACGGGCCGCCTGGTCGAGCTCTTCACCGACGGCGTTCCGACGGTGTGTCTCTCGCTCTACCTGAGCCCCCACACGATCGCCGCGTCCGACGCCGTTCGTGCAGCCCTCGGCACGGGCCTGCCCGTGAACGTGACCACCATCGCCGAGGCGGTCGGTTCCGACGTGACCAATGTCGTGCGCACGGCTGTCGAAGAAGGCCGCCTCGGCGCCGCGGCTCACATCCTCACGAGCTACCTCAGCCAGGACTACTGCGTCGCCGTATCGGACTACACCCGCCAGCTCATCATCAGCGAGGCCGAACGCGTCGACGCTCAGCACGGAACGCGCTTCGCCGAGCAGTGCCGCGCGAAGATCACGGTGTCGTATCCGGCGATCGACGCCGACGCCTATCTCGATCTCGACGACGGAGTTCTCGGCGAGGTGCTGGCATCGCGTGGGCTCGAACGCGACGGCTACGTGCTCTTCCTCTCCCGTCTCACCCACGCCAAGGGCGTCGAGGAGCTCATCGAAGGCTTCGAACGCAGCGGCGTGCACGCAGACAAGACCCTGGTGATCGCCGGCCGCGGCCCGCAGGCCGACGCATTTCGCGCCGCCGCCGCGGCATCCGGCGTCTCGTCGCGCATCCGCTTTCTCGATGACGTCGGAGACGCCGAGAAGCCGTATCTCATGAAGGGATGCGCCGCGTTCGTTCTGCCCAGCAAGCCTCGGCCCGAATTCGTCGAGACCTTCGGCATCGCCCTCGCAGAGAAGATGCTCGCGGGCGGCGGCCCCATCATCACGACGCTGACGGGCGGCATCGGCGAGGCGATCGGCGACCACGCGATCGTCGTTCCCGTCGAAGATCCGGATGCGATCGCTCGGGCTCTCGTGGGCGCCATCGTCGAGACCACGGCCGACGAGCGCAACGAGTGGGCCGCGCGCGCCCGGGAGTACGCCCTGCAGTTCGATCGCAGAGTGGTCTTCGACCGCATGTTCGAGCCGATGGTGCGTCGGGGGGTCGCCGTTCGATAGGCGCGGTCGGTGACCGCGACTCGGCTCGCGTGGGTGGATGCCGCGCGCGGCATCTGCGTGCTGTTGGTCGTTCTGCTGCACGTGCGCATCTTCGTATACGAGCCGCTCGCGCCGCCGAGCAACGGTGTAGAGGCCTGGACGCAGCTGACGGAATTCTTCGGCGCGTTCAGGCTGCCGCTGCTCTTCGTCGTCTCTGGGTTGGTGGCATCGCGCCGGGTTCGGGCAGGGTGGAGCGATCGGCGAACCGTGCTTCGGGCCGTATCTCTGTACTGGCTCTACCTCGTCTGGCTCGCGGTGTACGCCGTGCTCTCGAGCGTGGTCATCGACCCGGGTGTGCCGTTCCGGGTCATGACGCCCCTGCACTTTCTCGAGCAGTTGTTCGTTCCCGACTCGATGCTGTGGTTCATCTTCGCGCTCGCGACCTACGTCGTGGTTCTCAGCAGCCTGAACCGGGTGCCGCCCGCCGCGGTAGTGGGCGTGCTCGCGGTGCTCTCCGTCGCATCCGGAGCCGTGCCCGTCACACGCGACGAGGCGCTCTGGCTGCACGTCGTGTACTACGCGGTCTTCTTCGCTGTCGGGGTCTATGCGGCGCCGGCGCTGCGGGCGCTCGCGCGCATCCGCAGCGTATGGGCACCCGTTCTCGGCATCGTCTTCTTCGTCGTGTGCGAACTGGCCTGGCAACAGACCGCCGAGGGAACCGCGCTCGAGACAGGGTTGCGGCTGCTGCGGGACAGCGCCGCCGTGATGGTGTCGATCGTCGTGATCTCGGTGCTGGTGCGCTGGCCGCCGTTCGAGAAGGTGGCGGCGGCGATCGGTCGCCGCACCCTGCCGATCTTCGTGCTGCAGCTTCCGTTGATCTGGCTGCTCTTCCTGCTTCCTCCGGTCGAGTGGTCATTGCAGTTTGCGCCCGTGCGGTATCTCGCTCCCGTCTTCGGAACCGTGCTGATCGTGTCGGCCGCACTCGGCATCCATCGCGTGCTCGTGCGCGGACGTGCGCGGGTGCTGTTCGAGCTGCCTGAGGTGTGGCGAAAAAGAATTCTGCGCCAAAACATGAGGGGTGTTCTTAAGTCGTGAACTCACGGTAATGTTTGCGCGTTCCCTGTGAGGAACACGTCCCCTAAACGATGGAGAGCAGCCTCATGACTACACCCGCATACACCCCGGCCCCCGCCGCTTCGAGCAAGAAGACCATGGCGATTCTGTCGCTGGTCTTCGGTGCCGTGAGCATCGTCTTCAGCTTGTTCCTGCCCATCCTGTGGATCCTCCTGGCGATCGCCGGCGTGATCCTCGGCTTCATGTCGCGCAAGCGCGAACCGCAGGCCCGCACTCTGTCGCTGGTCGGCATCATCCTGAGCTTCGTCGGCATCGCCGCGAACATCGCGTCGATGATCCTCGGCGCCATCGTCATGAGCTCGATGGTGCAGTACTGATTTACCCGCATTCTGAACGGGCCGTGCCCGCCGGATACCGGCGGTGTGCGGCCCGTTCGGCGTTGAGGGAGGTGCGCAGGCGCGCGGAGAGTGTCAGGCTGGGTACGCGAGTCTCTCGCGTCAATGGTGCAGGGAGGAGCCCGTCATGGCCTGGAACCCGTTTCGGCGCGCGTCGCATCACGAACCAGAGGCTCCCCAGTTCCTAGACGCCCAGCGCCACGCATCCGACGACGACGCCGCCGCCCGCTGGCGCGAGCTCGCGGCCCTTTTGTCACCGGATGTCGGGCTCGCCGAGGTGGTGCTGCAGGCCTACTCCTCGCCGGCCGACTACTTCGAGGCTCACTCCGCAGAGGCCGAGAACCGAGGCCTCGAAGACGACGATGTCGACCCGTGGTTCGCTCTCGTCGACTGGTTGATCGAGAACGAGCTGGCGCACGAGCTCGATTGGAAGGACAACGCCGCCGAACTCGCGTGGGCGCTGAGTCGTATGAGCGCCGTGCTGGCGAGCGGCGTCGACCTGCAATCCGTCGACGACGCGGATGCGCACCTCACGTTCGGCATGTTGCGTGCGAACGCGCTGCTCGCCCCGGCCGGCCTCGAGCTTCTCGTCTTCGACATCGACTCGGACTCGTACACGATCGTTCTGGTCGAAAGCGCCAAGCGAGACCGCATCGTGGCGCTCGCGGCAGAGCTCGGTCACCGCGCCGACGTGATGACGCTCGAGCACGCGCGGCACTTGGGCGGACGCGACTACGGCGACGGCATCGAGCTCTAGAAAGCAGAAAACTCTACAGAGCAGAGGCGTGCCGGCGCGCGGCGACGACCTCGTAGTTCTCTGCGTCGAAGCGAGACAGTCGTCGCTGGAAGGCGTAGGCGAAGTCGGGCCACAGCAGCGTGAGCCGTCTGCTGCGCTCATCGACGTACCAGCTGTCGCATCCACCGGTCAGCCACACGGTCGACGCAGCCTTTGCGTCGATCTCGTGAGTGTAGGCATCCTGTGCTTCGAGCGACGCGTCGAGGGCATCGATGCCCTTAGCGTCGCGGTGATCGAGGGCGGCGAGCACGTAGTCGATCTGCGCCTCGATCATGGCGACGGCACTGTTGTGGCCGAGGCTCGCATTGGGCCCGTCGAGAACGAACATGTTCGGAAAACCGTGCACGGTCGTCGACGCGTGTGCCCGCATGCCGTCAGCCCACGCGTCGGCGAGACGAATGCCGTCGGCCCCGTAGGTGCGTGCGGCGAACGGCGGGCGGGTCGACTCGAATCCGGTGGCGAACACGAGCACGTCGAGCTCGAATCGAGAGCCGTCTTCAGAGGTCGCGACGTTCTTGGAGATCGAGTGCAGCGCCGACGATTCGAGGAACACAGAGGGTGCGGCGAGCGCGGGGTAGTAGTCGTTCGAGATGATTACCCGCTTGCAGCCGATCTCGTAGTCGGGCGTGGCGGCAGCGCGCAGGGCTGGGTCCTCGAGTTGCGCTTCGAGGTGGCCGAGCGCGCGATCGCGCAGCCGATCGATGAAGCCGGGCACGCGCATCCGCTCGGCGAACGCCGTCTCTGCACCCCAGAAGAGGTCGTCGCGCATGGCCTCGTGCGCAGACGGATCTGCCGCGAAGGCTCGTTGCTCGTCGAGGGTGTACTCCCGGTCGGGGCGCGGTACGACGTAGGGAGCGCTGCGTTGAAAAACGACGACGCTCGCCGCGAGGTGCGCCAGTCGGGGAATCAGTTGCGCCGCGGATGCACCCGTGCCGACGACTCCGACGCGTCGCCCATGCAGCTCGACGGAATCGTCCCACATCGACGAGTGCATGACCGGGCCCGCGAAGGTGTCGAGACCGGGCACATCGGGCATGCGGGCATCCGACAGCCGCCCCGCGGCGACGATCAGCGTGCGAGAGAGGTACTCACCGGAGCTCGTCGTCACCCGCCAGCGCAGCTCGTCGGCGAGCCAGCGCATCTCGAGCACCTCCGAGTGCAGCCGCAGATGAGGTTCGAGGCCCTCCGAGCGCACAGCATTGCGCAGATAGTCGTGAATCTCGCGGCCGCTCGCGAAGAAGCTCGACCAGTCGGGTTTCGGCAGAAATGAGAACGAGTACAGGTGCGAGGGAATGTCGCAGGCGACGCCGGGGTAGGTGTTGTCGCGCCAGGTTCCGCCCACATCGCCCGCGCGCTCGAGGATCACGAACGACTCGTCGCCCTGTCGCGCAAGACGGATGCCCGCCCCCAGCCCCGCGAATCCCGCGCCGACGATCACGGTGTCGACCTCGACTGCGCTGATTGAGTGGTCGCGCGAGGGACGGGCCGGCAGATGGACATCACTCACGGGTGGTCTCGATACGGCCGCGGGCGGCCTACTCGACCGGCGAGAGGGAGGTTTTGCGTCATCGAGGAAATCCTCGATCATGCTCAGGATGCGCGCGGGTTGTTCGCGCAGCGTGCCGCGCACATCGTCTAGCCCACGTTGGCCCGAGGTGAGCACGAGCACGCGCAGACCGCCCATCTCGGGGGCCGCGCCATCGAACTCCGGATCGATAAGCACGAGTCGGGTGACGAGTCCGCGGGAATCGTGCGTCGCTCGCACGGCGTCCTCGGCGTGTGCCCCGACCGCGATCACGCAGCAGCCGTCACCCGCACCTGCGAGCTCGTGCATCCACGCGCCAGAGCGCCGACTCGAGGGGCGGCCCAGGTCGACCATCACCACACGGCGATCGCGTGCCAGAGTCGGGCCGAGAAACGCGAAGTCCTCGTCGCTGCCCGGGCCGCAGAGCAGAACGACCGTCGAACGCCGCCGGGTCGAGGTCATGCGCGCGACGGCTGGAGCGAGCTGCGACGCTCGGAGGTCGGAAGCTGCAGGCGCGTCGCGGGAGGCGCGTCTGGCCGCCGGGCGAACGCGAGCTGCTCGGGCGTGGGCGAGCCGTAGCTCGTCGTGCGCTGCCGCACGCCCCGCCCGATCTCCCCGGCTGTGCGCTCGAGGTCGGCGATGGTGAGCGAGCGATGCGCTTCGGCGCCGGCCTCGGGCTTGGCTGTTCCGTCGAGCAGTAGTCCGCCGAGGTCGTCGGCTCCGCCTCGCAGCACCGACTGACTCTCGGCGAGTCCGAGCTTCGTCCACGCGGCCTGCACGTGGTCGATGCGCCCGTGCAGCAGCAGCCGCGCGACGGCGTGCACCGCGCGGGTCTGTCGCGCATCCGGGCCGGGACCGGCCACGAGGGCGACGCTCGCCGGCGCGTCCAGCCGCACGTAGGGCATCGGAATGAACTCGGTGAAGCCGCCGGTCTCGTCGTGAATCCGCGCGAGCGCGCGCAGATGCGCGAGCTGCTGAGCTGGGCTCTCGACATGGCCGTAGATCATGGTCGAGGTCGAACGGAGCCCCGCCCGGTGAGCAGCCGTCATCGACGCGATCCACTCGGCCGCGGCGGGATCGCTGCCCTCGCTGAGAACGCGCCGCACGTCGTCGTCGAGGATTCGGGCGCCGGTTCCCGGCACACTGTCGACTCCCGCGTCGCGCAGTGCCTGCAGGTACTCGCCGAGGGCCAGCCCGAGGCGGCGCGCCCCGTCGGCGATCTCGGTCGGCCGGTAGGCGTGCACATGAAGTCGGGGCTGCCGGGCCCTGATCGCGCGCACGATATCGAGGTATGCCGTGGCAGGCATGTGAGGGCCGACGGCGCCCTGCACGCAGAGCTCGGTCGCGCCCAGCGCCGCCGCCTCATCGGCGAGCTGGCCGATCGTCTCGAGGGAGAGGCCGCCGTTCTCGGGGTCGACCCCGTAGAGCGAGGAGTCGATGTTGCGGTTGATCACAAAGGTGACGTCGTCGCCCACAGCGTCGAGGCGGATGTCATCTGCCAGGGCAGTGAGCGCATCGAGCTCGGCGCCGGATGCCTGGAGAAGCTCGAGGTAGTGAGCGTCTGACAGGGCAGCCGGGTTCTTGTCGGCTGCGATGAGGGCTTCGATTCCCTTCGACAGGCTCAGGGAACGGAGTGTCGGATTCAGGGAACGGGGGCTCGAGTGCGGGGCGCGGGGCCACGGGCGACCAATGACCGGGGCGTCCTCCTCGGCGAGGCCCGACGGCGCGGCAAGCGCATCGACGTGCGGCCGGATGCGCGCATCGATCCACGCGTCGGGGTCGCGCACGAACTGCGGATGCGCGGTCAGCCGTTCGCGCAGCTCGAATCCGGCGTCTTTCGTCAGCGCCGCGAGAGTGTCGAGCTCGGGCCAGGGGCGCTCCGGGTTGACGTGGTCGGCGGTGAGCGGACTGACTCCGCCCCAATCGTCGATTCCCGCTCGCAGCAGCAGTCCCAATTCGTGCGCGTCGGTGAGGTTGGGTGGCGCCTGGATCGTCGCATCGGGGCCCATGACGACGCGGGCGACGGCGACGGCGGCGACGTACTCCTGCAGCGCGAGGTCGACCTCGTTCTGCATGGCGGTCCGCGGCTTCGCGCGGAAGTTCTGAACGATGGTCTCTTGGATATGCCCGTGGCGTTCGTGCGAGGCGCGGATCTCGAAGAGCGCCTCGGCGCGCTCGGCGTTGTTCTCGCCGATGCCCAACAGCACGCCCGTGGTGAAAGGGACCTTCGACCGACCCGCGTCGTCGAGAACGCGGAGCCTGAGGGCCGGATCCTTGTCGGGCGAGCCGTAGTGCACCCCTCCCTTCTCCGACCAGAGCCTCGTGGCGGTGGTCTCGAGCATCATGCCCATCGATGGCGCGACCGGCCGAAGAGCCTGCAGCTCACTCCACGACATCACCCCCGGGTTGAGGTGGGGGAGCAGCCCGGTCTCCTCGAGCACGAGAAGAGCCATGGCCCGGATGTAATCGATGGTCGAGGCATAGCCGTGGGCATCCAACCATTCGCGCGCGACGGGCCACCGGTTCTCGGGCCGGTCGCCCAGAGTGAACAGCGCCTCCTTGCAGCCGACGGCCGCGCCCGCACGTGCCACCTCGAGAATCTCCTCGGGCGACATGTAGATGGGTTTGCCCTTGGCTGCCAGCTTGTTGGGCGTCTCGACGAAGATGCAGTAGTGGCAGCGGTCCTGGCAGAGGTGCGTGACCGGTATGAACACCTTCTTGGAGTAGGTGATGATGCCCGACCGGCCCGAGCGGTCGAGTCCCTCGTCGCGCAGCTGTGTCGACACCGCGAGCAGTCGCTCGAGCTCGTCGCCGCGTGCGGAGAAGAGCAATTCTGCGTCGAGTTGCGACACGTGACGGTCGCGCTCGACGCGACCCAGCGCATCCTGGATCTCTGAGATCGCGGGAACGGGTGAAGCGTCTTTCATCAGCGTCTTTCTGCGGGGGGAAGGGTGGGACGAGCTCTCGACGGAGTGCCGGTGGGCCCAAATCCAGGCCCGCGCGCTGATTGCCTCCCACTATACGCGCGGGGCCGAGCGCCGACCCGCGACCGAGCCCGTCATGCGGCGTCACGGAATTTTCGAGGGGCCTCGAGCGCTGGCTACCCTGAACACCTCAGTCACACAGCAAAGGATCACCCGTGAAACGCTCCTCCTCTCTCGTCGCGCTCATCTCGCTCGCCGCCGCAGCAACCCTCGCCTTGGGCGCGTGCTCGAGCCCGTCGTCGACGTCTGACGGCGCAACGAGCGAGGGCAAGGTGAAGGCCAACTCGCTCGCCGCGATCCAGGAGTCCGGAGTTCTCACGGTCGGCACCGAAGGCACCTACCGGCCGTTCAGCTATCACGAGGGCGGAACCGGAGACATCACCGGCTACGACGTCGAGATCATCACCGCCGTCGCCGACAAGCTCGGAGTGAAGGCGAAGTTCGAGGAGACGCAGTGGGACGCGATCTTCGCCGGCCTCGAAGCCGGCCGCTTCGACGTGATCGCCAACCAGGTCTCGATCAATGACGAGCGTGCGGCGAAGTACGACTTCTCCGAGCCCTACACGGTGAGCCCCGGCGTCATCGTCGTGAAGAACGACAACTCCGACATCACGTCGTTCGCCGACCTCGCGGGCAAGACCACCGCGCAGTCGCTGACCAGCAACTGGTACGAACTGGCCCAGAAGAACGGCGCGAACGTCGAGGCCGTCGAGGGATGGGCGCAGGCCGTCGCACTGCTCGAGCAGGGCCGTGTCGACGCGACGGTGAACGACAACCTCACCTTCCTCGACTACCAGAAGCAGAAGGGCGACACCGGCCTCAAGATCGCCGCCGAGACCGACGACCCCTCGCTCAACGCGTTCGTCTTCGCCAAGGGAAACACCGAACTTCAGCAGGCCGTCGACAAGGCGCTCGACGACCTTCGCGCTGACGGAACGCTGGCCAAGATCTCCGACAAGTACTTCGGAAGCGACGTCACGCAGTAAGGCTGCGGCGAAAAGGGTCGATCGATGGCGCCCGGGTGCGGGAGGATTGACGAATGACCGAATCGCTGTGGGATCTGCTGCTGCGATCGCTCCTCCCCATCGTGGGAGGGGCGCTCACGGGAACCATCCCGCTCGCCCTGCTGTCATTCGCGCTGGGATTGGTCATCGCCCTCGGCGTCGCGCTGATGCGGCTCTCCCGAATCTGGATCGTCTCGGGCATCGCCCGCGTGTACATCTCGATCATCAGGGGCACACCCCTGCTGGTGCAGTTGTTCGTCATCTTCTACGGGCTGCCATCGATCGGCGTTCTCGTCGATCCGTGGCCGAGTGCCATCATCGCCTTCTCGCTCAACGTCGGTGGCTACGCCGCCGAGGTGATCAGGGCGGCCATTCTCTCTGTGCCGAAAGGCCAATGGGAGGCCGGCTACACGATCGGCATGTCGCGGGGGCAGACGCTGGTTCGGGTCATCCTTCCCCAGGCGGCTCGGGTGTCGGTGCCTCCGCTGTCGAACACGTTCATCAGCCTCGTCAAAGACACCTCGCTCGCGTCGCTGATCCTCGTGACCGAGCTGTTCAGGCAGGCGCAGCAGATCGCGGCGTTCAGCCAGGAGTTCATGGCGCTGTACATCGAAGCCGCCGTCGTCTACTGGGTGATCTGCCTCGTTCTCTCGAGCGCCCAGTCCGTGCTCGAGAAGAGGTTGGATCGTTATGTCGCCCACTGACCCCCTGGCTCCGGAGCCAGCCGACGCGATCATCGCCGCGCCTCTGTTGACGGCCCGCGGCATCCGCAAGAGTTTCGGCGACGTCGAGGTGTTGAAGTCGATCGATCTCACGGTGCCGCGCGGAAACGTCGTGGCCCTGATCGGCCCGTCGGGATCGGGCAAGACCACGGTGCTGCGATCGCTGAACGGCCTCGAGGTGCCCGAAGCGGGCACGGTCGAGTTCTCGGGCGGCGACGTCGTCGACTACTCGCGGAATCCGACGAAGAGGCAGCTCGCATCGCTGCGCGATCGTTCCGCCATGGTCTTCCAGCAGTTCAACCTCTTTCCGCACCGCACGGTTCTCGAGAATGTGATCGAGGGCCCGGTGCAGGTACAGAAACGGCCGAAGGCCGAGGCGATAGCGGATGCGCGTGCGCTGCTCGAGCGCGTCGGTCTCGGCGCGAAGGCCGATGCATACCCGTTCGAGCTGTCGGGCGGTCAGCAGCAGCGCGTGGGCATCGTGCGTGCACTGGCCCTCAAGCCGCAGCTGCTGCTGTTCGACGAGCCCACCTCGGCGCTCGACCCCGAGCTCGTCGGAGACGTTCTCGACGTGATCAGAGAGCTCGCGACGGAGGGCTGGACGATGGTGCTCGTGACGCACGAGCTCACCTTCGCCTCGCACGTTGCCGACACGATCGTCTTTATGGACGGCGGGGTCGTGGTCGAGTCCGGGCCGCCGTCGGAGGTGCTGCAGAATCCCCGCGAGGCGCGCACGAAGCAGTTCCTGCACCGCCTGCTCGATCGGTAGTCAGGCGACGAGCGACTTCTTGCGCTGCTTGAACCAGAGCACGAGCATGAAGCTGAAGATCACCAGCACCATCCACGAGCCGATTTTGCTCGCGTGCACCAGGGTCCAACCAGCCTCCTGACCGGGGTAGCTCCACGCCCCGAGGATCGTCGCGATGTTCTCGACGAACCAGATGAAGAAGCCGATGAGCAGGAACGAGACGAGCAGCGGCATCCGGTAGATCGTCTGGCGCACCCTGAAGCGCACCCATGTCTTGCGCATCAGCACCGCGACCACGATCAGCAGCGGCCAGCGGGCGTCGGGCAGCCAGTGATTCGTGAAGAAGTTCACGTAGAAGAGGATGGCCGTGATCATCGTCGGAACCATCGGCACGGAGTCGATATCGAGGTCGAAGCGCCGCCACGCCTGGCAGATATAGCTCGCGATCGCCGCGTACATGAACCCGCTGTAGATGGGAACGTCGCCGATGCGGAGCACCCCCGCGTCGGGGTAGCTCCACGAACCGACGGCGACCTTGAAGACCTCGAGGGCGAGGCCGAGCACATGGAACATGCAGATCACGAGCAGTTCGTCGCGGGTCTCGATCTTCGTCGCGAGCAGCACGATCTGCACGATGATGCACCAGACGAGCATCGTGTCATAGCGGGCGAGCCCGAAGTCGACGAAGTGGGTGATCGCAAGGCCCACGACGATCGATACCGCGAAGAGGCACGACAGCGCCTGTTTGTAGCCGAAGTCGAGCAGATCGAGCAGACGGGAGCCTGCTCTCGCCGTCGTAGTGGTCATCGCCGGAGCATAGCGCGGGCGGGTGTCGTTCTCGCTGGCATCCCGGTCCAGAATGGCCAGTCATAATGGCTGCATGATCACCGTCGAACTCGCCCGATCACTGCGCGATGCCGGGCTGGTCTGGAAGCCGGCCTCGGGGGATCGCTTCTCGATCGATACCCCCGCCTTCGATCCCGAAGCCCTCGACGCCGAGGTCTTCACCGTCAGCGACATGACGATCGAGGCCCAGCATTACCCCACGGGAACCATTCTCGGTTTCAATGGCACGACCGAGTGGGCGCTCGACTCCGTCGAGTTGCACGAGGCACTGTGGCTGCCGCGTGAAGACCAGCTCCGCGACATGCTCCGCGGCGCGTTCCGGTCTCTCGTGCGCCTAGAGACCTCGGAGGACGCGGCGCCGGAATATCGCGTAGACATCGTCTTTCGGGGCACGCCATCGAGCCACACGGCCCCCGACCCGGCCGAAGCCTACGGGCGGGCCGTGCTCACGCTGGTGGCGGCATCCAGCGCCGCGCTCTGAAAGGGGTGGACGCGGGCCCTCCCGATCCGAGAAACTGAGGTCATCCGGAACTCTCTCCGGGATCGACAAAGGGGTTGGATTCCATGGCTGACACGTATCGTGCACTGCTGCAATCAGGCGGACTCTCGGAGGGTAAGGAAACGGTCGAGCACTTCGTCGACGGCAAGCCCCGCGAGACGATCGTCGAGGTCTTCGACGCCGAGGGCGAGGCCCAAGAGCGGGTGTGGCGACTCGTCGTTCCCGTCACTCCCGAACCGGTCTCCTACGAGTTGGTGGGCGATACGCCGCAGGAGATCCCGAACTGATCGGCTCGTCTCTAACGGATCGTCAGAGGCATCACAAGCCCCATCCGTCGGACGACCTCGGGGCGTACCGTGAAACGCATGCCGGAACCCACAAGGATTCCGGCAAGACGAAAGGTGGATGCCATGGGACTCGACGACAAAGTCAAGAACGCCGCAACCGACGTAGCAGGCAAGGTGAAGGAAGCCACGGGCAAGGTCACTGACAACGAGCGACTCGAAGCCGAGGGCAAGGCCGACCAGGTGGGCGCCGACGCCCGCAAGGCCGGAGAGAACGTCAAGGACGCTTTCAAGCACTGACGGTCGTCGCGCAGCCATCGGCTGACGTGTACGACCAGGAATGCCGGGACACCATGGGTGCCCCGGCATTCGTCTGGATGGGGGAGTTTCGTATGACGCAAGGAGTCACGGGTGCCCGTCGCTGAATCCCTCGAATCGTGGGCAGCCAGAGCCGCAGAGGTCGCCGGCGATCCGCAGCGAGCCATAGACCTGGCGCTGGCCATCGGCACTGTCGCGCCCACTCCCGCCTCGGGCGAGACGCCGGCCCTGTTCGAGCTCTTCCGAGCTCTCGGTCGGGCCGATCTCACGGCTGCACGGGTTGTCGAGGCGCATCTGGATGCTCGTGCGATCCTCGCAGAGGCCGGTCACGAACCGCAGGCGGGCACCTGGGGCGTGTTCGCCGCCGAAGGGCCGGGCGTGCGCCTCGATGCCCACGACTCGAACGGAGCCTTCCGCCTGTCTGGCACGAAGCCGTGGTGCTCCATGGCTCAGCTGCTCGATCGTGCTCTGGTGACGGCTCACACCGCGGGCGGCCACCGGCGGCTGTTCGAGGTGGAGCTTCGAGCCGAGGGCGTGGGAGTGCGCAGCGGCGAATGGATCGCGTTGGGACTGCAGGGCGTGCCGAGCGGGGCGGTCGATTTCGATGACGTCGTCTCATCGCCGGTGGGAGCCGACGACTGGTACCTCGACCGGCCCGGATTCGCCTGGGGTGGGATCGGCGTCGCGGCGTGCTGGCTGGGAGGAGCCGAAGGTCTCGCGCATCGGCTGCTGTCGAGCGCGACATCGACGACCCGCGAGCCGGATCAGATCGCGCTGATGCACCTCGGTGCCGTCGATGCGGGGCTGTTCGCTGCACGGGTCGCGCTCGACGACGCCGGCCGTCGAATCGACGATGGCAGAGCGGAGGGAAACGAGGGTCGCCTGTTGGCCGCCCGCGTGCGCATCGTCGTGGCGACCGTGGTCGAAGACGTGCTCCGCCGTGTCGCACACTCGCTCGGGCCGGCGCCCCTCGCTCTCGAGGCGGAGCACGCGCGACGCGTGGCCGACCTCGAACTGTACGTGCGGCAGCATCACGCGGAGCGCGATGAAGCGTCGCTAGGCCGTCGCATCGTCGCCGAGGAGCCGAAGAGATGACCTTCGACCACCGAGACGCCGGAACGACGAACGCAGCGTGGCTCGCCTCGGAACGCTGGTCGAAAGCCCGTCCGCTTGATCTCGACGGTGTCGACCTGCTCGTCGTCGTCGCCGCCCATCCCGATGATGAGACGCTCGGCGCGGGCGGGCTCATGGCCACGGCGCATGCGGCGGGCCTCCCGGTGGTCGTCATCGTCGCGACGGCCGGAGAGCGCTCGCATCCGGAGTCGAAGACCGTCACGCCGGAGCGGCTCTCCGCGGTCCGTCGAGGCGAGGTCGTGGCGGCGATCGATGTGCTCGCGCCGGGCACCGCCGTGCACCTCCTCGGTCTTCCAGACGGCGAGCTTCGGCAGAACATCGATTCGCTGACGCGCGCCATCGGCGCCGTCATAGCCGACCATGCCGGGGCGCTGGTCGCGTCACCCTGGCGTGGCGACGGGCATCCCGACCACACGGCTGTCGGCGACGCTGCCGCGGCCGCCGTCGAGGCCGCAGCAGCGAGGCACGCGGAGTACCCGATCTGGGGCTGGCACTGGCAAAGACCGGAGTCGCCGGAGTGGCCGTGGGAGAGAGTTCGCACGGCACCCCTCGGCGTCGAAGCCAGGGCGGCGAAGGCGGCCGCGCTCGAGCTGCACCGGAGTCAGACCGAGCCGCTCTCTGCCGAGCCGGGAGACGAAGCGATCGTCTCGTCGTCGTTCGCCGCGCATTTCGGCCGCGACTTCGAGACGTTCTTCGTCACCGACGAGACGGCTGCCGAGCTCTCGGGGGAGTCGCTGGAACAGGGATACTTCGACACCTTCTACGAAGGGCGTACCGACCCGTGGGGCTTCGAGACGCGCTGGTACGAGGAACGAAAGCGGGCTCTCACGCTGGCTGCACTTCCGCGCCGGCGCTTCGGCTCGGCCCTCGAGATCGGCTGCTCGATCGGCGTGCTCACGGCTGAACTCGCGGATCGGGTCGACGATGTGCTGGCGACGGACATCGCTCAGGCTCCGCTGGACTCAGCGAGGCGACGGCTCGCCGGTCGCTCGGAGGTGCGCTTCGAGCGCCGCGCTCTACCCCAGGAATGGCCCGATGGGAGCTTCGACCTGATCGTCGTCTCCGAAGTGGGGTACTACCTCGCGCCCGATAGCCTGGACGACCTCGTCAGTCGAGCGGTCGCAAGCCTGAACGATGGAGGCATCGTCGTCGCCTGTCACTGGAGACACCCTGTCAGCGACTACCCCATGCGCGGCGACGACGTGCACGAGGCGTTCCGTCGGTCGGCGGGTCTGGAGCGCATCGGCGGTTACGACGATGACGACTTTCTTCTCGAGGTCTTCGGCCAGCCGGGCGCGGTGTCGGTCGCCGCGGCGGAGGGGCTCGTGTGACGACCCTCATCAGGCAACTCGTCATCGTCGTTCCCGCTCGAGACGAGGAGAAGACGATCGCGCGCTGCCTCGACGCCCTCGAGCAGGCAGTGGCACGGCTCCACAGTGCGCGCCCGACGGACGGCCCCGAGGTACGCATCGTCGTCGTGCTCGACCGATGCGTCGATGGCACGGCGAGCGTCGTCGCTCGTCGTCCGAGCGTGGACTTTCTCGCGATCTCGGCCGGCAAGGTGGGGGTGGCTCGCTCACGCGGCATCGAACGGGCGCTTGCCGATAGCGCCTTTGCGCCAGAGAGCGTCTGGATCGCGAACACCGACGCGGACTCGGCGGTACCCGCCGACTGGCTCTGCGTGCAGCTCGAGGCAGCCGAAGCGGGGCATGGGGTCTTGCTCGGTGCTGTCCGCCCAGACGAGGAGGGTCTCGACGCCGAGCGGCTGGCGCACTATCTGCTGCGGCATCCGTTGCGCGAGAGCCATCGCAATGTGCACGGCGCCAACCTCGGGGTGAGGGCGGATCACTATCTTGCCGGGGGAGGGTTCGCCCCCGTCGCCACAGGAGAGGACGCGGCCCTCGTCGCGAAGCTGGAGAGTCTCGGCGTCGACGTGACCAGCACGGCGCGCGCCGCCGTGCTCACCTCGTCGAGGTTACTGGGTCGAGCGCCCGACGGATACGCGGGCGTCCTTCGCGCCGTCGCGGGCTAGCCGCAGCGACTGCGCGAAGGCGACGGCCTACCGGTTCTGTTGCGCCGCGAGAAGCTCGAGGGTGCGTTCCGCGCCCGCGCCGACTCGGGCGTCTTGCCCGTCGTGGTCGGAGGCGATCGGCGACACCATCACCTCGTCGACTCCGTACTTCGCGGCGAGTGCTGTCAGACGCGGCCACGCGGTGTCGGGCGTGCCGATGATCCATCGTGCCGCCTGGTCTGCCACGAGATCTTCCTCCATCGGGTTCAGCGTCTCGGCCTGAGCCTGCTCGACGGTCAGGCGAGGGCCGAGCGCGCCTCCGGAGCGGAGCCTGGCCATCGTGATGAGCTGCGGAAGCGCGAGGGCCTCGGCCTCCTCCTGCGTGTCAGCGACCACGGCGTTGACCGTGAGAAAGGTCGTCGGCTCGGAGAGTCCCGCAGAGGGCCGGAACTCGCGGCGGTAGAGGTCGAGTGCGGTATCGATGCCCGTCTGTCCGAAATGGTGGGCGTAGACGAAGGCGATGCCGAGGCTCGCCGCCAACTGCGCGCTGTAGGTGCTCGAACCGAGCAGCCAGAGCATGGGCGAGGACTGCGTGCGCGGGGTCGAGCGCAAGGCGTAGTCGCGACCACGCAGCGGGATGACGACGCCCGGCTGCGCCGCCGCGTCGAAAGCGTCGGTGATCGGCGTGTCGTCCGAACCGAGAAGTCCGGCGACCAGCTCGACATCGCCGGGGAACGAATCCACTCCTGACTCCTCAGCGCGAGCCCCTCGCAGCATGTACGCGGTGACGGGATCTGAGCCGGGCGCCCGGCCGATGCCGAGGTCGATGCGACCGGGGTGCATGGCCTCGAGGAGGGAGAACTGCTCGGCCACCGTGAGAGGCGCGTGATTGGGCAGCATCACGCCACCCGATCCGACCCGGATTCGGCGCGTATTCGCCGCCAGATGGGCGATGAGCACGGCTGGGGAGGTCGCCGCCACCGCCTCCATGTTGTGGTGCTCGGCAACCCAGTATCGGGTGAAGCCGAGCTCGTCTGCCCGTCTCGCGAGAGACACAGCCGCAGCGACGGAGTCGGCGGTCGTCTGGTCGGTGCGCACGGGCAGGAGGTCGAGAACAGAGAGTTTCAGCATCGTCTGGGTCAACGCTTCGGATGTCCGCCGGTATTCCACGGTCTGGAATGCATCGGCCGAAACCGGGCAAATGCGGCGAAACCCCTTGCAGATGCCAGGTTTTCGGGCGTGGCCCGCTTAAGGTAACCGTGTGTGGCGCGCCGATAAGAAACTAGATGCAGACGGAATTCCGACTGCGGCCGACGACAATTCGTCGGCCTGGGGTCACCAGACCGCGCCTGAAAAGGCCGGTCGACCTCTCACGAACCTCTCCAGCGAAAGCCGGGTCGAGCCCAACCGAGAACGTTGGCGAGACGAACTCAGCAGGGTAGGCGGAGCATCCCCGCTCATCCACTTCGACGACTCGCCCCGCAACCGCATCGATCTGTCGGCCACCCACCCGGGAGGGCTCGCACAGTTCATCACGGGCAACGCCACGCTGCTCTCGAGCCTCATCCGAGACGAGCTGGCCCTGCGTACCGCCCGTCTCGCGGCCGCGGCGATCACCGACAAGGGTGTCGAACTCCGCAGCGTGCGCGGCATCGACGCCGTGAACCTCGGCATCGGATTCGCCGAGTGGCGACTCGAGCAGGAGTCCTTCAGCGCTCCCGTGCTGCTGCGCCCGGTCTCCGTTCGCCGCTACGGACGAGACTTCGAGCTCAAGCTGCGCGGTGGCCCCACGGTCAACCCTGAGCTGGTTCGTGCCCTGTCCGAGCAGTTCCAGATCGAACTCGACGCCGACGCGCTCGTGGCGCTCGCGGTCAACAACGGCGTCTTCAAGCCGCAGCCCGTCATCGACCAGCTGCGCGGCCTCACATCGCAGCTGGCGTGGTTCAGCGTCAGCCCCAGGCTCGCCGTCTCGACGTTCGCCGATGTCAGCCATGCGCTCGTCGAGGACGCCGTCGACCTCGCGCATCCGGTTCTCGACGCGCTCGCGGGCAACGTCACCGCGCGCCGCGGAGTGCAAGACGGTTACCACCCCGTCGACGCGACGCCGCAGGACCAGCGCCCGCCGTCCACCGACACGCTCCTTCTCGATGCCGACCCCGAGCAAGAGAACGTCATCGCCCAGATCGGCGCCGGCAACTCGCTCGTCGTCAAGACTCTGCCGGGAACGGGTGGCACCCAGACGATCGTCAACGCCGTCGGCGCCCTCATCGCGCAGAACAAGCGCGTTCTCGTCGTGAGCCCTCGTCGCCTCAGCCTGCGCGGCATCGCCCGTCGCCTCACCGACGTCGGCCTGCCCGGCGTCGCCGTGTCGCCGCGCACCCTCCGCCGCGATCTGATCCAGTCGATCGGCCGCAACGAGAAGGCCCGCCAGCCCCACGTGGCCGACGTCGACGAGGCTCTCGTACGCCTGCGCGGTGTGCTGCTCGACTACCGCAGTTCGCTCGGCCGCGTCGACCCCGTGCTCAAGGTCTCTGTTCTGGATGCGCTTCGCGAACTCGCACGCCTCGAACTGCTCCAGACGCCTCCCTCGACGAAGGCCCGCCTCGACCGCCACGCGCTCGAAGGTCTTGCCTCCGGCCGAGTTCAGGCGGCGAAGACGCTGAGCAAGGCCGCGGCGCTGGGCGAATTCCGCTACGGGCCCGACGATTCGCCCTGGTATGGCGCCTCATTCGCATCGTCCGACGACGCGCACAGCGCCCACCAGCTCGCCAAGAAGCTGCACAAGTCCGATCTTCCGACGCTGCTCTCCGGCGCCTGGGAACTGATCGGCCAGACCCGCATGAGGCCGTTCGCCACGCTCACCGAGCTCGGCGTCTACCTGCGCCTCCTTCTCGATCTGCGCGAGACGCTCGACAAGTTCCTTCCCGTGGTGTTCGACCGCCCGCTGACCGAGTTGATCGCAGCCACCTCGAACCGTCGCGACTCGCCGCAGCTCTCGTCGACGAGCCGACGTCGCCTGCGAGGTCTCGCGCGAGAATATGTGCGCCCCGGTGTGCACATCGGCGATCTCAATGAGGCCCTCAAACACATTCAACAGCAGCGCACCCTCTGGTACCGCTTCGCTGCGGCGGGCATCCCGCCGGAAATCCCTATCGGCATCGCCGACGTGCAGGTGGCCTATCAGCGGGTCACGGAAGACCTCGCTCAGCTCGACGTGCCCCTGGGCACCGTGGGCACGGCCAAGCAGCTGACGAGCCTGCCGATCGACCAACTCGTAGCGATGGTCGAGGGGCTGGCCGCCGATTCCGAGGTTCTCGCCAACCTGCAGGAGCGCACGGCTCTTCTCGACACGCTTCGCGAGCACTCGCTCGACCCGCTGCTGACCGATCTCTCGCAGAGGCACGTGCCCGAGAGTGCCGTCGCCGACGAGCTCGAGCTCGCCTGGTGGCAGTCGGTTCTCGAGCTCATGCTCGCCAACGACAGGGCCCTGCTGGGCGCCAACACCTCGGTGCTCGATCGGCTCGAGGCAGACTTCAGGCTCGTCGACGAGGCACACGCCTCGGCGAGCGGCGCCCTTCTGGCATGGCAGCTCGCCGAGACCTGGAGCGTCGGCCTCGTCGACTACCCCGAAGAGGCAGCGGCTCTCAAGAAGATCCTGCGTACCGACGGCGTCGACGCTCAGGCCTTGCACGAGGCGGCTCCCCATCTGGGTCGCGTTCTCGCTCCCGTCTGGCTCGCGTCTCCCTACGAGGTCGCCGAGATCTCCGACTCGCTGCACTTCGATACGGTCATTCTGGTCGACGCGGGAGCGACGACGCTGGCCGAGAACGTGGGCGCGATCCGTCGCGGACGCCAGGTCGTGGCGTTCGGCGACCCGGTGACTCAGACCCCGTCGCGCTTCGACATCGCCATCGCTGCGGTGCCCGAGGCGGCGAGCCGCTCTCAGGCCGAGCAGTCGGTCGAAGAGCTGCATGCCGAGTCCGCGCTTGCTCGCCTCGCCGAACTCGTCCCGACGCTTCCCCTCACGCGCAGCTATCGCGCGGGCGGCGAAGACCTCGCGGAGCTCGTCAATCACCGTTTCTATGGCGGAAAGATCGACTCTCTGCCGTGGGCCGGAACGTTCCTCGGCCACGGTAGCCTCGCCCTGCACTACGTAGAGGGCCGTGGCGGCATGCCCGACGCCGAGACCGGAGCCGTCGAGAGTGTCGACGACGAGGTCGATCGGGTTGTCGCGCTGGTGCTCGACCACGCCATCAACTACCCGGGCGAATCGCTGATGGTCATCACTGCCAGCCCGCGTCACGCGGTGCGTGTGCAGCAGGCGGTTCTCTCTGCCTTCTCCAAGCGAAGCGATCTGAGCGACTTCATCCTCAAAGACCGGGCCGAGCCGTTCATGGTCGCCACTCTCGACCAGTCGGTCGCCCAGAGTCGCGACCGCGTGATCTTCTCGGTGGGCTACGGCAAGACCACCCATGGCCGAGTGCTCACGAACTTCGGTGCCCTGGGACGCCCGGGCGGCGAACGACTGCTCGCCGTCGGCATGACCCGCGCTCGCCGTTCCATGGACATCGTCAGCTGCTTCCACCCGCACGACATCGACGAGGAGCGCATGGCCCACGGCATCGTGGCGCTGCGTCAGATTCTCACCGAGGTCGAGTCGGGACCGACCCCTGACACGTTCTCGAGCCCGGGCGATGCGCTGCTGATCGACCTGGCACGACGGCTCGGAGCACGCGGCCTCGACGTGGCGTTCGAGCACCGCGGCAAGCTCACGCTCGTGGCCTCGCACGATGGTCGCGCCATCGCCATCGAGACCGACTCGGTGGTGCACGCCACGAGCCTGCGCGAGTCTCTTCGACTTCGTCCGGACATGCTTCGGCGCCTGGGTTGGCACTACCTGAGGGTGCACAGCTTCGAACTGTTCAGCGATCCTGAGGCCGTCGCATCGCGCATCGCCCAGGTCATCGGACTGCGTGAGCTCAAGGCAGTAGACCGGCAGCCCATGTCGCCCAGCACAGACGAGACCGCTCCGCTTCCGTTCTCACGGTAGGCTCCCGTGGTGCCGAAAGAGACGAACGACGCCGAGTCCGCGCTGCCCGCGCTCCCGGTTCGTCGAACGGGTCGACGCCGGGTGACGACGGATGCCGTGGCCGGCTCAGACCCGACGCCTCAGCGAGCCGATGGCTCGGCCGTCGAGAAGGCTGACGAAGACACGGATGCCTCGTGGGGCGATCCCGCCCCGCGCGGCAGCGACAAGAACGACGACAGGCTGAAGCTCGAGAAGCCGCCGCACTGGTGAGTGGGCGAGGCCGCTAGAGCGGTCAGGCGCTGGGGTGTGTCGGGCCCGAGGGCGACGTCTGCTGCTTGGCGAGCAGGTCGCGGATCTCGGTGAGCAGCTCCGCCTCGGTCGGGGGAGTCTCGACCGTGTCCTGGGGAGTCGGCTGCTGCTTCTTGATGAAGGCGACCTTCTTGAGATGGTTGATCGGCAGCACGAAGACGAAGTAGACGACCACGGCGACGATCAGGAACTGGATGATCGCGGCGAGAACCGTGCCCAGCTCGATAGTGCCCTTGCCGACGCTGATGGGGAACGCTCCGACGAGGCTGTCCGCGCCGCCGACAGCACCCAGCACGGGAGTGATGACGTTCTCTACTATCGACGTCACGACCGCGCTGAACGCAGCTCCGATGACCACGGCGACCGCCAGGTCGATGACGTTTCCACGGAGTACGAACTCCTTGAATCCCTTGAGCACGGTGTATCCCTTCGCTTCTCTACTTGGCTGAACTGCTGGATGCGGCCGGCGTCGACGATCCGCTCGAGGAACCAGAGCCGCTGGTGCTGCCCGAGCTCGACGAGGTCGACGGCGCCGCGGGCGTGGAGGACGACGACGAGTCGCCCGATCCGCTCGTCTTGCCGGTGCTGCTCGAGCTGCTCGAGCCGCCCGACTTGTCGCCCGCGCGCGAATCGGTGCGGTAGAAGCCCGATCCGTTGAACGTCACACCGACCGCGCTGAAGACCTTGCGGAGCTTTCCTCCGCAGACGGGGCACACCGTGAGGGAGTCGTCGGTGAACGCCTGATGGATGTCGAAGGCGTTGGTGCACTCGGTGCAGCGGTACGAATAGGTGGGCACGGAAGAAGACTCCTTGAAAACGGTGGAACGGCGTGCCGAACGGCGCGGGTTAGAACGTGTGGATCTGCGTGGGGGTGATCACTCCGTCGACGGGCTGATCGTGGATCTCGCGAGGCACGCTCTCGAGCAGTTCGTCATCGAAAATCAGTGCGTAGACGGGAGGACACTTCTGCATGCTTCCCAACGTCTTGTCAAAGTATCCCCGACCCCAGCCCAGCCTGACCCCGGATGCGTCGACGGCGGCAGCCGGAACGATGATGAGATCGACGTCGTTGATGATCATCGGGCCGAGAATCTCGCCGACGGGTTCGGGCATGCCGAACAGCCCTTCGGCCTCGGATTCGCCGTCGCCCTGGGTCCAATCGAGCAGACCGTCCTCCCTGGCGATGGGGAAGAGGGTGCGGATGCCCTTCGCCTGAGCCCAATTGAGGAAGTCGCGGGTGTTCGGCTCGTGGGTGGCCGACAGGTAGCACGAGATGAAGCCGGCGCCAGTGTCGGTGACCAGCTTCTGCAGGTTGCGAGTGAAGCCCTCGGTGGCGGATGCCCGCTCGACGGACGTCCGCGTTCGACGCCGCTCTCGAAGCTCGGCTCGGAGTGCGCGTTTGATATTGCTCGGGTCGGTGACCATTTAAGTGATTTTAGTTGCATGGATGTATCGGCCGTGTTTCGCAATCCGGCGCATCGACCTTTCGGCATTGGATAGCCTTGGCTCCATGGGGACACAGATCACAAAAGCCGTCATTCCTGCAGCCGGACTGGGAACTCGCTTCCTGCCCGCCACGAAGGCACTTCCAAAAGAAATGCTGCCGGTCGTCGACAAGCCGGCCATCCAGTACGTCGTCGAGGAGGCCGTGAAGGCCGGGCTCGACGACATCCTGGTTGTCACGGGCCGCAATAAGCACGCGCTGGCCAACCACTTCGACCGCGTCACCGAGCTCGAGGCCACCCTCGAGTCGAAGGGTGACGGCAACAAGCTGCGCATGGTCAACGAGGCCACCGCGCTCGCCGAGATGCACTACGTGCGCCAGGGCGATCCACGGGGGCTGGGTCACGCCGTTCTGCGCGCCCGCATGCACGTCGGTCATCAGCCGTTCGCCGTTCTCCTCGGTGACGACCTCATCGACGCGCGCGACGAACTGCTCACCCGCATGATCGAGGTGGCCGAGACGCGCACCACGACCGTCGTCGCCCTCCTCGAGGTCGACCCTTCGGTCGTGCACATGTACGGCGTCGCGTCCGTCGAAGAGACCGACGAAGACGACGTGGTTCGGGTGACCGGCCTCGTCGAGAAGCCGTCTGCCGAGGACGCGCCGTCGAACTACGCCGTGATCGGGCGCTATGTCTTGCAGCCCGAGGTGTTCGAGGTACTCGAGAAGACTGAGCCGGGCAAGGGCAACGAGATCCAGCTCACCGACGCGCTCGAGACCCTCGCCGCCGACACCTCGATCGCCGGCGGGGTCTACGGCGTCGTCTTCCGCGGACGTCGTTACGACACGGGCGACAAGCTCGACTACATCAAGGCCATCATCCAGTTGGCGAGCGACCGCGACGACCTCGGCGGCGACCTGCGCCCCTGGCTCAAGGAGTACGCCAAGGGCCTCTAGAGGCCTCTGTCGTTCGACCACCATTTCAGAAGGAATGACTGTCACCGCCGATGTTTGTTCCCACCCTGTCCGACGGACCGATCGTCATTCGCCCCATTCGGGTGCGGGATGCGCGAGCGCTCGAACGCGAGCTCATGGAGAACCGCACCTGGCTGCGCAAGTGGGAGGCGACTAACCCGCACGGGCCGATGTCGTTCGATACGAGGGCGAGCATCCGGTCTCTGCAGAGCAACGCGCGAGCCGGCTATGGACTGCCTTTCTTGATCGAATACAACGGCGAGCTGGCGGGCCAGCTGAACGTGTCGTCGATCAGCTACGGCTCCGTGTCGTCTGCGAGCATCGGCTACTGGGTCTCTGAACGGTTCGCGGGCAAGAACATCACTCCGACGGCGGTCGCCCTGGCCTCCGACTACTCGTTCTTCCAGGTCGGCCTCCACCGCATCGAGATCTGCATACGACCCGAGAACTCACCGAGCCTGCGTGTCGTCGAGAAGCTGGGTTACCGCTACGAGGGACTCCGTCGGAGGTTCATCCACATCAACGGCGACTGGCGTGATCACTTCTGCTTCGCCCTGGTCGCCGAAGAGCTTCCCGTCGGAGTGCTGCGTCGGTGGAAGAACGGCCAGGTTCCCGCCGGCGAAGGCTCCGTTCCTCTCGTCGATCGCGAGGCGGCGCAACACGCCATCGAGACGATTCCTCGCTGACCCAGTGCGAATTGCCTCACGAGTGTTCGCGACACACGCAGGCAGACGCCCTCAACGGGCCCTCGCTCTCATACCGTAGAGCCATGACAACGGACTGGCTGGGCGGAGGCCTCATCATCGCCGTCGCAGCTGGGCTGTGGCTGATCTACTTCATGCCGACCTGGTCTCGGCGACGAGAATTCCTGGCGACAGAACGCAATGCGGTACGACTGCAGCAGACGCTGCGCATCCTCGCCGAGACGAGCGAGGTTCCCGACGAGATCCGGGTGGCCACGACCGCCCGCAGCGTGGCTGAGCAGCAGCGCTATCTGCGGCAGGTGTCGCAAGACGCCACCCCCGTGGCCGTTCTCATCGCAGCCCGTATCAAGCGTTCGCGCGCGGTGACCAGCGCCATCTTCCTCCTCTCGGTGTCGGTCGCCCTTCTCGCCGGTTTCCAGATCACTCTCGCCGGCGCGTGGGTGGTCGTGGCCATCGGAGCGTCTGTCGCGTCTCTCTGCCTGGTCATGCTGGGCAAGCTCGCGCAGGCGGGCCGCAGTCTTCGCCTTCCTGCTCCGCGCCTCACCGTGCACGACCAGACCCTCGTCGATCACGGAGGATCCTTCCTCGACGCTGAGCCCGCGCCTGTTGTAGAGCCGGTCGTTCCGAGCGAGTGGACACCGATCCCGCTTCCCAAGCCCCTCTATGCCGCCCGTGTATCGGCTCCCGGTCTCGCGACGGCGTTGCCCTCCGTAGCTCGCGAGGTGTCGCTCGAGGTCGAGGCCGACCTCCGTCGGGCCGCAGCGGATGCCGAAAACGCCCTGCGCGCTGCAGCGTCCGCCGGGCCCACGGTCGCACCCATCGAGCTTCCGCTCGCCCCCGCCGAGCCGGTGGCACCTCGCCCGCCCAGCCGTTTCGCATCCATGGGTATCGTCGACACCGTCGACGGTTCTCGCCTCGACCTCGATGAGGTTCTTGCTCGTCGCCGAGCGGGCTGAGCACCTCGTTCGGTTCGGAGTCGCTGCCGCGGTCGTGATAGTCTTCCAAGGCAGTTCCGGGGCATTGGCGCAGTTGGTAGCGCGCTTCGTTCGCATCGAAGAGGTCAGGAGTTCGAATCTCCTATGCTCCACCAGAACAGCACAAAGAAGCCCCGGTCTTATGACCGGGGCTTCTTTGCTTCTCTGGGCACGTCTCCGAGTTCCGTCCAGAGATGAGCGATCGTCGCGGCTCCCGAGAGGAGCATGTCGACATCGATGCTCTCGTCGCTGGAGTGCCAGTGATCTTCGGGCAGCCCGGTGCCCACGAAGAGAACGGGTGCGTCGATGCTTCTCGCGAGAAAATCCTGACTGAATCGGTCTTCTCGGAATCACGCATGGATCAGGAGGGATTGGTGGGGTCGCCGTGGGAGGTCGGGTTGATGGCCGGGGCCGTCGTGGTGGCGGGGCTCACGGTCGACGATGTCGAGGCCGCAGGAACCTCGGGATGATCCGTATGGACTCGACCGCTCGGCGTCGCCCCGTTCTGTAGCGCCTCGAGGCGCTGACCGAGAACCAGCTGCACGGGCAGCCGATCGCCGTGTTCTGTCTCGTAGTCGATCAACCGCTGCACCTGATCGACATCTAACGGCGCGATGCGGGCCGCGATATGGCCGAGGGGAAGGTGATCGTAGTCGGGGAGAGGGAGGTCTGCGTGTTCAGTCGTCATAGTGAGTGCTCCGTCGTTGTCGATGAAGGGGTGTCAGTTTCCGGGAACCGGGGGACCTGTTCGCCAGCGCAAAATTGCGGCGGCACTGGCTTCGTTGGGCAGGGCAACCGCGTCCTGACCGTCGGGAACGCTGAAGGAATCGGTGAAGAGCACCCGGGCATCGGTGAGGAGAGCCGCGCGGCATAGGGCCAGTTGAGTCGGGACTGATCCGAGGATCGTCGCCCCCAGAGCCTCTTCCGGCGCCGACGCGATCCACGGCTCCGCATCGAGAGCCAGCGCCTGACGTTCTCGGAGTCTGTCGGAGTCGACGATGAGAGTGTCGACCTGCCCCGCCGCCAAAGCCAGAACGATGCCGCCGAAATTCAGCTCGACGAGGTTGTCGCCCCGACCGTCGTGGAGCGACAGGCGATCGAGAACGACCTGTTTGTCGTCGGCGAGGATGCGCTCGATCTCGGCGCTGACCCGGTCGGGAAGGGCGGAATCACTCGATCCGTCAGCTCGTGTGTTCGTCGGCTCGACGGAGAGAATCGCGCGACTGGCCTCCGACAGCTCCTGCTCAAGAAGCTGACGCGCACGAATATCTCCCGCCACGACGAGGAGTCGCGGTGCGTGGACTCGGACGATCTCGTCGATCGTGCTCGCCAACTCGGACTGGGTCTGCCGCCAGATCTCCTCCGCATGGTTCTGCATGTGGTCATGTCGCCACCCACCGCCCTTGATCTTGTGGAGGGTGTCGGTACGCCCCTGAACATGGTCCTCCGATTCCACGACGCGAGAACCCGCGCGGAACAGCTGTACCTCTCCACCATCTCTGGCCGTTTCGACGGTCAGATAGGTGAAATCGAGGGGCTGCGCCTTGAGAAGCGGCACCAGATCCGGCAGCGGCCCGTACGACGTGATCTCGGGTTCGACGGCCAATCCGGCGAGCACCTCTTCGACGATGACGACACCGTCGCGCACCAGGATGAAGAGACAGAAGGGGCTCGGACCCGTTGCCGCCGTCGCCAGCACGTCGGCGACACAATCCAGGTCCCTCTGAGGCGATCCTGCGAGAGCGAGGCGATCGAGGACCGAGGTGCGGCGTTCATCCTGCACTCCGGGCGGGTCGGCCGTGTCGACCGACATGTCGAGGTAGACCTGCGTGTAGTCGGCATGGTCTCGATAGATGCGGGCGAGTGCGGAACTCGTCATCGTGTCCGTGTCAGACATATGAACCTCCAGTGGATCCTCCGTCTCTTCATCCTGATCTTTTTCGCGAAAATCACACACGGGGATTGACTCGTTTAGACGACCCGGGCTAACGCGACCACAGCGGAGGTAGCGTGGAGAAATGACGCGTCCACTCATCTCCACAGTCGGTCAGCTCAAGGCTTCGGGCCACGAGCAGAAGTCCCTTCGAATCGAAATCCGCGACAATCTTCTGGCGGCTCTTCGCGAAGGTCGCGACCCCTGGCCGGGCCTGCACGGATTCGAGGCCACGGTCATCCCTCAGCTCGAGCGAGCTTTGATCGCGGGGCACGACATCGTGCTCCTCGGCGAACGCGGGCAGGGCAAGACCAGACTGCTGCGCACGATGGTCGGACTGCTCGACGAGTGGTCGCCCGTGATCGACGGATCCGAGCTGGGGGAGCATCCGTTCGACCCCATCACCAGCCAGAGCGTGCGTCGTGCGCACGAACTCGGCGACGACCTGCCGGTGTCGTGGCGAACCCGCGAGGAGCGTTACGCGGAGAAGCTCGCCACCCCCGACACCTCCGTCGCCGACCTCATCGGTGACGTCGACCCCATGAAGGTTGCCGAGGGCCGCAGCCTCGGAGACCCGGAGACGATCCACTTCGGTCTGATTCCCCGGAGCCATCGCGGAATCGTCGCCATCAACGAACTGCCCGACCTCGCCGAGCGAATCCAGGTGGCCATGCTCAATGTCATGGAGGAGCGCGACATCCAGATTCGCGGCTACGTGCTGCGTCTGCCCCTCGACGTGCTCGTGGTCGCCAGTGCCAACCCCGAGGACTACACGAACCGCGGTCGCATCATCACGCCCTTGAAAGACCGCTTCGGCGCCGAGATCCGAACCCACTATCCGCTCGAGCTCGCCGACGAGGTGTCGATCATCCGCCAGGAGGCGGACCTCGTGGCCGAGGTGCCCGACTACCTCGTCGAAATCCTCGCCCGCTTCACTCGCGCGTTGCGCGAATCGCCGTCGGTCGATCAGCGCAGCGGCGTGAGCGCGCGCTTCGCGATCGCCGGAGCGGAGACGATCGCCGCGGCGGCCATCCATCGCGCAACCCGGCAGGGCGAACCGGATGCCGTGGCCCGGCCCGTCGATCTCGAAACGGCCGTCGACGTGCTCGGCGGCAAGATCGAATTCGAGTCTGGCGAGGAGGGTCGAGAGGATGAGATCCTCGACCATCTGCTACGGCGCGCTACGGCGGAGACGGTGAACGGATATTTCAGAGGTCTCGACTTCAGAGCACTGGTGAACGCCGTCGAAGAGGGTGCCGTCGTCACGACGGGTGAGCAGGTTCCGGCGCGCGGGTTCCTAGCCGGGCTTCCCAGGCTGGGCGAGTCCGAGCTCTACGACCAGATCGCCGACAGGCTCGATGCCCGCAGCGACGGCCAGCGGGCGGGCGCCATCGAACTCGCTCTCGAGGGGCTCTTCCTCGACCGGCGCATCAGCAAGGCATCGGGCGGAGGCGAAACGATCTATGGCTAGGGCGAATCGGCGGCTCACCCGCGCCTCACGGTATGGCAAGTACTCGGGCGGCCCCGACCCGCTCGCGCCGCCCCTCGATCTGCGCGATGCACTCGACGCCATCGGCCATGACGTGATGGAGGGCTACTCGCCCGAGGCGTCGCTGCGGGAGTTGCTGCGCCGTGGCACGCGCGATCGCCCCGGCCTCGACGACCTGGCTCGTCGCGTCGCGGAGCGTCGCCGCGAGCTTTCGGCGAAGCACAACCTCGATGGCACGTTGAACGAGGTGAAGCGGCTGCTCGACAAGGCCGTGCTCGAGGAGCGCAAGCAGCTGGCCAGAGACGTGCACCTCGACGATGATTCACGCTCCCTCGCCGAGATGCAGCTGGGCGCGCTACCGCCGTCGACCGCCGCGGCCGTGAAAGAACTCGGCGACTACTCGTGGCGCAGCACCGAGGCTCGGCAGGACTTCGAGCGCATCAAGGATCTGCTGGGAAGGGAGATGCTCGACCAGCGCTTCGCGGGGCTCAAGCGCGCGCTCGAGAACGCGGATGACGACGACAGGGCAGCGGTCGCCGCCATGGTCGCCGACCTCACGGCACTGCTCGACAGCCACGCTCGAGGTGAGGCGGGCCAGCAGGATTTCGACGAGTTCATGAACGCGCACGGCGAGTTCTTTCCCGAGAACCCCCAGACCATCGACGAGTTGATCGACGCTCTGGCAGCGAGGGCAGCGGCAGCCGCTCGAATGCGCAACTCGATGACCCAGGAGCAGCGCGACGAGCTCGACGCACTCGCATCCGATGCCTTCGGTTCGCCCGAGCTGATGTCGTCTCTGGTCCAGCTCGACGAGCAGCTGCAAGCCCTGCGCCCCGACGCAGACTGGAGCGGGTCGGAACGCATGTCCGGCTCCGATGGCCTGGGCCTCGGCGACGGAACGGGAGTGTTCCAGGACATCGCTGCACTCGACGAGCTCTCGGAGCAGCTATCGCAGGGTTATGGGGGATCACGGCTCGACGATCTCGACCTCGATGCACTCTCCCGTCAGCTCGGAGACGAGGCCGCGGCAGACGCCCGCACACTTTCCCAACTCGAAAAGGCTCTGCGCGACTCGGGAACCATGAAGCGCGCCTCGGACGGAACCCTCAAGCTGACGCCGAAGGCGATGAGGCTTCTCGGTCGTTCCCTGCTGCGCGACGTCGCGCAGAGACTCTCGGGCCGCCAGGGCACGAGAGACGTCCGGCAGGCCGGCTCCGCTGGGGAGTTGTCGGGTGCGACTCGCGAGTGGTCTTTCGGTGACACAGAGCCGTGGGATGTGACGCGCACGATCACCAACGCGCTGTCACGGACCGCAAACGGCGAGGCCGCCCCCGGAGCGGGCATCCGGATCGAGATCGGCGATGTCGAGGTGCAGGAGACAGAGGCGAGAACCCAGGCGTGCGTTGCCCTGTTGGTCGATACGTCTTTCTCGATGGCCATGGACGGCCGGTGGGTTCCGATGAAACGCACCGCCCTCGCGCTGCACACCCTGGTGACCAGCCGGTTCAGAGGCGACGATCTTCAACTGATCGCGTTCGGTCGCGAGGCTCAGGTCATGGAGATCGAGCAGCTCACCGGCCTCGAAGCCGAGTACGAGAAGGGCACCAATCTCCATCACGCACTGCTTCTCGCGAACCGGCACTTCCGCCGGCATCCCAACGCTCAGCCCGTACTGCTCATCGTCACCGACGGCGAGCCGACCTCCCACCTGGAATCGAGCGGCGAGGTCTTCTTCGACTACCCGCCGCATCCTCTGACGATCGCTGTCGCGGTTCGCGAGCTCGAGAACTCGATGCGACTCGGAGCGTCGACCACATTCTTCCGACTCGGTGACGATCCGGGCCTCGCGCGGTTCATCGACTCCATGGCGAAGAGGGTCGGCGGCAGTGTGGTCTCGCCGGAACTCGACGACCTCGGCGCGGCGGTGGTCGGATCGTACCTCGGTTCGCGCGACGGATCGGGGTACGCGGCGGGGTGAATTCGGAGCTTGCGCTCAGCGTCTTCGCGACCGGCGAACGACGCTGCAGACTACTGTCAACCTGGTGAGTGAGGTCGAGGAATGAGCGCTAAACGTCGCAACAAACGCGCCGTTGCGGCGGTCATCGCGGGCTCGATGCTCGTCTCGGCGACCCTCGTGTCGGTCGTCGTGCAGAGTGTGACCCACGGCTCGGGAGAACACATCCATATCGACTCGCGATCTGCCGCCCTGTCTGCGACGACGGCACCGACATCGCCGCCCACGGGCATCGTGGAGTCCGCATCAGAACCCGGCCCCGTCGTCGTGGCCATCGGCGACTCCATCATGGACGGCCACAACGTGAAGTCGAGCCACGCCTGGCCGCAGCTCATCGGAGCGGCTACGAACTGGCAACTCACCGACCTGGCGGCCGACGGCAGCGGATTCGTCGCAGTCGGCGACGACGGAGGCACGTTTCAAGATCAGGCCGTCGACGCCGTCGGGCTGAACCCCTCGATCGTGATCATCGCCGCGAGCAGCAACGACCTCGACGAAGACCCAGACGAGGTGGCCAGCCAGACGATGAAGACAATGAGCTATCTGCGCGACAAATTGCCCGAGGCGCGCATCTTCGCGCTGAACGCGTTCTGGGGAGACACCACCCCGCCCGACGAGTTGGGCGAGCTCGATGCCGACATTCTGAGAGCGTCACGGGCGGTCGACGCCGACTACCTCGATATCGGCCAGCCTCTCGCCGGCCAGCCCGAGCTCATGCAGTTCGACGACATCCACCCCGTCTCGAAGGGACTCACCGTCATCGCGGCCGCGGTCGCCGCCGCCATTCGCGAGGCGGGCTAGGCCTGCTACTTCAGCAGTCTCGACAGCACCCGATCGGCCAACGGCTTTCCGCCCGTCTGGCAACTGGGGCAGTACTCCAGAGTGCGGTCGGCGAAGATCACCTGCCGCACGGTGTCGCCGCAGACCGGACACTCTTGGCCGACCCTGCCGTGCACGCGCATAGCGGTCTTCTTCTCTCGCTTCAGATTCGATGCGCTGACGCCCTCTGAGCGCCCGATGGCGCCCTGCAGTGTCTCGCGCATCGCGTCGTAGAGTCGGGATGCCTCGTCGGGCGTCATCGATGCCGGTTTGTAGGGCGACATGCGCGCGACGTGGAGGATCTCGTCGGAGTAGGCATTGCCGATTCCCGCGATCCGCGACTGATCGCGCAAGACACCCTTGATCTGCATTCGCCCGGCCGAAGCGAGGATCTGCGTGAAGACCTCGAGGGTGAACGCCGAGTCGAGCGGATCGGGCCCGAGCCTCTCGATCTGAGGGATCTCGTCGGCGCTCCGAACGATCCAGATGGCGACGCTCTTCTTCGTTCCTGCTTCGGTGACATCGAACCCCGAGCCGTCGTCGAGAACCAGACGAGCCGTGAGAGGCCCGGACGTCGGACGGGTGCGTGGCGGCGGTTCGCCGTCGCGCCACCGAATCCAGCCGGCACGTGCCAGGTGCATCACGAGATGCAGATCGCCGACCGAGATGTCGAGGAATTTGCCGTGCCTGTTGATCGCCGTGATCACACGATTGCTCAAGGCTGAGGCGGGCGGATCGAAGGTCTTAAGGGCGGCGAACGACACCAGGTCGAGGCGTGCAAGCGTTCGACCGACGAGTCGCGCGCTCAGATCAGCGACGAGCGCGTGGACCTCGGGAAGTTCTGGCACTCCTTCAGTCTCGCCTGAGCCACCGACATGCGTCTACGGGGCCGTCAGCGAAAATCGCGAGAGCGGGTGCGGGTCTTTAGGGGAAGTTCTTCGAAGCGATCTGCCACCAGATTGATGATGCCCTCGGGTGAGCGCTCGAGGATTCCCCGCACGACCAGGGCGGGTGCTTCTCGCGCCAGACGTCGGTAGCGGTTCCAGACACCGGTGCTGACGACGACGTTGAGCAGGCCGGTCTCGTCTTCGAGGTTCATGAAGACGATGCCGCCCGCGGTCTGTGGGCGTTGTCGGTGTGTGACGGCCCCGCCCGCCCGAACGCGCCGCCCTGATTCTGCCTGGGCGAGGGCGGCAATGGGAGACACCCCGCGGGCGGTGAGAGCACCGCGCGCCTGACTGATCGGATGGTCGTCGGGGGAGATGCCGGTCGACCAGATGTCGTAGGCCAATCGTTCGGTCGACGTCAGCACTGGCAGCAGCGGAGGCTGGACGCTGACAGAGGATCCGGCGAGTTGATCCGCGCGCTCAGCGGATGCCTCCCCGGCCTGCCAGAACGCCTCGCGCTGGCTGATGCCCAGCGAATCGAAAGCTCCTGCGGCGGCGAGCGCCTCGAGCTGCTCGGTCGAGAGTCCTGCCCGACGTGACAGATCGGCGAGGTCGACGAAATCGCCCGACTGCTGCCTCTCGTCGACGATGCGCTGCGCCAGATCAGCGCCGATGCCGGTCACGGCGGCCAGACCGAGTCTGACGGCAAAGCCACCGTCGCGACGATGGGTCGCCGTGAGATCGGGTGCTGCGCGATCGAACTCACCGACCGGCGGCTGATCCGCGTCGCAGCACTCTGGGCGGGTGTGCGCCTGAGCTGCGTTGACCGTGTCGAGCTCCTCGAGCGTGGCATCGGCCAAAGACCGCTGGATGCTCGGCCGTCGAACCTCGACGCCGTGCCGACGCGCATCCGCAGTGAGGGTGAGGGGCGAATAGAAGCCCATGGGCTGGGCTCGGAGCAGTGCGGCGAGAAAAGCTGCCGGGTAGTGCAGCTTGAGCCACGCGCTGGAGTAGACCAGCAGGGCGAAGCTGAGGGCGTGGCTTTCTGCGAAGCCGAAGTTGGCGAATGCCTGGATGCGCGCGTAGATGTCTTCACTGGTTTCGAGGTCGAGGCCGTTGCGGGCCATGCCCTCGAAAAGGGTCGCCTTCAGCGACTCGATGCGTTCGACGCCTCGCTTCGAGCCCATTGCTCGGCGAAGCAGATCGGCGTCGGCGGCAGAGCATCCGCCGACCGCCACAGCCATCTGCATCAACTGCTCTTGGAAGAGTGGCACCCCCAGCGTGCGTTCGAGGACCGGCTCGAGCAGCGGATGGGGGTAGGTCACCGCTTCCTCGCCCGTCTTCCGTCTGATGAACGGGTGCACCGCACCGCCCTGGATGGGGCCGGGGCGGATGAGGGCGATTTCTATCACGAGGTCGTAGTAGCGCCGGGGGAGGAGCCGCGGAAGCGTGCCCATCTGTGCGCGACTCTCCACTTGGAAGACGCCGATGGCGTCTGCACGGCACAGCATGTCGTACACCCCGGCTTCTTCTTTCGGGATGCTGTCGAGATTCCACTGCTCACCCGTGTGCTCCTCGACGAGGTCGAAGGTGTACTGCAGGGCGGCCAGGATGCCCAGGCCGAGCAGGTCGAATTTCACCAGGCCCATCCAGGCGCAGTCGTCTTTGTCCCACTGCAGAACCGTGCGGTTCTCTTTGCGTGCGTGTTCGATGGGCACGACCTCGCCGACGGGATTCTCGGTGAGAACCATTCCGCCGGAGTGGATGCCGAGGTGCCGGGGCGCCTTGAGCAGCTGCTGGGCCAGATCGGTCACAGCAGGCGGAATGTCGTGATCGTGCGTCTCGCTCAGGCTTCCCCACCGCTCGATCTGCCGCGACCACGCGTCTTGCTGCCCCTGGCTGTAGCCGAGTGCCTTCGCCACATCGCGAACGGCGTTCTTGGGGCGGTAGCTGATGACATTCGCGACCTGCGCCGCATTCCGTCGGCCGTACCGTTCGTAGACGTACTGGATCACCTCTTCGCGACGATCGGAATCGAAGTCGACGTCGATGTCGGGCTCTTCTTCGCGGAGTGCCGACAGGAACCGTTCGAAGGGGAGGCCCCGCGCGATGGAGTCGACGGCGGTGATTCCCAACACATAGCAGACGGCCGAGTTGGCCGCAGAACCTCGCCCCTGACACAGGATGCCCCGGCCCCTCGCAAACCCCACGATGTCTTCGACGATCAAGAAGTAGCCGGGAAAATCTTTGTCTTCGATCACGCGCAGCTCGCGCTCGAGCCTGTCGTGGATGTCGGGCGTCGCGTTCGGGTAGCGCTTCTGGGCACCCCGTCGCACGAGTTCGCGCAGCCAGCTGATGGGTGTGTGCCCGGCTGGAACATCGAGTTTCGGAAGATTCGGGCGCGCCGACCGCAGCGAGAACGACAGATCCGCGGCGATCTCGACGGTTCGCTCGACGGCTCCCGAATAGCGCGAGAACCGGGCACCCATTTCGGCGCCGCTGCGCAGGTGCGCGCCCGCGGATGCCGGCAGCCATCCATCCATCTCGTCGAGACTGCGGCGCGCGCGGATCGCTGCCAGGGCTGAGGCGAGTGGATACGTTTCTGGGCCGGCGAAGTGAACGTTGTTGGTCGCGATGACGGGTAGTCGGGCGCGAGCGGCCAGGTCGGCCAGGGCATCGTTGAGGCTCGAGGCACGAGGGTCTCCGTGGTCGAACAGCTCGACCACGACGTTGTCTCGACCGAAGAGATCGATCAGACGATCGAGTTCTCGCGCAGCAGCCGGTGATCCATCGCTCTCGAGGGCTCTTCTCACAGCTCCCTTGCGGCATCCGGTCAAGACGAGCCACGAGTTCTGCGCCTCCCGCGAGAGATCCTCGAGCGCGTACACCGGATGCCCTTTTTCTGCACCCGGCGCCAATTGGGCGCTTGTGATAGCACCGGCCAAGCGGTGGTAGCCGCTTTCTTTTCGCGCCAGAACCACGAGGTGGTCGCCTTCGGGGTCGGCGACGCCGTTTTGAGGAGCCCCGAGTCCCAGCGAGAGTTCGGCGCCGAAGACGGTCATCAGATCGACGCGCTCAGCGGCCTCGGCCATACGGACGATTCCGTAGAGGCCGTCATGATCGGTGAGACCGAGGCCGGTGAGTCCGAGGTGCACGGCCTCCTCGACGAGGTGCTCAGGAGAGGACGCGCCGTCGAGAAAGCTGTAATGCGAGTGCGCGTGCAGCTCGGCGTACGGCACGACCGTTGCCTCGGGTCGTGAGGCCCGAGCACGCGGTTCGTAGGGGGCGCGTTTGCGTGACCAGGCGGGGCTGTCGCCTCCGTCGGCCCCGTGTGGCCGATCGTCGCGCCGTGTCGCGCCCGATGCGATGCGTTCGAATTCAGACCACGGAATGGGGGGATTCGCCCAGTTCATGACGGAGTCCGCTCAGTCATAGCGGGCCTCTGCTGCCCACTCGTGGTCTTCGAGGATCATCAGCCATGCCATGCCCTCGGAATCGATCATCTGGAATCGATGGGCGCTTCGGCGCGCATCGGCATCCCACCATCTCTGTGTCACGGGCCACGGTCCGGCCCACGACGAGACCTTCATCGCCGGAGATCGGCCGAGCGCCAGCCACGCAGGAGGAGCGGTTGCCGTGCCCCGGCCATCGACATCGATCGGCTCACCGTTCGGGCCGCGTACATCGGCTGGTCTGGGCTCTGAGAAGACGGTCGCTGGAGCCGGAGGGGGGATGCTGCCGGGCCAGGGCAGAGTGCGCTTCGCCGGTGGGGTCTCGTCTCCCCAGGCGACGAGCACCTGCCTTTCGTTCAGAAAGCGGCCTCCTCCGAGCGACGGGGTAGAGACCGATCCGTGTCCGAGGATGCTGTGCAGTCTCGCCAGCGCGTGGTGCACACGCTCGTCGAGGGAGGTGCCCCAGAGGCCGGACTCGTGGTTCGCGCTGGTGTCTACCCGAGCGGGAGACAATTCGACTCGCTCGACCGGAGATGTCGGGCCCGCAGTGACACCTCCCGAGCCTTGAAGCTGCCAGCGCACGCGGTCGACCACGTCGGCCGCCGAGAAATGATGCGGATGTGACCAGGACCTCTCGCGTCGCTCGCCGGATTCGCTGGTGACGGTGATGCGCAGCGCCGTGCAGACCAGACCGCTCTTGGCAAGCCGATCGATCATCGACTCAGACGCGGTTCTCACTCCGAACGCGATCTGATCGACACGGTCGAGTGCCGGTTCGAAGGTCGCACCGGCTCCGAAGTCGATCTCGGGCGTGTGTTCGGCTCCAGAAAGCCGGTCGGTCGCGGATGCCCGGTCATGAGCGCGCAGTCCGGCCTCTCCGAATCTCGCACCGACGGCGACACGGTCGAGAGCAGCGAAGTCGCCGAGGCTGTGCAGCCCCAGTCTGCGCAGAACGGGCACAAGAGTCGAGTCGTCGAGCGTGGAGATCGGTGCGGGTGCCAGAAACTGCCGCGTCGTGCCCACGGCGACGATCGCTATCGGGGAGTCGCCGCTCGTCTGCAGCGCGGCGCGCTCTGCGCCGAAGACGCTGTCGGCGATTCCCAGCCGTGCGGCGATATCGGCCCTCGCCAGCGCCTGGTGAATCGTCGAGGCCGCCCGCTCCTCGCCACCGTAGAAGCGGGCAGGCCCTCGCGCTCTGATGGCGCACAATCCCGGGCGAAGAATGCGAACGCCGGGAACCAGGTCTTCGAGTGACGCCACGACGGGTTCGAATGCCCGGGCGTCGACCTGAGGATCGTAGGCGACGACGAGAAGCTCGGGGCATCTCAGTTGTGCCTCGCGAACGGCGAGGCCCCGCTGCACACCAGACGCTCGCGCATCGCTCGAGCAGGCGAAGACGACACCCTTGTGAATGAGCGCAAGCGGCTGCTCGGCAGAAAGCTCAAGACGGCGACGGGCGGCGATGATCGGCCAGTCGGGCAGCCAGACCACCAACACGCGTGCATTCGTGGAGGTCATGAAATCATCTCCGACGGCACGCGGAGTCGTGAACGCCGGGGTGGGCCTGGGCTCTGGCCCTGCCGAACCTCGAGCTCGAGGTGCCGATCGGCGAGGTGTCCGTAACCGTCGCCCAGGCCGGTCCACGTCGACGAGACCACGCGGATCTGCGACTCCGACTGCGGCCACTCGCCGAGTACGAGCATCGTCGATCGGGTCTGCCGCAGGCGGGCGAGAAGTCGCGATGCCTCTGCCGAGGCGATCCGCGCGGGAGCCCTGACGATCACCAGGCCGAGCACGTCCGCCATCGAGCCGACCGTCGACATCCACCGATCGCCCGGATCGGCGACCCAGACGAGGCGATCGAGATCGATTCCCCAGCCGGCCGCGGCCTCGAGCCCGAGATCGGGAACGTCGAGCACGCCACACCATTCGCCGCTCTGCGATGCTGCGGCGACGAGGGCCAGGGCGAGCGACGTAGACCCCGAGATCGAATAGACAGTTCCGCGCCGAAGTCCGCGCCCGAGGACTGCCCGCAGCATAGGAAGCAGGGGGAAGGCGTCTTCGTCGAGCCGCGTGGACTGCATCGAGCTGATTCGCGCCTGCAGGGCCTGCCTCACCGAGGCAGGAGACTCGAAGGCGGCTACCGAACTCATTCTGCAATGTTCGAATATATGTTCGAATAAGTCAATCGGGCCGCGAGTGTCAGTTAGGCGCTCGGCCCGGCAGAGGGCAGGATCGATACATCATGACCGTGACTCTGCCCGAAGCCCCCGACAGCGACGACGCCGTCACGTCGGGCGACGAAGGCGAGCGCGCTTCTCTGCTGTCGCTCCTGCCCGAGAAATTCGACGAAGACACGGTTTTCAGTGCCTTCGAGACGTGGGCGAGTTCGCGGGGCATCACGCTGTATCCCGCTCAAGAAGAGGCGGTCATCGAGATCGTCTCCGGTGCGAACGTGATTCTCTCCACGCCCACGGGCACCGGAAAGTCGCTCGTCGCGATCGGGGCTCATGCCGCCGCCATCGTGCGCGGGCAGAGGAGTTACTACACGGCTCCGATCAAGGCCCTCGTGAGCGAGAAGTTCTTCGCCCTGGTCGATGTCTTCGGTGCGGCGAACGTGGGCATGGTCACGGGCGACTCGTCGGTGAATCCGGATGCACCCATCATCTGCTGCACGGCCGAGATCCTGGCGAATCTCGCGCTGCGCCATGGTGCCGACACCGACGTCGGGCAGGTGGTCATGGACGAGTTCCACTTCTACTCCGACCCCGAACGCGGCTGGGCCTGGCAGGTTCCACTGCTCACCCTCCCCGGAGTGCAGTTCGTGTTGATGTCGGCCACCCTCGGCGATGTGACCTGGCTCGCAAAAGACCTCACGGCTCGAACCGATCGTGAGACCGCCGTGGTCACGGGTGTCGAGCGGCCTGTTCCTCTGCACTACTACTACGCGACGACGCCCGTTCAAGAAACGGTCGAGGAGCTGCTCGAGACTCATCAGGCGCCCGTCTACATCGTGCACTTCTCGCAACTCGCGGCCCTCGAGCGTGCGCAGGCACTCACCAGCATCCGGGTCGCGACTCGCGAACAGCGCGACGAGATAGCCGAGGTCATCGGTGGGTTCCGCTTCACCACGGCCTTCGGCAAGACGCTCAACAGGCTGATCCGGTCGGGCATCGGAGTGCACCACGCCGGCATGCTGCCCAAGTATCGTCGCCTCGTCGAGCAGCTCGCCCAGCAGGGTCTTCTGCGCGTCATCTGCGGAACAGACACGCTCGGTGTCGGCATCAACGTTCCCATTCGCACCGTGCTGCTCACGGCGCTCACGAAATTCGACGGCGTGCGGATGCGCCAGCTCAACGCCCGGGAATTCCACCAGATAGCGGGTCGCGCCGGTCGCGCCGGCTACGACACCGCCGGAACGGTCGTGGTGCAGGCCCCGGAGCATGAGACCGAGAATCTGAAGGCGATCGCGAAGGCGGGCGACGATCCCAAGAAGAAACGCAAGATCGTCAAGAAGCGTGCACCCGAGGGCTTCGTCTCGTGGGGCGAGCCCAGTTTCTTGCGGCTCGTCGACGCGGAGCCCGAGACTCTGTCGTCGAGCATGCAGGTGAGCCACTCGATGGTTCTCAACGTCATCGCCCGCGAGGGTGACGCCTTCACCGAGTTCAGGCAGCTCATCGAGACGAGTCATGAGCCCCGCGCGAAACAGCTCGCGCACCTGCGACAGGCGCTGGCCATCTACCGAACTCTCCGCACGGCCGAGGTCGTGACCCAGGTGCCGCAACCGGGTGGCGGGCCCGATCGCATCCGGCTCACCGTCGATCTGCAGCCCAGTTTTGCGCTCAACCAGCCGCTGTCGCCGTTCGCGCTCGCGGTCTTCGATCTGCTCGACGAAGATAGCGACACGTATGTGCTCGACATGATCTCGGTGGTCGAATCGACGCTCGAGAACCCCCGGCCCGTTCTCTCGGCGCAACAGTTCTTGGCCCGGGGCGAGGCCGTGGCCTCGATGAAGTCCGAGGGCATCGAGTACGAACAACGCATGGAACTGCTCGAGCAGGTGACCTGGCCGATGCCGCTCGAGCAGCTGCTCGGCGAGGCCTTCGAGGTGTACAGCGCTTCGCAACCATGGATCGGGGACTTCGAGTTGAAGCCCAAGTCTGTGGTGCGCGATCTCTATGAGAGAGCGATGACGTTCGGTGACTTCATCAACTTCTACAAGCTCTCCCGCTCCGAGGGCCTGGTCCTGCGCTACCTGTCCGACGCGTTCCGCGCGGCAAGGCAGACCATCCCCGACGAGGCGAAGACCGAAGAACTTCACGATCTCATCGAGTGGCTCGGAGAACTCGTGCGCCAGGTCGACTCGAGTCTGCTCGACGAGTGGGAAGAGCTGATCAACCCGAGTGACGATGGCGGGAGTGTCGAGAATCCGGGCATCGTGCCTCCGGCGCCGCGACTTCTCACCTCGAACACGCGTGCCTTCCGCATCCTCGTGCGCAACGAGATGTTCCGCCGGGTTCAACTCGCCGCCCTCGAGAACTACGAAGCCCTCGGTGAAATGGATGCCACGTCAGGTTTCGACGCGAACGCCTGGGCTCATGCCATGGACGACTACTTCGACGAGCACGACGAACTGCTCACGGGTGCGGATGCGCGCAGCGCCGCGATGCTCATCATCGACGAGCGGCCGGGGGAGTGGTCGGTGCGCCAGATCTTTGACGATCCCGCCGGCGATCACGACTTCGGCATCTCCGCCACGGTCGATCTCGCGGAATCGAACGAACAGGGCGTTGCCGTCGTTCGCGTAACCGCGATCGACAACAGCCCCCGCGTTCCCTGAGCTCGTCGTTCTCGGCCCCTGTCGTTCGCCGGGCCTGTCGTTGCCTGAGCCTGTCGAAGGGCGCCACTTCCGCGGAATTCGGCGGATGCTAGCCGCGACACGCCCGGGCTGCACGCCGGTTTTGACGGTCGCAGAATCTGCCCGTAATGTTTTCTCTTGTCACCCCACAGGTTCGGAAAGCCGAAGAGC
>NZ_FXWI01000006.1 GCF_900177765.1 Agreia sp. VKM Ac-1783
GTGCACATCTCCTCCGACGCCGCCGGCCTGCTGAACAAGACCTTCAGCACCGACGCCGTCAAGCCCGGACTCCTCGTCGGAATCGCCAAGATCACCGTCAACACCAAGTAACACCCCGCACAACCCGAATGGCCCGCCGCTTACGCGGCGGGCCATTCTGCTACCCCCGAACATTCCCAGCCCGATGATGCAAGGATCAATCAGTGAGAACAGTCCTGACCCTTGCCGCCACCGCGGCTATCGCGGTAGCCATCGGCTTCGCGACGACCCAGTTGCAACTGTTCACCCGCGCTGACGCTCCCGCTTTCATCGTCGTGATCGGAGCGGCCTGGCTCTTCTTCGCCCTCGCCTTTCTCGCCCTGAGAAAAGTCCCGGCCCGCCATGTGACGGCCGTCATCATCGCCGGATCCCTCGCCATAGGCGGAGCCGCGCTGCTCGGGCCGCCGAACACCAGCACCGATTCGGCGCGCTACGCCTGGGACGGCATCGTCACCAACGCCGGAGTCTCCCCCTACGCCCACATTCCCGTGGCCGACTCCACGAAGGAGTTGCGCCCCGACTGGCTCTTTCCGACCCCCGCCGGCACGGCCGTCGCCGACAGCGCCGCCGCCGGCAAGAACGACGTCGATCACGATGCGGACTGCCCTGGCGTCGGAAACCGGTACAACGACACCAAGTCGTCGCCCTCGCGAGAACTGCTCTGCACCGCGATAAATCGACCGCACGATCCCACCATCTATCCGCCGATGGCCGAGCTCTACTTCGCCAGCGTGCGCTGGTTCGTCGACCCGAGCGTCCAATACTGGCCATTCCAGGTCGGCGGTCTCGTGATCTCACTCGGCATCACCTGGATGCTCCTCGTCGCCCTCCGCCGCCGCGGCATGGATCCGAGATGGGCGGCCCTCTGGGCCTGGTGTCCCCTGGTCGCGACGGAGGCGATCACCAACTCGCACGTAGACGTTCTCGGGGTGGCGCTCGCACTCGCGGCCAGCCTGCTCGTGGCATCCGGCAAGCGGGTCTGGGGCGGAATCGCGCTCGGCGCGGCCATCGCAACCAAACTCATCCCCGTGATCGTCGCGCCACCCCTGTTGAAGAAGCGGCCCCTCACGCTCATCCTGGTCTCAGTCGCCACCTTCGCCGCACTCTACGTTCCCTACGTGCTGACCTCGGGAATCAAGGTTCTCGGCTACCTTCCCGGCTACCTGTCTGAAGAGGGCTATGAAGACGGAACCAGCTTCGCCCTGCTCTCGACCGTCCTGCCGGGCAAGTCCGCGGTAATCGTGGCCGCGATACTCATCGCCGTGATCACGGGGCTCACCTGGTGGCGCGCGAGCCCGACCTCCCCCTGGCTGCCGCAGCTGGTCCTCATCGGCAGCATCCTCATCATCGTGAGCCCCCGCTACCCTTGGTACGCACTTCTGCTCATCCCCTTCATCGTTCTCAGTCAGCATTGGGAATGGTTCGCCGTAGCGCTGGCCCTCACCGTGCGTCTGTTCGTTCCCACCGTCGATGTGATGCGCGGCGGGCTCGCGCTGGCCACGTTGATCGTCGTCGTCGCATGGTTCTATAGGCAGCACCTCGCGAGAGGCGGCGGTCTCCACCTGCCGGGCAGAGGCCGGCTCTCGAGCCAGCCCAGCGCATCCGGTCGCATCACGGAGGTATCGTCGTGACACGCATCACAGCACTGCTGTCTCGGCGCATCGAGATCCCTCTTCTGGCCATCGTGGCCATCGTGGTCGTCGCCATCGGCACGGATACTCCGTCGATCTGGTACGACGAAGCGGCCACGATCGTCTCGGCTACTCGCACCTGGCCCGAACTGTGGGCGATGCTGCACACCGTCGATGCGGTGCACGGGCTGTACTACGCGTTCATCCATGTCTGGTTCGACATCGTCGGGTACTCGCCGTTCACTCTGCGGCTGCCCAGCGCGATCGTCTCCGGCGGCACGGTGGCTCTCACGATGCTGCTCGCCTCACGATTCGGAACCCGCGGCTTCTCGCTACTCGCCGGAGTCGTGCTGATCACGATCCCCCGGTTCACCTGGGCGGGTATCGAGGGGCGCTCGTATGCGCTGACCGCGCTGCTCGCGGTTGCCCTGACGCTGCTGTTGATGCGGGCACTGGCGGCCGCGCGCGAACCGTCCGGCCGCTGGTCGGCCGTCTGGCCCTGGCTCGCGTACGCCGCCGTGGGGCTCTTCTCGGTGGGAATCTTCGTCTATCTCTCACTCGTCGTGGTGGCGCACGCCGTGACCGTGGTCGTGCTCACACTCTCGGGCACCCTCAACCGTCGACAGCTGTTCGCGTTCGGACGCACGGTCATTCCCCTAGGCCTGGTCTGCATTCCCTTCGTGCTCATCGTGGCCGGACAATCGGGCCAGCTCTCCTGGATCGACCCGATCAGCCAGCGCACCCTCACCGGAATCCTCGTCACCCAGTTCGCCCCGCGCAATACGCCCTTCGCGATCTTAACCTGGGTCGTCGTGCTCGTCGGCATCACCACGTTCATCGTGGCAAGACATTCATCTGCGGCCCGCGCCCGCGCAGCCCGCGATCTCATGGCCTGGGTGCTGCCGTGGCTGGTCGTGCCGACCGTCGTGCTCGTGCTCACCTCGGTGCTGATCACCCCGCTGTACTCCCCGCGCTACCTCACGTTCCTCATGCCCGCCCTGGCCGTGGCCATCGCCGGCGGCATCGTCGGCCTCGGCCGCTTGACCCGGCGGGCCGCTCGGCTCTCTAAGGGGCCGGCTGCGGCCCGGATGCGATCGGTTCCGTGGACCGCGTTGGCCGCGGTCGCCGGGGTGCTCGTTCTGGCCCTGCTCACGCAGCCGAGCTATGAGGGTCAGCGAACGACCGGCGCGAAGCAGAAATCTTCGTGGTCGCAGGCGGCCTGGCGCGTGGGAGAGGTCTCTTCCACTCTGCCGGCCGACGCACACCCCGCCGTCGTCTTCGGAAGCGTGGCGTGGCATCCGACCGCCACAGCACGGGTCGTCGAGTACTCGTACCCGTGGGCCTTCACCTCGCTCGACGATGTCGCCCTCGACAAACCCGTGGGCTCGCTGCCCCGGCTCTGGGAGACGTCGAACCCCGTCGACACGCAGATGCTCGAGGGCCACAACACCGTGATCCTAGTGTCGAGCGGTCGCGATCGCGAGCTCAACGAGCAGGCGATCGAGGATGCGGGCTTCGCCGAGTCCGACAGCTGGCACTACCCGAACCTCTGGGTGAAGGTCTTCACGCGCTGACGTTCGGCGCGCTGATCGAGTACACCTCGTCGCTACGACAGGACAGATCAAGAGTTCTTCGGCGTGCCACCGGCTCAGCGACGGAGTGTCGTCGATTCATCCTGTCGAACGATTCCGGTTCATTCGTCGAAGACGGTGAAGTTCCTCCGCGTCCGATACCACCCGACTGATGGCCGCCAGAGTCGATGGCCACAGGTCGAAGATGTGGTGCGGAAGAATCCGGAGCGTCGGCCGTCCGAAGGCGAACGACTGGAGCGTCTTTCCATAGTCCCAGCTGGTCTGCTCCTCTCCCGTATGCCAGGCGCGGCTGTCGATATCGAGGCCGACAACGCCGTTGATCAGCAGATCGAGGTCGCTCGAACCCGGAATACTCGCCTGCGGCTCGACCTCGAACCCTGCCCGTCGCATCCTCACCCGAACGATTGACTCGGGACCAGAGTCCGCCGCGGGATCGAGCTCGAGTCTCATCCTCTGCAATCGGCGAGGGAGAGACGTGAAGAGAGACTCGAGGTCGTGGTCGCGCACGACCTTCTTCCGCAGTGCGGAGTCGATGGCCGCGATCGCATGCTCGTCGTCGAGGCAGAGCACGGCCTGACGGAGCGCGCTCATCGGATCGACCAGCCAGTCGTACGCCCACGACCGCGCTGTTGGCGCATTCGCGCGCTGCCAGTGCACGCGTGGTCGGCCCGGCTCCGCCCAGAAGGCCTTGTCGGTTCGACGGATCTCGGCACTCCGGCCCAGCGCGGCGATCTCGTCGAGGTGGAGGCGAGATGCCGATGCGGGAACGTGGATATGAAGCGCCCTATCGAGCCCGCCCCATACCCCGACACGGCGAAGCGCACTGACACAGCCAACACGCCCGCCGGCGAGCACTGCCCGACGCTGGTCGATGTCGGCCTCAGGGAGCGCATACATTCCTCGGCGGAGCCGCTCGAGGCGCCCCGATCGGCATGCCACATCGATGTCGGCAGAGTCAACTCGTGCCTCGAGGAGCGTGCGCCTCGACGCGACGTTGCCGTTACGACGGACACAATCCTGAAGGAGCCAGAGATCTCTCGAGGAAACACTCATTCAAGGATCGTCGTCCCGATCGACTCATCGGTGGATCACGGGTCTTCGTGGTGAGGAAAAACCGTCGAGTTCGGACTTTCGGGAGGAGAAGTCGGGGTCGAACATCGCCGGACGCTTTCGTATAACAGGACGAAAGAAGACGACGTCGGTGCGTCGTCGAACGAACGACGGTGTGTCGTCAGTTCATCCTGTCGAAGGATCCCGGTCAGGAGGTGCTGAGACAGGAGGTCGTATTCAGGAGGTCGACGTTACGACGGAACGGGTCCCGTCGTCGATCCCACGTGGAGTTCGCACGTGAACGCGATCGGGGTTTCGGGGCGCTCTCCCGACAGCAGCGCCGTGACCGCTGCTCCCGCAGCGTGGCCCTTCGCGCTGGCGGGCTGCACCATTGTCGTGAGGTCGTGTGCGAAGCCGTCGATGCGGATTCCGTCGAAGCCGATCACACTAACGTCGACCCCGACCACCAGGCCGAGCTCCTCGACCGCCTGGATCACTCCGACGGCGAGCAGGTCGGCCTGCGCCACGATCGCTGTCGGCCGCTCCGCAGCACCGAGCAGGGCGAGCGCCGCGCGGCGACCGTCTTCGGGAGTGTTGTGCACCGAGGAGAAGGCCGGGGCATCCGGGTACACCTCGCGGGTGCCGAGGAGTCTCTCGCGAGTGACAGAGACGGCGATCTCGACGTCGTCGATCACGGGGCCCGCCTCGTGCCCGTCGGCGATGCCCAGGGTGGCGATGCCCACGCGCTCGTGGCCCAGCGACTGCAGGTGCCGCGCCGCGACCACCGAGGCGGCGCGGTTGTCGAGGGTCACCTCGACGAGTTCCGGCCGTGATGGCCCCTCGACCGAGACGACGGGAATGTCGCGACGACCGAAGACCTCGATCGAGTGGTCGACGCGGGTCGAGCATCCCAGCAGGATCACGGCGTCGACGGCCGCCGTGTCGATCGTGGCCGCGCCTTCGCCCGAGTCGGTGAGCAGCAGAATGCCGGCGCCCTGCGGTCCGAGCGCGGTGGCGACTCCGTCGAGAGTGATGGATGTCACGGGGTCGCGGAAGGCGTAAAGCAGGCTGCCCTCGAGAACCACTCCGATGACGCCGCTCCGCCCCTGACGCAGCGAGCGTGCCCGAGGGTCTGGACCGTCGTAGCCCAGTGAAGCCGCGGCGGCGAGCACGCGCTGGCGCGTCGCATCTGACACCGGGCCCGAGCCGCTGAACGCGATCGAGGCGGTCGAAACGGACACGCCGGCGGCCTTGGCCACGTCGGCCAGGGTGGGACGGCGGGAGTGTTGATCGCTCGCAGTCATGTTGGTAGCGTAGTCGAATCGATTCGATCTCGCGCGATACCGCTCCTCCAACTCTTCAGGACACCCCATGACCACTCCCACGAGCGACGTCGCCGTGCATCCTCCGCGAACCCTCATCTCCTGGCGCAACGCGGTCTTCGTGATCTTCATCCTGAGCGGCGTGAGCATCGCCACGTGGGTGGCGCGGCTCCCCGCCATTCGCGACGGACTCGAGCTGAACACGGCCAACGTCGGCGTACTCATCTTCGGAATGTCGGCCGGTTCGGTGGTCGGACTCATCGTCGCGCCCGCCATCCTGCGCCGCTTCGGGCCCCGCGCCGGCATCACCGTCTGCATCTCCCTGGTCGCGACGGGCCTCGTTCTCATCGGCATCGGCGGAGGCCTCGTTCCCGCCGTGACCATCGCCTTCATCGGCCTGGTGCTCTTCGGCTTCGGCAACGGCGCCTGCGACGTCATGATGAACGTCGAGGGCGCGGCCGCCGAGCGGGCCATCGGCAAGACGCTGATGCCCCTGATGCACGCCATGTTCTCTGGTGGAACAGTTCTCGGCGCGGGCATCGGCGCCCTCGCCTCGGCCCTCGCCATCCCGGTCTTCGCGCACCTGATCACGATCGCCGTCATTCTCGTCGTCGCCGTGATCGCCGCCGTCAGGTTCATCCCCCACGATCTGGATGCCGCAGACACAGCCGACGCCGCAGGCTCAGCCCCGCGCATCCCGCTCGGCCAGCGGCTCAAGGCGAGCCTGGCCGTATGGGCCGACGCGCGCCTGCTGCTCATCGGAGCGGTGATGCTCGGAATGGCGTTCGCCGAGGGCAGCGCCAACGACTGGATCGCGATCGCGACCGTCGACGGACACGAGCAGTCCAACACCACGGGCGCCATCGTCTTCGGCATCTTCGTGGCGGCCATGACCGTCGGGCGCGTCGCGGGCGGTCCTCTGCTCGACCGCTTCGGACGCGTTCCGACGCTGCGCGTCACGGCGGTCATCGGCATCGCGGGGCTCCTGCTCTTCATCCTCTCGACCGACATGTGGGTCACTATCATCGGAGCGATCCTCTGGGGCATCGGTGCCTCGCTCGGATTCCCCGTGGGCATGAGCGCGGCCGCAGACGACGAGAAGAACTCGGCCGCTCGTGTGAGCGCCGTGGCCATCGTCGGCTACACCGCGTTCCTCGCGGGCCCACCACTGCTCGGATTCCTGGGCGAGCACTTCGGCATCCTGAACGCCCTCTACGTGATTCTCGCGCTGCTGGTGCTGTCGTTCTTCGCGTCGCCGGCGACCCGCGAGCGCACGTACTCGAAGTAGGGCGCGGCTACACTCGACGGGTGCGTCTCGTCATTGCGAACTGTTCCGTCGACTACGCAGGCCGCCTGAGCGCGCACCTGCCGCTGGCCACCCGACTCCTCATGCTGAAGAGTGACGGGTCGATCCTGGTGCACTCCGACGGTGGCTCGTACAAGCCGCTCAACTGGATGAGCCCGCCCTGCTACATCACCTTCGACGAGCCCGATCAGACGCAGGCGGATGCCGGCATCACCGAGGTCTGGAAGGTCACCCAGAAGAAGACCGACGACGTACTGGTCGTGAGCATCTACGACGTGCTGCACGATTCGTCGCACGAACTCGGCATCGACCCCGGCCTCCAGAAAGACGGAGTCGAGGCGCACCTGCAGAAGCTGCTGGCCGAGCAGATCACCCTGCTGGGCGACGGGCACACGCTCGTTCGCCGCGAATACATGACCGCCATCGGGCCCGTCGACATCCTGGCCCGTGATTCGGGCGGCGCGGCCGTGGCCGTCGAGATCAAGCGCCGCGGCGACATCGACGGGGTCGAACAGCTGACGCGCTACCTCGAACTCATGAACCGCGACCCCCACCTGTCTCCGGCGCAGGGAATCTTCGCGGCTCAGGAGATCAAGCCTCAGGCGCGCACGCTCGCGCAGGACCGCGGCATCCGCTGCGTGGTGCTCGACTACGACGCCATGCGCGGCCTCGACGACAGCGACTCCCGACTCTTCTAGGAGCCACCTATGGCAACGCGCCCCATCCCCTTTCCCCGCAGCTACGTCAACACCGCCGTGCGCGACGCCCTCGCAGCCTTCGAGGCCGAGCCGAGCGTGGCCGGCATCCAGAAGGTTCTCTCGCTCGCAACATCGGGCGGGTTGGTGGTGGATGTGACGGGCTCGACCCCCGAGTCTGGCCCGCGTGTCCGCACGCTCACCTCGACAGACGGCCAGCTGGTGCTGCCCCTGTTCACGAGCCTCGCGGAGCTCGGGCTCGCAGTGCCGGAGGCCGAGCGCGCCGCGGTGCAGGGCACGATCCTGTCCGGCCGCGACGCCCTCGCGATCGTGCAGAGCGCCGAGATCGTCGCCGTGCAGTTCGATCCGGGCAGCCGCCAGGTCATCGTGAAGCGCAGCTTCGTCGACGAGGTGCTCGGCTCGAGCTAGCCCAGCGGATCAGACGAAAGTTATGCGCAGCGTCGACGGCGTCAGGGTCGAGCCGGAGAGCAGGAGCCTGGTGCCAGGGATATCGTCGTTGCCGCCGACGTAGCCGAACATCTCGCCCTCGTCGAAGTCGGGCCTCACGTCGCCGAAGCCCGCGGCTTCGATGGTGGCACCGGAGCCCGAGCCCGCGACCTCCGCCGCGCTCCCGCGAAGCCACCATCCGGCTCCCTCGTCGGAACCGCCCAGCGCCTCGGCCCCGCTCACCGCGAGCTCGCCGTCGAACACGAGCTCGACGGCATAGCGGGTCGCCACGCCCTCGAACGCGACGTCGAGACTCACCCCGTTCTCGTCGATGGTCGCCGTCATGACCGTGCTCAGCGACACGGCATCGACCGACCGGTTCTCGAAGTCCATCGACGCGAAGTAGCGGCCCTCCGAAACGGGCTCCGACAGATCGCGTGGCGACCCGACGACCAGGGGCTCGTAGTAGCCGGAACTGCGCGTTTCGCGGAGCACCGCCCCATCCTCGACGCGCTCCAGGCTCTGCGGCCGGACGCATCCCATCGAGAAGAAGGTCGGGGCGATCCGCACCGAACGAAGAACCACACCACCCCGGCGCGCCCTCACCAGGGTCGCCGAGTTGGCGAGTCCGGAGGCGATGCGGCCGGTGCGCGAGAAGTCGCTGCCGGCGAAGAGCGAGGCCGACACCGGCCCCCGGCGCACACGCAGGAGACTACTCTCCGGGTAGAACGTCTCCTCGGCGACCGCTGCACCGACGACGGCGGGCAGTCGCCGAGCCAGTTGGGGATGGCGAAGGACCTCGGCGAGGTGCCGCCCTGGGTGCTGCATCCCCCTCGAGACGATCCCCGAGGCCAGCGCGGCCAATCTGCCATCGCCGTGCTCGATCGCCAGCTGGCGAAGCGGAGAGAGGAACAGTTCGACGTCGTAGGCGAGTCGCTGATCCTGTCTGCGCGAGTGCAGGTTCTCGACCTCGCCGTCGTCTTCGACGAGCCCCACATAGGCGCGCAGATTGCGCAGCACGATGTCGCGCAGCTGCGGCCGGTCGAGGTCGCGGGCGATGTTCAGAAGGCTCGGGTTCGTGACCTCCGCGGCGTAGATTCCGCTTCGTTCGGAGTACAGGCCGTCGGCATCGATGTCGATGCCTTCGTCCAGCCACAGCTCGGCTCGGGCGCGCACCCGGCCGTCGGGCCAGAGGGCGTTGAGTCCCGCGAGCGCGCTCGCCACCTCCCAACGATGGTTGGGGGTGTGCACACCACCCGTCGCCAGAGCCGGGGCGGCGCGCAGAGCGATGTCTTCGAGCTGCTGCCGGATGCCCGACCAACGGTTCCGCACGGAGTCGTCGGCCCCGTCGAGCAGCGACACGGTCGAACAGAGGTCGTTGATCGTGAAGGCGGTGTCAGGAGGCGAGTCGATGTTGCCCTCGCTCGAGAACAGTCCCCCAGCGCCCTGCATGCCCGCCAGGGCATATACATAGCGCTCCGACGCTTCAAGCCAGGCAGAGGCTCGTTCTTCTGCGCCCGCGATCTCTATCGCCACAAGCACGAGCACCGCGCGCATCAGCTCGCGATGTCCCCAGCCGGCCACGTCGGCGGCGTCGGTCGATGCCAGATCGGCGGACTGCTCGAGAGCGCCATCGAGCAGCGTCGAGATGAAATCGTGGTCGAGTAGAGCCTCGTCTTCTCCGAGAACCCTCAGAAGGTTCGTGCTCGTCGTGCTCGCACTCATGCGTTCTCTCTCCTTCGGATGCGGAGGGTGACGACCTCGAATGGTCTCAACTCGAGGAGGAACCCGCCGTCGGGTTCGGCGGTGACCGCCGGGCCATCGACCCGTGGCCGCTCGAGGAGATCGACGATCGTGCACGACTCGATGGCGAAGCCCGCCTCGATTCTGGCATTCGATCGCCGCCCCTCGCTCTCGTACAGCCGCACGATCACGTCGCCCGACGCATCCGCCGCCAGTTTCACGGTCTCGGCGATGACCGATGTCGGCGTGGCACCCGTGGGTGCGGTCGCAGCGATGAGCCGAGGCGGAACGTGACCTCCGCGCACGACTCGCGTCGGCGCATCCGATGCTCGCCCGGCCCTGATCGCGTCGGCGATGCCGGGAGCCACCGAGAGGGTGCTCGTGATGACGTGGATGCCCTGGTCCGCCTCGGGGTCGGGAAAGGTCGGGGCGCGCAGCAGCGACTGGCGCACTACTGTGACGACGCGGCCATCGTCGACCTGACGCGTCACGTCGTGACCGTAGAGTCCGTCGTTGGCCACGGCTGCGCCGAATCCGGGCTCGCCGACGTGCAGCCAGCGGTGGGCGCAGACCTCATAGCGGGCGGCATCCCACGACGTGTTCGTGTGAACGGGGCGCGTCACGTGGCCGAACTGCGTCTCGTAGGAGGCAGCGGGCGCGTGCAGATCGAGCGGGAAGGCGAGCTTCAGCAGCTTGCGACGCTCGTGCCAGTCGATCTCCGAGCGGATGCGCACCGTCGGCGCGGCACCGTCGAGCTCGATGCGCTGCACGACGCTGCTCGAACCGAACTGTCGGCGAACGATCACGGCGTCACCGTCGAGCGACGCGGTTCCCTCGACGAGGTCGTGGGAGCTCGTGCGGTAGGAGGCGTCGAGATCCCAGGCATCCCACTGGTTCGGTTCGTCTCTGTGCAGCTGCAGAAGATTCGCCCGGCGTCCTTCGGCGATCAGGTTGCGGCCAGTGGCCTTATCGCTCATTCGACTGATCGTGCCGTCTCGCTCGACCACAACGACGACCGCGTCGTTCTCGAGCACGAACGGGCCTGCGTCGCCGCGAGCCTCGGTGTTCGAGACTCCCGTCGCTGCCGAGGTCTGAGCCGCGTCTTCTTCGATGACCCGCCCCGTGCGAGCGGCGATACCGCGCACGGTCACCGGCGACGCGTTCAGCGCGATCGCGATCTCGCCTTCGCCGGTGAGGTGTCGCAGCGCCGCCGCAATGAGCTTCTCGGCCCGCTCGGTGACATCGGCGTGGCTCGCCTCTGCCTCCCTGTGCACCCACGCGATGGCCGTTCCGGGCAGGATGTCGTGGAACTGCAGCAGCAGCACGGTGCGCCACAACTCGTCGAGCTCTGCGCCGGGATACGGCGCGCCCATGAGTACGGTGGCCGCGGACGCCCAGGTCTCCGCCTCGGCGAGCAGACGCTCATTGCGGCGGTTGCCGCGCTTGGTTCGTGCCTGAGAGGTGAAGATACCCCGGTGGAACTCGAGGTACATCTCTCCCGACCACACGGGCGGCTCGACGTACTCCGCCTCGGCCTCCGTGAAGAAGTCACGAGCTGTGGCGAAGCGCAACTTCGGAGATCCCTCGAGGTCGGACTGAAGTCGACCCGCGGCCATCATGTCGCGAGTGGGTCCGCCGCCGCCGTCGCCATAACCGAACGGCATCAACGAGGTGCTCGCCACTCCGTGGTCACTGAAGTTGCGGTTGTCTCGCGCCAGCTCGGTGGGGCGCATGTCGCCGCTGTACGTGTTCACCGGGGGAAAGTGCGTGAAGATGCGCGAACCGTCGATGCCCTCCCATACGAAGGAGTGATGCGGCATCGCATTGGTCTCGTTCCAACTCATCTTCTGAGTGAAGAACCAGCGCAGACCGGCCTGACGCAACAACTGCGGCAGCGCGCCCGAGTAGCCGAACGAATCCGGCAACCAGCCCACGTCTGCGGCCTCGCCGAACTCCTCGATGAAGAAGCGACCACCCTCGAGGAGCTGACGCGCGAGCGACTCTCCGCTCGGCATGGTGACGTCGGACTCGACCCACATGTTGCCCACCGGCACGAAGCGCCCCTCGCGCACGCGAGCGGCGAGACGAGAGAACAGCTCCGGATCTGCGGCCTTCACCCAGGCGTACTGCTGAGCCGACGAACAGGTGAAGTTGAGTTCGGGATCGCGATCCATGAGGTCGAGCACGTTCGAGAACGTGCGGATGCACTTGCGCACGGTCTCGCGGGTCGGCCACAGCCAGGCGGAGTCGATGTGCGCGTGACCGGTCGCCACGATCCGATGGGCGGAGTGCGCCGCGGGCGCCGCCAACACCGGCTCGAGAACGGCTCGCGCCGCCGAGACACTGCCACCGAGGTCGTCGGGATCGAGCGCATCGAGCGCGGCGCCCAGCGCGAGGAGGATACGGAGTCGGCGCGGATCGGACTCGGCCAGTTCGGCCATCAGCCCCCTGAGTACCCTCAGCTCGAGCTCGAACGACTCGAGCTCGACGTCGATCAGTCGCAGCTCCAACCGACCCAGCGTGTAGAGCTCACCCGCGGGCGCCGTGCTGCGGTCGCCGAACGGGGTCGGAGCGAAGGCCCGCTGGCTCTTGAAGTCGTCGCCGCCGGAGAGGTCGGGATTCGATGCCGCCTCGACGTAGAACTCGAACGCCTCACCCGGGAGCACGTCGAGCGGCACGTGATGATTGCGCGGTTCCAGCCCTTTGACCGCGCGACCCGAGGGGGTGCGCACGAGTCCCTCGCATTGGAAGCCCGGTTTCGACTGCGAGAAGCCGAGATCGAGCGAGAGTTCGATGCGGTAACGGCCCTCCGCTGTGTTCCAGCTTTCGGGCACGGTGCCGGTGACATGCAACCAGGTCGTGCCCCACGGCTCACCCCAACGGACGCCCCGTGCGATCGGCGTGAAGCTGGCGTCTCGGGCATCCTCGAACGGCACCGGTTCGCCGGCGACCCTCCAGGCGCCGGCCTCGACCGGCATGGCGTCGAAGACGATGGCGGGCGGTAGGAATTCGCCGAGGAAGCGATCGACCCGGGCGGCGGACTTGTCTTGATCGAGGTGCATGGAGGTCAGTCGCGGAGTCCCGTGTTGATGTCGGAACTGGTGATGTATTTCTGAAACACCAGGTAGAGGAGCACGAGCGGAATCATCGAGATGACCGAAGCGGCCAAGAGAATGGCCCAGTCGATGTTCTCCGACCCGAGCAGGCTGCGCAGCGCGATCTGCAGGGTGAAGTTCTTTGGGTCGCTCAGAATGATGAGGGGGAAGATGTAGTCGTTCCAGCGCCACTGGAACGAGATGATGGCCAGCGTCAGCATGATCGGTCGTGCCAGCGGAAGCATGATCCGGAAGAAGATCGACAGCTCGTTCGCGCCATCGATTCTGGCGGCGTCCAGCAGCTCGTCAGGCACAGTGATGAAGAACTGCCTGAACATGAACACGCCCGTCGGCGTCAGGATCGAGGGCAGGATGACACCGAGGAGCGAGTTGTAGAAGCCCAGGTCGCGCACCACGGAGAAGGTCGGGCTCAGGATGACCTCGCCGGGCAGCATGGTCATCGACAGGATGCACAGAGCGAACACAGAGAGCCACGGCGCGCGGTATTTCGCGAGCGCATACCCCGCGGTCGCGCAGAAGAAGACGGTGAGGGCTGTGGTGATGGCGGCGACGACGATCGTGTTTCCGAAGTAGCGCACGAAGTCGATACGCTCCCACGCCCTCGCATAGCCGTCGATCGTCCACTCCCGGGGCAGGAAGGAGAGCGGATAGGTGAAGAGCTCGCCGCCTCCCTTGAAAGAGGACAGCAGGAACCACAGAAGCGGAAAAGCCATGAGGATGGCGAGCACCCAAAGCATGGTGGTCGGCAGGATAGACCGACGGATCTCGCCGGACTTCTTGCGCATGACAGCTCGGGGCAATCGAGAAAATCGTGAACCTGTCGACTGCGGCATCGTCTCGGTCGCCATTATCGAGTGGCCTTCCTGTTGATCGCGATCTGGATGAGTGCGATGACCATCAGAATGACGAGAAGCACCATCGACGCCGCGCTGGCGTAGCCCACATTGGATTGGGCGAAGCCCGTCTGGTAGATGTACTGCACGATGAGCTGATTCGAGGTACCGGGGCCACCGTTGTTCAGCGCCTGGATCATCGCGAACTCCTTCATCTGACCGAGTGTCGAGAGGAGGATCACGAGGACAGACGTGGGCGCGATTCCGGGAAGGGTGATGGAGACGAAGCGCTGCCAGCCGTTCGCCCCGTCGAGCTGAGCGGCCTCGTAGTACGACTTCGGCACGTTGTTGAGGGCAGCGATGAAGAGAAGCATGTTGAACGCGGCGCCGGCCCACGAGGACGCCACGATGACCACCATGAGCGACAGGTTGGGGTCTGACGACCACGGCACCGCGCCCCCGCCGAGCGCGGTGATCACGTAGTTCACGAAGCCGAAGTTCTCGCCGAACATCCAGCGCCAGATCACACCGGTGACGATGGGCGACACCAGCCACGGCAAGAAGAAGATGATGCGGGCGGCTGTCTTGCCCCGTGCCCGCACGTTCGTGAGAGCGACCGCGAGGGAAAGAGACAGCGCATATCCGAGGGGAACGGAGAAGACGGTGTAGATCAGGGTGCGACCGAGCGCTGCATAGAACGTGGGGTCGCCGGCCAGCTTCGTGTAGTTGTCGAGGCCGACGAAGTTCATCGGCCCGAAACCCTTGTACGAGGTGAACGAGTAGGTGAGGCCGAGCACACCCGGCCAGATGAAGAAGAGCGCCATGAGAACGATCACTCCGGCCGAGAGCAGCAGGGGTGTCAGGCGGTATCGCCGTTTCGCCCGACCACGTCGACGAGGCGGTGTGACGGCACCCGCGGCTGTCGGCGCATCCTCGGCCTTCGGGGCGACGACGCTGCGCATCGTGCTGGTCATGTTCTCTCCTCGGGTGTGGTGTTCAGATGGCTCAGGCTGCGCGTCGTGCTGCGCACGGGTGAGACCCGGTCCCGGTGCGCCGACAACGGCGCACCGGGATCATGAGGTCAGCCCAGCGCCTCTTTGGTCGCCTTGGTGATCGCGTCGATCGTCTGGTCGATCGACTGCTCACCGCTGATGTACTTGATGGTCTCGTCCTTCAGAGGTTCGACCTCGAGGCTCTTTCCCTCGTAGCCCTGGCGCAGCTGGTCGGTGGTCTGCACAGCAGACACGTCAGGCGATGCTGCGATCTCTGCGTTGTACAGCGCGAACGCGTCGGCGTTCTTCGGGTACGAGACGTTCAGACCGCTCACCGACGGCAGGCATCCGGCGATCTCGCAGTAGGCCGTGTAGTTCTCGGGCTGGTAGAGCCACGAGATGAACTTCGTCGTCGCCTCGTCTTTTCCCTGCCCGCTGAAACCGACGATCCACGATGCGGCACCGTAGTTCGTCGCCTTGACCGGCTGCTGCGGGGTCGGAACGGAGGCCCAGGCGAAGTCGGTGATGTTCGCCTGGAAGTCCGCGATCTGCCACACGCCCGAGTAATAGGCGGCGACCTGTCCGCTCTTGAAGGTGGCACTTGCGTCGTCACCGGCGGTCCACACCGACTTGGGCATGAAGCCGTCGTCGTTCATGGTCTTGAAGTACTCGAGGGCGGTCTTGCCCTCGTCGTCGATCGAGAAGTCGTCGCCATCCTGCACGACGCCCTGGCTGCCGAACTCGTAGAGGAACGAGCGAAGGCGGTGCGCCGACGCGTCCATCGTGAGTCCGTACTGGGCTCCCGCGCCGGACTGGACCTGCTTGGCCTTGGCGACGAACTCGTCCCAGGTCCATGTCTGGCCCTCGTCGGTCGGGTAACTCACGCCGGCCTTGTCCCACAGGTCTTTGTTGATGAACATGCCCACCGAGGTGAGGCTGGAGGGAAGAGCCTTGACCTTCTTGTCGGCCGGGTCCTCGACGGTGAGAGTGGGCAGCACGTTGGCGTCTTTGGCGACGCTCGTGAGGTCGAGCAGCTGATCCTTCCACAGCGGATCGACGTTGGCCGCCGCGGCGATGTTGGGAAGGTCGTCCGCCTGCGCGCTATTGCGCAGACGCGTGGTGAGATCGTCTCCCGGCACGTCGACGATCTCGACCTTGGTGCCGGTCTCCTCGAAGTACTTGTCGGCCATCTTCTGGTAGCCGCCGCCCTGCGTCGCGTCGCCCGAAAGCACGAACTTGAGGGGGGCCGATTCGTCATTCGAACTGGAGCAGGCGGTTATGGATGCCAGCAGCGCTCCGACCGCGACAACCGTCGCAGCGACGCGAATTCTGTGATTCACAGTGAGCCTTTCATGGGGCGGGTGAGGGCGAAGCGCTGTAATACATCGCTTCTCAGTTGATCTTTTGTATCAGTGCAAGGGTTATCTGGTCAACGACCAAAACCACGTGAGTCCCCGAACTTCTTCGGCTTGAAACAGGCGTTTACACACGTGAAACATTTGATTCCCTCTCTGCGGGTCTCACCTTCAGCAAGCTTGCAGTGAGCGCGAGAGCGTGCTTTATTATCACTATGAGGCAATGATGCAGCCGATCGCCTCGCGAAAGGATGGACCTCCTCACCCGCTACTGACGAACGAAGAGAACCGGAGAGTCGTGCTTTCAGGCGCCCAACCACCCCGCCATCCGTCGTCGACCCCGCATGCGCGTGGCGACGAGGTGTCGCTCTCGGTCGTCGGCATCGATGTCGGCGGAACGAAGACCCACATCCGTGCCATCGACGGGAGCGATTCGACGACCGAGATCGTCGTGCCCTCCGCAGAGTGGCGACGTGGCTCGCTCTTCTCCGACGACGACAACTTCGTTCGGCTCAGCGCGACCGTGCGCTCGCTCGGCTCCATCACCCGCGACACGGTCATCGTCGCCGGGGTGCACGGATGCGACACCGACGAGCAGATCATGCTGACCGAGGCGAGACTCAGCTCCTTGTTGGAGGCCGAGGTGACCGTCGTGAACGACGCCCTTCTGCTGCACCACGCCACGACGATCCGACCGACGATCGAGATGATCGTCGGAACCGGCGCGGTGATCAGCGGAACGACCGCGACCGGAGCCCGTGTGACGGTCGACGGCTATGGATGGCCACTCGGCGACAAGGGGAGTTCTCACGATCTGGTCACTGCAGCCCTGCGCGCCACGCTCGCTGCCTCAGACAGGGACGAGGTCGATCATGATCCCCTGTTCGCCGCCATGCTCGGCGCTTTCGGCGCCCGCGGTGCAGCGGAGCTGGCCGAACAGGCGTCGTCGAGCGCCAGCGGAGCGGCCTGGGGCCGGCACGCATCGATCGTCTTCGACCTGGCCGCGGCCGGATCCCCCGCAGCCGCGGCGATCATCGACCGCGCCGCACTCGACCTCGCCGAGGGCGCTGCTCACGTGATCAGACGAGGCGCCATCGGCCGCACTGTTGTCGCGGGTGGTGGAGTGATCGTCAATCAGCCGAGTTATGAGGCGGCGGTACGCACTCACCTCGAGCGGATCCTGCCGGGCATAGAGCTTCTGGTCGTCCGGACCCCTCCCGTGCAGGGCGCCGTGCAGTGGGCCGGCGAATTGCGGGCCGCGCTCGTCGAGCGATCGGTGCTCGAGTCATGAGCTCGCCCTCGCTCGCCCACCCGCTCACCTCGCTGAGAGTCTGCGTCGCTGCAGACGCCGAAGCCGCGGCCGAGGTGGCGGCCACCCGCATCCTGACCCTGCTCAGAGAAAAGCCGACGGCAGCGCTCGGCGTGGCCACCGGGTCGACGCCCTCGCCCGTGTACCGCGCGCTCGCGCGGTCACTGCAGTCGGAGCCTCTCGACCTTTCGCGAGCGCGAGCCTTCGCCCTCGACGAATACGTGGGCATCGACCCCCGTGCGCCCCAGAGCTACCGGAGTGTCATCGACGCCGAGGTGACCGAACCACTCGGGTTCGACCGCCGTCTCGTCGCTGTGCCGGATGGCTCGTCTGCCGATCTCGACGCGGCCGCCAGCGCCTACGAGGCAGGCATAGACGCGATAGGCGGGGTCGACCTGCAGATCCTCGGCATCGGCCACAACGGCCACATCGGATTCAACGAGCCGGGTTCTCCGCATGACTCACCGACCCGGGTGGTGGATCTGGCCGAGGAGACCCGAGAAGCGAACGCGCGGTTCTTCGACGGCGACATCGACCGTGTGCCGCGGCAAGCCATGACCCAGGGAATCGGAACGATTCTCAAGGCTCGTTCGATCGTGCTGCTCGCATTCGGCTCCGGCAAGGCGGAGGCCGTCGCCCGGGCACTCGAGGGTCCGATCGCAGAGGCGAGTCCCGCATCCGCACTCCGCCGGCACGCCGACGTCACCATACTTCTAGACAAGGCCGCGGCGTCGTCGCTGAGCTGAGACCGCCGAGACCGGGCACGCTGTCGAAAGAAGAGATCGATGAACATGAAGAAGCGAACAGCAACGACCCGTGTCGTCACGCAGATCAATCGAACGGCGATCCTCGATTGCCTCGAAGAGAACGGTCCCCTCTCTCGCAAACAGATCGGTGAGAAGACCGGGTTGAGCCCGGCCACCGTCGAACGGCTCAGCGCCGCCATGCTCGCCGAAGGCATTCTGGCTCACGAGGGCATGCAGCAGTCCTCGGGCGGACGCCCATCCAATCTCTTGCGAGCCGCCGGAGAGTCTCGGGTGATCGCAGCCGTCGATGTGCGCCGCGACTCGGCTCACGGACTTCTGCGTGACTTCGGCCGCAAGACCGTGGTCACCGAGGTCGTCGTCTTCGACGACGATCCGGCCACCGGCGCCGTTTCGGCCTCCACCCGACTGGCGGGCACGCTCGCCCTGACCCAGAGGCTCGTCGAGGCGGCCGCGGGCGAGAAACGTGAGCTGATGGGGATCGGCATCTCCGTTCCCGGCATCGTGCACGACGGCCGGGTGATGAACACGGCCGAGCTGGGCTGGCGCGACATCGCGCTCGCTTCGATCGTCGCGAGCGCGACCGATCTCCCCGTGCACGTCGAGAACGATGCGAACTGCATCGCCTTCGGCGAGTGGGCCCTCGGTGCGGGCCGGGGAACTCAGAGCGTGGCGTCGTACCTCCTCGGAGAGGGCGTCGGCGCCGGCATCGTGAACAACGGAGAGATCTACCGCGGGTTCCGCTCCGCGGCTGGCGAGGTCGGCTTCCTCTTCACCGAGCGCGGCGCCCTCGCTCGCTACTTCACCGACCAGGGTGACCTCGAATCGAGAATCGCGGGCATCGCGAGCACACACGGTCAGGTGCGACTGGCTGCGCCGGAGGCCATGCAGCGACTCCTCGACGACGCGGCCGAGAAGATCCCCTCGGCGAAGGATGCCGCCGACGAGCTGTTCGACCTGCTCGCCTTCTCCTGCGGGGCGCTTGCGACGGTGCTCGACCCCGAGGTCATCGTTCTCGCCGGACACCTCGCTCGGCATCCGGCCTTCGCCATCCGCGAGATCTCGGCTCGTCTGGTGGGACGCATCCCGTTCCCCCCGCGTCTCGTGGCCGGAACCCTCGGGGATGACGGCGCGCTCCTGGGCGTGGCGGAGATCATCACCAGACAGGTAAGAGGGTCCACCTATCTTGCGTGAATCGACCGCCAAGGCGCCCTTCACTCCCGTGCGCCTCGGCATCCTGCTCGCCTATTTCTTCAACGGTCTCGCCCTGTCATCGTGGATGGTCCGGCTTCCCGGAATCCGCGAGGGTCTCGACCTGTCGGTTTCCGACGTCAGCCTGTTTCTCAGCGCCGGGGCCATCGGCACCCTCGTGATGGTGACCTTCGCCGGTGCAGCCGTCATGCGCTTCGGCCCCCTCCTGACCTACCAGCTGGCCACCGGCGCTTTCGTGCTGGCGTATCTTCTGCTCGGACTCTCGATGGAGGTCGGCGGCCTGCCCGTCCTCCTTCTCGCGAACGTGCTGCACGGCGCCGCGTTCGCCCTCACGAACGTGCCGCAATCGATCCTCGCAGCGGCGAACGAGCGCTCTGTCGGACGCACGATTCTGCCCCAGTTCCACGCCGGCTACTCGATCGGTTCGGCCGTGGGCGCCGCCACCGGAGGGGCCGCAGCGGCGCTGGGCGTGACGGTTCTCCCCCAGCTCTTCGGACTCGCGCTCGTGGCCGTCATCATTCGCACACTGGTCGCTCGGCTCGTGCGCCCGCTCGCACTCGAGGTTCGAGAGAATCACCTGGCCGCCGCACAGGCGCTTCCCATCGCCAAAGGCGCCTCGCTGCGGGTCTGGGCCGAATCGCAGACGCTGCTGCTCGGGGTGATCGTCTTCGCTGCCGCCCTGTCGGAGGGCACGGCGAACAACTGGGCGGCCCTCTCGGTGGTCGACGCCTTCAGCGCACCCGAGAGCGAAGGCGCCATCGCCTTGACCGCGTTCCTCGTCGCGCAAACGGTGGTTCGCCTCGTCGGCGGGCCGGCGATCGACAGGCTCGGTCGGCTGACGATGCTCCGCCTCTCCGGAGCCGTCTCCATTCTGGGCCTCGGCGTCTTCGCCCTGGCGCCGTCGCTGCCCCTGGCGATCTGCGGGATGGTGCTGTGGGGCGCAGGATCGGCCCTGAACGTGCCGATCGGAATCGCGCTCGCCGCCGCCGATCCTCTGCGCGGCCCCGCGAAAGTCGCGGCTGTCACCTCGCTATCGTCGATCGCGAACATCGTCGGCCCGCCGGCGATCGGAGCCCTGGGCGAACGGATCGACATACGGCTCGCCATGGCGTCGATCATCGCGGTCATCGCCGCGGCTGTCTCAGCCTCCGGCCGTGCCGTGCGCTCGCTTCCTCGACCCTGACCCCCTCGCCCGCGTCCACCACCACGTGAAAGACTCTCGCCATGACAGCACCCCTCGACCTCGAAGCCTCTCTTTCGTCTGCCGAGGCGTTCGTCGCGGAGCTCTCCGACCCGGGCCCCGGCCGCGGATCGCTCGCGCCCCGCGCGCACCTCTCGAGCGACGCGCCGACTCTCCGTCTCGACGGCGAATGGATGTTCCGCCTGTCGCCCTCCGCGAGAACGGCTCCCCAGGACGACTGGATGAGCGATGCTGCCGCGAATGACGGCGCCTCATCGGGCTCGTGGTCGACGATCACGGTTCCCGGTCATTGGAACCTGCAGGGTTTCGGCTCTCCTGCCTACTCGAACGTGGACTTCCCGTTTCCCGTCGACCCGCCGCACCCGCCCGAGGCCAACCCCATCGGTGATTACCTTCTGGTCTTCGATGCCGACGAACCCTTCTCGGCCTCGCGCAGCATCCTGCGATTCGACGGCATCGAGTCGGCCGCCACGGTCTGGCTCAATGGGGTCGAACTCGGCACGACACGGGGCAGTCGACTGACCCACGAGTTCGAGGTGAGCGGCATCCTCCGAACCGCCGCGAATGTGCTCGCCGTTCGGGTGGCACAGTTCTCTGCCGCCACCTATCTCGAAGATCAAGACATGTGGTGGCTTCCCGGCATCTTCCGCAGCGTCACCGTCGAGGCGCGGCCCGCCGACGGCATCCGCGACGCCCAGGTGCACGCCTCGTTCGACGCCGCAGATGGCTCCGGCCGGCTGCGAGTGGATGTCTCGCTCGAGTCGGGCGCATCGGATCAGGACGCGCTCGGGTCGAGTGAGTCGGGCGCGCCGCCGGTTCAGGACGCGCTCGTGTGGGCGCCGACCCTCGGCATCCACGGATCGCCCGCGGGCACGGAACACGTGATCCCGTCGGTCGAGCCCTGGACCGCCGAGACGCCGACGCTGCACGAGGTCGTCGTGCGAACGCCCGGCGAGACGGTCACGCTGCGAGTCGGATTCCGCTCGATCTCCGTCGAGAACGCCGTCCTCCTGGTGAACGGCGCCCCGATCACCCTGCGCGGAGTCAACCGGCACGAGCACGATCCCGAGAGGGGCCGCATCGTCCCTCTGGAGGCGGCACGCCGCGAGTTGATCTTGATGAAGGCGCACAACATCAATGCGATCCGCACCTCGCACTATCCGCCGCACCCCGACTTTCTCGATCTGGCCGACGAACTCGGGTTCTGGGTGATCCTCGAGAACGACCTCGAGTCGCATGGCTTCGAGCCGGTCGGGTGGCGCGACAACCCCAGCGATGACGACCAGTGGCGTGAGGCCTACCGCGACCGCATGCGCCGCACTGTAGAGCGCGACAAGAACCACGCCTCGGTCATCATGTGGTCTCTCGGCAATGAGGCAGGGGTCGGGGCGAACCTCGAGGCCATCGCCGAGTGGACTCACCGCAGGGATCCGTCGCGGCTCGTGCACTACGAGGGCGACTGGAGCAGCACCTACGTCGACGTCTACTCGCGCATGTACGCGTCGGTCGCGGAGGTCGAAGCGATCGCTCTCGAGCACGACACTCCGGCACCGTCTGACGCCACCCCCGAGGAGCTGCACCGACGTGGGCTGCCCTTCGTGCTCTGCGAATACGCGCATGCCATGGGCAACGGACCGGGTGGGCTGACCGAGTATCAGCGTCTGATCGACGAGTCTCCTCGCGTGGCGGGCGGGTTCATCTGGGAGTGGGTCGAGCACGGCCTCGCGGTCAGAGCCGCCGACGGACGACGCGTCATCCGCTACGGCGGGGATTTCGGCGAGGCGGTGCACGACGGAAACTTCGTGATCGACGGACTCGTCAGCGCAGATCGTGAGCCTCGACCCGGTCTCGCCGACTTCGCTCAGCTCACGGCACCGGTGAAGATCGACGTGGACGCCGAAGACCTCTCGGTGACGGTCGGCAATCGCTATGACACTCTCGGGCTCGACCACCTCGAGTTCCGGTGGCAGCTCGAGACCGACGAGGGAGTCGTCCGCTCGGGAACTCTCGCGGTTCCTCCGACCGCGGCGCACACGAGCAGCGTGGCCACACTGCCTTCCGAAGTACGTCTCACCCCGCTCGACCGGGGCCGGATGCATGCCGTGACGATTCTCGCGACGCTGCGGCAGGCGACATCCTGGGCGCCCGCGGGCCACGTCGTGAGCTGGGGCCAATCGGCCGTTCGAGCCACGGACCGCGACACACTGGTGCCCACGGGCGACGCGAGTCCCTCCGTCAGCGCCCCGACCGCGAGTGCCGACGGCATCGCTCTCGGCAGCAGTCTGATCGATCCCGCAACCGGACGACTCCTGCGGCTGAACGGCGTTGCCGTGAGCGGCCCGTCGGTCGGAGTCTGGAGGGCACCGGTCGACAATGACCGCGGCGTCGGCTGGGACGAACCGGAGCTTCCGCCCCTCGCCGATCGCTGGCGGGACGCAGGCCTCGATCGCATGGTTCCGCGCCTGCGCGGCATCCGCCTGGACGGCGACACGATCGTGGTCGACACCCGCTGGGCCCCGCCCATGCGCGACGTCGGAATCGACACCAGCTTTCGATGGAGTCAGACCGACGAGGGCCTGCGGCTAGACGCCTCGTTCGAGCCCTTCGGTCCCTGGGTCGTAGATTGGGCGCGGCTCGGAATCGACCTGGTGTTCGAGGAGCCGACCGACCGCCTCGACTGGGTGGGCCAGGGCCCGGGGGCGGGCTACGCCGACACCGGCCAGGCCAACCGCTGGGGACGATGGTCTGCGGGGCCCGAGCAGCTGCACACCGCACATGTGCGCCCGCAGGAGAGCGGCGCACGTCGCGGCGTCAGCGAGGCACAGCTCGAACTGGCAAGAGGGAGCGTGATCGGGCTAAGTGAGAATCACGCCGAGCAGGCTTCACAGGGGTTGATCGTGACCGTGTCGCGGTGGTCGAGGGAGCAGCTCGATGGCACCCTCCACGCCGATGAACTGCCCACGAGCACACAGAGCCACGTATCGATCGACGTGCTGCAGGCCGGCGTCGGCACGGCCACGTGCGGTCCCGGCATCCTGCCCGCCTATCGCGTCGCCCCTCAGCCCGCGCGCCTGTCGGTCACCTTCACCGCACCTGCCGCGTAGTTCGAGGCTGGCTGGCGGGCAGTAGGCTCCCATCCATGCAACCGTCCAAGAGCAACCTCCAGCTGCTGCCGAAGCCGGTGGTCAACACGGCCGCGCGGCAGGCGACGGTGAACGCTCTGCTCGCGGCGTCGTTGACCGTCATCGGCTTCCTTGTACTCTGGGCGCCGTACTACTTGCTGCGCACCGATTCGCAGCTGGTGCTGGCCCCGTTCGTGCTGATCTGCGTGCCCATCTTGTGGATCTTCGCCGTGCGCGCGATCGTCTTCGGTCGCCGGGGCCGCCGCTGGGCAGCGCTGCACGCGCCGGCGCCCGCGCCCGCGGCGACACCGGCTCAAGCACAGGCTCAAGCCCCGACATCCGATCAAGCGCGGGCTCAAGCTCCGGATGGCGCGACTCCGCCCGCTTACAGCTCCGGCAGGCGCGCCAGCACCTGGAGCGTGGCGACGGGGGTAGTCACGATCGTGGCACCCCTGCCCCTCTTCATCTTCGGCGCGCTGCCACTGCAGCTGCTCGGCGGCGCCTAGCTCGCCGAGCGCGGGTGTTGCCGTCCAGCGCGGTGGCGCTGCCACCCGTCTCGGCGCGCACTCCCGCGCTCGGCGGTCGGGTTCCTACGCTGCCGCGACGATCACGAGTTGAACGCGATCCAGGCGGGCCATTCGCCGGTCTCGGCGAAAGCGGCGGCGCCCTTGCGATGCGTGACCTCAGCCGTGCGGAGAACCCTGTCGGCGCCATAAACGTGCCACTCGGCCGGGTCTACCGCCGACGCAACGAACACGCCGTGGATCGGTTCCTCAGGCCGGAAGCCGAATTCATAAGCGGCGATCGTGTCATCCGAGAAGGTCTTCTTCGCATACGCCATAAATGCCATGACTCAATACTCCAACGCCCTGCGCCGCCGAGCCTGGATTCGTCTACTTCCATCCGTAAGAGAAAAGCCACGCCAGCGCATCGAGCGCCGGTTCCGAAAGGTCGACGCGATCCCATGTACACCGGGGCACCGCATATCTGCCGTACCCGATGTAGTCGGTCAACAGCTGGCTGAGCTTCGCGTCTTCTGCCACTCTGGCCCTTCCTATCTGCGTGATGGCGGTCGTGTGAGCTAGCTACGACCTAGAACTCACAAGCCGCCGGGCTCAGCTCACATGAACATCAGGGCGGCGCCTCGGATTCGGCTCCGCCCGGCGCAGCACCTCACGGGTGACCGGGGCCACCTCGCCGCCGCCCGTAATGAGGTACTTGAACATGTTCGAGATGGGGTTTCCCTCTGTCCACTCGAAGTAGATATCGGGCACCGTTCCCGTGAGGTCGCGGATGTTCAGCAGCACCGTGGCGATCGTGTTCGGTATATTGCCGCTCGACACCTCGAGCACCCGGTTGCCGTGCCTGACGACGCCGCGCACCTCGAGGTCCTCCTCGAAGTTCGACGAGTCGGTCGGGTACACCTCGAGAAAGATCACCGGTCGCCGCGACGGGATTCCACTGTCGCGACGCTCGTCTGAGATCTTCTGCCGGTACTCGCTGGCGCTGCCGTCGTCGGGCTCGTTGGCCACGATGAGAACCTGGTCGTAGGCATCCGCGTCGGCGAGCACGAAGTCCTGCGCCGTCGCATCCAGTGTCACGCTCGTCGCGCGCAACTGGAACGAGCGCTGCACGCGCGACACAATCGACACCACGAGAATGCCGAGGATGAACAGCGCCGCGATGCGCACACCGTCGGGCCGCTCGAAGACGTTCGTGATGGTCGTGTAGACGAAGACCACGGCGATCGCGCCGAATCCGACCGTGCGCTTGCGCTGCTTCTTGTGCAGAGCCGACAGGGTCACGGCCACCGATGCCGAGGTGATGAGCACCAGCACGCCGGTCGCGTAGGCACCACCCTGCGCATCGACGTTCGCCTGGAACACGATCGTGATCACGAACGCGATCAGAGTGAACACGATCACCATCGGTCGCACGGCTCGGGCCCACTGCGGCGCCATTCCGTAGCGCGGCAGGTAGCGGGGCACCAGGTTCAGCAGGCCGGCCATCGCCGAGGCGCCCGCGAACCACAGGATGCAGATGGTGCTGATGTCGTAGGCCGTGCCGAACGCGGGTCCGAGGTATTCGTGCGCGAGGTAGGCGAGGGCACGCCCGTTCGCCTCGCCGCCGGCCTTGAACTTCTCCTGCGGAATCAGGAACGTCGTCACGATGCTCGAGGTGATGAGGAACGTCGACATGATGATCGCGGCCGTCGTGAGCAGCCGCTGCGCGCCCCGGATGCGACCGGCCGGGTTGGCCTCGGTGTCGCCGGGCTTTCCCGAGATCTGTGGCATGACCGCCACGCCCGTCTCGAAACCGGAGAGACCGAGTGCGAGCTTCGGGAACACGATCAGCGCGATACCGACCATCACGACGGGGTTGCCGTGCTGCGCGGTGAGGGCCGCCCACCAGTCCGTGATCACCACCGCGTTCTGGGCGACGTGCCCGATCGACACGGCGATGACGATGGCGTTAAGCACGAGGAACACGGCGACCAGTACCACCGCGATGTTGATGGCCTCCTTGAAGCCACGCAGGAACACGGCCGCGAGCAGCGCCACGAGAACGAGCGTGATCAGCACCTCGTTTCCGTGGAACCAGCTCGGGGCGAACGGATTCTCCACGGCGTGCGCCGTCGCATCCGCCGCCGACAGGGTGATCGTGATCATGAAGTCGGTGACCGCGAAGCCCAGCAGCACGAGTACGAAGAGCTTGCCGCCCCACCACGGCAGCAGGCGCTCGAGCATGGCGATCGAGCCCTCGCCCCGGAAGCTCTCGCGGGCGACGCGTCTATATACGGGCAGCGCCCCGAACAGCGTGAGCAGCACGAGCACGACCGTGGCGAAGGGAGAGAGCAGGCCCGCAGCCACGGCGGCGATCGCGGGCTGGTAGCCGAGGGTCGAGAAGTAGTCGACACCGGTGAGGCACATCACCCGCCACCACGAGTGGGTCTTCTCGATCTTCGCCGCGTGCGGACCCTGGTGCGCGCCGGAGTCGTCGGTCAGGCCGTCGAGAAGCCAGGCCCCGAAGCCGCGCCGTCGCGCAGAAGTAGTCGTCATGAGTACAGCTTGCATGGTTCTCATGAAGCGAACGCGCTCAGATGCTCAGCATCACTGCAGTCCTAACGAATTCCTAACGGGCCGATGAGGGTAGAGTTCCTCGCCTACGCTTGGCTGATGGGCGTCGAATCTACAGCCGCACGAACACCCCGGCGCCGTGTGACCCTCGCTCAGGTCGCTGAACGAGCGGGTGTCTCTCGCAGCGCGGTGTCGTTCGTATTGACGGGCCGAACCGACCAGCGTCTCTCGGTGGAGACGACCGAACGCGTGCGCAAGGCGGCCGAGGAACTCGGCTATCGGCCCAATGTCACGGCGCGCACCCTGCGCACGGGCAGGTCGGGCACGGTCGCCCTGGTATCCGACTTCGTGAGCTCGACGTCACACGCGAACTCCATGGTTCGCGGAGCGCTCGACGCGCTGCGCGAGCGGGACACCATCCTGTTCACGGTCGACACGCAGGGTGACGCCGACCAAGAGAAGCAGGTGATCGACAGCCTTCTCGACCGCACCATCGACGGGGTGATCTACACCTCGATGTTCACGCGCGCGGTCACGCCGCCCCCGCTGCTCTCGCAGGTTCCCTTCGTGCTGTTGAACTGTGTCCCGGCCGAGGGCGTCGCGCGCTCCGTGATACCGGACGAGGTGGCCGCCGGAAGAGACGCGGCCAACGAGCTTCTCGAGTTCGGTCACCGCGATCGCATCTGGTTCATCGGATGCCTTGCTCCCGGTGTGACCGGCGGCGCCTCCTGGAGCGGGTGGGCGCCGCTCGCCCTCACCGATCGACTCGAGGGAGTGCGACAGGCTCTCGCCAGTGCCGGCACGGAGCTTGCTGGAACCCAGATGGTCGACGACGACTGGACCACCGAGGACGGACGCGAGGCGGTGACCCGGCTTCTCGCGACAGGTGCCCGACCGACCGCGTTGATCTGTGCAAACGACGCCGTGGCGGCGGGCGCCTACCAGGCGCTGCACCGGGCCGAGTTGCGCGTGCCGGAGGATGTGTCGGTCATCGCCTTCGATGGCAGTCCGATCAGCCGGGCGATCGACCCGCCTCTCACCTCGATCGCGCTGCCCCAGGTCGAGCTCGGCCGACGTGCCGTCGAGCTCCTCTTCGATAAAGAAGCGAAGCCGACCGTGCATCGAATCGCGATGACGATGGTGCGCGGCGGATCCGTCGGCCCAGTCCGCTGAAACTGCCCGAAGATTTTCCTGCTTAATTCTCAGCTATATCGATATAGCCTCTGATCTGACGCGGATTGCACTGAGCACTCAGGCTGCGGCGCGACGTATACAAAGGGGTATGACATGACGACGACGGCACCGACGCGAAGCGGCCCGAATGCGTGGTGGGTGGGATTCGTCTGCGGTATGGCGACGTTCGTCGACGCCGCGGCGACCACAGGCATCGGCATCGCGCTCGTTCTGTTCCTGGCTCCCGGGCCAGGCGCACCAGGCCTCACGAACGATCAGCTGGGCCTCCTTACTGGAGTGCTCACCGCTGGCGTCGCTGCCGGAGCGCTGATCGGTGGTCGGCTCGGCGACCGATACGGTCGCCGAAAAGTGTTTCTGGTCACGATGTCGATCATCGTGATCGGCGCGGCCACACCGTTCTTCGGGATCTCGCTCGCCGTGCTGCTTCCCGGGGTGGCGCTCATCGGGCTGGGCGTGGGTGCTGATCTCCCGGTCGCCCTCGCAACCATCTCGGAGGCCGCCACCGATAAGAATCGCGGAAAGATTCTCGTCTTCTCGAATCTGCTCGGCGGCTTCGGCATTCTGCTCGCCGTTCTCATCGGCATCTTCTTCGGATCGGCTGGAGCGACCGGCGGTCACATCATGTTCGCCTCCTTCGGCATCGTCGGCGTCGTCGTGCTGGTGTTGAGACTCACGATCCCCGAGTCGGCAGCCTGGTCTGTCGCCAGGGAGGAGCGCACGGAGGGCGTACGCACCGTGCGGGCCCAGCGCGGTCGCATCGCCGACTTCGGGCGACGTCCCTATCGCAGGGCCTTCATCACGCTGCTGATCTTCTACACGCTCACGTCGATCGCGATCAGCGTTGCCGGCAGCTTCGGCACGTTCGTCGCCGTCAGCGTCGCCTCCATCCCGGTCAATGAGTACCAGTCGTGGACAATCCTCGCCATGCCCGCAGCAGTGCTCGGTGCCCTCTGGTTCATGAGCGTCGCCGACACGCGGTTCCGCATGGCGTACTTCGTCATCGGCTCGATCGCCGTGGTCGTCTTCAACCTGGTGCCCGTCGTGTTCGGGTTCAGCCTGCCCACGCTGGTCGTGTCGGTCGTCGGCTCCACATTCGCCGGGGCCTTCTGCTTCGAGACGATCATGAAGGTGTGGACCCAGGAGTCCTTCCCGACGCTACTGCGCTCCACCGCGCAGGGCACGATCTACGGCGTGGCGCGCTTCGCCACGGCGGGCTTCAACGTCGTGACGCCCGCGCTCATCATCCTCAACCCGCAGGCCGTCTACATCGTCGTCTCCGCCATCGCGCTCGTCGGATTCCTCGTCGGCTGGATCGGCTTCCGACGTGGAACCGGCACCGTTTTCGACACCGAAGACCAGACCGTGCCTCTGACGGCGGCGACTCCCGCGGTTCACGCGACCGCGTAGACACCGTGACGCAGCATGATCGACACAACAACCGATAGAGGTAGCACCATGAACATCCGTCCGTTTGAAGCCCGAGTTCGCGGTCTCGTGCTGCGCGGTTCCCAGTACCTCGTCGAGGAAGAGGGGCAGCACCCCACCGCCGTGTTGATGCACGGATTCGGCGGCTCTCGGGTCGAGACGACCGGTGTTTTCGTCGAGCTCGCTCGTCGACTTGCGCGCTCGGGAATCGGCGTCGTTGCATTCGACCGCGCTGGTCATGGAGAGAGCGACGGCGACTTCTTCGATACGAGCGCGACAGGAGACGTTGCCGACACGCTCACGGTACTCGAGCAGATCAGCTCCCTGCCCGAGGTCGACGCACACAACCTGCACCTCGTGGGCATGAGCCTCGGCTCGGTGATCTCTGCATCGGCGGCAGCCCGTGTGGCCGAAGGATCGGGGCTCGGTGGTCCAGGCATCCGGTCACTCACGATGTGGTCGACGGCGGCCGTTTTCGTCGACGACATTCGAGCCGGCACGATTCAGGGGCGTTCGCTCGACAGCCTCGACACCCTCGGCTATTTCGACTTCGCAGGAATGCGCCTGGGCCCGGCGATGCGAGACGATGCGCTCGCATTCGACCCCTACGCCAGTGCGGCCGCCTATCAAGGACCAGCGCTGCTGCTGCACGGCACGGCAGACTTCGTGCCGGTCTCCTACGCCGAGGGATACCTGGCGCCAGACGTCTTCGCGGATCGGGCAGAACTCGTGGTCGTCGAGGGTGCAGACCACGGATGGGCCGAGCTTCCTCAGCGCGACGAGGTGCTCGACCGCACCGTCGAGTTCGTGCACGCGCATGCGTCTTCGGTGGCCTCATGACGGGCGAGACAGCACCGGCGACATCCGGTCTGGTCGTCGAGCTCGACGGGGGATCCGTCCTGCTCGAGGGGCACCTCGACGTGATGACGGTACCGGGCGGCGTGCGACCCGTTCGACTTCCGCTGGATGCCTGGAAATTCTTTCCGCCCGCAGGCGAGCTGCTGGGCGCGACCGTCTCCAGCGCCAGCGGTGTGCGCATCCTCTTCGACACCGAGGCGCAGCAGATCCAGCTGCGTGTGCGCTGCACCCGGCTGCAGTACGACGAATTGCCAGGGCCACTCAATACGTTCGTGGCCGAGGTGAGCGGCATCGATCGCGAACCGGTCGAAGCACCCGTCGACGCCGTGCGCCGGATCACGATGCTGGGCGACAAGGCGACGGATCTGCCGCGGGGAGAGTCGTCACTCGTTGTGTTCGATGGACTCGGCGCGGGCTCGAAGAGCGTCACGGTGTGGTTTCCGCAGGGCCTGATCGTCGACCTGCTCGACATCACCGCCACGGCACCCGTACGAGCATCCGCACCGTCGACGGCCGCCCGCTGGATTCATCACGGCAGCTCGATCAGTCACTGCGTCGAGACACCCCATCCCACCGGAACCTGGCCGGTGATCGCCGCGCGGCGCGCGGGCCTGCACTTGGTGAACCTCGGCTTCGGCGGTCAATGCATGCTCGACCCCTTCGTCGCCGACGCCATCGCCGCGCAGCCTGCCGACATCATCTCGCTCAAGGTCGGCATCAATATCGTGGGGGCTCGATCGATGGATCAGCGCACCTTCGCCCCGGCACTGCACGGCTTTCTCGACCGGGTGCGCCGGGGTCACCCAGACACACCGATCGTTCTGGCCTCGTCCATCTTCTGGCCCGGCAGCGAAGATACGCCCGGCCCTCCCGGGCTGGAGTTCGAGGGAGAAAACGTGCGCTGCTTCGCCGACGGCGACCCGGCAGATGTGGCCAAGGGCGCGCTCACTCTCGCGCAATCGCGACTCCAGATCGAGCACGTCGTTCGCATCAGACAGAACGTGGGCGAGAACATCCACTACCTCGACGGACTCGAACTGTACGGCCCCGGCGACACCGAGCGCTTTACTCTGCCCGATGGCCTGCATCCTGACGCTGTGCTCTACGCCGAGATGGGCAAGCGCTGGGCCGAGCGCGTCTTCGGCCCACGCGGACTGGTGCCGATGACGGCGACCTGATCGCGTCGGTCGGGCTCCCTGCTCGCTAGCTCCCGGCGGTCAGCCACAGCGCTACGGTCGCAAGCGGCACGGTCAACAGCACCACGCCGAGGCCTGCCAACATGAACTTCGGCCACGACAGAGTCACCCCGAGGCCGGTGATCTTCTGGTGCCAGAGCAGGGTGGCAAGCGAGGCCCACGGCGTCACCAGCGGACCGAGGTTCACCCCGATCAGGAGCGCCGCGAGGCGCACCGGCGAGTGGCCGATCGGCTCGAGCACGAGATAGGCCGGCAGGTTGTTGATCGCGTTCGACGTGACCGTTCCGAGCGCCGAGAGCTGCAGCAGGCTCAGAAGATCGGTTCCATTTCCGCCAATGTTCGAGATGAAGGCCGTGAGTCCGCGCGCGTGCGCCGTCTCGACGAGCACGAAGAGCCCCGCCGCAATGCCGAGCGGCTGCCACGGCACGAGATTCACGCTGAGGGCACCGGGGCGCCGGATGCCGAACAGCACCACGATCGCCACGGCCGCGGCGGCGGCCGGTATCCAGACGGGAAGGCCCGAGACCAGCAGCGGAAGCAGGGCCGCCACGACGATCGCGCTGACCAGAAGAAGGGTGCGGTCGGGGGCGCGCTCGACGGGCGGCGCCGAGTAGCGCCCCCGCAGTTCCTTGCGGAACATCAGGCTGAGCACGATCACAGGCACCAGGATGCCGACGGCGGCAGGAGCGGCCACGAGGGCCGCGAATCCGGCCGGGCCACCGACATCCATTCGCCCTTCGGCGAGCAGGTTCGTGAGGTTCGACACCGGAAGCAGCAGCGACGCCGTGTTGGCCAGCCAGACCGTGGCCAGGGCGAATGGCAGCGGCGGCAGGCCGGCGTGCAGCGCGAGCAGAACGACGACCGGAGTGACGAGAACCGCCGTGGTGTCGAGCGAGAGGAAGATCGTCGAGACGACCGCGAGCGCCAGCACGAAGAGCCAGAGCAGGATGCGGCGGCCTCGACCCCAGAGCGCCAGCCGGCCGGCGAGCGCCGAGAAGACACCGGCCTCGGCAGCGAGCTCGGTGACGATCGTGATGGCGGCCACGAAGCCGAGCACGGGCACGACGCGGTCGGCCAGCACCAGAGTGTCGCGCCAGGGCAGGATGCCTGTGGCGATGACCACGAACGATGCCGCCAGAAGTGAGACGACGACAATGAGACCGCGGCGGCCGGGCGGCTGAGGCGCGGAGGCGGAATCCGACGCGGCCGAGGAGTGCTGTTCGATGTCGCGATTCTATGACGCTGTCCCTGACAACAGGGTGAAGCGTCGGCAAGGAGGTGGTTGGCCCGCCCTCGACCGCTTCGACGGAACAGCGCCACCTCCTCCCCATAGGATGTCTGCGATGACTAGCCACGCCCCCACCAAGCCCTGGTCGACGATTCTGTTCGATCTCGACGGCACGATCACCGACTCGGCCCCCGGCATCCTGAACCGACTGGCGCGCACCCTCCAGGCACTCGGCCACCCTGTGCCGCCGCCCACAGAGCTGGTCAAGTTCGTCGGTCCGCCGATTCTCGATGGCTTCCGCGCCGTCGCCGACATCGATGCCGAGGGCGCCCAGGAGGCGCTCGTCGTCTACCGCGGACTGGCCGCATCCGACGGGCCAGAGGGCGACAGCGTCGTGTACCCGGGAATTCTCGGGATCCTGCGCGAGATTCACGCCGCGGGCATCCCCCTCGCCATCACCACCTCGAAGTCAGAGGTGCAGGCCGTGCGCATCCTTCAGCACCTCGGCATCGCCGACCTGTTCGCCACGATCACCGGCTCGAGCGAAGACGAGACGCGCAGCGCGAAGGCCGACGTCGTGGCAGAAGCCCTGGTGCGACTGCGCGCTCAGAACGTCGACCTGTCGAACACGGTTCTCGTCGGTGACCGCCACCACGACATCGAGGGGGCGGCCGAACACGGAATCCCCACGATCATGGTGGAGTGGGGCTACGGCTCCCCCGCCGAAGCCGCCGGTGCTATCCAGGTCGTGCACTCCATGGAGCAGCTGCGGGCGCAACTGCTCTAGTCAACTACCGTCTCCGGCGCGGATGCGCAGGGTCGCCACGACCGGGCGGTGATCGCTGCCGGCCGCGTCTTCGGTGCTCAGCACCTGGGCCGAGTCGGCGCTCCACTCGCTCGTCGTCAGCACGTGGTCGATGGGTGCCGACAGGATCGGCGGCAAGCTGGTGGGCCAGCTGCCCTCGGCACCCGCGCCCGCCTCGGTGAGAGCGTCCGAGCATCCACCCAGCGGGCCGAGGTGGTCGAGGGTCGCGTTGAGGTCGCCGCCGAGAATGAGGTCGGGCTGGTCACAGAGCGACAGCACCCAGTCGAGGTCGCTGCGCCACAACGACATGATCGACGGCAGCGGGGGCATCGGATGCGCCGCGACGATCACCGGGCCGCTGCCGTCGGCGGGCCGCACCACCACGCTCGGCATCGTGCCCGTGTCGCCGAGCTCGTCGGTGACCTCGTAGTCGCCGAGCTCCTCCGAGACGAGTAGCGCCGTCGGCGGAGTCTCTGACGGGTCGCCGCGCTCGGCCGCGAACACCTGCATCGGCCAGCCCGCGGCATCCAGTGCACGGGCGACGGCCTCGGCCGTCTCGCGCGAGGTCTCGGGCAGAGTCACCACCATCGACCGCTCGGCGAGGGCCACGCGGGCGATGTCGTCGGCGGCCACGGTGCCGTAGGTGTTCCAGGTGAGAACGCGGATGCTCGTAGCCGAGTCGGCCGCATCGGCCACGGATGCCGGTGCCGCGTCGGATCCGAACCCTCGGCCTGCCTGCACGGCGACGTTCGCGCCCCCAGCGAGAAGCGCGATCGCGGCCAGCCCGGCGACGACCGGACGGGCCTTGGGTGCCCGGCCCCGGAGCATCCAGAACAGCAGCGCGCCGACAAGACCGACCGCCACAAAGCCCAGCGCGAGAAGACCGCGGAACGCGATCAGCTGGGCGAACGCGAGCTGGCGCTGCAGCCCGAACACCCCCGGGGCGGTGACAAGCAACGCGACGGCGGCACCCACCACGAGCAGAACTATCCGACCCCACATAGGCCCGACCCTAGCGGCTAAGCATCCGCGCCTTCTCGGAGCATCCGCTGCTGGTCGACCAGGCACCGATGCGCCTAACCGGCGCGGATGCCGCTATGCGTCGCTCGGCTTGTCTTTCTTGGAGCGGGCCTCGCGGGCCTCCTCGTGGGCGGCACGACCTTCGGCCTGCACCTCGCGGAGCACGGCGATGCGCTCCCGGTACTCAGCCGCGTCGATCTCGCCGCGAGCGAAGCGCTCTGCGAGAACGACCTCGCCGAGGTGACCGCCGAGTCCTCGTCCGCCGCGAAAGCCGCGCGGTCCGAAGTGGCCGCCGCGCCCGCCGAAGCCGGGGCCGCCGAACGGGAAGCCGGGGCCGAAGCCGGGCCGCTGTCCACGGCGATCGGAGTTGTTGTTGTCTGTTTCGGGCTCGTGGCCCTCATCGAAGTTGTGAGTCATTTCTCTTCCGTTCTAGGGATCGTGGGCAGCCGTTGTGGCTGCTGAGATCGATACTCCTCCGATCGCTCGAAAACGGAATCCTCCCGCGGGATGCACCTCGCGCACTCCCCCGGCGGTAGCTGCGCCGCTACTTCTGCACGGCCGGGCGCAGGCGCAGCTCCTGCATGCCTCCGTCGACGGCGAGATTCGTGCCGGTCGTCGAGCGGCTGCGAGGGCTGGCCAGGTAGCAAACAGCATCGGCGATCTCGGATGCCGTCACCAGGCGGCCGTGCGGCTGTCGCGCCTCGAGGGCCAGGCGTTCGGCCACCGGATCGTCGGCGCTGTCGAGGAGGCGTCCCACCCAGGGAGTATCCGCGGTTCCCGGCGAGACGCAGTTGACTCGCACGCCCTCACGGAGATGGTCGGCTGCCATTGCGCGGGTCAGCGAGAGCACGGCTCCCTTGGATGCCGTGTACAGCGCGCGCTCGGGCAGCCCCGCGGTGGCGACCACCGAGCAGGTGTTCACGATCGCCGCGGCAGACGAGCGTCTGAGGTGAGGAAGGGCGGCGCGACTGACTCGGGCGACTCCCACCACATTCACGTTCAGCACGCGCGCCCAGTCGTCATCGGAGTTGGCTTCGACGGTTCCCTGGGCGCCGATGCCCGCGTTGTTGATCACGATGTCGAGCGATCCGTACTCGGCGACCACGGCATCCACCGCCGATCGCACCGACGCGTCGTCACCGATGTCGGTCTGCACGGCGAGGGCGGCGGGATTCGCTCCTTCGGTCGCGACGTCGAGCACCGCCACGCGGGCGCCACGATCGAGCAGTTCGGCCGCGATGGCGGCTCCGATGCCCGACGCCCCTCCGGTGACGAGCGCCACGAGTCCGTCGAATTCCTGTGCGGCGAGGTTCTGCGACATGCCCCGCCCCTACGCCTGTCCGAAGAGTTGGCGCTGGCGGCCCAGCCCGTCGACCTCGACCTCGACCACGTCGCCCTCGGCGATGTACGGGAACCGACCCGAGAGCGCGACGCCCTCGGGCGTGCCGGTGAGAATCACGTCGCCGGGGTCGAGCGCCAGATACTGGCTGAGGTGCCAGACGAGGTAGTCGACGTCGAAGATGAGGTCGGCGGTGGTCGAGTCTTGACGCGGTTCGCCGTTGACCCAGCTGCGCAGTCGCAGCCCGCCGGCATCGACCTCGTCGGCCGTGACGAGCCAGGGCCCGAGAGGCGTGAAGCCCGGGGCCGACTTGCCCTTGCTCCATTGGCCGCCCGACTCCGCGAGCTGGAAGTCGCGCTCAGAAAGGTCGTCGGCCGTGACATAGCCCGCGATGTGCCGCGCTGAATCTGCCGGCGAATCGAGGTACAGCGCACGCCTGCCGATGACCACGCCCAACTCGACCTCCCAGTCGGTCTTGACGCTGCGCCGAGGAATGTCGACGTCGTCGAAGGGGCCGCTCACCGAGTTGGTGGTCTTGAGAAAAAGGATCGGGCGCTGCGGCGGCTCGGCGCCCGACTCGGCGGCGTGAGCGGCGTAGTTCTGACCGATGCACAGGATCGCGCCCGGCCGCGCGACCGGCGAACCCACACGCAGATCCGCCGCTCCGTCGAGCACCGGCAGCGTGCCCGCGTCGCGGGCGGCGGCGATCTCATCGAGCACGGTGGATGCGAGATGGGCGCCATCGAGATCGATCACGATGCCGCGCAGGTCGAGGTAGCGATCGCCGTCGACCAGCACGGGGATCTCCTGGCCGACGGGGCCCAGTCTGGCGAGTTTCATCGGTGCTCCCTCTTCATCAGTCTCGACGGCCGAGCAGGTACGACGTGATCTGAGCGGAGAGCTCTACGTCGATCGCGCGCTCCATGCCGTCGAGCCTGTTGATCGGCACGGCCTGTCGCACACTCGACACCAACCACAGCGCGTCGGCAGAAAGGAGATCGGCGACCGGGATGACCGCGTACTCCGTTTTCATGCCCTCAGCTTGCGCGAACTCGAAGACGCTCGCCTGGGTTGTTCCGGGGAGAATGCCCTGATCTGTCCGAGGGGTCACGAGCGTGTCGCCTTTTCTCAGGATCACGTTCGCCGTCGGGCCTTCGAGAACGAAGCCGTCGCTCGAGGTGAAGATCACGTCGTCGGCGTCGCGACGCTCAGCCTCGCGCAGTGCAGCGCGGTTGATGGCATACGACAGGGTCTTGGCACCCTGGAGCAGCCACGGCGAGGTCTGCGCGACATCGTGCCTCAGACCGCGATCGAGGGTGACCACGCGGATTCCCTCGGTGCGCTCGCGCGTGAAGTCGGCCGCTGCGGCCGCGTAGACCCAGCCGGTCGGCACACCGGTGCCCTCGATGCCTCGGGTCATCACGGTCTTGATGTAGAGCTCGGGCAGATCGTCATGTGCCTCGATTGCCTCGAGGATCCCTTGGCGGTAGAGGCCCAGATCTGGTTCGGGCAGATCGAGGAGACGCGCCGAGCGCGCGAAGCGATCGAGGTGTGCCTCGAGAGCCTGAGCACGGCCATCGCACACACTGATGGTCTCGAAGATGCCGTCGCCGCGGGTCACCCCGAGATCCATGACGGAGACGTGCTGTGCGTCGGGATCGGCCCTCACGCATCCGGAATCGACAGAGACGAGAAACAGAACGGGGCGCGACGAACTCATACCAAGAAGCTACTCGCCCCGGGCGACACCCGGGGCTAGCATCGAGCCATGATCGTCGTGACTACCAATGAGATTCCCGGCCACCGCATCGATGCCGTCTTCGGAGAGGTGATGGGCCTCACCGTGCGATCGCGCGACATCGGCGCGCAGTTCACCGCCAGCTTCCGTGCCCTTGGAGGAGGAGAACTTCCCGAGATGACCAAGGCCCTCTACGAGAGTCGCCAGGAGGTCATGCACCGTATGGTCGTCGAGGCCGAGAGCAAGGGGGCGAACGCCATCGTCGCCATGCGCTTCGACACATCGGAGATGGGCACCAACTGGACAGAGGTCTGCGCCTACGGCACCGCCGTCTTCGCGATTCCGCTCGGCCGAGGAGAGGCCGGCTCCACCGGCCAGTCGGCCTACCTCGTCGACGCCGCCGCCGGCGCACAGACCCCGCCAGCCGCAGATCAGGCGTGACCTGCCCACATCGAGAGGCGCTGCGGCGTCGTTCGGCGTAGCTTTGTCATCATGCGCGAAGAACAGGCCCACATCATCAAGGCCCTCACCGTCTTGCCCACGATCGACGCCGCGGCCGAGGTCGAACGCCGCACGTCGTTTCTCGTCGACTACCTGCGCCGAACGGGAGCGAAGGGTCTCGTGCTCGGCATCAGCGGCGGGCAGGACTCGTCGCTCGCCGGACGTCTGTGCCAACTCGCGATCGAGAGGCTCCAGGGCGAGGGCGTCGAGGCCACGTTCATCGCCGTGCGTCTGCCCTACGGTGTTCAGGCCGACGAAGACGACGCTCAACTCGCTCTGAGTTTCATCAAGCCCGAGCGCGTCGTCACCTTCGACATCAAGCGCGGAGTCGACGGCATCGCCGCCGAGTTCGCCGACGCCGTCGGAACTCCGATCACCGACTTCAACAAGGGCAACGTCAAGGCTCGCACCCGCATGATCGCCCAGTACGCCATCGCCGGAGACGCCGGTCTGCTGGTCGTCGGCACCGACCACGCCGCAGAGGCCGTGACCGGCTTCTTCACGAAGTTCGGCGACGGCGGCGCCGATATCCTGCCGCTGTCGGGCCTCACCAAACGACAGGGCCGGGCGCTGCTCGAAGCGCTGGATGCGCCCGAGCGGCTCTACCTCAAGGCCCCGACGGCGGATCTGCTCGACGACACCCCCGGCCAGACCGACGAGGCGAACCTCGGCCTCACCTACACCGACATCGACGACTTCCTCGAGGGCAAAGACGTCGAGGCCCGCGTGGCGGACGCCATCATCGCCCGGTACGCCGCGACGGAGCACAAGCGCTCCCTGCCCGTCGGACCGGCCGATTCGTGGTGGAAGTAGCACACGGCTACTCAGTCGCTGTCGTCGCCTGCTCAGTTCGGCTCGCCTTGTTGCTCAGGTGCGTGACGAGAGCTGTGAGAGACCGATCGTGCCTGCCAGCATGGTGATCGCCCCGCAGTGCAGGGCTCAGATCGATTCCGATCCGACCCCGACGATCACGAAAGGCCTCACCAGCTCATGTCCACCACCACGCATCGCAGACTCACACCGGTCGCCGCCGCCGCATCCTTGATGATCGGGCTGTTCGCCCTCACCGGCTGCAGCGTCCTCGACACGGTCTTGCCCAAAGACGAGGCCGTTCGCGACGACAAGACCAGCGAGGTCACCGAAGCCGGCCAGGCCGATGTCTTCACGATCGCCGTGGGCGACTGCTTCAACGACGTCGACGCCGAGGAGATCAGCGAGGTTCCCGTGGTTCCCTGCGACCAGCCGCACGACTACGAGGCCTACAGTGCATTCGACCTCGCAGGCGATGAGTTCCCCGGCGACGAGGCAGTCACGCAGCAGGCCGGCGACGGCTGTACTCCGCCCTTCGCCGAGTTCAACGGCGTCGGCTACGACGACTCCACCCTGTACCTCGGCTATCTCCTTCCCACCGAAGACAGCTGGAACGAACAAGCCGACCGCGAGGTGCTCTGCTACATCTACGAAGAGAACGTGCAGACAACGGGAACCCTGAAGGGCGCCGCCCGCTAGCGTAGACGGGCCGCCTGCTCGTGCCGCTATGGTCGGTGCATGGCATCCAGTTACGACTTCTTCATCTCCGGCGATCACGATGCGGCGAAGACCCTCATCGGTGACGCGCTCACCGCCGAGGGATTCACCATCACCATGAACGTAGACGGCGGCTTCCACGCCGTTCGCGGCAGCACCGCCGCCACCGTTCTCTGGGGAGGACTCGCGGGCAAGAAGCTGCACATGGCCTTCGACACGCAGTTCTTCGTCGACGACAAGGGCCAGCTGGTCGCGCGCCTCTCGCGCGACCTCGCCGTCGGCGCCCTCAAAGGCGGAGCGATCGGTGCGACGAAGACGGCCAACGCGTTCGAAGCCACGTCGCACGCCGTCGGCACCGCCCTCACGAATGCCGGCGTCCTGACCGGGAGCCTCGCCAACTAGTCGACGAGCCCCGCCTCACAGCACGAAGCGGTATCCCATGCCGGCCTCGGTCAGCAGGTGCCGTGGTCTGGCCGGCTCCTGCTCGAGCTTCTTGCGCAACTGAGCGAGATAGACGCGCAGATATCCGGAATCGTTCGTGTGGTTCGGCCCCCAGACCGCGGTCAGCAGAGAGGCTCGGGTCACGAGCCTGCCGGGGCTTCGCACGAGCGTCTCGAGAATGATCCATTCCGTCGGAGTGAGCCGAACTGTCTCGTCGCCACCGGCATCCGTTCTTCTCGTCACCTGCTTGGCCGACAGGTCGATCGTGACATCGCCAAACGTCACGAGGGCCTCATCGCCCGCGGTGGGCACACGTCGCGTCAGGGCTCGGATGCGCGCGAGCAGTTCGTCGATCGCGAACGGCTTGGTGACATAGTCGTCAGCGCCGGCATCGAGGGCCAACACCTTCTCGGCACCGTCGGTTCGCCCCGACACCACGAGAATGGGAACCTGCGACCAGCCGCGGAGCCCCTCGATCACCTCGATGCCATTCAGCTTCGGCATTCCGAGATCGAGCATGACCAGATCGGGATGCTGGTCGATCGCCGCGTTGAGCGCCTCGGCTCCGTCGTGGGCCAGAACCACGTCGTAGCCGCGCGCGCGCAGCGTCACAGAGAGCGCCCGAAGGATCTGCGGGTCGTCGTCGGCTATCAGAATCTTCATGGTTTCCCCTCGACGTGCTCCTCGGACGGCTTCGCGGAGTCAGGCGCCATGGGCAGCGACACGACCATGGTCAGACCACCGCCCGGGGTGTCTTCGGCCTCGATGGTTCCGCCCATGCCCTCGACGAACCCCTTCGAGAGGGCGAGACCGAGGCCCAGGCCCGTGGAGTTGTCGGTGTCTCCCAGTCGCTGGAACGGCACGAACACCTCGTCGCGTCGGTCACCCGGAATACCGGGACCGGTGTCGACGACGCGAAGCTCCACCCGCCCCTGAAATCCGCTGGCAGAGAGTCTGACCCGCGTGTCAGCGGGGGCGAATCGCACCGCATTAGACAGCAGATTCACGAGCACCCGCTGCAGCAGCACCGGGTCGGCGAGAACGGGCGGCAACGTGTCGGCGGCGAGAGCCAACTCCACCGATTCCGGGCCGAGTCCCAACTCGTCGAGGGCAGGCACGATCACATCGTCGACGTCGAGCGGAATGAGCGACACGGCCAGCACCCCCGCCTCCACCCGGCTCACGTCGAGCAGGTCGGTGACGAGTTCGGCCAGGGTGTCGAGGCTCTCCTGAGCGGTGTCGAGCAGCTCGGCCTGATCGGCGCCGCTCAGCTCGACCTGCGTGGAGCGCAACCCGCTCACGGCCGCCGTCGCAGCGGTCAACGGGCGCCGCAGATCGTGGCCGACGGCGGCGAGCAGAGCGCTGCGCATCCGATCCGCGACGGCCAGCGGCTTCAACTCCTGGGCCGTGGCCGAGAGGTCGCTGTGCTCGAGGCCCTGTTCGATCTGTGCCGCGATCACGCCCAGCAGCCGTCGTTCGGATGCCGCCAGGTCGGGCCCGCGCAGCTCGAGCACGGCGCGATCGCCGACCGGCACGGACGAGACGAGCCCGTTCGTCGAGCCCGTCGAGACGGCATTCCCTTCGACAGGCTCGGGGAACGGCCCCGTAGACACCGCCAGGATGCTGCCGTCCGATGCTTTGAGGCGCACCTCGTCGAGCCGGAACGCCTCGCGGGTGCGAGCAAGCAGGGCCTGCAGCGCATCTTCGCCACGCAGCACGCTTCCCGCGACCGTGGCGAGCAGCTCGGACTCGGCGGCCGCTCGACGCGCCTGCCGCGAGCGCCGTGCGGCCGTGTCGACGACCACGCTCACGAGCACGGCGTTGACCACGTAGAGCGCGAGTGCAAGCAGGTGGAGGGGTTCGCTGACCGTGATCGTGTAGAGCGGGGAGACGAAGAAGAAGTCGAGCGTGAGACCCGACAGCAGGGCCGCGAAGAGCGCGGGCCAGATGCCACCGAGCAGTGCCACGAGAACGACGAGCAATTGGAAGGTCAGCACGTCGGAGGTGATCGACTCGTCGCTGCGCAGAACGACCAGCAGCCAGGTCACCAGGGGGCCGCCGACGAGGGCGAGGGCGAAGCCCAGCAGGCGGCGACGCATGGTGAGCGAGCCGCTGAACTTCGGCAGAGACAGGCGGCCGCCGGCGGCAGCGTGGGTCACGATGTGCACGTCGATATCGCCGGAGGCGCGAACGACCGTGGAGCCGATTCCCGGCCCGGAGAGGGCAGCGCTCAACCTGCTGCGGCGGCTGACGCCGATCACGAGCTGGGTCGCGTTGACCCCGCGCGCGAAGTCGACCAGTGCAGCCGGGATGTCATCGCCGACGACCTGGTGGAATGTTCCGCCGAGCGACTCGACGAGCACGCGCTGGGCGGCGAGCGCCCCCGGATGCGCCGCGCGGAGGCCATCCTGGCTCGTCACGTGCACCGCGAGCAGGTGTCCACCGGCCGACCGGGCCGCGATGCGCGCGCCCCGTCGCAGCAGCGTCTCGCCCTCGGGGCCGCCAGTGAGCGCGACGACGACGCGCTCTCTGGCCTCCCACGTGTTCGAGATGCCGTGGGCGGCACGGTAGTTGGTGAGCGCCGAGTCGACCTCGTCGGCCAGCCAGAGCAGGGCGAGCTCGCGCAGCGCCGTGAGGTTGCCGAGCCGAAAGTAGTTCGAGAGGGCGGCGTCGATGCGCGCCGCGGGGTACACGCGTCCGTCTGCGAGGCGGTCGCGTAGCGCCTGCGGGGCCAGGTCGACGACCTCGAGCTGATCGGCCGAGCGCACGACCTTGTCGGGCACGGTCTCCTGCTGGCGCGCTCCCGTGATCTGCTCGACGACGTCGGTGAGCGACTCGATGTGCTGGATGTTGACGGTCGTCATCACGTCGATGCCGGCATCCAACAGCGTCTCGACGTCTTGCCAGCGCTTCTCGTGCCGCGACCCCGGCGCGTTGCTGTGCGCCAGTTCGTCGACGAGGGCGACACTCGGATGCCGCTCGAGCACGGCGTCGAGATCCATCTCGCTGAGCGTCACTCCCCGATGCGTCACCGACAGGCGCGGCACGACCTCGAGGCCGGCGAGCATGCGCGCTGTAGCTGAACGTCCGTGGGTCTCGACGACCGCCACGACCACGTCTCGACCCTCGGCGGCGAGCCGAGCGCCCTCCTCGAGCATCGTGTAGGTCTTGCCGACACCGGGCGCAGCTCCGAGCAGCACGCGCAGACGGCCGCGCCCCATGATCAGCCTGCCATCGAAGAGAGGGCGAGGTTCAACTCGAGCACGTTGACGGTCGGGTCTCCGAGGATTCCGAGATCGCGACCCTCGACGAACGACTCGACGAGCGCCGCGACCTTCGCCTCGGGCAGGTCGCGTGCCTCGGCGACGCGGGCCACCTGCAACCGCGCATACTCAGGGCTGATCTGGGGGTCGAGACCGGATGCCGACGCGGTCACGGCGTCAGCGGGAACCTCGGACTCCGACACGCCTTCGAGTTTAGCCACCGCGGCTCGACGGTCGCCGATCGCCGTGATGAGGTCGGCGTTCTCGGGGCCGAGGTTGCTGCCGCTCGACGCGGTGCCGTCGTATCCGCTGCCCGCAGCAGACGGCCTCGACTGGAACCACTGCGGAAGCGCATTGCCGTCGGCGTCGGTGAAGGACTGCCCGATGAGGGCCGAGCCGACGACCCGGCCGTCGGCATCCGACACCGGCTGGCCGTCGGCCTGCGCCGGCAGCGCCAGTTGGCCGATGCCGGTCACCACGGCCGTGTAGCCGACGCCGAGAACAAGGGTGAACACCGCCATCGCCCGAAGGGCCACCCAGTACTGACGGCCGGAACGTGAACGTGAACTCATTTTCGTGCTTCTTTCTTTGTATGCGCTGGTCGAGTAGGCCGCCTGCGGCCGTAGCGAGACCTAGAAACCAGGGATCAGGGTGACGACGAGGTCGATCAGCTTGATGCCGATGAAGGGTGCCACGACTCCGCCGAGTCCGTAGATCAGCAGGTTGCGGCCGAGGATGCGCGAGGCCGACAGCGCCCGGTACTTCACGCCGCGGAGTGCCAAGGGCACGAGCACCACGATGATGATCGCGTTGAAGATGATCGCCGAGAGGATCGCCGAGGCGGGCGAGTGCAGCTGCATGATGTTCAGCAGCGCGAGCCCCGGGAACACCCCCGCGAACATCGCGGGAATGATCGCGAAGTACTTGGCCACGTCGTTCGCGATCGAGAAGGTGGTGAGCGCACCACGGGTGATGAGCAGCTGCTTGCCGATGCGCACGATGTCGATGAGCTTGGTCGGGTCACTGTCGAGGTCGACCATGTTGCCGGCCTCCTTCGCGGCCGAGGTACCGGTATTCATCGCGACTCCCACGTCGGCCTGGGCCAGCGCGGGCGCATCGTTGGTGCCGTCACCGGTCATGGCGACGAGGTTGCCGCCCTCCTGCTCGCGCTTGATCAGCTCGAGCTTCTGCTCGGGCGTCGCCTCGGCGAGAAAGTCGTCGACCCCGGCCTCGGCTGCGATGGCCTTCGCGGTGAGCGGGTTGTCTCCCGTGACCATCACGGTGCGGATGCCCATGGCACGCAGCTCGGCGAACCGCTCGGCGATGCCCTCCTTCACGATGTCCTTCAGATAGACGACACCCAGGATGCGGGCTTCGCCCGGCTGCTTTCCGACGGGCGGCGCCTTCACGGCGACCACCAGGGGCGTGCCGCCCGCGTTCGAGATGCGGTGCACCTGCTCGTCGAGCTGCGCCACGGTCGACGAGGCCGCTGTTCCCGACTCCTCGACCCACGCGAGCACGGCCGAGCCGGCACCCTTGCGGATCTGCGAACCGTCGGGAAGGTCGAGTCCCGACATGCGGGTCTGCGCGGTGAACGGCACGATCACGCCATCGATATCGTCGGGCGTCACGAAGCCCTTCGTCTCGGCGAGCACCACGATCGACTTGCCCTCGGGGGTGGGGTCTGCGAGCGACGAGCTGGCGGCCGCCTCGATGAGCTCCAGCGGGGCGACACCGTCGAGGACCGAGAACTCGGCGGCCTGGCGGTTTCCGTAGGTGATCGTTCCGGTCTTGTCCATGAGCAGCGTGGTCACGTCGCCCGCCGCCTCGACAGCGCGGCCCGACATGGCGAGCACGTTGTGCTGCACCAGACGGTCCATTCCGGCGATGCCGATGGCCGAGAGCAGCGCGCCGATGGTGGTCGGAATCAGGCAGACGAGCAGCGCCACCAGAACGGGCACGCTCACCGAGGCCGCGGAGTAGCCCGCGATCGGGTTGAGCGTCAGCACCACGACCACGAAGATGACCGACAGACTGGCGAGAAGGATGTTGAGGGCGATCTCGTTCGGCGTCTTCTGCCGTGACGCGCCCTCGACGAGCGCGATCATGCGGTCGACGAACGTCTCGCCGGGCTTCGAGGTGATGCGCACGACGATGCGGTCCGACAGCACGCGGGTGCCGCCGGTCACGGCGCTGCGATCGCCGCCCGACTCTCGCACGACCGGTGCTGACTCGCCTGTGATCGCGGATTCGTCGACCGAGGCGATGCCCCACACGATGTCGCCGTCGCCGGGAATCAGCTCGCCGGCGGTGACCACGACGTGGTCTCCGAGAGTGAGCTCGGCGCTCGAGACGGGACGTGTCTCGGCACGCAGGCCACCGGCATCCGACTCGCTGTCATACGACGCGATCACGTTCGCGGTCGTCGAGGTGCGGGTCTGGCGCAGGCTGTCGGCCTGAGCCTTGCCGCGACCCTCGGCGATGGATTCGGCCAGGTTCGCGAAGACCACGGTGAGCCAGAGCCACACGGCGATTCCCGCGGTGAACGTGGCCGGTACGGGCGAGCCGCCGGATGAGGCCGGCCCTCCGAGAAACGGCTCGGCGACGGCCAGCAGGGTCGTGAGCGCGGCGCCGACCTCGACGACGAACATCACGGGGTTGTGCCACATCTGGCGCGGATCGAGCTTGCGCAGGGCCCCGGGAAGCGCGGGGATGACTGTTGCAGTGAGCATGGACATAGCTGTGGTTACAGCCCTTCAGCGAGTGGAGCGAGTGCGAGAACGGGGAAGTAGGTGAGGGCCGACACGATGATCGTGACGCCCACGAGCAGGCCCACGAACTGCGGACGGTGCGTGGGCAGAGTTCCCGCGGTAGAGGGGATCTTGGGCTGCGCGGCGAGCGAGCCCGCGAGCGCCAGCACCAGCACGATCGGAATGAAGCGGCCGAACAGCATGGCCGCGCCGAGAGCGGTGTTGAACCAGGGGGTGTTCGCCGTGAGGCCCGCGAAGGCCGACCCGTTGTTGTTGGCCGCCGAGGTGAACGCGTAGAGCACCTCGCTGAGGCCGTGCAGCCCGGGGTTCAGGATCGACGTGCCCTCGACATCGGCTCTGACCGCCGGAATGGCGAAGCTCAGAGCGGTGCCGGCGAGCACCAGGGTGGGGGTGACGAGGATGTAGAGGCTCGCGAGCTTGATTTCCCGCGGGCCGAGCTTCTTGCCCAGGTACTCGGGGGTACGTCCGACCAGCAGGCCGGCGATGAAGACCGCGATCACCGCGAGGATCAGCATTCCGTAGAGGCCCGAGCCCACGCCTCCTGGTGCGACCTCGCCGAGCATCATGTTGATCATCGGCATCATGCCGCCGAGCGAGGTGAACGAGTCGTGCATCGAGTTGACCGCGCCGGTCGACGTGAGTGTCGAGGCCGAGCCGAAGAGGGTCGACGTGGCGATGCCGAAGCGCGTCTCCTTGCCCTCCATCGCCGCACCGGCGAGTTGCGGAGCCGTGCCCGCGCCGCCCAGCTCGAACAGGGTCAGCGCCGTGAGCGACACCACGAAGATGGTCGCCATTGCAGCCAGGATCGCGTAGCCCTGGCGCTTGTCGCCCACCATCGCGCCAAAGGTGCGGGGAAGGCTGAACGGAATGGCGAGCATCAGCACGATCTGAACGAGGTTCGTGAACCCGGTGGGGTTCTCGAACGGATGAGACGAGTTGGCATTGAAGAAGCCGCCACCGTTGGTACCGAGCATCTTGATGGCCTCCTGGCTGGCGACAGGCCCGCCGGGGATGCTCTGCGCCCCGCCGCTCAGCGTGGTCACATCGGTGAAGCCGGCGAAGTTCTGGATGACTCCTCCCGCGACCAGCACGATCGCGACCAGTACCGCGAGGGGCAGCAGAAGACGCAGGATGCCGCGGGTCAGGTCGACCCAGAAGTTGCCGAGGGTGCCCTGGCGGGTGCGGGCGAGGCCGCGCACGAGGGCGATGGCCACGGCGATTCCGACCGCGGCAGAGACGAAGTTCTGCACTGCGAGGCCGGCGAGCTGCACGGTGTAGCCCATGGTCGCCTCAGGCGAATAGCTCTGCCAGTTGGTGTTCGTGACGAACGAGACGGCCGTGTTGAACGACAGCCCCTCGGGAATGGCCGGCAAGCCGAGCGAGTATGGCAGCACAGCCTGCGCCCGCTGGATCGCGTAGACCAGCAGTACACCGATGAGCGAGAACGCGAGCACGCTGCGGAGGTAGGCCATCCAGCTCTGCTCGGCGCGGGCATCCACACCGATGAGCCGGTAGAAGCCGCGCTCGACGCGCAGGTCCTTCGTCGACGAGTAGATGTGGGCCATGTAGTCGCCGAGCGGACGGTGAATGACGACGAGAACGAGGGCGAGGGCGCCGACCTGCAGGATTGCGAGAAGTGAAGAGTCCATCTAGAACTTCTCCGGCTTCACGAGTGCGTAGACGAGATACGCGAGGGCCGAGACGGCGAGCACCGCCGCGAGCGTGTCGAAGACGATCACAGCTTCGACACCCCCCAGGCGATGACGCCGACGAGCGCGAACGCGGCGAAGATGCCGAGAACGTAGACGAGGTCGAGCACGGAAAACTCCATCGGATGATGTGACGTGACGCGCCCCGGCCGGGGTCGCTCATCCGAGTAGATACCTGCTTTCGAGCGTCATCCCGCGCCCTAACGGATTCCTAACGGCCGTCCCGGGCATCCATACGATGTCGATACGGCTGTGCCTGTTCCCTGAGCCTGTCGAAGGCAGCCCCCGCACACCGCGCTGGTCGACCAGCCGCCCTTCGACAAGCTCAGGGAACGACTCCTCTTCACGACGAAGGCCCCGGGTTCGTCACCCGGGGCCTTCGTTCGTTGTGTCGCTTCTAGTCGCGCAGCTTCTCTTTGTATTCGTTCTTGGCTTCAGTGGCATCGCGCTCGGCTTCGGCTCGCTTCACGTCGCCCTCCGCACGCTTGACCTCGGCCTCGGCCCGAACCTCGTCGGCCTTGTCGCTGAGGCGCTCTTTCGCGTCGTCGACCGCCTCGCCGATCTTCTTACCGGTGGCCTCTGCAGCATCTTTGGCGTTCTCGAGAAAACTCATGGTTCGTTCCTTCCGGTTGACTGACTCCACCGTATGAGCGGGCGCTGGGAATTCGCGGAAAGCATGCTGGCCCCACGCTTCACGCGTCGAAGCGACGCCGACTCTCCTCGATCTCGGCCTGGTGAAGCTGTGTCCATCCGATGAAGGCGCGCACGGGTTCGCTGAGCGTCTCGCCCAGTTCGGTGAGCTCGTACTCGACCCGCGGAGGCGACTCCGGGTAGCTCGTGCGACTGACGAGACCGTCTCTCTGCAGGGAGCGGAGCGTGCGCGTCAGCATCCGGTGCGAGATGCCCTCGACGTCGTGCATCAGAACGGTGAAGCGCGTCGGGCCGCCGTCGAGGGCGCGGATCACGGGCATCGACCAGCGGTCGCCGGTCATGGTGAAGATGTCGCGCACGAGGTTTCGAGTGGAGGGGACCTCGCACGCCTTGTCGAGTCCCTCGACGGATTGCGCAGCGGTTGCGATCGACAGTGCCGTCATAACGCGAGACTTCCCTTCGTGTGCGTGACGCACTCGAAAGTGCGCGGTCGGAGACGGGACTAAATCACGCCCTCGACCTCTTCGTATGACTGACAACGTGCGTTAGGCACGAAAAGTTCCTAAGGAGAGAAACCCCGATGACCAAGATCGCAATCATTCTCGGCAGCACGCGCCCCGGACGCAACGGAGAGGCCGTGGCGAAGTGGGTTCGCGACATCGCCGTGAAGCGCGACGACGCGACGTTCGAGCTCGTCGACCTGGCCGACTTCCCGCTGCCGCACCTCGATGAGCCCGGCTCCGCCGCGTGGGGTGTCTACCAGAACGAGCACACCAAGGCCTGGTCGGCGAAGATCGACGAGTTCGACGGCTTCGTCTTCGTGACCCCCGAGTACAACCACTCCACCTCCGGCGTGCTGAAGAACGCACTCGACTACCTCTACAAGGAGTGGAACAACAAGGCGGCCGCCTTCGTGAGCTACGGCGGGGTCGGCGGAGCCCGCGCGGTCGAGCACCTGCGTCTCATCGCATCCGAGCTGCAGCTGGCGACGGTTCGCGCCCAGGTCGCGATCTCGCTCATGACCGAGTTCGAGAACTACACGACCTTCACACCCGGTGACCACCTGCTGCCGCAGGTCGACACCATGCTCGACCAGCTCGTGGCCTGGTCGAAGGCTCTCGAGCCGCTGCACACCGCCACGACGGCCGACAGCGACGACGTCGACGAGACCGTCGCCGCCTGACCGAGTGACTCCGGTCGGCCCATCACCGGATGCGATGGGCCGGCCCGGTCAGCCCCGAACCTTCTCGACGCGGCGCCGCAGGCCCGCGCGCACCGACGGCCACTCGCTCTCGACGATCGAGAACACGACGGTGTCGCGCAGAGTTCCGTCACCCGTGCGGGTATGGCTGCGCAGTACGCCGTCTTGCTTCGCACCCAGCCTCGCGATGGCCTCGCGCGACTGCTGGTTCATCCAGTTCGTACGGAACTCGACGGCCACGCATCCGAGTGTCTCGAAGGCGTGCCCGAGAAGAAGCAGCTTCGAATCGGGGTTCGTGCCCGTTCCGTGAGCCGAGGCTGCGTTCCAGGTGAAACCGATCTCGAGCCGGGGCGTCGAGTGGTCGATGTCCATGTACGTGGTCATGCCGATCACGCGGCCCGGCTCTCCCGTCTCGCGGTCGCGCAGGCGAGTGACGAACGGCAGCATCGAGCCCCCTTCCTGCAGCCGCAGCCTCCGATCGATCTCGGCCCGCATCCCCTCGGGCGATGGCACCGTCGTGTAGAAGAGCTTCCAGAGCTCGCCATCGCGCACCGCATCCACCAGCCCGTCGTGGTGGTCGTGACTGAGCGGCTCGAGAACGACGTGGGTTCCGGTGAGAGTGACGGGGGAGATCGTGAGTGTCATGCATCCGATACTGCTGGAGCAAGTGGATCAGAACGTATGCCACTATGGGCGAGTTCCATGAGACCAGTTGGGAGGATCGCCATGCGGCACGCACGCGCAGTCGACATCGTCGAGATGATCGCACCGGATGGCCCCGGCTCCCCGCGCGACCGCTTGTCCGCGGGCCTCCGCGCGGCCATCCTCAGCGGGCGGATGCGCCCGGGCGACGCGGTCCCATCGAGCCGCGCCGTCGCATCCGCCGTCGGAGTCGCGCGCGGCACCGTCGTGCGCGTCTACGACGAACTCTCGGGCGAGGGATATCTCGATACCGTTCACGGCTCGGGCACCTTCGTGTCGACGAGCGTGCCGATGCGAGAGCTGCACGCCCGGAACGATCCGGGCGAACGAACGGCGAGCGCAGACAAGGCCACGCCGACGACCGACCCCTCGAGCCCGCCCATCGAGCTGCGCCCCGGCATCCCCTCGACCGCGTCGATCACGCGTGGCGACTGGGCCGCCGCCTGGCGTCGCGCAACCGCCGGCGAGGTCGCCTCCGTGTACCCGCCCGCGGCAGGGCTGCCGGCCCTGCGCGAGCAGATCGCACGGCACCTGTTTCACTCTCGCGGGCTCGCGTGCGACCCCGACGAGGTCATCGTCACCTCCGGGGCGCGCGAGGGGCTCGCGCTTGTCGCGCTCGGGCTCGCGGCTCAGCACGGCCGACTGCTGCGGGTCGGATGCGAGAACCCGGGTCACGTAGGCAGCCGCGCGGTGCTCGCGCGGCTCGGCGCCGAACTCGTGCCCATCGATGTCGTCAACGGCGGAGTCGACTTCGACGCCGTGCAGAGCGCGAGACTGACCGCCCTGCTGGTCACGCCCAGCCACCAGTATCCGCTGGGCGGCAGCCTCGACGTGGGGCGCCGGCTGCAGCTGCTCGAGTGGGCCGAGCGAACGAACGCGATCATCATCGAAGACGACTACGACAGCGAGTTCCGGCACGCCGGACGCGCGCTGCCGTCGATCGCGTCGCTCGACGACTCCGGCCTCGTCGTGCACGTCGGCAGCTACTCGAAGGTCATCACGCCGTGGCTGCGATGCGGGTACGTGGTGGCGCGCGATCCGGCTGTGCGCGCCGCGATTCTGGATGCCCGGGCCGACGTCGGCGAAACCGTGTCGGGCATCCCGCAGCAGGCGCTGGCGCACTACCTCGACAGTGGCGGACTCAGCCGGCACCTCGCCCGCACCCGCCGCGCATACGCACACAAGCGCGCCCTGGTGGTGGATGCGCTCGACGGCGACGTCGGGTCGCCGCTCGTGCTCAGCGCCCTCGACGGCGGACTACACGCGGTGCTCTCGTCGCCCGCGGGCACGGGGAACGCAGATCTGGCCGAGCGCCTGTCGCGCCGCGGCGTCGCCGTGACCGAGCTCGCCAGGCACTACTTCGGGCAGACCGCTGCCGACCGCGAAGGGATCGTCTTCGGCTACGGCGCTGCGACCGACCTCGATCTTCAGTCGGCGCTCGTCGCGATCCGACGCGAGATCGTCTGATTGGTCGGCTATTCGCTCGGCTTCTGAGAAACCGTGATGGTCACCGTCGGTCGCCCCCGACTGCCGGCGCCCGGGTCGACGGCGTCGAGCGCCGCGGTGACGCCATCCGACAGCTCGATCGACTCCCCGACGGTCACCGTGACGGCCCGATCACCGGATGCGGGACGCAGAAGGAGGCGAGCCTTCGAGACGCCGTCGCGCGTCGCCGCATCGATGATCCCGATGCGCAGCCCCGCGATCGTCGGCTGCGATCCCTGCTCCGCGGTGACGGTCTCGGTGTCTGTCTCCGTGTTCTCAGAAGTACTCATCGCATCCTCACTTCGTCGAGCCCGTGTAGGCGTTGGTGAAATTGTCCTTGTACTCCTGCTCGGTGAGCCAGACGTCACCATAGCGGTGGTCGCCGTCCTCGCCAGTCAGATTGCCCCCGTTGGGCCCCCATGGATTCAAGACATGAATCATCTGTTCCGTCTTGCCCGTGTCGGGGTTCACGTGATTTTCGACGGCGTCGACCATGTATGCGTGGTTGGGAACGATGCCGTCGTCGTCGATTTCGTCGTCAAACCACCACAGGGTGTCGTCGTTCTCCGTCGTGACGGAGACGGGTCCGTCTGCGAGGTGTTCGCTGATCTCATTGAGGTTCGACTCACCGAGGTCGGTCGACTTGTTACCCGTGATGGCCTCGAAGGCGTCGTTCGGCCATCCACCGTCGATGTCGTCGTAATTGCCACCGAAGTACTCGGCCGCCGCCTTCTCGTAGATGGATAGCCAGTTGTCGTGGCCGTCGGCATCTTTCACCGACTTGACCGGCACGGTCGGCTCGACCTGGATGTAGTTCGGCTCCCCGTCTTTGTAGAACTTGACCGTCCACGTGCCGTCCGGGTTCTGCCACATATGCTCGCGGATCCACTCGGGGTCGCTGCCGGCGACAGCACCGGCCGCCGCGAGGAACCAGCAGTCTCCGACCTGGCCTTGAGCCATATTGGTCGGGTCGAGCGCCTCCTCATCTAACGGAATAGGGCCATCGATGTCCCTGTACTCGCCCATTCCGTCGTGAGGATCCGGGTCGCCCGGCTTGTCACCGACGCCCCCACCCCTCGGGTGATCCGACGTAGAGCCGGAGCCGCCCGGACCGTCGCCATCCGTCGACGTCGTCTCTTGCTGGTCTGCGTTGGTGCGCAATGCGGCCGCGGCGTGCATCAACCCGCCACTCGCCCGGTGAAGACTGCCCTTCAACGTCGAGTTCCACAGGCTTGTGAACTCTGCACCGTCGGGACCGTGCCATGGCGTCTGGGCCAGACATCCGGAGAGCGTCGCCATGGCACCGTCGAGTTGCTGGCCGCTGGAATCGACGAGCTTGGCGAGGGCCCTCAGCTCGGCAACGTCTGCTCCGTAGAACGAGCCCATCGCATCCTCATCTCTCGCCCGACAAGCCGCCGGTAGTGGTCATGCCGGCTGGTCCTGCCGGATGGAGCGAGCGTAACGAGTCATACAAGACGGGTCGATGGGTAGATCTCCCCATCCGCCGACATCCTCGCCCTGAGTACGCTGGCTGCATGACTCCCGTGCCCCGACTCGCAGCCGCGCTCGTTGTGACCGCCGCCCTGGTGGCCCTGTCGGGATGCGCGGCCTCCGACCCCTCCCCGAGCATGGATTCCGCGGCCGCCGCTGAACGCTACGAACCGGTGATGGACGACGTCGTGGCGGCACTCGAGCAGAAATACCCCGACATCGCATGGAGCGACGACGACGAGACCCGTGTCGTGGCCGATGGTGACCGGTGCACCTTCGTGGTGGCAACGCAGCGAGGCGAACCGTCACTACGGGAGACGTCCGGCGGGTGGGACGCGGTGGCAGATGTGATCAATCCCGTGCTCACAAACCACGATCTCGATTCCCTGTCGGAACAGAAGCTCGAGGGCGGCTGGACCGGAGTTGCATCTCGCGACGACAGTGGGGCCACGCTGGACATCTCCGACAAGACGTACACGCTCATCGAGTTGTCGGTTGCCGTAACCGACACCGACTGCTGAGAGGACCAGTCCTGTGTCGCCACAACGACCGCGTCGCCGCGGCTATGCCTTGGGCGTCGTCATCGCCCTGCTGGGTGCATTGCTGATCGCTGCCACGATCATCTGGCAGTGGCGGCACATCCCCTACGGGCTGGGCATTGCCGCGCTGGCTATCGGATGCGCGATTCTCATCGCCGTGGCCATGCGCCGAGTGGTGTGGAAGGTGATCGCCGGCGTTGCCGTGGGCGCCCTCGTCGTGGCCGGTGGCGTGGTCGCCCTGACCGGCATCTCATCGAACACCCTGCCCCATTGGGATAGGAGGGTCTTCGAAGGGGTGTCCGGGTTCTCTGCCCGCTCGGGCGATCTGCTCATCTCTGGAGGGACCGCCTATGACGCAGCCTCCGGAGACATCGTGTGGAGCATCGATCGCGGGATTATCGATCCCATGCTCGTCCGCTCCGACATCGTTGTTCTGACCACCTCCGATGAGACGATCGCGGTCGAACCGTCGACCGGAGACGAACTCTGGCGCTCCCCCCTATCCGCACGAGGAATTGCCGCAAGCGGTGACATTCTCGTGGTCTCGCATGCCGTGTCCGACACGGAATTCGAAGCCCTTGGGCTCGATCTGACGACCGGCGAGACGGTCTGGCAACGCCCTGGCCGCCCCGTGATGGAGTGCGATCTCGGACCGATCGATCGATACTCCGTCGCCCCCGAGGGATCTCACGTGATCGTCGACCACGAGGGCGGCCCGGCGGAGGTTCTCTCTGTGGCCGACGGCAGCACCACAGTCGCGAACGTGGACTGCTCCGGATCCTCGAGGCTGGTCGGCGACGTCCTCCTCCAGACAGACGGCGACACCCTCCTGGGCAGGTCCCCCTCAGACGGCACGCAACTCTGGTCGACGCCCGTCGACGAGCCGTGGATGGTGGAAGGCGACGGACCCGAGATCTTTACCACCAGCGAGGCACTCGGGGACTCGATCGAACTCACGGCGATCGACGTCGCCAGTGGTCGAGCACACACGGTGGAACCGCCGGCCGGGAAGATCAGGTCGTTGTCGAGCACAGAACGCTACCGTTCGGCCGATGTCTGGGTCGTCGTCGACCTCGACACGGGCGCGGCGATGTGGAACCCGGGCACTGACGCCTTCGTCACCATCCCCGACGCCGAGTCCATCGACGACTACAACATCGACGCGTACTCGGGATGGATTGCGCTGAGCGGTCGGACTCGAGACTTCACGGGCGACGTGACCCGCCTCTGCTGGGCACTGTCACCCGACGGAGAGCTCTTCGGCCCCGCACCAGGACCGGGATGCTACGTCGACGAAGGCATCATGGACGCCGGTCATGCTGTCTATCCCCTGACGTGAGAGTCGGCGCCACGGCAAGCCTGTAGCGCGCCGGCGTCGTGCCGAATCGAGCCTTGAACGCCGTGATGAAGCTACTCACCGATTCGTAGCCGACCGCCCGCGCGGCGTGCTGAACCTCATCGCCGTCCCCCAGCATCCGGGCCGCCGCATGGAGCCGCGCCCGCACGCGCCACTCGCGGAACGAACTGCCCGTATCGGCCAGGAACGCTCGAGCCAGTGTCTTCGAGCTCACACCCGACGAGAGCGCCCACGCCGCGAGCGACCGCTGGTCTGCCGGATGCGCGAGCAATGACGACGCGACGGCTCGGGCGCGCGGGTCGCGCGGCAACGCCACGGCGTCGTGCTGCGCCGGGGCGTCCGCGAGCAGATCGGCAAGCAGTTGCCGAACCTGCTGGCGCCGCGCAGCATCCGGCGACGCATCTACGAGGTGCAGCATCAGCGCTCCCGCGAGCGCCTCCCCTTGCAGGGCGCGAGGTCTGCTCCACGAGTCACCGCTCGGCCTCAGAGCCGTGTCGGCGTAGACGCTGATCAATTCGCCCGGCTCGTCGAAGGCCATCTCGTGGCTGATGCCGGCGGGGATCCATGCGAGGTGCTCTCGACGGAGGTGCCAGCGTTCGCCTTGGACGGAGAGTTCCATCGAGCCGGAGACCATCCAGGCGAGCTGATCCTCCTGATGCTGGTGGGTGGCGAAGAGGGTTCCCTGGTCGACCCGAGAGCGAGAGGCGAAAAAAGGGGCGTCTGTCTTATCGGGAACATCGGGTGACGCATCCGTTGCCTTCTCGGGCAGCAAGTATGTGGCAGCGGACATGGGGATGTCGTTCCTCGGATAGTTCTGTCTTCTCAGGGCGATGGCGCGTCAAGCTTAGGCAAGGCTAACCTGTGTTCGCATCACGACGCACCCGACGATGCCCCTCACGACGAAGGACCCATGAATACGATCTCCCCGGCCCGCCCGCGCGCAGCCTCCCTCGCCCGTCGACTTCTCACACTCTCCGCAATCATCAGCCTGAGTGGCGCCGCTTTGACCGGCTGCGCGACGTCTGCCGAGGCCGCCGCCGACAACCCGAACTACACGACAGAGCCGAGCGACAGCTTTCCCGTGACCGTCGAGCACCAGTTCGGCGAGACCGTCATCCCGTCCGAGCCACAACGCGTCGTCGTCGTCGGCCTGACCGAACAAGACATCCTGCTCGAGCTCGGCGTCGCTCCCATCGCCACTACCGAGTGGTACGGCGAGCAGCCCTACGCCGTGTGGCCGTGGGCCACCGATCTGCTGGGCGACGCCAAGCCGACCGTGCTCGACCAGACCGACGGCCTCGAATTCGAGAAGATCGCGTCGCTGAAGCCCGACCTCATCGTGGGAACGAACGCGGGTCTCACCGAAGACGCGTACAAGAAGCTCGCCGCCATCGCACCGACCGTCACGGGCGTCGAGGGCTCAGGCCTCTACTTCTCCGATTGGCAGGACCAGACCCGCCAGGTGTCCAAGGCGATGGGCCGATCCGCCGAGGGCGAGGCGTTGATCGAGGGCGTCGAGACGGCCTATGCCGAGGCTGCCGCCGCGCATCCGGAGTTCGCCGGGCTCACGGCCAGCTTCTCGCAGGGCGTTCCCTACGACGGCAACCTCTACGTCTACCCCGACGGGCTCAACACCGACTTCCTCACCGACCTCGGCTTCGTGATGACACCCGGACTCGAGAAGTACGCTCCGGAGGAGGGCCAGCAGGCGCTCATCTCGCCCGAGAACATGAGTCTGATCGACGCCGACGTGATCGTCTTCGCCACCGAGAGCGACGACGGCGTCAAGGAGATCCTCGACTTCGGCACCACCTCGAGCCTCAGCGCGGTCACCGGCGGACACGCGGTGTTCAGCAACCCCGAGCTGTCGGGTGCCATCTACTTCCTCACTCCCCTGAGCCAGAAGTACGTCCTCGAGAAGCTCGTTCCACGCCTGGTCGACGCTGTCGACGGCACCGCGCCGCAGAGCGTCGAGGGCTGAGCTGAGCACCCTCGCGGTGCGCACTCCCCGCGCATCAGACAGGCGCCGGATGCTCGGCCTGGCCGCCGCGGTCGGCGCACTGATCGCGGCGGTCGTGCTGAGCATCGTCGTCGGCTCGAACCAACTCGGGCCGGCCGAACTCTGGCACGCGCTCACGGCCTACAGCGGAACGACCACTGATCAAGTCGTGGTCGATCTGCGAGTGCCGCGCACCGTCGCGGCGCTCGTGGTGGGTGCCGGACTCGGTGTGGCGGGAGCCGTCATCCAGGCACTCACCCGCAACCCTCTCGGCGACCCGGGCATCCTCGGTGTCGATGCCGGGGCCGGGCTCTTCGTCGCGATCGGCGTGCTGCTGGGCGCGGCAAGCCCGGTGCAGTATCTGCCCTTCGCATTCGTCGGCGCTTTTGTGGTGACGGTGCTGGTCTACGTCGTCGGTTCGGCCGGTCGCGGCGCACCCGATCCGATCCGCCTCACACTCGCGGGCGTGGCGTTGGCCGCCGTGCTCACGGGCATCACGACCGCCATGACGCTGCTCGACCCGGTGACCTTCAACAGGCTGCGCGCCTGGAGCGCCGGCTCGTTCATCGAGCGCGGTTTCGATGTGATCCTGCCCGCCCTTCCGTTCGTGGTGGTGGGCGTTCTGCTCGCGCTCTTCTGCGCACGGCCGCTCAACACCATGGGGCTCGGTGATGACCTGGCATCGTCGCTCGGCACGAACATCGTGCGCACCCGCGTCATCTCGGTGGTCGCCATCACGCTGCTCACCGGCGCAGCCACGGCGATCGCCGGGCCTGTCGCGTTCGTCGGGCTGATGGTGCCGCACATCGCCCGCTGGATCGTGGGGCCCGACCAGCGCTGGATCATCCCGTACTGCGTCGTGATCGCTCCGGTCGTGCTCCTGGTCTCGGATGTGATCGGCCGCGTCATCCTGTGGCCGAGCGAGGTACCCGTCGGCGTCGTGACCCCGTTCGTCGGGGCGCCCGTGCTCATCCACCTCGTGCGCCGGGCGAAGGCGAGTTCGCTATGAGCCGCGTCGATTTCGGCTCGCGCACCGCCGTGCTGCGGCGGGGCCCTTTCTCGATTCGGTTCCGGATGCGCACCGCGCTCATCGGCGCAGCACTGGCTCTGGCGACGGTGGTCGTCGCCATTCTCGCCCTCTGCCTCGGCGACCTGCCGCTGAGCCCGGTCGATGTGGTGTCGGCACTGCTGGGCTCTCAGGAGGGGCTCGCGCACCTCGTGGTGTTCGAATGGCGGCTGCCGCGAGTGCTCAGCGCCATGGTGTTCGGAGCGGCGTTGGGCGTCTCGGGTGCCATCTTCCAGTCGCTCACTCGCAATCCGTTGGCGAGTCCCGATGTGATCGGCCTCTCTGCCGGGTCGTACGCCGGCGGTCTCATCATGATCATCGTGTTCGGAGTCGGCGCGGGCTCTGTGCCCGTGGCGGGCGGGGCGATCATCGGAGGCCTGCTCGCGGCCGCCGCCGTCTACGTGCTCGCGTACCGCAACGGCATGCACGGGTTCCGTCTGATCGTCGTGGGCATCGGTGTCTCGGCCATGCTCGAGGCGCTCGGCGTGTATCTGATTCTGCGCGCGAAGCTCGAAGTCGCCATGGTGGCGAGCGTGTGGGCGCTGGGCTCGCTCAACCCGGTGGGCTGGGCGCAGCTCGTTCCCGCCGTCGTCGTGGTCGCCGTCGTCTTCGTCGCGCTGGGCACTCTGGTGGGGCCGATGCGACAGCTCGAGCTCGGCGATGACGCGGCCCGATCGCTCGGCTCGAGGGTGGAGCCGGCACGGCTGTGGCTCGTCGTGTGCGCGGTCGCGCTGAGCGCGGTCGTCACGGGCGCCGCTGGCCCGATCGCGTTCATCTCGCTGGCCGCACCGCAGATCGCGAAACGAATCACGCGAACCGCCGGGATCGCCCTCGTACCCTCGGCGCTCGTCGGAGCACTGGTTCTGACGGCGTCGGATATCGTCGCCCAGTTCGCGCTGCCCGACAACCTGCCCGTCGGGCTCGTCACCGTGGTCGGCGGCGGCGGCTACCTGGTCTGGCTCCTCATCCACGAAGTCCGGAGACGACGTTGACCCTTCATTCCCCCGCTTCCATCTCCGCGTCGCCGAGGCTCGCGGCCTCGGACATCACCATCGGCTACGACCGACGGGTGATCTCCCGAGAGCTGTCCGTCGAGATTCCCGACGGCTCGTTCACCGTGATCGTCGGACCGAATGCGTGCGGCAAGTCGACACTGCTGCGAGCTCTGTCGAAGCTCATCGTGCCGAGTGCGGGTCAGGTGGTGCTCGACGGGCGCTCGATCTCGTCGTACAAGGCTCGAGAGGTGGCGCGCGTGCTGGGCCTGCTGCCGCAGACGTCGCTGGCACCAGACGGCATCACGGTGGCCGACCTCGTGGCTCGCGGGCGGCATCCGCACCAGGGGTTCATGCGGCAGTGGTCGCCGGCCGACGAGGCCGCCGTCATCGCGGCGATGGATGCGACCGGGGTGACCGAGCTCTCGGGTCGGCACGTCGACGAGCTCTCGGGCGGTCAGCGACAGCGAGTGTGGGTGGCGATGGTACTCGCGCAACAGACTCCCCTGATGCTGCTCGACGAACCCACGACCTTCCTCGACATCGCGCATCAGATCGAGCTCATGGAGCTGTTCACCGACCTCAATGAGCAGGGCACCACGCTCGTGGCTGTGCTGCACGACCTCAACCAGGCGGCCCGCTATGCGACGCACCTGATCGCCATGAAAGACGGATCGGTCGTGGCACAGGGAGCCCCGTCTGAGATCGTGACGGCGTCGCTGGTCGAGGAGGTGTTCGGGCTGCGCTGCGTCGTGGTGCCCGACCCGGTGACGGGCATGCCCTCGGTCGTGCCGATCGGGCGCGAACGAGCAAACCGGTGAACCCACACGCTTCCGGCTCACGTCGGCGTTGGGCTCCCCGGATGCTGCTCCAGGCGCCCGGAGAGCCTCCTCGCACACGACCCCTCCGCGTCGACGACGCCACGACCGCGAGGCGCCTCACTCTTCGGGTGATGACGGCTGCACCGCGCTATTCCGTTCCCGCGGGAGCGCTCAGCGTCACCCATCAGATCGGCGAGGCGCTCGTGCCCGTGCTCATGGGCCTCGCGATCGAGCGCGCCGTGTCGACCGGTGACCTCGGGCAGCTCATGCTCTGGCTCGGGCTGCTCGCCGTCGACTTCGCGCTGCTGTCGTTCTCCTGGCGCTTCGGCTCGCGCCTGGCCGAACTCGGCATGCTCGCCGTTCAGCACAGCCTGCGCACGCTCGTGACGGAGCGCCTGTTGCTGCGCGCATCCGGTGCCCGCCGTGCCTCAGACCAACCGGGCGTCGCCCTCTCGCTCGCCACCTCTGATGTGAACCGGCTTTCTTCGGCGGTGGAGATCGGCGTCTACCCGGTGGGGCAATTCGCAGCCGTGCTGTTCGGTGGCGGACTCTTGCTCGTGATCTCGTGGCCGCTGGGAATCGCCGTGCTCGTCGGGGCTCCGCTGCTGCTGTGGGTCACCGAACGGGCCGGACGCACGTTGCGCGACCGCAGCGGTGACGAGCAGGAGGCCGCAGCCGTCGCCGCGGGCCAGGCAGCGGACCTCATGACGGGCTACAGGGTGATCCGTGGAATCGGTGCCGAGGCCGAAGCGTCGCGGCGCTATAAGCAGACCAGCCGCGCCGCGCTCGCCAGCACGCTGCACGCTCGTCGCGCCGAGGGGGTGTTCGGCGGAACGATGGACGTGGCCAGCGGCCTCTTCTTGACCGGCATCGCCGTGGCTGCCGCGCTGAGTGCGGTCACCGGTGGCCTCGGACTCGGCGAGTTGATCGCTGTGGTCGGGCTGGCGCAGTTCCTCATCGATCCGTTGCAGTACGCGGCCCGCAATGCGGGGGCGCTGTGGGCCTCGGCGACGGCATCGTCGGCCCGTCTCCTCGCGCTGCTGCGCGAGGCAGATCCGGATGCGACGGGCGCCGCCCGAAGCAGGCGTCCCGCTGCCCGTGGCATCGGTCGCATCGGGGAGGGCGAACTCGTCGGTGTCGCGTCCGATGGCGTCGAGGCCCAGAGGGTGATCGCGGCGCTGCGGCAGACGCATCCGGATGCTCTGGCCGTGCCCAATGCGGCGCATCTCTTCACGGGAACGGTGTGGCAGAACGTCGCGTTGCCCGGAGTCGAGGCGACGCGCGCCCGGGCAGCACTCACCGCTGCGGGCTGCGACGAACTCCTCGATCTCTTGACGCAAGGCTGGGACAGTCCTGTCGGTGAGGGCGGCTCCGCACTGTCGGGAGGCCAGCGGCAGCGCGTCGCTCTCGCCCGCGCCTTGGCTCAGGATGCGCCGGTACTCGTGCTGAATGATCCGACGACGGCGGTCGACGCCGTCACCGAGGCGGGCATCGCTGACCGCCTGCGGTCGGAGCGCACCGGCAACCGCACGGTCCTGGTCACGCAGTCCCCGGCCCTACTCGCTATCGCCGACCGTGTGGTGCGCGTCGACAGCCCCGGCTCTCGCACGGGCTCCGCAGCGTGAGCGCCACGAGCTCCTCCGCGAGCGCATCCGGAGCCCGCCGAACTGCCGACCGGCTGCCGGTCGCCGACACTCGAACGGTCTGGCGAGAGGCCAGGCGCTCGCTCGCCGGTCGATGGTGGCAGCTCGCGGGTGTCGTCACTCTTCTGACGGGCGGCGCCGCTGCCGGCGTCGTGTCGCCACTCGCACTCGGAGCCGTTGTCGACATCGTCCAGTCGGGCCGCGCGTCTGGCGACCCGGCAGCCGTCTGGATGCTCGGCGGCTGGATGGCCGCATCCATTCTGCTGGCCGCGCTTCTGGGGGCGGCGGGAGTGATCGGGGCGTCGCGTCTGATCGAAGTAGCACTGGCCGATCTGCGGGAGCGGATGGTCGACACGGCGTTCCGTCTGCCGCAGTCGCGGGTCGAGGTCGCCGGCACAGGCGACCTCATCTCGCGAGCAGGCGACGATGTGGCGGTCGTCGCCGAGGCGATTCCGAGTGTGGTTCCCGCACTGGCGGGCTCGTTCTTCACGATCGCCGTGACGCTCGTGGGCATGGCCGTGATAGACCCCTGGTACGCGGTGGTGCTGCTTGTCGTGGTGCCCGTGCACGCACTGGCCGTGCGAGGCTACCTCCGACACGCTCCTCAGGTGTACGCGGGCGAGCGTGCGGCGGTGGCCGATCGGGCTCACCACCTGCTCGACAGCCTGCGGGGCCTCGAGTCTGTGCGCGCCTACGGTCTCGCCCCCGCGCACATCGTTCGGATCGCCCGCGTCTCATGGGCCGTCGCCGGCTGGACCATGCGCGCCCGCGCCATCCAGAACGTGTTCTTCGCGCGTCTGAACCTGGCCGAGCTGCTCGGCATGGGCGGACTGCTCGTGGTGGGTTTCGTTCTCGTGTCGAACGGTTCGGGCAGCATTGGAGGCACGACGGCCGCAATGCTGCTGTTTCTGCGACTGTTCGGGCCCATCAACGAACTGCTCTTCGTGGTCGACGAGTTGCAGTCGGCACTAGCCTCGCTCGGTCGCATCGTGGGCGTGATCACGTGCGCTCCGCAGCGGCGGCCCTCGCGCGTCGAGAGCGCCGCGTCGGCGGGCACCGTGCGTCTGACGGGCGTGGCCCACTCCTATATAGAGGGCCACGACGTGCTGAGTGACATTCACTTCGAGCTGTCGCCGGGCGAGACCGTCGCGGTCGTTGGCGCGTCGGGCGCGGGCAAGAGCACCCTCGCGGCGCTCGTCGCCGGAGTTCACGAGCCGACCGAGGGCTCGGTTGAGCAGGAGTGTTCGGTCGTGCTGGTCACGCAAGAGGTTCACGTATTCGACGCGACCCTGCGGGCGAACCTCACGGTGGCGCGAGCCGATGCCACGGACGAGGCCGTTGTGGATGCGTTGGCCCGGGTCGGCGCAACGCCTCTCGTCTCGAGACTGGCTAGCGGGCTCGACGAGCCGCTCGGCTCGTCGGGCACGACGCTGACACCGGCGGAGGCGCAGCAGCTCGCCCTGGCGCGGGTGCTCCTGGCAGATCCGGAGTTGGTCATTCTCGACGAGGCGACCGCCGAGGGCGGATCCCGCGACGCCGACAGGCTCGACCGAGCGGCAGCCGAGGTGGGGCGCGGTCGAACCGTGCTCATCGTGGCCCACCGACTCAGCCAGGCCGCCACGGCCGATCGAGTGATCCTGATGCACGACGGCCGCATCCATGAGCAGGGCTCGCACGCCGAGCTGGTCGCGGCCGGAGGCGGCTATGCCCGCCTCTGGCGAGCCTGGTCGCGTGAAGGCGAGGCGTAGGCCCTGGTACCGTGACTCGATGCCATCCAAGCGCGAGATCACCGAGTTCTCCGATGAGCCGGCCGCCGGCAACCCCTGGGTCGTCGAGCCCATGCCCGCGACGATCGACCTCATCGAATACGACTCGGAATGGCCTTCGCAAGCCGCAGAGATCAGCGAGCGACTCAACGATGTTCTCGGCCTCCGGGCTCTCCGCATCGATCACGTCGGTTCGACCGCCGTAGAAGGCCTGCCCGCCAAACCGGTCATCGACATCGACGTCACGGTCGCCGACCCCGCCGACGAGGCGGGCTATGTACGAAGCCTGCAGGACGCGGGATTCGTTCTCACCGTGCGCGAGCCCTGGTGGCACGAGCATCGTCTGTTCCGGGGCGGCCACAGGCCAGACGATCGCGTCGCACCGACCGACGGCGGGCCCGCCACCAACATCCATATCTTCGGACCCGACAGCCCTGAACTCATCAAGCATCTCGTCTTCCGCAACTGGCTCCGCTCTAGCGCGAGCGATCGCGAGCTGTACGCCGACACGAAACGCGCCGCCGCCGCCGCGCAGCGGGAGGACGATGCGGTCATGGACTACAACGCGAGAAAGCAGGCCGTGATCCTCGAGATCTACGAACGTGCGTTCCGCGCATCCGGATTTCTGAGCTGACGCAGACTCGATGGTCTATATACAAGGAGCGCCCATGGATTTCTCTGAGGCCCAGGCCGATGTGCGGCGCGTCTACCGCGCCGGCTTTCCCGGCCCCGCGGTATCGGCCGTGGTCTGGGCCGCTTCCAACGCCGTCTTCCTCTGGGGTTCGGCGACGGCGGGCATGCTCGTGCTCTTCGTGGGCGGCATGCTGATCTTTCCCTTGACCACTCTTGTTCTCTCGGTCATGGGCGGCCCGGCATCCTTGCCCAAGGGTCATCCGTCGACATCCCTTGCGATGCAATCGGCTTTCACCGTGCCCTTCGGCCTGCTCGTCGCGATTGTTCTGGGAGCGTACGAGCCCGCTCTGTTCTTTCCGGCGTCGCTCATCATCGTCGGAGCCCACTATCTGGTGTTCGTGTCGCTGTATGGAATGCGCCTCTTCGCGGTTCTCGCCGCAGTTCTGATAGCTCTCGGAACGCTCGTGCTGTTCCTGCTTCCGTCGCTCGGAGGCATCAGCGGCTGGCTCGGCGCTGCCGTCTTCGCGATCTTCGCGGTGATCCTCTTTCGCGCGGCGCGCGCCCACTAGGCGTTCAGGGCCCGCCGCACTTCCGAGGCGAGCCGCGGAACCGTCTCCTCCTCGAACCATGGGTTACGCGAACGCCATCCCCTCGCCAACGGCGACGGATGAACCAGCGGAAAGAACGGCAGAAACGACTCGGCCGCCCGCACCGTCTCGGTCACGGACTGTCGCTTCTGCCCGTGCAGGTAGTACCGCTGCGAATACGCACCCACCAGCACCGTGAGGCGCACGTCGGTCAGCGCGCCGATGATGCGCGGATGCCACAGCGGAGCGACCTCGGGTCGAGGCGGCAGGTCGCCGCTCGGCCCCTTGCCCGGAAAGTAGAAGTCCATGGGCAGCAGCGCGAACTTCTCGGGGTCGTAGAACGTCGCATCCGTCACGCCCAGCCATGATCGCAGCAGCCGCCCGCTCACATCGCTCCAAGCCAGGCCCGTCTCCTGCGCGACTCGGCCCGGAGCCTGGCCGATGACCAGCACGCGAGCGCGCGCGGATCCGGTGAACAGGGGCTCCCACCCCTGTTTCGTTGCCCATGCATTCGACGGGTCCCCGATGATCTCCTCACGAATGAGCTCGAACTCATCCACGGGTCGCGATGTCACCACTCGATCTTCGCATTCGCGGATCAGAAGAAGAGGTCTTGGAGGAGGTTGTAGAACCCGAAGAGAGCCAGCAAGGCGCCGATGATCCACCACCAGTCAGCTCGACGGGCGAGCCTGCGCCCGTGGGACGCAACGCCCTCTCGCCTAGCGTAATTCGGAACGGCCGCGCCTTCCGGCCATGCCGCGCCACCGGCATCCAGACGCTCATCACGCCACCGCGCCCACTGCCTCACCCTCTGCGACAGCGCCTCGACGGTAGAGAGAAGCTGCTTCCAGAGTTCGGGATCGAGAGTCGACAACTCGCCCTGCGCGTAGAGGAACAGGTAGTCATCGACGATCTCGATATCGAACGAAGCGGCGTTGTCGATGAACCGCGCCATGATGTCGGGCGTGAAGAGGTAGAGGGCGTCGGCTTCGTAGCCCGCCGGGCAGTAGAGGGCGAAGTGCCGATCGAAGTCTCCCTCGAGCGACAATCGCTGCCGGGCCGCTAGGGCCACGGGTAACGCTGCTCTGCCCCAAGAGTTGTTCTTCTGGGCATCGAGAACGATGTTGGGCAGCGGCGTAGTCAGGCGCAGCGCGACGTAACCCCACCGGTGCACTGTCCTGTTCTTTCCCGATCCGACGACCGAGGTGTGGTTCGCGATAATCGTCGGCGCCTCGCCGTCACGGCTCACCATGTCGGTTGAATACGACGACGACTGCCCCTCGCGCTCAAAGATCATGCCCGGAAGCCACGGCCGCTCAACCCGCGGCGAGTAGCTGAACGAATTGGCCCGAGCGAACTCGGCTATGCGAAACTGCCTCACTCCGTTGCGCTGCCGCAGAGCCCTGACGAGGAGTGTGATCGCGACGACGGGCATGGTGATGACCGGCACAAACGCCAGGATGCTCGACAGGCCCTTATCGCGCAGGATGAACTGATCGACACCGATCGCCGTGAGCAGCGCGATCATGAAGACAAAAGGAACAGCGATGAGGGCGACAGGCAGAAGCACCGTCACCAACTTCGGCCGCACCGTGGAGGGCAGTGTGCGCCGGAAGGCCCGGAGTGCCCGGCGGTCGATGCGATCAGCCAGCGGCCTGGTATCCAGAGTCACCCGACCACATTAGTTGCAGCGATGCGGGGTGGTGTGTGGAAAGCAAAAGGCCGGACAGGGATTTCTCCCGATCCGGCCTTCATTCGTTCGCGTGCGCGAGGGGGGACTTGAACCCCCACGCCCTTTCGAGCACTGGCACCTGAAGCCAGCGCGTCTGCCAATTCCGCCACTCGCGCGAACTTAGAGAGATTAGCACGAAGCGGCGGCGTGAGGGAATTCGGAGTCGCTTGTAAAGGAGGACAAGCTTCTTGCCGGAGACGAGTCCTCGAGGCACAGCCTCGGATTCACGCACCTTCGTGCGAATCGGAGCAGAAATGTCCTCAGTTGGCCCTCGGACTCGTCCCTTCACTTGTGCAGGTGCAGGCTAAAGACGCACATATCGAGCAACACGCCGCCAGCGGCACTCGACTCGCCCGCATATCCACCGATTCGTGCTCCATTGGCCCGTTTCGAGGGGCCATGACCAACCGCTGAACCTCAAAGTGCCACCCGACCCGCAGCCGTGCTTTTAAGAGGTACGAAATCCACCGGGCAACAGGCCCAGAACGCGTACTAGGTGGATTTGCACGCAACACAAGTAACATCTACCTGAGCGTCGCCGCCCGGACTGTGGCGTGCGCGCAAGAAATAGGGAGACACGTGGGACTGCTGGACAACTTCGAGAAGGGTCTCGAGCGTGCCGTCAACGGCGCATTCGCCAAGACCTTCCGCTCGGGGCTGGCGCCGGTCGAGATCACCTCTGCCCTGCGCCGCGAGCTCGACACCAAGGCCGCCGTCATCTCGCGCGACCGCATTCTCGTGCCCAACTCGTTCCGCGTCATCCTGGCCCCCGGCGACTACCAGCGCATGCAGGCCATCGGCCCTACACTCAGCGACGACCTCATCCAGTTCGTTCAGACCCACGCCAAGCAGCAGGGCTACCAGTTCGCCGGTGGCATCTCGATGGACCTCGTGCAGAACCCACGCCTCACCGACGGCCTCGTGCAGATCGAATCGGCCAACGCGGCCGGAGAGGTCACCTGGACCCCTGTGCTCGACGTGGCCGGCAAGCGCTACCCGATCACCTCTTCGCGCACCGTGATCGGGCGGGGCTCGGATGCCGACATCACCATCGACGATCCCGGCACCTCGCGCAAGCACGTCGAGATCCTGTGGGACGGCAAGCGCGCCCAGGTCAAAGACCTCGGCTCCACGAACGGATCGCAACTCAACGGCGTCGCCGTCTCGAAGGCCGCGCTCGAGCCCGAGTCCGTCATCCAGATCGGCCGTACCCGCATCGTGTTCCGCGTTCTCGCGCAGTCGGCCAGCGTCGACCAGTACTCCGATCTGCGCACTCAGCGCCAAAGCCGCGCGCCCGAGCCCTTCCGCGAGCAGCGCCCGCTGCCACCGCGCCCCGATCGGCCCCGGCACGACCCGGGTGGCTTCTGGAGGGACAACAGTTGAGTGAACTCACCCTTCTGATCCTGCAGTTCGCGTTCCTCGCCCTTCTCTGGATCTTCGTCTTCGTCGTGGTCTACGCCATGCGCAGCGATCTCTTCGGTCGCCGAGTCAAGAAACTTCCGGATGCGCAGGCCGCCGGCGCGGCCGGCTTCCCCACGGCGGCCCCGGCCGCCGCCGTGAGCACAAACGCCCCGCCCCGCCAGCAGGCGCCCGTTCCCCAATCGAAGGTGCCCACCTTCACCCCCCTCGAAGGCTCCTCAGCGGGAACTCATCCCCGCGCGACCACCGGTAACGCGTCGCGCCTGGTCATCACCGCCGGCACGAAGAGCGGCACCGAGATCCCCCTCGGCACCATGCCGCTCACCATCGGCCGCTCGACCGACTCGAGCGTCGTCATCCGCGACGACTACACCTCCACCCACCACGCCAGGCTCATGGTGTGGAACGAGGAGTGGATGCTTCAGGATCTCGACTCCACGAACGGAACCTTCCTCGACGGCAAGCGCGTCACCTCTCCGGTGAACGTTCCACTCAATACGCCCATCAAGATCGGCGCGACCAGCTTCGAGTTGCGGCGCTAACCGATGGCCCTCGTCACATCGAGCGCCGCCATCTCCCATGTCGGCAAGATCCGCTCGAACAACCAGGACTCCGGGTTCGCCGGGCAGTCTCTGTTCGCGGTGGCCGACGGAATGGGCGGCCACGCGGGCGGCGACGTCGCATCCGCTCTCGCCATCACGCGCCTGCGCGAGATCGACGGCGAGTACGGGTCGGCTGTCGACGCAGAATTCGCCCTGCAGGAGGCCATCGTCGCGGCCAACGCGATCCTGGCAGAGACCGTGTTCGAGCATCCAGAACTTACAGGCATGGGCACCACGCTCTCGGCTCTCGTGCGCGTCGGTCAGAGCGTGGCCCTCGCCCACATCGGCGACTCGCGCGTCTACCGATTTCGCGACGGCACTCTGACTCAGATCACCGCCGACCACACCTTCGTACAGCGGCTCGTCGACTCGGGTCGCATCACGGCCGAGGAGGCCAAGACCCACCCGCGACGCTCGGTTTTGATGCGCGTGCTCGGCGACGTCGATTCGACACCGGACGTCGACCTGCAGGTCATGGACACACGTCCCGGCGATCGGTGGCTGATCTGCTCAGACGGCCTCACCGGGGTCGTCGACAACGACCACATCTCGGAGGCCCTGGCCAGCGAGATGACGCCGGCCGAGGTCGTGTCCGACCTGGTCAAGCAGGCTCTCGACGGCGGTGCGCCCGACAACGTCACCATCGTGGTCGTCGACATCAACTCCTCGTTCGACGAGCACGGTGTCGAGCCTGTCACCGTCGGCTCCGCGTCTAAACCCGTCGCCTTCGAGGGCACCCTGGGTCGCCGCGTCTCGCGACTGCCCGGCCTGCGCCTTCACCAGCGCGGCCCCGCAGACCCCAGCCACTTCGAGCCCGAGTCGGAGGACTACCTCGACGAGCTCATCGAAGAGAACCAGCGTCGCTCACGGCGACGCAAGACAGCATGGCTGGCCGGCGCCCTCGTGGTCATCCTCGCCATCGCGGCTGCCGCTTTCGCCGGCTACAAGTGGACACAGACCCGCTACTACGTCGGCGATGTCGACGGACAGGTCGCCATCTTCCACGGCGTGCAGCAGAGCGTCGGGCCGATCGCCCTGTCGGAGGTCTACCAGACCACCGACATCCAACTCGACGATCTGCCGTTCTACACCCAGGAGCAGGTGCGTGACACCATCAGCGCCGACTCGGTGAAGGCCGCCCTCGAGATCGTGAAGCGCCTCGGCGCCGCAGTCGAACCAGAGCCGACGCCCACTCCCACGCCCACCCCGTCTGTCACCCCGGCACCCGAAGCACCGGCGGCCCCCGTTGGCTGATGTGAACGGATCGTCTCCCGTGATCGAGGCCTCGCCGCGGGTTCCGGATGCCGGTCGCGGCATCCGTCGCATCCGCGTGCCCCAGAAACTCCGCAACCTCGAGCTGTTCCTGCTCGTCGTCGCCTGCGGAATCAACGCGTTCGCCGTCGTGCTCGTGCAACTCGGGGCGATCGGCACCGTGGACTCGACGGTCATCACTCTCTGCGCAAGCCTGTCGGTGCTCGTGCTGGGCATGCACTTCGCGCTGCGCTACGTGGCGCCGAACGCCGACCCGTTCATCCTGCCCGTCGCCTCAATTCTCAACGGCATCGGCATCGCCGTGATCTACCACATCGACCTCATCAACGGCGATACGGGATGGGATTCGACCGCCATCAGGCAGGTCGTGTGGAGCGCGATCGCCCTTATCTGCGCGATCGCCGTCGTCGTCATCATTCGCAATCACCGCGTGCTGCAGCGCTACACCTACGTCTTCATGTTCGCGGCCTTTGTTCTGCTGCTGCTCCCGATGCTCCCGGGAGTCGGACAGGAGATCTTCGGCGCCCGCGTGTGGATCCACATCGGGCCGTTCTCGTTCCAGCCCGGCGAGATCGCCAAGATCCTGCTCGCGATCTTCTTTGCCGGCTTCCTCGTGCAGCGCCGCGACACCCTGTCACTCGTCGGACGCAAGATCCTCGGCGTGCGCTTTCCCCGGGCACGCGACCTCGGCCCCATCCTCGTGATCTGGGCACTCTCGATGTCGGTCATCGTCTTCCAGCGAGACCTCGGAACGGCTCTGCTCTACTTCGGCCTCTTCGTGGTCATGCTCTACGTCGCCACGGGCCGCACGAGCTGGATCCTGCTCGGAGGCGGTTTGTTCCTCGCCGGCGCGATCATCGCGAGCCAGACCCTCACCTACGTCAACGACCGCTTCAGTGCGTGGCTCGACCCGTTCAGCCAGAAGAACTACGGCGAAGACGGCGGCAGCTTCCAACTCGTGCAGGGAATCTTCGGTCTCGCCAACGGTGGATTGATCGGCACCGGCCTCGGTCGGGGCCGCCCCGACATCACACCCCTGGGGCAGAGCGACTTCATCATCTCGTCGATCGGTGAGGAGCTCGGACTCGCGGGGATCTTCGCGATCCTCTGCCTGTACCTGCTGCTCATCGCGCGCGGTCTGCGCATCAGCTTCGCGGGACATGACGACTTCGGTCGGTTGCTCGGCGTCGGACTCTCTTTCGTGATCGCCCTGCAGTGCTTCGTCGTGATCGGTGGAGTCACCCGGGTCATCCCCCTCACAGGCCTCACGACACCGTTCCTGGCCTCCGGAGGCTCATCCCTGATGGCCAACTGGATCATCGTCGCGCTGTTGCTTCGCCTGTCGGACACAGTTCGCAACCAGCCAAGGCTGGTGATCTAGTCCGATGAGCAAAGAACTCAAACGCGTTGCGATCGTCGTTCTGCTGATGTTCGGGGCACTCTTCATCGCGACCACGAGCATCCAGTTCTTTCAGACGGATACCCTCGCCGCGGACACCCGGAACACGCGCGCCCTCTACGCCAGCTACGACGCCGAGCGCGGGCCGATCCTGGTCGACGGCCAGCCGATCGCCATGTCGGTCCCCATCGACGACGACTACAAGTTCCTGCGCACATACACGAACGGCCCGCTGTACAGCCAGGTCACCGGCTACTACACGCTGGGCCAAGGCTCGACGGGCATCGAGAACTCTCTCGGCGACTACCTGTCGGGCACCGCCGATTCCCAGTTCCTCGCACGCATCAACAGCATCATCACGGGGCAGAAGCCCAAGGGCGCGTCCGTCGAGTTGACCATCGACCCGGTGGTTCAGCAGGCCGCATGGGATGCGCTGGGCGATCTCAAAGGCTCCGTCGTCGCCATCGAGCCGTCGACCGGTCGCATCCTGGCCATGGTGTCCAAGCCCTCGTTCGACCCGAACACCCTCGCCGTGCACGACAAACAGGCCGTGACAGACACATATAGGACGTTGATCGACACACCGGGCGATCCTCTGATCAACCGCTCGATCGACGGCAACCTGTATCCGCCGGGATCGACGTTCAAGATCGTCACCTCGTCGGCCGCCCTCGAAAGCGGCATCGCAGCCACCGACACGCAACCGAACCTCTCGCGCTTCCCCCTGCCAGGATCGACCAACACGGTCTCGAATGCCGGCGGCGGAACCTGCGGCGGCGGCGACACAGTCTCTCTCGAGACTGCCTTCGTCCTCTCGTGCAACATCCCCATGGCCGAGTTCGGCGTGCAGATGGGCGACAGCACCCTCGTCGACAAGGCGAAGGCCTTCGGGTTCGACAAAGAACTCGACATACCGATGGCCGTGCAGCCCAGCACCATTCGCTCGCCCATGACCGATGACAAGCTCGCGCTGTCTTCATTCGGTCAGGACGAAGACAGGGTCACTCCTCTGCAGGTCGCGATGTTCTCCGCCGCAGTCGCGAACAAAGGAACCATCATGAAACCGAACCTGGTCGACTCCATCACGGCGCCCGATCTGACGGTGTTGCAGCAGTTCGAACCCAAGGTCTTCGCCGACCCGATCACCTCTGCAACATCTTCGACACTTTCGCAGTTCATGGTCTCTGCGGTCGAGAATGGCGCGGCCACTAATGCAAGAATAGATGGGGTCAGCGTGGCCGGTAAGACAGGCACGGCGGAGAACGGCGAAGACGATCCGTACACTCTCTGGTTCACCGGTTTCGCCCCCGCAGACAACCCTCGGGTAGCCATCGCGGTAGTGGTGGAAGACGGCGGAGGCGAAAACCAATCCGGCTCGGGGAACTCCATCGCCGCGCCGATCGCAAAACAAGTACTTGAGGCGGTGCTGAGTAAATGAGACCCACAGCAGGGCTCACCTTCGGGGGGCGCTACGAACTCTCCAGTCGCATTGCGATCGGAGGCATGGGCGAGGTCTGGAAAGCCACCGACCTGGTCATCGGTCGGACCGTCGCGATCAAGATCCTCAAGGACGAATACCTCGGAGATCCGGGCTTCCTCGAGCGCTTCCGCGCCGAGGCGCGGCACGCCGCACTGGTAAACCACGAAGGCATCGCCAACGTCTTCGACTACGGAGAAGAAGAGGGCAGCGCCTACCTCGTCATGGAACTCGTTCCCGGCGAGGCGCTCTCCACCATCCTCGAGCGCGAGCATGTGCTCTCGACCGACCGCGTGCTCGACATCGTGGCGCAGACCGCGTCTGCACTGCAGGCCGCACACGCCGCGGGCCTCGTTCACCGAGACATCAAGCCGGGCAACCTCCTGATCACTCCCGATGGCCGGGTCAAGATCACCGACTTCGGCATCGCGCGCATCGCCGATCAGGTTCCCCTCACCGCCACGGGTCAGGTCATGGGAACGGTGCAGTACCTGTCGCCCGAGCAGGCGTCGGGTCAGTCGGCATCGCCGACCACCGACGTGTACTCGCTCGGAATCGTCGCTTACGAATGCCTCGCCGGCAAGCGTCCATTCACCGGCGAATCGCAGGTCGCCATTGCCATGGCACAGATCAACGAGACGCCTCCCGATCTGCCGATCACGGTGGCGGAGCCGGTGCGCAACCTGGTTCTCTCGTGCATCGCCAAGAAGCCCGAAGACCGTCCGTCATCGACCGCCAACCTCGCCCGCGCCGCCACGGCCCTGCGTCGTGGCGACATCGCGGCTGCGGCCGCCGCAGTACCGGCGGTTCTCGGCGGACGAGCCGCCCCGCAGACCCAGGCCACCAGCCTGATGCCGACGGCCAACACTGTCGCCTACGGCGCGACGCAGGCCACGACCGTGATCGGTGCGGCCGGTGGCGTCGACGGGCTCCCGCCCATCGACGCAGAAGGCGCCACTGGCGTCGAAGAAAAGAAGAAGAAGCGCAGCCCCTGGACGTGGCCACTCATCGTTCTCATCGCCATCCTCGTTCTCGTGTTGGGCGGAATCATCACCGCGCTGGTCATCGGCCAGAACGGATCGAACAACGTTCCGGTGACGACGAGCTCCTCGGCTCCCCCCACCAAAGACACGCCGACTCCCAAACCCAGCACCCCCACTCCGACACCGACGGCGAACACTGTCGCGATCCCCGAGAGCGAACTCGTCGGCAAGACGTTCGACGAGGCGGCGGCCATCCTCGACGGGCTCAACTTCGAACTGAGCGCATCGAACGTCACGGGAACTGCGGCAACCTCCGCGGAGCAGGTAGGAACCGTCTACAAAGTGAACCCGGTCGGCAACGTCCAGCGCGGAACCAAGATCGAACTCACCGTCTATGGCCCGCTGCCCACGGTGAACGCGCCTACGACGGCACCGAAGCTCGTCAGCGTCGATGCTCCGACTCCTCCGCCCTCTGGCCAGGTTCCTGCGGGCACCGGTTCGTTCACGGTCTCGTGGAGTGCGTACAGCTGCCCGTCGGGAACCAGCCTCGGCGCGTACTCGATCGTGGCCACCAACGCCACGGTTCTGAGCGAGCCGGGCATCGGCACCCAGGCCACTCTTCAGGCAACCGCCGCCGGCCCGGTGACGGTCGCCTACACCGTCACCTGCTCCGGAATCGTCTCGCCCGCATCCCCTGCGCTCAGTCTCACGGCGCAGGCGCCGCCTACCACCGCGCCGAACGGCAACGGAAACGGCACGGGGAACGGCACCGGCACCGGCGGCTGAGTCACAACCAGCCTGTGCACCTAGACTGAGAAGCCCCCGCCCCACCGACCATGGAGTATCACTGTGACCGATGAACATCGCCTGCTTGCCGGGCGGTATCGAATCGGAGAAGTCATCGGCCGCGGGGGCATGGCCAATGTCTACTCAGGAAGAGACGAGCGACTCGGGCGACAGGTAGCGATCAAGCTCCTGCGCTCGTCTCTGGCGAGCGATCCGGTGTTCCGCACGCGGTTCAAGCAGGAGGCTCAGGCCGCGTCACGCATGGCGCACCCCACTATCGTGCGCGTGTTCGACGCGGGCGAAGAGAAGGTACGCGAACCCGGCGGCTTCGAAGGCGTCGTACCGTTCATCGTCATGGAGTACGTCGAGGGACGTCTGCTCAAGGACATCATCAAAGAGGGTCCGGTCGCGCCCGCCGAGGCGATCCGCATCACCGAGGGAATCCTCACCGCGCTCGAGTACTCGCACCGTGCAGGGGTCGTCCACCGCGACATCAAGCCCGGCAACATCATGCTCACCACCTCTGGCCAGGTCAAGGTCATGGACTTCGGTATCGCCCGCGCGATCTCCGATTCATCCGCAACCGTGGCGCAGACGACCGCGATCCTGGGCACTGCGCAATATTTCTCGCCCGAGCAGGCGCGGGGCGAGTCCGTCGACGCGCGCACCGACCTCTACTCGACCGGTGTCGTTCTGTTCGAGTTGCTGACGGGCCAGGCTCCCTTCCGCGGCGACACGCCCGTGGCCGTGGCCTATCAGCATGTAAGCGAGACCCCTCCGGTACCGTCGTCGATCAACCCCGCCATCTCGCCCGCGATCGATCGCGTCGTTCTTCACGCGCTCACCAAAGACCGTTTCTCCCGTTTCCAGTCGTCGGCCGAGTTCCGCTCCGATCTCCAGGTCGCCGGCGCGGGCAAGATTCCCTCGAAGCGTCCACCGGTCGAAGACTTCCAGTCGTCGCTCTTCGGAGCCCCTCCGAGCCTGACCGCCGCATCAGATTCTGCTCTCACGCAGCTCGCCGGCGACGACGACTACGCGGTCCGCACGCAGTCGAGGCCGCCCGTGGTGTGGATCTGGGCGGGAATCGCCAGCGTCGCGGTGATCATCATCGCTATCGTCTTCTGGATCTTCACGCTCCAGCCCACGACGATCGTTCCCAACAACTCGATCACGGTGCCCAATGTGGCCGGCCAGACGTTCGATGCGGCTGACAGCACGTTGCAACAGGTGGGCCTCGTGACAGCCCGCCAAGACATCTTCGACCCTGATATTCCGGAGGGTCGTGTCATCCGCACCGACCCCGAGCCAGGAACGGTACTGAACCAGAACTCCGACCTGGTGATCGACGTCTATGTCTCTCTGGGCAAGCAGACCGTGTCGATTCCGGATGAGACGGGCAAGCCCGACGCGGAGGCGACGCAGGCTCTCACCGCTTTGGGACTGAGCGTGGGCACCACGACGAAAGAGAACCACGCCACGGCTCCGACCGATACGGTCATCCGCACGACTCCCGCAGCGGGCACCGCGAGCTTTGTCGGAGACTCGGTGGACCTCGTGATCTCGTCTGGACTCGTCACTGTTCCCGACGTCACGGGCCAGCCGCTCAACGTGGCGAGCACGACCCTGCAAGACCTCGCCCTTCAGGTGAGCGTCGATGGAGATCCTGGCTGCAAGACCGTCGCAGGAAACCCGGTTTCGGGCCAGTCGGTCGCGGCGGGAGATGCCCCACAGAAGTCGGCCATCGCCATCCGGTATTGCACAGGCGCGTAGCGCCCGACGCAGCCCTTCGTCTAGCTCGTGCGCATGAGCGGGCTGAGGCTACGCGCCGCTTCTGGCGCGCCCTCAAGACCCGCGGCACCGAGCCAGTTGCCGAGCATGCGGTAACCGCCCTCGGTCAGAACCGACTCGGGGTGGAACTGCACCCCGAATACCGGCGCCTCTGCATGGCGGAGACCCATGATGACGCCACCCTTCGTACGGCTCGTCACGATGAGCTCAGCAGGCACCGTTCCGTCGACGACGGCGAGGGAGTGGTATCGCGTAGCCGTGAAGGGATCGGACACACCGTCGTAGAACGAGCTGCCGTCGTGCTCGATGAGGCTCGTCTTGCCGTGCATCAATTCGTCGGCGTACGTCACCGTGGCGCCGAGCGCTTCAGCGATGGCCTGATGCCCTAGGCAGACACCGAGGAGCGGTGTACCCGAGGCGAGCGCCGCGTACACAACGGGAATGGAGACGCCCGCGTCGTGCGGAGTACCCGGACCGGGCGAGACGAGAACGGCGTCGTAGTCCGCGATGCGCGCGGAGGCGTCGGCCGACGAGAAGTCGTCGTTGCGCACGACCTCGGTCTCGGCCCCGAGCTGCAGGAGGTATCCGTTCAGCGTGTAGACGAAGCTGTCGTAGTTGTCGATGACGAGAACGCGCGTCATCGGTCGACGGTGACTTCCTGCGTGGGGGTGATCAGCACGTCGATCCACGGGAAGACCCAGGCGGCGAGCACGAAGACGACCGCAGCGACCATGATCAGAACGAAAACGATGCGCAGCCACACGGGCCCGGGCAGAACTCTCCAGAGAGCGGCGTACATATCAGTTCCCCGATCCGACGACAGATGCGATCTCAGCGGGCGGTCCAGCAGAACGGGGCTGCCACGACTCGAATGCTCCGTAGGCGATGATGCGCTCCGATGCGATGTACAGCGGATTGCAGCTCGTGAGCGTGATCAGGCGGTCGACGGCGGTCGCACCCTCCACCTGGGGAACCGGATCGATGACGCCCACGCCGTACGGAGTCACGTATTCCGTGTCGCGGTAGCGGTAGGTGTACCAGCCGTCTTGCGTCTCGACGTAGATGGGATCACCGATCTGCAGTTCGTTGATCTTGATGAACGCGCTGCCCCATCCGTCGCGGTGAGCGGCGACGGCGAAGTTACCGACCTCACCCGGCATCTGGGTGTCTTCGTAGTGGCCGGCGCCTCCCTTATTGAGCACCGTATGCGGGTCGACTCCCTCAGAGATCGTTCGCTTGAAGTCGGCGCCAAACCGGGGAACGTAGAGAATCGCGAAATCGCTGCCGGCCGACGGTGAACCCATGACGGCGGGATCGCCGTAGTTCACGGGTGCCGCAGCGGCATCCGGCGTGGTGGGAGTGGGGGTCGGGGTCGTTCCGGTGACGACCGGGAGCTTCCAGTCGTCGGCCAGGGACGAAGCGTCGGACGTTTGCTCGTTGGTCAACACGATGCTGTTCCACCACAGCTGCCACCCCAGGAACAGGAGCACGAACACGCCCGCCGTAATCAACAGCTCGCCGAAAACCCCCACCACTTTCGTCGCGAAAGTGCGCTTCACCGGTGGGCGCGGTGCCGTCTTGGCGGCACGATTCTTCGACCTCGACGGGCGAGCGGATGCGGCTTCGCCGTCGGCGACCGCAGGTTCGTCGCCGGATGCGGGCGGCACGGAGGCGGCGACGTCGTCCAGATCCGAATGAGGGGTGGTCGACGCGGCGGGTGTGGGCTCCCCCGTCTGGGCAGCGTCGGGCTGCTGCGTCGACTCGGGTTGCTGCGTCGACGAGGACGAGTTCTTCAACGCTTCTTGCTCGGCTTTTCGCGCCTCGCGACGTGACAGAGGCGTGGCATCAGAACCTGGCTGAATATCCCCCGGCTGGTATTCGGTCATTGTTGCATTGTAAGCGGTCGATGCGGGCCTTTGCCCTGACAGCCAAGCCGTTACTAAGCATTCCGGGCTAGAATCTCCCCTATGGCCCGCGAGAAGACCCGTTCACCCCGTTCCGAAGTCGCAAAGACTGCTACCCGAAGCGGAGATGAGTCGACCAAGCCGAACCCGGTGTGGTTCAAGCCGGTCATGTTCGGCTTTATGCTCGTCGGTCTCGCCTGGATCATCACGTTCTACGTGAGCCAGGCCAAGTTCCCGATCGCCGACCTGGGCGGCGGCAACATTCTCATCGGATTCGGAATCGCCTTCATCGGCTTCCTGATGACCACTCGGTGGCGCTGACCAGTTCTTCTCCACTGCCTGTGGATAACTAGGAATTACATCCGTGTAATTATCCCCAACTGTGGATAACCCTGTTAATAACTTCTGCAGCAGGGCGCGGAAAGTCGCCTAGGCGATAGCTTTGACGACGGTGAGGGCGATGAGCCCGACGCCCGTGGCCACCAGAAGCAACATCTGGGTGTTCTTCTGACGCACGTTTCGGGTCTTCGTGAAGATCAGCCCGATCAGAGCGCCGACGGCTAGGCCGCCGAGATGGGCCTGCCACGCGATGCCGAAGCCCGGGATGAAACCGATGACGAGGTTGATGCCGACCAAGACGAGCAGCTGAATGTTGTTGCCGCCGAAATGGCGCTGGATGACGAAGAACGCGCCCATCAGCCCGAAGATAGCGCCAGACGCACCCACGACGGGTTGAGCCGGCGACGCGATCAGATCGACCGCGACCGAGCCACCGAGGCCGGCCAGGAGATAGAGCGCGAGGTAGCGCGCGCGCCCCAACGTGTGCTCGAGCATCTGCCCGAAGATGAACAGCGCGTACATGTTGAACAGGAGATGCAGGATGCCGCCGTGCATGAAGATCGACGTGATCATGCGCCACGGCTCGAGTGGAAACCCGAGCGCCGGCTGCGTATACGCGCCCGCATACTGCAGCGCCTGCGTGACGGTCGACCCGATGCCGGGGACGCTCTGCAGAATGAAGAAGAAGGCGGTCACGCCGATCAGGGAGTAGGTGACGACCGGTTGCGTCGATGTGCTGCGAAAGGCCGTGACGAAACGCGGTTTGGGGCGGGGAGGCCGGTTAGCTCGTGCACAGTCGACACAGTGCACGCCGACGGCCGCCTGCACCTGACATTCGGGACACACGGTCTTGCCGCAACGCTGGCAGAGAATGTAGCTCTGTCGCCCGGGATGCCGATAACAGAAGTTATCGGCATCCACTGGAGCCTGTGACACCCGCGTTCGCCTCTATCTCGTAGAAGAAGCTCAGACCGCTTCGATGGTGACGCTCTCGACAACGACGCTGTCGAGGGGGCGGTCGCCCGCGTCGGTTGCGACGGCGCCGATCTTCTCGACGATGCGCTTGGACTCGTCATCGGCGACCTCGCCGAAGATGGAGTGCTTGGCCTGCAGCCAGGTCGTCGGGCCCGTCGTGATGAAGAACTGCGATCCGTTGGTGCCGTGGCCACCGCGCTGGCCTGCGTTGGCCATGGCCAGAACGTAGGGCTGCGTGAAGTTGAGCTCGGGGCTGATCTCATCGTCGAAGGCGTAACCGGGGCCGCCGGTGCCCTGTCCGATGGGGTCGCCGCCCTGGATCATGAATCCCGGGATGATGCGGTGGAAGATGGTGCCGTCGTAGAGCTTGTCTTTGGAGACCTTGCCGGTCTGCGGGTGGGTCCACTCGATCTCGCCGGTGGCGAGGCCGACGAAGTTGGCGACCGTCTTCGGCGCGTGGTTGCCGAAAAGGTTGACCTTGATGGCGCCGTGGTTGGTGGTGAACGTTGCTACGTGGGTGTGTGCGGGCATGTATTGATTCTCCCATACACCCTCAGACATCCAGACGAGGCACAGGGTATGTGCGGGTGATCGCCAGGGCAAGCCGTGCGCGCCGAGTGGTGCGCGTGGCAAGATTAGGGGGAACCGCGCTCGTTCCGCTGATGGAGGTTTTCAATGAGTCTTACTCGCAAGCGTCGCAAGGCGCTCAAGAAGTTGAAGGGCAGTGCTGAAGAGCTTTGGCTCGACCAGCAAGAGATCCTTGATCGCGCAAACCAGATCGCCCGCGTCGCCGCGGGTCACGCCTCCGACCTGACGCGTGAAGAAGTCGTGCCTCGCGTTCGCGGTGCCGTTGACTCGATCGGCCCGGTCATCGGCCGCAATGTCGCCGGAGCCAAGCTCGCAGCGCAGGAGGTGCGCAGCCGTTTCGCCCACGACGTGCTTCCCTCGGTCGGCACAGCTCTCGGGTCCGCCGCCACCGTGCTGCACGTGGCCAACAATCCGACGGTCAAGCGAGCAATCGCCAAGACGCAGCCCAAGAAGGCTCCGGTCGGCGGCATCGTCGCAATCGTCTTCGGTGTCGTCGCAGCGGTTGGTGTCGGATACGCGCTGTGGCAGACGCTGCGCGCCGATGACGAGCTCTGGATCGCCGACGACGAGGCAGTCTCGGAGACGCCCGCCGGCTAGGCATCACCCCAGCTAGAACGACAAGAGCGGCATCCCACTCGGGGTGCCGCTCTTGTCGTTCCTGTGGCTCGCCGGCGTGATCTCAGCCTGCTCCGCGGAGTTTCGAGGCGGAGCTCATCCGGATACCGATGTCGACGAGGTCGACACGGTCGAGTGTCGCGACGTCGTCGAGCGCGAACCATGCAGCCTCGTCGGTACTGCCGTCGGTCTCGTTGGTGAGATCGCCGTCGACCACCTCCGCCGTGTAGACCACCCGCAGCGCGTGCAGGGGCACTCCTGAGCCGCTTATCCGCTGCTCCGCGGGGATGACCTTGGAGTCGACGCCGATCAGGTCACCGAGCTGCGCCCTGTAGCCGGTCTCCTCGGCGATCTCGCGTATGGCGGCGTCGGCCGGATCTTCACCCGGATCGATGCCGCCCCCGGGCAACGTCCACCCCGAGTAGTCACCCGCGCGCCAGTGGGCCAGCAGAATGAACCCGTCGCGAACGATGACGGCATAGGCGGCGACACGGATATCCATGACTCAGATGTCGTCCATCTGCTGTTTGAGGGCGGCGAGATCGACATCGATCAGAGTGCGGATGCGACGAGCTCGGTTGCGCGCGTAGTCAGCGTCTCTCACGGGTGGTGTCGGAAGGGTGTCCAGACGCATCTCGACGGCCCCGCCCAGGTCGGCCCAAGCATCCTGTCTGGCCGTCTCGACGATCTCGGCGACGTAATCGACGTCGTCTGCCAGGAGTCTCAGCCGGGCCGCCACACGGGAGTACACGGCGTGACGCAGGTCGAGACTGGCCAGGTCTTCGGGATGGTAGTCGTGCTCGTGCCTCACGCTGCCTCGTGCCCGGGCCGCACGCTCGCGCAGCACGTCTGTGACGCGATCGGCGTAGTCGGACTGCTCGGTCGCGAGACGCACCAGCGACTGCCTCACCTCGCGTGCCGTCACGTCGGCGTCGAACGGCTCATCGTGACGCAGAGCGGTGACGATGATGTGATTCTTCACGTCCATCACGACGGCGAAGCGGGCGATCAGCAGACCCTCGTCGACCGCACGCTGAACCGCTTCTTCAGAAACAGAAATGGCCTCGGACGAAGCCGACGGGCGCTTTCGCTTCCGATCGGATTTTCGCCTCAAGGCCATTTCGATCCACCAGTTTTATGGACTGCTGTTTGTTCACTGCGAATGATCTCGACTTCGTTGAGATCACTGCGGTGGAGCCTAGGAGAATCGAACTCCTAACCCCCTGCTTGCAAAGCAGGTGCTCTGCCAATTGAGCTAAGGCCCCGGTTGAGAAGGCTTCTTTCGAAGCATCTCGTGGGGGTACGTGGACTTGAACCACGGACCTCTTCGTTATCAGCGAAGCGCTCTAACCGCCTGAGCTATACCCCCGGATGGGCAGATAGTAGGTTATCCCACCTGCACCTGTTTCCCCAAACCGAGCGAGCTCGAATGGGGAGAATCCGCCTTACTTGTTGGTGAAACCGAGCAGAACTCCGCCCGTGATCTTGGTCGCGAGGTTATACAGAACCGCGCTGATCGCGCCGAGTGCGGTGATGACGATCACGTTGAGGATCGCCACGATCACCGCGAATCCCATGACCTGTGACAACGAGGCGAAGTCGAAGAGATCGAAGTTCTCTTTACCCGCGATGTCTTTCAGGAGCCCGTTGATCTGGTCGAAGACACCGGTCTGGTTGAGAAGCGACCACACGAGGAACGCCACGACGATCGTGATGATTCCCAGAATCACCGCGAAGAGGAACGAGAGCTTGAGGATCGACCAGAAGTCGACGTAGACCAGCTTGAGCCGCACCTGCTTGGTGGCAGCGGGGCGCGACGACTTCTTCGCGAGTTTCTCGGCGACATTACTCATTCGTCGATTCTTCCTTTCCGTCGGGCTCTGATTCGCCCTGTGCGGCGGCCGTGCTCTCTGGAACACTATCCGACACCACATCGGCATCGAGGTTTCGTTCGGTGTTCTTTGCGAGAGCGATGATTCTGTCTTCGTCTGCGAAACGGGCGAACACAACACCCATGGTGTCACGACCCTTGGCGGGTACTTCGGCCACGGCAGAGCGTACCACCTTGCCGCTGGCAAGAACCACAAGCACTTCGTCGTCTTCTTCAACGATCAGAGAGCCCGCGAGATCGCCTCGAGCCTCCTGCAGTTTGGCCACCTTGATGCCGAGGCCACCACGCCCCTGCACGCGATACTGCTCTACGTGGGTGCGCTTGGCGAAGCCGCCCTCGGTCACCACGAAGACGTAACCCTCTTCGGAGACCACGGACGCGGCGAGCAGATAGTCGTCGCTACGGAACTTCATGCCGATGACGCCCGCGGTGCTTCGGCCCATCGGGCGCAGAGAGTCGTTCGACGCCGTGAAGCGGATCGACATGCCCTTCTTCGAGACGAGAAGCACATCGGAGTCTTCTTCGACGAGCAGCGCCGAGACGAGCTCGTCTCCCTCGCGGAGGTTGATCGCGATGATTCCGCCGGAGCGGTTCGTGTCGTACTCGTCGAGCGCCGTCTTCTTCAGTAGGCCGCCCCGAGTCGCCAGCACGAGGTACTTGGCAGCCTCGTAGTCGCGGATGTCGAGCACCTGTGCGATCTGCTCGTCGGGCGCCATCGCCAGCAGATTGGCTACGTGCTGGCCTTTCGCGTCGCGGCCGGCCTCCTGCAGCTCATACGCCTTCGCACGGTAGACCCTGCCCCTGTTCGTGAAGAACAGCAGCCAGTGGTGCGTCGTGGTGACGAAGAAGTGCTCCACCACGTCGTCTGCGCGCAGCTGCGCACCCTTGACGCCCTTGCCGCCGCGGTGCTGGCTGCGGTAGTTGTCGCTGCGCGTGCGCTTGATGTAGCCGCCGCGCGTGACCGTGACCACCATCTCCTCTTCGGGGATGAGATCTTCCATGTTCATGTCGCCGTCGAACCCGAACACGATCTCCGTGCGGCGATCGTCTCCGTACTTGTCGACGATCTCGCCGAGCTCTTCGACGATGATCTCGCGCTGACGCGCCTGCGACGACAGGATGAAGTTGTACTCGTCGATCTTCAGCTGAAGCGCGTCGGCCTCGTCCATGATCTTCTGGCGCTCGAGGGCGGCCAGGCGACGAAGCTGCATCTCGAGGATGGCGCGGGACTGCAACTCGTCGATGTCGAGGAGCTGCATGAGTCCGTCTCGAGCATCTTCGACCGTGTTGGAGCGGCGGATCAGGGCGATGACCTCGTCGAGCGCGTCGAGCGCCTTGAGGTAGCCCTGCAGGATGTGCATGCGCTCCTGAGCTTCACGCAGGCGGAACATCGTGCGGCGAACGATGACGTCGATCTGGTGGGTGACCCACTCGCTGATGAATCCGTCGATCGAGAGTGTGCGAGGAATACCGTCGACGATCGCGAGCATGTTCGCGCCGAAGTTCTCTTGAAGCGACGTGTGCTTGTAGAGGTTGTTCAGAACGACCTTGGCGACGGCATCGCGCTTGAGCACGATGACGAGTCGCTGACCGGTGCGACCCGAGGTCTCGTCGCGGATGTCGGCGATGCCGCCGACCTTGCCGTCTTTGACGAGGTCGGCGATCTTGATCGCCAGGTTGTCGGGGTTGACCTGGTAGGGCAGCTCGGTGACGACGAGGCAGGTGCGACCCTGCAGCTCTTCGACGCTGACGACCGCGCGCATCGTGATCGAACCGCGACCGGTGCGGTACGCATCCTGGATGCCCTTGGTGCCGAGGATCTGGGCGCCGGTCGGAAAATCAGGGCCCTTGATGCGCTCGATCAGCGCGTCTTGCAGTTCCTCGCGCGACGCATCCGGATTCTGGAGTGCCCACACCGCGCCCGAGGCGACCTCGCGCAGGTTGTGCGGCGGGATGTTGGTGGCCATTCCGACCGCGATGCCGACAGATCCGTTGACCAGCAGGTTGGGGAACCGAGCCGGAAGAACGACGGGCTCGAGCGTGCGGCCGTCGTAGTTGTCTTGGAAGTCGACGGTCTCCTCGTGGATGTCGCGCACCATCTCGAGCGCGAGCGGAGCCATCTTGGTCTCGGTGTATCGAGGGGCGGCCGCGCCGTCGTTGCCTGCGGAGCCGAAGTTGCCCTGGCCGAGAGCCAGCGGGTAGCGCAGGCTCCACGGCTGGATGAGACGCACGAGGGCGTCGTAGATCGACGAGTCACCGTGCGGGTGGAACTGTCCCATGACCTCGCCGACGACGCGGGCAGACTTGGAGAAAGCCCGGTCGGGGCGGTATCCCCCGTCGTACATCGCGTAGATGACGCGGCGGTGCACGGGTTTGAGCCCGTCGCGCACGTCGGGAAGAGCGCGGCCCACGATCACGCTCATCGCGTAGTCGAGGTAGGAGCGCTGCATCTCGAGCTGCAGGTCGACCTGCTCGATGCGGTCGGTCGTGGCGCCCGAGGAGTCGGGTGCCTGGGGGATGTCGCCCGTGGTGTCGTCAGTCATGGTGTCCTAGCGGTAGAGCCCGTCGCCGGGCAGAGCGCATCAAATATCGAGGAAGCGAACGTCTTTAGCGTTCTTCTGGATGAAGTTGCGTCGGGATTCGACGTCTTCGCCCATCAGGGTCGAGAAGATCTCGTCGGCGGCGGCTGCGTCGTCGAGCGTGATCTGGCGCAGCGTGCGCGTGTCGGGGTCCATCGTGGTGTCCCACAGCTCGCGGTAGTCCATCTCACCGAGACCCTTGTAGCGCTGGATGCCGTTCTCTTTCGGGATGCGCTTTCCGGCGGCCTGGCCATCGACCAGCAGCGCGTCGCGCTCCGCGTCGGAGTACACGTACTCGTGTGCCGAGTTGGTCCACTTGAGGCGGTAGAGCGGCGGCATGGCGAGGTAGACATAGCCGAGCTCGATCAGAGGCCGCATGTAGCGGAACACCAGCGTGAGCAGCAGGGTCGTGATGTGCTGGCCGTCGACATCGGCGTCGGCCATCAACACGATCTTGTGATACCTGGCCTTATCGGGGTTGAAGTCCTCGCCGATGCCCGCGCCGAACGCGGTGATCATGGCCTGGACCTCGTTGTTGCCGAGCGCCCGGTCGAGCCGTGCCTTCTCGACATTCAGGATCTTTCCGCGAAGGGGCAGGATCGCCTGGGTCTCGGGGTTACGGCCCTGGATGGCGGAACCGCCGGCCGAGTCACCCTCGACGATGAAGATCTCGCTCTTCTCGGGATCACGAGAAGAGCAGTCCTTGAGTTTTCCAGGCATTCCGCCGCCCTCGAGCAGGCCCTTGCGCCGGGTCTGTTCGCGGGCCTTGCGGGCAGCAAGACGGGCCTGGGATGCCTGGATCGCCTTGCGGATGATGTCACGGGCCTGCGCGGGGTTGCGATCGAACCAGTCGGTGAGCTCTACGCCGACGACGCGCTGAACGAAGGCTTTGGCCTCGGTGTTGCCGAGTTTCGTCTTCGTCTGGCCCTCGAACTGTGGCTCGGCGAGCTTGATCGAGATGACGGCCGTCAGGCCCTCGCGCACATCGTCGCCCGAGAGGTTGTCATCTTTCTCTTTGATGATGCCCTTCTCGCGGGCGTACTTGTTGACGAGGGTCGTCAGCGCAGCGCGGAAGCCCTCTTCGTGGGTGCCGCCCTCGTGGGTGTTGATGGTGTTCGCGTAGGTGTGCACGCTCTCGGTGTAACCCGTGGTCCACTGCATGGCGACCTCGAGCGCGATCTTGCGCACCGTGTCCTCTTGTTCGAACGAGATGATCTCTTCGTTGACGAGGTCGTTCTTCTTCGCTCTGTTCAGGTACTCCACGTAGTCTTGGAGGCCCTTTTCGTACAGGTACGTCACCGCCACCGGCTCGCCGTCGTCGCCGGCCGTCGCGCGCTCGTCGGTGAGACTGATGCTGAGACCCTTGTTCAAGAAGGCCATCTGCTGGAAGCGAGCACGCAGGGTCTCGTAGTCGAACTCGATCGACTCGAACGTCTCGGCGCTCGGCCAGAAGGTGATGCGCGTTCCGGTCTCGGTTGTGGTCTCGTCTTTCGACAGGGGTGCCTCGGGAACTCCGTTGCGGTAGCTCTGCCTGTACACGTTGCCCTGGCGGCGCACCTCGACTTCGAGTTCGCTGGAGAGGGCGTTGACCACCGAGCTGCCGACACCGTGGAGACCACCGGAGACCGCATAACCGCCGCCGCCGAACTTGCCACCGGCGTGGAGGATCGTGAGAACGACCTCGACGGTCGATTTCTTCTCGACGGGGTGCATGTCGACGGGGATTCCGCGACCGTTGTCGGTGACCTGGATGCCGCCGTCGCGACGCATCACGACGTCGATGGTGTCGGCGTAGCCGGCCAACGACTCGTCGACGGAGTTGTCGACGATCTCGTAGACCAGGTGATGCAGTCCGCGGGGTCCAGTCGACCCGATGTACATACCCGGACGCTTGCGCACCGCTTCAAGGCCCTCGAGAACCTGAATCTGGTTGGCGCCGTACTCGCTGTCGGGGTTCACTTTGTCTGACTCAGACATATAGAAATGGGCTCCTCAGTGCCGCCTCTATGTGAGTCATGAAGGCGACCCTTAATTCTAGCAAAGGCAGCGTGAGTTAAACGGCTATATGGCGATCTGAGCGGTTTATTTTGCCAAGGTGACCGTATTTGCCACGTCAACCGTAGGTATCGCGAGGACCACGCCCTGGAATTGATCTGGAGCCCTTTTTCCAGGACGGTGCGTGGGGTGCCTGAAAGCGAACGCTCTCAATGCCCGCGTCGGGGTAGGACTGGGCGATGCGGGTCATGATCATCGTGCGCATGTGTCGCAGTTGAGTTGCCCACGCCGTGGAGTCGCACTGCACTGTGAGAACCGAGTCCGTGACGTCGAGCGGAAAGCTGTGTTCGGCCGTGTCGGCGCCGGCGATCTCCCGCCAGGCCATTAGTAGATCCGACTTCGCGAGCGGTGTCGCCCAGCCCAACTCGCTGGTCATCGCCGTCATCACATCGGCGATACCTCTCGGATCGCGGCCGCGACCGTATGCCTCGCTCTCGACGACAGGTTCGCGCGTGCGCCTCTTGCGAGGGCCGTAGCGTCGACTCGTGGCATCGCCGAAGACCTCTTTGAATCGCAGATACACCGACGACGACAATGACAGTGAGGTCGCTTTCCCCGACCCGTCGTGCCCTGAGTCTGCCTGAGGAATCTCCTGAGTCACGCCGTATTCCCTTCGACAGGCTCAGGGAACGGGTCTGGCTCAGGGGACACGTCTGGTTCAGGGGACACGTCTGGTTCAGGGAACGGCACACTCGGATCGACGATCGTTCCCGCGCTGATGCGCACCGTGTGCGGCGTGAGCGACTCGGGCACGTCGTCGTAGACGGCAGCCGTTATCAGCACCTGTTCGTAGTCGGCGACCGCGATGGCCAACCGCTTGCGCCTGGCCTCATCGAGCTCGGCGAAGACATCGTCGAGGATCACCACCGGGTCTCCGGTGGGCGATTCGACGCGCAGGAGAGCGGCAGCAGAGAGCTTGAGCGACAGCGCGTATGACCACGACTCTCCGTGACTCGCGTATCCCTTTGCCGGAAGGCCGTTGAGTTCGAAGACGAGATCGTCACGATGCGGACCGATGAGCGTCAGCCCGCGATCGAGCTCCTGTCGCCTCACGCGGACCAGCCCTTCGCGGAACAGCTCAGCGATCTTCTCCCTGGTCAGAATCTCTTTCGTCGTTCCCTCCGGCACTGCGAATCCATCATCCGCCTGCTCGTCGGCATCCGGATGCGCGGCGAGCACGCTGAGCCGATTGCCCAACGCCGGTCGATGGTCGGCCCCGGCGATCGAGCGGTACGCGTCGACGACGAGCGGATGAAGACGGCTGACGAGCGCGACCCGTTCGGCGATCAACTCGCTGCCGAGCGCGACGAGTCGTTCGTCCCAGATGTCGAGAGTCGAGAGGTTGGCTCCTCGCAGGCCCTGTGCTCGGGCGGATTTGAGGAGTGTGTTGCGCTGCTTGAGCACGCGCTCGTAGTCGGACTGCACCCCGGCGAGGCGGGGCGTGCGTGCCACGAGCAGCTGATCGAGGAATCGTCGTCGACCCGACGGTTCTCCTCGGATCAAGGCGAGGTCTTCGGGAGCGAAGAGCACCGACGAGAAGTATCTCGGCAGCTCGCGAGGCTTGATGACCGAGCGATTGACCTGGGCGCGGTTTGCGCTCGAGCGGTTGATCTGGACTTCGACGAGCAACTCGCGTGCCTCGTGTTCGAGCCGAGCTCGCACGATGGCTGCGTTCTGGCCGGCACGGATCATCGCGTGATCGACGGAGACGCGGTGCGAGCCGAGGCTGCTGAGATAGCCGAGCGACTCCACCAGATTCGTCTTACCCTGGCCGTTGCTTCCGACGAAGAGATTCGGTCCCGGCTCGAGGTCGACCTCTGCCGTGGCGTAATTACGAAAGTCGACGAGCGAGAGATGCCGAACGAGCACGGTTCTCTCCTGTCTTACTTACTGGTTGCGCTGGTCGAGTAGTCGCGCAACGACGGAACCGGCGTATCGAGACCACGGAGTCGTGGCCTCGATACGCTCGTTCCTCGCTACTCGACCAGCGCGGTTCCGTTCTAGTCTTCGGCCTTCTTGACCGCGTGACCGCCGAACTGGTTGCGCAGAGCTGCGACCGCCTTCATCGAAGGCGAGTCCTCCTGGCGCGACACGAAGCGAGCGAAGATCGACGCCGAGATCGTGGGCACGGGCACGGCGTTCGAGAGAGCTTCTTCGATGGTCCAGCGGCCTTCGCCGGAGTCCTCGACGTAACCCTCGATGTCTTCGAACTCGGGGTCCTGCTCCAGCGCCTGAACGAGGAGCTCGAGCAGCCAGGAGCGCACGACTGTTCCGCGCTGCCATGCCTTGAAGGTTCCCGTGACGTCTTTGATGATGTCTTTGCGGGTGTCGAGAAGTTCGTAGCCCTCGGCATAGGCCTGCATCAGGGCGTACTCGATGCCGTTGTGCACCATCTTGGCGTAGTGACCCGCGCCGACCTCGCCGACGTGAACGAAGCCCTCTTCACGAGGTCCTTCGGGACGGAGGGCGTCGAAGATCGGCATCAGCGTCTCGATGTTGGCCTTGGTGCCACCGACCATCAGTCCGTAGCCGTTCTCCAGGCCCCAGATGCCGCCCGATACGCCAGCGTCGACGTAGCCGATGCCCTTGGGCTCGAGCTCTGCCGCGTGCTTGAAGTCTTCGGTGAAGCGGGAGTTTCCTCCGTCGATGACCAGGTCACCGTCAGAGAGAACGGTTCCGAGCTCGGTGATGACCGAGTCGGTGATCTTTCCGGCGGGAACCATGACCCACACGACGCGAGGGCTGGGGAGCGCGGCAGCCAGAGCTGCAAGGTCGGCCACGTCGGAGACGGCGGGATTGTTGTCGTACCCCGTTACCTCGTGACCTGCGTTGCGCAGGCGCGCACGCATGTTGTTGCCCATCTTGCCGAGACCGACGAGTCCAATGTGCATTACAGAATCTCCTTGACGAAAGATGTGGGTGAGGGCGTCCGGGATCCCGGCCACCGGCATCCGGTGATTACCGCAGCAACAGGTTCGGCTGCAGCAGGTATTTGTAGTCGTCTGTGCCGGGCTGGTCTTTGGACGACTGGCTCGTGATGAGCACGGGGCCCGGCTTGTTGGGGTTGTCGGTCTTGGTGAACGAGATCCGAACGTATTCCGAGTGCACAGCACTCAGCCCATCAAGCAGGAACTGTGGTTTCAGCGAGACGACGGTGTCGGAGCCGGTGAGAAGCGCGTCGATCGATTCTGATGCCTGAGCCTGCTCGGAGCCGATGGCTTCGAGGGTGACACCGTCGATCGTGAAGGTGAAGCGGAGCGCGGCCTCGCGCTCGAGAACGAGGCTGACGCGACGAGTGGACTCGATGAGTTCGGCGGTATTCATCACCGCATAGTTGTCGACGGTCTCGGGAAAGAGGCGCTTGACAGGAGGGAAGTTTCCCTTGATCAGCAGTGACGTGACCGTCTTCTTGTCGGAACGGAAGGCGATGAGCTCTCGGTCGTCGGTGTTCGTGATCGAGACCGAGATCGTTCCAGCGTTGCCGAACGTCTTTCCGACCTCTTGCAGAGTCTTGGCGGGAACGAGGGCACTCGCCGTCGTCACGCCGGCGTCTCCGGAATCCCAATCGATGTTGCGCACGGCCACGCGGTAGCGGTCGGTGGCGACCAGAGACAGCGTGTTCTCAGAGACCTCGAGCTGAACGCCTGTGATCACGGGGGTCACATCATCGCGTGACGCGGCGACCGCTACCTGCGCCACTGCGGCGGCGAACTTGTCTGCTGGCAGGATGCCGGACTCTTCGCCGATCTGGGGCAGGCTCGGATATTCCTCGACGGGCATGCTCAGAAGAGTGAACTTGGCGGATCCGCTGGAGACGGTGATTCGGGAGTCTTCGGAGGCGAAGCGCACGGGGGCATTCGGAAGCTTGCTGGCGATGTCTGAGAGGAGGCGACCCGATACGAGCACGGTTCCCGGCTCCTCGACGTCTGCGGCGATCTGGGTCTGGGCTGAGACCTCGTAGTCGAACGACGACAGAGTGAGGCCGTCTTCATCGGCTTTGATGAGGATTCCGGAGAGGATCGGAAGAGTGGTTCGCTGAGGCAACAGCTTGACGGCGAAGGAGACGGCTTCGCTGAAGACGTCTCTGTTGGCTTGGAACTTCACGAAGGCACTCCATACGAGATCGGCCAGTTGAGATGGGTTGCTGATTGGCCTCAATGCTAGCGGGTGGTGGGAACGTCGAGGCGTTCTTGTCATTCAGGGACGACGGCGTCGAAAAGGTTGTCGGGGGCTTAATTAACTGAATTTAACGTTAATGGTCTTAACCGCTGTGGATATGTGGATAACTTCTGTGGATTGCAGTCTTCCGTAGGGAACTACAACGGTGTGACATGTAGAAATCGTGTGCGGGGTGCATCCACAACTCGACCGCTCGGAGAACGCCATATGAACGAATCCACAGCTCGGGTGGATCGACTCACATGTTTAAGCGTGTTATCCACAGCTTCTGCACAACGTGTGGAAACTCTTGTGGGTATGAGCTGTCGAGGCCGTGATCACACGTCTTTGTAGCGCTGATTGTGCTTGATGCGATTGCTGATCTCGGTGACCTGGTTGTAGATCGAGCGCTTCTCGGTCATGAGCTTGCCGATCTTGTTGTTCGCGTACATCACCGTGGTGTGGTCGCGACCGCCAAAGAGTTGACCGATCTTAGGCAAGGAGAGGCTCGTCATCTCGCGGCACAGATACATGGCGATCTGTCGTGCCGTGGCGATCGCCTGCGACCGAGAGGAGCCGTAGAGGTCGTCGACAGAGAGTTTGAAGTAGTCGGCCGTGTGATTGATGATGTCGACCGGCGCGATGATGTTGTCTTCGTCGAGAGTGATGAGGTCTTTGAGTACGGTCTGCACGAGTTGCATGTCGACGGGCGTGCGGTTGAGGCTCGCGAACGCCGTGACTCTGATCAGTGTTCCCTCGAGCTCGCGCACGTTAGACGAGACCTTGGTGGCCATGTACTCGAGGATGTCGTCGGGAACCCGCAGCTTTTCGCTCTGCGCCTTTTTTCTGAGGATCGCGATGCGCGTCTCGAGGTCAGGCGTCTGCACGTCGGTGATCAGACCCCACTCGAACCGTGTGCGCATCCGGTCCTCGAAGCCGGTCAGTGCCTTGGGTGGCAGATCCGAGGTGATCACGACCTGCTTGTTGTGATCGTGCAGGGTGTTGAAGGTGTGGAAGAAGGCTTCCTGCGTCTCTGCCTTGCCCTGAAGAAACTGGATGTCATCGATGAGTAGCAGGTCGATGTCTCGGTAGCGAGAGTGGAATGCGGCGCCTCTGTTGTTGGCGATCGAGTTGATGAAGTCGTTGGTGAACTCTTCGCTCGACACGTAGCGGACGCGAACTCCGGGATAGAGGCTCATGGCGTAGTGGCCGATGGCGTGCAGAAGGTGGGTCTTGCCCAGACCGGAATCCCCGTAGATGAAGAGTGGGTTGTACGCCTTGGCCGGAGCCTCTGCCACAGCGACCGCAGCTGCGTGTGCGAAACGGTTTGATCCACCGATGACGAAGTTGTCGAAACTGTACTTCGGGTTGAGACGAGTGTCGTTGTTGCGCGGAGGGCCGACGGTCTCCTGAGCCGGGGTGGGTGCGGTCTGTACGGCCGGCGTCTCGATGTAGACCGGTTCGGATGCGTCGGCCTGGCCGGCCATTTCGCTTCCGCTGATCTCCGGGTTGACCACCACGGAGAAATTCGTGACGGCGAGGCCAGAGTCGAGCTGGCCGATCGCGGCGAGCAGCGACGGCCGGACCCGCAGTTCGAGCATGTCCCGGGTGAAGTCGTTCGGTACCTCGAGGTAGAACGAACCGGCCATGATGCCCTTCGGTACTACCAGCCCCAGGAAACCTCGCAACTGCGGTGTGATTCGTTCATCACGGGACAGTGTCTGAAGGACGGAGCGCCATTGGCCCTCCGTCGAGGCGTCATCCTCCGCCATGGAACTCCCGTCGAACATATGAAAAAAATCGATTCTGCCTGTGGAAAACTTGGCGAATCGAGCCGATGTGTAGAGCGAGCCCGAGCGTCAGCGAACTGGATAACTAAGCTAGTTGCTGGCATGCAGCGGGGCAAGCTCACTGTATTGACTCTACGCGTGTCATGCACAGGCAGTTTCCACAGTCTGTGGATAATACCTGTCTCTCTGCCCGTGAGGTTTGACCATTGGCATTCGAGGTCGTAGGTTTAATCAGTTGACTTGTGGCCAATCGGCCCGCACTTACTTTCCCGGTTCCCTGTCGTGCACTCGCGATGAGGTCCGGGCCACGGAGAACACACCATGAGCAAGAGAACTTTCCAGCCGAACAACCGCCGCCGCGCCAAGGTGCACGGCTTCCGTCTGCGCATGCGCACCCGCGCCGGCCGCGCCATCCTCGGCGCACGTCGTCGCAAGGGTCGCACCGAGCTCTCCGCGTAGCAGCCGAGCTCGTTTCGCTGTGTTGGCTCACGCCAACCGGATCACGACCGCCGATGATTATCGGGGCGTGGTCCGGAGGGGAACACGTTTCGTGTCCCCGAACGCCGTGACGTACCTCCGCACGCCCAAAAACGAGCCCAGCGCACCTGCCGAACCCCGATTCGGATTCATCGTCGCCAAGTCCGTCGGCGTCGCAGTGGTCAGAAATCGCGTTCGTCGGCGACTCAAAGCGGCGAGCTACACGATGCTCGATCGTGTGAAGCCGGGAACCGATGTGGTTGTACGAGCTCTACCGGGAGCAGCATCTCAGCCTTACGGCGTACTCTGCGAAGAGCTAGCCGCATCGCTCCGGAAGGGATCCGCATTCGTATGACGACGGTTCCTGTTTCCTCCGTTTCCTGGAAATACGCTTTGATCAGCGTTTTCCTTATTCCTCGCAACGTCGCGGTGGTTCTGCTCCGCGCCTACCGCGCTGTCATTTCTCCCCTCTACGGCGACGTATGTCGGTACTACCCGTCGTGTTCGTCGTACACCCTCCAGGCAATCCAGCATCGTGGGCTGTCTGTGGGAGTCGGCTTAGGCATCCTGCGCATTGCGCGCTGTCACCCCTGGGCTGCCGGCGGTGTCGACGATGTGAAGCCGGCCAAAAACCCCCGATACGCGCTGACGCCGTTCGGATTCGTTGTTCCACGTAGCCACGGAAAGGGCTAGACGCTTTGGATCTCCTCGGCACCATACTTTGGCCGATCAAATGGGTCGTCGAACTCATTCTGGTCGCATTCCACTACGTCTGGACGTGGGTTGGACTCAATCCAGACGACGGCCTGACGTGGGTGCTCTCGATCGTCGGACTCGTTCTGGTGATCCGTGCGGCCCTCATTCCGATCTTCGTCAAGCAGATCAAGAGCCAGCGCAAGATGCTCGAGGTCGCGCCACAACTCAAGAAGATCCAAGACAAGTACAAGGGCAAGAAAGATCAGTTCTCCCGTGAGGCGATGTCTCGCGAGACGATGGAGCTGTACAAGCGCACGGGGACGAACCCTCTGAGTTCGTGCCTGCCTCTGCTGTTGCAGATGCCTATCTTCTTCTCGCTGTTCTCCGTTCTCAACGACGCGCAGCACGAGAAAGCCGGCGGCGGTGTCGGTCTGCTCAACGAGGCGTTGGCCAAGTCGTTCGGTGAGTCCGATCTGTTCGGCGCTCCCCTGAAAGCGACCCTCGCCAACAACGAGGGCAGCGTGCTCGTCATCGTCTTCGCTGTCACGATGATCGCCCTGATGACGGCATCGCAGTTCATCACCCAGCTGCAGATCATGTCGAAGAACCAGTCGCCCGAAGCCAAGAACAGCCCGATGTTCAAGCAGCAGCGCATCCTCCTCTACATCCTTCCGGTTGTCTTCATCTTCTCTGGTGTGGCGTTCCCGCTCGGCGTGATGTTCTACTGGCTGACCTCCAACTTCTGGACGATGGGACAGCAGTTCCTCGTCATTCGCAATATGCCCACACCGGGCAGCGAGGCGGCCGCAGCGCGCGAAGCCCGACTCGCCAAGCGCGGAAAACTGGTCATCAAGGACGGTCCTCTCAGCGACGAGACAGTCGTAGATGAAGCACCGAAGACGACGCAGCGGCAGCAGCCCGTCGGCAAGAACCGAGCCAAGAAGCAGGGTGGATCCAAGTGAGTGACGTGACAACCGAGACCGTATCGACAGACGAGACCGGCGAGGTCGTCGTTGTCGATGAAGGCGCCGTGGGCACCGATGTGCCTGAGTCGAATGAATCCACCCCGGAAGCCAACCTCGACGATGAGGGTGACATCGCCGCTGACTACATCGAGGAGCTCCTCGACATCTGCGATCTCGATGGCGACATCGACATCGATACCCGTGGTGGCCGCGCATACATCTCGGTCAACGCGTCCGGCGACAGCAACATCCGTGTTCTCTCGAAGCCCGACACCGTGAACGCCTTGCAGGAGCTCACGCGTCTGGCCGTTCAAACGAAGACGGGCGCCTTCAGCCGCTTGATTCTCGATGTGGGCGGCAGTCGCGAGGCCCGTCAGGCCGAGCTCGGCCGACTCGTCGATGCTGCGGTTGTGCGTCTCGACGCCGGTGAAGAGTCTGCTGCTCTGCCTGCCATGTCGTCGTACGAGCGCAAACTGGTTCACGACATCGTCGCGGAGCGTGGGTTGGTGTCAGCCTCCGAGGGTGATGGCCGCGATCGCCACACCGTCATCAGCCGCGGCTGATCGACCACTCCCCCGCGTACACGGGCGTCGTGATGAGCATTCCTGAGAACACCGAAGCCGAGCCACGAGTTGCTGCCGATCTTTTCGGCGACCGCATCGAGCTTGCGCGAGAATTCACCAACGCGCTGGCGACCCATGGCGAGGAGTACGGACTCATAGGTCCGTTGGAACTCCCCCGCCTGTGGACTCGGCACGTTCTGAACTGCGCCCTCGTGGCTCCTTTGCTTCGGCCGGGAACCGTGGGAGATATCGGTAGCGGTGCGGGACTTCCGGGCCTCGTTCTGGCGATCGCTCGGCCCGATGTTCACTTCACTCTCATCGAGCCGATGGAACGTCGCGTCAAGTGGCTGAACGATCAGGTTGCCTCTCTCAAGCTCGGCAACGTCACCGTTCTGCGCGACCGCGCCGAAGACGTGCGACTGCCCGAGGGCTTCGATCAGCTCACTGCGCGTGCAGTGAGTGCGTTCTCCAAGCTCATCCCGATGTGCGCTCCCCTGGTCGTTCCCGGTGGGGAGTTCATCTTGATGAAGGGCATCAACGCAGCGAAAGAGATCGACGCTGCAGAGAAGCAGATTCGACGGTTCAAGCTTCGTGATGTCCGCGTCATCGAACTCGGCGAGGGAGTTCTGCCTGAAACGACGCGCGTGATCAGGGCCATCGTTTCGTAGCTTGTAACGGTGTTTCACGTGAAACATTCGAGTTGCGTCACGACTGTCGCTGGCGGCTGCCAATCGCTGCTGTGTCGACACCGCCCAGCGCTTGGCTCGGAACACCGGAGCGGGAGCCGCCGGGCCTTCTCATACGCAGCCCGCGGAGCTTGTTGGCAGGGGGCTGATGGTCCGTCGTCGCTCCCCCAATGGTTGCGTTCATCGAACTACGCGGGGAACGAATCGCCGTCGCGCGCGTTGCGTGGCCGGGTTGGACGCACGCTGCAACTGCAGTCTGGAAGGGCGTGCATACGGGCGATACCGCTTCCAGCTCTCGTCCGGTGGAGGGATTCACGGGTGTCGGACGTCATCGTCCGTGCGTCGGCCGCGCGAACCAGCTATTGGCGTCGTGGGGTTGATCACTCTGTGATTCCTTTACGTTTGGTCGACCGCGTCTACCTCGAGTCAGGTGCGAGTTCCCTTCGGCGGCCCACTGAAGGGGCGAGCTTGTTCACATGAAGCTGGTCTTGTGGGGCTGTCGTCAAAGTCAGATGTGACCACGAATACCGATCGACGATGGCAGTCTCTGTTAGTGCGTTGTCTTGCGGCTGGCAGGCGAACGAGGCCGACTCGGGGGTTCGACCAGGTCTCCCCCCGTTCTTTACACGTGCACCACTCGCACCACGCAGGGCGCTGCGAAGGCATGGATGCGCCCGCTCACGCACACCACGCACACCACGCACGCAGGTCGGCGCAAGCACACCACGCACGCACGCCACTCGCGCACACCGGGCGCACGTGCGCCGCGCGCACGCACGCACGCACGCGGGGCACGCTCGCACGCGGGGGCACGGGTGCCGGGCACGGGCGCCGAGCACGGCACGTACGTAGCCGGGCCACGCACGCACACGTACCGCGCACATACACGCATGCATGCACGCATGGCACATTGAGATTCTTACGCGGAGACTCCCCAGCGAAGACTCTTATGCGGAGAGAACAACGTGATCCGACCGTGCGCCGATAGTGACGGCTTCGATCTGATTGAAGGTTGGCGAGTGGGCAACGAGTGCCCAGTACAGGCCGTTCTTGCGACCCCGACCCCACGGTGGGTGGTGTCCTCAAGAAGCAGAAGCTGCGATGAAAGCGGAGGCCACGTCGAGATCGTTCTTGGTGCAAGGGGCGCAGCGTCGGTGCCTACGGCGTGCTGATTCCGCGGTAATTGGGCAGGCGGCGCGTCAGTTCCTGTGTCTCGAATTTGGGTGCGCCTGGATGAGAGATGTCAGATGTGGGAAGGCCCGATCGAGGGACGGGGCTCCCGGATGACCAAGCGGATGACCAAGCGGATGACCAAGCCGGTGGCTGGGACCTGCGTGAGAGTCCCAGGCGGCGCGGGCGCAGGGCGAGAGCGTGCAGCTACGCGGAGGTGGCGAGGTCGGGACTCGGTGGAAGCGGGCTGATCGAGCCAGTCAGGAGCGTGCAGGAGAGAGTGTCGTGGGAAAGGCGGTCGTCGCGGAGTGTGCGGGAAAGAGAGTCGTCGAAGAGATTCTGGACTACAGGAGATGCCGACTATGACAGATTCTCGCAAAGACAAGGCTCGATGCTGGAGGCAAGATGGCGGCGCAGAGGCAGTGAAATGGTTCGTGAGGGGAGCAGCACTTGTGGTGGATTTGCTGGGTCTCCTCGGGTTCACATTGCCGTGTCTCGATTGGTCGACGCCGATGGTGACTGAATCCGCGGGCTGTGCTTGGCTCCGGTTCGGGTAGGGACTCGGGATTCGGGATTGTGCGGGGGATGGTGGAGGGTGTCATCGGTGTTGTGCGAGTGTCGTCTGCGAGCTGGCGCGGTCGACTCGAGGAGAAGTCATCAGGGCGGCGCGGCGCGGGTCCGAAGCGCAGAGGGCGGACGGTGCCGACGTGCCGACGGTGGCTGCTGAGTTGGGAAAGGCCAGAGTTGGGTTGCCTTCCAGTTCTCAACGCGGATGTACGGGGCCCGCTGGCCGCCGTACTTTGTGGGATTCACGTCAGACGGGAGGCATCGGGCGGGCGAATCGTCAGGCTGTTGGTTGCGGGCGACGTGAACAAAGAATCGGCTCCTCCAGGCAGGAGCCTGGTCCTCCCCCATGACTTTCAGTGTGATTGCCCCGCCCGCCCGCCGCCCGCCCGCTCGGTCTGCTGCCGCGCTAGGTCTACGGTCAAGTCCGTTTCAGCAGCCATCGACATGTGGGCGCCGCGAGGAAGAGGCGGGCGGTCGACCGTCATAATGAGCAGGATTCGTCGAGTGTTGATCCTCGTCCCGACTGCGAAGGCCGAGCTCATTGAAACACAGACAGGTGTGCGGAGAATCGAGGGCTCTCTCGAACGGCTCCGCGACGAAGGTCGCGTCAAGGAGTCGCGTTCACGCGTGGACCACCTGACGTCAGACACGGGACTCGGTTGCTGGTCCACGATGTTTCACGTGAAACATGTGGAGACAGTGGCGAAGGTGCTCCTGAAGAACCATGCCATTCGGCTTACCGCAGTTGATACTAGACAGTCAAGAGCGAACTCAAACTTTTCGTTCGCTCAAACGGATCCTAAGCGATTTTCGACGATCGCAGATCGGGCGAAAATCGGCCCAAAATCGACCGATTTCTGTCTCAACTTAGAGTTTCCAGCGACGGCGGGTACTTTGGTCTAGGGACGATTTCGTTTCGACAGACGGTCGCTTGATTGACGACCGGTGTCTTCCATCCTCTCCCCCGGCCTCGGGTTTCTTCGGGTCGCCAACGGAACTCAGCAAGTCAGGATTTGTGGATGTCAACGGAACCAATTGGCGGAGGCGCATCGTTCGATGCTTCGACGCCCCTGGCTCGTGAGCTGGCCGACCTCTCGAATCGGCGGCGCAACTTCGCAAAGCGTGTAGTTCCGCTCCCGGAGACGACGCGGGTATTCACGGTCGCCAATCAGAAGGGAGGGGTGGGCAAGACCACGACGACGGTCAACCTCGCCGCGGCCCTCGCTCGCAGCGGTGCTCGCGTTCTCGTGATCGATCTCGACCCGCAGGGCAACGCGTCGACTGCTCTGGGCGTCGAACATCGCGCCGACACTCCGAGCGTGTACGACGCCCTCGTTCGCGACGAGCCCATGGCCGACCTCGTACAGAAGAGCCCGGAGTTCGACACACTCTTCTGTGTGCCGGCGACGATCGATCTCGCCGGTGCCGAAATCGAACTCGTACCCATGGTCGCCCGCGAGCAGCGCTTGCGGACAAGCGTTGACACGTATCTGCAGGAGTCATTCGACGCGGGGCTCGCGTACCACTACGTGTTCATCGACTGCCCGCCCTCACTCGGACTCCTCACCATCAACGCGTTCGTCGCCGCGCATGAGGTTCTCATTCCGATCCAGTGCGAGTACTACGCGCTCGAGGGTCTGAGTCAACTGCTGAAGAACATCCAGCTCATCGAACGTCACCTGAACCCCACGCTCGCGGTCTCGACGATTCTGCTCACGATGTACGACGGCCGCACCCGCCTCGCCTTTCAGGTCGCCGAGGATGTCCGCAGTCACTTCCCGGACCAGACCCTTGCGGCGGTCATCCCCCGCTCGGTGCGAGTGTCGGAGGCCCCCAGCTATGGTCAGACCGTGATCAGCTTCGACCCCAATTCACCCGGCGCACTCTCGTATTTCGAGGCCGCAGCCGAGATCGCAGACAGAGGAGCGCCCACCGATGGCAACTAAGAAGAGAACCGGCCTCGGTCGAGGCATCGGCGCCCTCATTCCTACCAATGACGCGGTCGATTCCGAGGGGCGTCCTGGAGTTCGACCGGTGGACGTGTTCTTCGCCGATCGAGGAGACGCTGCTACTCCCCCTCAGACAGACCTGATCGAGGTGCCCGGAGCGCGGCTTGCACACTTGGATCCCGCAGACATCGTGCCCAATGCAAAGCAGCCGCGGGCAGTCTTCAAAGAAGACGATCTCGCTGAACTCGTCGTGTCGATCCGGGAGATCGGCGTGCTTCAGCCCGTCGTTGTTCGGCCACTCCCCCTCGTTGCCGGCGAGAAGCCCAAGTACGAGTTGGTCATGGGAGAGAGGCGGCTTCGGGCGACGCGGCAGGTGGGCCTGGAGAGCATTCCGGCGATCGTCAAAGACACGGCCGACGAGAACATGCTTCGTGACGCCCTGCTCGAGAACCTCCACCGGTCTGAGCTCAACCCTCTCGAAGAGGCATCCGCGTACCAGCAGCTTCTGAGCGACTTCGGAATCACCCAGGATGAGCTGGCGACACGGATCGGTCGGTCGCGACCACAGATCACGAATACCATTCGGCTGCTTCGCCTGCCCGCCGCGGTTCAGAAACGTGTCGCTGCGGGCGTTCTCAGCGCAGGGCACGCGCGCGCGGTGCTCTCTGCCGGAGATGCCGAGGCGATGACACGTCTCGCCGACAAGATCGTCAACGAAGATCTATCTGTTCGTGCCGCGGAGGCTGCGGCGAGTGCTGCCCCGAAGCCGGCTAAGGCGAAGACCGTCGCTGGCGCGAAGCGCGGTCACCTCGATGAGATCGCCGACCGGCTCGGGGATCGGCTGGACACCCGCGTCAAGGTGAGCCTCGGTCGGTCCAAAGGTCAGATCGTCATTGATTTCGCTACGATCGGTGACCTGAACCGCATCCTGGGCGAGTTGGGCGACAAGGGCTTCGGTCGCCCCTGAGGCCAGCCTGCAGCGGCCCCGCGGCCGCGAGATACGCAAAACCCCGATGTTTCACGTGAAACATCGGGGTTGCGTCGTTAACGGCGAAGGCAATGTTTCACGTGAAACATGCCGGTTGCGGGTCAGGCAGAATCGTCTGCGATTGCCTTCTCGCCGAGAGCCTCGTAGACCTCGCCGAGGTTGAGCCCCGCCGCCTGAATGGCCTGCGGTACCAGGGAGGTCTCCGTCAGCCCGGGAAGTACGTTGGCTTCGAGGAACCAGACAACGCCGTCGTCGTCGATGATGAGGTCGACGCGCGATATGTGTCGCAGGGCGAGCGTCTTGTGAATGGAGAGCGCGGTGGACTGAGCCAACTCGGTGATCTCGGCCGATAGACGCGCGGGAGTGAAGAAGCGGGTCTCCCCCGCGTTGTATCGCGCGTCGTATCCGTAGACGCCGAGGCGGGGCTCGATCTCGACAGCGGGCAATGCGAATGGACCGTCGCCCGTGTCGATGATGCCGACAGAGATCTCGGTGCCCGATACGCGGCGCTCGATCAACGCGACGTCGCCGTAGGTGTAGGCCTCGACGACTCCGCGACGCAGATCATCGGTGTCTGCGACCATCGAGACTCCCTGAGCCGACCCACCCTGGGCTGGCTTCACGACGAGGTCGGTGCCGAACTGACTGGCGACGCGATCGAGAACCTGTGCCGAGCCCAGTTCGCGGAACGTGTCGCGAGGAAGCGTGATGGACTCAGGCGTGGAGAATCCGGCGCGCGCCACGATGACCTTGGCCGTGGGCTTGTGCCAGGCCAGCCGACTGGAGCCGGGCTGAGAGCCGACGTAGGTGATCTCGAGCGCATCCAGGAGCGCTCTCAGAGCGCCGTCCTCACCGCTCGCACCGTGGAGGGCCGGCCAGACGACGTCGGGACGGTTGGACTCGAGGTAGGACAGGAGTGTGGCATCCGGCTCCCGCAGAATGACGGTGTGTCCACGATCGAGCAGGCCGTCGGCCACGCGGCGACCAGAGCGAAGAGAGACGTCGCGCTCGTGCGAGATGCCTCCGGCCAGAACGACAACGGTACGAGAGGTCACGGTATTCATCCCTAGTTTGTGTTGGGCGGTGGTGCTGTGTAGTTGTCATCGCGGCGGATTGCGGTGAGCGGGCCCGTGGCCGAGAACGACTCGAGCAGGTCTCTCTCCGCATTGATGACACTCGTGAGACGGCGAATGCCGAGCTTGATCTGCTCGGGAGTCGGGTAGCAGAACGAAAGACGGATGTTGTTGCGGCCCTGACCATCTGCGAAGAACGCGGTGCCGGGCGTGTAAGCGACCAACTCCGTGACAGCCCTCGGCAGCATCTGCTTGGAATCGAGGTAGTCGGGTAGCGTGAGCCAGACGTAGAAGCCGCCGTTGGGGTTCGTCCAGCTCAGATCGGGCAGGTACTCGGTCAGCGCCGAGAGCATCGTCTCTTTGCGTTCCTTATAGATGCCACGGAACCGATCGATCTGGCCCTTCCAGTCGGCGGTGTCGAGATACTGGCTGATGATCATCTGGCTGAAGGAGCTCGGACTGAGCACGGCGGCCTCATTGGCGAGGATCAGCTTCTCGCGAATGGCATGCGGCGCGAGCGCCCATCCCACACGGAATCCGGGCGCGAGGGTCTTCGAGAACGTGCCCAGGTAGATGACACCGTCGGTTTCGAGTGACCGGATGGCCGCGGGCGGCTTCTCTTCGAAGTACAGCAGGCCGTAGGGGTTGTCCTCGAGAACGAGAATGCCCTCTGACCTGCAGATTTCGAGGATCTCGACGCGACGCTCCCAGCTGAGGGTGACGCCAGCGGGATTGTGGAAGGTGGGAATCGTGTAGAGGAACTTGATGCGCTTGCCGGCTCGTTTGAGTCCGGCGATGTGCTCTCGCAGCGCCTCGGGGATCAGGCCGTGTTCGTCCATGGGAACGTGTTCGATCTCGGCCTGGTACGACTTGAAGATGACGACGGCCGTGACGTAGCTGGGGCCCTCCGAGAGCACCACGTCGCCCGGGTCGAGGAACAGTTTGCTGACAAGCTCGAGGGCGTGCTGAGAACCGGTCGTGACGACGACATCGTCGACACCCGCTTTGATGCCCTCGAGCGCCATGACGTCGAGGATCTGCTCACGCAGCGCAGGAACTCCCTGACCCGACCCGTACTGAAGTGCGGCCGCGCCCTGGTTCGACATGACGCGATTCATGGCGTCGGTGACGAGGTCTTGGGGAAGACCCGAGACGAAGGGCATGCCACCCGCCAGAGAGACGACCTCGGGGCGGGATGCCACGGCGAACAGTGCACGCACCTCTGATGCTGCCAGGCCCGCCGCGCGGGCGGCGTAGTTGCCGTACCACGGGTCGAGGTTGTTTCCTGAGCCACTTCGAGTGTTGTCGTTCACGCGCACTTCCTGGGTCGAGACCGAAATTCCATACTAACCAGCCCCGGGCGTGTCGAACGCCGGGCCGGGCGCATCCCAAGCCACAGGCATCCAGGTGGCCTTTAACGACGTCGGGCCCCCTGCGAGATGCAAGGGGCCCGACGAACGAGCGGATGCTACGCGATGAAGTCTGCGAGGTCCTTCTCGAGTGCGGCCTTGGGCTTGGCGCCGATGATGGTCTTGACGACCTCGCCGCCCTTGTAGACCTTGAGCGCGGGGATCGACGTGATCATGTACTTCGCAGCGGTCTGCGGGTTGTCGTCGACGTTGAGCTTGACGACCTCGATCTTGTCACCGTGCTCGTCGGCGATCTGGTCGAGGATGGGGCCGACTGCGCGACAGGGGCCACACCATTCGGCCCAGAAGTCGACCAGGATCGGCTTGTCGGACTGGAGAACGTCTGCATCGAAGCTGGCGTCGGTAACTGCCTTGGCGTTGGACATGATTGCTTCTTTCTGTGGGATGAAAACTAGTTGACGGGAATGAGTTCTTCGGCGGCGGCGTCAGGCGTGACGTGCGCCGCTTGGGCTAAACCCGCGAGGTAGTGCTCCGCGTCGAGAGCGGCGACCGTACCGGACGCGGCCGCGGTGACGGCCTGGCGGTAGGTGTCGTCGACGACATCGCCGGCAGCGAAGACGCCGGTGAGGTTGGTCTTCGAGCTGCGGCCGTCGACGGCGATGGTTCCGGATGCCGTGAGCTCGAGCTGGCCGTGAACGAGATGAACCCGCGGGTCGTTGCCGATGGCGACGAACAGACCCTGAACAGCGAGCTCGCTCTGCTCGCCCGAGACGGTGTTGCGGAGAGTGAGAGCTTCGACAGCGTTCTCACCGGAGATGCCGACGACCTCGGAGTTCCAGACGAACTCGATCTTCTCGTTGTCGAAGGCGCGCTGCTGCATGATCTTGGATGCGCGGAGCGTGTCTTTGCGGTGTACGAGGTAGACCTTGTCGGCGAAGCGGGTGAGGAAGGTCGCCTCCTCCATGGCCGAGTCGCCACCACCGATGACGGCGATGGTCTTGGTCTTGAAGAAGAAGCCGTCGCAGGTGGCACACCACGAGACGCCTCGGCCACTCAGGCGCTCTTCGTCTTCGATGCCCAGCTTGCGGTAGGCGGAACCGGTGGCGAAGATGACCGACAGGGCCTCGTGCTCTCCGCTGTACCCCGTGCTCACCTTCTTGATGTCGCCAGTGAGGTCGACGCTCGTGACGTCGTCGAGAAGCACCTCGGTGCCGAACTTCTCTGCCTGCTCCTGGAGTTTGCCCATGAGTTCGGGACCCTGGATGCCCTCGGGGAAGCCGGGGAAGTTCTCGACGTCGGTGGTCTTCATCAGTTCGCCGCCGGCCTCGACACTCGAGGCGATCAGAAGCGGGTTGAGCCCCGCCCGGGCAGCATAGATGGCCGCGGTATATCCGGCAGGACCGGATCCGATGATGATGATGTCGCGCACGTGCGTGTCAGCTCCTTGGAAAGGGTGTCGCGAGACGGCCTGGTGAGGCCCTCACTTGACGGGTACAACCCATCCTATTCCGCGGATATTCCGCCGTCAGGGGACAGCGGAGAGCTGGCCGCAAACTAGGAGGTACGGCGCAGACGCGCGAGCAACGGGGTGAGGGCGTCGTTGAGCTCGGGCGACTTCACCAGCCTCAGCACGCCGATGTAGAGGAGCGACATCACGAGTCCGATCACGATCATCGAGATGACGGAACCGGGCACGGTGGCGCTGGCGAAGCCCTCGGAATCGGTGACCCGGAACAGAGCAGCGAGCACGAGGCCCGCTCCGAGGGTCGGGATGGCGGCGATGGCGAAACGCACGAGGCTGCGGGCGACGCCCGATCCTCCCCCTCCCCCGAGTCTGCGACGAATGAGAATAACGGCAAGGACTGCCTGAAGCGTGCCGGCGATCGACATGACGACGGCCACGGCGAAGCCCACGAATTCCTTGGGCACGAAGAACAGAACGACAATCGCGCCCAGCGAGAAGACGACGGCCTGGAAGACCGTGACGTAGAACGGCGTCCTCGTATCGCCCAGGGCGAAGAATCCTCTGAAGACGACGAACAGGATGCTGAACGGGGGCAAGCCGATGAGGAACCCGATCACCACGTTGCCCATCGCGAGCTGGTCGGAGAAGGTCCTCGTGAAGAACCCGCTGAACGTGTACGCGACCGCGATGAGCACCACGGTGGCGAGCACCATGATCAGGGTGATCACACGAATGGATGCGGACAGATCTCGTCGAACTCCGTCCAGATCACCCGAACTCGCGTGCTGGCTCATGCGAGTGAAGTAGGCGGTGGCCACGGAGACGGCGACGATCGAGTGCGGCAGCATGAAGATGAGCCAGGCGTTCGACAGCACGAACGTCGAGACATCGTTGCCCGAGGCCGTGAGAACCACGTTCGTCTCCACGAGGCCGGCGAGCTGCGTGACGACGAGCATTCCGAACGTCCAGCTCGCGATGCGCCCGGCCTGACCGAGTCCGACTCCGCGCCAACGGAAATCCGGACTGAATGTCAGACCGACTCGACGCCAGAAGACGAAGAGGATCAGACCCTGCACGGCGACGCCCAAGGTCGCGGATCCGGCCAGCACGGCCACCTTGTCGGGAGTCCAGAAGTCGAGTCTGAGGGTCGAGTCCTCTCCGGGCGAGAAGAGCAGATTGAACGCGACGAGACCGACGATGGCGACGACATTGTTCAGTACCGGCGCCCACGTGAACGGACCGAAGGAGTTGCGGGCGTTGAGAACCTCGCCGAGCACGGAGTACAGGCCGTAGAAGAAGATCTGGGGCAGGCACCAGTAGGCGAAGGCGATCGCGAGAGCCGTCTGGCCCGGAGGCATGGTGAACCCCGCCAAGGTGACCAGCACCGGCGCGAGCAGGGTCGCTATGAGAGTGGCTACTCCGAGAACGGCTAGAGCCAGGGTCACGAGCTTGTTGATGTAACCGCGCCCGCCGTCGGCATGGCTGGCCGCTTTGACGATCTGAGGCACGAGAACCGCGTTCAAGACCCCGCCCGCCACGATGACGAAGACCGTGTTGGGGAGCTGGTTAGCGACGGCGAAGGCGTCTGTCCCGAGGCCGGTGGCTCCGATGGTCTGGGCAAGCACGAGCGCCTTGACGAAGCCCAAGACACGGGACACTGTCGTTCCCGAGGCCAGAATGGCGCTCGCCCGGCCCAGATTCGGTCCGGATTTGGTGGGAGTGTCAGCCACGCGGCTCCTCGATGATCTCGGTGTTATCGCCCTCTGCCGGGGCGGCACGATTGCGTCGGCGCTTCACATAGAGGCGAATGGCGGCGAAGATCAGAAGGGCGCCGACGACGCTTCCCACGAGCCACGAGCCCGCCACCTCCCAGTCGGCCGAGACGTTGACAGGAATGAAGGTGGGCTGCTGCGAGACGAGAACGCCGGTGGGGCTCACCAGTTCGGCTCGAACGATGGTGTCGCCGTTCGCCACGCCCGCGGTGATCGGAACCTTGGCCCGCTTGCTCGACGCGGCCTCGACCGTGATGGTGACCTCGGGCTGAACGACGAGTCTGAAGTTGGACGGCGAGAGGCGCACCGTGACAGTGACCGGGTAGGGCAGATTGTTCTGCACCAGCACCGTCATGTCGCCGCTGTTGCTGACGAGAATGATGGGAGAACCCGCGACGATCGAGACAGAGCTCAGGGTCTGGGCGGAGCGCTCCGTCTGATCCTGCACCGCCACGTTCCACCCACCAGAGTTCGACGCCCACGAGTTGGCCAGAAGCGACAGGATGTTCGCGCGATTCTCGCCGAGCAGCTTCGTCGGGTCGGTGATGATGCTCGAGAACGCAGCGACCTGGTTCTCGGATGCGAGCAGCGCTGTGACGGCGCTGGTTCGTTCGGCGGGCTCGGGCTGGTCGACGACCGTGGCCTCGGTCGCCGGCGTCTGCGCGGCGAAGCCGTCGAACGATGTCGTCGACGACCAACTGAGCGAGTCGAGTGAGGTCAACGCGTCGGCCAATGCCGTTCCGTCGGCGGGGGCGGCGCGGTCGAGAGTGGCCAGCACGGTCTGCGGCGTTCCGCCGTCTTCGCTCGCGACGACCGCAAGAGAAGACGCGAGATCGGAGAGCGACCGCTGCCGGTCTGTCGCCGTGAGGGCTCCTGCCGCGTTGCGGAGGGCCTGAGAGACCATGTCGTCGGAGACGAGAACGGTGCTGTCACCAGAGCGGACGACGCCGGCGGAGGGCTCTCCCGACGCGACGGCGACGTTCGACGACGACAGGATCGATGTCGTGAGACCGTTGCCCGCGAAGTAGGGCAGATCGGTGGGAGCGACGGTGTTGTCTCGTGGCCACGCGATCGACGTGCCCGTGTAGTTCCACGCGAGCAGCGCGCTCGTGTCGGGCACGGCATCCGGTGCCGGACTCGGGCTGGGCGTCGGCGAATTCGTCGCATCGACGCCCGGGTCGACCGCGGTCGTGCCGTTGACCGGGGTGGGAGTCGCCGTCGGAGCGGCAGCGCCCGTGAAGTTCGCCGGGTCGAGGGCATAGTCGAACGAGGTGGGGGCGAGGATCTGTGGTGCGCCTCCCTGACTCATCGCGGCCACATCGGCGTCGCCGTAGCTGAGCGGGTAGATGGGGTTCGAAGCCCCCTTCAGGCGGTCGAGCCACGCGGTGGCGGTCGACGGAGCGGCGCTTCCGAGTGCGCGAATCGACGCGATGATGCGGGGGTCGATCAGGATGCCGACGGGCCGGCCGATGACCGAGTCGAGTTCGCGGGTGAGTATGCCGTTGTCGGCCGTGATGGTGGCGAGAGTGGCCTCGGGAATCAGTCCCGTCTGTCCGGGCTGGGTGGTGATGGGGATGGCGACGGCCACCTGTGCGCGTTCCGGTGCGTCTTGGCCGTTGAAGACGAGCGAGGAGTGCGAGACGGATTCGGTCCCGTCGGATCGTTCTACCGTTCCCGTGATGCCACGGACGCCCCACTCGTCGAGGGTCACGTCTGCGGCCGGGATCACTGCCTGCACGATGTGCTGCTCGCCGGGCTGCAGAGCGGGAACGGGGACCGCGGTGATGATGGCGTCGGAGTCGACGGTCGACTCGGTGGTGGGAGGGGTGAGCCATTCCGTCAACTCGGACCGGGTCGATATGACCTCGCGATCGAGAGCGACCTGCAGGGTGGACGCGTCGATGGTCGCGGAGCCGGTGTTGGTGACCGCCGCGGTGACCGTGACGTCGGCGCCGGGCTGCACCACTCCCCCGTTAGCGGGCGCGAGAACAAGCTGCACGGGCTCGCCGGCAGCGCTGGCGGGCCCCGCGACCGGCACGATTCCCAGCATCGACGATGCCACCACTCCCAGGCCCAGAAGGGCGGGGAGGGCGCGCAGGCGTCGGGAGGAAGGCGGTTTCATAGGTGCTCTCGTCGAAGACGCATGAGATGCGGCCTCGCGTAGATTCTAGGTTGCGAAGGCTGAAAGCATGGGAGGCCGCTCTGCCAGCGACCTCTTCGTGCGCCTCGGTAAACTGTGGGCATGCAGCGAACGGTTCACGAATCCATGGTTCGGCTGCGCGCACTCAGTGAGTCGTCGCCCGTCGCACCGCTCGCGGCAGCCTTCAGCAAGGCGGGCTTCGAACTGGCCCTCGTCGGAGGCCCCGTTCGAGACGCGTTCCTCGGCCGTCCCGCCAAAGATCTCGACTTCACGTCGAACGCCACTCCAGACGAGATTCTCGCCGTGGTGTCGACGCTCACGAAGAGCACCTGGGACATCGGTCGCGACTTCGGCACGATCGGAGCGATGATCGATGGCGAACAGGTCGAGATCACGACCTACCGCTCCGACAGCTACGACCAGCAGACCCGAAAGCCCATCGTCGCGTTCGGCGACAGTCTCGAGGTCGATCTCACCCGCCGCGACTTCACGGTCAACGCGCTCGCCCTCCGGTTGCCCGAACTCGTTCTGGTCGATCCGTCGGGTGGCGTCGAAGACCTGCTGGCGGGCATCCTTCGTACGCCCTCGACGCCGGCCATCTCGTTCGGCGACGATCCCCTGCGCATGCTGCGCGCCATCCGGTTCTCGGCCCAGCTCGGGTTCGACATCGAATCAGAGACGCTGGATGCCCTGGCCACCATGGGTGAGTCACTCAAGATCATCTCGGCCGAGCGCATCCGCGACGAGTTCTCGAAGCTGCTGCTGACGCCCTCGCCGCGCAGAGGCGTCGAGCTGCTCGTCGAGACGGGGCTCGCCGAGCTGGTGATGCCCGAAATCCCCGCGCTGAGGCTCGAGCGCGATGAGCACCACCACCACAAAGACGTATACCAGCACAGCCTCACCGTGCTCGACCAGGCGATCGAACTCGAGGAATCGCGGGACTCGTTCGAGGGGCCGGATCTCGTGCTGCGGCTCGCCGCACTGATGCACGACATCGGAAAGCCGGCGACACGGCGGCTGGAGCCCGGCGGCGTGGTGACCTTCTACCACCACGACGTCGTCGGATCGAAGATCGCCAAGAAGAGGCTGCGCGAGCTGCGCTTCGACAACGACACGATCCACGACGTTGCGCGCCTCATCGAGCTACACCTGCGCTTCTTCGGCTACACCGAGGGCGCCTGGACCGACTCGGCCGTGCGTCGTTACGTGCGGGATGCGGGTCCCCTGCTCGAGCGCCTGCACATTCTGACCCGGGCCGACGTGACCACCCGAAACACGCGCAAGTCGCACATGCTGTCGTTCGCGTACGACGATCTCGAGACGCGCATCGCCGAGCTGGCCGAGCTCGAGGAGATGCAGGCCGTGCGGCCCGACCTCGACGGCGAGCAGATCATGGCGATTCTCGGCATCCGTCCGGGCCGCGACGTGGGCGAGGCGTATCGCTTTCTGCTGGAGATGCGCCTCGACGACGGTCCCCTCGGCGAAGAAGAAGCCACCCGCCGCCTACGGGAATGGTGGGCGGCGCGCCAGGCAAGTTAGGGTACCCTTAATTCGGCCCCCCTCCCCCGAGTCGAGACGAGTACCGCGAGCATGGCAAAGAGCACCGAGGCAGCCCGCCGGATCAAGCCTCAGGCCTCCGAACTGCTGACGCTGCATGTGATCCGCCGCCAGGTGATCACACCGAACATGGCCAGGGTCACCCTCGGAGCGGGCGACATCGCCAAGTTCGTGCCGATGGGATTCGATCAGTGGTTCCGACTCTTCATTCCGATCGCCGAAGAAGAGACACTGTCGAGGCTGCCGCAGAAGCTCAACACGCTCTCGTACGCCAAGTACCTGACCATCTCGAAGACGAAACGGCCGGTGCTGCGCAATTACACGGTGCGCGCATATAGAGAGGTGGGCGTCGACGGCCCCGAACTCGACGTCGACTTCGTTCTGCACGGCGACGCGGCAGCGGGAACGGCAGGACCGGCTGCGAGTTGGGCGGCCCGGTGCGAACCTGGAGACGCGGTCGCGATTCTCGACGAGGGCATCGGATTCGTCCAGCCCGTCGAGACCGACTCCGTGGTGTTGGTGGCCGACGAGACGGGCTTGCCCGCAGTCGCCGGGGTTCTGGCGTCTCTGCCAGCCGACACCGTCGGAATCGCTCTGATCGAGGTGCCGACGGCCGACGACATCCAAGATCTCGTGGGCCCGGCCAAGGTCGACGTGCGATTCATCGTGCGACCGGATGCGCATGCCACTCCGGGCCGCGCCGTTCTGGCGGCGGCAGAGGCCCTTCCTGCGCTGGGAGAGCGCTGCTTCGCCTGGACCGTGGGCGAATCGGCTCTCGTCGCGGGAGCGCGCCGGCACTGGATCGCGACCGGAGTGCCGAAGGAGAACATCATGTTCTGCGGGTACTGGAAGGCTTCCCAGCACTGATCAGGCGCTTCTGCTAAGCTTCCAAGGTTGTCCGTTACCAGTGGGAATCTCCCACGCGGTGGCGGGCCGATGCAGATACACCCTCCTGTCACAGACCGTCTGTGACCGAACTAGTCCGAAGGAGGTGGGTTTGTGACGCATCAGTACGAACTCATGGTGATCCTCGATCCTGAAATCGATGAGCGCACCGTGGCACCCAGTCTCGACAAATTCCTCAACGTCATCCGCAAGGATGGCGGCACCGTCGACAGCGTCGACATCTGGGGACGCCGTCGTCTGGCCTACGAAATCAACAAGAAGACCGAAGGCATCTACGCGGTGGTCAACCTGACCGCAAGCGCAGACTCGACCAAAGAGCTCGACCGCCAGCTGAAGCTGTCGGAGGCCGTCATGCGCACCAAGGTGCTGCGTGCCGAGGAGGCCATCGCTATGGTCGCCACCGCCGACAAGCTCGCCGCCGAGAAGGCCGCCCGCAAGGCTGCCAACCCGAAGGCCGCTGCTGCTCCCGCCGAGGCTCCCGCCGAGGCTTCCGCTGCTGCTCCTGCTGCCGCCAAGGCCGCGCCGAGCGCCGCGTCGAAGGTCGCTGCTGCCGCGAAGGCTCCCAAGGCTGCCGCACCGGCCGCCGACGACGAGTCCGCCAAGTAGTCGATCATGGCTGGCGAAACCGTAATCACCGTGGTGGGCAACCTCACCAGCGATCCTGAACTGCGCTACACGCAGGGCGGGCTGGCGGTTGCCAACTTCACCATCGCATCCACGCCGCGCACGTTCGATCGTGCCGCGAACGACTGGAAAGATGGCGAGGCTCTGTTCCTGCGCGCGAGCGTCTGGCGTGAATTCGCCGAGCACGTTGCTGGATCGTTGACCAAGGGAAGCCGTGTCGTCGCGACCGGTCGCCTTCGCCAGCGCTCCTACGAGACGAAAGAGGGCGAGAAGCGCACCTCGATCGAGCTCGAGATCGACGAGATCGGCCCCAGCCTGCGCTACGCCACGGCAAGTGTCACCCGGGCAGCCGGGGGCGCACGCCAGGGCGGCGGCCAGGTCGGTGGACCGAGCGGTGGAAACGACGAGCCGTGGGCCGCTTCGGCGCCCGCGCAGCCGGCTGCCGGAGCTGGAGCCGACGTGTGGAACACGCCGGGCAACTTCAGCGACGACACCCCCTTCTAACAACTTCGTTCTTCATAGAACTCATCTGAAAGCAGATAAAAATGGCTGGAAAGTCAAGCGGCGACCGCCGCAAGCCGCTGCGCGGTGCCAAGGGCGCCAAGAACGCAGCTCCCGCGAAGTCCATTCGCGTCGGCGTCATCGACTACAAAGATGTCGCAACTCTCCGCAAGTTCATCTCCGAGCGTGGAAAGATCCGCGCTCGTCGCATCACGGGAGTCTCCGTCCAGGAGCAGCGCCTCATCGCCCGTGCCGTCAAGAACGCCCGCGAAATGGCTCTTCTGCCTTACGCCGGCTCGGGCAGGTAAGGAACCGACATGTCAAAACTCATTCTCACGCACGAGGTCTCCGGCCTCGGTTCAGCGGGTGACGTGGTCGAGGTCAAGAACGGCTTCGCTCGCAACTACCTGATCCCCCAGGGTTTCGCGGTCACGTGGAGCCGTGGTGGCGAGAAGCAGGTCGAGCAGATCAAGGCCGCCCGCGTTTCACGCGAGCACGCCACGATCGAAGAGGCCCAGCACCTCAAGCAGGTTCTCGAGGCTGCGACCGTCAAGCTGACCGTCAAGGCCGGCGAAGGCGGACGCCTGTTCGGTTCGGTCAAGACCTCCGACATCGCTGACGCGGTGTCGGCCCAGGGTCTCGGCTCACTCGACAAGAAGAAGATCGAGATCAGCCAGGCCATCAAGCTCACCGGAACCCACGAGGCCACGGTCAAGCTGCGCGATGACCTGGTCGCGACGATCACGTTGAACGTGGTCGCTGCCAAGTAGCACCTCAGAAACACCGCGCTCGCTCGAGCGCACAACGAATGGCGGTGGATGATTCCACCGCCATTCGTCGTTTCGCCACCTGTGTTCGGAGGTAGGGCCAGACCCACTTCGGGGGTAAGAATGGCTCGATTTTATGCACAGGACAAAAGTCAAATCGAAACCCTCAAGCTCTGCTAGAAGGATGTATCTATCCACGGCTGTGGAAACCCGATAATCCCTGTTCAACTAGCTTTTTGCTAGACAAATTGGTCTGACTTTCCACAGCGGTTTCCACAGTTTCCCCCCAGACCTTCCGGCGTTTCTCCCCAATTGTCCACATGGTTATCCACAGGGCCTGTTGGGGATGTCGGATGGTGCGGGTACAACTGTCACAGAACGATCGCGCGCGAGCGCACACGAAGGAGGACCCGTGTCGATAGCCCATCTGGGACTGTCCGGCCCGAACGACGGCCAGCGCGGTGGCAACGCCGCGGGCGGTGCGGGCGAATGGCGGGCCGACTCCCGTGGCGATCGCACCCCACCTCACGATCTGCTTGCCGAGCAGAGCGCCCTCGGCGGAATGCTGCTGAGCAAAGACGCTGTTGCCGACGTCGTGGAGGTCGTCCGCGGAGCCGACTTCTACATTCCCAAGCACGAGATCATCTTCGACGCCGTGCTCACGCTCTACTCGCACGGCGAGCCCACCGATGTGATCGCGGTCACCGACGAGCTCACCAAGATCGGTGAGCTGAGCCGAGCCGGCGGTGCGGAGTACCTGCACACGCTCACCGGCCTCGTCCCCACCGCTGCGAACGCCGGCTACTACGCCAACATCGTCTCCGAGAAGGCCGTTTTGCGCCGTCTCGTCGAGGCCGGCACCCGCATCGTTCAGATGGGGTACGCCAGCGAGGGTGAGGTCATGGACCTGGTGAACAACGCTCAGGCCGAGATCTACGCCGTCAACGGCAACGTCGAGACCGAAGACTACGTGCCGCTCACGATCGCCCTCACGGCCGCCACCGACGAGATCGAGGCAGCTGCGGGCAAAGATGGCCAGATGACGGGCGTTCCCTCCGGGTTCACCGACCTCGACAACCTCACCAACGGGTTCCACCCCGGCCAGCTCATCATCGTCGCGGCGCGACCCGCGCTCGGTAAGTCGACGCTCGCCCTCGACTTCTGCCGCGCCGCGTCGATCAAGCACGACATGCCGGCCATCTTCTTCTCGCTCGAAATGGGCCGCGCCGAGATCGCCATGCGTCTGTTGTCGGCCGAGGCATCCGTGCCCCTGCAGATCATGCGTAAGGGCCAGGTCAACGGCCAGGACTGGACCAAGATCGCGTCGACGCGCTCGACCATCAACGACGCGCCGTTCTACATCGACGACAGCCCCAACATGACGCTTGTCGAGATCCGGGCCAAGTGCCGCCGACTCAAGCAGAAGGTCGGCCTCAAGCTCGTGGTCATCGACTATCTGCAGCTCATGACCAGCGGCAAGAAGGTCGAGAGCCGCCAGCAAGAGGTCTCGGAGTTCTCGCGTGCGCTCAAGCTCATGGCGAAAGAGCTCCAGGTTCCTGTCATCGCCCTGTCACAGCTCAACCGTGGCCCCGAGCAGCGCGCCGACAAGAAGCCCGCCATCAGCGACCTCCGCGAGTCGGGATCGCTCGAGCAAGACGCCGACATGGTGATCTTGCTGCACCGCGAGGGCGCCTACGAGAAAGACAACCCGCGTGCGGGCGAGGCCGACTTCATCGTGGCTAAGCACCGCAACGGCCCCACCGCCACCATCACCGCGAGCTTCCTCGGTCACTTCTCCCGCTTCGCGGACATGCCGCAGGCGTAGCTTCAAGCGCCCGGAGGTGTCCGCGCCCGTTCGGCGCATCCGCTGCTGGTCGAGTCGGCGCTGATAGACCGAACGGGCACGAATGCGTGCGTCAGGCGCGGGTCGTCATCCGAAGTTCCAGCGCGGCATCGCCCTGCTGCGCGTGCAGAGTCACCTGCGGGTCGCTCAGCTCTGCGAGTGCCGCCACATGGGTTCCTCCGCAGGGGATGCTCACGGGGTGGCCGTCGAGCGTCGTCGTCCAGTACCGGCGGTCGGTGAGGCGATCTCCGTCGCGCTCAATCGCGGCCGCAGCGCCCGAGGCGATCCACGCCGACAGGCGCGCATCCACGCCTTTCTCGACCTCGCCGAGGTCGTCGGCGAGCCTGGCCGGCGTGAAGCCCTTCTTTCGCAGCGACTTGCCCACTCGGTAGGCGTCGGCGGAGCCGCGCTCGTGAATACGCGACGTCTCGATGGCCAAGGCGTCGAAGTTCGGATGCTCGAGAGCGTCGAGTGACGCCTCCTTGTTCCACGACCCGGCGAGTTCTGCATTGAGCGCCAGCGACGCAAGGTGGCATGCCGTATGGCCGACAGAAAGCGCGTGCCGGTAGTCGGCATCGACCGCGACGGATGCGTCGGATCCTTCGACGAGGCCGGCCTCTGTCGCGAGGGCATCGTCGACGATGTGTGCCGTCACGAACGCCCAGCCTTCGGTTCCCTTGCGTACGGGAACATCGCCAGCGAGATAGAGCGCCTCGCCATCGGTCGCACCCACGACGCAGTCGAGAATGTCGAGTTCGACGCCGTTCGTTGTGAGTACGGCGCGATCGGCGGGCTGGTCGGGCCAGGCGGAGTCGACGGGGTGGCAGGCCGAGATGTCGAGCACAACCACGCGTCGACCGGCATCCAGCGCTTCGGTGTGAAGCACGGTGCCGGTCGACGTGAGGTCTCCCGCCGGGTAGGTGACGATCGTGTCAGCGGTGGGAAGTGTCATGCGGTGAGGTTAGCTTGCCAGCGCGGAGAGTTCGTCGAACTCGGCGTCGCTGAGCTGCACTTCGGCGCCGGCGATGTTCTGCTCGAGGTGATCGACCGACGAGGTGCCGGGAATCGGCAGCAGTACGGGTGAACGCTTGAGCAGCCAGGCGAGCGCGAGCTGCGAGGGTGTCGCGTCGTGCTTCGCGGCGATGTCGTCGAGTACGCCACCTGCCTTGGCAAGCTCGCCGGTCGCCAGCGGGAACCACGGGATGAACGCGATGTTCTGCTCGGTCGCGTAGTCGAGCAGCTCCTCCGACTGGCGGTTGGCGAGGTTGTACAGGTTCTGCACCGAAGCGATGGTCGCGAACTCGGTGGCGGCCTTCAACTGCTCGACGGAGATCTCGCTCAGGCCGATGTGACGGATCTTGCCCTCCTGCTGCAGCAGCGCGAGCTCGCCGACCTGGTCGGCCAGGGGCACCTGGCTGTCGATGCGGTGCAGCTGAAAGAGGTCGATGCGGTCGACGCCCAGGATGCGCAGGCTCATCTCGGCCTGCTGGCGCAGGTACTCGGGGCGGCCGACGGGGCGCCAGTCGGCGGGTCCTGAGCGGGTGAGTCCAGCTTTCGTCGCGATGACGAGGTCGTCTGCATAGGGGCGGAGTGCCTTGGCGATGAGGGGTTCGGCCACGGCGGGTCCGTACGAGTCCGCCGTGTCGATGAAGTTCACGCCCAATTCGACTGCGCGGCGCAGGACGCGCACGGCCTCATCCGGATCGGCGGGCCAACCCCATACCCCGGGGCCGGTCAATTGCATGGTGCCGTAGCCGAGACGGGTGACGGGCAGGTCTCCGCCCAGGTCGAAGGTTCCGGATGCCCTGGCGGGAAGCGTTGAGGTTGTCATTGCGCCAACGCTACGCCCGTGCCGGATCGTGCGGGTAGCCCCGGTCGACGTGTTCGCCGCGCGCGGAAATCGAGGCAGGTGGGACGAAAAAAGGAGGTGGTTTCGGCGTCGGAGGGACAGACTGGAGAGGGCTTTCGTATGTACGGCTCAATCGATCGATCAAGGAGTTCACCGTGACCGCAGTAGAAGTGGCAACAGTCTCGTACACCGTGTCGGCCGACTACTTCGCCGAGGTCGGCGCAGATTTCAACAGTGAGGCGGTCGACGATGCGGTGCTCGCCGAGCTGAACCGGATCGTTCCGAAGGGTGTCGTGGTGCACCGCAACGGCAAGGCGTATGCGGAGCCGGAGGTGGCCGCGGCCGCTCGTGAGATCGACTGGGACGCTCTGCTCGAGCGCATCGACGTCGATCAGATCATGGCGACGCACGGGCGCTGAATCGGAGCGGCTTCACCTACAGGTGCACGCCGATCGCTCGGTGAACGGATGCGACGGCGCTCGCGCCCTCGCCCACCGCGGCGGCGACCCTCTTCATCGAGCCGTGCCGCACGTCGCCGGCTGCGAAGAGGGCGGGAACGCTCGTTTCGAAAGGCAGAGGCACGCGGCCTAGCGCGGAGAAGGTCTCGCCGAGGGCTGCCTCATCGAGATGCGAGTCGGTGAGCAGGAACCCGTTCTCATCGGAGGCCACACCCGTGAGCCACTCGGTGGCCGGCGTCGCACCGATGAAGCAGAACAGCCCGGCGCTCTGCTGTTCGGAACTCGTGCCCGTCGCTCGGTTCGTGAGGGTGATCGTCTCCAGCGACTCGTCCCCTCCGAGTGCGGTCACCTCGGTCGACGTGTGAACCGTAACGCGCGGGTCGACCAGAAGACGGTCGACGAGGTAACTCGACATCTCCTTTCGGATGTCGGTTCCGCGGATCACGAGGCAGACGTCGCTTCCTCTGCCCGCGAGAAAGAGCGTCGCCTGGCCGGCGGAGTTCGCTCCCCCGACCACGGTCACCGGCTTGCCGGCGACAGCGCGTGCTTCGAGTTCTGTAGCCGCGTAGTAGATGCCCGCGCCCTCGAAGTGAGACCACCGAGGAAGCGAAAGCGCCCTGTACTGAGCGCCCGTGGCGATGACGACCGCGCGGGAGTTGATCTCGGTTCCGTCTTCGAGAACGACGCGAAGGCGCTCGCAGTGGGGGTCGAGCGCGGTGACCGTGCACGGACTGTAGATGCGCGCTCCGAACTTCAGCGCTTGAACCGAGGCGAGTCCGGTGAGCTCAGACCCGCTCAATCCATTGGGAAACCCCAGGTAGTTCTCGATTCGGGAACTCGCGGCGGCCTGCCCGCCCGGCCCCGTCGCATCCAGAAGCACCGTATCGAGGCCTTCGGATGCGCCGTAGACGGCGGCGGCGAGGCCGGCCGGCCCGGCGCCGATCACCGTGAGATCGACTTGCTGGCCCGACGGGCGCGCGTAGGAGAGGCCGATCCGTTCGGCGAGATGGCCCGGCGTGACGTGGGTGAGCACGTCGGAACCGAGCAGCACAACAGGCAGGTCGGACGCGGTGACGCCAGCGGACTCCATCAGGGCGATTGCCGCGGTTCCGTCTGCGTCGAACCAGTGGTGTGCGAGCTCGAGGCGAGCGGCGTAGGTGCGGAGTGCGAGAGAGGCGGATGACAGCGGGCTTCCGATGATCTCGATGCTGCGCGACGCGGTTCCTCGAAGCATGGCTCGACGCGCCTGGAACGCTCGGAGCAGGATGCTCGACAACTCCGGATCCTCCGACATGACGCGGCGGAAATTGTCGGGTGAGATGCGGTGAACCGTTCCGGGGGATGTGACGCGAGCCGTGAGAAACACGGTCTGCCCGGTCAGCAGGTTCAGCTCTCCCAGAAACCTGCCCGCGCCGTGCTGCGCCACGATCTCCTCGGCCGAGTCGCGCGTCGCCTCGCGCACGATGTCGATCGCGCCGCTGTCGATGAGCACGAGGTCGTAGCTGCGGTCGCCGACGCGAAACAGGGTGTCGCCCGTGGCGACCTCGGCAGGCTCGCCGAACGAGCGAAGGCGGGCGAGCTGGGCCTCGGTGAGTACGGGGTTGGATGCGCTGGGCTCGGTCGTCACACGCCAACCGTAATGCGGCTGTGGCCCGCGAGGGTCATCGATTCGTCGAATCGAGCACGCTCGACTCAAAAGTCATCCGGCTCTGCCCGAGAGGCATCTGTTCGGGGAATGACCGCCCCTAGGCTGTGGATCATGACCCTGCCAGTGATTCGCATGCGGCACCGCGACATCGATGAGAAGCATCGCGCATCCACCCCGCTCGAGTTGCTTTTCGACCTGACCTTCGTCGCTGCCGTGCAGGCGGTAGTCACGCAACTGGCCCACGGCATCGAGGGCGGTCACGCGGCCGAGGAACTTCCCAACTTCTTCATGGTGTTCTTCGCGATCTGGTGGGCCTGGCTGACCTTCACCTGGTTCGCATCTGCCTATGACACCGACGACGTGCCGTATCGTCTCTTCACCATGCTGCAGATGGGCGGAGTGCTCGTCTTGGCTGCGGGAGTTCCCGCCGCGTTCAACGACGGCGACTTCTTGCTCATCACCGTGGGCTACTTCATCATGCGGATCGCTCTCGTCGCGCAGTGGCTGCGCGCCGCCGTGCAAGACCCTGAGGGCAGGGCGACGGCCCTGCGTTATGCGGCGGGAATCAGCATCGTGCAGGCGATGTGGATCGCGCGGCTTTTCATCGCCGCCGAGCTGCCCACCGGGGCGCAGATCGCGACCTTCGCCTTTCTCGCCGGATGCGAGCTCGCCGTGCCGTTGTGGGCGGAACGTCGCGGGTACATCCGCTGGCACCCGCACCACATCGCCGAGCGATACGGACTCTTCACGATCATCCTGCTGGGCGAGTCGGTTCTCGCGGCCACGGTCGGCGTGCAGGCGATCGTGACAGCGGGGGATGCTTCGGGCGAGTTCGTTCTGCTGGCCGCCTCGGGTCTCGCGCTGCTCTTCGGCATCTGGTGGGTCTATTACCTCGAACCGGCTGGCGACGGTCTCGAGAAGCGGCGTCGGCGAAGCTTCATCTGGGGATTCGGGCACTACTTCGTGTTCGCAGCGCTCGCGGCCCTCGGGGCCGGACTCGAGGTGGCCGTTCAGTCGCTCAGTCATGAGGCCCATGTCGACAGCACGACGGTGGCGTACTCGATCGCTATTCCCGTGGCGGTGTTCCTGGTCGCAATGCAGGTGCTCTATCGGCCGCTCCTCGGTTCGGACACGGCCATCCGGCCCGCGAGCAGTCTCGTGGGCGCCGGGGCCGTGATGCTCATTCCTCTGCTCGCCCCGGCGGTCTCGTTCGGTGTCACCGTGCTGCTCATCACACTCGTCGTGGCGGCGATCATCGCGGTGACCGTTCTGCAGCAGCGATCACGCACCCTGAACACCACCGAAGAGGGAGTGCGTCATGGCGCCTGACAAAAGCTTCGAGGACAACCGCAGACCCCGGTCGGTTTACGGCGTCGGTGACGAGCCGGATGCGCGATTCTCGCTGGCCAACGAACGCACGGCGCTCGCGTGGATGCGCACCGGCCTGGCTCTGGTCGCCGGCGGCGTGGCGCTGACGACTCTGGCGGGCGTCGCGGATCTTCCCCTGTTCGTCGACGTGATGGCGGCGCTCGTCTGTCTTGGCGGCGGCCTCGTCGCAGTGTCTGCGCTGATCGGGTGGCGTCGCGTCGAGCGGGCCATGCGGCTCGCGTTGCCACTACCGGCTCCGCGCATTCTCGTCGGGGTGGGGCTGGGCATCGTCGTGCTCGCTCTCGTCTTCGCGGGATATGCCGTCTTCGAGGCCCTGCAGCGGTGAGCACGCCTGGAGCGTCTGCCGGTATGTCCGGGCAACCGGCCCGAGATCCGGGACTGCAACCGGAACGAACCGCCCTCGCTTGGAGGCGCACCGCGATAGCCGCCGTCGGAGTCGCCCTTGTCTGCGGCATCACAGCGGTGCGATCCGGCGCTCTGGCGCTTGCGGTCATCGCAGCTGTGGTCGCTGGCGGAATCGTGGTCTTGTCGCTTCGCCCGCCGTTTCGCGCGCGCATGTCTGGAATATCGCGCACGTCTGGGACGGAGTATCGACCGGAACCATGGTCGGCGCTCGCGACGTTGACGGCGTGCGTCTGCGCTGTCTCGGTTCTCGGATGCGCGCTCGCCGTCGCTGGTGCAATGCTGCGCTGAGTGCGCTGAGTGCGCTGAGTGCGCTGAGTGCGCTGAGTGCGCTGAGTGCGCTGAGTGCGCTGAGTGCGCTGAGCGCGCGAAGACCAGGTGTGACGCCGAGCCCTTCACGGCGGTCGGGTGCGAGGGTGTCCGGGCACAAGCGCATGCGCGTTCGAGCCGGGAAGACCGGCTCCTTCCGTCAAGGACGAACCGCTGATGCACGGAGGGAGTGCGTTCGTGGGCTCTCCTTTGGCTGGCCGGGTATTCGCCATATAGGTCAGGGGCTCCTAGAAGGGGCAGTCGTCGGTGTCGTTCTCCGTTGCAGTCGCTCGGTTTGCGACTGCTTGCCCGGCCGCGGTGGCGGCTCCTGAGCTGGCGGCCGCTGTCGCTGCTGATGCGTCGACGAGTTGTTTCGGTGCGGGTCGCATCGTGCCTTCTGGCTGGATCACATACCGGTAGCCGGCGGGTGAGGTGGCTGTGAGGGTGTCGTCTCCGTTCTGCACGATCTGCCACCTCGTGTGGTGCTTCACCCTGTGGTGCGCCTGACTCAACGGCGCGAGGTTCTCCGGAACGGTGTTGCCGCCGTAGGCGTGGTCCTCGGTGTGGTCGACATCGGCCTGCTCCGACGGGACCGTGCAGCCCGGAAACACACATGTCGGATGCACCAACCGGGCATGGTCGATCATCCTTGCTGTCGGCCGGTAATCCCTCGGGTCCGTCGTCAGGATGCGCCCCGTGATCGGGTCCGTGAGTATCCGCCGCCATGACGTCGCCTCCGCCGTCAACTGCGCGGCGGTCGCCGGGTCGATCGGCCCATAGCCGCGGAGGATCGCTGCCTCTTGCCCAACACCTAGGAGCGTCATCGCGGGAACCATCACATGCACCCTGCCCCGGACGCCCCGGGTGGCGCCCGGGATCGAGGTTTCTCCGTTGAGCATGAGGTCGGTGAGGACATCGAGTTTCAGGTGCGTCATGCTGCGCGGGTCACCTCCCGCCCTGAGACCTGCCGCCAATCGAGTCGCCCTGTCTGTGATCGCGTGGACCTCGGGCGCCGGAGCGAACAGGGTGAGATAGGCCATGCCATCCGCTGCAGGATCGACATATATGCGTCGGGTGCCCGCGGCCTTCTCGGCACGTTCGACCGCGGTCGACGGTTGAGACAGTTCGACTTCGTGGCGGGCTTTGCGGTCGAGTTGCTTCGGGTTCACCTCCGCCGCCAGGGCTGCGAGTCTGGTGTCGTACAACACCAAGGCGTCGCCGTCGAGGCCGTCGGCGTGCTTCGCGATGACCTCGGCATGCTCCCACGACACGACTCCGGCAGCCACTGCAGCGAGCGTGGCGGGAAGACGATCCACAAGAGCAGTGCTGGTGTCGATCAGAGTCGCGGCCCGATACTCGGTGCGGCGGGTGAGCTGGGCGAGTTCGGTGAACAACTCGACTCTCTCGACTCGGGCGGTCGACCACACGGGACCACCCGTCGAGGTGTCGGTGGGTGTCTGCCTGTGCAGGTGGTGCGCAGCGTCGGTGACGCGTCTGGCCCTGACGGCAGACAGTCGGGCTATCTGCTGATCGAGGGCGGCGACCTCCTCGAGCGCGACCACGTACGGGTCGGGCTCGAGGAGCGGGATCGAGGATGTCATACCTGAAGTCAAACAGCAGCCACCGACACTGGGTCCAGGAGGGCATTCGATACTTGATCAGGGGATATCGCTGTGGATAACTCCCCGAAGCCTTGCCCTGTGGAGGAGTAGACGCCACCTATACCCCCTTCGACAGGCTTAGGGAACGGGTCTCGATACGGCCGCGGGCGGCCTACTCGACCAACGCGGCCGGGTCTCGATACGGCCGCGGGCGGCCTACTCGACCAGCGCAAACATGGCCTGCTCGACCAGCGCGGCCGGGTCTCGATACGGCCGCGGGCGGCCTACTCGACCAGCGCTGGAGCTGTCTGCTCGACCGGCGCATTAGCGGCCCACTGGACGGGTGCAGGTGAGTCTCGACAGGTCCAGATCAAGAGCGAAAGGCCTCTGCCCGATGTCCCCCGCGCGGGGGATGCGAGCTGTCTGTCGCTCCCCCTATGGTGGGTGACACGCGCCGGGTTCGCGCACGCGTATCGACAGATCGCACGACGAGAACGGCCTGAGTGTCCATCGCAAGACGCAAATCGTAAGACGGAAAGCAGGCGGCTATGTCCTTGGAAGACCCAGTACAGACCCACCCAGTACAGGCCAACCCCGTGCAGGCCGACCCCGTGCAGGCCGACCCGGCCCAGGTTCTCCCCCCGGTGACGGATGCTCATGGGCCGGCCCTCGAGATCCGCGGCCTGACGAAGCGATTCGGTGAGAAGGTCGCCGTCGACAACCTGGCTCTCACCGTTCCCTCCGGTTCGTTCTACGGCCTCGTCGGCCCCAACGGTGCGGGAAAGACGACGACCCTGTCGATGGCGACCGGTCTTATGCGGCCCGACGCAGGCGACATCACGATCCACGGTGTGAACGTCTGGCACGACCTCATCAAGGCCAAGCGCCTCGTCGGGGTGCTCTCCGACGGCGTTCGCCTCTTCGACCGACTCACGGGCACCCAGCTCGTGACCTACGCGGGACTGCTCAGCGGCATGAGTCGCGAGACCGTCGCCGAGCGCACCCACGACCTGCTCAACCTGCTCGACCTCGAATCAGCCGGCGGCACGCTCGTGGTCGACTACTCCGCCGGAATGACCAAGAAGATCGCCCTGGCCTGCGCTCTTGTGCACGCGCCGAGCCTGCTCGTGCTCGACGAACCGTTCGAATCGGTCGACCCCGTGTCTGCCGCGAACATCCGCGACATCCTCGACGGCTTCGTCAAATCAGGCGGCACCGTGATCGTGTCGAGCCATGCCATGGACCTCGTTCAGCGTATGTGCGACCACGTGGCCGTGATCGCCCAGGGCCGTGTGCTCGCGGCAGGCACGACCGAAGAGGTGCGCCAGGGCTCCACACTCGAAGACCGTTTCGTCGAACTCGTCGGAGGTCGCCGCACAGGAGAGGGGCCGGAATGGTTGCGACTCTCGTAAGACTGCGCTTTCTCATTCTGGCGAACAGCCTGAAGGGAAAGCCATGGCAGATCGTCGCCGTCGTCATCGGCGGGCTCTACGGACTCGGCGTTCTCTTCGGCGTGGTGGCCGGGCTGATCGCCCTGAGCTTCGCACCGACTGAACTGGCTCGCACGGTCACGGTGCTCGGCGGCGCAGCAACCATCCTCGGCTGGATCGTGCTGCCTCTCATCGGCCCCGGAACCGACCAGACTGTGGAGCCTTCGCGGCTGGCCGTCTTCCCCATTCCCCTCAACCAGCTCGTGCTGGGCCTCCTCGTCAGCGGAGTCCTCGGAGTTCCCGGAATCGTCACCTCGGTAGCCGCCCTCGCAACAGCGGCAACGTGGTGGCAGCATCCACTCGGCGCCATCGCGGCGATCGTCTGCGCCGTGATCGGTGTTCTCACGTGCGTCGCCGGTTCGCGGGCGATCACCGCGTTGAGCTCGGGCATCGGATCGGGCCGCCGGTTCCGCGAAGCCAAGGGAATCCTGTTCTTCATTCCCCTGATCCTGCTCGGCCCGATCATGATCGGGCTCACGACGCTGCTGCGCAGCTCTGCGGATGCCCTTCCCGGCATCGCAGACTTCGTCGCGTGGACGCCGCTCGGCGCGATCTGGTCGGTTCCCGGCTACATTGTCACAGCAGACTTCGGCCGCGCGGCGGCCGGATTCGTCATCGGTCTCGCGACCCTCGCCATCCTGCTGGTCGTCTGGCGTTCTAGCCTGCGGCACGCGCTCGAGAACCCCGCTCGGGCGTCGTCGCCAGCGATGAAGGGAACCCGCAAGCTGGGCCTCTTCGGAGTCTTCCCGGCGACGCCGTGGGGCGCCGTGGCGGCGCGCGCACTCACCTACTGGATGCGCGATCCGCGGTACGCGCAGTCGCTCATCGTCATTCCGCTGATTCCCGTTCTGCTGTTCGTGTACTCGGGAAACATGGGCAGCATGGGCGTCTTGAACGCGCTCGGCCCGATCGTCGCGCTGCTGCTGGCGTTGTCGATCTACACCGATGTCTCCTATGACAACACGGCGTTCGCGCTGCACCTCTCGACAGGCGTATCGGGCCGCGACGACCGACTCGGTCGCGTGGTGGCCCTGGGCGTCTTCGCCGTTCCGGTTTCCGTGCTGCTGACGATCGCGTCGGTGTGGTTCACGAACTCGTGGCAGGTGCTGCCGGGGCTGCTCGGTCTGGTGTTCGGGCTGCTGTTCTCGGGCTTCGCGCTGTCGTCGGTCATCTCGGGTCGATTCGTGTTCCCTGTTCCGGCTCCCGGCGAGAGTCCTTTCAAGGCGAAGCCCGGCGGCGGCTTTATGCTCACGCTCACGACGTTCGCGACCTGGGGAGGCCTGACCGTGCTCGTGCTTCCCGAGCTGGTCCTGGCCATCGTCGGCTTCGTCACGGGCGATGCGATCTACGGTTGGATCGCCCTGGTCTTGGGACTCGTGCTCGGCGGCGGCATGCTCGTGATCGCGGTGCGTTGGGGAGGATCGATTCTCGACAAACAGGGCCCCGACCTGCTCGCCACGCTGCAAGCCGGCAAGTAGGGCACGCAGGACACCAAAGGAACTTGGCTCGACAAGTACTCTCGAGACATGCTCGGAACGATCGATTCGCTCTACCGTTACCCGGTCAAGGGGCTCACTCCCGAGCCCCTCGACAGGGTGGTTCTCGAAGCGGGCAGCGCGTTCCCCGCCGACCGGCTCTTCGCGCTGGCCAAGCCCTCCGGTGCGTACGATGCCGACAACTTCGTTCCCCTGTCGAAGCGCGAGTACTACGTGCTCCTGAACACCGATCGTCTGGCGGGGCTCGCCTCGAGATTCGACCCTGAGACGCGCGTCATGCGCGTGAACGTGCAGGGGCATCCGGTGCTGGAGGCCGACCTCGGCACAGCCGAGGGCCGGGCTGAACTGGTCGAACTATACGCACGTGTAGCTGATCTGCCCGACGGCGAGCGGCCCGTGCTGGCCGAGCAGCCCGGCTACAACTTCACCGACAACGCGATCGACGGGCCTCGCATGATGAACACCATCTCGCTCATCAACCGCGCATCCATTCGCGAGTTCGAGTCGAGGATCGGGCGTGAGCTCGACCCGTTGCGCTTTCGGGCGAATGTCTATCTCGAGGGTCTCGACCCATGGGTCGAGCGCGGCTGGATGGGCAGGGAGTTGCAGCTCGGAGGCCCCGAGGGCGTGACCGTGCGAGTGGTCGAAGAGACGGAGCGCTGCGCCGCGACCGAGGTCGACCCCACGACGGCCCGCCGAGACGTGCCGGTGGTGCGCCTGCTGCATGAGAACTACGCACACGAGATCATGGGCGTCTTCGCCGAGGTGCTCTCGGCCGGAACCCTCGCGACCGGCGGCACCGTTTCGGTGTCCGAGACGGTGTCGGCAGCATGAGCGCAGCAGGCCCAGCCGACCTCACGGTCGTCGTCACAGGCCGCCGGATGCTCACGGCTGAGGTGTGCGAGTTCGAGTTGCGCCGCCGAGACGGCGGGCTGCTCGAGCAGGCCGAGCCCGGCGCCCACATCACGGTGCATACCCCGTCGGGCGAGGCGCGCAGCTACTCGCTCACCTCGGATCTCAGCGACCGGAGCCGCTACGTGATCGCGGTGCGCCGCGACGGCGCGGGCCGGGGCGGCTCGAGAAGCATGGTCGACGAGGTCACAGAGGGCGATTCGCTCACGATCTCTTCTCCGCGCAATGCGTTCGAGCTGGTGGATGCTCCGGCGTACCTTCTCGTGGCGGCGGGAATCGGCATCACCCCCATCCGCGCGATGCTGATCGAACTGCGTAGACGCGGCGTGAGAGATGTTCAGCTCGTGTACGCGAGTCGTTCACGAGAAGACACGCCCTACCTCGACGAGCTGACCGAGTTGGTCGCATTCGACGAGATCGATGGCCTGATGCAGCCGATGACCTTGCACCACCGCTTCCTGCATGGCGCGCTCGACTGGTGGCCTCTTCTCGAGTCTCCTGGTGACCGGCACCTCTATGTATGCGGCCCGGAGCCTCTGCAGAATGAGCTGCGCGCGCTGACGATGCACTGGCGCCCGAGTCGGGTGCACATGGAGGACTTCGCCGGGATCTCGGCGTTCGGGGGCATCAATCTGCCCTTCGACCTCGAGTGGCAGCCCTCCGGCGCCACCATCACGGTGCCCGAGGCCGTGACGATGCTGGCGGCGCTCGAGGGCGCGGGCATCGACGTCGACAGCTCGTGCGACAGCGGAACCTGCGGCACCTGTCGGCTCAGACTCATCGACGGAGAAGCCGATCACCGCGATGTCGTGCTCACAGAGAGCGAGCGGCGCGACTTCGTTATGCCGTGCGTCTCACGGGCGAAGAGCGGGCGGCTCGTGGTCGCTCCGCTCTGAATGCGCGCATGGGGACTTCTCCCCATTTACAGCGGGTCGTGTAGCCGTGCTTGAATATCCCGGTGCCCCCGTGCCCATTTCAGGGGTGCATCTGCTGCACGCATAACGAGACCGACGTGAAGATGAGGATTTTGTGAGGCTCTTCGAGGCATTGCGTCGCCGCAAGGCGACAGCTGCGTCGGTGGCGACCGTCACGGTCTTCTCGCTCGCGGTCACCACGATGGCATTCCTGTATCAGGGCATCACCACGGCCGATGTCGAGCTCAACGACGGCGGCGTGTGGGTCACCAAGCCGTCGGGACTCCTCGTGGGGCACCTGAACTATCAGGCCCAGTTGCTCGACGGCGGCCTCAAGATGACGTCGAGCGACTTCGACATCCTGCAGCACGACGAGACGATCATCACCGTCGACCACGCCACCGGATCGCTGGCGCCTATCGACCCCGTGTCGGTGACACTGGGCAATGCCGTGGCCCTGCCGGCCGAGTCATCCGTGACCATGGGCGGCAATACGCTCGCCGTCGTCGACAAGACCGGCGACCTCTTCACCACCCGCGCCAGCGATGTCGCCAACTTTCTGCCCGACCCCGATAAGCCCCTGCTAACGCTCGGCTCCGGCGCGTCAGCCACGGTGGATGTCGATGGTGGCGTTCACGCGCTGTCGCCCACGTCAGGCGAGATGGTCACCATTCCGCTCGATGAGAACGGCGTGCCTCTCGAGCCCGTGAAGAACGGCTTTCCCGAGACCGAAGACGATGCCGCCCTCACCATGACGACGGTCGGCGACGACGCCGTCGTGTTCGACTCCGCGAACGGCATCGCCTACCTGCCGGGGGGCAAGAAGGTCGACGTCGCCGATTCCACCGGAGGTGTACTGCAGGAGACGGGCCCGGCATCCGACGCCGTGCTCATCGCCACAGACACCTCGCTGATCCGCCAGCCCCTCGACGGCAGCGCCGCAACGGCGACGTCGGCCGGCAAGCCCGGAAAACCGGCGGCGCCCGTGTATCTCGCCGGCTGCGCCTACGCGGCGTGGGCCGTCTCGAATGCCTATCTCCGCGATTGCGCCGGCGACGACAAAGACGTCGAGACCACCATCGACGGCCTCACCTCACAGGCCCAGCTCGTCTTTCGCGTGAACCGCAACGTGGTGGTGCTCAACGACCTCACCTCGGGCGCTGTCTGGCTCGTCAACCAAGACATGAAGAAGGTCGAGAACTGGGACGACATCGTTCCTCCGCCGGACGAGACGAAGACCGACGAGGAAGACGACAGCACCGAAGAGGAGCTGCAGGTCATCCTGCCCGAGCGCAGCGAGATCAACAATCCGCCCATCGCCGAACCCGACCAGCTCGGCGTGCGCGCCGGGCGCACCGTGGTGCTGCCCGTTCTCGACAACGACTCCGACCCCGACGGCGACGTGCTCACAGCCACGCTGAAGGGCCCGCAGCCCTCGATCGGCGAGGTGCAGCCCATCCTCGGGGGCGTGGCGATGCAGATCATCGTGTCTCCCGACGCATCCGGAACCGGCACATTCACCTACACGGCCGACGACGGGCGCGGCGGCACGGCGGATGCGACCGTGACGCTCACCGTCAAGGCTCCCGGTACCAATGAGGCACCGGTGGAGAAACGCGTGCCCAAGGTGCTCTGCGAGGTTGCATCGACCTGCTCCTACAACGTGCTTCCCGACTGGATCGACCCCGATGGCGACGATATGTTCGTGCGCTCGGCGACGGCCGACGGTGCCAATCAGGTGCAGTTCCGGGCCGACGGAGAGCTCACGTTCACCGCTCTCGACCCCGATCCGGGCCGCAAGATCGTGACCATCGTCGTCTCAGACGGCATCACAGACACCGAGGGTACGGTCGCCTTCGAGGTGCGCGAGTCGGGCACCCTCGTTCCCGTCACCAACGCCGACCACGTGGTGACGAAGGCCGGCCAACAGGTCACCGTGTCGCCAATGGCGAACGACTACTCTCCCAGCGGCACCCCGCTGCGACTGGCGAAGGTCAACGAGGTTCCGGGCGGCACGATCACGCCCGACTACACCACGGGAACGTTCGACTTCACGTCGGCGGCTCCTGGCGACTACTACGCCCAGTACCTCGTGACAGACGGCCCGAAGTCCGCTTCGGGACTCGTGCGCATTACGGTCGTAGGCGATACCTCCGCCGACCAGCCGCCGATCGCCGTGCGCGACGTGGCCCTGCTCACCAAGGGTCGTTCTACGCTGACCGACGTTCTCGCCAATGACTTCGACCCTGCCGGCGGAATCCTCGCGGTGCAGTCTGTGCAGGTTCCCGAGGGACTCGGCGTGAGCGTCGAGGTGCTCGAGCACCGGGTTCTGCGCATCACCGACACGGGCATCTCCGAGCCCACGAGCATCCGCTACACCGTGACAAATGGAGTGAAGACGGCCGAGGGCGAGGTCTTCATCATCCCGATCCCCGCCCCCGAGAGGCTGCTGCCCCCGGTGGCCACCGACGACACGGTCACCGTGCGGGCCGGCGACGTCGCGACGATTCCGGTTCTCGACAACGACTACTCGCCCAACGGCGACACGATCACGCTGGCGCCGGCGCTGATCGCACCCCTGATCGATCCCGCCGACGGCGACATGTTCGTGGCGCAGAACACGCTGCGCTTCAAGGCCGGCCCTGTCGCCAAGACCGTCTACGCCACGTACGAGGTCGTCGACAGCCAGGGCCAGCGTGACGCGGGCTACGTCACCATCCAGATCGTCGGCAACGACGAAGGCGTGAACTCCCCACCCCGCCCGCGCGATGTCACCGTGCGGGCTCTCGAGGGCACGACCGTGCGCATCCCGATCCCCCTGGATGGCATCGATCCCGACGGCGACTCGGTCGAACTCGTCGGTCAGGACGGAGCCCCCACGAAGGGTCGCATCACCGAGGTCGGGCAGTCGTGGTTGGAGTACGAGGCCTACCCCACCTCCGTGGGCACGGACGTCTTCACCTACACGGTGCGCGACCGCAAGGGAGCTGAGGCCTCGGCCACGATTCTGGTGGGCATCGTCCCCTCGTCTAGCGCGAATCAGCGGCCCTACGCGGTGAGAGACACGGTGTCAGTGCGGCCCGGACGCTCGGTGTCGGTCGACGTTCTCGCGAACGATTCCGACCCCGACGGCGACCCGATCGCCATCCAGAAGAACGGTCTCGACGTGCCCGACGGCATGACCGGCAAGATCGAGCGCGGACGCGTCACTGTGACTGTGCCGAACAAGGCGGGCGACTACCCGGTGCAGTACACGATCGTCGACCAGTACGGCGCCACGGCCGTGGGTCAGCTTCTCGTATCGGTGAGCCCGGATGCGACGCTCCAGCCGCCCATCGCCCGTGACGACCTGGTGCAGGTCGCCGACGTGGTCGGTCGCACGAGCACCGACGTCGATGTCAAGAAGAACGACGACGACCCCGACGGAACGATCGATGCCCTCGACGTGTCGGTCACGAGCGGCACGGCGACGGTTCGCGGCAACGGGCAGCTGCGCATCCCGCTCACGCCCGAGTCTCAGATCATCACGTACACCGTGACCGATGTCGACGGGCAGACGGCGTCGGCGTTCGTGTTCGTTCCCGGTCTCGAGAGCGCGCATCCCGCTCTCAAGGCCGGCACCAAGCCGATCGTCGTCAACAGCGGCGAGACCATCAGCATCCCTCTCTCCGACTACGTCGTCACGGGCAACGGGGAGTCCGCACGCATCACCCAGGCCGACAAGGTGGCAGTGTCGCACGGCAACGGAGCGAACCTCGTGACCGACGCGACCACCCTCAGCTACACGTCCGCCGACGGCTACTACGGCCCCGACGCGCTGAGCTTCGAAGTCACCGACGGAACCGGCCCCGACGACCCCAACGGCAAGAAGTCCACGCTCGTCATTCCGATCACCGTCGTCTCGACCACGAACGTGTCACCGACCATGAACACCGGCGCCGTGAACGTCGAGCCAGGCGGAGCCGAAGTCGAGCTCAACCTGCGACCGCTGTCACGCGACCCCGACGAGGGAGATCTGAAGAAGCTCACGTACAAGGTCGTCGGAGAGCTCCCTCAGGGCATCTCCGCCTCGACAGATGAGCAGACGCTCAAGGTCAAGGCGGCGGGCAACGCGGCCAAAGGCGACTCCCCCATTCAGATCGAAGTCAGCGACGGACAGAGCAAGCCCGGAACCGGAACCGTGGTGGTGACGGTGGTCACCTCGACCAGGGCGAAGCCGAGCGCGACCGACGACGTGGTTCCGCAGGCCAACCAGGGTGAGACCCGCCAGGTCGACGTACTGTCGAACGACTTCAACCCCTACCCCGAGAACCCCCTGAAGATCCTCGAGGCGGTCGTGGAGACCGGCGACGGCGGGGCCACCCCGGCCGGAAGCGGCGTCGACGTGACGCCCGCGGCAGACTTCGTAGGAACGATGGTGGTGCGCTACCGCATCGCCGACTCGACCGGCGACCCCGATCGCGAGGCCGACGGACGCATCCGGTTGACCGTGCAGGGCAAGCCCGATGCACCGACCACGCCGAGCGTCACGAGCATTCAAGACCGCACGGTCGTGCTCTCGTGGACCCCGCCCGTGAACAACGGCGCGCCCATCACGGGTTACACCGTGAAGAGTCCGCAGGGGTACTCGAAGCAGTGCGCGTCGACCACATGCACGCTCGACGGACTCACTAACGACGTCGAGTACACGTTCACCGTCACGGCGACGAACAGCGTGGGCGACTCCGACCCGTCGCCGTCGTCGGCGCCCGCCCGACCGGATGCCCGCCCGGACCGCCCGGCCGCGCCGACGCTGGTCTTCGGCGACAAGAGCATGACGGTGAACTGGGTAACGCCATCCACTCCCGGTTCTGCCGTGACGTCGTACAACCTCGAGATCTCGCCGGCGCCGGCACGAGGCGCCGTGCAGAAGACGGGCGTCACGGGCAACTCCGTGGTCTGGGAGGGTCTGGAGAACGGAACCTCGTACCAGGTGCGAGTTCAGGCTGTGAACCGCGCGCCCGACCCGAGCGACTGGAGTCCGTACTCTGCGGCCGAGATCCCGGCCGGTGTTCCCGCGGCGGCCGGAGCGCCCACCTCGGTGCGGGTCGACTCTGTCGGCAGCCAGGCCCAGATGAACGTCAGCTGGAACGCGCCCAATGCCAATGGCGACAAGATCTCGTCGTACATCCTGTACATCAACGGTGGTGCGGGTGCCCGCGAGGTTCCCGTGGCCGGCGGTGCGACCAGCCAGACGGTGACCGTGGACGTCTCTGAGAACGACTACACATTCGCCGTGGCCGCCATCAACAAGGCTGGACAGGGGGCGACGTCGCCGGCTTCGGCGCCTCGTCGGGCGGTCACTCCGCCGAACGCGCCGTCACTCGACAATGCTTCGGCAGGCGACAACACAGTGACCGTGGCCTACACGCCCGGTGCTGCGAACGGGGCCAGATCGAACGAGGTCGGCTACCAGTACTCGATCAACGGCGGCGGATGGTCCGCGCTTCCGGGTGACAACGTCATTCGTTCGGGGGTAGGCAACAACGGCACCTACTCCGTCGCACTGCGCGCGGTTACGACGGCTGATGGCTCGACCTATACGAGCGGCGCCAGCAACTCGATCGGCGGACTGCAGCCCGCTGGTGCTCCCAACGTCCCGTCGGTCACCGCGACCAGCGGTGACTACTCGGTGAAGTTCACCTGGGGAGCGCCGGCGCGGAATGGTCGTGACTTCACCATTCAAGTCCGTATTGACGGCGGTGGCTGGGAAGACGTCGGATCGGCGAGCGGAAGCAGAACGAATACCTATGGAGGATGCGACGGCAACGGAAATTGCTCCCTCCTTGTCAATGACAATTCGGGCACCATTGTCGCTCGTACTGTAGATGCGTCCGGGGCGGTAAGCGGCGAAGCAAGCGCGAGCGCGAAGCCCGGCAATCCGACAAGAGTCACCGTTTCGAAGGGTGGCAACGCCCAGGGGCAAGAGGGATGCGCGACGGCCGGCTGCGCGTACGTCGTCGTTCAGCTCTCGCAGTCGAGCAGCGGGAGTTTCAGCGTTGCGTACCATTCGAACAAGCCCGGTTATGAAAACTGGGAGACCGGCTCGATCTCCGGTAACGGCCAAGCGAGCGGCAAGTACTGGGGATTCACCGGCTACGACGTCTGGGTGACCGTGACCGCTCCGGACGGGAAGAAGTACGAATCGAATCACGTCCCTTGGTGACGCGATGATACTCAGAGAGAAAGACGCTCAATGACAATGACACCCGAGCAGGCGACCTGGTTCGCCGGCACCTTCGACCGCCTCGTCGCGAACGTGGGGCTGGCCGTGTTGGGCAAGCCCCACGTGATCAGGCTCTCGATCATGGCGATGATCGCCGAGGGCCACGTGCTGCTCGAGGACGCCCCGGGAACCGGTAAGACCTCTCTTGCCAAGGCCATCGCGGCGACCGTGCAGGGAACGCACCAGCGCATCCAGTTCACGCCCGACCTGCTGCCCTCCGACGTCACGGGTGTCACCATCTACGACCAGAAGACCGGTGCGTTCGAGTTCCACCGCGGGCCTGTCTTCGCGAGCATCGTGCTCGCCGATGAGATCAACCGCGCCAGCCCGAAGACGCAGTCGGCGCTCCTCGAGGTCATGGAGGAGTCGCGCGTGACCGTCGACGGCCAGGTGCACGAGGTGGGCCGCCCGTTCCTCGTGATCGCCACGCAAAACCCCATCGAGCAGGCCGGAACGTACAAGCTGCCCGAGGCCCAGCTCGACCGCTTCCTCATCAAGACGTCGATCGGCTACCCCGATCTGGCCAGCGCGGAGAAGATCCTCGCCGGCTCGGCCAACCGCAATCCCTCGTCGGCACTCAGCGCCGTGATCACCACCTCGGCGGTCGCCGACATGGCCGACCTCGCCGCGACCGTGCACGTCGACAGCGCGATCCTGCGCTACACCGCACAGCTGGCCGAAGAGACGCGCAACGCACCCGAGAGCCGCGTCGGAGTCTCGGTTCGCGGCGCCATGGCCCTCGTTCGCGCAGCAAAGGTGTGGGCCGCGGCCCAGGGCCGGCATTTCGTGCTGCCCGACGACATCCGCGACCTCGCCGGCCCCGTCTGGACGCACCGTTTCGTGCTCGACCCCGAGGCCGAGTTCCAGGGAACGACCGCAGAGAAGGTTCTCGCGCGCGTGCTCAGCGACGTGGCCGCCCCACAGGCGAGGCAACCCGCCGCATGACCGTGACCGGGGAGAAGAAGCCCTCCCCGATGGCATCGATCGGCCCTCGGCTGGCGAGCGCATCGGGCGCGGTTCGCACGAGCGCGCCCGCACGCTGGGTCGTGGGCACCGGATGGCCGCGCGCCCTCGATGGAGTGCGTGCCGCCTGGCGCGTCATCGGCCCCGTGCTCACCACGGTATCGGGCTTCGGCTGGGCCGTTCTGGCGTTCTCCCTCGTCTTCCTGATCGTGGGGCTCGAGTTCGGATGGCGCGAATTCCTGGTGATCGGATGCGTCGGCCTGGCGGCGGTCGTGATCGCCATCGGCTTCGCATTGGGTCGATCGGCCTACGCCGTGAGGCTCGACCTCGCCAGCGAGCGGGTCGTCGTGGGTGAACGCGCGGTCGGCCGCATCACGGTGTCGAACACCTCCCAGCGCACCCTCTTGCCCGCCCGCATCGAACTTCCCGTCGGCGCCTCGCTCGCCGGATTCCCCCTCCCCCGCCTGGCGCCCGGCCAGGAGCACGACGACCTCTTCGGAATCCCCACGAACCGTCGCCAGGTCATCACCGTCGGGCCCGTGCGCTCCGTGCGCGGCGACCCCCTCGGTCTTATGCGTCGCGAGCTGCGCTGGACAGACGCCGTCGACCTCTTCGTGCACCCTCGAACCGTGCGCCTCGAGGGCTCGGCTTCGGGCTTCATCAAAGACCTCGAGGGCCTGGCCAGTCGAGACCTGTCGAACAACGACGTGTCGTTCCACGCCCTGCGCGAGTACGTGCCGGGCGACGACCGCCGCTACATCCACTGGAAGACCACGGCACGCACGGGAACGCTGATGGTGCGACAGTTCGAAGAGACGCGCCGCTCCCACCTCGCCCTCGCCCTCTCGACCAACACCGCCGACTACGCGAGCGACGACGAATTCGAGTTGGCCGTGTCTGCGTGCGGTTCCCTCGGCATCCAGGCGCTCATGGAAGAGCGCGACGTGACCGTGATGGTGCAGGGAGCGACTCTGCACTCCGAGACCGGCCGACGCCTGCTCGACGACCTGTCGGCGATCGAAGAAGAAGAGAAGCGCGAGACCATCGTGCAGCTGTCGAAGGTGGCGGGCCAGACGGTTCCGGATGCCTCGGTGGCGGTTCTGCTGTTCGGCGGCCCGGTCACACCCACTCAGCTTCAGGCCGCTTCGGTGCACCTTCCCCTCGGCGTGCGCGTCGTCGGCGTGAGCTGCCAGCCCGGAACAGAGCCGATAAGACGACAGATCGGCGACATGACCCTGCTCACGATCGGCGACCTCGGCCAGCTTCCGGCAGCTCTCAGGCGGGTGAACAACTGATGACAGCGCAGACGCCCGCTCCCACTCGTCGAGGCCGCGCAGCCCAACAGATGAGCCGCCGCTCGGCACTCGACACGACCATCGATTGCGCTGCCATCGTCGCGCTCGTCGCCGTCGCCGTCATCGGCTTCGGCCCCGCATTCGGTGGAACGGGCTACCTCGTCGCCGGCTTCGGCGCCCTTGCGCTGGGGCTCGCCATCGCCCTGCTCGGCGCCCGGCTCCGCGCCAACATCCTTGTTCTCGCGGCCGTCACCCTGATGGTCTACATGATCTTCGGCGGACCCCTCGCGGTGCCCACGACCACGCTCTTCGGTGTCGTACCCAGTCTCGAGACGATCCGCGCGCTCGTTCTCGGCGTGGTCTTCTCGTGGAAAGACGTGCTGACCCTCGAGACGCCCGTCGGCGCCTTCGCCTCGGTGCTGATCGTTCCCTACCTGGCCACGCTCGTGGCATCCGTTCTTGCGTTCAGCTTCGCGCTGCGCCTGCGCCGCGCCGCCTGGGCGCTGCTGCCCGCCGGTGCGCTCTTCGTGGTCGCCATCGCTTTCGGCACGCGCGACGCGGCCGCGCCGATCGTGCAGGGACTCGTCTTCGCGGGCATCGCCCTGGCCTGGTGGGCCTGGCGTCGCAGTCAGGATCGCGCTCGCCGCATTGCCGCTACCACGCTCGACAGTTCCGCGGGGGCGCAGGCTCCGGATGCGGGCCTCGCCCGCACGCGGTTGGCGCTCGGCGCCGGGCTGCTCGTCGTCGCCCTGGGAGTTGGGTTGGCGACCGGCGGACTCCTGGCCCCGGTCAGTGCCCGCGAGGTGCTGCGCGACGCCATCGTTCCGCCACTCGACCTGCACGACTACCCCAGCCCGCTCGTGGGCTTCCGAAAGTACGTGCGCGACGAGAAAGAAGACGTGCTCTTCACGGTCAAAGGCCTCCCCGACGGCGCCCGCGTGCGACTCGCAACGCTGGATGCCTACGACGGCGTCGTCTACAACGTCGCGGGAGACGGGACGGCAGGCTCCGGAACGTTCACGCGCGTGAGCGGCGACATTCCGAACGACGTGAAGGGAGACAAGGCCACCCTCGATGTCACCATCGGTGATCTGACCGGCGTGTGGATCCCCGACGCCGGCTACCTCGACTCGTTCCGCTTCACGGGCGACCGCGCCGACGAGCTCGCGAACAGCCTGCACTACAACCGCACCACCGGCGTGGCCATCTCGACGCTCGGGCTGGCCAAGGGCGACAGCTATTCGATGGATGTCGTGATCCCGAAGGTGCTCACCGAGGAGCAGCTCGAGAGTCATGGGCTGCAGTCACTCTCGATGCCGAAAGCCTCGGGAGTTCCCGAAGACGTGCCGTCGCTCGCGACCCAGTACATCGGCGACGCCGATCGGCCACTCACTCAGGTGCGCAACCTGGCGACCTCATTGAGCCAGGAGGGCTTCTTCAGCCACGGTCTCGAGGGCGAGGCTACATCGCGAGCCGGCCACGGAGCGGAGCGCATCTCGGCGCTGCTGGATGCGGACCAGATGGTCGGCGACGACGAGCAGTACGCCGTGGCCATGGCACTGATGGCACGCTCGGCCGGCATGCCCGCCCGAGTCGTGATGGGCTTCTACCCTGACAAGTACGCCGGAGCGAGTGCCGAGCAGCAGATCACGGGAGACCAGCTGCACGCATGGGTCGAGGTCGCCTTCGACGACGCCGGCTGGGTCGCCTTCGACCCGACGCCCCCGAAAGACCAGGTTCCTCAAGAAGAGGCGCCGAAACCCAAGTCCGACCCCAAGGCCCAGGTTCTTCAGCCGCCGCCCCCGCCGCAGGAGCCGGCCGATCTTCCGCCGGATCTGCGCACCGACGACACCGATCAAGACGACGAGCCCGACGCGAACCCGATCTTCGTGACCGTGCTGATCGCATCCGGCAGCCTTCTGGCACTCGTCATCGTGCTGATGACGCCCGTCGTGGTGATCGGCGCGTTGAAGACCCGCCGTCGCAAGGCGCGTAAGAACGCGGATCGGCCGGCCGACAGGGTGAGCGGTGGCTGGGATGAGATCGTCGACCGGGCCGACGACCTCGGCACAGCCGTGGGCCGGGGTGTGACGCGTCGCGCCGATGCCGCGGTCATCGCCGAGGCATGGCCGGACCTTCCTGTGGGCGCCGTCGCAGTGCGCGCCGATCACGGCGTCTTCGGACCTGGCGAGCCCTCCGCCGACGAGGTTGACGCCTTCTGGGCCGAAGTGGACGATATCGTCAGGGGAATGCACGATTCGCGCGGGTGGTGGAAACGCCTGCAGGCGCGGCTATCGCTGCGTGCGTACATCGGCAGGCGCCTGGAAAGTCGGAGCAGACGAAGGAGGGCACGGTCGTGACCAACCCCGTGCAACAGCAGCCCACTGGGCAGTCGATGCCCTGCGTGCGCTGCGGATCGCCCGTTCCCCGAAGCTCGCAGTTCTGCCTCGCGTGCGGAACTCCGACCTCGACGCGCAGCCAGACCGCGGCCTTCGGCGGCCCTGAAGTGCCCGTGCAGGCGGCGTGGCAGCCCACACCGGTGAACGCGCCGATCCTGCTCTCGAGCATCGTGCCGTCCAACTATGGCCGCCGCGTGCTTGCATTTCTCATCGACGGCGCGTTCGGTGGGGTGCTCACCTCGATCATCGCCCTGCCCATCCTCTGGATCGTGGCCGCCTCGGTCGCCCCCGGCACCACCTTCGAGCTGGCCGGTCTGCCGTCGGCCCTGATCACGCTCGCGGGCGGCCTCTACCCTCTCGCCATGCTCGTGCTGCAGGCCTTCACCGGCTTCTCGCTGGGCAAGCGCATCATGGGACTGCGCATCGTCAAGGTCGAGACGCTGATTCGACCGGGGCTGGGTCGGATGCTGCTGCGCGGCGTGATCGTCGGAGCCTCCAACATCGTGATCGGCATCGGGCCGCTGCTCGTCTACCTATCGCCGCTCTGGGATCCGACGAAGCGCCTGCGCGGTTGGCACGATCGCCTGTCGGGCACGTGGGTCATCGACGTGACCAAGGGGCCGAACCCTCTCGCCAAGAACGCCGGCGAGATCGTCGACGATGTGCCGGTGGTTCAGAAGTCCCGGCGGCCGGCGGCTGCGCCTGACGTATCGGCTGCGCTTTCGCCCGTGCCTCACGCACCGGTCGTCGAGCCCATCGCCCAGGCACCGGATGCGTATTCGTACGCGCCGCCGAGCGTTCCGGCGGCCCCGGTGCCCGCTGCACCGGCGCCCTCGGCGCCGGCGCCCTCGGCGCCGGCGCCCTCTTTCGCTGCGCCGGCTCCTGCTTTCGCCGTGCCCCTCAATCCCGACGTTCCGTCGTATCCGTTCCCATCGGCATCCGCTGCACCCGAGGCGCCGGCGGCCGCGGTGGCACCTGCACCCCCTGCAGCCCCGGCCCCGGCCGCGCCGATCGAGGCGATTCCGAGCTTCGACCCCCTGCCTCCATTCGGTGGCGAAGACCTCGACGGCACCAAGCTCAGCAACTCCGTTCCCGCCCAGGCCCTGCCGACCGGCACCGTGACGCTGCTGTTCGACACCGGTGAGAGCTACGTGATCGCCGGACACGGCGTGCTCGGGCGCGATCCCGTGTCGCCCTATGGCGCACCGGGAGATCAGCTGGTTCAGGTCGCCGGCGACACCCGCTCGATCTCGAAGACGCACCTCGAATTCGAGGTTCAGGCCGGCAGTATCTGGGTGACCGACCGGCGATCGACCAACGGCTCGGCCATTCTTCGGGCCGATGGCGTGGAGTCGCCGATCACTCCTGGTCAGCGCATGACGCTTCGCAGCGGAGACCGCGTGCGCATCGGAACTCGCGTCTTCACCCTCACGGTGGCGCCGTGAGTCCGCCGCCTGCGCTCGGAGTCTCCACGGTGGTCCTGCGCTCGGGCGCGGCGACGCATCGGGGTCTCAAGCGGGCCACGAACGAGGATGCCTACCTGGCCTCGTCACCGGTCTTTCTCGTGGCCGATGGCATGGGCGGGCACGAGGCCGGCGAGCGGGCGAGCGCGATCGTCGTCGAGTCGTTCGATGGCCTGACGGGGCGGCCGACGGTCGACCCCACCGACGTGCGCGCAGCCTTCGACCGCGCGTACCGCTCGATAGCCGAGCTCAGCACGAGCGGCCGTCGCAGGGCGGGCACCACGGTGTCGGGTGTGGCGATCGTCGACAGCGAGGGAACGGCCGTGTGGCTGATCTTCAACCTGGGCGACTCGCGCACCTACAGGCTCAACTCAGGGGTGCTCGAGCAGATCAGCATCGACCACTCGGTCGTTCAGGAACTGCTCGACGGCGGGGGTATCGACGCGGCTGAAGCACTGGTGCATCCGGCCCGCAATGTGATCACGCGCGCGCTCGGCGCGGGCGGCGACTACCGCCCCGACTTCTGGCTCGTGCCCGTCGAGCCGGGAGACCGCATGTTCATGTGCTCCGACGGCATCTCGGGTGAAATCGACACGGAGTCGATCGCCCACATACTCTCGAGTGAGAAAGATCCTCAGGTGGCGGCCGACAGGCTGGTGCGTGAGGGCATGGCTCGGGGAGGCCACGACAACCTCACGGCGGTCGTGGTCGACGCGTCGCTTGCCCCGGCGACGCTCGAACCGGCTCTGCCCGACGACACCATCCCCCGCGGATCCGCCCCGACCGAAGGAGCCGCGCGATGACCCGTCTCAACTACCAGCCCGGGCAGTGGCGCGGCGTCGTCGCGCCCGGGGCAGTAGCCCTGTTTCCCACCACTCTCGACGGCGAACTGCTGGAGCGCATCTGGCGTACCCTCGACGACGGTCACGGTCTGAGTGGTGTGCTCGAGGCGCTCACGGCCGAGTTCGGAACGAATCTCAAGGCCATTCCGCCGTTTGCCGTTGCCGTCGCCTCTGGCCCTGAACTGCGCGTCGCCGTGCGTGGTGCGTTCCGCATCGAGGTATCCGAGCCCGGCGCATCCTCGCCCGTGATCGTGGCGGGCGACGAGGTGACCACGTGGAACGAGCGCGTCGTCGCCCGCGCCGACGGTTTCGTCGTGAGCAGCGACGGCGCCGACTCGTCGGACTGGTTCGCCATTCGCAGCGGAATCGTGTTGTGCCGTGCGGTGTCCTTCCGTATGGATGGCCAGTCGGGCGCGGCGGCGTCTGTCGTCGCAGTGGTTGCTGCGCCGGCGCCGACGCCCGTGCAGGAGCCCGCGCCGACCGAGACGATCCTCCCTGAGTCCGTCCCCGTGCCGGAAGCGGCCCCGGCGCCGACGGAGGCCCCAGCTCCGGCGTCGGTTCATCAGCCGGCGCCTGAGCCGGAGGCCGTCGGCGAATCCGATGTCGACGTCAACGACACCATCGACGACGTCGAGCCGATCGAGGCTGAAGACTTCGGGCCCACTGTCACGGAGCTTCCCGACGATGCCTACGATCACCTCTGGGGCGCCACCGTCGTGAAGTCGGTGGAGGAGGCCGCCGTGCGCCTCGACGACGACGACTCGTCCGATGAAGAGAGTGCATCCGCCGCTCCGCCATCAGCGGCCCCTGCAGAGGCTCCGACACCCGCTCCGGCACCGGCTGCCCCGGCGGTCGAGTCGTTCACTCCCCCGGCATCGTCGACACCCTCGTCGAAAGAGTGGACCGCTCCGCCCCCGACAGGGCTCATCGATCGGGTTCCGGGATTCGCCGGGGTTGGAGCGGCGGCCACAGACTGGAATGACCAGTCCACTCCCGCCGTTCCATCGCCCCAGGCGTCGAACGAGAGCGATCATGACGGTCTCACCGTGACGGTCTCCGAGCTCGAGGCCATGCGCCGCCTCGAGTCGGCCGACGACGCGGCTACGACAGATGGGCCTGGACGCATCGTGCTCGCCACCGGAGACGTGGTCTTGCTCGATCGCCCGGTGATCGTGGGCCGCCGTCCGAGGGCTCAGCGGGTGCAGGGCGATGTACTGCCGCACCTGGTCACCGTTCCGAGCCCGGAGCAGGATGTGTCGCGAAGCCATCTGGAGGTGCGCGTCGAAGGACGGCATGTTCTCGTCGTCGACCTCGACACCACCAACGGCTCGGTACTGCACCGCGCGGGAACCCCGCCCCTGCGGCTGTCGCCCGGAGAGGCGGTACTCGTTCTGAACGGCGACATCGTCGACATCGGCGACGGCGTCACCCTGCTCTTCGAGGATCTCCCGTGAACGCGCGCCGACCTCCGTCGCCGCCGCCCGAGATTCCCGGTTTCACTCACGAACAGCTGCTCGGATCCGGCGGGTTCGCCGACGTCTTCCTGTACGAGCAACGGATGCCCCGGCGGCGCGTGGCCATCAAGGTTCTGCTCAGCGAGGCGCTCACCGCCGGAGCGCGCGAGAACTTCGACGCCGAGGCGAACCTCATGGCGCAGCTCTCGACGCACCCCTCGATCGTCACCATCTACCAGGCCGATATCGCGGCAGACGGCAGACCGTACCTGGTCATGGAGTACTGCTCCCGACCGAATCTGGCGGCTCGATACCGACGCGAGAAGATCAGCGTGGCAGAGGCCCTGCGCATCGGCATTCAGGTGGCCGGAGCCGTGGAGACGGCGCATCGGGCCGGAATTCTGCATCGAGACATCAAGCCAGCCAATATTCTCACCACGGAATACAACCGCCCCGCTCTGACCGACTTCGGAATCTCGGTGACGATGGTCGGCGGCGGAGACGACGCTGCGGTCGGCATGTCGATTCCGTGGTCTCCTCCGGAGGTCTTCGGGCAGAACTCCTCGAGTGGCCCCGGCGGAGACATCTACGCCCTCGGTGCCACGGTGTACACGCTTCTGGCTGGGCGCAGCCCGTTCGAGGTCGCCGGCGGAAGCAACGGAGGCCTCGACCTCATCACGCGCATCCAGCAGTCGCCCCTGTCTCGCACCGGCCGCGCCGATGTGCCCGACTCGCTCGAGCAGATACTCGCAACCGCCATGGCGAAGCGCGAGGAAGACCGCTTCGGCTCCGCGCTCGAGTTCGCACGGGCACTGCAGAAGGTGCAGCTCGAACTGAGCCTCTCGGTCACGCCCGCCGACGTTCTCGACGATTCTCTTCCCTCGGCCGCCGAGGAAGAGGAAGACGACGGCAACACGCGCATCCGGGGCATCGTCACGATCGACCCGACCGCGCCCGTCGCGGGAACGGCGAGCCGCCGACCCGCATCGGCCCCCGCCACGACGAACGCGCCGGTTCCGCCCGTAGGCATCCTGCCGGTCACGTTCAATCAGCCGAACCGCACGACGATGCCGGATGCGGTGGAGGCGACCCAGCGCCGGGGCCAGATTCCGCCCGCGGCATACATTCCTGCGTCCACGCCCGCGGGCTTCGGGCTCACGGCCCCGGCGATCGAGCAGACCCAGCACCGCGTTCCCCAGCCGGTGCAGCACGCCGAGACAGTGCAGGGCAGCAGGTCGAAAAAACTGCCTATTCTCATCGGCGCGATCTCGCTGGTCGTTCTGCTCGCTCTGGGTGGAACGATCTTCGCGATCAATGCCGCAGGCGGCAGCCCCGCGGCAGTGAAGACCGAAGACCCCGTCGACCCGGTCGACGTGATTCCCACGGGAATCGTCGCACCGCCCGTCGGCATCGCGGGAGCCCCCGGCGACGGCGGTATTGTCTTCACCTGGTCGAACCCCGAACCCGAGGCGGGCGACGTGTACCAGTGGGGTCTGCTCGTTCCGGGACCAGAACCGACCCTCGCGTCGACGACCGACGCGACGGTGACGGTCGTTCCAGCCGAGGGGCAGAAGACCTGTATCGAAGTGAGCGTGCGCCGCAAAGACGGGCGCGCGTCCGAACCAGCGACGGGATGCGCGCCCTGATGACCGATGTCAGCAAGACCGAATCGACCACCACCGAGGCAGTGTCGACCGACGCCAGTGTCGAGTACTGCGGCGAGTGGTTCACGCTCGACAGGAACACACCCTTCGACATCGGTCGTGACGCCGATCTCGACATCGATGACAACCAGTATCTGCATCGCCGCTTTCTGCAGATCGCGTACATCGATGGCCTGTGGTGGCTCATCAACGTGGGCTCGCGGCTCTCGGCGTCGATATCGGATGCGACGGGGTCGATGCAGGCCTGGCTCGCGCCCGGTGCGCGGCTGCCCGTGGTATTCGGGCTCACCTCCGTGGTCTTCACCGCGGGGCCGACGACCTACGAGTTCGTCGTGCACACCTCGACGCCCGCATTCGTCGACTCGAAGCCCGTGTCGTCGAGCGACGGAACGACGACCGTCGGGGCGGTCACCTTCACCCGTTCGCAGTGGCTGCTGATCCTCGCCCTCGCCGAGCCCATGCTCAAGCGCGAGGGAACGGGCACGAGTGAGATCCCCTCGTCGGCGGCTGCGGCCGAACGACTCGGCTGGGTGCTGAGCCGATTCAACCGCAAGCTCGACAACGTCTGCGACAAGCTGAGCCGCCAGGGTGTCGACGGCCTCCGCGGCGGAGTCGGAGCGCTCGCGACGAACCGGCGTGCGCGGCTCGTCGAGTACGCGGTGCTGTCCCGTCTCGTCACCCCGGCCGATCTCCCCGCCCTCGACGACGACACGGCCGACACCCCCCAGGCTCCCGCCGCGACCGGATCAAAGGATGCCCGCTAGTCCATGCACATCAAACTCACGCTCTCCCGCGGCGGAGGCACCTCGACGAACGTCGCCGTTACAGCGGATGCGACCACCTCGGTGTCGAACGTGGCCGAGGCTCTCTACACGGCCGATCCGAACAACGACGTGGAGGTCGCGCCTCCCCGGTTGACCCTGCAGGTCACCGAGACGTCGGGCCAGACCCGGGTTCTCGACCCCCAGTCGAATCTGCTCGACTCGGGAGTGCGCTCCGGCTCGACCATCGAGATCCGCCAGCACAGCGACGACTTCAACGCGCCCGGTTCCGACCGGGGCGCTGCCGCCGCAACCCTGCGCATCCTGTCGGGCCCGGATGCCGGTTCCGAATTCGCGCTGCCCTTCGGCACGAGCTACATCGGCCGTGAGCGTGGGGTGGATGTGCGACTCACCGATTCGCTCATCTCCAAACGGCACGCGCGCATCAACGTGGGCGAGACCGTCGAGATCACCGACATGAACTCGGCGAACGGCTTGCTGATGGGTGGCGAGCAGGTGGCACGCACCGTACTCAGCTCGGCGGATGTGGTCGTCTTGGGCGATACCGCGCTCTGCGTCGTGCCGCTGCAGCGTCTCGGAGGCGCCGCTCCCTCGACGCCGGTCATCGAGTTCAACCGCTCTCCGCGCGTGGTCGCCCGCTACCCCGGCGACAAGTATCCGGCGCCCGAGCCTCCCGGGCGGCCGCAGCCGCAGCGCTTTCCGATCGTCGCCCTGATCGCCCCGCTCATCATGGGTGTCGTTCTGTACGCCTTCACCCGCAACATCCTGAGCGTGGTGTTCATCGCCCTGAGCCCGCTGCTGATGATCGGTACCTACATCGATCACAAGCTCACGAGCAGGCGCCAGATGAAGGATGCGATCAAGCAGTTCACGCTGTCGCTGACCGCCTTCGTCGACAAGCTGCACGAACGTCAGCGGCTGCAGAGGGCTGTTCGTCTGGGAGAGGCACCCTCCGTCGGCGACAGCCTCGAGTCGGCCCACAGGCTGGGCCACCTGCTCTGGACGCACCGGCCGGAGCACGGCGCCTTTCTCGCCGTGCGGCTGGGCCTCGGAACTGCGCACAGCCGCGACAGCGTCACCCTGCCTCAGGCGAACGACACGCTTCCTGAGTACTGGGGCCAGCTCGAGGAGGTGGCCGAGAAGTTCTCGCTCATCGACAACGTTCCGATCGTCGCCGATCTGCGCGAATCGGGGGCCCTGGGCGTGGCCGGCAGCCTCGAACTGCGCCGCGGTGTGACTCGCGGCGTCGTCGCTCAGCTCACGGCGCTGCACTCCCCCGCCGAGCTCGTGGTCTGCGCGCTCGTCTCGCCGGCGTCTCGCGAGAGCTGGGAGTGGCTCGAATGGATGCCGCACACCGGCTCTCCGCACAGCCCCCTGGCCGGCGATCACCTCGCCGACAACCCCGGTTCCGGCCTCGCCCTGCTGTCTCGACTCGAAGAACTTGTCTCGCAACGCACGACCGGAGCGCCCAGCGCTCGCGGCGCGCTCGAGAGCCCGGACCTGCGGACCAAGAAAGACGACGAGTCCGACGTCCCTCTGCCCATCACCCCGGCTGTGATCGTCGTCATCGAAGACGACGTGCCTGTCGACCGGGGCCGGCTCAACCGCCTCGCCGAGCGGGGCGCCGACGCGAATGTGCACGTCGTCTGGTCCGCGCCATCCATCGCTCACCTTCCGGCCGCGTGTCGCAGCTTCGTGAGCGTCGATTCGGATGTCGCCGGCGGCACGGTGGGCCAGGTTCGTCTCGGCGAGCACACCTACCCCGTCGTCTGCGAGACGGTCGAGCTCGATGCGGCTCACCGCTACGCCCGCCATCTCGCGCCGGTCGTCGACGTCGGATCGCCGATCGACGACGAGTCCGATCTGCCGCGTTCGGTGTCGTACCTGTCGCTCGTCGGCCCCGAGCTCGCCGAGCAGCCGGATGCGGTCGTCGAGCGCTGGCGAGAGAGCAACTCCATCGCTCTTCGTGACGGTTCGCCTCCCGTTCGCCGCAAGAAGGAGGGCTCGCTGCGTGCCCTTGTCGGCCACAGCGGAACCGAGCCGTTCTATCTCGACATCCGCAACCAGGGCCCGCACGCCCTCGTCGGCGGAACGACCGGGGCCGGAAAGAGCGAGTTCCTGCAGTCGTGGGTGCTCGGTATGGCCGCGGCGCACTCCCCCGACCGCGCCACCTTCCTCTTCATCGACTACAAGGGAGGCGCCGCCTTCGCCGACTGCGTGGCTCTGCCCCACACCGTCGGACTCGTCACCGACCTGTCGCCGCATCTCGTTCGGCGGGCGCTCACCTCGTTGCGTGCGGAGCTGCGCTACCGCGAGCACCTGCTCAACCGCAAGAAGGCGAAAGACCTGGTCTCGCTCGAGAAGACCGGCGACCCCGAGACCCCGCCCAGCCTGCTGATCGTCGTCGACGAGTTCGCTGCCCTGGTGCAGGAGGTTCCCGAGTTCGTCGACGGCGTCGTCGACGTCGCCCAGCGTGGTCGTTCTCTCGGGCTGCACCTGATTCTCGCGACCCAGCGCCCGGCCGGTGTCATCAAAGACAATCTGCGCGCGAACACGAACCTGCGTATCGCCCTGCGCATGGCCGATGCCGAGGACTCCTCCGACATCCTCGGAACTCCGATGGCCGCCTACTTCGATCAGTCGATTCCAGGTCGCGGAGCAGCCAAGACCGGTCCTGGTCGCCTCGCCTCGTTCCAGACCGGATACGCGGGTGGGTGGACCACGAACGAGCCGCCACGTCCGCGGATCGACATCAGCGAGATGAACTTCGGCGCCGGAGCGGAGTGGGAGGTGCCGGAGGTCGAGGTCGTCGAGGCGGCCGACCCCGGGCCGAACGACATCGCGCGACTCGTCGCATCCATTCGCACGGCGGCCCGAAGGGCCGACATCCCCGACCCGCGCAAGCCGTGGCTCGACGAGCTCGCCGCCGTCTACGACTTCTCTCTGCTGCCCAACCCACGCACCGACGAGCGGCTGCTGCTCGGAGTCATCGACGAGCCTGAGAATCAGATTCAGCCGACCGTCTTCTACGAGCCCGACCGTGACGGCAACATGGCGGTCTACGGAACCGGTGGTTCGGGCAAGAGCGCCACCCTGCGCACGATCGCGGTGGCGGCGGCGGTGACGCCCCGCGGAGGCCCGGTGCACGTCTACGGCCTCGACTTCGGATCGAGCGGCCTCAGCATGCTCGAGGAGCTGCCCCATGTGGGCGCCATCATCGACGGCGACGACGAGGAGCGGGTCATCCGCCTGCTCCGGATGCTGCGCGACACTGTCGACGACCGTTCCGTGCGGTACTCGGCCGTTCGGGCGGGAAGCATCGGCGAGTACCGACGCATCGCCGGGGTTCCCGAGGAGCCACGCATCATCGTCCTGGTCGATGGCATCGGCGCCTTCCGTGAGCAGTACGAGTTCGGCGGGCACTCCGCCTGGTTCACCACGTTCGCCCAGATCGCGAGCGACGGCCGCCAGGTGGGCGTGCACATCGTGATCTCCGGAGACCGACCCAACTCCGTGCCCGCATCGCTCGGATCGACCGTGCAGCGACGACTGGTGCTGCGCATGGCCAGTGAAGACGACTATCAGCTTGTGGGCGTTCCCAAAGACACCCTCACCGCGATCTCGCCTCCGGGGCGGGGCCTGATGGGTGGCAACGAGATCCAGATCGCCGTGCTCGGAGCCGACCCGAACGTGGCGATCCAGTCGCGCGAGGTCTCGAAGCTGGCGGAAGCCATGCGGCGCCAGGGAATCCCCGAAGCGCCGCCCATCCAGAAGCTGTCCGACTCGATTCCCCTCTCGAGCCTTCCGGCCACGGCGGGCGGGCTGCCCGTGATCGCGGTGCGCGACGACAACCTCGCGCCGCTCGGCATCGCTCCACGCGGAGCGTTCATGGTGTCGGGATCGGGCCAGAGCGGTCGGTCGACGGCGCTCGCCACCATGGCCGCCGCTCTGCGACGTGCACAGCCGGGAATCCGTCTTGTTCACATCTCGCCGCGCAAGACCTCGCTCACTCCCCTGCCCTTCTGGTCGATGTCCATCTCCGACCCGACGCAGGTCACCGCGTTCGCCGACGACCTGCAGGGACAGCTCGATGCCGGAACACTGCGACCCGACTCGATCGCCATCTTCGTCGAGAACATCGGCGATCTCACGGGGACGATGGCGGAGAACGACATCGACCGCCTGATCAAGCGAGCGCTGCGCGACGACGTCTTCGTCGTCGGAGAGAGCGAGACCGCCACGTGGTCGGCGGCGTGGACGCTCGCGGGATCGTTCAAGGGCGCCAAGCGCGGCCTGCTGCTGGTTCCCGGCGAACTGGATGGCGACACGCTGCTCGGTACCTCGCTCGGCCGCTTCCGCCGCGCAGACCTGCCGCCGGGGCGCGGATTCCTGGTGCAGCAGGGGCGCATCACGAAGGTTCAGGTGGCGCTTCCCGACGCGTGACAAGGGCATGGGGAGTTCTCCCCATCGACTCCCCTCTGGGGGCGCTCTAGTCTGAACACGTGAGATCGACTCACAGGATGTAGCGAAACCGGAACCGCCGGCTCGCCAGGAAAATAAGGAGAAAACAATGGCCGTATGGGGTCTTGACGTTGACCAGGTTCGTAGCCTCGGAAAGCAGCTCAACCAGCAGTCGCAGCAGGTCCAGACGATCCTGACGACGCTCACCAGCGCACTGCAGAGCGTGCAGTGGACCGGTCCCGACGCGGAGAACTTCCGCAGCGAGTGGAGCGGAACGCACACCGCCGCCCTCAAGCAGGTCATCGCCGCACTCGAGGACGCCTCGCAGAAGGCAGCAAAGAACGCTGCCGACCAGGAGAGCACCTCGAACGCGTAGCAACTCTTCTTCTGAGGACCCGGTCTTCCGGGTTCGCAGGACTCAGGCGGGCGTCGATCATTCGACGCCCGCCTGTGGTGTTTCTCCCCTCATGAAAGGCCCCACGGCTCGATGTCGCGCACACTCACCTTCCCCAGCTCGGATGCCCCGGCTCTTCCGATCGTGTCGCTCGATGTGCCCGACGACTGGCACGTGCTCTCGACGACCGCCGCGCTGCTCGCCACGGCCAAAGAGGTCGAACAGGGCGAGTTCCGACCCAACGTCGTGGTGGCGATTTCTCGGTTCGGCTTGGGATACACGCTCGACACAGCCATTCAGGCCGTGATCGAGAAGGTCTCCTCGATAGAGGGGGTAGCCGAGTTGGGCCGCGATCGGCCGGAGGTTCTCGGCCGCGCAGGCTTCCGCATCGAGTTCAGCTATCCCGACCCGCGCGCGGGCACACTCGTCCAGGCTGTTCGACTGGCCCTCGTGTCCAACGGTCCTGCCCTCGACCTGGTGCAGGTGACGGCCACGGCGACGGCCGCCCAGGCAGTGGGGATCTGGCCAGAGATCCGTGCCATTCAGGCCAGCGCGAGCCTCTCCTGACACGTGAGAACGCCCGCTCCCTTGAGGGAGCGGGCGTTCTCATTCTCAGCGCCTCAGCGCCTCAGCGCTTCAGGTGTCAGCTTCGACGAAGGCGACGACGGGTCATTCCCATCGTCAGAGCCAGGCCGGCCGCCAGTGCGAGGCCGCCGATCATGGCGAGGCCGCCACCGTCGAATCCGGTCGCCGCGAGGCCTGATCGCGGTGAACCACTACCGCCGGCACCGTTACCGTTACCGCCTGCGCCGTTACCACCGGGAGTCGTCGGCCCGGTTGCCGTCGGAGAGTCGATCACGACCGTGTACGTCTCTGAATCATCGTCGGCGTGACCGTTGTTCGCCGTCACCGTGAAGGTGTAGCTACCCGGAGTAGTCGGCGTGCCCGTGATCTCTCCGGACGGCGACAGCGCGAGGCCCGGAGGCAGCTCGCCCGTCACGACCGTGTAGGTGGGCGTCGGCGACGTGGTCGGCGAGGTCGTGAAGTCGTACTCGTAAGGGGTACCTGTCGTGCCAGACGGTGGTGCCGCCGAGGTGATATCGGGCGCGCAGCCGGTCGGCCGGGTGATCACGTTGGTGTCGAGCGTGACTGCGCCGGTGTTTGCGAGCAGGCGGCCCTGCACGCTCGCGGCGGCATTAGCTGTGATCGATGCCTGCGCCATCACGGTGCCCACGAAGGTCGCTCCGCTGCCGATGGTGGCCGACGTTCCGACCTGCCAGAACACGTTGCAGATGCTGGCGCCCCCGGTCAGCTGCACGGTGCTGCCCACATTCATAACGAGTGAACTCGAGGCCTGGAAAACCCAGACCGACTCTGCTCCCCCGGAGAGAGTGAGCAGACCGCCCGATGAGAGGTCGAGTGCGCCGCCGGAGTAGACGCCCGGTGTGAGCACCTGGCCAGCGAGCTGAGATAGCCCGGTGGCCTGAGGTGTGAGTCCCGCGGCCGTGTTGTACGCGGCTGTCAGCGCGGACTGTGCGTCTCCTACGCCGGGATCCGTGCGGATCGTGCCGGTTCCATCGACGATCGAGCCCTCAAGCGGCGGGCCGCCGAACCCGGTGATTCCCGCGCTGCCCGTGTCGCCACTAAGACCAACGTCGCCGGTCACCGTGGTGGGTCCCGTGTTGGTGACCGTACTGGCCGCGAGAACGCCGAAGCTGGAGGCCAAGCCCAGGTTGATCGGGCCACCGGCCTCGGGCGGAAGAGCCTGAGCGCTTCCGGAGAAGCCCAGGACCATGGCGGTGCCGAGAGCGAGGCCTGCGAAACCGGCAACCGCGTAGCGATGCCGTAGAGTAGTAATGAGCATTTGTCAGACCCCCAAGGTCTTCACGGATTGACGCTTCTCGCAACCGAGCGGGAACGCGACACAAATCTCCTGCTCTGAGTAGACCATGCGGGGCGGGTTCTGCAATAGGGGCGACAAATGGTCGGCAGTGGTGTATCGCGCGCGCGGAGCCATCTGGCCTGACTCGTGAGATTCTCCGTGAGGGAGAACGTCCAGGATCGGCCACGGTAAACTAGCGGGGTTCTCGAACTCGAAAGCAGGCCGCGCGGTGACCACCCAGCCCACCCGCCTCGAGGCGCAGTCGCCCTACTGGGGTGTGCCGATCGCCCGGGCGATTCCGGCGATCGTCGTAGCCCTCGTCGTCACTTTCACGCCGAACCATTCCAGTGTCGTCGGATTGCTGGTCTTCGGAGCCTTCGCCCTCACATCCGGCCTGCTCACCGGCATCCTGACCCTGCGCGTCGTGCCCGCGGGAATGAGCCGCACCCTTCTTCTCACCCAGGCCGGTACCAGCCTCGTGGCCGGCGTGCTCGCCCTGGCACTGCAGGGCTTCGGGCTCGGGTTCCTGCTCTATCTCGTGAGCGTCTGGGCCGCGATCACCGCGATTCTCGAACTCGTGACCGGCCTGCGCTCGCGCGGTGAGGCTCCTGCCAAAGACTGGATCGCCATGGGCGGCTTCACAGGCATCCTCGCGCTGGTCTTCCTCCTCCTTCCGCTCACAGACCTCGTGGCCGTGGGCCTCTTCGGGGCATACGGAGCGGTTCTCGGAATCTACCTCGTCATCGCGGGGCTGTCGCTTCGCTGGGGCACGCAGGTCGACGCCCACAAAACAAAGGAATCCGTGACTCCGCAGGTGCAGAACCCGTGACCCAGCCATCAAAGCGCGACGTCTTCAAGCCGGTCGAACTCATCGTTCTGTCGGCGGTGCTGGCCCTTTTCGTGGGGCTGACCGTGCTGCTTTCTACTCGCAGTCCGTTGTTGGCGGTGATCTTCTTCGGGGTCGCGTTCATCGTGGTTCTTGTTGTGATCGCGATGATGGTGTTGACGTTCAAGCCGAACAAGTCGGAGCAGACGGAGCTCGACGATGACGAACTTCCGCCGTCTGGGCACTAAGCGTTTTCTGTAGGGCGCGGCTCGGGGTGTGCGTTTTCAGCTCAGACAATGGCCGTGGCTGACAACCGCTCCGCGGCGCTCGTTCCTCGCGCTGCTCCGGGTCATCAGCCACAGCCATAACTCGCAAGAAAACGCACACCCCTCCCCGCGCCGAGTTCGCTTCGTTCCCCCCGAGTTCGCTTCGCTCACCGGGTGGTGCTGCCGGGGCGCCGAGTTCGCTCCGCTCACCGGCTAGTTCGTCGTGAGGGAGATCGTTCCCTGAGCCTGTCGAAGGGCGGGGATGGGTCAGGCCGGACGGGGTTAGGCGCTGGTGTCTTTCAGGGTTTTTAGGGACTGCTGGGCCGTTCTGCGGACCTCTTTGTCGGGGTCTCGCAGGAGGGACTCCAGGGTGTCTTGGGTTGTGGGGTCGCCTGTGGATGCGAGTGCTCGGGCCGCTGCGGCGCGGACTCGTGCGTGGTCGTCTTTGGTGAGGGCGGTGAGGGCCTCCGGGGCCGCGATCGAGCGCAGAGCCGCGACCTTGGCGCACATCTCTCGTACCCGCCATGCCTGGTTGCCGAGGCCGGCGATGACGGCCGGCGCCGCGGCATCCGACCAGACGTAATTCAGAGCGCGGGCGCCCCACAGCTCAGGCCAGTAGAGCGAGGGCGCGCCAGCCAGGATGCCGTCGGCGTGAGGGCCTCCGACGACGCGCAAAAACTCCTCGCCCTCGTAGCCGCCCTCGAGCAGAGAACGCGCGCGCAGCACGACCGAGGTCTCACCCTCGCTGTCGACGGCGGCCCGGATGCGCTCTTCGAGCGACGCGGTGTGGTGGGACGGGGTCTCGCTGTCGTGTGCCATAAGACACCAAGGCTACCGCGGGCGCCCTCGGTTGCTCAGAGGATGTGCTCCACCAGAGCTGAGGAGATGCCCACATAGGTGTGCGGGGTGAGCGCGAGAAGGCGCTGCTTGGCGGCGTCGCCGATGTCGAGGCCCTCGACGAAGGTCGCCAGGTCGGTGGCCCCGATGCGCTTGCCGCGGGTGAGCTCTTTGAGCAGGGCATAGGGATCGGTGATCGATGAGCGCCCCGCTGTGATCTCGGCCCGCACCACGGTCTGGATGGCCTCCGCGAGGACCTCCCAGTTGGTGTCGAGGTCGTCGGCGAGCAGCTCGCGGTTGAGCGAGATCTGGCCGAGGCCCGCGGTGATGTTCGACAGCGCGAGCAGCGAGTGGCCGAGGGCCACGCCCACGTTGCGCTGCGTGGTCGAGTCGGTGAGGTCGCGCTGCAGGCGGCTGGTGACGAGGGTCTGCGCGAGCGAGTCGAGAAGCGCGCTCGAGAGTTCGAGGTTGGCCTCCGCGTTCTCGAACTTGATCGGGTTGATCTTGTGCGGCATCGTCGACGAGCCCGTGGCGCCCGCGACGGGGATCTGCGTGAAGTAGCCGAGCGAGATATAGGTCCACACGTCGGTGCAGAGGTTGTGCAGAATGCGGTTGCCGTGCGCGACTTGCGAGTAGAGCTCGGCCTGCCAGTCGTGCGATTCGATCTGTGTGGTGAGCGGGTTCCAGGTGAGACCGAGCGAGGTGACGAACTCGCGCGAGACCGCCTGCCAGTCGAGGTCGGCCTCGGCCGAGAGGTGTGCCGCGAATGTTCCGGTGGCGCCCGAGAACTTGCCGAGGTACTCGGCCGCCTCGACCTGCTTGCGGATGCGCTCGAGACGGTAGACCGTGACGGCCAGCTCCTTGCCCATGGTGGTGGGGGTCGCCGGCTGCCCGTGGGTGCGCGCGAGCATGGCATCGTCGCGGTACTGCACCGCCTGTGCTCGGAGTTCGTCGATGACCGCACGGAAGGCGGGCAGCCAGACCTCGGTCACGGCATCCCGGATGACCAGGGCGTAGCTGAGGTTGTTGATGTCTTCGCTGGTGGCGGCGAAGTGCGTCAGCTCGGCGATCGCGTCGAGGCCCAGTTCGCTGAGGCGGCGGCGCACGTAGTACTCCACGGCCTTCACGTCGTGCTTCGTGGTCGACTCGAGGGCGCCGAGTTCGGCGACCTCCTCATCTCCGAAGTTCGGGGCGAGCTGGCGCAGCTTGCGCTGCTTCTCGAGTTCGATCGGGGTCGAGCCGAAGAGCGAGTGGTCGGTGAGGTAGATCAGCCACTCGACCTCGACCTGGATGCGGGCGCGGTTGAGCCCCGCCTCTGACAGGAACTCGCCCAGTTCGGACACGGCCGACGCATAACGACCATCGAGGGGGCTGAGGGGCTGAGGGGAAAGAGCGCTCATAGTGCGGGGTAACTCCAGTGCTGGGCGGCCGTCGGGCCGCATCGGTCAAGCGTGGGTGGATGTCTGCGGCGCACGAAACGCCGGCTCGAGCTGGGCGAACAGGGCCGCGCAGGCTTGCTCGATGGTGGTGAGCACCGAGGCGAACGTGGCCGGGTCGGCGTAATAGGGGTCTGGAACGTCGAGTTGGCGGCCCGGGGAGGTGTCGAAGCTCGTGAGCAGTCTGATCTTCGATCTGTCGGAATCACTCGATGCCCACGAGCGGATAGCGCGCTCGTGGGTGCGATCGAGCGCGATGATCAGGTCGAGTTCGTCGAAAGACGACGAGTCGAACTGCTTGGCCCGATGCATGGATGCGTCGTAACCGCGATCAGCGAGGGCGTCGATCGTGCGCGGGTCGGCCTGCTCCCCCACGTGCCATTCGCCCGTTCCGGCGCTGGTCACCGAGACGCGATGGCCGAGGCCGGCCTTCTGGACCATGTCGCGAAGCACTATCTCGGCCATGGGAGAACGACAGATGTTGCCCGTGCAGACCATGCAGACGCGAAAGACTCCAGGGGGAATCTCGTCTCGCTCGGGGGGCATGCCTCTATCTTGGTGCAGTTTCCTCTCCTCCACATCAGCCGTCTGTTCATCGCCACTCCCCTGATACCCGTCACGGCGGCACGATGACGGATTCGGGCGATGACACTGGTGCCGTGACAGATCATCCAAACCCCCTTCTGACCCACGTGAGCGCCGCCCTCGAGCACGACAGGGCCACGGTGCAGGCGCTGAGCCTCGACCTCTGCACCGAGCTGGTGCCCGCCGTTGTGCGCGACGATGCACCTGGCTGGCAGGGCCTCGCACGACGGTCGTTCGATCTGAGGTGCGAGCACGTTGCAGCTGACGTTCGCCGCGTGTCGTCGGCGCTCGACGAGATCTCAGGAATGCTGGCGGGAGCCATCGAGAGGCTCGGAACGACCCCATGACCCCCGACACCGACGAACTCGTGGTCTCTGGCGGGGGCAGCTTTGCCGTATCGACAGACGAGATCGCGACCACCGCCTTTCGGCTGAGGTTCATCGAGACCGAGGCGCTCGCGGCTGCCGGTCGGCTGCGGGGGCTCGAGCTCTGCCTCGATCCGCTGGTGGCCGCTCAGACGCCGACCGTGCCGACGCTGGTGCTGCAGGCGGCGCACGAGCTCGAACAGGCGTCGCGCTCCGCGGGCGAGCTCGACTTCTCTCTGCGCTTGGCTGCCGAGGCGTACGGAATCGTCGAGAACGCCATGATCGACGGAATGCGTATGGCCTCCGGTGTGGTCGGCAACGTGCTCGGGCATATCGCGCCGTTCCTCCTTCTGGCCGGCGCGCCGTTTCTCGCTGCAGCAGGGTCGGGTGTGCTGGCGGGTCTCGCCTTGCGGCCGGGCACCTCGAAGAATCCTGCCGATGTCGTCGAGTGGATGCGCGAGCATCCGGAACTCGCCAACAACCCGGCCGTCGCGGCCGCCGTTCGTCTGCTCTTCTCCTCGAGCGACGACATCATCGCGGGGCTCCTCGGAGTTCCTCCCGGAGCGGGCGCCGTCATCGGCGACGATGGACTCGGTCTCTTCGGCATCAGAGAGGCCGCGGGGCTCATCCTCGTGGCGGCAGGGGTCGCGGGCGCGGGCGCGGCAGGCCGTCGGCCACTCGTCGAGACGCCCGTGCGCACGACGAGGATCGCGACGTCGCCCGTTACAGCACCTTCCAGCATCTCCGACCTGGCGTCTCGGATGCCGGTCACGAGCAGCGCTGGATCGCAGATCAAGGTCGAGAAGTACGTCGACGCCGACGGAGATCCGTCGTACATCGTCTATCTCGGCGGAACCGTCGACATGAACGCCCTGCCGACCGGTGAGGCGTTCGACATGACGAGCAATGTCACGTCGATGGGTGCGGGCGACGGCGCCTCGTACCGCGCCGCTGTCGAGGCGATGCGCGATGCGGGCATCCAGCCGGGCGACCCGGTCTTCGAGGTCGGCTACTCGCAGGGCGGCCTTCTGGCCGTGCAACTCGAGCAGTCCGGTGACTACAACGTGCAGGGCGTTGTCACCCTCGGCTCACCCGTGGGTCAACTCGAGACCGAAGCGCCCACACTTACGATCGCGCACAGCGAAGATCTCGTTCCTGCCATCGGTGGCCTCGACACGGCATCCGGTGACGACCGCGTACTGGTGCGCCGCACCCTCTACGACGATGCGCCCATCCCCACGGGCGACGCCTTTCCCTCGCACGATCTGGGCGCGTACCGCGAGACGGCAGGGCTGGTCGACGCATCGAAAGACCGCAGGGTCGAGAAGTTCATCGACGATGCAGCGCCCTTCTTGTCGGGAACAGCGCCGGGCACGGCCACCGAATATCGCGCCACGCGGGTCGAGAGGTGAGGGGCGTCGTGAGTGGCACCCCCTGTCGGCCGCGAGCAGGCCCCGTCAGTTCGGTCAGTCTTTGTCGCGGCCGGCGAGGGGGCGCAGGATCGAACCGATGATCGCCGAGAGGATGGCGAGCACGAGGGCGCCCAGAACAGCCCAGCCGAAGCCGGCCACCATCAGTCCGAACCCGAAGAGCTGCGAGAACCAGGCTGCGAGCATCAGCAGCAAAGCGTTGACCACCAGTGAGAGCAACCCGAGGGTGAGGATGTACAGAGGGAACGCGACGACGCGGATCGCCGTACCGACAATCCCGTTGACCACGCCGAAGATCAGTGCAACGAAGAGGAACGACAGGATCGTGCCGAGGGTGTCGTCTTGAAAGGGGTCGACGGTGACGCCCGTGACGATGAGCGTGGTCAGCCACAGGGCGATCGCGTTGGCCACCAGAGAGACGAGAAATCTGCGCATGCGCCCAGTATTCCAGTTCGTCGGCTAGCTCGACAGCGCCTCGTACGCTCTGTCACGGCCCGGTGTTGCGCGGAGCTCGGCGCCGAGCAGGCGGCTACGGTCACGGAGTTCCGTCGCGGTGAGGAGCGTCTGCGCTGCTGCGCGCAGTTCGTCAACCGAGGCCGTATTCGGGGCCAATGCGAGACCGTAGCCCCTCGACTCCACGGCCTCTGCGCCGGCGAACTGATCGGTCGAGAACGGCAGCACCAGCATCGGCACCCCGGCCGTCGCGGCCTCGGTGACACTGTTGTTGCCCCCGTGCGTCACCGCGAGAGCGGCGTGCTTGAGCATCGTGACCTGCGGCAGGAACTCGCGCACCAGCCACGTGTCGGGCAGCTCTCCCAGCTCTCGTCGGTCGGCTGATCCGATGGCCAGTGCCACCCGCACATCGAGTTGCCTCAGCGCGTCGGCCACTCGAGAAAGTACATCGGCGCGAACAGAGAGAAAGCTGCCGAAGCTCACGTAGACGATCGGCGCCCCTCCCGCGCTGAGCCAGGCGTCGACCTCAGGGTCAGCCGGCTCATCGCGAACGGCGGAGCCGAGAAAGGCATGCGTAGCGAGTTGCGCGGTGCGCTCCGGGTCGTGCAACTGGCCCGGGTAGTTCAGCAGCAGAGTGTCGCCGTGCTCGGCGAAGGCGTCCGACGACGAGGCGGCACTCGCATCGAGCACACCGAGCGCGTCATTCCACTGCTCGGTGAAGCGGTCGCGCACGACGATGCAGCTGGCGCGCAGACGCTCGAGCGCGTCGCTGTCGGGCTCGAAGGCCCGCGGCCACGATGTCGGATAGCCGTATACCTCTCCGGCTATGGGCAGTGCTGTCGGGTGACCGAGCACGACATCGGCGTGCTCGATGCCCGCGGCCTGCAGCGCGAGCCGGGCCGTGAAGGCGAGATGATCGACGATCACCGCATCCGGCTTCACCTCGTCGATGACCTTAAGGACGGCGCTCGCGGTATCGAGCGGTTGCCACAGCAGATCGGTCGTGCGCTGAGAGGCCTGATAGGCGAGGGTGTCGACGAGCCCCCGTCGAGTGGCATCGAAGAAGCCGCGCAGGGAGTCGTCTTCGCCCGCCGGCTGTTCCTCGGCGCGGATCGTTCCCGGATTGGAGCCGCGACCGAGTCGCAGCTCGACGGAGCGAAAACCGAACGACGACGCGATCGACGAGGTCGCTGGCCCGGATGCGACGACCACGTCGTCTCCCCTGTCGAGCCAGGCCGTGGCCAGGGTCGCGAGAGGCAGCAGGTGCGACGCGTAATCCGGGCTGATGACGAGCAGCGTCACGAGGCGTTGCCCGTGCTCGACAGAGGCAGGCCCTCGACGCGCCTGTTCGCGGCGACGTTCGTGTACACCCGCTCGAGAGCCGTAGCCATGGCCTGCACGGTGAAGCGATCCCGCACGATGCCGCGTGCCGCCGCCACCCGGTCACAATCGTCCTCGGCCGCGATTCGCACGGCCTCCGTCATGCCGCGACGCACTCCCGTGGCCGAGCCGGTGTCGACCAGAATGCCCGTGACGCCGTCGTCGACGTACGTCGCGGGACCACCCGCGTCGGGCGTCACGACGACGAGTCCCGCCGCTAGAGCTTCGAGAATCGCGATGCCGAACTCCTCTTTCAGACTGCCGCACACGTAGATGCCGGATGCGCCCACGATATCGCCCGATCCGAGTCGGGTCGCGGCGAGCCAGCGCGACACCACGTCGTTGGGACGGTGTCCGGCGAGAACGAGCCCGTCGGCTGCCTGAGGGTTCTCGCGCAGCACGCGGTCGATCGCATCGAGTTGCGACTGTTCGTCGGCGGAGGGCGAGACAAGGTCGCCGCCGACGATCACGAGGTTGCAGGTGTCGAACAGGGTGGCATCCGTCGCCCAGGCTTCGACGATGGTCGCCATACCCTTCACCCGGTGAAGGCGGCCCACGCTCAACGCGATGGGCAGGCCGCGACGGTGCTCGGGTAGGGCGGCGACCAGCTCCTCGAGCCCGTCGAGGGCGTCGTGTGCATCGAGGGCGTCTGCGCGGGCGGTGTCTGCGCGGGCGGCGTTGCGGGCCTCGACCTCGATCAGCGCATCGTCGATGGTCGCGAGGTCGATTCCCTCGGGCACCACGGTGTAGCGCTCGGGTGACTCGTCGATATCGATGCCCAGCAGCTCCTGCAGTTCGGCACGCAACGCGGGCCGGGGAAACAGCACGATGTGATCGGAGTCGGCGGCAAGACGCTGCACGAGCCGGTGCCGGAACCAGTAGTGCTCCTGCTCGTCGATGTCACCGAAGTTGGCTGCGGTCAGCGAGCCCGCGACGTCGAGTGCGCGGATGACTCCGTGAGGATCGGGCGCCAGCGTGAAGACCACGGGGATGCCCAACTCGCGGGCCACGCTCGACGCGGCCATGCTGCCGACATCGGCCATCCGCAGATGAAGAACGTCGACAGGGCCCAGGGCCGTGAGCGCGCGACGGATGCCGCGCTCGGCCGCGACCCTGGTGTGCCACGAGCGGGCTTGCGGGCTCGGCTCCGACAGAAGGGGAACGGGAACGAAGTCGTGGTCGGCGCCGGTGCGCGCTGCGAGGTCGAGCAGGCTGTCGGCGGCGGCGCCGGCGTCTCCTCGAGACATGGTGAGCACGCGGTCGATGCCGTCGAGGTTCGCCAGGGCGTCTCCGAGGCGCACGAGCAGCGTCGCCACTCCCCCGTTGTCTCCGGCGCCGGCGCGTGTGAGTCCACGGTCGATATCGGCGTGAAGAAAGAGCTGGGCGACCGTGAGGCCGTCGCCGAGTCGGATGGCGGCGGGCGCGTCCCCGAGGTCGATCAGGGCCAACCGTGCCGCATGGGCGATCGTCCGCGATCCCGTCGCGTCGGCATCGCTGTCGACCGAGGCGAGGTCACGCACGAGAATGAGTCCACGCTCGTCGCCTCGGCGGTCACCGAGTCCGGCGATCGCGGCGATCCGCACGTCATCGTGCTCGGAGGTGTCGGACGCTATCTCGCGCAGAGCCCGTCCGGCGACCCGTCCGGAGACGAGTCCCAGCGTTTCGACGAGCCGGGTGCGGACGTCACTCGCGCGCTCTGCGACCAGCGCGCCCTCGAGGGCCAACGCGACGTGATCCGGGGCCGACACGCCCCACTGCTGCAGCGTGCGTTGCGCGAGCATGCCGGTGAAGCCCGCCTGCACGACGCAGGCGACGAGACGCGACACGGCATCCAAGCGCGGAAGCCGGCTGCCGAACGCCCAGGCGGCGTGTTCTCTCAGGAACGCCCGGTTACTCGAGAGCAGCTCGGACAGCGCGTCGTCAGCCTCGTCGTCGAAGACCCGGCCGAGCGCGTGCACGGCGGCTATCGCCACGAGCTGGTTCTGCTCGTCGTCGATGGTGCGACGCAGGATGCCGACCGCCTGGCGACCGCCCGCCCGCGATGCGGTCAGCGCGAGATCATCGGCGGCGCGCACCACATCGAGGAGGAAAGGAGTTCGACGAAGACGGTCGAGGGCGGCGGTCAGTTCCATCGATGCGGTGTTTCCATGGTGCGGGTGATCCGAATTCGTGAGTATGAGATGTCGCGGGTCTATTCGGAGCCGTCGCTGCGACGGATCGGACTCGAACTCTTCGAGTACACGCGACTTCGATTCGCGCTGCAATGCCATTGACAGGCGCTTGCTCACCACACACGAGAAGTCGTGCATGTGCGAAGGTGGATGTTATGGCACGCATGCAGGACGCCTCGGCCAGGGCGGGCGACGTTATAGAACGCAATCATGTGCGGATCTCCGGGGCTGAGGACGCTCCGGTGCTGGTGCTCGCTCACGGCTTCGGCTGCGACCAGACCATGTACTCGCGCCTCCTGCCCCATTTCGAAGGCCGGTTCCGGGTCGTCCTGTTCGACCACGTGGGCTCGGGCAGATCGTCTCTCTCCCACTACGACGCCGTGAAGTACTCGACTCTGGATCAGTATGTCGACGACCTCCTCGAACTCTGCGATGCCTTGCACCTGACCGACGTGACCCTGATCGCCCACAGCTTCTCTGCGATGCTCGCTATCGCGGCGGCCGTGAAGTCACCCGAGATCTTCCGTGATCTCGTGCTCCTCGCACCGACGCCGTCGTACATCGACGACGCCGACGCCGACTACGAGGGCGGGTTCAGTCGCGCCGACATCGACGGACTCATGGAGTCGCTCGACGACAACCATCTGGCCTGGGCCGCGATGATGGCGCCGGTGATCATGAAGAACCCCGAGGTGCCCCAACTGACCGACGAGCTCGAGCAGAGCTTCTGCCGCCTCGATCCTCTGGTGATGCGCTCGTTCGCCCGGGTGGCCTTCCTCTCAGACGTGCGCCCGCTGCTGCCGCGGGTCGAGGTGCCGACCCTGATCGTGCAGTGCACGAACGACTCTCTCGCTCCACTCCATGTGGGCGACTACATGGAGGCGCACATGCCCCGAGCGCGGGTCGTCGTTCTCGAGGCGGAGGGGCATGTGCCCCAGGTGAGTGCTCCGGAAGAGACGTCCCGCGCGATCCTGCAGTTTCTGGCCGAGCGCTGATCATGCCGACACAGGGTGCGGTGCAGATCGACTACGAGACGCTCTTCCGATCGGGGCCGGGTGCAATCGTGATCACGGATTCGAGCAACACGATCGTGCAGGTCAACGATCACATGCTCACGTGGACAGGATTCTCCCGGGAGGAACTGGTCGGAACGTCTCTCACCCGACTCCTCCCGCCGGCCGACCGCATCCTGTTCTCGGCGCGCACCGTGCCGCTGCTCTACCTCGAAGGGCGCGTCTCAGACATGTCGTTCAGTGTGCTGGGCAAAAACCGCGAGGCGCTGGCCGTTCACCTCTCGGCCTCACGGGTGAACAAGGGCCCCGAGACGAAGACGCAGAAAGGGGCTTCGCTCGTCGGCATGACGGTCTTTCTCTTCACTCCTCGCAGGGAGCGCACGGCAGAGGAGCAACACGTCATCAGCGCGGTGCGTCACGCCGAGAAATCAGACGTGCTGAGGCGTGAGGCGGAAGACGATCTCGCGCAATCGGCACAGTTCGACGCCTTGACTTCTCTACTGAGTCGAGAGGGTCTCATGCCTCGATTCAGCAGCCTCGTGAGCTCCGCGCCGTCAGAGAGAGAGCTCGTCACCATCGCTCTCGGCCTCGATCACTTCAGGGTCGTGAACGAGAGTTTGGGGCAGGCCGCCGGTGACCAGGTCTTGAGAGCGATCGCGCAACGACTCGCGGGTCTCGCCGAGGAAGGATTTCTCTGCGCGAGAGTCGGGGGCGACGAGTTCGTGGTGGTCGGATCAGGTCGCGGCCGCGGCGTGCCCCTGGCAGAGCGGATCCTGGAACTCGTCAGCGGTGCGATCAGGGTCGACGACCTCGACATCGTGGTGACGGCGAGCGTGGGGGTGTCGACCGCCGCCACGTCAGGAGCCGAAGGCGATCGGCCCGCGAGCTTCGCGCACCTCGCCGAGCTGCACGTGCGCCAGGCCACAACGGCCATGTACAAAGCGAAGGCGACGGGCCGCAACCGCTGGAAACGCTTCACCTCTGTGGGGGACGACTCGGCCGTCAATGAGATCAGGCTGCTGGGCGAGATCCGCAACGGGCTCGCGGAAGCCCAGTTTCGCCTCGACTATCAACCCCAGCTCCACGTCGAGACGGGGCGACTGCACGGCTACGAGGCGCTGATGCGCTGGCATCATCCCGACCGCGGGCTGATCGGACCTGCAGGCTTCATCGATGTGGCCGAGAGGTCTGGTCTCGTGAATCAATTGGGCGCGTGGGCGTGCCGCACGGCCATCGACAGATGCGTGCGGCTCAACGCGGCCCCCGACGCGCTGCCCGTGACCATGTCTGTGAACGTCTCGGCCCGCCAGCTGGGTGATCCACGGCTCGCGGAGATGATCGGCGAGTTATTGGCCGAGAGTGGCCTCGACCCCGCTCTGCTCACGCTCGAGATCACCGAAAGCGGGTTGATCACCGACAGCCCGAGCGCTCATCGAAACCTCGAATTGCTGCACAGCCACGGCGTTCGACTCTCGATCGACGATTTCGGAACCGGCTACGCGGGATTCGCCTACCTCAAGGACTTTCCCGTCGACGAATTGAAGATCGATGGCTCGTTCGTCTCGGGGCTGGGCGTCTCGGCCGAGGACACCGCCATCGTCGCCAGCTGCATCGACATCGGCCATGCCATGGGGATGAGTGTGGTCGCCGAAGGCATCGAGACTCGCGAGCAGTTGGAGCGGCTCACCGAGATGGGATGCGACATCATTCAGGGCTACTTCTATTCGATGCCGCTGGCCGACGAAGCTCTGGAGTCATGGCAACCGCCGGTGAGCTGATCAGGCTGATAGAGATGCGCAGGCTGTAGCGTCATGCGTATGCCCGTCACCGACGCTCCGATTCCTCCGTACGACGGGCCTCGCGGCATCCTGCACGCCGACAGGCACGACGTGGCCGCCCGACTGTTCGTCGTCACATTCCTCAAGAGGAATACATCTACGTTGCCCCGAGTGGACTTCGAGGTCGTCGGAATGGCGGGCCTCCAGGGCGAACTCGCCGAGCTCGGCGGGTATTCCATGGGCTCGTTCACCCTCTTCGCGACAAGGCAGCCCTGGGCTATCACGACCCAGCTGGCGCTCGAGTGCGTTCTCATCTGGGAGCGGGCGTCGATAGCCGCGCGCTACGGAGACCAGGTGGTCGTGCTCGAACCGGGCATGCGCATCCTCGTGTCGAGCGAGCCGGAGGCCGCAGCCGACCGGGCGATGGCGAGAATCAGGCCCATCTCGTGAGTGCCGAGAACAGCCCACGGGATTTCACGGACTTCTGGCACCGCGCCGGGGTGCGGGCCACGGTGGTGCTCATCATCTTCGCCGTCGTCTTCACGGTCACCGGCATTGCCGGATCGTGGGTGTTCGCCCCCGCGATCGGCTGGATCGCTGCCGCCGGCACCTTCACCGTGTGGGTATGGCTGTCAGTGCTGCGATTGAGTGCCGCCGACACTGCTGCTCACGCGAGCAGAGAGGATCCCTCGCAACGCATGGCGCAGACGCTGTTGATCCTGGCGAGCATCGCCAGCTTCGGTGCGATCGCGCTGTTGTTGATCGAGGCTGGCAAGCTCGGCGAGAGAGCCACGCTGGGCCTTGTCGCGACCGCCTTGGCCACGCTGGCAGCCTCGTGGTGGCTGGTGCACACCGTGTACACGCTGCGCTACGCGGGGTTCTACTATCGCGCCGGCGGGGCCGGCATCGAGTTCAACCAGAAGGAGCCGCCGCGCTATCTCGACTTCGCGTATCTGGCATTCACTCTAGGAATGACCTTCCAGGTCTCCGATACCAACATCACGAGCTCCGTGCTGCGGGCGGAAGCGTTGCGACACGCTCTGTTGTCGTTCCTGCTCGGGGTCGTGGTCGTGGCGTCGACCATCAATCTCGTGTCGAGCCTGCTGAACTAAGCCACACTCCGCGCGGGGCCGGTCGACGCTCGTTCGATCAACTCGGGGAGTGATTGCGGCAGCTCGGTCGAGCGGTCACCCTCGATGCGCGCGAGCAGTGTGCTGAGCATGTCACGGCCGATCGTCTCGAAGTCCTGGCGCACCGTGGTGAGCGGTGGAGTCACATATGCCGCTTCGGGAATGTCATCGAAGCCGATAATGCTCATGTCGGCGGGCACGGTGAGCCCACGTTCGTTGAGCGCGTGGATCAGACCGATCGACATCTGGTCGTTCGCGGCGAAGATGGCGGTGAGTCCCGTGAGATCGCAGGCTTCGCCGAATCGGTGTCCGGATGAGGGGGACCAGTCGCCCACACCGATCACCCGGGCCGACAGGTCGTTCGCGCCGAGTTCGTCTCGCCATCCGCGCTCGCGCTCTCGCGCGTCGACCGAGTCGGCCGGGCCGGCGAGGTGCGCGATTCCGCGGTGGCCCAGGGCGATGAGGTGCCGCACGGCGTTGCGCGCTCCGTTGTACTGGTCGGCGCCGACCGTGGCGAGACCGACGTGGGGAGTCGCTTCGAGGGCCACGAGGGGAATCGTCAATTCCATGCCGGCAACGACGTCGACCGACCCTTCGTGGCCGGAGATGACGGCGATGCCCTCGACGTTCTGCCGGAGGAAGGCCTCGACCGCCCCTCGGATGGATCCGGGATCGCTGTCGGTCATGTTTGCGGTGAAGACCGACCAGCGAGCGTCGCGTGCCGCGGCATTGAAGTACAGAACCGTAGACGACGGCCCGAACTCCGGCCCGCCCGTGGCGATCAGCCCGATTGTTCTCGATCGTCGAGTGACGAGGGCCCGCGCCGCGGGGGAGGGCACGTAGCGAAGCTTCTTGATCGCCTCTTCGACGCGTACGCGGGTGGAGGATCGGACGTTCGGCAGGTCGTTGACCACTCGCGAGACCGTCTGATGTGACACGCCCGCCAGTCGGGCCACGTCGAAGATCGTCGCTTGGCGCGGCGCCTCTTCCGTCACGTAGTCCACCTTATCCAGCGCCACGCCCGTGATCGTGTCGTGAATCGAACACTAGCCGACCCACGCTGTGGCTCAGTCATCATCACCGTCGCCCGAGTTCTCGGCGATGATGGTGAGCAGTCTCGCCACCGTGAGGTCGTGGTTCTCGAGGTCGGCGACTTTTCTCTTGTCGCGCAGGATCGCGATGCGGTGGCTGATGCGCAGCACCTCTTCGAGTTCGGCCGAGATGAAGACGACAGACAGCCCGTTGTCTGCGAGGTCGGAGACGAGCGTCTGGATCTCGGCCTTGGCGCCGACGTCGATGCCACGGGTCGGCTCGTCGAGGACGAGGAGGCGCGGCGCAATGGCGAGCCAGCGCGCGAGCAGGACTTTCTGCTGATTTCCTCCCGACAGCGTCGCCATCAGCGCATCGGGGTCGGCAGGGCGGATGTTCATGGCCTGGATGTAGCTGGCGGCCAGTTCGTCTTGACGACGGCGGGGGATGCGCCGGAACCATCCCATGTCGGCCTGCAAGGCGAGAGCGATGTTGTCGCGCACCGACAGATCGCCGATGATGCCCTCGGTGCGCCGATTCTCGGATGCGTACGCGATGCGATTCTGCATGGCCTTGCGCGGATTCGTGAGGCGTTCGGCCCGGCCGTCGACGAGGAGTTCCCCGCTGTCGGCGCGGTCGATTCCCGATAGGAGGCGCGCGAGTTCGGTACGCCCGGAGCCGAGAAGCCCTGCGATGCCCACGACCTCGCCTTCGTAGACCCGCAGATCGAAGGCCTCGATCGCCCCTCTGCGGCCCAGGCCTATGGCGCTGATCAGGGGTTCTTCATCAGAGAGGCCCTCTTCGACATCGCTGTTGCTGGTGTGCTCGCGAATCGTCGCCAACGCGGGCAGGTCTTTGCCGACCATCTTCTGCACCAGGTCGATGCGCAGAAGGTCGGGGGTCAGGTACTCGCCGACGAGTCGCCCGTCGCGCAGAACCGTGATGCGGTCGGAGATCTCGTAGACCTGATCGAGGAAGTGCGAGATGAAGAGAATGGCGACGCCAGACTCTTTGAGGCCCGCGATGATGCGGAACAGCTCTGTCACTTCGTCGTTGTCGAGGCTGGATGTCGGCTCGTCGAGTACGAGAACGCGTGCGTCGACGTAGATGGCCCGGGCGATGGCGATGAGTTGCTGGATCGCGGGGGAGTGGTCGGCGAGCATCGACCGCGGATCGACGTCGAGGCGCATGGTCGCGAGGAGCTCACGCGTGCGGGCATGGGCCAAGCGCCAATCGATGCCGCCGAAACGTGTGCGCGGCTCACGGCCCAGCATCACGTTCTCCGTGACGGTGAGATTGGGTAGGAGGTTGACCTCCTGGTAGACGGTGCTGATTCCTGCGCGCTGGGCTGCGCCGGGAGTCGAGAAGGACACCGTTCGGCCGTCCATCTCGATCGTTCCGCCGTGGATCTGCTGAACACCCGTGAGAGCTTTGATCAGAGTGCTTTTTCCGGCGCCGTTCTCGCCCATGAGGGAATGGACTTCGCCCGGAAACAAGCGGAAGTCGACGCCGTCGAGAGCTCGTGTGGCGGTGAACGTGACAGATACATCGGTGAAGCGGATGACGGGCTCTGCCTCGTTCACACTCGCCTCCATCGAGGAGTCGTCACGGGGGAACCTCCTCGTTCGTGCACGCGAGGACGCGTGCTCCCAGTGGGAATGTTAGGGCTCACATTTGGCATGCACAAGTCGAGACGGCTTAGAGAGGACGGCGGCTCACACCCCCACGCTCCGTTGCACATTCGTTACCAAGGCCATGGCTGCACTCGCTTGACACAAGGATCAGGACGCGGATATCGTCTCGGCTAAGCAAACTGTGAGCGCTAACAACTTTTCACAAAACGCCGAAGGATCTCAGGGACGAGATGACAAGCTCCCCTGAAGAGCCGCCCGGCCGAGCGAATTGTTAGCCCTCACAACCAAAGCCCATTGCACCAATCACGGTTCACATTCACTCCGGAGGCGCACGACAGTCGCCGCCCGGTCTCAAGGAGGAGATCAATGTTCAAGACACCCCGATTCAGGTCCATCGCAGGCCTCGCTCTGGTGGGGGCAGTCGCCCTCGGCCTGGGCGCCTGCTCGGCAAGCGGCGGCGGAGACGACGCGTCGGGCGACGGCGGTGACATCAAGACCATCGGGTTCGTCGCGGTCGGCCCCGAGGGCGGATGGCGTACGGCCAACGAGAAGAACATCCAGGACTCGTTCTCGAAGGAAAACGGCTTCGATCTGAAGTACGCTCCGGCGACCAACGGTGACCAGAACTCGCAGATCACCGCGTTCACCTCGTTCATTGACGAGGGTGTCGACGCCATCCTGCTGTCGGCAACGGAGGCCACCGGCTGGGAGAGCATCCTCGAGCGTGCCAAGGAGGCTGAGATCCCCGTGGTGCTGCTCGACCGTGGCATCGAGCCGAACGACACCGAGCTCTACACGAGCCACATCGCTCCCGACAACGTGGGCATCAGCGCTTCGGCCGCCGAGTGGGCGAACGAGCAGTTCCCCGACGGAGCCAACTACGTCGTGCTCGAAGGACCTCCCGGACTGTCGGTCGTGAACGACCGCAACAAGGGCTGGGACGAGACGATCGATGCCAACATGACCAAGCTCGAGAGCCAGTCCGCCAACTGGTCGACCGAAGAGGCGAAGAGCGTCTTCGAGACGATCCTCAAGGCCAACAACAACAACGTCCAGCTCGTGTTCGCACAGAACGACGAGATGGGCCTCGGCGCCGCACTGGCCGTCGAAGAGGCGGGCCTGAAGCCCGGCACCGACGTCAAGATCATCACGATCGATGGGACGAAGGCTGCTCTCGAAGCGCTCGCTGCAGGTCGCCTCAGCTTCGTCGCCGAGTACAACCCGCTGTTCGGTGACACGGCCATCGACGTGGTGAACAAGGCCCTCGCCGGTGACAAGGTCGAGTCCGACATCGTCGTTCCCAGCGTGACCTTCGACTCGCCCGAGGCCGCCACCGAGGCGCTGCCCGACCGCAAGTTCTAATTCACCCCCGCTCATTCGGTTCCCCGAGCCACCCGGCTCGGGGAACCGAATGGGCTCCCGCGTGGGAGAATCCACGCGACTCAAAGACGAGGCCGGTAGACGGCAGAACGAGCAGGCAGACATGGCAGCGACAGAGCCGATCGTCGAGATGACCGATATCTCGATCGAGTTCCCTGGCGTCAAAGCCCTCCAGAACGTGCAGCTGCGGCTGTACCCGGGCGAGGTGCACACCCTCATGGGTGAGAACGGTGCGGGCAAGTCCACCCTCATCAAGGCACTGACCGGTGTGTACAAGATCGACTCCGGCAGCATCTTCGTCTCTGGCGGCCCCCGCCAGTTCTCGGGAACCGCAGACGCCCAGAGTGCCGGCATCTCGACCGTCTACCAAGAGGTCAACCTCTGCGACAACCTCACCGTGGGCGAGAACGTGATGCTCGGCAACGAGATCCGCGGCGCCTTCGGAATCAACTGGAAGAAGACCCACCAGGCCGCTCACGAGGCCCTCGTCGGCCTCGGCTTGGGCGATCTCGACCCGCGGCAGCCGCTGTCGAGCATCTCGCTCGCCCTGCAGCAGCTCGTCGCCATCAGCCGCGCGATGGTCGCCAAGTCGAAGGTGCTCATCCTCGACGAGCCGACCTCGAGCCTCGACGCCAACGAGGTCGAAGGCCTCTTCACGGTTATGCGCCGCCTGCGCGACCAGGGCGTCGCCATTCTCTTCGTCTCGCACTTTCTCGACCAGGTCTACGCGATCAGTGATCGACTGACGGTGCTGCGCAACGGCGAGTTCGTGGGGGAGCACCTCACCCGCGACCTGGGTCGCAGCCAGCTGATCTCGCTCATGATCGGCAAGGACTTCGAGACTCTCGCTTCGCTCGGCTCGAACAGACGGCGGGATGCGCGAGAGAGCGGCGAGCAGCCCTTCTACAGCGCCACAGATCTCGGTCGAAAGGGTTCGATCGAACCCGTCGACATCGCCGTCTACCCGGGCGAGGTCGTGGGCCTCGCCGGACTCCTCGGCTCCGGCCGCACCGAACTCGGCCGCCTGATGTACGGCGCCGACCGCCCCGACTCCGGAGAGGTCACCATCGGAGGCAAGAACACCGAGGTGCACAGCCCCGTTGCCGGACTCGCCACCAAGATCGCCTTCTCGACAGAGAACCGTCGCGACGAGGGAATCGTCGGCGACCTCACCGTGCGCGAGAACCTCATTCTGGCCGTCCAGGCCCGGCGCGGCTGGGCTCGCCCGCTCTCGAAGCGCGAGCAGAAGGAACTGTGCGACAAGTACCTCGTCGAGCTCAACGTGCGACCGAGCGACCCGGAGCGTCCCATCAGAAACCTGTCCGGCGGCAACCAGCAGAAGGTTCTGCTCGGCCGTTGGCTCGCAACGAAGCCCCAACTCCTCATCCTCGACGAGCCCACTCGCGGCATCGACATCGGTGCGAAGGCAGAGATCCAGGAGGCGATCGCGACCCTGGCCGAAGAGGGAATGTCGGTGGTCTTCATCTCGTCGGAGCTCGAAGAGGTCGTGCGCCTCAGCGAAAGAATCGTGGTCTTGAAAGACCACCGCAAGATCGGAGAGATCATCAACGGGCCAGACATCACCGCAGACACGATCGTCGACTTGATCGCGTCGGATGGCGCGGAGGCGCAGGGCGTCGACGCGATCGAGCCGGAGCCCGCCGCTCTCGCCACCGAGGGGAGCGCCAACTGATGTCGAACACCACATCGGGTGCATCGTCATTCGTGAAGACCAGCATCAAGCAGCCCTACATCTGGGCCATCGCCGCGCTCGTGCTCCTTCTGATCATCAACCTCATCAAAGATCCGACCTACCTCGGCATCTCGGTCAACGCCGTCACCGGCGATCTCTCGGGCAACCTCATCGACATCCTCCGGGCCAGCGCCCCGATCATGATGATCGCCGTGGGCATGACCCTGGTCATCGCCACTCGCGGCATCGATCTGTCGGTCGGTTCGGTCATGGCCGTCTCCGGCGCCGTGTCGATGGAGTTCATGCACGACGCCGGCGACGGATCTCTCGGATCCGCTCTCATGGCCATCGCGCTCGCCCTCGGAATCAGCGCCTTCCTCGGCCTGATCAACGGCGTACTCGTCTCGATCGTGGGGCTGCAGCCGTTCATCACGACGCTGATCATGATGCTGGCCGGTCGAGGACTCGCCAAGGTCATCACCTCCGGTCAGAACACCTCGGCCAGCAACGAGTTCTTCCGCTGGATCGCCAACGGCACCGTGCTCGGCTTTCCTGTCGTCTTCGTGATCGGCGCGGTGATCGTCGCGCTGGTCGCCCTGCTGGTACGCCGCAGCGCGCTCGGCCTCATGATCGAGTCGATCGGCATCAACCCCAAGGCAGCGCGCATGGCCGGCATCCGCCCGGTCGGCCTGCTGATCTTCGTCTACATCCTGAGCGCCGTACTCGCCGGGGTAGCGGGAATCTTCAGCACCGCCAGCGTCATGACCGTCGAGGTGGCCAAGACCGGCTTCTCGTCCGAGATGGACGCGATCCTCGCCGTGGTCATCGGCGGCACCTCGCTGGCCGGCGGCAAGTTCTCGCTCACCGGCAGCGTGATCGGCGCCCTGCTGATCGCCACGCTCGACAAGACCATCGTGTTCCTCGCCATCCCGTCGTCGGCGACCCCCGCATTCAAGGCCATCGTCATCGTGGCGATCTGCCTCCTGCAATCGCAGCGGGTACGCGCACTCTTCAGCCAGCGTCGTGCGAGAACCAGCACGCCACGAAAGGAGGCGGTGTCGGCATGACCTCCGTCATCGAACGCCCGAGCGCGCCGCAGAGCCCGCACACCCCGTCGCTCGTGAGCCGTCTCAAGCCCAACCTCGAGACGCTGCCGACCCTGGCCGCGATCGTGATCTTCGTGGGAATGATCATCTACGGCGAGATCGCCTACGGTCGCATCCTGCAGTTCTCGACGCTGTCGAACCTCTTCATCAACAACGCCTACCTGATCATCCTGGCGGTCGGACTCACCTTCGTGATTCTCACGGGTGGAGTCGACCTCTCGGTCGGCGCCATCATCGCGATCAGCAGTCTCGTGGGAGTGATGCTCGCCAATTCGGGCTGGAACCCCTTCGTGGTCATCGTCCTGATGATCCTGATCGGCTCCGCATTCGGAGCGGCATCGGGAATCCTCATCCAGTACTTCAATGTGCAACCGTTCATCGCGACACTCGCGATGATGTTCCTGGCCCGCGGTCTCGCATCCATGCTCTCGACCACGCCGGAGCGCCTGGCCGACGAATCGCCCATCCGCACCCTGTCGACCGAGATCAAGGTGATCGACGGTCCGAAGATCAACGACCTCGTCACCACGCCGAACGTCGTCATCGCGGCCATCGTCGTGATCGTCGCCTTCTACGTGCTGCACAAGACGCGCTTCGGCCGAACGGTCTACGCGATTGGCGGATCCGAGCAGTCGGCGACACTGATGGGCCTGCCCGTCGTGCGCACCAAGCTCGCCATCTATGTCATCAGCGGCACCCTCGCCGGCCTGGCCGCCGTGGTCTACACGTCGAAGCTCGGAATCGCCCAGAACATCACGGGCGTCGGCTGGGAGCTCGATGCGATCGCCGCCGTCATCATCGGAGGCACGCTGCTGACGGGTGGCGCCGGTTTCGTGCTCGGCTCGGTCATCGGCGCGCTCGTGCTCGGCCTGATGAACGTTCTCATCACCCGCGACGGCAGCATCCCGCCCGAGGCGACCACCATCATCACGGGCGCCATTCTTCTCGTCTTCGTGCTGCTGCAGAGGCTCGTCGTCTCGCGCAAACGCAAGACCTGATCTGCACCCCTCTGCGCTGATCGAGTAGCGCTCGCGACGAAGGAGCAGCGCGTATCGAGATCACCCTCGCGGTGGTCTCGATACGGCCGCGGGCGGCCTACTCGACCAACGAAAAAAGTGTCCTGCCGAGAAAACCCACAACGGAGTGAGTTCATGCTGAAATCCCGAATCGCCCTGGTGACCGCCCTCGCGCTCGCCGTTCCCCTGCTCAGTGCCACCCCGGCGCTCGCGGCCGATGATCATCTCGTGCTCTCGTACGCACTCGACGAGACCGACGGAACCGTGGCGGTCGACGCATCCGGACACGGGTACGACGGCACAGTGGCGGGCGGGGCTGTGCACGCCGGAAGCGGTGGACTCGTGCTCGACGGGGTCGACGACCACGTGGCACTGCCGAACAACGTGCTCGCTGGCCTCAACTCGATCACGGTGAGCACGCAGGTGCTCGTGCGGCCGGAGCAGGCGACGCCGTACTTCATCTTCGGCCTGGGCAACCCGGCGACGTCTGACAACGGCACGGGCTATCTCTTCGCTACGGGCAATGCCTATCGCGCTGGCATCACCACAAGCAACTGGCGAGGCGAGCAGGTCGTGAACTCTGAGGCCGACCTGGCTCGAGGCAGCTGGAAGACCCTCAGCTACACCCTCGACGACGCCACAGACACAGCACGGCTCTACCTCGACGGCGCACTCGTGAAGACGCAGACCGGCGTCACAGTGAAGCCGGCCGAGCTGGGCAACGGCGCGACGACCGCGAACTACATCGGTCGATCGAACTACGGCAGCGACCGCTACCTCGCCGGCAGCGTGCGCGACTTCCGCATCTACGACACGGCCCTCACCGACACCGAGATCGCGGCTCTTCAGCCGGCTGACGCCGACCGGGCCGTTCGCGACTCGGACGCGCTCGACCTCGGCGACTTGAGCGCCGTCACCGGCAACGTGACCCTGCCGACGACCGGGGTCAACGGATCGACGATCGCCTGGGCATCCGATTCACCCGAGGTGATCTCGACCACCGGCGTCGTCACTCGGCCCGCTGCCGGCCAGAGCCCGGCCACCGTCGGCCTCATCGCCACCATCACCCGCGGCGCTGCGACCGAGATCCGCACCTTCTCCGCGACGGTCGTGCCACTGCCCTCCGACCAGTCCGATGTGGATGCCGCGGCCGCGGCTCTCGAGATCACGGGCGTCGACGACGTGCGCGGCAATCTGACGCTTCCCATCGCATCCAACGGTGTGACGCTCGCATGGTCGTCGTCGAACCCCTCTGTTGTCTCGACCGACGGAACGGTGCTGCGGCAGGCATCCGACACGACCGTCGTGCTCACTGCGACGCTCACGAAGGGTGCCGCCAGCGCCACCCGCGACTTCACGGCGACGGTGCGCAAAGCCGCCCCGACGGCCGAGTACGAGGGCTACGCCTTCGCCTACTTCACCGGCAACTCCCTGGCCGGCGAGAACATCTTCTTCGCGGCGAGCGAGGGCAACAACGCACTCGACTGGCGTGAGCTCAACGGCGGACAGCCCGTTCTCAGCTCGACCAAAGGCACGAAGGGTCTGCGTGACCCGTTCCTCATCCGTTCGCCCGAGGGGGACACGTTCTACCTGATCGCCACAGACCTCTCGATCGGCAGCGGCACCTCGTGGGGCGACTCTGTTCGCACGGGCAGCAAGTACCTCGAGGTGTGGGAGTCGCACGACCTCAAGACCTGGTCGCCGCAGCGACACATCAAGGTGGCGCCCGAGAACGCCGGAATGACCTGGGCGCCCGAGGCGTACTACGACGAGACCATCGGCTCCTACGTGGTGTTCTGGGCGTCGGCGCTCTACGGCGACGACGACCCGGGCCACACGGGCAACTCGTATCACCGCATGATGTACGCCACGACGCGTGACTTCGTGACCTTCACGCCGGCACAGGTCTGGCAGGACCAAGGCGTGTCGCGCATCGACTCGACCGTTCTGAAGGAGGACGGCACGTACTACCGCTTCACGAAAGACGAGGGAGCGGGCGGCACAGGCTGCGCCGACATCATCCAGGAGAAGTCGACCGAGCTGCGCGCGACCCTGGAGTCGTGGAGCATGGTCGACAGCTGCATCGGGCGTGACGCCGGAACCAGCGCGGTCGAGGGACCGACGGCGTTCAAGGCCAATCCCGGCGACATCAACGGCGAGAAGTTCTATCTCTTCGTCGACGAATACGGCGACCGTGGCTACATTCCGCTGCAGACCGATGACATCGCGAACCCGAACTGGAAGGTCGCGCCGAACTACGATCTGCCTGCCAGCCCGCGTCACGGCACGGTTCTTCCGGTCACCGCAGCAGAACTCGAGAGTCTGGGCAGCGGCCCGGCCGCTCTTCCCGCCAACGAAGACGGCGAGATCCTCCGTTACGACTTCACGAACGGCCAGGGCGCGACCGTCAAGGATGTCTCGGGCAACGGTCGAGACGCCACCATCAACGGGGGAGCGAGCTGGGGCGACGGAACGCTGACCTTCGACGGCAGCGACGACTACGTCAAGCTTCCCGACAACCTGCTCGCCGGCGTCACCGATGTGACCGTCGAGGCAGATGTCTGGATCGACCCGAAGCAATCGGGCAACTACTTCATCTACGGCCTGGGCAACACGGTCGGAGGTGCCGGAAACGGGTACCTGTTCAGCACCGGCAACGCCTATCGCACGAGCCTCGCGACCGGCAACTGGACCACGGAGCAGACCGTGTCTCAGGGATCCGATCTGCCCCGCGGCACGTGGGCGCACCTCGTCTACACGCTGAAGGGCAACACGGCCACGATCTACCTCGATGGCGTCGCCGCCGGCACGGGAACAGTGACGAGCGACCCGGAAGACATCGGCGGCGGCATCACCACCGCGAACAACCTGGGGCGCTCCAACTACACCGCCGACAACACGTTCCGGGGCAAGTACCGCGAGTTCGCGCTCTACAATCGTGCACTGTCGGCCGACGAGGTGCTCGCCCGCTCGGGCAATGTGGGGGCGCTCTCGGGCGTCACTCTCGCCGAGGCCGACGTGCTGAAGACCGCCCCGATCGTGAACAACAGCACGCAGGAGGTGACCTTCGCCGTGAAGCCGGGCACCGACGTCTCTGCGCTGACGCCCACGTTCACGACCGCGGCCGGCGTCGTGGCGAGTCCCGCATCCGGAACGACGAGCGACCTCAGCGACCCGCTGACCGTCACACTGACGCCGACCGCGGGCGGAGCCGCCACCACCTGGACACTGCGCGCCGTCGTGATGACGAGCCCCAGCATCCCGGGGCTCTACGCCGACCCGAACGTCATCGCGTTCGGCGACACGTACTACGTCTACGCCACCTCCGACGGATACCCGGGCTGGGGCGGCAAGGACTTCTACGTCTGGTCGTCGAAGAACCTCGTCGACTGGGAGCGTTCTGAGGCGCCGATCCTGACGCTCGACGGCGCCGACGGAAACGTTCCGTGGGCGACCGGCAACGCGTGGGCTCCTACGATCTCCGAGAAGGATGGAAAGTACTACTTCTACTTCAGTGGCCACAACGCCGAGCTCGATCGCAAGACGATCGGCGTGGCTGTCGCGGACAGCCCCGAGGGGCCGTTCACGGCTCAGCCGGAGGCGATGATTCTCAACAACGAGGCCGTCACATCCGGCCAAGCGATCGACCCGGCGGCCTTCACCGACCCGAAGACCGGAAAGCACTACCTGTTCTGGGGTAACGGTGCGCCCGTCTACGCGGAGCTCTCCGACGACATGCTGTCGATCAAGCAGGAGACGCTCAAGACGATCTCGGGGCTGAACGACTTCCGCGAGGGCGCGTTCATGAACTACCGCGATGGCCTGTACCACCTGACCTACTCCATCGATGACACGGGCTCGGAGAACTACAAGGTCGGCTATGCCACCTCGACCAGTGTCGACGGACCGTGGACCTACCGCGGCGTGATCCTCGAGAAAGACACATCGCAGGGCATTCTCGCCACCGGCCACAGCTCGATCCTCAACGTGCCCGGCACCGACGACTGGTACATCGTGTACCACCGCTTCGCCATCCCCGGTGGAGACGGCCAGCACCGCGAGACCACGATCGACAAGCTCACCTTCGACCCGGAGACAGGTCTCATCAACCCCGTGACGCCCACTCTTACGAGCGTCGAGGCCCAGACGATCGTCGATCCCCAACCGCTGACGGTCGCGATCGCGGGAACCGCTCGCGAGAACGAGACCCTGACCGCGTCGGTGCCCGAGCCCTGGGTGACGACCTCTGTTCAGTGGACTCGAGACGGTGAGAACATCGACGGCGCCACGGGGGAGAGCTACCTGCTCACCGCATCGGATGTCGGCGCCACGATCGGCGCATCGGTGACGGCTGAGAAGCCGCTCTGGGATGCCGCCTCGGCCGTCGCCTCGGTGGGACCGGTGCTCGCCGCCGGGGTGGGGCCTGTCGACCCGGGTTCGCCCCAGCTCCAGCTGGAGACGACCACTCTGACCGCGGGCAAGCCGGTCACGGTTCGCGGTAGCGGCTTCGGCACAGACGAGCGGATCGACTTCACGCTGTTCTCGACGCCGACGGCACTGGGAACCGTGCAGACGGACTCCTCGGGTGCCTTCACCGCGACGTTGACCGTGCCGACCTCCGTGCCGGCCGGGGCTCACACCCTGCGGGCGGCGAGCGCCGATTCCGATGACGTGGCCGAGATCGCGGTGACCGTGATCGCGGCCGCATCGACGGGCGACACCGGGCCAGGCGCAGGTACAGGCGCCGGAACCGGGTCGCAGACCTCTCCGCTCGCCAGCACCGGACTCGCCGTCGGCTGGCCGATCCTGGCCGGGGCGCTGCTGCTTGCAGCGGGCCTGCTGCTGGTCATGCGCCGCCGCCGCCGAGTGTGATCTCGATACGCCCGCTCAGCGGATCGTTGCGCTGGTCGAGTAGCCGAGGCCGCCCGCGGCCGACGCGTATCGAGACCACCCGCCGAGCACCCGCTCGAACACCAACCCACGACGAAGTGAGTGTCATGATCAGATCCCGACTAGCCCTGGTGACCGCGTTCGCGGTGGCCTTCAGTACCCTGCTCGTCGCGCCGCAGGCCTCCGCCGCCGAAGGCGACCTGCTTCTGCACTACGACTTCAGCGCCGTGTCAGGCACGACCGTGCCCGACTCGTCGTCGAACGGAAACGACGGCGTCATCAAGGGAACGGGCGCCACCGTCGAAGGCAACGAGCTGACCCTCCCCGGAGGGGGGAGCGGCAGCAGCGCCGCATACGTCGAACTGCCCACCGGGCTCTTCGACGGGCGCGACACGCTCACCATTTCGACGTGGCTGCGCAACGAGAAGACCGCGGGCAACTATGCCGCCATGTTCTTCGGCTCGGCGAGCAATCCTCCGGCCCAGTACTGGCTGTTGAACCCCAAGAACCCGTCCGGCCTGTTCAAGTCGGTCATCACCAACGGCAGCGATGCCGGCGCACCGTGGGGCACTGAGGCGGGCATCTCGCCCACCAACGCGTCCAACGGTATCGCCGGACCGACGACATCCAGCGCTTGGGGCCTGTACACCACGGTCATCGAGCCCACCCGCATCACCGGCTACGTCGATGGCAAGAAGATCGGATCGGTTGCCACCAGCCGAACGGTCAGCCAGTTCGGTTCGAACCTCGTGTCGTACATCGGCAAGTCGTCGTATGCCGACGAGCTCTACAAGGGCGGCGTGCGCGACGTGAAGGTGTGGACGTCGGCGCTCAGCGACGCGGAGATCGCGGCCGAGTACTACTCGTGGGCCGACGACGCCACGGTGCAGGCCGCGCTCGGTGCCGACGCCGATGCGCTCGCGCCCGGCTCGGGAGCCGTCACCACCGACCGCAACCTCGTGGCGACGGGAGCCAACGGGTCGGCCGTGACCTGGGCATCCGATCGCCCGGACGTGATCGCGAACGACGGCACTGTGACGCGGCCCACGGGCGGCGACGTACCCGTTACCCTCACGGCCACGATCGAGCTGGCCGGCCGCAGCACCACACGCACCTTCGATTTCACCGTGCTCGCCGACACCCCGCAGAACAACCTGCAGGTGGCCGTCGACGGCTACGACCTCGCGATCAGCCACGTCACCGACGACCTCGTGCTGCGCACGGCGATCGGCGACGTGACCGTGGCCTGGGCCTCATCGGATGCGGGCACGATCACGAACGACGGCTCGGTCACCCGGCCGGCTGCAGAGAAGACGATCACTCTCACGGCGACGTTCAGCCTCGACGGCCAGACCGCGACCCGCGAGTTCGCCGTCACCGTGCTGGCCGCGGACGCAGGCCGGATCGGCTCGTACATCGTCGACGGCGACACCACGCGCACCGACGTGCTGCACCTCGCCGCGTCGTCGTCGCCGTCTGCCGGTGGTGACTTCGAGGCCCTGAACAATGGGCGCGGAGTGCTCTACCCTTCTCTCGGCTCGGCGAAGTTCGGGCCTCCCGTTGCATTGCGCGCACCCGATGGAACCTTCCGTCTCGTCTCGATCGAGAACGGCTCGGGCTCGAAGCTGTACGTCTACGACTCGGCCGACCTCACCGCCTTCACGAACGAGCGTCTGGTGTCGTTCGTACCCGACGGCGTGACCGCCACCGCGGTCTCGGCCCGGTACGACAACGGAATCGGCGCCTATCGCTTGGCCTACACCGGCCAAGGCGGAGCACGCTTCGAGGTGACGACGGCGGATTTCGCCGCCTTCAGCGCGCCGGTGACCGTTGCTGCTGTTGCTGCTGGGGCTGCGCCCGCGGAAGCCGGCGACTTTCCGGCCGGCGCATCTGGCGCATCCAGCATCGGCGTGACGGAGGCCGAGTACTCCCGCATCGTCGAGAAATTCAGCCGCGTGGTGAACACCGGCGTGCAGGCGTTCGACGACGTGACCGTCGACGAGGGCGACGCGCCCGTGCTTCCCGAGACCGCGACGGTCGAGTACTCGAGCGGCGACACCTCGTCGATGCCCGTCGAATGGGATGCCGATGACCTCGCGGCCCTCGAGTCCGCGGGGCCGGGTACCTACACGGTCGACGGAACGGTGACCAGGCCGACGTTCCCCGACCCGCTCGTCGAGCGCCGGGCAGACCCCGACGTCACCCTCGGTGACGACGGCTGGTACTACTTCACGGCGTCGTACCCCATGACCCGCGCCGACGACCCGAACGGCTACGACCGCGTCGTGCTGCGTCGGGCACAGACGATCCAGGGCCTGAAGACGGCCCCGGAGGCGACGATCTGGCACGAGAACACCGATCCCGCTCTGAACCGCTTCATCTGGGCTCCCGAGCTCGAGAAGATCGGCGACGACTGGTACATCCTGTTCACGGCCGCGCGGAACGGGGTCTGGGACATCCGACCGGCCATGCTCAAGTTCACGGGCGGGGAGTTCGGGGGCGAGGCCGCCCTCGACCCCGCGAACTGGACGAGCCTGGGCCAGGTCACAGCGGCTCCCGGCGACACCGAAGCGTTCACGCACTTCTCCCTCGATATGACCCACTTCTCCTCGGGTGGCAAGGACTACGTCGTCTGGGCCGAGAAGCCCGGCCAGTCGACTCTGCGCATGGCCGAGGTCGACCGGGCGAACCCGAACCAGCTGATCTCGCAGTCGATTCTTCTCTCGTCGCCGACTCTGGCGTGGGAGAGGAACGGCGGCGACGAGATCGACGAGGGTCCCGCCGTGATCACGAAGAACGGCAAGATCATCGTGGCGTTCTCGGCCTCCACGGTCGACGACAAGTACGCCGTCGGTGTGCTCACCGCCGACTCGGCCGCCGATCTGCTCGACCCGGCATCGTGGACGAAGAACCCCTACCCGCTGCTCACCAGCGCCGACGTTCCCGGCCAGGTGGGGCCCGGCCACAACTCGTTCACCGTCGACGAGTTCGGCAACCCGGTGAGCGTGTACCACTCGCGCACCGTGAACGACTCGTCGAACCCGGGCGAGGCGACGGATGCGGGTCTGTTCGACCCCCGCAGGCACGCCCGGGCCGCCCTGGTGCACTTCACCAGCGACGGGCTGCCCGTGTTCGCGATGACGGCCGACGAGGAGCTCGACCCCGAGAACGCCGCGGTGCAGGTGCGCGTCGTCGTCGAGGGCGATGGTGTCGATCCGGGGACGCCGCCGACGACGACAACGCCGGGTACGTCGATACCCGGGTCCGGTACACCGGGTGGCGCGGCAACGACAGGGTCGGGCTCGGATGCCGGCACAGGCTCGACCAATGCAGGCGGCAGCCTCAGCAGCACCGGATCGGGAGCCGCCGGCTTCCTGGCCGGGGGACTGCTGCTCGCCCTCGTCGGCATCGTGCTGGTCATCGCACGCCGCCGCACACGCACACTCGCATCGAAGTAAGACACAACAGGACAACGGGGAGAACAATGAGGTTTTCGACAGCGAAGGTGGCCGGGGTACTGGTCTCGGTGGGAATGGTGGCGTCGACGCTGCTCGTCACCGCACCGGCGAACGCAGCGGCACCCGCCGACGGGCTGATAGGGGAGTACCTCTTCACGCAGACAGCGGGCAATGCGGTGGCGAACACCGCGACAGGGGCGGGTGCCGTCGCGGGCGCCACCGTGGTGAACGGCACCGACGCGCAGTGGACAGGGAACTCCCTCGTCTTCACGGGCGGCGAGAAGAACAGCACCGCCAACTGGGTCGAGCTGCCCGACGGCATCCTCGCCGGCAAGACCTCGGCCACGATCACCACCGAGGCCAAGATCGATCCCTCGATGAAGACCGCGAACCACTTTCTCTGGAACATCGGTAGCGACACGAACGCTGCCTACTGGTTCGCCACCGCCAAAGACACCACACGTACCGCGATCACCACCAGTTCCGGCGGCGGCGAGGTGAACGCTCGCTCCTCCAGCGCGCTCGACGCGAACCGCTGGTACAGCCTGACCTCGGTGATCGACGGCGCATCCGGCACCATCACGTATTACGTCGACGGCACCCGGGTCGGCCAGGCCGACACCACTCTGACCCCCGCGTCTATCACCGACCAGTCCCTCAACACCATCGGCCGCTCGCCGTGGCCCGATCCCTTTTATAAAGGCGAGGTCGCCGCGTTCCGTGTGTACGACCGCGCGTTGACCGCCGACGAGGTCGACGCCGTTTCAGACGAGGATGCCCTCGCCCACGCCGACAGCATTGGCGCGGCCGCGCAGGCCCTCGTCGATGGCATCGAGCCGGTGACGATCGATGACAGCTCACTCGTGCTTCCCGCATCCGGTGGCGCCGTGGGCTGGGCGTCGAAAACGCCCGGTATCGCGATCGCCGCCGACGGCGTCACAGCGACGGCCGTGCAGCCGGCCCCGGGCGAGCCTGCCCTCACCGGAACGCTGACAGCCACCGCAACCGTGCGCGGCATCACCGCGTCGAAGGACATCGCCGTGACGGTCACCCCGATGGCAGGCCAGACCGACGACTACGGCTACCTCATGGTTCACTTCATCGAGGACTCGGCCGGATACGCCGAGAAGATCTACCTCGACGTGTCGCGCGGAGACAATCCCGAGCAGTGGGACCCGCTCAACGGCGGCGAGCCTATCCTCGCCTCCGACCTCGGAACCACGGGCATCCGCGACCCGTACCTGACCTACAACCCCGAGACCCAGACGTACTACATCATCGCCACCGACCTGCGGGTCTTCGGCGGAGACAGCGGCTCGGGCAACTGCACCACCTGGTGCTACTGGACCAAGAACGCGAGCACGAAGCTCAACATCTGGGAGTCGAAGGACCTGGTGACGTGGGGTGACCAGCGCCAGATAGACATGGCCGCCGACGCCCAGGGGAACACCGTGGCGCAGCTCGGAATGGCGTGGGCTCCCGAGGCCACCTGGGTCGATGACTACTACCCAGACGGACGCGGAGCGTTCGTCGTGTACTGGGCGTCGAACGTGTTCCCGAACAACGACCCGGAGCACAACACCGCCTCGTACAACCGAGTGCTGTGGGGCGCGACAACAGACTTCACGCAGGGTAGCTACTCCTATGGCGGCGACTTCGTGAACAGCGGTGGCAACGCCATCGACACGACGATGATCCAGAACGACGGCACGACCTACCGCATCACCAAGGACAACTCCTTCGGCAACGGTATCTACATGGAGTCGACCCAGGCCGCCCGCTGGTGGGAGCCCGGAACGACGTGGACGACCAAGCAGACGAAGATCGGCGCGGTCTGGGCCGGCGGCAACGCCGGCGGAGTCGAAGGGCCGGCAGTGTTCAAGAGCCACAGCGACGACACCTGGTACCTCTACGTCGACGTCATACCCTCCACCGGTTATCGGCCGATGGTGACGAACGATTTGGATGCCGGCTGGACGCAGCTGACCGGGCCCGGCTTCGAGATGGCTCCGAACACGAAGCACGGCGGCATCATCTCGTTGACCAAGGCCCAGTACGACACCGTGCGCGCGGCGGATGCGACATCCGCGGTGTCCGCTGAGCTCGGTACCGCGGGGGTGACGAAGGGTGCGACGGCAGATGCCGTTGCCGCTGCGCTGCCTAAGACGGCCGCCGTGAACCTGGCCTACGGGCGCGGAACAGCGGAGCTGCCGGTGGAGTGGGACCTCAGCGGTATCGACACCGCTGTGGCCGGCGACTACCTGGTCACCGGCACGGTGCGGTCGATCGGAGCGAACCTCAACGACTGGGTCGGCGCGGGTGGATCGACGGCGTGGAACGCGGCTGACAAGCAGTTGTCGAGCTCGACCTCGATCACGGTCACGGTGACAGTGCGTGTCGCCGCCGGCGAGGTCGTGGTGCCCCCGGTGGATCCCGGGCAGCCCGGAACCGGAGAACCGGGAACTGACGCGCCGGGGGCATCGGCCCCCGCGTCGTCGGCCGCCGTCGACAAGCTGGCGGCCACGGGCTTCGGCGCATCCGGAATCGTCGTGCTCGCCGGCCTGCTGCTCGCGGCAGGCGCGTCGGTACTTCGCCGCCGCTCCGCCTGATCTCCTCACTTCCCGAACCTCTAAGCGAAGGTAAACACGTGATTTCCAGAATTCTCAAGCGAGGCGCGGCGGCCCTGGTGTCGCTCGCCGTGATCGGCACCGGGCTCTCTGCAGCCGGCGTCGCGTCGGCGGCCGCTCCGACAGGCGGCCTCATCGGCGAGTATGTCTTCTCGCAAACGACCGGCTCGTCGGTCTCGAACCAGGCCTCGGGCGCGGGTGCCCTCGGCGCCGCCACGGTCGTGAACGGCAGTGACGCCCGCTGGACAGGCGACTCACTGCGATTCTCGGGTGGGGCCAAGAACAGCTCGGCGAACTGGGTGCGGCTCCCGAACGATATTCTCGCGGGCAAGACATCGGCCACGATCAGCACCGAGGTCAAGATCGACGCCTCGATGAAATCGGCCTTCAACTTTCTCTGGAACGTCGGTAACGACTCGCCCACGTCGTACTTCTTCGCCACGGTGAAAGACACCCCGCGAACCGCCATCACCACAGCATCGAATGGGGGAGAGGTCAACGCGCGGGCGACGAACAACCTCGAGGCAGGCCGTTGGTACAGCCTCACCTCCGTCATCGACGGAACGGCCGGCACCATCTCGTTCTACGTCGACGGCGTGAAGACGGGCCAGACGAACACCTCGCTGACCCCGGCCTCGATTACCGATCAGTCGCTCAACGCGATCGGGCGCTCGCCTTGGCCAGACGGCTTCTTCGCCGGCGAGGTATCGACATTCCGGGTCTACGACCGGGCGCTCGCGGCGGCCGATGTCACCGCGATCTCCGACCAGGATGCGGCAATCCACTCGGCCGACATGGCTGCTCAGGCGCAGGCGATCCTCGATGGCCTCGACCTGGCCGACCAGACCATTGATGCCGGCTACGTCACCCTTCCCACGGCGGGTGGAGCAGTCAGCTGGGCGACGTCGGACGAAACGATCGTTGCCGCCGATGGACGCGTGAACCAGCCCTCGGAGTCGGACGGCCCGGCGACGGTCACCGCCACGGCCACCAGCACCGTTCGAGGCGTCAGCGCATCCACCAGCATCACCCTCACCGTGCTGCCGACCAGCGACCAGGCGCGGGTCGACGCCGCAGCGGCGGGCTACGTGCTGCCGCCGGTCGTCATCTCGGGAACGGTTCTGCCGGCCCCGGCCGACGGCACGACCGTTGTGCTGCAGGACGCGCAGGGCATCGCGGTCGCCGCCGACGGCACGATCACGGCACCGGATGCCGCTGGTGCGGCCGCCGCCGGCGACGTCACGGGAACGGTCGACGCGGTCATCGCCAGCACCGATACCCCTGCGGTCACCGTGACGAAGACGTTCACCGTCCGTGTGCTGCCGGCGGGCTCCTCGCAGGAGCTGCTGAGCTACCACCGCACTCCGACCAGCGCGAACACGGCGAACAACGCCGATGTCGCCCTGAGCATGCACCTCGCTCTGCCCTCCGCAGACGCGTCGAGCTGGACGCCTCTCAACGAGAACTACGGGATCTTCTTCCCGAAGACGTCGGCGACTCCTCCGCCGAACGGAACGTCGAACGACATCATCCGCAGCCTCGTGAACCCGCAGGTGTTCGCTCTCGAGGACGGCGGCTACGGCGTCATCTCCACCCGCACCGCCCGTGAGGGCGCATCCGACGGCACACAAAAGTCGAGCGTGCTGATCGCGACCTCGTCCGATCTGCTGTCTTACACCGAGGTCGGCCTCCTCGACCTCGGCGAGACCAACGGCGTGAATGCGCCGCACGCGGTCTACGACTCGGCGGCCGATGTGTACGTCATCGCCTGGACTGACGACTCGGGAACCCCGAAGTACACGACGGTGGCTGACCTCGCAGATGCTGGCACCCGCGGCGAGATCGTGGCCGGCGTAATCAACGACCGGGGCGCGGTCGCGGCCGCATCCGGAATCGACGACTACGTCGCCGGGCGCACCGTGCCCGTCGACGCGGCCACGATCACGGCCCTCGAGGAGCGCTTCGGCCGCATCACGAACACCGGCTACGCGCCCTTCGACGATGTCGAAGCGTCGCTCGGGGCGGATGCGTCGGCGCTCGGGTTGCCGACCGATGTCGCGCTCGAGTACTCCGACGGATCGACCGGCTCGCTGCCCGTCGCGACCTGGGACACCAGCGCCGTCGACACGTCGAAGCCGGGAACCTACGCCGTGACCGGAACCGTGAAGCAGACCGAATATCCGCGCCCGTTCGCCGATGAGCGCGCCGACCCGTCGGTCTACAAGTACGACTTCAACGGCACCACGAAGTACCTCATGATCGCGACGAACGACCTCTACGGGTCGAACATTGACCAGCAGGGCGCAGCGAAGATGCCCATTCGTATTGCCGACACGGTCTCGGGCCTGTCGGATGCAGCAGGCGCACAGGAGATCGACCTGCTGAAGCGCGGCGATACCGATGCGGCGGGTGCGGTCATGACCGGATGCTTCTGGGCGCCGGAGTACCACGAGATAGACGGTCGACTCTCGATTCTGTTCATGCCTTGCTACGGCAGCAACCCCGACATGTGGTCGGGCCGCGCGTCGATCATGCAGCTGAAGCAGGATGCTTCGGGTGCGGACCTCGACCCGGCGATTCCCGCGAACTGGACGAAGCCATCCAAAATTTTGCGGCCCGACGGATCCGACCTCAATCAGGTCAACGGCATCTCGCTCGACATGACGTTCTTCCAAGACGAGACGGGCCAGGCTTACTACGTGTGGCAGCATCTCGGTGCGCTCTTCATCGCCAAGGTCGACCCGGCGAACCCGACCCGTCTGACGACCGACCCGGTGCGCATTCTGGCTCCGGAGTACGCGTGGGACAACACGATCGCCGAGGGTCCGAACGTGATCACCCGCGATGGCAGACTGCAGCTCATCTACTCAGGTTCGACGGTCGGAGATACCTATACGACGGGTCTCGCCACGGCGGATGCGTCGGGTGAGACGGATCTCACGACCCCTGAGGCCTGGACGAAGCTCAACTACCCGATTCAGAAGTCCGGCCTGTTCGACGGCGCGTGGCAGCTCGGAACCGGCCATGGAATGTGGTCGGAGGACGAGGACGGAAACATGATCTACGTCTTCCACGCCCGCACCGACAACAACAACCTCAACGGACGCGACATGTTCGTTCGGCGAGTGCACTGGTCGGCCGAGGGCCTGCCGGTGCTCGACATGGAGCCGGGAGAAGAACTGGCTTCACCGACGGTGACGCTCAATGTCGTGGTCCCGGACGGCACGGTCGTGCCGCCCACGCTGCCGCCCACCGAGCCGACAGGCCCGACCGATCCGACGAGTCCCGTCGGCACCGACGGCGGCACGTCGACGGGTTCCACCACCACGAATGGTTCCGCCTTGACGGGGCCGCTGGCTCTGACCGGTTCGGGCGCTCTGTTGGCAGGTCTCGGCGCGCTCGGACTGCTGCTCGCCGGCGGCCTCGCGTTCTTCCTTCGACGCCGAAGTGCCTGAACGATGTCGCACACTCGATCACCACACCACAGGAGAGAAAACATGAAACACGTTGTACCCGATCAACGTCGCCTCAGGCGAGTCGGCAGGGGCCTGACCGGTCTGGCGCTCGTCAGTGCCCTGGGCGTCGCATCCCTCGCTGCCGGAGCCTCGCCCGCGCTGGCCGCCGTCGTGCCGGCGGTACTCGACTACTCGTTCGACGATGTGTCGAGCGTTGCGACCTCGGCTGCGATCCCGGATGCGAGCGGAAACGGCTTCGGCGCCACAGTCGTGGGCACCGGTGCAGAACTCACCGCGGGGCCGACCGGACTGGCCGGTGACAAGGCGTTGAAGCTGCCCGGGGGAGCGAGCACCTCCACAGCCGCTTACCTCTCGATCGCCCCCGGTGTCGTCGCGGATGGCGCCACCGATCTCACCATCTCGGCCTGGGTCAAGTGGGATGGCGCCAACCCCTGTACGTGGCCTTTCGCCCTCGGCTCGGCGGTCGAGCATCACGTGTTCGCCACGACGCAGTGCGGCAGCGGCGCCTACGGGGCGATCCGTGACGGCAGTGAGGTGCGGGCATCCGGCGCGAAGCCGGTGCCCGCAGACGTCTGGACTCACCTGGCCGTCGTCGTCGACGGTGGCACGTCGGTCTCCACCTACGTCGACGGCGAACTCGCCGGCACGGCGCCGATCACCTACACGGCCGCCGCAGCTGAAGGAACGAGCACCTTCTCCGGGTACGTCGGCAAATCGTTCTACGCGCCGGATGCCCTCTGGGGCGGCGTCATCGATGACGTCGAGGTGCACGACAGCGCCCTCACCGCAGCAGACCTGAAAGACGGCCAGGCCCCGGTCTACGAGGCGCTCGCGCAGTCGGACACCGCGGTCGATCTCGGCGACGTGAGCCGCGTCACCGCGTCGCTCACGCTGCCGACGACCGGCGCATCCGGTTCTGCCCTCAGCTGGGTCTCGTCGAACCCGGCCGTCATCGCGGCGGACGGAACCGTGACCCGGCCCGCCGCCGGTCAGCCGGATGCGACGGTGACGCTCACTCCCACCGCCACACGCGGCGGGGCCACCGCCACGGGTGCGGGCATCACGGCCACGGTCATCGCATACCCGGAAGGCCAGAACGCCGAATCCGAGCTCGCTGCCGCGGTCTCCGGAGCGCTCGCCGCCTCGCCCCAGTTCGCCTCCGATGTACTCGGAAGCCTCACGTTGCCGGAATCGGGAGCAGACCTGCCTGCCGTTGCGGCACTGGCAGGAGCCTCGACGGCCGTCATCACGTGGGAATCCTCGTCCGATGCGATCAGCGCGGTCGACGCGGGATCGGGTGAGGACGTCACCAAGAAGGGCGCGGTCACGCGAGGCAGCAGCGACACCGCCGTCACGCTGACGGCGACGGTGTCTGTGCCCGGAACGGCGAGCGTCGTCGTGCCGTTCGAGCTGACCGTTCCTGCGCTCGCGGGTCCGACGGCCGAAGACCTCGAGGCGTACATGTTCGTGTACTTCACGGGAGACTCGATCGACGGTGAGAAGCTGCGTTTCGCGGTGTCCGAGGGCAACAACGCCCTGGACTGGGACGAATTGAACGATGCGCAGCCTGTGCTCGAGTCGACGCTCGGAACCAAGGGACTGCGTGACCCGTTCATCATGCGCTCCCCTGAGGGCGATCGCTTCTTCCTTATCGCCACCGATCTCTCGGTCGGCCGCAGCGGCTGGGGCGGGGCTGTGGGCAACGGAAGCCACTATCTCGAGATCTGGGAATCGACAGACCTGGTCAACTGGGGCGAGCAGCGTCACGTGGAGGTCAACCTGCCGAACGCGGGCATGACCTGGGCGCCGGAAGCGACATACGACGCGACCATCGATGCATACGTCGTCTACTGGACCTCGTCGCTGTACACCGATGAGACTCGCACCCAGGGCGACGGCAACGGTCCTCAGATCATGACATCGATCACCCGGGATTTCAGAACCTTCACCGAGCCCACGTCGTGGTTCAAGGCGGCTGATCTTCCCTCGCTCAAGCCCGAGAACGGACTCATCGACTCGACAGTGCTCGAGGAGGACGGAACGTTCTACCGGTTCACCAAGGCAACGCAGGTCACGGGATGCCCCTCGCCGGACATCATCGGACAGAAGTCCGAGACGCTGCGGGCCACGACGGCGTCGGGTTCCTGGGAGCAGATCGACGACTGCATCGGTCGCACCGCAGGCACGCCCGAGGTCGAAGGCCCCAGCGTCTTCAAGGCCAACCCCGGTGACGAGAGCGGATACAAGTACTTCCTGTGGGTCGACAACTACGGCGGAGTCGGATACATCCCGCTCGGCACAGGCTCGCTGGAGGGGGACATCCAGTGGGACTATCCGGCGAACTTCTCCCTTCCCACGTCGCCTCGACACGGCTCCGTGCTCGCCATCACCCGTGAGGAGCGCGATGCCCTCGCTGCGAAGTGGGGAGCGAACCTGCTCGTGACGAGTGTGGAACCGGTCGAGGTGGAGGTGCGCGCGGGCGCAACGAGTGTCGCGCTGCCCGGAACGCTCTCAGCCACATTCGCCGACGGCAGCGTGCGGGAGCTGTCTGTGACCTGGGACTCGGTCACATCGGCCGACCTCGCCGCGGCAGGGAGCCTCACCGTGCGAGGGGATCTCTCGAACGGTGCGGCAACTCGGGCGACGGCGACGGTCACCATCACCGCCGTGCCGACTGAACCCGGCACGGTCACGCCCACTCCCGGACCCTCGACACCCGGCACTTCGACATCCGGCACCTCGACGTCCGGCACACCGGGAGTCGTCGCTCCGGGCGCGTCGGCGTCGGATGCGGCGGGTCTGGCACGGACAGGCCTGGAGGTGCTTCTGCCGTCTGCGCTGGGATCACTCTTGCTCGCCGCAGGGATCATCATGATGATCGCGCGCAAGCGTCGACGTTCGATGACTGACTGAGCGACGAGCTCGCTCTCTGCTCGCTCGCGGGCAGTAGTCCCCACTACGGACAGGGGGTGCCGGTGCGCCGGTACCCCCTGTCCGCATCGGTACCTGCTGTCTAGACTCCTGACATGGATGACACCGCACCGCGAGCAGCCGAGCATGCCGACGGCGTCGAAGCCAGCCCGCCCTGCCCCACCTGTGGTGAACCGCAGGAACTGGTCATGCTCGAGCGCTTCACCGGATGGTGGTGCCGCGACTGTGCGGAGGCCGGCCGGGCGCCTCGCTCCGTGCCGGTCACGTAGCGGAGGTCGCCCGCACGGAGTGGACGCGCGCGGACTTGGGGTAGTTCTCGGGCGCGCGCTCGGAGCTGCTCGGGAACTCGAACAGGTCGATCATGAGCTGCTGCTCGTAGGTCAACCGCTGGCCACTGGTCATCACCACGTCTCCGTCGACCGAGAACTCGGTGACACCGCCCGACCATCTCACGCCGTAGCTGTGCGGCTGCGTCGCGTCGATGGCGAGTGGGATGTCCCGGACCTCGTCGACCAGCCGGGGGTCGTGATGCGCCTTGATGCCGACGCGAACGATGCTCGTCGAGGCCCCTACCTTGTCGCCGAACAGTTCGGCGATGCACAGCTCGCCCGAGTCCTCCGGGCCGGATGCCTCGAAACCGACCAGCCAGATGCCCACCATCACGGTCGGGTCGGCTGAGGCACTCACCCGCACGGAGACCTCACCAGCGGTCGGGGTCCACAGTCTTCGCGTGGGCTGCGGTGTCACCACTCGCAGGCCGTCGGGCCGGTGCCGATGGGTTCCGCGTGCGCTGTCGGCGGGGCCAGAGAACGTTCCCGTCTGCAGGTTGCTGACCCTCATCAGCCCGTCGGCCTCACGCCACGCGGGCTGATCCGCGTCGATGCGCAGCCGGATGCCGTCGCTCGGCCAGTCGTAGCGCGCGGCCGATCGCTCGGGGGTCGTCCACTGCGGCAGGTAGTGGTCGACCCATGTGGTGGGATCGAGCTCGCCGCCGTCGAAGTCGTCGTGGATCATCGCCGTGGCCATGGCTCCATTCTGGCCGTGGTCGCACAGGACCCGACAGTAGTGCCCACTGCAGACAGGAGTTGCCAGTGCGCCGGTAGCGTCAGTCCGTAAAGGCAACTGCTGCGGTGTGGCCCTCGAGAAGGTCTGTCAGCGCGAAGAAGTCGTCAGCTTTTAGGTCGAAGCGATCATCGCTCGAGGGCAGCTCCGCGCCCGGCCGGGCGATGTAGGCGGTGCGGAACCCGTGCAGGGCGGCGGCTCTCAGGTCCCATGGATGGGCTGCGACGAAGAGAGTCCGTTGCGGGTCGATGCCGAGCTGCTCGATGGCGAAGCGATACGCGGCCGGCGCGGGTTTGAAGGTCTGAACGGCCGCGGTCGACAGCGTGATGTCCCAGCTGATCGCGTTGGTGTTCGCGAGCCATGCAAGAGAGTCGAGGTCGCCATTGCTCACGCCCGCGACGAGGCGGTTCTGCCGCAGGGCGGCGGTCGCATGCGCGACATCGGGCCACGCCGGATACTCCCGATCCACGAACTCCACCAGCGCCGAGGTCGCCGCCGACGTTCTGCCTCCCAGGGTCACGATCGCCTCGTCTGCGGTGTCGCCCACCAGTCGGGCGTGCGGTTTCCACGGCGTCTCGCCCGAGATCACGGCGTTCATGCGCTCGTTCAGCAGCTCGGTCCAGCGGGAGTTGAGCACTGCCGAATCGCTGAGGCCGGCCTCCGTCGCGAGCTGCGCGGAGACCCTGGCCCACGTCGCGTCCTCGTCGACGAGGGTTCCGATCACATCGAAGACGATCGCGTCGATGTGACTCGCGACGAACGGCGTTGCCTGCATGACGTGCAGTCAATCAGTCGAGCTGCGTCATCGCCACCCTGAAGCGATCGAGCGCGGCCGAGGTCAGCGCACCCAGGCTCTGCTCGCTGTCGTCGGAGATCCACTCGTCGAAGCCCACCTTGAAGGCGAGCACGCCGAGCTCTGCGGCCATGAAGGCCGACGATTCGTCGACACCCCTGTCGCGGAGGGCATCGGCGATCGCGGATGCCATGCCGACGCGCTTGAGCACCGCGCGCTCCTGCAGCTCGCCGCTGGTCGCGATGACGGCCTCGAGGCGGGGGCCGAGCTCGCGGTTGAAAGGAGTCATGGCGGAGGACGCGTTGTCGAGGCCGGCGGCGACGGCCTCCAACGGGGACGCGCCGGCTGGAGCTGCGGTGACGCCGTCGGCGAGCAGGCGTGAGAGGGTCTCCTGGCCGGCCGCGAGCACCTCGCGCTTGTCGCTGAAATGCCTGAAGAACGTGCTCTTCGTGAGGCCCGCGCGCTCCGCGATCTGCGCGACCGTCGTCTCGTCGTAGCCCTGGTCGGTGAAGAGCTCGAGGGCTGCGGCGACGAAGCGTTCACGAGCGTCCGGTTCCCAACGAGGCATGGAATCATTCTAGCGACGCGACAATTGTCCCATCACGGTGCTACGGTGATGAGACAAGAGTCCCATCAGATTAGGAGCAGGTCATGCGCATTTTCATCACCGGAGCATCAGGCACCATCGGATCGGCCGTCGTCGAGGAACTGGTGTCACACGGACACGACGTTCTGGGCCTGGCCCGCTCCGAGGCATCCGCTGCCAAAGTCGAGGCGGCGGGCGGCACTGCCGTCGTCGGCGGACTCGGCGATCTCGACGTGTTGACGGCATCCGCATCCGAGACCGACGGATCGATTCACCTCGCCTTCAGCAACGACTTCTCCGACCTCGAGCGCAGCATCGCAGAGGAAGGACTCGCGATGGATACCATCGGCGCCGCACTCGTGGGCACCGGCAAGCCGTTCTCGATCGTGTCGGGCACGACCTTCTCCAACGGCCGGATGGCGACCGAGAGTGACCCGCTGTCGACCACCGGCCCGGTCGGCGGCCGAGGAATCAATGCGCGCCGCATCCTGGATCTCGCGTCTCAGGATGTGCGCACCTCGGCTGTGCGCCTGCCGCGCTCGGTGCACGAGCGATATGTGGCCTACGGGTTCGCGGGGCTCCTGATTGCTGCCGCACGACAGTCGGGGGTGTCGGCTTATGTCGGCGACGGCACACAGCGGTGGCCTGCGGTGCACCGTCGTGATGCGGCATCGCTCTTTCGGATCATGATGGAGAAGGGCGAGGCGGGAGCGTCGGTCAACGCGGTCGGTGACGAGGGAGACTCCATGCTCGAGATCGCAACGGTCATCGGCGCTCAGCTCGGCTTGCCTGTGCAGCAGGTTCCCGCGGAGTCGTTCGGTCCGTTGGGGGAGATCTTCGCGATGGATCAGCCGGCGACTAGCGCGTGGACCCGGGAGACGTACGGGTGGCAGCCCACGCACCCGAGCCTGCTCGCCGACCTCGAGGCGGGGGAGTATCCGGCGAACTGACCCGTGCCGCTATCGTGTGAACCGCCTCCGCCGTCACTGCTCGGCCTACCGCATCGGGAGTATCAGCATGAACCGCTCGTGGACGAATGTGATTGTCGCCGCCTCAATGACCGGGGGTGGCGCCGCGCTGGGCTTCTTCGTCGCGGCGAATGTGCACGCGGCCGTTCTGACTTCGGGGGACCTGAGCTTCTGGGGGTTCGTCATCATGCTGGCTGCCATGGGCAGCATCGGCGCGTTCGTGCTGTGCTTCGTGATCGCCGTCGTCGCCGGCCTGTTCACGAGGCGGTTGCCGGCCTCGATATCCGACAAGACTCGGTTGTGGTCGGGAGGTGTCTTTATCGCGGTGGCGGCGCTGGGTCTCACTCTCCTGGGAGTGACTGCGCTGAGCGGGTTCTGGATGCTGTGGCCGACGTTTGCATCGGCATCAATCGCCGCGGGTCTGAGCTTCGTTTTCTCCGGTCGGGTGAGTCGGCGCGGTGGCCGTGACCCTGGGCTGGCCCGCACGCCGCCATTCTGACTCCGGGTGGTCCGAGCGAATGTGCGTCAGTTGATGATCTCGCCTCGCTCGTCGGCGCGGAGGACGGCCAGGCGGTCGTGCCAGGTCTGCAGCTCCTCGGGTGTCAGCCGAGGCCAGTCGAGCACCTCGGAGACGATCCGCAGGGGCGCTGTGCTGCGATACGAACGGGTGGGGTTGCCGGGAAACTTCTTGTCGGTGACGTTCGGATCATTCTCGAACTCCCCCGTCGGCTCGACCTCGTAGACGCGCGGAGCGCCGTCTCCCGCGGCGAGCTCGGCGGCGAGGCCGGCCCCGTTCTTCAGTGCCGTGAAGTAGATGTGGTTCATCACGATCTCGGGGCGGTAGTTCGAGTTGAAGCCGGCCGTCAGAAGGTCTCCGACGCGGAAGTCGGCCTTGGTTCCGTGAAAGAAGGGGCCTTCGTCGAGTGCAGTGCTCATCGGCTCAGTGTAGGAACTGCGCCGCCGATCCTTCAACAGGACGGATTCATTCCGAGTCGGCGTTTCTGCCCTCCGACAAGGGCGTGTCGACAATCCATCCTGTTGAAGCGTCGACGCCGCCCGCCCACTACGGGCGGAAGACCGCCCGCACGCATCCATCGGCCTTGGTCTTGAACATCTCGTAGCCCTGCGGTCCCTGATCGAGCGGCATCACGTGCGTGGCCAAGTGGCCCGTCGAGATCTCGCCGGCGGCGATGCGGTCGAGCAGCATGGGGATGTAGCGGTGCCCGTGCTGCTGGGCCGAGCGCAGGGTGAGTCCCTTGTTCATCACGGCGCCGAGCGGGAACTTGTCGACGACTCCGCCGAAGACGCCGAGCACGAAGACGCTGCCGCCCTTGCGAGCAGACAGGATGGCTTCGCGCACGGCAGTGGGCCTGTCGGTCTCGAGCTTCAGCATGGTCTTGACCTTGTCGTAGACGTAGTCCGGCCGCTCGCTGTGCGCCTCCATGCCGACCGCTTCGATGGCGACGTCGGGGCCTCGGCCTCCCGTGCGCTCGCGCAACTCGGCCATCACCTCGCCCGAGGAGTAGTCCAACGTCTCGGCGCCGATGACGCTGCGCACCTGCTCGAGGCGTTCAGGCAGTCGGTCGATGACGATCACCTTCTCGGCGCCCAGCAGCATGGCAGCGCGAGCGGCCATCTGGCCCACGCCGCCGGCACCCCACACGGCGACCACGTCGCCCGGCTTGACCCCGCCGAGATCGGCGCCCATCCACCCCGTCGGTACGGCATCCGAGGCGAAGACGGCCTGCTCATCGGTGACGCCGTCGGGAACGAGGAAAGCCCCCGTGTCGATGTGCGGCACCCGCACGTACTCGGCGTGGCTGCCCGCGAACCCGCCGGTGATCTGGCTGTAGCCGAAGCATCCGCCGGTGGGGGCGCCGAAGAGGCCCTCGCCGAGACCGGGGTGCGGATTGGTGTTGTCGCAGAGCGAGGTGAGACCGTTCGTGCAGTACCAGCACTGCCCGCAGCTCATGAACGAGCACACCACGACCCGGTCGCCGACCTTGCGTTCGCTGACGCCCGAACCCACGGCGACGATCTCGCCCATGAACTCGTGGCCCAGGATGTCGCCCGCCCGCATGCCGGGGACGTAGCCGCCGAGGAGGTGCAGATCAGAACCGCACGACGCCGTCATCGTGACCTTCACGATGGCGTCGCTCGGGTTGAGGATGGTGGGCTCGTCGACGTTCTCGATGGTGAGCTTGTTGATTCCTGTCCAGCAGAGCGCCTTCACAATATTCCTTTCTCCGGCGAGCGACGGGCGAGGGCGTCGACCAGAAGCCCGGCGGGCGTCGCCGGCCGGTGGCCCTCGGGCTGCGGTTCGTTGGTGGCGACTTCGCCGGTCTCGAGCAACTGCTTCGATCGGCGCAGCGCCGCGCGCAGTTGGCCGACCCTGTCGCCGTGATCGCCTGCGGCGCTGTTCGGTCGGATGCGCGCGGCCAGCTCGGTTCCACGGTCGCCGGGCGCGGCGCTCGTGCGCACATCGATGAGATCGGCGAGTTCGATGAGAGGCGCAGGGAGCGCGCCATCGACGATGACCTCGGCCTCGGGGCGGGCGATGGTGACCACGCGCCATCTCGACTCGTTCGAGTCTGGTGAGCCGGCGGCATCCGTCGATCGGCGTCGAGCGACGACAGCGACCGATGCGGCTGCTGTTCCTGCGGCGATGAGCGCCGCGGCGGTTCTCTTCGACACGTCGGTACCTCCTCTTGTCAGACGTGCGCGACACTCGGAGCGGGTCCTGAGGTCGACCGTCTATCTAGGAGACCACGCTGCGATTTTCTCCTTTCGAGGACTTGCGCCGAAACGAGGAGGCTCGTATATGGAGAGGGGGGAGTCTCAGCGCTCGGTGGGTGCCAGCAGTGCTCGCAGCACCCGGGTGAGCGGTTCGGCCAACTCATCGGCGCTCGCGGAGGCCACGGGCTCCACGGCCGCCGATGTTCGCAGCATCACCACGCCCAGCGAGGTCGCGATCGCGAGTTGGGCGCGCAGCAGGATGGCGGCGGAGTCCGGGTCGTCAGAACTCCAGCCCGCCGCGGCAGCGAGTCGACGGGTGAAGTGCTCCAGGGTCCTGCGGCGGATGAGGTCGGCATTCTCGTCGCCCGACGAACGCAGGAGAAGCAGGAGTTGAAGCGGATCGTCACGATCTGGTGCGTTGACGACGTGTTCGACGAGGCGCTCGATCACCTCGTCGATGCTCTTCGACGGCCTGGCGGCCTGGGTGTCGAGCTCGTCTGAGGTGCTCGACATGCACGCCTCGAACAGCCCTTCTTTTGACACGAAGTAGCGGTTGATCAGGGCGACGTTCACTCCGACGTCCGACGCGATCGTCCGAACGGTCGTCGCACGGTAGCCGTCGGTCGCGAAGCGTCGTCGCGCCGCACGGACGAGCGCGCGTCGAGTCAGGGCGGCGTCGCGACCCGAGCGGATCAGCTCCTCATCGGCATCTGCCGGAATGTCGGAAGGTTGTGGCGACATCGTCGTCTTGCTGCTCATGTATCAACTCCCGCACCCACTGTAGTCGCGTCACGACGCAAGTAAACGATTGTTGACAAAGATCATCCATGAGGTGGATACTCGATAAGTCATCAAGCGTTTACATCGAGGAGATCCATGTCTGTCACCGACCACAGCCCGAGCACGGGCTCCATCAGTGCCCAGTCGGCGGGAGCCGCGAAGACCCCGGGCTCACGCTCGGTGGCCATCGTTCTCTTCCTCTCGCTCGGAGGGCTCTCGTTCGCCGTTCTGCAGTCGCTGGTCGCCCCCGCACTGGGAACGATCGGCTCGGACCTCGGCGTCGCCACCTCGGATGCCAGCTGGGTTCTCACGGCCTACCTGCTCTCCGCCTCGGTACTCACGCCCATCCTCGGCCGTCTCGGCGACATGGTCGGCAAGCGCAAGGTGATCATCGTCGTTCTCGCACTGCTGCTCGTCGGCACGGTGCTCGCGGCGCTCGCGCCGAACCTCGGGGTGCTGATCGTGGCCCGCGTGCTTCAGGGCGCGGCCGGCGCGGTCATGCCGCTGTCGATCGGCATCGTGCGCGACGAGTTGCCGAGGGAGCGCGTCAGCGTGACCATCGGTCTGCTCTCGGCGATCTTCGGCATCGGCGCAGGAGTCGGCATCGTGGCGGCCGGCCCGATCGTCGAGGCGCTCTCATGGCACTGGCTGTTCTGGCTGCCGGCCATCCTCGTCGTCATCGCCCTGCTCGGCGCGATCTTCGGAATCCCCGAGTCGACCAAGCGCTCGCCCGGCCGTCTCGACCTGGTGGGCACCGGCATCCTGTCTGTCGGTCTCGTGGCCCTGCTGCTCGCCATCGGCGAGGGGCAGAAGTGGGGGTGGGATGACGGCAAGACCATCGGCCTGCTGATTCTCGGGGCCGTCGCGATCGTCGTCTTCGTGTTCGTCGAACTGCGCGTGAAGGAGCCGCTGATCGATGTGCGCCTCTTCACGCACCGAGGCGTGTGGACCGCGCACATCGTGGCGCTCGCTTTCGGTTTCGCGATGTTCGGCACTTTCATCCTGGTGCCCACGCTGCTTCAGCTGCCCAGCGTGCTCGGTTACGGCTTCGGCAAGTCGGTCAGCGAGTCGGGGCTCTATCTGCTGCCGACCGTGGTGGCCATGGTGCTGTCCGGCGTGGCCGCCGGCATCCTGATCCGCAAGATCGGGCCGAAGATCCCCATGATCATCGGCGGTGTCTCCGTGGCGGTCGCGTTCATCATTCCCGCGCTCGGTCACGCCGAGGAGTGGCAGATCTTGGTCTCGGGCATCCTGACCGGAGTCGGTATCGGTATGGCGCTCGCGGCCACGTCGAACGCGATCGTCGAGAGCGTTCCCGCCGCCCAGACGAGCGAGGCGATCAGTGCGAACACGGTCATCCGGACCATCGGAAGCAGCATCGGAACCGCGGTCATCGCCGCCCTGCTCTCGTCGAACGTCACCGCCCAAGGTGCCCCGACCGACGAGGCATTCACGATCGGGTTCTGGGCCTCGGCCGGAGTCGGAGTGCTCGCGATCCTCGCGGCGCTCGTCGCCCCGTCGCTGCGTGCGCGCTGTCGTGAAGCCACGGACGCGGGCGTCGATGACTTTGCCGAGGCCGACGCCGACACGAAGTAGATCACGTGGCCTGAGGCTGATCGAGTTGCGCGAAATGGCCGCCTCCCTCCCAGGGGAGGCGGCCATTTTCTGCAACTCGGTGCCGCACGACGGCAGTGGCTCGGACGTCGTCGCCGCAAGAGCTTCGATCGGACGGGTCGGTTTCATTCGAGGTTCGCGAGGATGGATGAACGGGCCCCCGCCGCGCGGGTTAGTGCACGGGAACCTGGGTCGCGGTCGCGGCGTCCGTGTCTTGGGGGAGGAGCTCCGATTTCGTGCCACGAATGAGGAGGGCGGCGATGACCGACGCCAATACCAGCCCAATGGCCGCGGCGATGAACGCGATGGAATAGCCGCTCGTGAAGGCGTCAAGCTGCGACCCGCCACCGTCGTAGCCAGCGACCGTGGAGGCGTAGAGGGCGGTGAATATGGACAGGCCGATGGACCCGCCGATCTGCAGAGCGGAGTTCAGGGTTGCCGAAGCGGCGCCCGCGTCGTGTGGTGCGACGCCCGTGAGTGCGAGGTTCTGCAGCGGGACGAAGATCATTGCCATGCCGATTCCCACGACGATCAGCGCGGGCATGACCTGCACGAAGTACGATCCGTCGGGCGTGATCAGGCTGAGATAGGCGAGGCCTGCAGCGGAGATGAGCGGGCCGACGATCAGAAGCGGACGTGGTCCGACAGTTGACAGCAGCTTGGTGGC
>NZ_FXWI01000004.1 GCF_900177765.1 Agreia sp. VKM Ac-1783
GCCACCAAGCTGCTGTCAACTGTCGGACCACGTCCGCTTCTGATCGTCGGCCCGCTCATCTCCGCTGCAGGCCTCGCCTATCTCAGCCTGATCACCGCCGACGGATCGTACTTCGTGCAGGTGATGCCCGCGCTGATCGTCGTGGGAATCGGCATGGCAATGATTTTCGTCCCGCTGCAGAACCTCGCACTCACGGGCGTCGCGCCACAGGATGCGGGCGCCGCTTCGGCAACCCTGAACTCGGCTCTGCAGATCGGCGGGTCCATCGGCCTGTCAGTATTCACGGCGCTCTACGCGTCGACCGTCGCCGGCTACGACGGCGGCGGGACGCAGCTCGACGCATTCACGAGCGGCTACTCCGTGGCCTTCATCGCAGCGGCCATCGGACTCGTGCTGGCGTCGATCATCGCAGCAGTTTTCATCCGCGGCACGAAGTCCGAACTGCTCCCCCAGGGCTCCGACGCTGGGTCCGCGGCCCCCGTGCTCGCGCATTAACAACTGAGCTGATCAGAAAGCAAGAAGACGGGCCCAACGCCAAGTGGCGACGTTGGCCGTCTTCTTGCTTTCCAACAAGTGTTGCTTGCAAGCATCTTTTCCGCACCGGCCAGGTCCCTACTCTGAGGTCTCCATACCGCAGATGGCCGAACTAACGCGTCGAACCGGAAGTAGAGATCCGCCACCCCCGGAAGCAGCAGAACCTTCGCAGGCTCTGCTGCGAAACGATCGCCGCGTCGGTTCCTCTACACTTACGCGGGGACGGATGCTGGCGCAGCCCCGGAGGTGTCGGTAAGCCGGCTGATTGCTTCCTGCCATGGCAATACAGTCGCGAACGCAGCGCCCATGATGTTCAGCGAAGCCTCATGCTGGCCCGGCGCACCTGCAACACAGTCGGATGCGACGATCATGTCGAAGTCACGCATGTAGCCGGACCGAACCGTCGACTCCACGCAGATCGAGGTGACAGTTCCCGTAACGAGCACGCTCGAGACATCGAGCGTGCGCAGTACCTGCTCCAGAGGCGTATTCAAGAAGGCGTCGTAGCGATTCTTGTCGATCACCGCATCACCTTCTTCGGGGGTCAAGTCCGAGTGGATGTCCGCGTCCCAACTGCCACGCTCGAGCAACTCGAAGTTCGGCGGGAGGAAGCCCTCCATGCGCATCGGAAGATCGACCATTCCGGGTCGGAAAACGCTCCGGGTGTAGATGACCGGCAGACCGGCTGCGCGAGCTGCCCTGATCACGGCGGCGTTTTCGGCAATCACCGAGCCGATGTTGGACATTCCCATGCCGAGGCTCGGCAGCGAGCCATCGGGGTGGACAAAGCCGTTCTGCATATCTATGACGACCAGTGCGCTGGACATTGAGTCTCCTTGCGAGGTAAGCGAGGCGGTCACGTAGAACGCGGCCGCGCGGCCGTGGATGGCCTACGCCGCGGCGCGTTAGACCCACGATTCGATACAAATGATCGAGAGTGCCTCCCTGCCAGACCCAATTCGAGTCGACAGGCGCCCTCGCCGAGGACGACCTCAGATAATCAAGTTCTCGAAACAAATACATATCCGTCTTGTTACCGGAATGTAAATTCATCTCCCCCCGACCAATAACGACAATCGCAAGTAATGCCCAGCTGGCCGGTCGAGTGCGCGTCGACCGCTAGGGCTGACCCCCAAACAGGGGCTCACAGACAACTCCCAGCAAAATAACGTTTTGGTAACTAGCGCTCCGTTACTCAACCGTTATATGGTTCTAGAGCGTTAGTTGTTTGCTGTGGCAAGTAACGCGGAATGTGATTGCAGGACACTCTTGGTGCAAGGGAAGAAAGCCCGTCGTTAGCCTCTACGACGGGCTTTCTGTCTGTCTGCGAACGCTCCAGACCTAACCGGATGTCAACCCGCCCCTGCTATTTCGGAGATTCCTCCGTGGCCGCCCTAATGTGGAGCCACGAGAGGAACTCCATGACTAAGCCAGCCTCCCCCGTCGAAGCCTGGGAGTCGCTTTTCCGCGCTCAAGTCGCGGTGATGCGACAGATCGCCTCGGAGTTCCCCTCCGACGTCATATCGCTGAACGAATACGACGTTCTCTTCACCCTGACCCGCAGCGAGAACCGAACCCTGCGCATCCGCGAACTCAACGAGAACGTGCTGCTCACCCAGCCGAGCATCTCGCGCCTCGTCGATCGCCTGGCCGCGCGCGGTCTCGTCACGAAGCTCACCGATCCGAACGACGGCCGGGGAACCCTGGTCGCGCTCACCGACGCCGGATTCGCTCTCTTCCGCGACGCCGCCCGCATTCACGGCCGCTCCATCACGACCCGCATGAACACCGCCCTCTCCCCCGACGAGCTCACAGACCTCGCGCGCCTCACCGGCAAGCTCTACGACAGCGTCACCGCCAGATGAGCGCCCCCAGCATCGTCTGGTTTCGCGACGATCTGCGGGTCGCAGACAACCCCGCCCTGCACGAGGCCGCCCAGCGTGGCGAGCCGGTCGTGTGCCTCTACATCCTGGATGACGCCAGCTCCGGCCTCAGGCCGCTGGGCGGCGCGGCCCGCTGGTGGCTGCACCACAGCCTCGAATCGCTCGGCTCGTCGCTGCGCGACATCGGCCTCGAGCTCACGCTTCGTCGCGGAGCGGCCGCCGACGTCATCGATTCCGTCGTGGCCGACGCCGGCGCGGGCGCCGTCTTCTGGAACCGTCGCTACGGCGAGGCCGAACGAACCGTGGATGCCGGCATCAAGGCAGCGCTGCGGGCTGCGGGCGTCGAGGCGCGAAGCTCGCAGGCGTCGCTGATGTTCGAGCCCTGGACCGTTCTCACCGGGCAGGGCGCTCCCTATCGCGTCTTCACGCCGTTCTACCGGTCGTGCCTAGCGCAACCCGAGCCGCGGCATCCGCTGCCCGTCGACGACGACGTGACGGCTTTCACCGGTGTTGCCGGCGACGATCTCGCCGACTGGAACCTGCTGCCCACAACCCCCGACTGGGCCGGCGGGCTGCGCGAGGCGTGGACCCCCGGCGAGAAGACCGCACTCGAGAGGCTGCGCGCGTTCCTGGCCGACGAACTCTCGTCGTATGTGGCCGAGCAGGATCTGCCGGCGCAGGATGCGACATCCGGTCTCTCGCCGTATCTGCGCTGGGGCGAGATCAGCCCGTTCCAGGTGTGGCACGAGACCCGCTCGTTCGTCGCCTCGCTCGACAGGCGCACCTCGGAGGGCGCCCGAGCCGCCGACGGGGCGAGCGCGTTTCTGCGCCAACTCGTGTGGCGCGAGTTCTCGTACCACCTGCTGTTCCACTGGCCGCAGATCACGCATTCGAACATGAGGCCCGCCTTCGACGACTTCCCGTGGGCCGAGCCGACCGACGTCGTGATGGAGGCGTGGCAGATGGGTCGCACGGGCATCCCGCTCGTCGACGCGGGCATGCGCGAGCTGTGGCAGACCGGCATCATGCACAACCGGGTGCGCATGGTGGTGGCCTCGTTCCTCGTGAAGAACCTGCGCATCGACTGGCGCGAGGGCGAGAGGTGGTTCTGGGACACCCTGGTCGACGCAGACCCCGCGGCCAACGCGGTGAACTGGCAGTGGGTGGCGGGCTCAGGGGTCGACGCGGCACCGTACTTCCGCGTGTTCAATCCCGAATTGCAGGCCTCCAAATTCGACCCGCACCGCGAGTACATCCGCCGCTTCGTTCCCGACATCGATGCCGAGACCTATCCGCCGCCGCTCGTCGATCTGAAAGAGTCGCGCAAGGCGGCGCTGGATGCGTACGCGTCGATCTCGAAAGACCGTGCGTTGGGCGAGCCGGGCGGCTCGGGCGACTAGATCCCTTCGCCCGGCACGATCGTCGAGTCGATGCTGCGGTTCAGCGCCTGTGCGTCGGCGTCGAGGTCGCGAAGCTGTTGCTGCAAGTCTCCGAGCCGCGTCGTCTTGTCGTTGATAGCCGTCCTGCGTGTCTCGAGCTCGGTGTCGCGAGCGATGAGAGCGGCCTTGTCGGCGTCGAAGCCGGCGGGATCGCTCGAGTACCCATAGGCCTGGTTCTTGGCGATGAAGGCGTCGATGTCGGCGTTGAGCTGGGTCTGGTCGGCGTTGAACGTCGCGGTGTCTGATTCGATCTCGTCTGCGAGCGCAAGGATCTGGTTCGACAGGTCGGTCGTCTGCTGCTCGAGATCGCTGAACACCTTCATGTACGAGGCGTGCAGGTCGACGACGACGCTGCGGTCGTCGAAGTAGCGCTTGTAGTACGTCTCGAGCTCGGGATCGAGATCGGCGAACTCGGTGCCGACGATCGAGTGCAGCTCGGTGATGCGGGTGCCGGGCTGCGAGACCGCGTACGCGTCCATCCTGTCTGCGAGCTCCGGATCGTCGCCGTGCTCCTCGTAGGCCTTCTCGAGCAAGTCGCCCAGACGATCCTGCGACTTCTTGTCGAGGCGATCGAAGGCCGCGTGCAGCATCTCGTGCGCCGCCGTGACCTCGCGCAGCCCGTCGAGGCGCTCTTCGGTGACATCGTAGAGGTGGATGGTCTCGCCCGTGTAGCACCCGAGGAGGAACTGCTCAGGCCGGATTCCGCAGGCCGTGTTGAACTCGTTTGCCGTGTTCAGCTCGGGATGACTCGTGTAGAAGATGAAGGTGCCGACGTCGTTCAGATCGGCACGCTTGACCAGCGACGAGATGTCGTCGCTCGGGCTGTAGTCGGCGACGGACTGGCGGTCGGCGATCAGTCGAGCATTGGCCATGTAGTAGACGCCTCCCGAGACGGGGAGCGCGATCGAGAGCACCGCGGCCACTCCGACCATCAGGTACTGCCACCAGCTCATTCCGCGCGTGCGTGGGGGTCGCGTGCGTGGGGGCTTGGGTGATCCGGATGCGTATGGCTGCGGTGATGGCGAGGGAAACTGTTGGGCCTGCTGCGGCGGATACGACGGCTGCTGCTGCTGGGGAAACTGCTGCGCCGGCATCGGGGGAACCTGTGGTCGACCTGCTTCGCCGCCCCGCTCGGGGCCGGTCGGATACGGGGGAAGACTCACGGAGGTTCCTAACACTCGACACAATCCTGCTGACCAGACTAGCGGGGAGCGGATTTGGCGAGAGAGAGGTCCGAATAGACTTGAGGGCGATCGCAAGACGAGGAGCACGATGAGCACACGCTGGACACGCGTCGCTCGCGGCACGCTCGCTGCAGGGTTCTCGACGTTTGTGGCCGCCTTCTCGCACGCCGCCGCCGGGGGCAGCGCGCCCAGCATCGCGGCGCTCTCGCTGGCCCTCGCCTTCTCGACCATGATCTGCGTGGCACTCGCCGGGCGCGGCCTCTCGTACTGGCGCATCGGCGCATCGGTCGCCGTGAGCCAGGTCTTCTTCCACACGCTCTTCAGCCTCATCGCCACGCCCGCGGCACAGACGCTCGACACCGCCCGGGGCGCGCACAGCGGCCACGATATGGCCGCCATGTTCGCACCGAGCGGCCCCGCGGCATCCAGCGCTCTCGCGATCACCGTCGATGTCGCCATGGTGGCAGGCCACGTGTTCGCGGCAGTCGCCACCTTCGCCGCGATCATCTGGGGTGAGCGCGCTGTTCGTGGCCTGTGTGCCGCCGCGGTCCTGCGTGCGACCCGCCTCACAGCCCTCCTTCTTCCGGCGCCCACCTTCGCTCCGCGCGCGATCCGCCTCGGTCGGGTGCACCGCATCGACGCCCCGGCCATGCTTGCCGTGCTGCGCGCATCCCTCTGGCACCGCGGCCCACCGCTCTTCGCCTGACCTCTCCTCTTTCTTCTCGGCCCGGCACCCGCCCGCGCATCGAGACATTTTCGCGCACCCCGCGCATCCACTTCGCCGGAGTATCCGCGCCATCGAGGCGCCCTCCGCACTCTTCTCAAGGACCCGTCATGAAGAAATCCACCTCGCTCACCCTCGCCTCGACCGGCCTCGGCCTCGGCGTTCTGCTGGCCGTCGCTGTGCCCCTCTCGGCAAGCGCTCACGTGAGCGTCACCCCCGCAGCGACCGCCGCCGGTTCGTACACGGTGCTCACCTTCGCCGTTCCGCACGGATGCGACGGGTCGGCCACGACGTCGATCACGATCGACGTGCCCGAGTCGATCCCGTCGGTGACGCCCACGATCAACCCCAACTGGGACGTGTCGAAGGTCATGGCCCCGCTTGCCACGCCCACGACGAATTCTCATGGCGCGACGGCGACGGAGCGCGTCGGGCAGGTCGTCTACACCGCGAAGACTCCGCTGGCCGATGGCTACCGTGACACCTTCGCGCTCTCGCTGCAGCTGCCTGCCGACGCCGCCGGCACCACCCTCGACTTCCCCGTTCTGCAGACCTGCGAGACCGGGTCGACGAACTGGAACGAGATTCCGGCCGACGGGGCCGACGAGGACTCGGTCGAGCATCCTGCGCCCAGCATCGCCGTGACCGAGGCCGTGGCCACCGAGGCCGATGGTGACCCCATGAACGCGGCCTCAGCTTCGTCGGATGCGTCGGGCTCGGCTTCGAACGCGGCCTCCGGTTCGTCGGACGACGTGCTGGCACGCGTTCTGGGCATCGGCGGACTCGTCGTGGGTGCCGTCGGCGTCGTCATCGCCGTCGTCGCCACTCGTCGCTCGCGGGCGGCTTAGGCTCATGCGCATCGTTTCGTCGAGACTGTCGCGTGGCGTGACCGTGGCGATCGGCGCGCTTGCGCTGCTCGGAACGGGCGCGCTGACCGTCGGCGCGATCGGTCAGCTTCCGGCGGCGTCGGCGCACAACTACCTCGTGTCGTCGACCCCGGAAGCGGGATCCGTGCTCACCGTCCTGCCGAGTGACTTCGTCATCACGACGAACGATGTGCTGCTCGACTTCGGCGGCGAGAACACCGGATCGGCCGGAGCCCTCGAGGTTCAAGGCCCGGACGGCCTGTTCTACGGCGACGGATGCGTGACCGTTGCGGGACCCTCGATCTCGACGGCGGCCGCTCTTGGTCCTGCCGGTGACTACACGGTGCTCTGGCGTGTCGTCTCGACCGACGGGCATCCGGTCTCGAATAAGTTCTCGTTCACCTGGCAGCCGGATGCGGGGCAGCCGGCCTCGACCGGCTCCGCGACCGCACCCGTTTGCCCGACGGCGGCCGACAGCGCTGGCGACAGTGCATCGGCCGGCTCCGACTCCTCGTCGGTCGCAGCGACGTCGGACGACGAGTTCGTCTCGGTGCTGACATGGAGCGGCGGAGCTCTCGCCGCTGTCGCGGTGGCCGTCGGCGTGACTCTGTTCATCCTGCGGCGACCGAAGCTGGGAGCGGGCTCCGGAAGTGATTCACGCTCTTCGGGCGATATCTAGCCCTGCCACGAATCGGAGCTCTCACCGAGACTGGTGAGAGCTTCGATTCGCAGACTTCGCGAAAGGAGCGAAGAAAGAGCAGGAATAGCGTGATTGCACATAGCACCGCCTCGCCGACTCAACAGACCGTATCGCTGGTCAAACTCTCGCCGACAGAATGGCGAGTCTCCGATCCTCGTGTCTCAGCTCACGACGCCGCGTCACTGCTCGGGTTCATCGAAGCCCGCGGATCCGTCTTCGAGGTGACTCTTGTGAATCGTGGCGTCGCATCCCATACCGCCCGCAGCCTTGACGACGCGCTGGAACTCTTCGCGTCGAGTCATAATTCGGGCTCTGTCTCGCCTAATGTGGGAGGATCATCGCGCGCAGCGGCGCAGTAAGGCACGAGGGGACATCATGGGAAAGTTGCTATACGGTGACTCCGACATCGAGATCGAGTTCGACGACCGGGCGCTGACGCACCTGCAGATCGTGATCGGCTCGAAGCTGCGTCGTGGAGAAAGCTTCTTCTTCTCGTGGAAAGACGATCCGGCCATCGGTGACGGACGCTCGAGCATCTGGCTCGACAAGTCGATTCCGCTCTACTTCAAGTTCTTCGGCGGCAAGATGCCCACGCTGAACCGCGAGTGGCTCGAGATTCTCACGTCATCGGCAAACAGTGGCCAGGGGCTCATCTTCTCCGAAGAGCCGAACGGCGCGACGAATCCGCCCCGAGGGCACGTCTAAACGCTGCGGTTCGAGGGCGTAGCGCATTCCCCCCAGACACGCCCAACACCCCCTTAACAGGGGGACTTTAAACCTGTTGTTTACACGCGCGTCTCCTTGATGTCGCACGTTGTCCCTTGGATGGGTGGATACCACTCGTCATCCGAACAAGGGATCTCCATGACCCGAACGCACCATCGCCGTCTCAGAGCCGGCCTGGCACTCGCTGCCGGATTCGCGCTCGCTACCGCCCCGATGATCACTGCGCCGGCCTCTGCGGCCAGCACCGGTGTCATCATCAACGAGGCGTACGTGAACGGCGGATCAGTCGGCGCGAGCTACGTCAATAAGTTCGTCGAGCTCTACAACCCGACCGACAGCGCTGTCGATCTGAGCACGATGTCGCTGCAGTACCGCGCCGCGGGCAATCCGAACGACCCCACCGGCGTCCTCCCACTGACCGGATCCATCGCCGCCGGTGGGCACTACCTCATTCAAGGCACGAGCAATGCCGCGAACGGAGCAGCCCTGCCGACCCCCGACGCCACGGCCGGGTTCTCGTTCGCCGGCGGAGGAGGAACCCTGTTCCTCGCGAATCAGACGACCGCGCTCACCGCGCCGGCCACCGGGTCCCTCGTGAACAACCCGGCCGTCGTCGACCTTCTGGGCTACGGCTCGTCGAACACCTTCGAGGGCGCCGCGGCTCCGACGCCGTCTGTGACCACCTCGTTGACCCGCGTCAGTGCCATCGACAGCGACGTGAACTCGGCAGACTTCGCCGACGTTGCCCCAACCCCCGAGAACAGCGGTCAAGAACCGGAGGTACCTTCAGGTCCGCCGGTCAGCGCCACGATCGCCGACATCCAGGGCACGACGAATACGAGTCCTCTCGCCGGGCAGACCGTCATCACCCGCGGAGTCGTCACCGCCAGTTACCCCTCCGGGGGCTTCAACGGCTACGTCATCCAAACTCCGGGAACCGGGGGCGCGCTCGACCTGGCCACGCACACGGCATCCGACGGCCTGTTCGTCTACTCGTCGGCGACAGTGCCGCAGGCCCCCATCGGCACATACGTCGAGGTCACCGGCACCGCATCCGAACATGACGGCCTGACCGAGGTGACGGTCGCATCCGGTGGCCTGACCGTGCTGACCGACACCGTGACGCCGCCCGCGCCCGCCACCGTCGCTGTCCCCACCGACGCCGCCCAGCGCGAATCCCTCGAGAGCATGCTGATCGCCCCCGCGGGTGACTACACGGTGACCGACAACTACGACACGAACTTCTTCGGGTCGGTGGTGCTCGTAGCGGGATCCGAGCCGCTGACGACACCGACGTCGGTGACCGAGCCGGGCAGCGACGAGTATCGAGCGCTCCAGGCGGCGAATACCGCGGCCAAGGTGACCCTCGACGACGGAGCGAGCACGAACTTCAGCAGTGCGGCGAACACGGCGAAGCCGCTGCCGTATCTGACCATCGAGAATCCGGTGCGTATCGGTGCAGCAGTGACATTCACTCGCCCGGTCGTGCTCGACTACCGCTTCGACGCGTGGAGCCTGCAACCGACCCAGGAGCTGACTCCGTCGAACGCGGCCGACGTGCAGCCCGCGACCTTCGAGAACACGCGCAAGCCCACTCCCGCTGCGGTCGGGGGCGACGCGACCGTCGCCTCGTTCAACGTACTGAATTACTTCTCGACCACGGGCGACGAGCTCACCGGATGCTCGTTCTACACCGATCGGTCGGGCGATCCAGTGACGGTGAACAAGGGCTGCGACGCCCGCGGCGCCGCAGAGCAGGAGGACCTCGAGCGGCAGCAGGCCAAGATCGTCTCGGCCATCAATGCGCTCGACGCCGATGTCGTCTCTCTCGAGGAGATCGAGAACTCGGCCCGCTTCGGAGAGCCACGCGACGCGTCGCTCGCCCAGCTGACGGCAGCCCTCAATGCCGCGTCCGGGGCGGACACATGGGCGTTCGTGCCCTCGCCCTCGGCGATTCCGGCCGATGAAGACGTGATTCGCACGGCGTTCATCTACAAACCGGCCGTCATCAAGACCGTCGGCGCCTCAGTGATCCTCGACGACCCGGCGTTCGTCAACGCCCGCGATCCGCTGTCGCAGGTGTTCGCTCTCGCCGACGGCGACGACGCCAGCCAGTTCATGGTGATCGTGAACCACTTCAAGTCGAAGAGTTCGGGAACAGGCGCGGACGCGAATCAGAACGACGGGCAGAGCGGATCGAACGCATCACGAGTCCGGCAAGCCAATGCCCTCGTGACCTTCGCCGCTGCACGCAAAGCCGAGACAGGCATCGACCGCGTGCTGCTGAGCGGCGACTTCAACGCCTACGAGAAAGAGGACCCGATCGACGTGATCCTCTCGGCCGGTTACACCGACATCGGCGAGGCGACGGGCAAGAAGAGCTACGCGTTCGAGGGCGAAGTCGGCTCGCTCGATCACGTGTTCGCATCGAGCGCGGCTGCGGCGGATGTGACGGGTACGGACATCTGGAACATCAACTCGGTCGAGTCGATCGCCCTGGAGTACAGCCGCTACAACTACAACGCGCTCGACCTCTACCGGGCCGACCCCTACCGCTCGAGTGACCACGATCCGGTGGTCGTCGGATTGGCGCTGCGCGGAGACGCGTCGGCCGGTCCGAGCGATCCGGGCTCGCCGGCAGCAGCCGCTCCGACCCGCCTCGCGGCCACAGGAGCCGACGCTTCACTCGCGCTGTTCGCGGCGTTGGCGCTCCTCGTACTGGGAGCGACGTTCGGTCGCGTAGCTCGGCGTCGTGGCACCGGGGCGCCGATCGACTAGCGGCGCGACGACCGAGGCCATCCACGCGCCGATCGAGTAGCGGCGCGACGAAGAAGCCCAATCACGCGTTGATCGAGTAGCGGCGCGACGAAGGAGCCCGCGTATCGAGATCACTGTCAGCAGTGGTCTCGATACGGCCGTGGCCGGCCTACTCGACCGGCGCAGTGGGCAGCACCAGGGCTAGTCCTTGAGACGCTCCACCAGAATGGCGCGGCTCATGCGTGAGTACCCGACGACTCCCTTGGCTTTCGCCTGAGCGCGCAGCTCGACGAGGGTCGGCGGCTTGGTCGACGCGACGGCCGCGGTCTTCGGTGCCGCCTTGGCGGTTGATGCCTTCGGTGCGGATGCTTTCGGTAGATCGAGTCCACGCTTCGTCGCCGGAGGTGCCGACGCGATGGGCGGCGCGGCCACCTTCTTCGCGGCGGTCTCGGGCTTCTTCGCTGCCGGCTTCTTCGCGGCAGGCTCGGCTGTCTTCGGCGCGGCCTTCTTGGCCTCTGCCTCGGCATCCTTCACGACGTTCTCGAGGTCACGGCCGACCTTCTCGGCCTGCTTGCGCAACTCCTTCGAACGCTCGCTCGCCGCCTTGCGCGCCTTCTTCACCGCGGTCTCCGCGGCAGCGATCGCCTCGCGCGCCGCCTTCTCGAGCTTCTTCTCGATGTTCTTCGCGGTCTTCGATACGGTCTTCGATGCGGTCTTCTCGGTCGACTTCTTCGTCGCCTTCGAGGTCGACTTCTTCGTCTTCTTGTCAGCCATGATGGCCCCCTTCTCTCCCACGACGCTGGCGCGTCGGATCTACAGAGTGGCAGTACTCAGTGAGAAAGTACCGAACCGTGCTTTCGACACACGACGACACCCTGCCGACTGGGCAGAATGCGCCTATGGATGCTCGCTCGCACCGACGGGAAGTGCACAGTCGAGCGGACAGCAGTCGTCAGCTCGGGAGCGGCGGTGGGTCGTCGAGGAAGTCGCCCGTAGGTGTGAAGTACAGCGACCCTGTGACCGCTGTCGAGAAGTCGAGAATGCGGTCGTAGTTTCCCTCGGGGTCGCCGACGAACATGTTCTTCAGCATGCGCTCCGTGACCGCGGGCGTCTTCGCGTAGCCGATGAAGTACGTGCCGAACTCGGCCTCTCCGACCCGGCCGAACGGCATGTTGTCGCGCACGATCTTCAGTTCGTTGCCATCGGCATCCGTCAGCACGGTCAAGACCGTGTGGGCATTCGGGGCCTTCTTCTCTTCGGCCTGCTCGACGTTGTTGGCTTTGCCTCGACCGATCGCCTGCTCCTGCTGCTCGACCGTGAGCGTGTTCCACGCGGTGAGGTTGTGCAGGTACTTCTGCACGACCACGTAGCTTCCGCCCACGAACTGGGGCTCGTCGTCGCGCACGATCACGTTCTTCACGGCGAGGGCGCCTGTCGGATTCTCGGTACCGTCGACGAAGCCGAGCAGGTCGCGCTCCTCGAAGTACTTGAACCCGTGCACCTCGTCGACGACGGCGGACATCCCCCCGAACCGCTCGACGAGGAGGCTCGCCAGCTCGAAGCAGAGGTCCATGCCCTTGGCACGGATGTGAAACAGGACGTCGCCCGGCGTGGAGACAGACGAGTGCACCGCTCCGTGGAACTCAGGCAGGACGTGCAGCTCTGTGGGCCGGGGGCCGTCGAAGAGCCGCGACCAGGCATCCGAGCCGATAGAGGTGATGCAGGTGAGCACGCCGTCGGGAACACGAAAGCCCACCGAACGAACGAGGCCGGAGATATCGCCGAGTGCGTCGTGCACGAGCTGCTCTCCGCCAGGGGCGATCGTCAGCACGAGGAAGATGGCGGAATCGCTCAGTGGATTGAGGATGGCTTGGGATGCGGCGAGCGGCTCGCCGTCGACAAGATCGGTCACATCTGAACGCTACTGGAGAGGCGGGCCGACTCCGCTAGACGCGCGTCGCAATCCACGCCGGACGAGACCCGAGCGCCGGCGTCACGCGACCTCACCGCTAGCGTCACGCGACCTCGTCGACGGGACCCGTCGCATCCAACGGGTGCGCGATCTCGTCGCGCGGCATGCGGGCGATGAGCAGGGCGGCGACGGCGAAGAAGACGGGCACGATCCCCGCGACGAGGAACGTGGGCATCAGGCCCACCGCTTCGCCGACAGGGCCCGCGAGCGCCATCGACACCGGCATGAGCGCGAGCGACACGAAGAAATCGAGGCTCGACACCCGCCCCAGCAGGTGGCGCGGAACACGGCGCTGCAGCAGCGTTCCCCAGATCACCTGGCCGGCAGAGCCGGTGAACCCCACGATGAAGACGGCGGCGGCCATGACCCAGAGTTCTGTCGTGAACCCGATGATCCCCAGGGGAACCGAGCCGATGCCCCAGGAGAGCACCATGACGGTGAGGTAGCGGCGCGGCAGGCGGCGAGACGCGACGACGATCGAGCCGATAGCGCCACCGATGCCGAAGGCCGCGAGCACGAGGGCGAACGAGCCGGCTCCTCCCCCGGTCTGGTCACGCACGGCGAACGGCAGCAGCACCTCGATCGGGCCGAGCAGCACCAGCACCCAGCCGAACGCGAACAGCAGGGTCGCGAACAGCCACGGGGTGCGCACCATGTACACGACGCCCTCGCGCATGTCGCGGTAGACAGAGACGAGCGGATGCGCGGCGTCGGCCGAGCGGTCGCGCACGACGGGCACGCTGCGCATGAGGCTGAGGCCCACGAGCGCCAGAACGTGAACGACGACGATCACGACGAAGGCGAGGGGCGGGCCACCGACCGCGATGAGTCCGGCCGCGAGTGCTGGGCCGGCGGCCTGCATCGCAGCGGGGCGAAGCACTCCCTCGATGCCGTTCGCCGCGAGCAGGTCGTCGGCCGGAAGAAGCGAGGGCAGGATCGCGGAGTACGCCGGGTAGAAGAATCCCTCGCCGATGCCCAGCAGAGCCGCCGCGACGACGAGATGCCAGAGTTCGAGCGAACCGGTGAGCGCGAGCACGGCGATGCTGGCCATGCTCACGAGCTTGATGCCCTCGATGCCCACCAGAATCAGTCGCTGCGGCACCCGGTCGGCGACGACTCCGCCGATCAGAGTGGCGCCGACCATGCCGATGCTCGTGGCAGTCGCCGTGATCGAGAGCTGCAGAGGGCCTCCGCCGAGCTCGATGACCTGCCACACGAGGGCCACCAGCCACATGCCTCCGCCGAACAGCGACAGCGTGAGCGCGCCGAAGAGCAGCCGGTATTGACCGGTCGCGAAGGGCCGCACGGCGCGGGGAAGCTGTGCCATGCCTCTACGCTACGGTCACCCAGCGACGATACGAGACACTGGATGCATGGCCTCCCTTCGTACGTTCACGCCCGAGAGACTCTTCCGCGTCTTCGCCCTGCTCGAGACGATCACCTGGACACTGCTCATCGTCGGCATGATCCTGAAGTACGCGGTGGGGGTCGGCGACTGGCCCGTGTCGATCGCTGGGTTCATCCACGGACTGATCTTCATCGCGTACGCGCTGCAGGCCGGCGTCGTGGCCGTGAACCAGCGGTGGCACCTCGGCATGGCGACCCTCGCCGTCGCATCCGCCGTCGTGCCCTACGCCACGATCCCGACCGAGCGCTGGCTGGCCCGCCGCGGCAACCTCGAGGGCGGATGGCGCACGGAAGCGACAAGCGACCCCCGAGACGCGCGCCCGCTCGATCGCGTGTTCCGCTGGGCGATCCAGCGGCCTATCCCGCTGGCGGGCGGCCTGTTCGTTGCACTCGTCGTGATCATGACCACGCTGCTGATGATCGGCCCTCCAGGCGGCAAGGCCTGAGCAGCAGCGGCGACGCGCTCGTATCCAGGAAAACTGCTCTGGTTTGGACGACTTCGCACGCGACGACCCGGTTCTGCCTGACTAAGAGCGCCGCTGACCGCTTGATCAGAGTTTCGGTTCGTCGGTTCCATCCGCGATGAGCAACTCGATCTTGACTTCTTGTACCCGCCTGTAGCTCTGAAGGGCCGCCGTCGCCGCCAGTATCAGGCGTCCGAGGAGGACCAGAAGGACGATGGCACCGATGAAAAGCGCCACCATGAACGCGAGGTACGGGATCTGGAACCAGTCGTTGTAGAACATTTACTCGACGATAGTTCGCCGCCCGATGAGACTTCCACTCCCACTGCGATCGCTGCAGTGATCGATGCCGCTTGCCCGTATTCAGGAAAAGCGCCCCAATCCCCGTCACTTCGCACGCGACGAGCCTGTTCTTCCTGAAATAGAGCGCCCGAGCGGAGAGCGCGCGGGCAGAGAAAAAGCCCCCGACTCCGTAGAGTCGGGGGCTGATGGTGTTGTGCGCCCTAAGGGATTCGAACCCCTGGCCTTCTGATCCGTAGAAAGGTTCGGGCCATGCGCCGACGTTCATATTGCCGTTCTCACGAGGGTTGCTCTGCTCCCCCGCTCTCGCTGGATCTCCTAGGACGGCGCTAGGTTGCTGTCACGGTTGCTGTCAGAGGACGCTGGGCATGAGTGGCGCGCACCATCCTCCGGTCGATCTTGAGTGGGTGGTTGCTCAGCGCCGACGTGACCAAAACCACACCCGAGATTGCCTTCGGTATGGAGCATCCGACTACGAGCTGGCCCAGCGCTGGTGGGAACCGCACCTGGTCTACGTGCTGCGCGTTCATGCTGAGGGTCTTTACAAAGTGGGCCTCACTCGCCACGACAGCCGAAGGATTCGGGATCTCACCGCTCGTGGCCGAGCCGATGTCGTGGATTTCTTATTGATGGCAAATCGTCACGCAGCTCGACTCCTGGAAATCGTAGTGCTCAATGCAACCGACTCCGCTCGACGATTCGCCGACAGGATGAATCAGCACCACGGCCAGACCGAACATTGGGACGGTTCCTTGTCACCCCTGGCGCTGGAGCCGATCGCCGCAGCGTTATCGCTCGACGAGCACCTCGTATATTGGTCGGTCACGCTGCCATCGAAAACCAGCCGAGAGCCATGAGACTTGACCGAAGTCGATATCCTTAGGAAGCGGACTCGCCCCACGCTCGTGGATCGGCGGGTCTTGCTGTTTAACCAGTCAACTCGAACAGGGTCGAACGAGGAGCGCCCGGACCGGAGCGAAGCGAGGACCGGACGCACCGCAGCTCGGCCCCGCCGGGCTTGCCCGGCGCTTGAATGAGTAAAGAAAGTTCTCACAGCTCTGGAGGCCTACTGGGCAAGGCGAGGTTGGGGTAGCCGTTCGTCGGAATGCTTTCGGGAACCTGCCGGACTTGCAACGGTGTGTATTGTTCTCTCCGGGAGGGAGTATGGGGCTGCGATTAGCAGGAAGCGTGGTGCATTCAGGTCCGCTCTATCAGAATCGCTCCGACATCATCGATTTTCGCAACCTAGAGCTCATTCGCCCTGCATCTCTAACGACAGCAGCCATCGAAATTGACCGTTTGTTAAGCGAAGGTCGCCAGCCCAGGTTTATTGCTCCGTCTTCGCACGCCTCAGCACTGGCACTCGTGGACAGGGGGTTCGCAAGCTTTCTTGATTCGAGGTCTGTACTTCACTCGCTGCCCATGTGGGCCATGAAGCCGGACACACTCGACGTAACCAGTTTCGGGGTGGAAAACAATGTAGAGAATCTGGCGTTGCGTCTCCATGAATGGGGTGCTGAAAGAGATGCCGACCTAGCTGCGGCTCTCTATATCTGTCTCTGCGAGGCCGGCGACAATATTCTGTTTCATTCAGGTCGAGCCTCAGGTTATTTTGCAGCCGAATTAGACGAGACGGACACCCTCCGATTCGCCATTGCAGATGGTGGAGTGGGAATGCGTACGTCCTTGGCCAGCCTGGGTCCCACTGATGACCTTGAAGCGCTGGACCTCGCAATGACCTCAGGCGTATCTGCAACTCAGGAAATTGGTCGAGGATTTGGCCTGGCAAGTATGTCGAGATACGTTCTGGAGAGGGGTGGAACCTTCGCAATCATGTCGGGATCAGCATTCCGGATCGAAGGTCCAGCCGGGCTAGTTCGTCGTTCTCTGTCAAATTCGGCGGCGGGCGTGCTCATTCAGGGAATCCTCCCTACCGGCAGGGAGATAGGTATTGAACCTGTTGATGCGACAAACAGCGGAGGTGACTCGAATGAGAAGTGATTATGTCCGGATATCACTCCCGAGGCTCGTCGGCACCCGATCGGCTGCAGGTCGAATACTGCACTCCGCGTCGGTCTCTGAGAACCTCGCAGGGCTGACCGTACTTATTGATGGCGGGATTGTCGTCGCATCTACTATCTCTTTCGCAGATGAGCTCTTGCGAGAGCTGAATCGACGCCGCGCTGAATCAATCGTTGTGCTGTCCGCCCCGCCCGAACTTGCCAGAGATATCGCGGATGTCTCGGATCGGCGGGGCTTTCTTAACGTGACGATCAATCCTGATCAGACGTCATTTCTCTTCTAAACGATCCACGAACCTTGGGGGTCGTAGTTGGTGCAGTTAATTCTTGGCCGAGATCTCCATTTCGCCGCACCCTGGGAGGCTTTCGATCTCGATGAGCTCCCACGGGAAGTCGAGATTGACCTGGGATCAGTTACGTTCGCCTTGCCTCATGGCATTGTTTCTCTCGCCTCCCTCATTGACTGGTTGACGCGGCAGGAAGTGGCGGTCTCAGTCCGCGCCCCAAGAAATCCCGACGTAGCCCGCTACATCACTCGCACTCATCTTCCTGAATTTATGAGTCAGCGTTTTGTCTCACATGACTTCCCGCAGATACGCGAGAGGGACCAGGGAATGAGAATGGTTGAACTCGTACCAGTAACTAATTCGGAATCCGTCGCTGGCCTCGCCGAGAGTGTCTTCTGGTTTGCGAAGGATCATGATGAAGAAACGGCGAAAAACCTTTACCGCGCTGTTTGCGAACTGGGCGAAAATATCCCTTCGCACGCTGGGACGGATATGGGTTTCCTGTTTGCCCAGTACTTTCCATACAAAAGGCGATACCAGTTTGCTCTTGCAGATTCGGGCGTAGGCCCCCTCGCGAAACTTGCAACGAGAGGCGCTTCGAGCCACGCACATGCTCTTACACTCGCTGTCACTCCCGGTGTAAGTTCATCCCGAGACGCAACTCGCGGTTATGGACTTTCTACCATTCGGGAAACGCTCATCAATATCGGTGGAAATTTGAATCTCGCTAGCGGAGATTCATTCGTTACATTCAACAGACACAACGTGGATGGCCGTTTTGCAAGTTTGGGCGGAGTGATCCGCGGATTGGTCGCTCACGGTGAAGTGATCGCACTCGCAAAATAATGAGCGTAAACTTCCCAGTTTCCGTAGCGCTTCGGTGTTAAACTAGTATTAGTCGATTCAGTAAGGGGACTTTGATGACTACCACGATTGTTCTTCCCCGACTCGTAGGGACTCGAAACGCTGCTTACAACTTAGTTGAGGATGCTTTCGCCGGAGACGTTGCCAGTGCAAAAGAGGTTGAAATTTCCGCGAGAGCAGTTTTGGCAGCTGCACCCTCTTTTGTCGATGCGCTAATCACCTCCCTTGACGAGCACGGAGTAAATTCGGTGACTCTTGTAGGGGCATCAAACGACCTTGTGACGGAGATGAAGCGCGCTGCCAGTAGGCACCCTGACCTCGCGATCAAAAGTAAGACGCGCGAGAAAGCTGCTGTCTAAGCGATACGGCCGCCGCATGGCAGCTACTTGGCGGGTATGCCCTTGGTGATTTTCTGGACGAGAGATATAAATTTCTCGTCCAATGACACGTAACTTGTTTCTTCATCCTTCGCAGAATACAGTTCGCCCGCAAGCACGAATAGGTCGACCAGAGTAAGCAAATTCTCATCGCCTATTTGGGCCACCGCGACCCGAGCCTCCGCCGAAACTTGTGCAATCCGTTCCTCATCATCATTTGTGGAAACGTGAGCGGCGGCACCAACGGTCGAAAAAAGTTGATATGCGGCTCCAAGCTTGACGAGGGCTTGATGACGGACGTCCCGGCGGAAAGTTTTACTGTTGCCCGACGATGTAAATGCGCTGGTAATCCATGCGCTAGCTGCACTTGAACCTGCTACGGCGACGACGACAGCCAACGCTATTTGCCAGATATCTGCGCCGAAGATCGCCGCGATGATTTCGTCCACGTGCGAAGGGTAGCAGGGTTACCGTTCGGTGCAGATACATTACTGCATGGATTCGAACCATCAGTTAGACGTGGTTGCGCGGCCCTCGTCCTCCAGTACCTCAAGCGCCGCTAACCTCTGGAGGGCAATGTCTCGGCGCTGTGCATCGCTGAGTATACGTTCTGGAAGTTCATCCGTTTCATACTCGGGTATGGGAATTCGGGCCGGAAGGCCTGTCAGCAAGGAGGAAGTCAAAGCGTTCCCGAGACTAAATCGGAACTCTTGCTCGCGAAATTGGACCTCATAATGAACCCCCGCACCTACCCATTCGTTGAACCCAATAAACGCCATGGCTATTTGCAGGACTGACTCGGCGTCGGAGACTTTAGTTGCCAAAAACCCCCGCTCATCTGCGAGGTCGGCAATCCAGATAAGAAACGAGGTCATCGGTATCAACTCTGACCGGCTGATTACTGCCGTCAGAGTTTCATTTCGGATCGTTTGCAGCCATAGAGACGCCATTTCGCGGTAGACGGTGCGAACCTCTTCGACTGCTCCTCTCATCTGCCTCCGCGCCAAGTAGGCACTATAGGTCAACTGTTCGAAGCCGTATCGGTGGACAAGCTCGGAAGTTTGAACAACTTTCCCGTGAAGAGCCAGGAATATTTCGCGGTTGAGCCATCCCTCTAATCCTGCGCCTCGGGCGTCAGCAACCAATGACGTTTCTGCAAGGGATGATCGGACATTGCCGACGAAGTTAAGCACGTGAGTTGAAGGGAGGGCCTGCGCGTTGCGCATTCGGTTAACGGCCTCAAGCGCCAATGCCGCCCGATCTTCATCCTCGCCCGTGACGATGTCCTGAAGCTGATCAACTTCTTCTGTCCAGGAATCGCCGGACTCAAGCACTCTTAATGCGCGACCGATCATCCGGTCACTTACATCGTCCTGGGACACGCCGATTAGAAAATAGCGTTCGAAAAATCGGGAACTATGCATTCTCCATTCCCGCATCGCGAATGCAGCAGGTAAATCGACTGGAGCAAATAGGAATCTCAATGCATTTTGAGCTGGTTCCAACTCTCCCCGATCCAGGAGACTCGCCACGAGATCATCTCGTTGATTTTGAGCCTCAGAGCTGGCGTTTCCTCTCCAGCCAAAGTATTCCTCCGGATGAAGTCTTATGTGGTCCCAGAGACGGTGATGCGTCACACGAATCCATGTAATCGCAATAAAGTCGAGGACATCGACTTCAGCTCCTTGAACCAAGGTTTTGAGGCTAACGATCTGTTCTCTGAGCCGATGTGCAGCGCGCGGGGTCTCTAGCCCGTTAGCCAGGATCGCTATCAACTCTTCCAGCTGGTCGACATAGCCATAACGGCTTGAATCGCGAACAGCCGGCGTGACCAATTCCTCAACTATGTCTCGACTCCAACGCCGTCGCACCACCTTAGGTACGGGTGGCAACTCAAAGGGATATTGAACAATTTTCTCGGTGTAGTCAGAGCTATAGCCCCCTGAGCCAGCTCTAGATAGCAACTGTTCGATGGTGTTTTGGTCATATGCAAGCAAGTAGTGAACGTTCGTGAATCGGCCTACCAGACGAATAACTCGGAACAGTCCTCGAAGTTCATCTGCATCGAGCCGGTCGACATCGTCGACAACTACAAGCACGCGAGTTCCCTGATCTTCGATGTCCTGACTTAACTGGCCAAATTCGACGTGCCAAGGTGGCCGCGCAGCCATATCTGACAAGACCTTGTCGAGTAGTTTTGATGCCGCAGAGCCCACCGACGGAATCAGATTCAACGCTGGCGTGCCATAACGCGAATATTCGACCAAACGCTTTCGAAGCGACTTCGCTTTGGGAAAAGCCGCGGCGAGCGTGGCTACGAACTCGCTCGTGAGCATTGTGCTGTCCGATACCGACCACGGACTGAAATCTACGACTGTCCATTCCTTGTCGAGGTGAACCTTGATCTTGGCGAGCAAATTCGATTTTCCGCTTCCCCACGGCCCAACTACTCCGAAAACAGTCGAACCCTGTCCTTGCACACAGGCATCGATCCTTGAACTAATTACTTTCGCGAAGTCCGATCGTCCATCGATCTCGAAAGTGCTGCGAGGATCGTCGCTCCACGGCTCAATGGCGCTCGGTACATAGGTCATGCGCCCAGTAAATCAGGCAGCTCAACGATTCAGCCGCTAGAGCACGGTTGTGATCGCACCTGTTGTTCGGCCCTTGGATAAACCCGCTGGGGCCATGAATGTGCGCATGGAGGGCGGGAGGTCATTCGTTCCGAGACCATCCGAGATGGCCGGACAGCGGGCCAACATGACGACCTCTTGAACTACGTTCCGGGATCGTTCGACGACCTCGAAGCTGCCTTCCTCGATGACCTGATCGACGACGAGATCTACTCGATCATCCTCGAGGACCTGGAAGCACAGCAACGCCAAGATCGGAGCGACAATGCCCGATTTCGAGACCGTGTCCACCCACGTTGCTGTCACGGTTGCTGTCAAAACCAGTTTTGCCCCATCGGGCACCCGGCACGCCGCCGGGAGCCTTCTTATTGAAACCCGCCAGGATTCGCGTCTTTGCAGGGCAAACAAAAAAGCGACCCGCTTTCGCGAGTCGCTTTCTGTTGTGCGCCCTAAGGGATTCGAACCCCTGGCCTTCTGTTCTGTAGCTGATCCGGGAGCGCTTGCGCCGTATCTCGCGGCGTTCGCTCTCGTGCGTGCGGCCATTCGGGGGGTCAGCGCGTGAGGGCCTGGGGACTCCCGCTCGCCTTCGCTGCGGTCGTCGTCTTTGCCATCCTGATCTTCTCCGGTGCACACATGAGCGGGCCTCCCACAGTGCCCTCGCCCGAGCATCCATCGCTGACGGAGGTTCATGGTGGTTGAGACACGGAGTGCCAAGCGTAGGGACGCGGTGTCTCATCTGTCGCGCACGGTGGATGTATGCATTCACATCTATCGGCCCCAGACACCCGGCCACACGCAATGACTCCGGGGTGGATCGCGGCCATTGCCGACTACCTGCACGCACAAGCCAGTGTCGGCGCGCCTAAGCCGACCGTCGACTCGCGACGGTCGCACTTGCAGCACCTCGCCCGACGCATCCACTCCGAGCCGTGGGTGTTGACCGCTGATGAACTCGTGCAGTGGTGCGGTTCCCAGAAGTGGGCGCAAGAGACCCGGCGCGGGCGGCGCACCACGTTCCGGAGCTTCTACGCGTGGGCGGTCGAGACCGGTCGATGCGAGGCGAATCCTGCCCTTGCTCTCGGGAAGGTCAAGCCCGGTCAGCCGAGGCCCCGCCCGATCCCAGAAGAGCTATTCGAGGCGGCGCTGCTCAAGGCCGACCAGCGAATGCGCCTCGTGCTGCGGCTCGCTCACGATGCCGGGATGCGCCGAGGCGAGATCGCCGTCGTGCACTCGGATGACCTCGTGGAGGACTTCATTGGCTGGACCCTCATCGTCCACGGCAAAGGCAACAAGGATCGCCCCGTGCCCCTGACTCGTCGGCTCGCGTTCGAGCTTCGTGCCCTCGGCTACGGGTATGCGTTCCCGGGCGACGATGACGGCCACCTGTCGCCTCGATGGGTCGGCAAGCTCGCGACGAACCTCCTCCCGGGCAAGTGGACACTGCACACGCTGCGGCACAGCTTCGCCTCGCGGACCTATGCCGTCGACCGTGACGTGTTCGCCGTGCAAGACCTCCTAGGCCATTCGTCGCCCGCGACGACGCGACGCTATGTCGTCGTGCCGAATGACGCGCTGCGACGCACGGTCGATGCCGCTGCTGGCGAGTCCGTTCGAGCGTTCGGAGCGGGGCGCTGGGAGCGTCAAGGCGAGGTTGACAGTCAATCGATGGGGATGAGGGCTTAGGTCATGGCCGTTGAAACCGAGGAATACCTGTCGATGCTGCGGCGCATGATCCGGGCCGGGGGTCGGCGTGTTGCTCAAGCTGATGAGCCGGAACTGGCTGCGCTGATGAGTCTTCGGGCCGAGCTTGACGACGCTATCGTGACCGCTGTCACGGGCCAGCGCGCCGAGCTTGAACGGTCGTGGGCGTGGGTAGGGTCGGCGCTGGGAATCACGCGGCAGGCGGCGCAACAGAGGTACGGGAAGTAACGACGAACAGCCCCGGGAGCGTGAGGCTCCCGGGGCTTTGTCGTGCCTGCTGCTACTCGCGGGCGTGGGCAGGCTTGCGGGCCTCGATGGTGTCGGCGTCAGGGTTGATGCCGCGCTGGATCAGAAGGTTCGTCAAGCGAGTGTTCTCGGCGTGCAGGGCGGTGTTGGTGCCGTTGGTCTGGCGCTGGATGGTGTCGATCTTCTCACCCTGTTTGCCGAGGCCGTAGACCGTTCCGGCGAACACCGCGATAAGGGCGAGGGCCGTACCGATGAGTTGGATGAGGGTCGCGGAGGCATCCGGGCGCACGGCGAGAAGAACTGCAGCCGTGATGATCGAGACCGTCGCGACCGATGCGAAGGTGATGAATACTGCGGTCTTGTTCATGATGTGTTGCTTTCTCTTGTAGGGGTGATCGGGGCAGGGTTAGGCGAGCTTCGCGAGGATCAGTCCGATGTTCTTCTCCATCGCCAGCACGCGGTCGACAAGCGAGGGGCCGTCCTCGGTCCCGAGGCGCCCGACAAGCCACCTGTTCAGAGCTTCGATGCGGACTCGCTCAGCGGTCCCCGGGTCACCGAGCAGGGTCTGAGCGAGATACTGGATTTGATCGATGGTCGAGGGTGCGCCGGGGAATCCCTCGCGGTCGGGCTGCCTGAGTGATGCGTGAATCTCGCGTACGAGGGTTGCCTCTTCTTCGGTCCATGCCATGTTTTCGTCTCCTAGGGGTTGAATGTCGAGTGCTGCGGTGATGGTCGGATTGCCGATGTAGTGGGCGTGCCAGGGTTCGCCGGGGATGTCGAAGACCCATCCGTAGAGGCGTCCTAGCCGCTCGATGGTGTGGTGCATCTCGGAGTCGCCGTTGTTCCCGTAGACGGTCGAGATGATGTCGACGGCCTCGGCTAGCCCATGGGCCGAGGTGGTGCCGGGGCGGGCGGCGAATCGGCTGTCGCCGTCGTACCATTCCCACCAGTACCACTGCGTGTTGTAGTTGCCCGCTGCGAGGTCGCCGCGGTTACCCTCGGGGCGGTATGCCTCGCTGGTGAACATCCACTCGCCGGTCTCGCGATAGACGGCGAGCCGCCATGCGAGCCACTGCCTGTAAGCCTCGGGGGTCAGGTAGTTCCCGTGGCCGTCCCAGTCGACAAGGGTGGATATGTCGAGGTGCCCATTTCGTGCCATTTGGTTCTCTCCTATGCGGGTGTAATTACAAAGCGTTTGAGGCCTGTTAGAACTTGAGGGCGCGGTTGACGATGATGGTCGGCTGCACGTTGTTGTGCGGCGCCCCACTGCCCGACGCGTCGGTCCCGGTGTTCGTGGGTCCCGTGATACCGCGACCGATGGTGCCGGTGCCTTGCATCTCCACGGCGTAACCGACGAGGCCCTGAATCACGGAGTTGACGCCGTGGGTGTGCGTGCCGTTCTGCGCTGCGGTCAGGCTCACCTGATACACGCCGGGGGTGCCACCGAGGAAGGTGAAGTCAGGGTTGCCGAACGCGGCTGGGGCGAGGCCTGCTTGCACCCGCCCGCGGCTGTCGGGGACCCGAAAGTAACCGGTCGGGGTCCCGGCGTCGTTGTGAATGTCGCCGATGGCCGCGTAAAGGTTGGCGTAGGTTCCAGCCTTGAGTAGGTATTGGCCCGCTTCGAGGACGTACCCGGTTGGGGCTACCCGCCAGTAACCCTGAATTGAGGTGCCCGGTGGGAGCAGGGCGAGGGCGGCGGTCTGCACGCTCGCAACCGAATCCATGAGGCCCGCGATGAGGTCGAGGGCGCGGTTGATGTCGTCGTATCCGAGCTTGAGGTCTTTGCTGGCAGGTACGACCGCGATGCCCTTCGCGGCGGCTGCGTCTCCGTTGGCCATGGGGGCGCCTTTCTATGGGGTGTAGGTGTTCCACTTGACGCCCGCTGCGATGTCCTGCCAGCGGCGTCCGACCGGGGCGAGTGCCCAAGCCGTCAGGGGTGTGTCGGTGAGACCACGAGAGGTGACATCCATTTCGTCGTCCTCGAATGACCACGTGACGGCGGTGACGTAACCGGTCGATACGGGCGAGTTGGGGAACGTGCCGACCAGTTCCATCCCGGGCTGAGCCGAGTAGTCACTGATAGCTGTGGGGGTCAGCAGGCGCCCCTTGCCCTGCGCCCGCTTGAGGATGTAGTCAGCGGCGCCAGGACCGGGATAAGGGGTGTCGTACTTGAGGGAAAGTACCTTCGTGAAACCGGGCACGCTCGCGGCGTCGTAGGCCGTTCTCGTTGCTCCGTCTGCTTCGGTCCACGTGTACTCGATGACCACGGCGTCGTACCACTCACCGGCACCGGCACGGCTGATCTGGTCGGCTGCGTTGACAAGGTTGCGGGCCTCGGAGATGCGGAGCGACCCGGCGACGACGTAACTCGAATCGACCAGCCGCCACACCCGGGACTCGTCGCAGAAGAGCCTCATCTGCAACGAGCTCAGGATGGGTTCGAGGTAATCCCATGCCGTCATTCCCGGCTTCCACACGGTCGCGGCAGGGTCCACATATGCCTTGACGGCGGCTCTCGACATCGATGCGTTCGCCGTGCCAACCCATGAGTATGTGACGTCGGGAGTCGAGGCGGTGGCGCCGGAGAACGCGGGAAGGGGCGAGCTTCCCTCGTGCAGCATGAGGTCATCGAGGAAGTAGGTCACGCCCGCGGGCGGCGTGTCCGGGTAATAGATCGGCCAGCAGTAAACGGCACCGGGCGGGGCCACCGCGGACACGGTGAAGCGTTGCCACGAGTCGGTCGTGAGCAGCTTCTTTTCGGTCGCCACGTCGCCGCCGATCATGGTGCCGCTGACATCGTGGAAGCGGAGCGCGACCGACGCGAAGTACTGCTTATTGGCCTGCGAGTAGGCGCTGAAGGTGTAGGACTTACCCGGGGTCACGACGTGCCCGCTGATGGGGTTGACGTTCGGCGCGATGATGACGGCCATCGAGGCGCCGCCATCCGTGTAGACGGCGACTGAGGCGGTGCCGGTCCGCCTGACCGAGCTATTTCGACCGACCGCGACGCCGTTACCTCCCGCGGTCACGAACCCGGCGACGTTCGTTTCGCCGCCTGGGTTGGGGAGCATGTTCGTCAAGGTCTTCGTGGTGATAGCTGCGGCGACTACCGGGGTCACTCCTAGGGCCATCGTCAGAACGGCTTTGATCGCGGCAAGGCCCGATGGGTCCGGGCGCTCGAATGGCGCGGTGGCAACGAGGGCGTAGTCCTGCAGCAGGGCCTCATCCGAGGCGAGCGTGAGGGTCACCTCTCCGGCCACATGGTCAACCGTGCGCTCTCGTAGGACGACGTTGAAGGTGCGGGAGGTTGGGGGTAGATAGAACCCGTTCAGGTCCACCCCATTCCATTGGAACGTGCAGCCCGCCGAGACCGACAGCCGGGGGTTCGTGCGCGGGTCGAGGCGGGCGAGCGTGGCGAGGGCCGGGATAGCGATGGTGATGGTGCCCCGGACGTAGGGCGACCAACCCTCATCGAGCGTTATCGACCCGCCCTTGATCGAGAGGGGCGCGTCTGGCGTGGTCAGTTTCGCGGAGTAGGTGTGGATAGAGAGGGTCACGCGGGCACCTCTTGGAACTCGATGGCGAGCAGCCACCGGGTCAGGGTCTCCGGGTCGATACCGACACGCATTGTGCCGACCGGGACATAGGTCATCGACGCCGAGGTCACCTCGTCATCGACCAGAACGAACGTGCCCGGGTCGCGGTGAAGGGCACGTACGGCGAGGGCTTCGGCCTCGTCCATGCAGAGGACTCCGAGGGTCCCGGCGCGCAGGCTCGCGGGCTTGAACGTGATGTCGTCGTCAGAGCGTCCGATGATCTTGTGACGGATGTTGTTCATCTCTTCGTCCCACGAGTAGGTCAGTAGGAACGGGTTGATGGTTATGCCGCCGTGGCTGATCTGGGGCATTAGTAGACCTGCTTTCCGTCGGGGGTCTGCGCCTTGACGGTGATGGTCGTGGTACGCGATTTGTTGACAAAGTTCTCGAGCGCGGTTCGAGCGCCGGACAGGTCCACGGTCGCCTCGATGGTGGCGGTCCGGGGCTGCGCTGCGGCGGCGGCGATCTGGTCGGCGGCGGGCTGCGTGTTGGCCTTGGTGCCGATGGTCGTGATAATCGACTTGTCATCGCGGACCTTGAACAGATCGGCGGTGGCCGGTTTCGTGTCGGCCTTCGTCGTCACGGTGACATCCACGTTGCTGTCGATGCCCGCGATTTCGCCGTTCGCCTGCGCAGCGGCGGCGGCATAGGTGGCCGCGAATTGAGCCTGAATTTCGGGCGAGGCGTGGGCCACAGAGTCGACCAAAGGGGCAAGGTCTGGCCCGCCCTGAATGACCTGCTCGAATGCCTCCGGGGTCATCTGCGCCTTGAGGATGTCGAGGTTGGCAACATAGTTGTTGTTCGCGTCGATGCGGGCCTGCATGTTCGCGAGGTAGGCGGCGATGTCGATCGCGCCCGTTTCTTTGTTCTGGTAGTCCTCCCACGAACTCGCGGCGTCGCTGATCTGATCCGACAGACCGGCGAGAATCGCGGCCTTCTGCTCAAGCTCAGGACCGCCCGCCTTCGCGTAGTTCTCCTGGGCCTCCGCTGCGGTCTTGGCGACATCGACCGACTGGTCGAGATAACCGAGGTAGGTCTCTTGAGCGTCGGCCTGTTTGATCAGAGATGAGTACGCCTTAACGCCCGCGTTGGTCGTGGTGTCCACGGCATCCGCTTGATCGCGAAGAGATTTGAGGTAGTCGTCAGCCTGGCGACGGAGGTCTTTCAGGCCGTCGGCGTTGCCTGAGTACGCCTGTGCGAGATCCCGGAAGTCACTGCCCGAGTCCTTCGCGGTCTTAGCGAGGTCTTCGAGGTTCGTATCTTCGGCCTCGCTGGCCAGCGACTTGAGCTTGTCCACGAGGTAGTCGAGAGAGACCCCGCCGCGCTTCGAGTCGATCAGTTCGTCGGTGATTTCCCCGATCCGAGCTTGCAGCTTTTCGCCGGTCTCGTCGCCGTTCTGCATCGCGGCCGAGATGATGCCGATACCGGCAGCTGCGGCGAGACCGGCGACCATTCCGGCAGGCCCAAATCCGCCGAACGCGTTCGCAGCAATCTCTTGGAACGCGCCCACGATGGAGTCAGCCGAGCCATCGAACGACGCGGCGGTCTCCTTCGCCGTTGATTGGGCCTCGTCTTTGAACTCGCCGAGGGACTCTTTGCCGCTGTCGAGTCCATCCTTGACGTTGGTCCGGTAGGAGTCGCCGCCCTCCTTCGATGCGCGCTGCATGGCGCGCCCGAGTTCGGTCTGCTCGTCCTTGAATTTGGAGGTGTCTTTGCGTGCCTCATCGAACGCCTTTTCGAGCTTGTCGCCCGCCTTGTCGCCGTCCTTGGCAACGGCGTCGAGAGCGTCCGAGGCGTCTTCGAGAGGCTTGATAACACCGTCCTTGACACCCTTTGAGAACTCGCGGGTGTCGGACGCTACGCCGATGCTGATGCCCTTAGCCATCGGGGTTACCTCTTCTCAATCAGTTCGTAGAACGTGCGGACTGTGGTCTGGACCCACAGGGATGCGATGCGGGGGATGATGTCGGCGGCGGCGGGATAGACCGCGTGGCCGGTCTTCTTACGGGCGGGAAGCTGGGCCTTGGTGCGGCGGCGAACGTTGAAGGTCTTGCCCTTCTTGGAGGTCGCTCGGTAGGTGGTGAACTCGCCACGGTTCGCGCCGAACTCGGCTGCGGCCACGGCCTCCGAGGGCTTGATTCCACCCGATAGGGCTCGCCCGACCGAGGCCGATTTGAGCGTGACGTTCTGGTCAGACACGGCGACACGAGAGGTGTCTGCCAGCACCCGCTGCTGTAGCCGGGTGCTGGCATGCTCACGAACGGCCTTCGACCATTCGGGAGCGACGACGGCCTTGGTAACCCTGCGAATCTGTTTGGCGACTTCGCGGTCGAAAGACTTCATAGCGACGGTGACGCCTTGAAGTTCCTTCGAGTTGAAGACGCTGATTCGCATGACGGCCTAGACGAACGTGTACGCGCCGAGGACCGTCGCCACGCCTACCGGAGTGGTGACCTTCGCGGGCTTCGATCCCGCCGCCGCTGCGGGGGTGATGGCGAAGATGGTGTTGTCGGATTCGATGATGAAGCTGGTAGCCGGTACGGTGCCGAACAGAACCGAGGTGGCGCCGCTGAATCCCGAGCCGTTCAATTCGACCAGGGTGCCACCGGCCACGGGTCCCGATACCGGGGTCACGCTGGTCGTGGCAGGCACGCCGACAGCACCCGGCAGGAACACCGGCTGGCCGTCGACGCCGAGCGTGACCGTGGACTGCCCGAACGCGTCGATGGCGCCGCCGACCGATCCGGGCACGATGAGGCCGGTCACGGTGAACTTGGGGCCAGACGCGAGGGGGTAGAAGTCGATGAGCTTCTTCTTGCCGACGTTCGCGAGCAGGTACGCAGAGAGACTGTTCGGGGTCTCCCAGTCCTGCGCGTAGGAGAGGCCAGCCGTCCACACGGGGTCGCCCATGTCGGTGAAGACCGCGCCCGGGGCGGCGCCCTTCCACGTCTGGGTCGAGACAGCCGGATCGAGCGAGACCGCCGACACATGGGCCTCGTAGTTGTCGGCGTCGATCTTGAGTCCGTAGTTCTTGAAGACGCGGGGCTTGACGGCGATGTTTGCCATTAGTGCTTGTCCTTTTCGCTGGTGAGGGTGAGGGTGATGTCGTAGCCAAGCCGGTCCTTGTCGAGGACCTTTGTGGCTACCGTCCACGGGATACCGGCGGTATCGAGTGCGTGCAGCAGCGTCACCACGTCGTCGTCCAGTTCGTCTTCTGCCTTCGAGATGTCCTCGCGGGGGCTGGTGATGGTGACGATGAACTCGATGTCGTGCGCGGCCTGCGGGGCGGCGGCATTGCGGGTGATCTGGGTCAGCTTGAAGGTGACCTTGGTCTGGTCGGAGATGCCCGTGGTTCGTTCGTCAGGAACGATCCTCCAGCCGGTCGGGATGAGCGGCTTGAGTACGGTGGCGAGGGTCTGGCGTGGGGTACTCATCCGATGGCCGGTGCCCCGCCCTTGGGTCGCAGCTTGGCCTTGACCTGCCAGTCGAGCGGGAACGGTCGCACGATGAAGTCGCCTTCCCCGGTGCCGCCGTCGGCGTCGACTCGTGAGGCGTTCCACGTGTTCTTGGTCTGCATGAACTGGGCGTCGTGGAAGCTTGCGATGAGGTCGCCCTGTTCCTCGTCGTCGTCGTTCAGCGTGTCGATGGGGACCATCGCGTAGCGGCGGCAGTCGGATCGGGCGGCGCGGACGACCATCGTGAGCTTCGGTTCTGAGGGCGCGTCGTCTTCCCACAGATCCTCGATCTGTTCGACGGTGAGCCATTTGCCGAGTGCCATGGTGGCCCTTTCGGGTAGAGGGTGGGGGGGCTGGCCCGCGCACGGGATCGGTGTCCGAGGCGGGCCAGCCGGTCTGTTACTGCGTGGCGGCGGTGACCAGTTGCAGTGCGCGGGCGTCGTTGATGTTGGTACCGCAGTAGCCGAACGCGGCCTTGTCGACGCCACCCTTGGCGAGGTCGAGGGCGTCGATGCGGATCGGCGCTCCGGGCAGTTCGTAGACGGTCGCGGCCTGTCGGGCGCCGACGAGGACCTTGCCCGTTCCGATCTGCCCGTTCGGGCGAATCTTGAAACCGTCAAGCTCGCCCTCCTTGAAGCCGAGCGCGGCATTCAGGTAGCCGAGAACGTTCGACTGCGGCATCTTGACCATCTGCTTCCAGAGCGCGGTCGCGACGAGAGCGAAGTCGGGCATGGTGCCGGTCGGCACGATGGCGGCGATGCCGTCAACGATGGCCGAGGCGGCAGAGCCGATGGTGCCGCCTGCCACGCCGGGGAGCGTGGTGAGAGCATCGCCTGCGAGGGGGGTCGCTCCGGCGAGGACCTTGGCGAGGACCTTGCCGTCTGCCCATGCGGCGTAGTCCTCACCGACTGCTTTGGCGTAGGACTCGAAGAATCCGACGACGTTGAAGTCCACGAACTCGCGGGCGATGTCGTGGCCGATGGCGTAGCGGTCGGCGGTGCCGGTGACCGGGAGCAGGCTCAGCGTGTTCCCGGGCACGTCGGTCTTGTTACCGGCCCAGTCGCCGCCCTTGGGCTTGGTGACCCACTTGAAGCCCTGCCACGTCATCGCGGTCAGGTTCTCGTGGGCGAACAGCGGGAGGACCTGCTGCTGGTAGACGACGGCCTGCCAGATTTCGCCGAGCCACTGCGGCTGGCCCATCGCCGGGGCGAGGCCACCTGTGCCGTCGAACTTCACGTCAGCGAGGGCGGCGAAGAGGCTGGTGCCGTTCTGGTCTTCGACCTTGAGCAGGGCCTCCTTGTCGACGTTGCCCATGCGGGAGGCGTAGAGGATCGCGCCGACCTCGGCGAGGGACAGGTGCGGCTTTGCCTTCTCGCCGGACTTGCCAGCGATGAGGGTGTTGGGCAGGTTGTTTCCCACGGCGGGGTCTCCTTCTGGTTCTTCGATGACTGTTGCGGTTGTGATCGTGGTGGTGCCGCCGTCGACCTTGGTCGTCGTCGTGGTGGTGCGCTTGTGCTTCACGCCGTCCTCATCCGTGAATTCGTCGGTGAACTTCTCGACGGTCACGGTCGGTTCGCCGTCCGGTTTCGGATCGGCGAGCGGCGCGTCCTCGATCTCTTCGTCCTCGCCGACATCTGCGGCGAGAAGAGTGGCCGAGGGGAAAGCGCCGGCCTTGACGAAGGCGGCACCGAACAGGACGCCGCCCGCCGCTTTGCCCGCTCTGATGACGAGATTCTTGACCTCCGACGAGAGGCTGCGGCGGGCATCCGGGTTGGTCGTGTCCGCTATCTCGGCGAGCAGCAGATCGCCCTCGGGGTTCTTCCCGATGGCGAACGAGGCGACGATTCCCGCCTCGGTCTCGACAGCCGTGACGAACCTGGCCACGGGGTTCTCTCGGGTATGGTCGGTGTTCGCGCCCAGCACGGTCACATCGGGCGGGATCGTGATGATTCCCGGGTCCACGGAGAACTTGCCGAGGTTGGTGCGCCCGACCTCGCCATAGGGCACGAGCAGGCCCGACACGATGCGGTCGGCCTGATTCGCGAAGAGGGTCCCGCCCTCAATCTGGACGTTGGTCATTCGGCGGCACCGCCCTCGGACAGGTCAACCACGGTCCCCGTGATCGCGACCGTGACGCCGTTGAGGTAGGGCTCAAGCTCGCGGGCGGTGTCGATGAGGTCGGCGACCGAGATGTTCGCGGAGGCCTTGAACGCCGCTGCGGCCATGAGCGCGGCGGCGCGGGTGGCGCTGCCGTCATCGATCCATTCCGCTGCGGCCTGCTCTGCCGTCTGCTCGCCATCAGGGGCGGGCGTCGAGGCGGGTGCCTCGTCGGGGAAGTCGAGGCCGTCGTCGTCGGCGGGCGCGTCGGTGGTCTTGGGTTTGCTGGTTGCCATGAGTGTTAGTCCTCTGTTGGGGTTCCGGTGGCGGTGGGTGGGTTGTACAGGTCGTACTTGTCGAAGCGGACGCGGACGCCTCGCGGCACCACGTCATCCATCGACAGGCGGGCCTCGATGAAGAGGGTCCAGAACGGCAGGTCGAACTCGTAGAACTGGTTCCGCTCGCCCTCGTTGGTCGTGTAGGTGAGGGAGTCGACGCCTGCGGTGCCGTCGAGCATTGAGGCGCGGATGTTGAGAAACGATCCGATGTCGGTGCGGACCGCGTTGCGGCCTTCGACCATGAGGTCGGTCGAGACATCGCCGAGCGCCTGAATCTCGATAGACGGCGGAGTGGAACCGATAGCGCCGTTCTTCGACATCCGGGCCTTGGCCCACGCGTCTACGAGGGCTTTGACCTCGGTCTCGGTCAGCTGGTCGTCGGTCTGCCTGAGGTTGATGAGCGGGATCGGGTTGCGAGCGCGACCGACCCACGATTCCTCCGTGTCGCGTGCGCCGCGAAGGGTGCGATTCCCGACCGTGAGAAGGCCCTCAAACACGTGGTCGAAGAGAATGAAGTCGTCATCCGAGACAGCGGTGTCATCGATGAACATCGTGCCGTCCTCGATGTACCAGTCATCGAACGGGACCCACGCGGCGTGGAGGATCGGGCGGCGTCCGGTGTCCATCGCCTCGCCGCTGCGCTCGACGTACCAGACCGAACAGCCGTGAAAGATCAGGTCATCGATCGTCCAGGCCATGCGGGTCTGCGGGTTGACGGCGGTGTTGGTCCGGTAGAGGAATGTCGGCTGGCGGCTCGAATCGAGAACCGCGTCGCCCTTGAGCGCGACCAGGGGGAACTTCGAGATTGTGGCGACGAGGAGGTTACGGGCCTTCGAGACAACCGGGACCGCGATGGCTTGCGAGCGGGAGAGGGGCAGGGTCGCGGCGAGGTCGAAGCCTTCGAACAGATCCCCGAATACGACGCCGGTAAGCGCGCCCTCGGACAGCGGGGATTTGATCCCCTGCTGTCCGACGGCGAGCAGGTCGCTAGTGCGCTTGCCGAGTCCGAGTCTGTCGCGTATTCCCACGACGAGAACTATCCGAATGCGTCCGTAGTTCGATGGAATCGGCGGCGTGTCGTGTCACCGCGTCGCGCCATTGGTGAGAGTCGGGGTGCGTCAGTTCCTCGTGTGCGGCGGCGACCCGGCGACCGTCTGCGCGGGTCGCTCCGGCGAACGCCTGCCAGTGGGGGCAGTCGGTGCAGACCACGATGACAGAGCAGGGCGAGATGTCGAGTTTGATGGTCATTGCGGTTAGTCCCCCATGATCGGCGTGGATGGTCCTGCGGTGGCTGCGCGGGCGTAGTACTTGTCCCAGTTCGCGAGTGCGTTGGTCGCGGCGATGAGCGGTGTGATGTCGTCGGTGCTGTCGGCGCCCCAGAGCCATTGGCCGTTCTCGCCTCGCACCTCGCGGCGGGTGGCCTTGTCGGTCGCGGCGGTGAGGTCCTTCTGCCTGAAGTGGCGTAGCTTGTCGTTCTCCAGGTCGCGCATGAACTGGACGCATCCAGCGGCGAGTTCGGGCCACGTCTGCTTGCGCACGCGGGGCTTGGGTCGAAGGCGGTTCATCTCGGTCACGGTCGCGAGAGCTTCGGATGAGATCGTGTCGTAGGCGATGGTCGAGCCTCGGTATGTCGTCGTAAGGGTCTGGCCGCGTTCGGGCATCCAACCTGTGCCGCCCTGGTAAGCGACAAGCTCGACGTACCCGATGCCCTTGGAGTCGCGCCACGCGGCACAGATCGCGGCCACGCCGCCCCGGGGCTTGATCGCCATGGCGAAGGCCACACGTGCCGGGATCGGCTTCTTGCGGGCCAAGCCACGCGAGTCCCACAAGCCGGGGTCGATGGCCTTGACGCCGAACGATTCGGGCCAGATCGAGAGGTATTCGCGGACCCACTGAGGCAACGGGATCGTCTGGTAGTTCTCAGCCATCGACTCGCGGTTCGTCAGGGTGCCGACGCCCGGGTGCACGGTCTCGAGCAAATCGAGCGCGTAAGTCTCGTCTTCGAGTAGCTGCCAATCCGTGTCGGGATCGGCGGCGAAGTCGATGCCACCCATGGTCGGGTTACCGCCTCGGAGCATGCTCAGGAACTTCCAGAACGGGCCGACCGGCGCCTCTCCTGCGGTGCCGCTGATGACGATCTGACTACCCGGGCGGGTGTCCTGCAAGGGCATGATTCCGGCGAGCAGAGCGGCGCCGTCCTCGGGGTCAATCTCCTGAGCTTCGTCCAGCCAAGAGATGTCAGCAGCCTTACCTCGGTAGGCGCCTGCCTCGGGTTTGAGGACGACGAAGCTCGACCCGTTGTCGAAGTAGATGCCGGTCTTGGTGTTGCCCTTGAGGACCTTGAAGCCGCGACCGACAGGTGCGGCCTCGGCAGTCTCGATGCTCATGCCGAACAGAGCTTCGTGCCGGGTCTGCGCCTTGGGCTTGTAGTTGCGGCCACGCATCCACGGGGCGAGGTCCATCTCGTCGGGCGGGGCGATGCGGTCGAGGCCGTCGCGTGCCCACTCATCGAGCGTGGCGGTCCCGGCACTGCCGGTCTGAGCCGAGTACGTCACCTTGTACCGGTTACGTGAGGCGCACCGACCGAGGCACCAGCACAGGATCGTTGTCGTCTTCGAGGCGCGGCGCGGTATCTCCACGACTGACCGCTTGTTCCCGGCGTTGAGGGCGTCCGCGATGAGTAGCTGCTGCGGCATGAGCGGATCGCGGGGCGGGTCCATCTCACGAAGAGCCCGGATCGCCTCGGGGTCATCGAGGTCGACAAGCTCGAAGCCCATCATCGACGCGCCCTTTAGGAATTCTTGACGAAGCTCAGGGGTGTCATCGAGCCGCCCGACCCATCTCGGCGGGATCGCCCGGTTTCTTACCTTTTCCCACAGTTGGGGAGGGAAAGTCGTTCTGCCCCCGAGCGGAGGTATGGGGGTTCTGTCAAAAAACGCGTCATCCGCGACCGTTTCGACCGCCTGCGCGCTCATCGAGTCGCCGCCGACCATGGTGATGCTGGTGACCACGGCTCACTGCCGCCGCCAGTCACGACACGCATGACACACGGCGGCGCGTGGCCCGCCTCTCGCACGCACTCGTGTTCGATCACATCGTTGAGGCTGTGATCATCGAGGAAGCCGAACGCCTCACAGTTGCCTACCATTCGCGAATGTCCCTTCGTGCGTTGCGGTTGCGGTTCGAGATGCGGGCGCCGAGCTTGCCGCCCGCGACTTGGTTGCACCGCTTGCGGCAGTACGGGCACCAGGCGTGCGAGGGTCCGACGTTGGCGAGGGTGGGCGGGCCACCGGTGCCCGCTGCGTTGCGGTGTCCTACCTGCCACTTGTCGGTGGGCATCACAGGATGTGGGCAGTCGATGCACTTCTGGGGTAGCTGCGGCTGGATGATCTTGCGGAGCTTCGGGCTGTGGGTTGACCACTTCTGCGCTCGGTGGTGGCGGCTCATGCGTGCGCCTCCGCTGGCTGGCCGTCGTCGCAGTAGCCGCACGAGTCGCACTCGTTGCACGCCGGGTACGGAATCAGCGCACGGCCACACTTGGGGCAGCGTCCGAGGGGGTGCCACTCGGTGCGGCTGCGTTCGCTGACTTCGAGCAATAGCCACCATGCGAGGACTGCGATGGTGCCGTAGATGAAGAACTCAAGCGGGGTCATCGTGCACCGCCGATCAGGGTGCGGCGTTCGCGGATCGCTCGCACCTCGGGGAGCGTCCTCCGTGCTGCTTTGAGCCAGTCATCTCCGAGGCGCATGATGCTCTCGGCACAGTCGCTTTGCACGAGTTGTGCCATGAAGCTCACTTGCGATGCTGCGCGTGCGACTGTCTCGTGTCCTGGCTCGTCGTGCCACAGGCGGGCCTCTGTGAGGTATTCGGTGGTAAGTGCGCTCAACTGGTCGTAGAGGTCGCGGCGTGCGACCTCCGACCATGTGGGGCGCTTGGGCTGCTGTGTCTCGGTCATGATGCGACTTCTCCGGTGTTGTAGTTAGTCCCGCACGACGGGCAGATGCCTGTCTTCGGGTTGGGAAAACAGGGCATGAACTTGTGTTTGGGGCACGGCGTGGGCATCTCGTGGTCGACCGGCTCGACGGCGCGGCGAAGTGACGCCTTCATGTCGAAGGTGCGCGAGGTGGTGGTGCCGTCTGCGAGGTTCTGAGCCACGTGAGCGCGGTAGCGCTCTGACGCGTCAGCGTCCAACAGCGAGCCGCCAGAGGCGTCATTCTCCGGGCCGGAGGCCATGGGAGCGACAGCGACCGGGAAAGGCTGGGCGCGCTGCGCCTCAATCTCTCGCTCGCCTGTACTGTGACCGGCTTGGGCTGTCTCTTTAGATAGGTTTCTTAAGTAGGTTTCTTTATTCGTGCGATTATCGGATGCGGTGGCCGTGCGATTATCGAATGGCAAATCTGGCCGTGTGCGATTTTGAGATGCGGTTTTCTTGGGCATCTCGAACAGAGGCGCAGTCGGGTCTGTAAGCGCCCACACGGTGTAGTACTTGCCCGAGTCGCGGGCCTTCTGGTTCTCGCGAACGAGGTAGCCGAAACGCTCTAGCTCGTTGACTCCGGTACGCACGGCGGCGATACCCTCGGCGTTGTCGCGCTCGTCGTCGGGGCTACCAGCCAACTCCTTGAGGCTGACCTTGCGGCCCTCCTTGTGCGAGAGCAGGTCACCGAGGATGCCTCTGGCCTTGTACGAGAGGCGTCGGTCGCGCAGGTACGCGTTCGGAATCGTCGTGTAGTTCTCGTCCACGTCGAGCATGCGACGAACGATGTAACCGCCTGAATTGGTCAGGTCACTCACAGGGTTATCCACAATGTGGAGAATTTGTACATGAGTTCAACCTGATGGCATCACGTACGAATGTCTGCATTGCTCGCGGCGTGTCGATTATTTCCACATGACAGCTATAAAGTTGTCCTCATGACAATCACCGAGAGCAGGACAACAATCCACGGTCGGCTACGTGCGGCGCGGCTGATGGCAGGACTTGAACAGGGCGACCTAGCCGACGCGCTGGGCGTGTCACGAGGATCGGTAAGCAACTACGAGACCGGGAAGTCGGAGCCTGTCGCGTCGGTGTTCGTCAACTGGGCACGCCTCACCGAGGTCAGTCTCGATTGGCTGGCCGGTGGCTTAAACAAAAAAGCCCCCGACTCCGTAGAGTCGGGGGCTGATGGTGTTGTGCGCCCTAAGGGATTCGAACCCCTGGCCTTCTGATCCGTAGTCAGACGCTCTATCCAGCTGAGCTAAGGGCGCAGGTCAAGACCAGATGAAATCCTAGCACGCCTCACAGCGGCCCGTTGACACAGCCACGAAGATGCCCCGACACCGCCACAAAGACCGCCCCATCAGAGCCTCAGATACCCCCACGCAACCTGCCATGTCTCGCCGAGTTCGAAGCGCTCGAGCACGGCGCGCTGCAGCGACGTGTCGCGCGGCAGCTCGTCGAGGCGACTCAGGTCGCGGGTGCGGAAGACGAAGTACAGCGCGTCGGTGTGGCCGTCGCTCGAGTGGCCGATCGGCGTGAAGCGGCGCACGAACGATCCCACGTTGCTCTCGGGCGCGACGCGGTCGAGCAGAAAGGGGTCGAGCATCCACGAATCGCAGGTGACCACAGACACCGGATGCTGCGGAAAGTGTTCCGCGAAGAACACCTTGGCCGACGCGAGGCTCTCGTCGACGAGGTCGGGCAGCAGCGGCCCGGACTCGGGAATGTGCACCGCGAGCACCCAGTCGCCCGCCTTGATCACTCCGTCGACCTCGGAGGTGGGCGCCGCCCGCTCGAGTGCGAACTGCAGCCTGCCCAAAGCGAAGATGCGCACCGTGAAGTGGTACGTGAGCCACCGCCAGGTCTGCAGTCCGAACTCTCCCGTGACCCGGCGGCTGATAGCGAGGTGGCGCCCGACGTCGGCCAGCGTGTCGCGCGTCACGCGCTCAGGAATGTCGTGACGACGGCTCCACTCCACCACGTGCGGGGTGAGCTCGAAGAACGCCTTCAGCCAGACGAGCGGCTCCTGCGTGGGCTCGTCGACGCGAATCTGGTTGAAGCTGCCGAAGCTGCGCAGCAGCGCCGCCGTGACCAGAGCGACCTGCTCCGCATCATCCGAACGCTGGAGCACGCGCACGCAGTCTGCTCGGTCCGCCTCGTCGATCGCGAGCAGATCGAACAGCGCGTCGTGGTCGTTTGCCTCGTTCACAGTCACGTTCCTGCCTGTCATCGGCTCGAGATGCCGTCGAGCATGCCGCTAATGAAGCGCTTCTGCAGAAAGAAGTACAACACGACGATGGGGGCGGCGATGATGATGCCCGCCGCCGCGAGCAGCGAGTAGTCCGTCGCGTGCTGCCCTTGGAAAAACGCGAGCCCCAGGGGCGCGGTGCGGAGGTTGTCTTGCGTCACCATCACAAGCGGAATCAGGAACTCGTTCCACGTCCACATGGCCACGAGCAGGCACATCGTCATGATCGACGGAATCGACGGGGGAACGATGATCTGCCACAGCGTGCGCAGATCGGTTGCGCCGTCGAGCCTGGCCGCCTCGATGACCTCACCGGGGAACGACATGAACTGGTTGCGCATCCAGAAGATGCCGAATGCGAGCGACTGCGCGATCTGCGGCAGGATGAGCGCCCAGTAGCTGTCGGTGACATGCGCCGACCGCAGGTTGAAGTACAGAGGAATGATGAACGCTTCGGCCGGCAGCAGCAGACCCGCGAGCAGCACGAAGAACATGATGTTCGACCCGAAGAACTTCAGCCTGGCGAAGGCGAACCCGGCCATCACGCTGAGCACGGTGGTGACGACGATCACGGTGATCGTCACGATGAGGCTCGAGACGATGTACTGAGCGAAGTGACCGCGATCCCAGGCCTCCACGAAGTTGCCGAGGTCGATCGTCTCGGGCATCCGGAACCCGCTCGTCGAGCTCGACGGGCTGATCGCGGTGATGACGACGCCGAGCAGCGGCACCAGCGCGAACGCCGCGAAGATGACGAGAACGAGGTAGGTGACGAGCTTTTCGCCGAGCGAGAGCTTCATTCGGTGTCTTTCGGTTGCAGTCGCCCGATCAGGGCCGTGATCAACAGGATGCCGATGGTCAGCACGACCGCGACACTTGCGGCCGATCCGACCTGGCCTGAGTTGAACGCGCGGTTGTAGGCCTCGAAGGCGGGAACCGAGGTGCTGTTGCCTGGGCCTCCGCGCGTGGTGATGTAGACGAGGTCGAAGGTCTTGAGCGACGACACCACGGTGAGGGTGAGGGCCACGGTGATCTGGCCGCGCAACGCGGGCAGCGTGATTCCGAAGAACTCCTGCAGGCCGCTCGCTCCGTCGAGCCGAGCGGCCTCGAAAAGCTCTGGCTGCACATTGCCCACCCCGCTCAAAAAGAGAACGAGGCAGAGGCCGACGTTGAGCCAGGTTCCGACGAAGCCCACCGAGACGAGCGCGGTGTTGAAGTCGCCCAGCCACACACGCGTGAGCGAATCGAGCCCGATGGCGCGAAGCAGCGTGTTCAGCAGCCCGTTCGGGGAGTAGATCGAGAGCCAGGTCGTGGCGATCACCACGGATGCGATGACCTGGGGAAGAAAGAGCACCGTGCGAAAGAAAGACATGCCGCGAAGGGCATGTGCCCGCGAGATGACCATCGTGAGCAGCAGGGCGATGGCGATGGGCAGGAACGAGTAGAACACCACGAGCACGCCCACGTGCATGAACGAGTCGCGAAGCTGCTCGTCTTGAACGATGTCGATGTAGTTCTGCACACCGGCCCAGGTGGCGACGCTCAGGCCGTTCCAGTCATAGAGCGAGTACCACGCCGTCTGCAGCGTCGGCACGATGAGGAAGATCAGCGAGAACGCGAGCGCCGGAGCGACGTAGAGGAACGCCTTGAGCGAGGCGACGCGGCGCCGGCGAGCGCGGCTCGGGGCCGCACCCGCCGGTCGCGTCTCACCCGAGCGAAGCCGAGTGGTGACGGTCATACGGAGTCCTTACTTGCTTCCCACGAAGCCGGAGTAGTCCTTCTGAAGGATCTCTGTGAAGGCCTCGGGCGTGACCTGCTTGTCCGTCAACTGCTGCACCGCGCTCGTGAGCGTGTCATAGAACGTGGGCGTGGAGTAGTCGAGGTACGGCACCAGCCCACCCGATGAGGTGACCTTGCCGTACGTGTCGAAGACATCCGTCTCGAGACCCGGCTTCGGCGTGTAGTCCGCCGGAATCACCGAGGGCAGGCTGTTCTCGTCGATGAACGTCTTGGCCGCGTCTGCGTTGTTGATGAAGTCGATGTAGGCGGCAGCGACATCCGGGTGCTTCGAGCCCGTCGTGACGGCCCATGCAAGACCCTCGCCGCCCGTCGTCACCGGCGAATCCGCACCCTTGGGGATGAGCGTGGTAAAACCGGCATCGTCACCCATCGCCTCCGAGATCGCGGCCTGCTTCCAGGTGCCCACGATGTAGAAGGCAGACTGGCCGGCCTCGAACTGGGCGAGGGCATCATCGCGAGAGACGCCGTTGGCGCCCTCGGTGATGTAGCCCTTGCTCGACCAGTCCTGGATGGTCTTCGCCGCCGTGACCGACGCGTCGTCGGTCCACGCGCCGTCGGCGCCCGTGACGAGCTTGTTCACCGCGTCCGACCCGGCGATCGCTGCCTGCACCACTCCGAAGAGGTGGATGCCCGGGCTCTTCTCGATGTCGCCGTAGGCCATGGGCAGGATGCCGGCGGCCTTCGCAGCCGCCATGTCCTTCTCGAGCTCGTCGAGCGAGGTCGGAGCCTCGACGCCCAGCTGAGTCAGGATCTTCTTGTTGTAGTAGATGCCCACCACCTCGCCGGTCTGCGAGATCCCATACAGGTTGTCGCCCTGCCAGGTCTTGCCATCGGCGCTGAACGAGTTGATCTTCAGCAGCGACTCCGGGTAATACGAGCTCCAGTCGTAGAGTCCGTCGTAGTCGTTCAGCGAACGGATGAGACCGCCCTGAACGAACGCACCCATGTCGGGGTATCCCTGGTTCGCCTGAACCACGTCAGGCGGGTTGTCGCCCGAGAGCGCGAGCTTGAGAGTGGTCTTGAGGTCTGCGAACGACTGCGTGACCCTGTCGATCTTCACATTCGGGTACTTGGCCGAGAAGGCCGCGTTCAGCTTCTCCTGCGCGTCGGTGATGCCCTCATCCGTGTTCTGATCCCACACGGTGAGGGTGACGTCGCCAGCTCCGGCGACGTCTTTCGACACCGGGCCGCTCGACTCGGCGGGAGCCGACCCTGCTCCGGGAGCACAGGCGGTGAGCGACAGGGCGACCGCGACGGACACGGCAATGACTCCTGTCCAGGAACGTTTCTTGCCATTCATGCTGACTCCTCGACTTGCTGGGGGGGGAACTGAGTGTGGGGGTGATGGAGCGAAAGGGGTTGAATCGGGTGCCTGGGTAAAAACTATGGTTCCTATGTTTCACACGAGTTACCGTTTGATTGCCACCGCAAGTAGTTTGTGATTCGAACGACTTCGTTCGATTCTCGGCCTATATGGTGAGTGTATGACACGAGCAGACCTTTTCCGAGAGGCGGAATTCGCCCCGGGATCGGTGGGCGACATCTTTCGCCTGATCCGCTCCGGCACAGCCACCTCTCGCTCTGCGCTCGCGCGCCACATCGGTATGGCGCCCTCGACGATATCGCTCAGAATCGACTCTCTCATTCGACTCGGCCTCGTCAGCGAGGCCGGCGACGAGCGGTCCCGCGGCGGCCGGCGGGCCCGCTCACTCGAGGTCTCGACCGGCGCGGGGTTCGTCGGGGCGATGGATGTCGGTGCTCACCACGTGCAAGTCGGCATCGCCGATCTCGCAGGCAAGCTGCTCGTCGTAGAAGATGTGCCCGTGGCCATCGAAGACGGCCCGGCCGCTGCCGCCGAGGCCTTGTGGGCAGCGCTGCGACGCCTCATCGCCACGAACGCTCTCGACGACACTCGGCTTCTCGGCGTAGCCATCGGCCTCCCCGCGCCGATCGAATACCCGAGCGGCCGCGTCGTTCTTCCCTCGTTCATGCCCAGCTGGCACAACGCCGACCTGCCCGGCCTGTTCAGAGAGTTCACCAGCGTGCCGGTGGTCGTCGAGAACGACGCGAACCTCATCGCGCTGGCCGAGCAGACGATGGGAGACCACAGCAGCGACCAGCTTCTGGCCATCAAACTCGGCACCCGCATCGGATGCGGCATCGTGTCCGACGGTCGACTGCACCGCGGTGCCGGCGGTGCGGCCGGGGAGATCAGCCACACCTCTGTGCAGGGCACCTCCACGATCTCGTGCGTCTGCGGCACCCCGAACTGCCTCGAATCCGTGGCGAGTGGCGGCGCGATCGTGGCGCGGCTGTCGCACTTGGGCTACACCGTGCAGACCGCAGCAGACGTCGTCGAACTCGGGCGCGGGGGCGACGCCCAGGTCGTCGACATACTGCGCAGCGCTGGCACGTCGATCGGCGGTGTCCTCGCGTCGATCGTCAACTTCTTCAATCCCCGCGACGTGATCCTCGGCGGGGCCATGTCTGCGTCGGCGCCCCTGGTCGCCGCCATCCGGGCCGAACTCTTTCAACGCTGCCTTCCGCTGGTCGGCAACGACCTCGACGTGCGCGCCGCGCGAAGCCCCGGCGACGCTGGCGTGCGGGGAGCCGCGCACCTCATTCTCGAAGAGGTGCTGGCACCGGCCCGCATCGAGCAACTCGTTCGAGAGCTCGACGACGCGATGCCCGCCTGAACACACCGAGTACACACCCCCGACCTTCGTCTGAGAACAGAGAGTAGTTCTGTGATCCACCCGCACCACTCGGCCCTCGAGGTCGTGATCGCGATCGATATCGGCGGCACGACGGTCAAGGGCGCGGCCGTCGACACCGCGGGCACGGTGGTCGCACGACAGACCACCGCGACGTTCGATAGCGGCCGCGACGCCTACGCGAGCGTTCTGACCATTGCGGGCGAGCTCATCGAGCAGGCAACGGCGGCCGGCTTCACGACCGCGGGCATCGGCATCGCCTCGCCCGGCCTGGTCGACCCCGAGTCGGGAGCCGTGCGCTTTGCCGCGAATCTCGGATGGGACGACTTTCCGCTGCGGAGCCTGCTCGAGGCCGAGTTCGCCGTCGTCGTCAGCGTCGGCCACGACGCCCGCACGGCCGCCGTCGCAGAGCGGGCGACCCGGGGCGCCGGCGCATCCGGCACCGATCAGGGCGCGAGCTACGACGTCGCGTATGACAACGCCCTCATCGTTCCGATCGGCACCGGGGTCTCGTCTGCCGTCGTCTCGGGCGGGGTTCTCATCGAAGGAGCCACCGGCGCCGCGGGCGAGCTCGGCCACATGCAGGTCGTTCCGAACGGCGTGCTCTGCACGTGCGGGCAGCGCGGGTGCATCGAGGCCTACGCGTCGGGAACCACGATCCTCCAGAGGTACCGCGAGCACGGCGGAACCGTCGCGTCGTCGACCCGGGCGATCGCATCCGCTCTCGACACCGACCCGGTAGCCGCGCGCGTCTGGGCCGACGCGGTCGACGCCCTGTCTGTCGGGCTCGCGGGCATCACCGCCGTGCTCGATCCCGCCGTGATCGTGATCGGCGGGGGCGTCTCGGCGGCGGGCGACATCCTGATCGTGCCGCTCCGCGAGGCCATCGCCGCCCGGCTCGGCTGGCGCTCGACCCCGCGCATCGAGCAATCCGAACTCGGCGCGGTGGGCGGCCTCATCGGCGCGGCGATCATCGGCTGGGCCGATCGGGTTCCGGATGCGGGCTTCGCCCGGCAGACACTCCGTTCGCTGAGCTCGGGGCCGCAGGGAGCAGCCGATGCCTAGGCCCGCGCTTGCCGGCAGTGCGCTCGACCGGAGGCTGATGCTCATCTGGGGCGCCGGCGTTCTGGCCTACATCGTCTCGATCGTGAACCGCACCTCGCTCTCGGCCGTGGGTACCGAGGCGTCGGCGCGCTTCCACGCCGACGCGTCGACGCTCGCTCTCTTCGCCGTGCTGCAGCTGCTGGTCTACGGGGCGATGCAGATCCCCGTCGGCCTGCTGCTCGACCGCTTCGGCTCGCGACGCGTCATGACCGTCGGAATGCTGGTCATGGCATCCGGACAGCTCGTGATGGCTCTCACCCCCGACGTGCACATCGCTATCGCAGCCCGTGTTCTGCTCGGCGCCGGCGATGCCGCGATCTTCCCCAGCATCCTGCGGGTGATTGCCGCGTGGTTCCCGGTGAAGCGCGCCCCGATCATCATCCAGTTCACCGGACTGCTCGGCCAGTTCGGCCAGATCGTCTCGGTCATTCCGCTGGCCGCTCTGCTGCACGCGACGAACTGGCCGACCGCGTTCGTATCGCTGGCCGGTGTCGGTGCGCTGGCCGGCATCCTGACCTTCGCCGCGGTGCGCAACGAACCCGAACGGACCGGCGCGATCACGGTCGTCACGAGCCGCCCCGATCTGCGCCAAGGGTTTGTGGATGCCTGGAAGCACCCGGGCACGCGGCTCGCGTTCTGGTCGCACTTCTCCACGCCGTTCGCGGGCAACGCGTTCGCGCTGCTGTGGGGCTACCCGTTCCTCGTCGAGGGACTCGGACTGTCTGTGCAGCTCGCGTCGCTGATCTTCACCTTCTACGTGCTGGTCGGGCTCGTGTTGGGCCCCGTCGTCGGCACCGCGTCCGCCCGGCATCCGCTGCGCCGATCGTGGATCGTGTTGGCGGTCGTCGGAGCCCAGGCCGCACTCTGGGCGGTGGTCATCCTCTGGCCGGGCGCCGCTCCCCTGCCCGTGATCTTCGCGCTGGTCGCGGCGCTGTGCGCTGGTGGACCCGGTTCGATGATCGCGTTCGACCTCACCCGGGCGCACAACCCCGCCCAGAGGCTGGGAACCGCCACGGGAATCGTCAACGGCGGCGGCTTCCTCGCCAGCGTCATAGCGATCCTGTTCATCGGCATCGCGATGGACGTGCAGGGCGCGGGAACTCCCGCGACCTATTCACTCGCCGCGTTCAAGCTCGCCTTCCTCGTGCAGTTCCCGATCTGGGCCGTCGGCATCATCGCCCTGCTGCGCGAACGTCGCCGCACCCGCGCGGTGATGGCGGCCAGAGGCATCCACCTGCCCCGAATTCGCGACGTCATCGCCCGGAGGCGATGACTGCCGCGCCCGCCAGCTCTTCATCCGCCCACCTCTCCTCCCCCGACGGAAAGACAGCCATGACACACACCCCGCTCCGCATCGGCCTCATCGGCGCCGGCGGCATCAGCAACTCGCACCTGCCGCATCTGCTCACGCTCGGTGCCGACGTCTACGTCTACTCCGAGGCGGGCGCGCCCGAGCTGGTCGCACGCTACGGCGGAACCGTCGTCGACACCATCGATGAGCTGCTGGCGGCGGTGGACTTCGTCGACGTAGCCACCCCGACCTTCACCCACCACTCCCTGGTGAAGCGCGCGCTCGAGGCCGGCAAGCACGTGATCAGTGAGAAGCCGCTGGCCCGCACCGATGCCGAGGTCGACGAGCTCGCGGCACTCGCAGATGAGCTCGGCCTCATGCTGTTTCCCGCCCACGTCGTGCGGTTCTTTCCCGAGTACGTGCTGCTGAAAGAGGCGGTCGACTCGGGCCGGCTCGGCGACCTGGCCGTTCTGCGCTTCTCCCGCTCCGGCGCTTTTCCGACCCGCACGCCGTGGTTCGCCGATCGCGCGCTGTCGGGCGGCATCATCATGGACCAGATGATCCACGACATCGACATCGCGCGATGGGTGGCCGGACCTGTCGTGCGTGTGTCTGCGGTGACATCTCAGGCGGGGGATGCGACGACGCCCGTCGAGGCGGCGCACGTTCTGCTGACCCACAGCTCGGGAGCCATCAGCCACATCGCCGGAATCTGGGGGCCGTCGCACCTGCCGTTCACCACGGAGTACTCGGTGACAGGAACTGAAGGGTCTCTCGCCCACTCATCTGCGGCCGAACGAAACTACATCGCGCACCTCGCCAGCGTCGACGGGCCGAGCGGGCTGCTGCCCGAGGTCGACCCCGCAGAGAACCCCTACTTCGCAGAGCTGCGCGAGTTCACCGATGCGTTCGCCGGCGGTGCCGTGCCGCGGGTGTCGGCAGCCGAGGGCGCCGAGGCCGTTCGACTGGCGAACGCCGCTCTACTCTCGCTCGAGACGGGGCAACCCGTCGACATCGACTTGCCCTCAGCCCAGGCTTCTGCCGCCGACCTCGACGGAAAGTAGACGACGATGCACACCTCCGATCGCCCCCTGAAGATCGCCGTCATGTCGTTCGCGCACACCCACGCTCGCGGCTACATCGAACTGCTCAGAAACATGCCCTCGGTGAGCCTCCTCACCTCCGACCCCGGCGAGCATCCAGCGACCGAGTTGCGCGGTCGTGCGTTCGCCGAACAGCTGGGCGTCGAGTACGTCGACAGTTACGACGAGCTCATGGCGTGGCAACCGGATGCGGTGATCGTCACCAGTGAGAACGCCCGCCACCGGGCCGACGTCGAACGCGCGGCCAAGGCCGGGGCGCACATCCTGTGCGAGAAGCCGTTGGCCACGAGTCACGAAGACGGTGTGGCGATGCTCGAGGCGGCAGACGCCGCAGGCGTCATCCTGATGGTCGCGTTCCCCGTGCGCTTCGCCAGCACCTTCGCGCGTCTGAAGGCCGAGTACGACGCAGGGCAGCTCGGTCAGATCTTCTCTGTTCGCGGCAGCAACAACGGCAAACTGCCCAGCGAGCGCGCCTGGTTCACCGATCCCGAGCTCTCGGGCGGAGGCGCTCTCGTTGATCATGTCGTGCACATCGCCGACCTGCTCGAGGCGCTGATGGGTACGGCCCCGGTGTCGGTGACCGCCGTGACCAACCAGAAACTGCACGCCGAGCGCGCCCGCGCCGAGACGGCGGGTCTCGTCACGATCAGCTACGACAACGGCGTGATCGCCGCCATCGACTGCTCGTGGAGCCAGCCCGACACGGCGGCAACCTGGGGCGGCGTCTCCGTGACCGTGGCCGGCACCGCGGGTACCGTGGCCGTCGACTTCTTCGGGCCGCGCGCACGCGGCCTCGACACCGCGACGGGCCTGCCGATCGAGGCACCCTACGGTCCGAACTTCGACGAGGCTTTGCTCTCGCGGTTCATCGACGCGGTGCGCACGGGAACGCAGCCCCAGCCTGACGGTGGCGTGGGTCTGCGTACGCTCGACATCGTGCTGGCGGCGCAGGAGTCGGCCCGCACCGGTCGCACGGTCGCCGTGGCCGACATCGCCCGCGCGCTGGTTGAGTAGTGAGGAACGAACGTATTGAAACCACTGACGCCCGCGCTGGTTGAGTAGTGAGGAACGAACGTATCGAAACCACTGTCGCAGGGGTCTCGATATGGCCGCGGGCGGCCTACTCGACCAGCGCGGCGCTCACGCGAACAGTTCTGGGGTGAGCACGTGCTTGGTCTCGAGGTACTGGTGGATTCCCTCCGAACCGCCCTCACGGCCGAGCCCTGACTGCTATCCGGCCACGAGGCTCACAGCGTGTTCCCGAGCTTGAAGCCCTCGACCGTGTCGTCTTTGCGGGTGTACGAGAACCCGTCGGCGCCCACCGTGACCGCCATCTCGCTGGCGTCGGTGCGGGCGATGACCGGCTGCGGTTCGCCGTCGAGGTCGAGCACGAGGGACGCCTCGGTGTACCAGCTGGGCACCACAGGGTTGCCCCACCAGTCGCGGCGCTGATTGTCGTGCACATCCCATGTCACCACCGGGTTGTCGGGGTCACCGGTGTAGTAGTCCTGCGTGTAGATCTCGACCCGGTGACCATCCGGGTCGGCGATGTAGAGGTAGAACGCGTTCGAGACGCCGTGCCGGCCGGGGCCGCGCTCGATCACGTCGCTCTTGCGCAGCGCACCGAGCTTGTCGCAGATGTAGAGGATGTTGTGCTTCTCGTGCGTCGCAAAAGCGATGTGGTGCATGCGGGGTCCGTCGCCGCCGGTGAGCGCGGTGTCGTGCACGGTGTCTTTGCGGCGCAGCCAGGCCGCGTAGGTCACACCGTCTTCGTCTTGGATGTCTTCGGTGACCCTGAAGCCCAGGTCTTCGAGGTACTTGCGGCCGCGCGGCACGTCCGGAGTGACCTGGTTGAAGTGGTCGAGGCGCACGAGGGCGCCCGGGCCGTAGAGGTCGTAGCGCCATGCGAGGCGCTCGACGTGCTCGACCGAATAGAAGAACTCGTACGGAAAGCCGAGCGGATCGGTGACCCGCACCGAGTCGCCGATGCCGTTGACAAAGCCGTCGCGATTGCGCTCGGTGCGGCATCCGAGGGCCTGATACCAGGCTTCTGCGCGGTCGACGTCTTCGGGCGTGCGCACCCGGTAGCTGAACGCGGCGACGGCCGCGATCGGGCCCTTGCGCAGCACGAGGTTGTGGTGGATGAACTCCTCGAGACTGCGCAGATAGATCGCGTTCTCGTCCTCCTCCGTGACGACGAGACCCAGGATGTCGACATAGAACTCGCGCGACCGCGCCAGGTCGGTCACCACGATCTCCATGTAGGCACAGCGCAGGATGTCGGGCGGCGTGAGTTCGGTGGGCGTGGGAACCGGGGTGGAATTCGTCATTGAATCGTCTTTCGTCAAAGGTGGTGGTGAGGTCAGCGGGCGGCGGGACTTGTCGCGCCGAAGCGCGCGGTGTGCACGTCGCCGAGAGTGATGTGCACGGCCTGCTGGTCGGAGTAGAAGTCGAGCGAGCGGTAGCCACCCTCGTGGCCGAGGCCCGAAGCCTTCACGCCGCCGAACGGAGTGCGCAGATCGCGCACGTTGTGCGAGTTGAGCCACACCATCCCCGAGTCGACCGCCTGAGCGAACAGGTGCGCCCGCTCGAGGTTCGAGGTCCAGATGTACGCGGCGAGTCCGTACTTGACGCCGTTCGCGAGTTCGAGCGCCTCTTCCTCGGTGTCGAACGGGGTGATCGCGACGACCGGGCCGAAGATCTCCTCCTGGAAGATGCGGGCATCCGGCTTCACGTCGACGAAGACGGTGGGCTGCACGTAGTTGCCCGTGGGCAGGTGCTCGGGGCGACCGCCGCCGGCGACCAACCGGCCCTCCTCCTTGCCGATCTCGACGTAGCTCATGACCTTCGCGAAGTGCTCGGGGTGCACGAGCGCCCCCACCTCGGTCTTCGGATCGTGCGGGTCGCCCACCACGATGTTCTTAGCCCTGGCCGCGAAGCGCGCCACGAAGTCGTCGTAGACGCTGCGCTCGACGAGGATGCGCGAGCCCGCCGTGCACCGCTCTCCGTTCAGCGAGAAGACACCGAAGAGGGTCGAGTCGAGCGCTTTGTCGAGATCAGCGTCGGCGAAGATGACGGCCGGCGACTTGCCGCCGAGCTCCATCGACATGCCCTTGAGCGTCGGAGCGCAGTTCGCGAAGATCAGCTGGCCCGTCGAGCTCTCGCCCGTGAACGAGATCAACTGCACATCCGGGTGCTTCACGAGCGCGTCACCGGCCTCCTCGCCGAGGCCGTTGACGAGGTTGAACACGCCGTCGGGCACGCCCGCCTCGCGAAAGATGTCTGCCCACAGGCTCGCCGACAGCGGCGTGAATTCGGCGGGCTTGAGCACCACCGTGCAGCCCGAGGCGAGTGCCGGTGCCAGCTTCCAGCTCTCGAGCATGAATGGCGTGTTCCACGGCGTGATGAGTCCGGCGACACCCTTCGGCTTGCGGTTGACGTAGTTCAGCTGCCGACCCGGCACCTTGTAGGTGTCGTCTGACTGGGCGACGATCAGGTCGGCGAAGAAGCGGAAGTTCTCGGCGGCCCGCTGCGCCTGGCCGAGGGCCTGCGTGATCGGAAGGCCCGAGTCGAACGATTCCAGCTCGGCGAGCCGGGCATCCCGCGACTCGACGATGTCGGCGATCTTGTTGAGCACGCGCGAACGGGCGCGCGGCAGCATGCGGGGCCAGGGACCCTCGTCGAACGCCTTGCGGGCGGCCGCGACCGCGAGGTCGATGTCGGCCTTCTGCCCTGCGGCGGCGGCGACATAGTTCTCGTTCGTCACCGGGTCGAGCACGTCGAAGGTCTCGCCGCCGACGCTGTCGACGAACTCGCCGCCGATGAAATGCCGGATGCGCTCGGGCAGGCCATCCGGAATGTGCTGTGTCGGCGCGGTCGGCTGGGTACCTGGTGTCTCTGTCGTCATGGTCATCGTCCTTGATTCGCTTGGTGATTGAGGAGCGCGTCGAGCGTTCCGGTTCGGTGGGCGCGAGCGGCGAGCTCGAGCTCGAGCGGTTCGGCACCGCTCTCGATCAGCTGCAGCAGGCGCTCGTGCTCGTCGACCGACTCCTGGGCCCTGCCGGGCACGAAGCCGAAGATCGAATCGCGCAGCACGGCGAGGCGGTTCCAGCCGCGGTGCACGAGATCGAGGATGTGCGGGTTGGGGCAGTGCTCGAAGATCACCGCGTGGAACTGCCGATTGAGCTCGGTGAAGCGGTGCGGGTCGAAATGGTCGAGACAGTCGCGCATCTCCGCATTGATGTCGCGCGCCTCGCTCAGGTCGAGCGCGGTCACGAACGGCGCCGAGAGAGCTGTGGCCCTGCCCTCGACGAGACTCAGCGTCTCCATCGTGTAGAAGTACTCGCGCTCGTCGACCATCGCCACCTGCGCGCCGACGTTTCGCTCGAAGGTGACCGCGCCCTCGGCTTCGAGCCGACGGATCGCCTCCCGCACCGGCACGACGCTCACCTCGAGCTGCTTGGCGATCTGCCCGAGTACCAGCCGGAACCCGGGCGTGTAGCTGCCGTTCTCGATGCGCGCCTTGACGAAGCGGTACGCGAGTTCGGACTTGCTCTCGGTCACGACCTCGCCCTTCGCAGACTCACTCGCCACGGTTCTCACCCTTCGCGGCGACGTACTTCTTCTTCCAGGCCGCGTTCATCGGGTAGAGGCCGTCGACGGGCTCACCGGCGGCGACCTGCTCGGCGATGTACTCCTCTTCGCGCTCCTGCTCGATGGCGGCTTCGACGACCTCGTCGACGAGCTGCGGCGGAATCACCAGCACGCCGTCGCCGTCGCCCACGACCACGTCGCCCGGCTGCACCGCTGCGCCGCCGCAGGCGATGGCGACATCGACGTCCCACGGAACATGACGTCGACCGAGAACAGCCGGATGCGCGCCCTGCGAATAGGCCGGGATGCCGAGAGCGGCGACCGCGGCGATGTCGCGGATGCCGCCGTCGGTCACGATTCCGGCGGCGCCGCGCACCTGGGCGCGCAGGGCCAGGATGTCGCCGACCGTTCCCGTGCCGGCCTCACCGCGCGCCTCGATGACGAGCACGTCGCCGGGGTTCAGCCCGTCGAAGGCGCGCTTCTGGGCGTTGTAGCCGCCCCCGTGGCTGGCGAACAGGTCGGGGCGGGCGGGAATGAAGCGCAGGGTGCGCGCGCGCCCGATCATCTTCTCGCCCGGATGCAGAGGGCGCACGCCGTCGATCGAGACGTCGTCGTAACCCCTCTTCCGCAGCTGCGAGCTGAGCGTCGCGGTGGCTACCGAGGCGAGCTTGGCCCGCCGTTCCTCGGTGAGCTGCCACTCCGGCTCGAGGCCGGCGGCCTCTCGGCTGCCCCACGCGTCGGCGCGCTGTAGATCGTCGACCTTCGGGCCGGCGCCGAATGCTCCCGGATCGGATTCGCCCTGCACCACCCTCGTGACGAGACGGCCCGTGCTCGGCGCGCCCGGCGCATCCGGAGCATCGACCTCGACCTCGACGGTCTGGCCGGGAACGATGACGCTCGACCCGGCCGGTGTGCCCGACAGGATCACATCGCCGGGCTCGAGCGTAATGAGCTGCGAGAGGTCTGCGACCAGTTGGGCGAGCGAGAAGACGAGCTCGGCGGTCGTGTCATTCTGCACGAGTTCGCCGTCGATCCAGGTGCGGATGCGCAGGGCGGCGGGATCGACGGATCGCGCGTCGATGAGGCTCGGGCCGAGCGGGGTGAAGCCATCTCCGCCCTTGGAGCGGAGGTTCGATCCCTTGTCGGCGTAGCGCAGGTCGTAGACGCCGAAGTCGTCGGCCGCGGTGACGGCGGCGACGTGCGCCCACGCATCCGCCTGGCTCACGCCGCGAGCGCTCGTACCGATCACCAGGGCGATCTCGCCCTCGAAGGCGAGCAACTCGGTTCCGGCGGGGCGCTCGATGACGCCGCTCGAGGCCACGGAGGTGCTGGGCTTGACGAAGTAGGAGGGCTGGGCCGGCGTGCGCCCGCGCTGGGCGATGCGGCTCGGGTAGTTGAGGTGCAGCGCGATGACCTTGCCGGGGCGTTGAGCTCCGGTGGAGTCGTAGGGGGTCACGAGCGCCTCGGACGGGACTTCTTCGTACGTCATGCTTGGATCGTATACGATAAGATCAACGATGCACACCCTTATCTTCGTGTCAGCATAAGTAGCGGCCCGCACGGGGAGCGAGAAGAGACGAGGACGTCATGCTCGACGACACGACGATCGCTGCGATCGCCGACGAATTGGTAGAGGCGGCACGCACCCGCACCCCCGTTCCGCGGTTGACCGCCCGCTATCCCGAGATGACCATCGAGGATTCGTACGCCGTGCAGTCGCTCTGGCGCACGCGCAATGAGGCTGCGGGCCGACGACTGGTCGGCCACAAGATCGGCCTCACCTCGAAGGCGATGCAGGCGGCCACCGGCATCACCGAGCCCGACTACGGACTCATCTTCGACGACATGGTGCTCGAGAGCGGCAGCGTGCTCGACTGGGGCGGGTACTCACATCCGCGGGTCGAGGTCGAGCTCGCCTTTCGACTGAAGGCCGATCTCAGCGGGCCCGACTGCTCGCTGTTCGACGTGCTCGCGGCCACCGAATACGTCGTGCCCGCGCTCGAGATCCTCGACTCGCGCATCGAGATGGAGGGCCGCACGGTCGTCGACACCATCAGCGACAACGCGGCCATGGGCGTCATGGTCGTCGGCGGTCGGCCCGTTCGCCCCGACGAACTCGATCTGCGCTGGGCCGGCGCCATGCTCTACCGCAACGAGGGAATCGAAGAGACCGGGCTCGCGGGCGGCGTGCTCAACAACCCGGCCAACGGCGTGGCCTGGCTCGCCAACAAGATCTTTCCGCACGGCGACACCCTCAAGGCGGGCGAGCTCATTCTCGCCGGCTCGTTCACCCGGCCGATGTGGGTCTACGCGGGCGACTCGGTCTTCGCCGACTACGGGCCGCTCGGGGTGGTGACATGCCGATTCCAGTGAGCCCCATAGATCCGGATGCCGGCTTCGCCGCCGCCCTCGCCTCCCACGATCGGTCGCTCGCCGGCATGTGGGTCTGCAGCGGCAGCCCCCTGATCGCCGAACTGTGCGCAGGTTCGGGGCTCGACTGGTTGCTCATCGACGCCGAGCACACGCCCAACAGCGTCGAATCCCTGCTCGCCCAGCTGCAGGCAGTGCACGGCTACCCGATTTTGCCCGTCGTGCGCCCCCCGGTGCTCGACCCCGTGATCATCAAGCAGTACCTCGACATCGGCGCCCAGACGCTGCTCGTTCCCATGGTCGACACCGCGGAACGCGCCGAACTCGCCGTACGCAGCGTGCATTACCCGCCACGCGGCATCCGGGGTGTGGGGTCTGCTCTCGCCCGCGCCTCGCGCTGGAACCGCACCGACGACTACCTCGCCACCGCCGCGTCGCGCATCTCGGTGATCGTGCAGATCGAGTCGGTCGCGGCGGTCGAGAACATCGACGCGATCCTCGCGGTCGACGGCATCGCCGGCATCTTTCTGGGCCCCTCCGACTTGGCCGCCTCGATGGGCGTGCTCGGTCAGCAGGATCACCCGGATGTCGTCGCCGCGGTCGAGCGCTGCATCGCCGCAGCCGTGGCGGCGGGGGCGACGGCGGGGGTCAACGCCTTCGCCGAACCGCTCGCGCGTCGCTACCTGTCTGCCGGGGCGTCGTTCATTCTCGTCGGAGCCGATGTCGCGCTGCTCGCCCGAGCCTCGGAGGGCTTGGCGGCGAAGTACGTCGCCGAGGGCTCCGAAGAGGGCCGAGCCAGCTACTGAGCGATCACCCTCTGCTGCGCTGATCGAGTAGCCGCGCGAGGGACGAGCCGGCGTATCGAAATCACCCCGCCGTGGTCGCCTAAAGGCTGCCCCGCCGGGCTAAACGAGGACAATCTGCTCGACACGCAAAAGCCCGAGCGATCCGGCCCCGACATTCAGCGCTACGGCACGACGTGCAACGAAAATGTCCTCACTTAGCCGTCGGACCGGTGGATCACTTCGCGTCTCAGCGCGCTAACGGAGCACGTTTCGAGCGACGCGCGAGTTATTGAGCGCGCGGTGCCCGATGCGCTGATTGAGTAGCCGCACGAGGCACGAGCCGGCGTATCGAAATCACCCCGTGGTTTCGATAGTCGGTTCCTTCCTCGCTACTCAACCAGCGCTGTGGCCGGGAGCATCGCACCCGCGAAGAATTCCGAGAGTTCTGTCTTCGCCGACAGCGGAAGCACGTGGGCCACGTACTGGTCGGGGCGGACCACCACGACGCATCCCTGCGAAGAGTCGATGCCCCGCTCCGCGAAGATGCTCCGCTCCGGCGCAGCCGCGTAGACCTTCTCGTAGTCGATCAGGCCGAATGGCCCGGTGCGCGGCAGAAAGACCGTCGGCACCGAGGAGATGTCGACGTCGATGTGGGCCTCGGGGTAGACGGCCTTCACATCGAAGACGCTGTCGAACTCTGCGCCTGCGGCGACGTGTCGCACGAGCGGCGACTCCGGGGCAGTCTCCAGCCATACGGCCCACTCGGCCAGCGCCTCCCGACCGCCGAGCGCCCGTTCGCCGGCGAAGGCATACAGGCGCCACCGGCCGTCGGCCTGAGCATGGTGACCGAGGTGAATCGGGTTGCCGTCGGCCACGCGCACGACCGTAGCCGACTTGAAGCGCTTGCCCACCGGAAACCCCTCGGCCAGGCCCTGATACGCCGCATCGCCGATCAGCATCGACGGCGCGTACTGGGTCATGAAGCCGGCGGGGAATTCGATCGTGCGCACGTAGAACTCCGCGAGCTCCTCGGGGTTCTCGAATTCCTCGGGCTTCTTGGCCATCAGCGTCGACCACTCCTTGTCGAAGTCGATCAGGTTCTTCGCAATGACCTGCCGCTCGCCCGAGTACGTCTTCAGCAGCTCCTCGGAGGCCCGGCCCGTCAGCACGTGGGCGAGCTTCCAGCCGAGGTTGAAGCCGTCTTGCATCGAGACGTTCATGCCCTGCCCGGCCTTCGCACTGTGGGTGTGGCAGGCGTCGCCGGTGATGAACACGCGCGGGCACCGAGCGTCGCCCTCGGGCACCTCGTCGAACTTGTCGGTGAGCCTGTGGCCGACCTCGTAGACGCTGTACCAGGCCACGTCTTTCACATCGAGTGTGTAGGGATGAAGGATCGCGTTCGCCTTCTCGATCGCCGTCTCGACCGTCGTCGTGCGCACGGCGCCGTTGTCGCCCGCGGCCACTTCGCCGAGGTCGACGTACATACGAAACAGGTGGCCGCCCTCGCGCGGGATGTGCAGGATGCTGCCCGACTGCGACTGGATCGCGCACTTGGTGCGGATGTCGGGAAAGTCGGTGACGGCCAGGGTGTCCATGACCGCCCACGCGTGCGCGGCCGAGGCGCCCACGAGCTTGCGGCCGATCGCCTCGCGCACCCCGCTGCGGGCGCCGTCGCATCCGACCACGTACTTGGCACGCACCTGTCGGGTCTGCCCGGTGCGCTCGCCCGCGGTCTCCCGAAGAGTCACGAGCACGGGATAGTCGGCCGCGTCGTCGACCACCAGGGTCACGAACTCGAAGCCGTAGTCGACGCCCATGCGTGCCGGTGCGTTGCGTGCCACCTCCGCGAAGTAGTCGAGAACGCGGGCCTGATTCACGATGAGGTGGGGAAACTCGCTCACGCCCGTAGCGTCATCGACCGCCCGGCCCGAGCGGTGGATGCGGCGCGGGTCTGCGGGGTCGGGCGCCCAGAAGGCCATCTCGCTGATCTGGTATGCCTCGGCGGTGATCCGATCGGCGAAACCGAAGGCCTGAAACGTCTCGACACTGCGGGCCTGGATGCCGTCGGCTTGGCCGATGGCCAGCCTCTCGGGCCGGCGCTCGACGATGCGAGCGTCGATGTCGGGGAACTGCGCGAGCTGAGCCGCCAGGATCATTCCGGCGGGACCCGATCCGACGATCAGCACGTCGACATGGTCGGGCAGCTCGGTCGGACGATTCAGCCCGACACCCGCGGCGGCCGCGATACGGGGATCGCCGGATACGTAACCATGGTGGTGGAATTGCATGAGTTGCCTGCTCCGTCTTCATTGACCGGGCCGTCGCCGGCCTTGTTACGCCGGGAGGTAACGTTCTATAATCGAACACACTGTTCGATTATCGTTCGCTGGAGCGTAACGCGCCATCCGCGTCGATGCAACGAGGTCAACCCCGGGAGCACTATGAGCACCGCCGAAACCGCCGCCGGCTCGGTCTCGCAGACCCTCGACCGGGGCATCCGCATCCTCGAATTGCTGGCAGACGCTCGTCACCCGCAGAGTATCGACGACATCGCGGCCGCTCTCGAGGTACATCGCTCGGTCGCCTACAGGCTCATTCGCACACTCGAAGCGCACGGGCTCGTGGTGCGCGAGGCCTCGGGCAGACTGCAGCTCGGTGCCCGTCTCGCCGCTCTGGCCGCCGGAGTCGCCCACGACCTGCAGGCGGAGGCTCTCCCCGAACTCACCGCCGCCGCGAACGATCTGGGCATGACCTGCTTCCTCGTCGTACTCGACCGCGACGAGTGCGTGACTCTCACAAGCGTCGAGCCGCGCCACGCGGTCGCGACGGTCGCTCAGCGGCCGGGCACGCGGCATCCGGTCACCGCGGGAGCGCCGGGCAAGGCGATACTCGCTCAGATGCCGGAGAGCGCCTGGCCCGCGGGAGTCGACCAGGCGCTGGCCGCCGAGGTGCGCGAGGCAGCCGAGAGGCGGTGGGCCGAGAGCCAGAACGAGGTCATCTCGAGCCTGCACGCCGTGGCGGTTCCCCTCTCGATTCGGGGTCGTGCGCCGGCTGCGATCGCGGCCGTGTATCTGCCGAACGGGCACGAGGCAGCCGCGGTGGCCGAGCGGCTCGCCCGGTCTGCGAGCGCGGTTCGCGCAGCACTGGGCGCCTGACCGAGGCCTATCGCGGCGTTGCGCGGCCCTGTTCTGCCTCGATGAGCTGCTCGAACACCTCGGCGTAGCTCACGCGCACCTGCTCCCACGAGGCGCCCATGTCGATGCGCGTCGGGTCATCGATCGACAGCGCGTAGCCCGCCTGGGCATGCGGCACCGGGTCGCCGGGAAGGACGAGGGTCTGGATGTAGGCGCCCGTGTCGACGTTGAAGGTCAGCGTGTGCGACGCCACGTTTCGATCCCAGTCATCCGACGGCCACGACAGGAACGAGACGTGCCGGGGTGGCATGCCGTCGCCGAGTGGAGTGGCCGAGACGTAGCTGCCGTAGTGCTCCTCACCCGGAGAGAGGATCTTGTATGCGCCGTTGTCGAGATAGATGAGCAGAGCCTCGGGGAACGGCTTGGGCCCGTACATCGCGGTGTAGCGGAAGGCCTGCGCGGAGACGGGTGCGCCGAGCGGCACAGAGATCGACGAAGCGCCCGGTCGAGGCGTGACTGTTGAAGCACGATCGCTCGGGGCCTCGCACGAAACGGCAACCTCGGACCCCGCCGGAATGTGCGACAGGACGAGAAGCTCCGCCTCGTCGTCACCCGTGCTGCGCGCGATGTGGGCGATGTCGGGCTCCTCGGCGAGCGGCGCGGCGATCGGGAAGACGGTGTTGCGGTCTTCGGTGGAGTGACTGATGGCGCCGCGCAGCAGAAAGCCCGTCTGCCAGCCGTCGTGATAGTGCCATCCGGTCGACGTACCGCTGGGAAGGATCACGCGGCGCACCTCGAACCGGCTTCCGTCGGGGCTCTGGATGCTGGCGAGAATCTCGGTCGACGGCGATTCCGGTTCGTTCACGAACGTTCCCTGTCTGCTTCGCGTCGAGGCGATGCCGTCGACGGTGGGGCCGCTCCTCGCGGGCAGTTCATTTTCGGGGGCCGTCCTGGCCGAAGCCTGAGATCGCGGATCTCAGCACACACCGGGCGCGGCGACGCTCTGTGTTCATGTCTACGACAGCAGCAGGCCACATGGGCGACATACTCTTCGCCTGTCGTGAATGCGACCACCCGTCTCGCGCCACCTGCTTACCCCCGCGTGCGCGACCGTCCCACACAGGATCCCAATGCTTCCCAACACCCCCTTCTCCGCGAGCTCCCGAGCTCGATCCCGCACACTCCTCGTCGCCGCGAGCGCACTCGTTCTGGTGCTCGCGGGTTCGGCGGCACCCGCCCTGGCGGCATCCGGCACGGCAACCGACCCCGCGTCGGGCCGCACCTACTACAGCAGCAAGACCCCCTATGTACCGCAGCAGAGCCCGGCCGAGTTGCAGACAGCACCCGCCGGATTCCTGCCGGTCTACACGGAATCGGTTGCCCGCCACGGCTCCCGAGCGCTGTCGAGCTTCAAGTACGACTCGCTCACAACACAGGTCTGGGAGCAGGCGCGTTCGGAGGGTGCGCTCACCGAGCTCGGAACGACGCTCGGCCCCGAGGTGCAGAAGCTGACCGCTGCGAACCAGAAACTCGGCTACGGCAACCTCACCGGGCAGGGAGCCACCCAGCACCGCGGCATCGGCAGCAGGGTCGTCGAACGGCTCCCCTCGTTGTTCGCGGGCATTGATGCCGGAACCGACACCGTGGCGGTCGAGAGCTCCGGCGAGGCCAGGGCCACGGCATCCGGCAAGGCGTTCGAGCAGGGGCTCGAGCAGGCCGACCCGCTGATCTCCAGCCACCTGCCCGCCGCCATCGTCAAGCGCCCCGACACCCTCTACTTTCACAAAGCGGACATCAACGCCGACTACCAGGAGTACGCCGACAGCGCGAAGGTCAGCGACGCGGTCGACGCCATCTACGCGCAACCGCGCAGCCACGAGGCCGCTCGCGAGGTGCTCGAGCGCGTCTACACGCCGGCCTTCGTCGACCGACTCGCGGCCGGCGCGTACCATTTCGTCGACGGCGGCGACGGCAAGACGACCGTCGACAACGAGGTAGACGCGGCGATGATGCTCTACAACCTCTACATCATCGCGCCCGACATGACCGAGGAGGTGCAGGTCGACTTCGACCGCTACTTCGCTGGCGCAGACGCCGAGTGGTTCGCGTACCTGCTCGACTCCGACGACTTCTACGGCAAGGGCCCTGCCTTCGCGGGAAGCGACATCACGTACAAGATGGCCACGCCCCTGCTGACCGACTTTCTCGACTCGATCGACGCCCGGCTCGCTGGCTCCACGACGGCGGCGACGTTCCGCTTCGCTCACGCCGAGACGATCATCCCGTTCGCGGCCCTGATCGGTCTGCCCGGCTCGACCCAGCCCGTGACACCGGATGCGCCGTACTCATACACGACGAACGCGTGGCGCGGCGAGACGGTCACCCCCATGGCAGCGAACGTGCAGTGGGACGTCTTTCGCGACGCCAGCGGTCGCGCCATCGTGCGCATGCTCTACAACGAGCGCGAGATCGCCTTCCGCTCTAGCTGCACACCGATCGCCCCCGGTTCCCTCTTCTACGACGTGAGCGAGGTGCGCCGCTGCATCACGGGGCAGGTCGCGGACGCCTCCGTCATTCCCCCGAGCGCGATCTCCGATCCAGCCCTTCCCGTCGCCGTCGGCACTGGTGGCGCGGCGACGCTCGCGGCGACAGGCGAGGATGCGACGGAGCGCGACCTGCTCATCGGCCTCGCTCTCGCACTGCTCACCGCCGGCACGATTGCTGTGCGCAGCGCCCGGGGGCGCCGCACGCGTCTGACAACAGCTAGTGTGCTTGGGCATGACGTCATCACATTCGGCGAGTCGCGGAGAGGCGGCTCCGCACCCCGCTGATGCACGGTCGAAATCCGGCGCAGCCGGTCGGCCGGGCCGCCGGTGGATAGTCACCGCCGTGGTCGCAGCGGCACTGTTGCTCCTCGTCTACGTCGTCGCCGTACTCACACCGGGAGGGCAACGATGGGAGAACGCTGCTCTGACGGGGTCCGGGCGCGCGTCGCCCGACGAAAAAGCCCAGGCTCTGGATGCCCTGGCGGCGATTCAGATCTGGTCTCTCGCGGCTGCTCTGATCGCGATAGCGGTGATCGGCCTCATCAGGCGCCAACTACTCACATCAATCGTCGCCCTCGCCGTTGTTCTCGCGGGTGCCGGTGGCACAGAAGTGCTGAAGCGATGGATCCTGCCCCGGCCGGACCTCGTGGCAGCGCCTGCGGATCTCGTCGAGAACAGTTTTCCGAGCGGCCACACGGCCATTGCCATGACGACCATGGTTGCGGTGTTTCTCGTCGTGCCCTACCGGTGGCGCGGCTGGGCGATGTTCCTCGTCATGACGTGGGCGACGAGCATCGGCCAGTACACCGTCACCGCGCACTGGCACCGGCTGTCGGACACCGTCGGCGCCGACCTCATCGCGTTGATCCTCGGCAGCGTCGCGGCGTATTGGCTGCACCGACGAGGGCTCGTGCGTGTCTCGGAACAACGTCGATACGGCGGACGCGTCGTCTACGTCGTCGTGGGGACGATTCTGGCGGTCATCTCGCTGGCGCTCGGAGCACTTCTCGCGTGGGTGTCGATCGATCAAGAGCTCGCCTCCGGGTCGGGCGACCACAATGCCTTCTTGGCCACCCAGGTGTTGGCGGGCGCCTTCTCGACGGCTGCGGCGCTCATCTACTGGGCAACCTGGCATCGGCTCGAGACCGTCGCCGCGCGCGAACTCACCTAACCGACTCCTTGCTGACTGAGGTGCACGCGACCCTGTAGAAACACAAAAACCCGCTTAGCCACGACGGGCCGAGCGGGTTTCACGTAGTGATGAACACACAGTGCGGAGACGGAGGGATTTGAACCCTCGGTGGGGTTTCCCCCACTCCACCTTAGCAGGGTGGTGCACTAGGCCGGACTATGCGACGTCTCCTTGGCTTGCGCCTCAGCAATCATAGCCGACGTCGGCCGATTCTCTACTTTCGGCCTGTAGCTCAGTAATCGAAGCCCTTGGTGCACGTGTATTCCGCGGCCGATTGGCCGGTGATGCTCTTCGGCAGCACCGTCGCAGCCGAGCCGGGCTGACCGGCCTGGGTCAGGTCTGCTGCCGCATCCGATTCGCCGGTCAACGATTCGCCGGTGCCCGGGTCGGCCGTGGCGCCGGATGCCGGGGGCAGCGCATTCGGATCGACCTCGGCGCCCAGGCCGGTGTTGCCGGCTTCTGCGACGATGGGCTGGTCTGCTCGGATCGCGGCGAACATCGCTTCCGCATCTGCGGCGTTCGGCTGCACCTTGCCGGCGTACACACCGGAGCCGCCGGTCGACCCTGGATACGCGTAGAAGCCGATCTTGTCGAGCGGAATGTCTTTGAGAGCCACGGCGATCGACACCATGGTGTCGGGCGAACTCAGGCTCGTGGACACCTGCATGTTGCTGGCGGCTGCCTTCGCCAGACCGTAGAGCTTGGTGACGTCGGTGAGCGTGTCCGAACTCTTGATCGTGCGCACGAGCGACGATAAAAAGACCTGCTGCGAGCTGATGCGGCCCAGGTCGCTGCCGTCGCCGACGCCGTGTCTGGTCCTCAAGAACTGCAGCGCATCCATGCCCTGCAGCTGGTGCGTGCCCGCGGTCAGGTGGGTGTTCGTCCACTCGTCGTCGATGGGCGACGCGACGCAGACCGGCACGCCTCCGACGGCGTTCGACATCTCGATGACGCCGTTGAACTGGATCTCGGCGGCGAAGGGAATCTCGAGTCCGGTGAGCTTCTCGACCGTGAGCACGGTGCAGGGCAGGCCGCCGTAGAGCAGGGTGACGTTGATCGGCTGCGCCGACATCGCATCGCTCGTGCCGCCATCGCCGTCTGGGCACTCGGGAATCGAGACGACCAGGTCGCGCGGAAAGCTGACGACAGACGCACTCGAGTGGTCCTGCGAGATATGCAGGAGCATCGTGACGTCGTTCAGGTTCGATGTCTCGTCTCCGTACGCCTCGCCCTGACCAGCGCGGCTGTCGCTGCCGACGAGCAGCAGATTCACTCCCCCGTCGATCGCCGCGATGTTGGGCGGCGGAGCATCTGTCTTGTCACCCTCGAGGGCGACGACGGTCAGATCTTTACGCACATCCCACGTGGCGATCGCCGCGATCGAGACCCCGCTGACGAGAAAGACGGCCAGTACCAGGCCCACGACTCTGAAGAAAGAGGAGACGACGTTCGAGGTGCGCTGACGTCCGTGCCGAATCGCGGTCGGTCGAGGCGAGCGCGCGCCGCGAGGCGAAGAATCTGCTCTCACTCGGTCCTTTCACGCACACGGTCTCGGGTAGACCATGGTCATCGGGGTGGAATGGCGGAGGGCTAGGGATTCGAACCCTAGAGACATTTCTGCCCACCAGTTTTCAAGACTGGCTCCATCGGCCGCTCGGACAGCCCTCCATGCCCGGCAAAACCAGACAAGCCACGATTCTAACCGAACCTCATCGGTCAGTGGGTCCGGCAGTTTCTACACAAACGTACGAAGGGCGACGGCCAGGCCGTCGTCGTGCACGGATGCCGTCACCTCGCTGGCCACGGCCAGCACGTCGTCGGGCGCCTGGCCCATCGCGACGCCGCGGCCGTGTTCGCCGGCCCAGGTCAGCATGTCGACGTCATTGCGACCGTCGCCGATCGCGAAGATCCGCTCGCGCGGAACATCCAGGAGCTCGCGCACCCGCTCGAGGCCCGTGGCCTTGTTCACGCCGTCGGGCGCGATGTCGAGCCAGGCCGTCCAGCCGATGGCGTAGCTCACCTTGTGCAGGCCCATGCGCTCGACCAGCGAGAGAAAGTCCTCCATGTCGTGATCGGGCGAGATCACGACGACCCGAGTCGCCTCGATGGCGAGCAGTTGCTCGAACGGCACCGCTCGGCTGCCGAGATCGGCCGCAGACACGGGGAACGTGCCGTAGTAGCAGAAGTTGCCCTCTTCGTCTTCGACGGCGAAACTCGCCTCGGCGAGATGAGCCCTGATCTTCGTGAGCACGGGCCCCGGGTCGAAGGTCTCGACGAACTCGCGACGATAGCCCAGCGGCGCGGTCTCATCGCGCTTGAGCGTGATGGCACCGTTCGAGCACACCACGTACTCGGGCGTGATCGACAGCTGGTCGAGCATCGGCAGGGTCGACGCCACAGACCGCCCGGTCGCCAGCATGATCTCGTGTCCGAGGCCTGAAACGCGGGCGACCTCGTCGCGAACCGCGTCGGTCAGGGTGCCGTCTTCGTGGATGATCGTGCCGTCGATGTCGAGGGCGAGCAACCAGCGATCGTCGGTCACTTCGGCTCGATTCTCTCGACTCCGTTGAGGTACGGGCGAAGCACCTCGGGCACGATCACCGATCCGTCTGCCTGCTGATGCGTCTCGAGAATAGCGACGATCCAACGAGTGGTCGCCAGGGTGCCGTTCAATGTGGCGACGGGCGCGGTCTTGCCGCTCTCAGTGCGGTAGCGGGTCTCGAGGCGACGAGCCTGGAAGGTCGTGCAGTTCGAGGTCGACGTGAGTTCGCGGTACGCATCCTGCGTGGGAATCCACGCCTCGATGTCGTACTTTCGCGCGGCCGACGAGCCGAGGTCGCCCGCGGCCGTGTCGATCACGCGGTAGCTCAGACCCAGATCCTGCATCATCTGCTCCTGGAACGACACCAGGGCGAGGTGCTCGTTCTCGGCGTTCTCGGGCAGCACATAGCTGAACATCTCGAGCTTGTTGAACTGGTGCACGCGCAGGATGCCGCGGGTGTCTTTTCCGCCCGAGCCGGCCTCGCGGCGGTAGCAGGTCGACCATCCGGCGTAGCGCTTCGAGCCGCCCTCGAGGTCGAGAATCTCGTCGGAGTGGAAGCCCGCGAGCGCCACCTCGCTCGTGCCGGTGAGGTAGAGGTCGTCGGCGGGAAGGTAGTAGATCTCGTCGGAGTGCTCTCCGAGGAACCCGGTGCCGGCCATGATCTCGGGGCGCACGAGCGTCGGAACGATCAGCGGCACGAAGTCGTTCTTCTCAGCACGGTCGAGCGCCAGCGTCATCAGGGCGAGTTCGAGTCGGGCACCGATTCCGGTGAGGTAGTAGAAGCGCGCACCCGAGACCTTGGCGCCCCGCGCCAGGTCGAAGATGCCCAGGGTCTCGCCGAGCTCGACGTGGTCTTTCGGCTCGAAGTCGAACGACGGACGCTCCCCGACCTCGCGGAGGGTCACGAAGTCGTCCTCGCCGCCGGCGGGCACGCCGTCGATGATCGGGTTGGCGATCTGCCGAACGATCGTCGTGAACTCGGCCTCGGCATCCGACGCCCGCTGGCTCGCGGCCTTGACCTCGGCGGCCAGCGACTGGGCCTCGGCGACGAGGGCCTTCTTCTCTTCTTTGGCGGCCTGCGCGACCTTCTTGCCGAAGGCATTCTGGCTCGCTCGCAGGTTCTCGTACTCGCCGATGGCGGCTCGGCGGGCGGCATCCGCTGACAGAGCCGCGTCGACCAGATCGACGGAGTCGCCCCTCGCCGCCTGCGATTGGCGGAGGACATCGGGATTTTCGCGCAAGAGTACGGGATCGATCACCGCTCAAGCCTACCTTTTGCGGCGCGCGCGCCCGGATGGCGGCGGGTGAACAACGCGGTAGCTTTACACTCGTGGCCACAATCGAAGAACCCGCAGAGCCCCAACGGGCCGCTGTCGTGTACAACCCGATCAAAGTGGATGTCACGAAGCTGCGCGTCGAGATCAACCGGGCCGCCGCGAAAGCCGGCTTCGAGAAGACGCTCTGGTTCGAGACCACGATCGACGAGGCCGGTCAGAACCTCACCCGGCAGGCGGTCGAGCAGGGCGCTACCGTCGTGATCGCGGCGGGCGGCGACGGCACGGTCAGGGCCGTGGCAGAAGGGCTGCGCAATTCCGGGGCGGCACTCGGCCTGCTTCCGAGCGGCACCGGCAATCTGCTGGCTCGCAACCTCGACATGGGCGTTCCGCATACCGAGCGGGCGCTCGGCATCATCTTCACCGGTCACGACCGGGTCATCGACCTGGGTCTGGCCTCGATCACCCGAGCCGACGGCGACGTGCAAGAACACGTCTTTCTGGTGATGGCGGGCCTGGGCCTCGACGCGAAGATGATCGCGAACACCAACTCGAGGCTCAAGAAGGCCGTCGGATGGCTGGCCTACGTCGACGGCGTCGGCCGCTCGCTGCCCGAGCTGCGCCCGGTGAAGTTCCGCTTCTCGATCGACGGGGCGCCCTGGAAGTCCACGTCGGCGCACACCGTGATGGTGGGCAACTGCGGCGTGCTCCCCGGCGGCGTGCTCCTCATTCCGGATGCCAAGCTCGACGACGGCGTGCTCGACATCATGGCGTTGCGGCCCGAAGGTCCGTTCGGCTGGCTCAAGGTGTGGAACAAGATCGCGTGGGAGAACGGTGTGCTGCGCAAGTCAGCGGCTGGGCGGAAGATCATCGATCTGTCGAAGGATGTGCGCTCGGTAACCTACCGCACCGGCAAAGACCTGCAGCTGGTCGTCGCCGAGCCGGAGGAGTTCCAGCTCGACGGTGACGAGTTCGGCGAGGTCACCGCGGTGCACAGCTGGGTCGAACCGGGCGCGCTGCGCGTGAAGGTACCGGCGTAGCTCCTGCGCCGGTCGAGTAGCGAGGAACGAGCGTATCGAGACCATCAACGACCCGGTCTCGATACGGTCGCGGGCGACCTACTCGACCAACGAAATGCTTACTCCGGCTCGCCCGAGATGACTCCGCGCAGCCAGTCGCGCGCCTCGATGAACACGTCGTCGTCGTAGCGGGGGATGTACTCGATGGGCGCCTTGTCTGCACGCGGGTACGAACCGAGGAAGATCACCTTCGGGCTGAATCGGCGTACGCCCAGCAGAGAGTCGGCCACGCGCTCGTCGAGGATGTGCCCGTCGGCGTCGATCACGAAACGGTACCGGCCGAGGGCGTCGCCGATGGGCCGCGATTCGAGCAGGCTCATGTTCACACCGCGGGTCGAGAACTGCTCGAGCAGTTCGAGTAGCGCTCCGGCGCGGTCGTCGGGCAGTTCGACGATGAGGCTCGTCTTGTCTGCACCCGTGCGGGGCGGAATGGCGGTGGTCTTGCTCACCAGCACGAAGCGGGTGACCGCATTGTCGTTGTCACCGATGTTCTCGGCGAGCACGTCGAGGTCATAGTGGTCGACGATTCCGGGAGGCGCGACGGCCGCGTCGGCCAGGTCGTTCTCGAACAGAGAGGCGGCCGCCGCCACGTTCGACGTGGCCGGGATATGTCCGTGGCTCGGCAGATTCGCGTCGAGCCAGTGGTGACACTGCGTGTAGGCCACCGGATGCGCGTTGACGACCTTCACATCGGCCAGCGTCGTTCCCGGGCGCGCCACCAGAACGAACTGCACCTTCACGAGGTACTCGCCCACGATGCGCAGATTCGGGATGTTCGCCAGAGCATCCTGCGTAGCATTCACCCCGCCCTCGATCGAGTTCTCGATCGCGATCATCGCCGCGACGCTGCGCCCGGTGACGACGTCGTCGAGGGCCTCACCCACATTGTTGACGCTGCGCCAGATCTTGCCCCGGGCATCCGGAACCTGCGCGAGCGCCGCCTCGGTGAACGTGCCCCGAGGACCCAGGTAGCTGTAGCTCTCGGTGGTGGCGGCGTTCTGCGGTGCATCGGACATGGCTCAGAGCCTATTGGACGCGACCATTTCCCCGTGGTGTCAGCGGTTCTCGCACCGGCGCTCTTATTCAGGAAGAACCGGCCGAAACTGGGGTTGTCGCGCGCGGCGGGCACGTTTCTCCTGAATAGGGCGGCACGCGGACCATCAGGGAAGGGCGCGGCGATTTTGTAGAGTGGCGCGGGCGCGAAAACGCCTATCGCCAACAGGGAGAGGGCCCGTGACTACTGCACGCAGCGGCGATGCGCTCACGACAGAACTCGTCGACCCTCGATCCGCAGAAGGCCGAGCGGTCGTGAGGCGCTTCTACGCCGACATCGTCGGCCGGTACTGGGGCCGTCCCGCGACGGATGCCGAGATCGAGCGGGCCATGCTCGACGAGCCGAGCGACGACCTTCGCGGCGACAGCGGGTTTCTGCTCGTGGTTCAGGACGGCGTGCACGTGGTCGGATGCGGAGGCGTGCGCCTCATCGAACCGGGCGTCGGCGAACTCACCCGGATCTTCATCGACAAGACTGTCCGGGGCCGTGGCGCAGGTCGCACTCTGATCGGCGAACTCGAGTCGATGAGCGCCAGCCGCGGCGTGCGCACCCTGAGGCTGACGGTGCGCGGCGATCTCGTCGAAGCACACCGGCTGTACCAGCGGCTCGGCTACGAGACGGTCGAGCCCTTCTCGAGTTCTCCTTACGCCGACTTCCACCTTGCGAAAAAGCTGCCGCCCACTGCCGACTAGCCCTGCACCGCGCTCCTACTCAGGAAAAACGGGCCGAGATCGCGGTTTTCGCACGCGGCGAGCTCGTTTCTCCTGAATACGGGCGGCCCCTCCTCTGCGCCGTGTCGAAGTGCCAGACTGGGAGGCATGGAAAACCGCGCCGGCACCGTTGCCCTCCCCGAAGACCTGGTCGATGTCGAGGCGCTCGTTCGCGCCTACTACGAGCTGAAGCCCGATGTCACGATCGCCGACCAGAAAGTGGTCTTCGGCACGAGCGGCCACCGCGGCTCATCGCTGAACACCGCCTTCAACGAAGACCACATCGCCGCGACCACGCAGGCCATCGTCGAGTACCGTGCGGGCCAGGGCATCACAGGCCCCCTCTTCATCGGCATCGACACGCACGCGCTCAGCCGCCCTGCGCAGACGACGGCACTCGAGGTGCTCGTCGGCAACGAGGTGCGTGTGCTCGTCGACGAGTTCGACAGCTTCACCCCGACCCCCGCCGTCAGCCACGCGATCATCGCGTACAACCTGGCGCATCCGAATGAGCCGCAGGCCGACGGCATCGTCGTCACCCCCAGCCACAACCCGCCGGCGGATGGTGGATTCAAGTACAACCCGCCTCACGGAGGCCCGGCCGACAGCGACGCCACGGGCTGGATCGCGAACCGCGCCAATGAACTGCTCGCCGACGGTCTGCGCGGCGTGAAGCGTGCCGAGCCCAGCGCGGTCGAGACCTACGACTTCATGAACAACTACGTGAACGACCTCGGCACCATCATCGACATGGAGGCCATCAAGAAGTCGGGCATCCGCATCGGCGCCGACCCCCTGGGCGGCGCGAGCGTCTACTACTGGCAGGCCATCCGCGAGCGCTACGGAATCGACCTCACCGTCGTGAACCCCGTCGTCGACCCGCAGTGGGGCTTCATGACCCTCGACTGGGACGGCAAGATCCGCATGGACCCGTCGTCGTCCAGCGCCATGGCATCCGTGCTCGCCCACCAGCATGACTACGACCTCCTCACGGGCAATGACGCCGACGCCGACCGGCACGGCATCGTGACCCCGGATGGCGGCCTCATGAACCCCAACCACTACCTGGCCGTCGCCATCCAATACCTCTACGCGAACCGCGCCGATTGGAAGCCCGACGCCGCGATCGGCAAGACCCTCGTGTCGTCGAGCATGATCGACCGCGTCGCCACCGAGCTCGACCGCACGCTGCTCGAGGTGCCCGTGGGCTTCAAGTGGTTCGTGCCCGGGCTGGTCGACGGAACCGTTGCCTTCGGCGGCGAGGAGAGCGCCGGCGCGAGCTTCCTGCGCTTCGACGGCACCGTGTGGACGACCGATAAAGACGGCATCATCCTGTGCCTGCTCGCGGCAGAGATTCTCGCGGTCACCGGCAAGACACCCAGCGTTCTCTACGCCGAGCTCACCGAGAAGTTCGGCTCGCCCGCCTACGAGCGAGTGGATGCGGCGGCCACGAAAGCGCAGAAGGCCCGGCTCGGCAAGCTCGACGGCGACGCGATCACCGCAACCGAGGTCGCGGGCGAGACGATCATCGCGAAGCTCAGCCACGCGCCCGGTAACGGAGCGGCCATCGGCGGCGTGAAGGTCGTGACCGAGAACGCGTGGTTCGCGGCGCGTCCCAGTGGCACCGAAGACGTGTACAAGATCTACGCCGAGAGCTTCTTGGGCGAGGAGCACCTGCGCCAGGTGCAGAAAGAGGCCAAGGCGATCGTCGACGAGGCGCTCGCGGAGTAGCGCCCGCTACGCGATGCTGTAGAACCAGGCGGTAGCGCCGGGATTCTCGATCGTGATGGCCTGATCGAGGTCACGGTACTGAGCATCGATGGTGTGCCCCACCATGTTGATCGCACCCGTGGCCGCGTCGACCTTCGAGATGAGCATCGTGTGGTCGACGCCGTTCTCGTTCGCCGGATCCCAGTCGAACATCACGACGTCGCCGACTTTCGCCTGTGCACGCTGCTCGAGAGAGAGCCGCGTCGCTCGGTCTGTCTGCGACGCGAACCACGCGTCCATCGCGGGGCCGCGCGCCCAGCTGTCGCTGAAGTCGCCGGTGGTGTTCCACTCGCTGTACCAGTCGTCTGTCTGTACCCAGCCGCGTGCGATCAGGGTCTGGTTCACGAAGTTGCCGCAGTCGTTGTCGGGAAAAGTGCCCCAGACCTCGTCGTTGTAGTCCTGCCAGTGGGCGAAGGCGTATTGCATCTGCGCGTCGACCGCCGTGACGACCTGATAGTCGTAGTCGGCCGCACTCGCGATGACCTCCCCCTCTTCGCTGGCGGCGGTCACGCTCACCGCGCCCTCGGCGTAATCGAGGGCCGCGGGAGCCACGACCTGAAGCTGGTTGTCGTCGGCCACGGTGATCGACGACGCCGCGACGCCTCCGAAGACCACGCTCGACACATGGTCGAGCCCCTCGCCGGTGAGCGTGATCGTCTCGCCGCCGAGAAGAGAACCGGATGCCGGCGACATCGTATCGATGCGAGTCGCGTCGGTCTTCCTCGACTGCTCAGACCCCTCGGTGTGAGTCTCTTCGACCGCCGCGCAGCCGGTGAGCGCGAAGGCCGCCACGAACAGGGAAGCAAGAACAGAACGGGTGGTGCGCGTGCGGCGAATGATGATGTCCTCCAGAGAAATCTTCAGGGGCGCATGAGGAGCAAAAACGAGCGCGAAATCGGGTTCGACTATTCGAACACAGCTTTCTGGACGCCCCCTAAAGGGTTACGCAGAGAGATGTGCTGTGTTAGCCGCTACGCCGCTCTGGCCCGCTGCGACACCCGCGTGCTCACGAGCAGAGCCAGGATGCCGACCACCAGCGAGAAGGCGAAGGTCGCCACGAAAGAAGGCTGGCTTCCGGGCTCGCCCGCCACGGAGAACGCGACCGCGCCCAACGCGAGCGCGATGGCCGAACCGCCCGAGTCGGCGATGGCGAGCGCCGACGAGTTGAAGCCCTGCTCAGCAGGGGCCGAGTAGTCGAACGTCAGCACGGTGATGCGCGGGTAGGCGAACCCCATGCCCGCTCCTCCGAGGAACCAGCCACCGATGATCACCCAGGCCGGTAGGTCGAGAGCGGTGACGAGCAGCACGACGCCGATCGCCGCGGTCGCGCCGAGTATGCCGATGCGGATGGCGGTGCGATGAGACACCCGGTCTCCGAGCCGCCCCTGAACCAGCGACGACGATCCCCAGGCGACGCCCGAAAAGCTCAGCGCGAGTCCGGCGAGCGCCGCCGTCAGCCCGAAGCGTTCGGTGAGCACATAGGGCAGATACACCTCGGCGCTCATGAACGCCCCGGCGAGCAGACCGCGCAGCGCGATCACACTCGGCAGCCCACGGCGCAGACGCAGGCTGGCCGCGGGCAGAAGCGGCCGGAGGGCCACGAGCGCGACGGCCAGGCCCCCGGCGGCCAGAGCCCAGCGGGCCACGCCATCCAGATCGGCCGCGATGTTCAGGCCCAGGATGGCGACGGCCAGCAGCACGGCCCAGAGCGCACGCGCGGTGCTGCTACGGCCGTCGGGTTCGAGGCGATCGTGCGGCGCCATGCTGCGCATGGCCGGCAGCACCATCGCCATCGCCGGTAGAACGAGCACGACGACGCCGAGAAAGACCCAGCGCCACCCCAGGTACTGTCCGACAACGCCCGCGATGAACGGCCCGACTAGAGCGGGAACGACCCATGCCGCCGCGAAGGCTCCGAAGATCTTGGGCTGCAAGCGGGGCGGATAGATCTTCGCGACGATGACGTAGAGAGCGACGGTCAGTGCGCCGCCACCGAGACCCTGAACCAGGCGTCCGGCGAGAAAGAGCGGCATCGTCGGCGAGGTTCCCGCAATTACGAGGCCCAGGGCGAAGAGCGCGACGGATGCGTAGAGCGCCTTCACCGGCCCGCGGCGATCTGACCAGTCCCCGGCCAGCACCATGCCGATCACGCCCGACGCCAGCGGGCCAGCGAAGGCGAGGGCGTAGAGGGCCAGCCCATCCAGATCGCGCGCGATCGCGGGCATGATCGTGGTGACAGCGAGCTGCTCGAAGGCGGCGATCACGATGAGCGCGCACGCGCCGATGCTCACCAGGCGATACGGCTTGTCGAGAATGCCCTGGGGGCGCGCGGCGGCCTCCGGCCTAGTCAAGGTAGCCGGGAGCAGCGGGCAGGCCGAAGAACTCTTCGAGGGTGGTGACGCCCTCGTTGTGCATCTCGTTCGAGAGGTCGACTCCGATGTAGCGGAAGTGCCACGGCTCGTACTCGTAGCCGGTCACGGCCGTCTTGTCGGCCGGATAGCTCAGCAGGAAGCCGAACCGGTAGGCGTTGGCGGCGAGCCACTGCCCCGCTGTCGTGTCGCCGAAGCACGGACCGTCGAGCGAGCATCCGCTGCCCGTCGCGAGAAGGTCGATGGCCATTCCGGTCTGGTGTTCGCTGAAACCGGGGCGTGCGCTCGTGAGGTCTGCGCCGGCGGTGCCGAGCTGGTTCACGTATCGGTTGTACGCGTTGACCTGGATGCCGTAGGAGCGATATCCGCTCTGAGCCACGAGTTGCTGTCCGGTCTCGGCGGCCGCCGCGTCGACCATCGTTGCGAGCGCATCGGCCGCCTCTTGACGCAGAGGGAATCCGTTGGGATTCGGAATGTCGGATCGCAGCGGGACGAGGTCCGGTGGCTCGTAGTTCGCCGCGTCGGGGATCGGGCGTGTCTTGTTGACGACGAACCAGATACTCGTGGGGTCGTCGATCGAGCGCGCCGCCTTATTGAAGCCAGCGGGCGCCGCGGGCGCGGGTTCTGCGGGAGCGGCGAGCGGCACCGCTGTCTGGATGGGCGCGGGGATCGTGATCTGCGCCGGAGCCGAGGCATCGTTCGGCAACGAATCGGCGGTCACGGATGCCGCGGGCGCGGTGCGCTGTGCCGTCGCGCTCCACAGGGCCGTTTCGCCGACGATGACGAGCAGGATGGCAGCCAGACCGGCGGTGAGCACGCGGACTTTCGACCGACGAGAGGGTTCACGAAGGAAGACGTCGCGGCGAGACAGCTCGCGGCGGGTCGATTCGCTCCGTCGAGGAGCTTCACTCCGTCGAGGAGCTTCGCGGCGACGAGCGGGTTCGCGGCTACGCAGTTCGCGGCGCGGTCTCAACTCAGTCACCGTCCCACAATACGGGCGCGATCCGTTCTTTTCTTGGAGGTCGCACCGTCGAGCAGTTGAGAAGCCCTTTCACTCGGTGTAACTTTGCACTCTGCGCAATTTTTCTGTCGTGCGATTTTTCCCCGTTTACCCTCTCTCCCCGTCAGGAATCTCATGACCTCAGCATCGCGCGCTCCTCGGAGCTCGAAGAAGTCCAGCGCCGATCGCGCTCGGGCAGCCGCCGAATCCGGAGGCCAGCTGTCTCCGCGGCAGATCCAATTCATCATCTTCGGCCTCATGGCCGGCATGTTCCTCGCCGCGCTCGACCAGTCCATCGTGGGCACGTCGATGCGCACCATCGGCGACGATCTGAAGGGCCAGGACCAGCAGGCGTGGGTCACCACGGCCTACCTCGTGGTGTCGACCATCGCCACGCCGATCTACGGCAAGCTCAGCGACATCTTCGGTCGCCGCCCGCTCTACATCATCGCCATCTCGATCTTCATCCTCGGCTCGCTCCTCGCTGGCATCTCCACGTCGATGATCGAGCTCGCCGGCTTCCGCGCCATCCAGGGCCTGGGCGCCGGTGGACTGATGTCGTTGGCACTCACGGTGATGGGCGACATCCTCGCTCCCCGCGAGCGGGCCAAGTATCAGGGCTACTTCCTCGCCGTCTTCGGTGTCTCGAGCGTGCTCGGCCCGCTGCTGGGCGGCCTGATCTCGGGCACCCCCGAGATCTTCTTCATCACCGGATGGCGTTGGATCTTCCTCCTCAACCTGCCCGTGGCCGCGATCGCGATGATCCTCGTGGTCAGCTTCCTGCACATTCCGCACACCCGCCGCGACGCGCGCATCGACTGGTGGGGTGCCGCGTTCATCGTCATGGGCATCGCGCCCCTGCTCCTCGTCGCCGAGAACGGCCGCGACTGGGGCTGGGGCTCGGCGGGCGCACTCGCCTGCTACGTCATCGGCGTCGTCGGCATCGTCGCGTTCATCCTCACCGAGCGCCGCATGGGCAGCAACGCCCTCATCCCGCTCTCGCTGTTCTCGTCATCGACGTTCTCGATGGCGAGCATCATCGGAACTCTCGTGGGCTTCGGAATGTTCGGCGGCATGCTGACCATCCCCCTCTACCTGCAGATCGTCAACGGGGCCACCCCCACCGAGTCGGGCCTGCTGATGATCCCGATGGTCGTCGGCCTGATGATCGCGTCGATCGTGTCGGGACAGATCATCGCTCGAACGGGCAAGTACAAGGTCTTCCCGATCGTCGGAACCTTCCTGATGTCGGCGGCCTTCTTCTACCTCACGTTCGCCACCGCGACCAGCGGCGTCGTCTACATCATGGGTGGAATGCTGATGCTGGGTCTGGGACTCGGCCAGCTCATGCAGACGCTCACGATCGCGACGCAGAACTCGGTCGGGCCTCGTGACATCGGAGTGGCCACGAGCGCCGCGACCTTCTTCCGCCAGATCGGTGGAACGCTCGGTACGGCCGTCATCTTCTCCGTCGTGTTCTCGCGCGCTCCCAGCGCCATTCAAGACGCGTTCAAGACGCCGGATGTCGTGGCCGGCATCGCAGCGGCAGGTCAAGACCCGAAGGTGCTCACCAACCCGGCCAACGTCGACATCCTGACGCAGATGCAGCTCGCGCAGTCCGGACAGCCGAACACCCTGGGCAGTGCGCTCAACGGCGACACCTCGTTCCTGAACCTCATCGATCCGCGCCTGGCCCGGCCGTTCCTCGAGGGCTTCTCGACCGCCATGGTCACGGGCTTCTGGATCAGCCTCAGCGTGGTGCTCGTCGCCTTCCTCCTCAGCTGGTTCCTCAAGGCCACTCCGCTGCGGCAGAAGTCGGCTCTGCAGGAGGCCAACGACGACGCCCAGGCTGCTGCCGCCGCGAAGGCCGATGGCGCGAGCCCCGAGTCCGAGGGCGAACTCCAACTGCAGCTTGGATCGACGCGTGCGGCAGAGACCTTCGGAGCGCTCGTCGAACCAGCGACCGGCAGCGTTCCGGCGCAGAAGCCCAAGGCCTAGGCTCGCCGACCGCTCCGGCAGGTTTGACACCTGTCGGAGTGGTCGCCTAGCGTGGTGAGAATGCCGAGAGAGCGCTCTCTCGCCGCAATTGAGGAGCCCGTCACCACTATGTCGCTCGACACACCCACATTCACGTCTTTCCCTCCAGGCTTCATCTGGGGCTCCGCCACGGCCGCCGCGCAGATCGAAGGGGCAGCCCACGAGGGCGGCAAAGATGACTCGGTGTGGGACGCGTTCGCTCGCGTGCCCAACGCGATCATCAACGGCGACACCCCCGAGGTCGCGGTCGACCACTACCACCGCTTCGCAGGCGATGTGGCGATCATGAAAGAGCTGGGCCTCGACTCCTACCGGTTCTCGACGAGCTGGTCGCGCATCAAGCCGGGCGACCGCGAATTCAACCGCACCGGGCTCGACTTCTACTCGCGCCTGGTCGACGACCTGCTCGAGGCCGGCATCCTGCCGTGGCTCACGCTGTATCACTGGGACCTGCCTCAGGTGGTCGAGGAACTCGGTGGATGGGCCAACCGCGACACCGCCTTCCGCTTCCGTGACTACGCCGAGGGCGTCTACGCGGTCCTCGGCGATCGCGTCGAGCACTGGACCACGTTCAACGAACCGTTCTGCTCGGCGCTGCTCGGCTACGGAGCCGGCGTGCACGCGCCGGGTCGCCGCGAGCCCCTCGCCGCGATCCAGGCCGTGCATCACCATCACCTCGCGCACGGTCTCGCCGTGAACCGCCTGCGCGAGCTCGGCGCGCAGAACCTGGGCGTCACGTACAACCTGACCAACGCGATCCCAGCCGATGCCGCGGACCCCGTCGACCTCGACGCCGCGCGCCGCCTCGACGGCATGATGAACCGCATCTTCCTCGACCCCGTGCTGCGTGGTGCCTACCCCGTCGATGTGGCCGACGATCTGGCGGCCGTCGGCATCCAGCTGTCTGAGATCGTGCACGACGGCGACCTCGAGATCATCTCGGCGCCCATCGACTTCCTCGGCATCAATCACTATCACGACGATGTCGTGAGCGGACATCCGCTGGAGGCCGGCACCATCGACCCCCACCTCGTCGAGAACGGGCGGCCGCTGTCGTCGCCGTTCGTCGGCAGCGAGTTCCTGACCTTCCCGAGCCGCGGCCTGCCGCGCACCGCCATGGACTGGGAGGTGAACCCCGACGGTCTGCGGCACCTGCTGGTGCGCCTCGGTCACGAGTACCCGAACCTGCCGCCGCTGTACATGACCGAGAACGGCGCGGCCTACGACGACGTCGTGTCGCCCGACGGCGCCGTGCACGACCCCGAGAGGGCAGCCTTCATCCTGGCTCACGTGGCCGCCGTCGCCGAGGCGATCGCCGAAGGTGCGGATGTCCGTGGCTACTTCGTGTGGTCACTGCTCGACAACTTCGAGTGGGCCTGGGGCTACGACAAGCGCTTCGGCATCGTGCGCGTCGACTACGACTCGCAGGAGCGCACGATCAAGGACTCGGGGCGCGCGTTCGCTGCCGTATTCGCTGGGCGGCCCGCGGCGGAGTAGCTGGGCGAGCATCAGTTGCAGTCGCCGCTGCCGCTGTAACACGGCTTGTAGTACGGCGACAGAGGCTCGCTCGTCGGTTCCGGAGGGAACCATCTGCCCGCCGGCACCGAGAACACCGCCGAACCGCCCAGGGCCACAACCACCAGGATGCCGCTCAGTACGACTAGCCACACTGATCTTCGAGTTATCGAGATCACCAGAGCGGCAATCACGCTGCCGACGCACAGTATCGCCGTTAGGTCGTGTCTCGCGATGTCTGATGTCGACGGGACGACGGGCTGACTCCCCAGGTTGAAATAGACATCGAAGACTTGCCAGAGCAGCGCGAGGCCCGAACAACTACCGAGCGCCCATAACCCGAAGACCCAGCCGCGACCAACTCGGGGTGATGACATGTCCGCCGCCCTGTCTGCCATGAGGTGATGGTGACACGGCGGCCCCGCTCACGACACGTCGGCATTTGCGCCGACCGGCGCCAAACCGCAACTATGCCCCCGCTCTGCGCATCCGGTTGCCCGAAGTCAGTCGCCGGTCGTGAACTCGGGGCTGGCCTCCCGCGATTTCAGCGACTCGAGCTCGTGGAATACGGTCAACTGCAGGCCCGCAGGAGCCTCTAGACGCGAGTTGACCGAGCGCCACGGAGTCTTGCGCGGCTCGGCGAGCAGCTCGGCCCCCGCGTCGACGAGATCGTTGGTCACGGATGGCGAGTCGTCGACCTCGAAGGCGATCCGGATGCGCGCGCTCGGCTTTCCCTCGGCCTCGACCCGGTCGATCATGCGCACCTGGGCGGGGTTGGCGATCTCGAGGGTCGCGAGCCCGGCGTTGAGGATCATCACCTTGGCGTCACCCTCACCCTCGTAGGCGGCCTGCTCCGTAAGTCCGAGCGCATCGCGGTAGAAGGCGACGGCCGCGTCGTAATCATCAGCCTCGACCACGAGTCGGAGCTGGCGAACAGAGGTGGGCGGAATCGATTCGGTCATACTCCGAGCGTAAGAGGAACCCCCGCGACGGGGAAGACCGCTGAGGTTCGGGATACGGCTGCATCCTGCGGCTTCTAAGCGGCCATATCCCGCACCTGAGCGACGTGGCCTGTGAGGCGGCCACGACTCGCGCTCCTAGACTGGTGTCCACGCAGGAGAAGGGCATTGTCAATGTCGATCGACACCCCCGAGCAGACGATTCCGCAGGCGCCCACGCTCGAGATGGTCGCGCACGAAGCCGGCGTCTCGCGGGCCACCGTATCGCGCGTCGTGAACGGGTCGACCGCGGTGACCCCGCAGGTGACGGCCGTCGTGAATGCCGCCATCGAGAAGCTCAACTACGTGCCCAACCGAGCGGCACGCTCGCTGGCGAGTCGGCGCACGAATGTGATCGCGCTCATCGTTCCCGAGCATACGTCGATCGTGTTCAGCGACCCCTTCTTCGCCGCCGTCATCCAGGGCGTGGCCGTGTACCTCAACGACACCGACTACACGCTCAACCTGCTCATCGCGTCGGAGACCTCGAGCGACAAGACCCGTCGCTACCTGCTCGGGGGCAACGTCGACGGCGCCCTCGTCGTGTCGCACCATTCGGGCGACCATTCGTACACGCGGCTCGGCCAGAAACTGCCGATCGTCTTCGGTGGACGCCCCCTCACCCCCGAGCTCGACGACAGCTTCTTCGTCGACGTCGACAATGTCGCCGCCGCCCGGGCGGCGACCGAGCACCTCATCTCGCTCGGCCGCAGCCGCATCGCCACGGTCGCCGGCCCTCAAGACATGCCGCCCGGCGTCGACCGCCTGCGCGGGTGGCGCGAGGCGCTGCATGCCGCCGACCTCGCCGACGACCTCGTCGAGATCGGCGGCTTCTCTCCCGCGTCGGGTGCGGATGCGATGGGTCGGCTGCTCGATCGCGATCCGTCGATCGATGCCGTCTTCTTCGCGAACGATCAGATGGCGGCCGGCGCGTACCCGGTGCTTCGCGAGCGGGGACTCTCGATTCCTCGAGACATCGCCGTCGCGGGCTTCGATGACGATCCCCTCGGCACCGCGCTGAGCCCGACCCTCACGAGCGTGCACCAACCATCGTCAGAGCTCGGAGCCGGCATGGCGGCGGCTCTCGTTCGCTTGATCGCCAAGGAGGAGATCGAACGGGCGACGATCATGCCGACGAACCTCGTGGTCAGGGAGTCGACGACGCTCTAACGCGCCGGTGCCGGCCGCAGGCCGACCGCGGGGAGGATGACTCCGTCGATGACCGTGATCAGAAACTCCCGGTCGACCGGCTTGCGCTGGATGAGCGAGTGGTAGGCCACCATCGACGGAGAGATCAGCGAGACGAGCTGGATGTCGACGTCCGCGGAGATCTCACCACGCTCGACAGCGCGGTTGAGCAGCATGCGGTTGATGCGGGCACGCGGTTCGACGATGGCCTCGTTGGCCGCTTCGGCGAGATCGGGAGCAGACGAGAGCATCGACGCGAGGCCCGCCATCACTTTGAGTTTGCGCTCGGCGTCATCGATCGTGGGCGGGCGGATCATGGCGACCAGGTCGCCGCGCAGCGTTCCGGTGTCGGGGATCGGCATGGAGTCGAGGTCGGTTTTCTTGAGACACGCGACCGCGTCGAGCACCAGCTCGTTCTTCGAGGCCCAGCGCCGGTAGACCGTGGCCTTGCCCGCGCCGGCTCTGGCCGCAACCATGTCGATGGTCATGCCATCAAAGCCGGTCTCGGCGAGAACGTCCACCGCGGCATCCAGGATCTGCTGATCTTTCGCAGGATCGCGTCGCCGGCCGAGCTTGGGGGCGTCGTCCGCCGCCTTCTGATCACTGTCGAGCTGCGTCATTGCGGCCGTCTCTTTCTGTCATCTAGCAAGCGCTTCGCCTCTACCCTATCAATTCGGGAACCGTCGAGATCCGAAACTGAACAAATTCGAAACTGTATCTATCCGGAACTGCAGAGTTCCGTATATGCTCCTTCGTATGACCCAGATCACTTCATCGCCCTCGGACGTCGCCGACGCCGCGAAGGTCTCCCAACGCCGCTGGCTGACGCTCACCGTCGTCGCCCTCGCCCAGCTCATGGTCGTGCTCGACTCGACCGTGGTCAACATCGCCCTCCCCGCCGCACAGACCGATCTCGGATTCAGTGACGGCGACCGCCAATGGGTTGTGACCGCCTACTCCCTCGCCTTCGGCAGCCTGCTCCTCCTCGGCGGCCGCCTCTCCGATCTCATCGGCCGCAAGCGCACGTTCATCATCGGGCTCGTCGGATTCGCGGTGGCCTCTGCACTGGGAGGTGCTGCTGACAGCTTCGGCACACTCGTCGCCGCCCGCGCCCTGCAGGGAGTCTTCGGAGCTCTTCTCGCCCCGACCGCCCTCGCGGTTCTCACCACGACCTTCACCATCCCCAAGGAACGCGCCCGCGCCTTCGGCATCTTCGGTGCAATCGCCGGAGCCGGCGGTGCGGTCGGACTGCTCCTCGGCGGATTCCTCACGGAGCGCTTCGACTGGCGCTGGAACCTCTACATCAACGTCTTCATCGCGATCATCGGCGTGATCGGCGCCGTCATCTACGTGTCGGAGTCCAAGCGCACCGGTCCGCGACCGAAGCTCGATATCCCGGGCACCGTCCTCATCTCCGGCGGCCTCTTCGGCCTGGTCTACGGCTTCGCCAACGCCGAGACCGACGGTTGGGATTCGCCGCTCACGTGGGGCATGCTCGCGGGCGCCGCGGTACTCCTCGTCGCCTTCGTGCTCTGGCAGCGCAGAGCCGCCCACCCCCTGCTACCGCTGAAGATCGTGCTCGATCGCAACCGCGGCGCGGCATACGCCTCGGTGCTCATCGCGGGCGCCGGCATATTCGGCATCTTCCTCTTCGTCACCTACTACCTGCAGACGTCGCTGGCCTTCTCACCGATCCAGACGGGCCTCGCCTTCCTGCCGATGATCGGCATGCTCGTGCTCGCCGCGCAGCTGTCGACAAACATCTTCGTGCCGCGGTTCGGCCCGAAGATCATGGTTCCGACCGGAATGATCCTCGCCATGATCGGCATGATCCTGCTCACCCGACTCGACCTCGACAGCAGCTACGCCGCCAACGTGCTTCCCGCCCTGATGGTCATGGGCTTCGGAATGGGCACGATCATGCCCGCATCGATGCAGACCGCAACGCTCGGCGTCGACCGCGAGTTCGCCGGCGTCGCGTCGGCCATGGTGAACACGAGCCAGCAAGTCGGAGGATCGATCGGCGTCGCGCTGCTCAACACTCTGGCAGCCACGGCCGCCGCCGATTACCTTACGGCGAACGCACCCGTCACCGCGGCGGTGGCCGCGAACGCCGCCATCGCGAGCTACGCGACCGCGTACTGGTGGGGTGCCGGCTTCTTCGCACTCGGTGCGGTCGTCTCCGCGCTGCTGTTCCGCCGACGCGGCCAGGGGCTGTCGCTCTCCGCGCACCCTGCGGCACCGGCCGCGCAGGCCGACGCATCCGACGCCGTGCCGATGCCCGTTCACTAGGGCCGCCGCGCTCGACCCTGTTCGCGCCCGTTCGGCGCATCCGCTGCCTCTCGACCGGTGGCGGATGCGCCGAACGGGCGCGGATGCGTTCAGGCGTCGTGCAGGGGCACGTCGGGCATGCGGTCGTGCATCACCTGGATCGCCTCGGGGTTCTGGTCGACGAGCACGAATCGTCGACCGAGCGCCTGAGCGACGGCGCCGGTCGTGCCGCTGCCCGCGAAGAAGTCGAGTACCCAGTCGCCCTCACGGCTCGACGCCTGAATGATGCGGCGCAGGATGCCCTCGGGCTTCTGGGTGGGATAGCCCGTCTTCTCGCGGCCGGTGGGCGACACGATCGTGTGCCACCACACGTCGGTGGGCAGCTTGCCGCGCTCGACCTTCTCAGGCGTGACGAGACCGGGCGCCATATACGGCTCGCGGTCGACCGACGACGAATCGAAGTAGTAGCCCGCAGGGTCTTTCACGTAGACGAGGATCGTGTCGTGCTTCGCCGGCCAGCGGCTCTTCGACTTGGCCCCGTAGTCGTAGGCCCAGATGATCTCGTTGAGAAACGACTCTCGCCCGAACAGCGCATCGAGCAGCACCTTGGCGTAGTGGGCTTCGCGGTAGTCGAGGTGCAGATACAGCGTTCCGTCGGGGGCGAGCAGGCGCCAGGCCTCGATCAGGCGGGGTTCGATGAACTCCCAGTAGTTCTCGAACACGTCGTCATAGGCGAGCAGGTCGCCCTTGATGCGCTCATAGCTGCGACCCTTGAACCCGGTGACCGAGCCGACTCCGGCCTGCGTGCGAACGGATGTCGTCGACTGCCGCTTCTGCACGCGGCCCGTGTTGAACGGCGGGTCGAGATAGATCAGTGTGAACGCCTCATCGGCGAGGCCGGCGAGGACCGGAAGATTGTCACCCTGGATGATCCGGCTGACTCCCTGGTCAGACGCCGGGTCTGTCGGATGATCGGGCATCCTGCAATTGTGGCAGGTCTTGCCGAGGCGTATCGTTCGTTGAATGCAGAGCCGCGAAGTGCGCCATGAACCCGATGCCCGCCGCTACACCCTCTGGATCGACGGTGAACAGGTCGGCCTCGCCGACTACGAGATGCGGGGCGACGCGATCGCCATCACGCACACCGAGATCGATCCCAGCAAGCAGCACGGAGGTCTCGGCAGCGTGCTCGTTCAGGGCATGCTCGACCAGATCGCCCAGGGCACAGAGCGCGTGATTCCCGCATGCCCGTTCGTGGCGAGCTACATCGACAATCACGACGAGTACCAGCCGCTCACCACGCGCTGAGCCCTCTCACCTGGCACTGAGCCCTAGGGAACGCGGGCGATCCACTCGGGCGTGCTGAACTTGGTGCGCACGAGCTCTTCGGCTTTCGCGTACTCCTCGTCGGTGATGTCGCCGGGCGTCGCTCCGTAGAGGCCCGTGAAGGTCGCGATCATCTTGTCGATGATCTCGGCGCGTGACAGACCCGTCTGGCTGCGCAGCGGGTCGACCCTCTTCGCAGCCGACTTCGTGCCCTTGTCGCTCATCTTCTCGCGGCCGATGCGCAGAACCTGCACCATCTTCTCGCCGTCCATGTCGTAGCTCATGGTCACGTGGTGCACCACGGCGCCGTTGCCGAGTCGCTTCTGCGCTGCCCCGCCGATCTTGCCCGTGGGGCTCGTGATGTCGTTCAGCGGCGCGTAGTGCGCGTCGATTCCGAGCGCCTTGAGCGCGATGATGACCCACTCGTCGAGAAAGGCATAGGAGTCGGCGAAGGTCATTCCCGAGACCAGCGCCGCGGGCACGTAAATGGAGTAGGTGATCACGGAGCCGGCCTCCATGAACATGGCCCCGCCTCCCGAGATGCGCCGAACCACGTCGAAGCCGTGCTTGGCCGCGTTCTCGAGGTCGACCTCGTTCTTGAGCGACTGGAAGCTGCCGATGACGACGGCGGGCGACTCCCACTCCCAGATGCGCATCGTGGGCTGGCGCCGACCCTCGCCCACCTCGACCGCGAGCACCTCGTCGAGAGCCATCTGCTCGACCGGCGGGACGGCCTTCGAGTGGATGACCTGCCAGTCGTAGTCGCGCCATCCGGTGGCCTTGGCAAGCGAGCGCCGCACGGCTACCGCCACGGCCTCGGGCGAGAAGCCCAGAAGCTGCGCACCCTCGGGCAGCGCGGCCTTCACGGCGGTGGCGATGGTAGCCGCGTCGGACTCGACCGGCAGACCCTCGATCGCCGCGTTGATCAGCGGAAGAGCGTCGTCGGGCTCGAGAAAGAAGTCACCCGCCAGGCGGAAGTTAGCGATGCGACCATCGACTTGATCGAGGTCGACGACCACGAGTTTGCCGCCCGGAACCTTGTACTCACCATGCATGCAGCCAGCCTACGCCGCGAGGGTCAGAACTCGTCTCGGTGCGAGGAAGCCGCCGAGGCGCGCAGCGGATGTGGCGCGTCGAGGTGCGGCAGATACCCCTTCGTTCTGAAGGCGAACGGCGTTTTGCCGCAACTCGATTGCCGCCCCGCGGAGCGAGTGCAGCAAAAACCCCTTCGGCGACGGAACGAAGGTGCATTTGCCACACTTCGCTCGAACCCGAACTCAGCGCGCGCGGCGCTCGAGCCAGTCGACGAGGCGGTCGGCCACCGCCGCGCGGTTGGTCTCGTTGAAGACCTCGTGCCGCGCCTCGGGAAAGACGACGACCTCCACGTCAGAGAGCCTCGACCGCCGCGTGAAGGCGCGGGCGAGTCGACGCATGCTGACGGTTCCACCCAGTGTGTCGTCGCTGCCGCCCATGATGAGCACCGGCAGATCGCGGCGGATATCGCGCCCCGGCAGCCCGAACAGCAGCAGACCGTCGCGCACCCCGAGCTCTTCCAGCGCCTTCGCATCGAACATGAACGGGTCGGCCGCGGCAGCCGCCTGAATGGCCACGTCGCGGCTCAGCCACTCGAACCCCGTGCCCTGGCCGCGGGCCGGGCGGTGACGCCGCGTCAGGTCGCCGCCATCCATCGACCCCGGCATCCGCAACGCCGTGCCGGTGAGCACCACGCCATCGAACGCCGTCGATCGGGTGTTGATCACGCGCTGCAGCAGCAGCGATCCGAGGCTGTGGCCGATCGCGAAGAGCGGAACGCCGGGCACCTCGTCGCGCAGCAGCCTGGTGAAACGCAGGATGTCGGCGCCCGCCGTGCGCACGCCGTCAGGCCCCATGCGCTGGCCGGGCTGCGTCTCGCCGCCGGGCAGTCGGGCGGTCTCGCCATGGCCACGCAGGTCGTGCGCGTACACGGCGTATCCGGATGCGTTCAGTCGGCCCGCGAGTTCGGCGTACCTGCCCGAGTGCTCGCCCAGGCCGTGCACGATCTGCACGACACCGCGCGGGTTCTCGATGGGCCAGGCGGAATAGCTGATGGCGACGCCGTGGTCGCTGAGAAACTGGGGCACCCGTTCATTGTGCACCCGCGCCCGGCCTCTGCCTTCCCTTCGCGGATGAGGAAAAAAGCGCGACACCCCGCTGCAAGCTCAGGGCCAGCCGGCGTGTCTTCACTTTTTCCTCATCCGCGAACAGGGAAGCACGGGGAGCGGGGCGGTCAGCTCCGGGTCAGCTCTCTCTGGTGATCTCCACCGTGACGAAGAGGCTCGATCCGAAGGGGCCGGCGTAGACACCGCGCAGCGGCGCCACGTCGTTGTAGTCGCGACCTCGGCCCACCGTGACGTGGCGGTCGCCGATGTCGATGGAGTTCGTGGGGTCGAAGCCCCGCCACTCTCCGCAGTACCACTCGACCCAGGCGTGCGACTCCCCGGCGACGGTCTCCCCGATCTCCGCGTTCGGCTTGGGGTGCAGGTAGCCCGACACGTAGCGCGCGGGGATTCCGACGGAGCGCAGGGCGCCGAGCGCGATGTGAGCGATGTCCTGGCAGACGCCCCGTTTGTCGGCCCAGGAGTCCTTCGCCGTGGAGTGCACGTGTGTGACGCCCTGCACGTACTGCATCTGGTCGCCGATCGCCGAGCAGATCTCGAGGGCGGCCTCGCACGGGCTGTCGTAGCGCGAGGCGATCTCGCCGGCCAGCTCGACGATGTCGTCAGCCGGGTCGGTGAGCCTCGTCTGCTTGGAATGCTCGACGAACGAGGTGGCTTTCGCGGACGCGTCGGCCAACGCCTCCCACCCGACAGCGTGGGGCTTGTGTGCGCGGGGGCGCACCTCGACGAGGCTGTTGGCGGTGAGCGACAACTCCTTGTGCGGAGTCAGCACTTCGAAGCTCGACACCCGGGTGCCCCAGTAGTCGAGGTAGTTGTGGTTGCTCGAGACGGGCGCGATCTCGAGGTTGGAGTACAGCACGAACTGGTCTGTGCTCGAGACGGGGAGCATGCGCGCCTCGTTGTACGAGGCCGCGACCTCGCCCTCGTAGCGGTAGCCGGTCACGTGTCGGATGCGGAGCCGGTTCATGTGTTCTCTCCCGTCCAGGAAGGAGCCGCGTTGGTGGGGAAGTATCTCTGCCTGATCGCCTCGGACGCGGTCGACGTGGCATCCTGCACGCTGTCCATGTGCTTTGGCAGCTCGTGCAGAATGTCCATGATCGGGCGGTATTCGAGCTGGCTGCGGATCTGGCCGAGCAGGCGCTGGGCCCTGTCGGTGACCCCGACGCGGTCGTTGCGGGGCTCGATGGCTCGCAACGACTCCTCTGCCCGAGACACCGAGAAGATGATCGAGCGCGGAAAGAGACGGTCGAGCAGCAGGAACTCGGCCGCGTTGCGCGCCGAGGGCACGCCGCGATAGGTGCGCAGGTAGGTCTCGTAGGCGCCGCACGACCGCAGAATGGTCGTCCAGCTGGGGCCGGATGCCTCGGTGAGGCTTCTCGTCGCGAGCAGGCGGGCCGTCATGTCGGCCTGCTCGAGCGAGCGGCCGAGGTTGAAGAAGTGCCAGGCCTCGTCGCGGCTGGTTCCCGCCTCGACGATGCCCACCGCGAGCGCGGCACGCTCGCGTACCCAGCCGAAGAACTCGTGGGTCTTCTCGGCCGCGACCTTGCGCGGCATCTTGGCACGGGTCGTATTGAGGCACTCCCACAGCTCGGTCGACACGATCTCGCGCGCCCGGCGGGCGTTCTCGCGGGCCGCTCCGAGCGAATAGGCGATGGATGCGGGATGCGTGCGGTCTACCGCGAGGGTGGCGAGCACGTCCTGTCGCGTCAGTTCACGTTCGGGTCCGGGGACCTCGCTGCCCATGAGCGCAAGAAGCGAGCGGCAGGCGAGGTCCTCTTCGATCCACGGGTCTTCGAGCAGGAGCTGAAGGTGCACGTCGAGGATGCGGGCGGTGCCGTCGCTGCGCTCGATGTAGCGCCCGATCCAGAAGAGGCTCTCGGCGATGCGGCTCAGCATTTGTCTGCTCCTTCATTCCGTTCGTCGAAGGATGGTCTCGATACGTCGGCTCGTTCCTCGCCGACTACTCGACCAGCGCTGCTGCGCTGATCGAGTAGGCCGCCCGCGGCCGTATCGAGATCGTTGCCGCTCTGTTGCTGCTGTTGCTGCTGCTGGTCGTTGTTCGGCTTGTCTTGAGGCGAGTGATCGACCGCGTGCTTGCCCACGATCGGAATCGACTGCGTGTTCGCCGCCTGGTCGGCCACCAGGCCCTGGATGTTGCGGGCCGAGGACTCCTGGAAGAAATCGGGCTCGAGGCCGATGACCCACGTGTCCTTCGATCCGCCGCCCTGGCTCGAGTTCACGACGAGCTCGCCCTCGGGAAGCGCGACCCGCGTGAGCCCACCGGGCAGAACCCAGATGTCGCTGCCGTCGTTGACGGCGAACGGCCGCAGGTCTGCGTGACGCGGCCGCATCCCGTCTTCGACCAGCGTGGGGATCGTCGAGAGCTGCACGACCGGCTGCGCGATCCAGCCGCGCGGGTCTTTGAGCAGCCGCTTGCGCAGCGTCTCGAGCTCGGTCTTGGATGCCGCCGGTCCCACCACGAGGCCCTTGCCGCCGGATCCGTCGACGGGCTTCACGACGAGTTCGTCGAGGCGGTCGAGCACCTCCTCGAGCGAGGCCGGGTCTTCGAGGCGCCACGTGTCGACGTTGGGGATGATCGGCTTCTCGCCCAGGTAGTACTGGATGAGGTCGGGCAGGTAGGTGTAGACGAGCTTGTCGTCGGCCACGCCGTTGCCGACCGCGTTGGCGATCGTGACATTCCCGAGCCGTGCCGCCATCATGATGCCGGGCGAGCCCAGTTGGCTGTCGGCGCGGAACTGCAGCGGGTCGAGATACTCGTCGTCGACCCGGCGATAGATCACGTCGACGCGCATGGGACCGGCCGTGGTGCGCATCCAGACCCTGCCGCCCGAGCAGAACAGGTCGCGGCCCTCGACGAGCTCGACGCCCATGAGTCGGGCCAGCAGGGTGTGCTCGAAGTAGGCCGAGTTGTAGACGCCGGGGGTGAGCACAACGACGTTGGGGTCGTCTACTCCGGCGGGCGCCGAGGCGCGCAGGGCCTGCAGGAGCTTGTTGGGGTAGTCGCCGACGGGACGCACGCGCATGCTGACGAAGAGCTCGGGCAGGGTCTGCGCCATGACGCGGCGATTGGAGATGACGTAGCTGACCCCGCTCGGTACGCGAACGTTGTCTTCGAGCACCCGCCAGGCGCCCTTCTCATCGCGGATGAGGTCGATGCCCGACACCTGGATGCGCACGTTGTTCGCCGAGACGATGCCGGCGGCCTGACGATGGAAGTGGCTCGACGAGCTGATCAGGCCCGCGGGGATGACGCCGTCGCGCACCGCGTGCTGGGGGCCGTAGATGTCCGCGAGAAAGGCCTCGAGCGCTCTGACGCGCTGCTTGATTCCGGCCTCGACGTTCAGCCACTCCTTCTGCTCGATCACCCGAGGAACGGCGTCGAGCGGGAAGGGCCGTTCTTCGCCGGCGAAGTCGAAGGTGACGCCCTGGGCGAGGTACGAACTGGCCAGCGCATCGGTGCGCCCGCGCAGTTCCTCCTGCGTCATGCGGGCCAGCGCCTGGTACACGTCTTTATAGGCGGCGCGGGCCTCTACGGGCGCCAGAGAGCTGGGTTCGGGGAACATTTCGTCCCAGGCGCTCGCGGACCCACGCGAGGAGCGAGGGTTGAGTGTGGCGCCGTAACCGGCGAACAGGTCGACCATGCCCCGAGCCTAGTGCGGCGTTGTTGCCGGGGTGTTTCGGACCTTCCTGAGCCTTACTCCCGCTCCCTGAGCCTGTCGAAGGGGAACTCAGGCGGTCGTCCCTGCGCGCAGCGCCTCGGCGAAGAAGTCGAGCGACCGGGAGACCTCCGGCAGCGTCGGCGTGCGGTTCAGATGTCCGTGCAGCATTCCCGCCGCGAGCCGCGTCTCGACGGGAACGGCCACCTCGGCCAGCTGCTCGGCGAACAGCTCTCCCGACGGCCTGAAGTCGTCGTACTCGCTGATCAGGATGCGTGTGGCCGGGAACCCCTCGAGCGGCGCGTTGCCGGGAATCACCTCGGCCGGGAGGTCGGAGAGCCGCCCGGCGTAGTTGGCGAACATCGCGCTCACCGCCGAAGCGGGAGCCCGAAGCACCCGCGGCAGCGTCGTCATCACCGCGTGAACCTCGTCGTCGACCGAGGGAAGGGGGAAGTGGAGCGCCGGATAGGCGAGCAGCAGCGCCGCGGGAATCGGGCCGCCGTTGCCGCGCACCCGCACGACCGTCGCGGCGGCCAGGTTGGCCCCCGCGCTTCCGCCGCCGATCGCGATGCGGCGGGCATCCACCCCCAGGTCGTCGGCGTGAGCCGCAAGCCAGAGCCAGGCTGCCTCGACATCCTCGAGCGGAACCGGATAGCGAACGCCCGCGTTCGCGAGCCGGTAGCCGACGGCCACGACGAGGGCGCCCGATCGCGCGGCGAGCTCCGCGCCCACGACGTGGGACTCGTTCATGTCGAGGTCGCCTCCGACGAAGCCGCCGCCGTGGTTCCAGAGCAGCGCCGGCACTGGGCCCGAAGCACCGACGGCCCGATACAGCCGCACCGGAATCGGTCCGTGCGGCCCCGGCACGACGTCGTCACGGATGTCCACCGACAGGGGAAGCTCGTATGGCGCCGGGTCGGTGAAGAACTCGGCATAGACGCGGGCGTTGTCCGGATCGGAGCGATCCGCGTTCCACGCAGGGTCGGTCGGGATGCTGCGCACCCTGTCGGCGAGGTGAGGGTCGAGGGGCATGATCAGGCGACCATTTTTCGCCGGAGAGCAGTCAGATCCTCGGCGGAGAATCCGTGCGACCTCAGGTATTCCGTCACCGTGCCGTGGTCGTGCCGGATGACGCCGAGCACCTCTTCGATGAGCTCGCGGGGCGATGCGAGCAGGTCGTCGAGAACGGCATCCGGCACGGGCGACCCGTCTGGCGACGTCAGTTGCATCAGCGACGACACCTCTGCCCGGAACCCGGCGCCGAGCAGGTCGCTCGATTCCGCGTAGGTGCGCACGATGTCGGCGTCGCGCACGCCGAGTGCGGCCAGCAGGATCGCCACGAAGACGCCCGTGCGATCCTTGCCCGCGGTGCAGTGGGCGAGCACCGCGCCCTGGGCGGCGGTGATCGCGCGCAGCGCCTGAACGATCTCGTCGCCCCTGGTCTGCACGATCTGCCGGTAGATGGAGCCCAGTCCTGACTCACCGGAGTCGTCGGCCGCAGCACCCACGAACAGGCCGGCCTCGGGGTCGGACGGTTCGTGCAGGGGGAGATGGATGAGTCGCGCGCCCTCGATCTCGTCGGGCGCCTGCGTCACCTCGGTCGTGCCGCGCAGATCGAGGATGGTATCGACCCCCAGCAGCGTCAGCGACCGCCGGCCGTCGAGCGTGATGCCGTGGAGTCCGGCCGTACGGAAGAACAGTCCGTCGTGCACCCGCCGACCGTCCATGGTCTCGAGCCCCCCGATGCCTCGGGCGTTGTGCACCCCGGCGATGTCGATACCCCTGTGGTCGCCGGCGGGCGAGGTCTCGACGGCAGCGGGCACCGCACCCGTGCGGACCACCTCTCGGTACCAGTCGAACGACGCTTTCGGCGTGCGAACAAGAGTGTCGGCGTCGACGTGGATCAGCCCGAACCGTTGGGTGAAGCCGGCCATGTACTGCAGATTGTCGTGGCTCGACCAGGCGTGGTAACCGATGACTCGGGCGCCGTCGGCGATGGCGTCCGCGACCTCCTGAATCGCCCAGGTGAGATACCGGATGCGATGGGCGTCGTCGACGACGCCCGTCGCGTCGGGCGCGTCCGGGTATCCCACGCCGTTCTCGGTGATCACCACGTCGGGGTGATCAGGGTAGGTGGACCCCAACCAGTCGAGCGCCTCGCGGAGCCCGCCCGGTGTGAGCTGCCGGTGCGCCCCTCCCCAGGGCAGGCCGGGTGCCGGCACGATCGCGAAGCCGAGTCCGGCCGTCACGGGCGCGAATCCGCCGAACATCGCGGCTCTTACCGGGAGCTCGGCGAGGTGTGCCGCGGCGCGTTCGGAGGAGGCCACACTGTACGTGGAGTACCAGTTCACGCCCAGCACATCCATCGGCTGCGCGATCGTCTCGAGGTCGCCGTCGCGCACGACGTCACCGAGCACGGCCTCGAGCTCCGGAAGGTGGCCGCGCCCCAGCATGGGGTCGAGGAAAAGCCGGCCGTCGAAGTACTCGGCGCGTTCGGCCGCGGCGATATCGTCGGGGTGACTCGTCGCCGGAACAACTCCGTTCATGCTGAGGATGGTGCCGATCCGCCCGGCCACGCCTGCCGCGCGCAGGGCGAGGATGGACGTTCCGTGGGCGAGCAGCAGGTTATGCACGGTCGCCAGACCCGCGGCGCCCTCCCGTCGAGCGGGCGGCAGGAAGCCGGCGACGTAACCGGCGAGCGATGGATGGGTCGGCTCGTTCATGGTGAACCACTGCGAGACCCGGTCGCCCAGGCGCTCCCCCACCGCCGTGGCCAGCCGGCCGAAGTGCTCCGCGAAATCGCGGGTCATCATGCCGCCGAGGTCCTCCATCCACTGCGGTGTGTCCCAGTGATACAGGTTCAGGGCCGGCTCGATGCCGCGCTCCAGCAGGCCGTCGACCAGCCGCTCGTAGTAATCGAGCCCGGCCTCGTTGACCGTGCCCGTCGCATCCGTCACGATTCGCGGCCACGCCACCGAGAAGCGGTGGGCGCCCGCCCCCAGGCTCTTCAGCAGGTCGAGGTCTTCGGCGAGCCGGTGGTACTGGTCGATCGCGCGATCGCCGCTCGTTCCGTCGGGGGTCGTCAGACCGGAGTGCATCGCGGTGTCCCAGATCGACGGCACCTTGCCGTCGATGTTCCAGGCGCCCTCGACCTGGTACGCCGAGGTTCCGGTGCCCCAGGTGAAGCCTGCGGGGAAGGTGTTCGTCATGCGGTGTCTCTCTTCTCGGAGTAATCGGGGATTCGTGGCGCTGCCTCGAGCAGCTGGCGGGTGTAGGAGTGCTGCGGGGCCGAGATGACGCTCTCGGTGTCGCCGCTCTCGACGATGCGCCCATCGCAGAGCACAGACACCGAGTCGGCGATCATGCGCACCACGGCGAGGTCGTGCGAGATGACGAGCAGGCTGAGGCCGACCTCGTCGCGCAGATCGGCGAGCAGGTTGAGCACGCGGGCCTGCACCGAGACGTCGAGCGACGAGACGGGTTCGTCGCAGAGAAGCAGCGCGGGGCGGGCCACAAGCGCACGCGCGATGGCGACCCGCTGCGCCTGACCGCCCGACAGCGTGCCCGGGCGCGCATCCGCGAAACGGTCGGGATCGAGGCCGACGCGGGCGAGCAGCTCGCGCGCGGTCTCGCGGCGCTGGCGGCGTGTTCCCTCGCCGCGGATGGTGAGCGGCTCGGCGACGATGGCGATCGTGGAGCGGTGCGGGTTGAGTGAGGAGATCGGATCCTGGAAGACCATCTGCACGGGGTGGTCGGCTCCGCCGTCGTCGATGTGCACCGAGCCGGAGCGCGGCCTCTGGAGGCCGAGGATCGTTCGGGCGAGTGTCGACTTGCCCGAGCCCGACTCGCCGACCAGCCCGACGCATCCGCCGGCCGGCACACGCAGACTCACGCCGTCGAGCACGATGCGGTCGCCGTAGCCGACCACGAGGTCGTCGACCGCGAGCAGGTCCCGGGGAGTGGACTCGGTGTGATGGGTCGGATCGATGGAATCGGTCATGAGAGTGCTCCGGTCTCGGGCACGCGGAGCCGTCTGAGACGGGGCCCGTCGAGCCGCGGGATGCTGTCGAGAAGTGCTCGGGTGTAGGGGTGCGACGGAGCGGCGATGACCTCGGCCGTGATGCCCGCCTCGACGATGCGGCCGGCCCGCATAACGATGATCTCGTCGCACCGCTCGGCGGCGACTCCGAGGTCGTGGGTCACGAGCAGCATGCTCGACCCGGTTCGCTCGCGGGTCTCCTGCATAAGATCGAGAACACGCTTCTGCACGGTGACGTCGAGCGCCGTCGTGGGCTCGTCTCCGATGATCAGGGCGGGCTCCGTCAGCGCGGCCGCGCCGATGCCGATGCGCTGGCGCTGCCCACCAGACAACTGGTGCGGGTAGCGACGCGACTCGTCCTCCGAGTTGCGGAAGCCGACGCTGCGCATGAGCTCGACACCTCGTGCCGCCCGGTCGCGGCGAGTCGAGCGCCCCGTGAACGCCAGGGTCTCTGTGAGCTGCTCGCCCACCCTGATCGTGGGGTTGAGTGAGCGCAGCGGGTCCTGGTGGATCATGCCCACGCTCGCCGCGAGCGCCCTCCGGCGCTCGCGGCCGCGGAGCCGCAGCATGTCGTGCCCGTCGAGCCGCACCTCGCCCGTGACGCGCATGGTGACGCCCGGCGGATGAACGCCCAGGATCGAGCGGATGAGCATGGACTTGCCGGCACCGGACTCGCCGACGATGCCGAGCGATCGCCCGCGGGCAAGCGAGAAGGTCACGCCCTCGATCACGGGGCGCTCGCTGCCGTGGCGCTGCACGGTGGCGGTGAGGTCGCGCACCTCGAGAATCAAATCATTCGAGCTGATGGTCTTCATCGCTTCACGGTTCATCGCTTCGCCTCTCGGAGGTGTTCGCCGAGCACGTTGATCGACAGGATGGTGGCGCAGAGGAGCAGCGCGGGCATCAGCGTGACCCACGGCGCGAGGGCGAGCTGCGTGCGGCCCTCGGCGATGAGCCCTCCCCAGGAGGGCTCGGGCGGCCGCAGGCCGAATCCGAGAAAGCTCAGGGCGCCCTCGGCGACGATCGCGGTGGCGAGGGTGGTGAGCACGAACGGCATCAACGCCGGCAGCACCCCGGGCAGCACCTCACGGGTGAGAATACGCCATCCGCTCGCACCGAGCGTGCGGGCGACCACAACGTGGTTCTCGGTCGCGACCGCGAGGGTCGCGCTGCGGCCGAGGCGGGCGAACACGGGGATGGCGAAGGCGGCGATCGTGAGCGCGATCGTCGGAAGGCTGGGGCCGGCGAGGGTGACGATCGTGGCGACGATGATCAGCGACGGCAGGGCGATCGTGACGTCCGTCACGAAGCCCGTGATCGCATCCGCAATACCGCGCCGCAGGCCGGCCCACACGCCGAGCAGGATGCCCAGGCCGCCGCCCACGGTCACGGTCACCAGCGCGACGATGGCGCTGGCGCCTGCCCCGTGCAGGGAGCGGGAGAAGACGTCGCGACCGAGGTTGTCGGTGCCGAACGGGTGGGCGAGGCTCGGTGCCTGGCTGATGACGGCGTAGTCGTTGGCGAGCGGATCGGCGGTGAGGCCGGCGGCGGCCGCAAGCGCGCCGACGGCCAGGACGGCGAGCCACGCGACCGCGATGGTCACGCCCACACGCGGTATGCGGAGGCGGCTGGCCGATGAAGCGGATGCGGTCGATGGGAGCGGCACGACGTTCGGCGACGCCAGGTCAGACAGGGACACGGGTGCTCCTCGGATCGATGCGGCTGACGGCGATGTCGGCGAGAATGCCGAACACCACCACGATTACTGCGGCGAAGAGCACGACGCCCTGAATGACCGGCAGGTCTCTCGCTCCGAGGGCACTGACGGTGAGGCGGCCCAGTCCGGGGATCGCGAACAGGCTCTCGACGAGAAGCGTTCCCCCGAGCGAGACCCCGAGGCTGATCGCCACGAGCGCCACCAGGGTGGGCGACGAGGGGCGCAGGATCCGCCGCCAGAGCAACTGCGAGTCGGATGCGCCGCGCACGATCGACGCGTAGGCATAGGGGGCGCGCAGTGCCTCGATGGCCGAGCCGCGGAGTGCGCGAACGTAGACGGCGCCCTCTGCGATTCCCAGGGTCAGCACGGGCAGCACCATCCGTGAGAGGTTGCCCGCCGGATCCTCGGCGAACGGCGTGTAGCCCGAGGCGGGGAGCCACCCGAGCTGCACCGCGAAGAACTGGATCATCAGGATGCCGACGACGAACGACGGCACGGCGAGCAGCAGGAAGGTGCCGGTCGACACGATGCGGTCGAGACGCCCGCCGACGGCGCGCGCGCTGTGCAGGGCGAGAGGAATGGAGATGGCGAGGGCCACGACCTGGCTCAGAATGACGAGCTCGGCGGTGGCCGGCACTCGGGAGAGGATCTCCGACAGCACGGGGCGACCCGAGGTGAACGAGGTGCCCCAGTCGCCCGTCACGACACCGCCCACGAACGAGACGAAGCGCACGAAGGCGTTCTGGTCGAGACCCAGCGTGTGGCGCAGGGCCTCACGCTGGGCCTCGGTCGATTCCTGTCCGAGGAGAACGAGCGCCGGGTCGCCGGGCAGGAGAACGGCGAGCTGGCAGGTGAGCGCCGCGATGACGACCAGCACGAGCAGCGATCGTCCTGCGCGCGGCAACCAGGCGAAGGTCATTCTGCAGCCCAGCCGATCGTCGACGGCTGCACCGAGATGAGGGTGAGTCCGGTGAGGTCGGGGAACCCTGCGAGCTTGTTAGAGCCGATGAGGCCGGCATTGCTCGCGGTGAGCCAGAGCATGGGCAGGTCGGTGGCGAGGTGGTCGGACGCGTCGGCGAGCAGCGCAGACCGTTCGCTTCCGTCGGTGAGCCCGCTGGCCTGCTTCAGCAGCTGGTCGACATCGTCGTTGGCGTAGCCCGTGAAATTGTACGGGCCGGTCGAGGTCGCCACGAGCGCTCCGCCCGAGGGGTCGGAGAAGATCGAGGTGACCAGCTGGGCGGCCTCGAAGTCCTTCGCGGTGAGCGTGGAGAGGAACGAGGCGCCCTCGACGGGCACGATCTCGACGTCGACGCCGGCCTCGCCGAGCATGTCCTTGACCGCCGTCGCGCGCTGGATCGAGTCGGGAGAGTTGTCGGAGGTGATGGAGAAGCTGAGCCCCGCCCCCTCGAGCACCTTCTTCGCGGCCTCGAGGTCGTACTCGGGGTAGTCGACCTTGGGGGCCGCATCACCGAGGAGGCTGTACGGGCTGTCGACCGGCGTTCCCTCGCCGAGGTTCACGACGGCGTTGACGGCGTCGCGGTCGATCGCCTGCGCGAGGGCGGTGCGCACCTTCACATCGGCGAACTTGGGGCTCGAGAGGTTCAGCAGCAGGCTGCTCACGGCGGCGGGTTCTGCATGAACCTGCAGCGAGTCGTCGGCCCTGGCCTGCTCGAACTGGCTGGTCACCTCGGTCCAGATGAGGTCGACGTCGCCCGACTGCAGGCTCTGGAAGCGGGAGTCGGCATCCGGCATCATGCGGAAGGTGATGCTGTCGAGCGTCGCGGGCTCACCCCAGTAGTTGTCGTTGCGGACGACCGTGACCGAGTCGCCCGGCGTGAAGTCCTTGACGACGAAGGGGCCGGCGCCGAGCGGGAACCCGAACTCGTCGGTCGCCGTGGTCGACGTGATCATGCCGAGGGTCCGGGCGAGCAGGGAGGTGAAGTCGGCGTTGGGCGCCTTCAGGTCGAAGACCATGGTGGTGTCGTCGGTGATCGTCATCGCGCTGATCTGGGCAGCCTGCCCGGCCGCCGAAGACTTGGATGCCGGATCGGCCAGGCGCTCCACGTGGGCCTTGACCGACGCGGTCGTCAGCGGCGAGCCGTCTGAGAAGGTGACATCGTCGGGAAGGGTCAGCGTCCAGTGGGTGGCGGTCTCGTCGGATTCGAGCGACTTGGCGAGCCCCGGGGTGAATGTTCCCCCGGCGGCGGGTGCCATCAGTGGCTCGTACAGGGCGTTGGAGAGAATGAGCACGGGCTGCGTGGCGAGCAGTCCGTTCGTCACGTCGAGTGTCGGAAGCTCCCTGTCGAGGGCGACGGTGAGAGTGCCGCCCGGAGCGGCGGTGCGGGTGTCGGCGCCGTCGCCGGTGGCGCCGGTGGCCGGGCCGCTGCACGCCGTGAGCGCGAGCGACCCGATGATCGTGGCTGCGATAAGGGCGCTGGATGCCCTGCGTCGGAACATGGAAGTCCTCCTGGTCGAGTGGCCGGGATGACCACACAAGCGACGGTACGGAGGAAGCGTGAATTGTGGCACCAGTGCCACTTTCCATCCGGTGAACGGAAGGTGAACGAAAGTGGCACCAGTGCCAGATTCTGCTCTCGCATGGCACGATCGTCTTCAGGAGGAATCACGTACGCCATGAATACGACGACATCCCGGCCCGCGACCAGGGCCGAACAGAAGGACCGCACCCGCGAGGACATCCGGGCCGCTGCCCTCGATCTGTTCGAGTCTCGTGGCTTCGACGCCACGACGATCGATGACATCGCAGCCGAGGCGTCTGTCGGTCGACGCACCTTCTTCCGCTACTTCTCCTGCAAGGAGGCCGTGCTCTTCAGCGGTGGGGTCTTTCAGGAACTGGCCGATCACCTGGACGAGGCGCTGACCGCGGGACTGCCACCCGTACGCGCACTCATCCGCGCCATCGAGCAGGATGCTTACGGCGCCGACGACCCCAACGAGGTCACGATTCGCCGCCGCCGCGTGCGCAAGGCCCTTCTGGAGAGGCCGAGCGTGGCCTCCTTCTACCGGAGCCAGATCGCCGACATGGCGCAGGTCGTGACCGCGGTCATCCACCGCCACCCGGAGCACGCGCGCATACGCTACCTGCCCGAGCTCGTCGGGGGGCTCCTGCACGTCATGACATTGGAGCACCTCGAGAGCGGCGAGACGCACCACTTCTCGGTCGACGCCGACGCGTGGCGCACGGCTCTGCTCGCGCTCGAGCGCGGCTTCGACGCCTAGGCGAATACGTCGCGCGCTGAAGTGCGGGTGAGGTTGTTCGTGGTTGGTGGTTTGACAGCCTGCGGCATCGACCCGGTCGGTCCAGTAGCGGGCGTAGGCGTCGCCCACGGCGAGAAGCTCGGCGTGGGTGCTGGCCCCACGGACGCCGCCGCTGCCGCCGAGCAAGGATCTGCTCCTCGGTCCACCGCAAAAACGTTGAGGACAACGAGCCGGGACTCGCATGCCCGGACTTCGGGGAACATCACCTGCCCGGCACCCACAGGATTACCCCGCGGACCGCCCGCCGTCGATCGCCCAGATCTGGCCCGTAATGTGCGGGGCGAGTGCATCGTCTGCAAGGAACGCCACGACGTTTGCCACATCGCTCGGCTCTCCAAGTCGACCCTGAGGAACCTGGCTCTCGAGCATGTGGAGCACGTCCGGGTCACTCCCGTCGAGAATCGGCGTGCGCGTCACGCCCGGAGCGACCGCATTGACTCGGATGCCCTGCTGCGCATACTCGAGGGCCGCTGTGCGTGTCATCATGACGCTGGCCCCTTTCGACGTGATGTAGCCGCTGGAGTAGGGTGTCGCCCGGAAGCCACCGATCGAAGCCGTGTTCACGACTGCGCCACCACCACTGGCCAACATAAGACGCAAGCCCGCTTGCAACACCATGTACGCGCCTCGGACATTTACTGCCATCACTGCATCGAACGCTTCGATGGGGTACTCATGGGTGAGAGCCTGCGGCCCGCCGATACCGGCGTTATTGGCGAGTACATCCAAGCCGCCGTACGTTTCAGTGATCCACGTTTCGAGCTCGAGAACGCTCTGCTGCGAACTGACGTCCAACGTCCGGGCCACCGCCGGAGAACCGAGAGCAGCAGCGACGGCATCCTGCTTTCCGCTTACATCTGCAACGATCACCGTCGCGCCCTCGTGAGCGAGCTTCATGGCGATAGCTTCGCCAAGCCCCGATCCGGCACCGGTCACCAATGCAACCTTGCCTTCGAACTGACTCGTCATTGTGCCAACCTCTCTTTATGGCCATCTCTGAACAGACAGCGGCAGATATAACCTTAGGTTACTTACGGCGCACCGAGCGAATTCTTCCGCACGACATCGGAGTCGCGGCGACCAGGTTTCAACGCGCGCTGGCCCAGGTGGTCGGAGCCGCGCTGAAACCGTTCGACCTGACCCCTGCCGAATACGGGATCTTCGACCACGTCCACTCCAACCCGGGCGTGAGCAATGCCGAACTGGCGCGGTATCTGCTCATCACACCGCAGGCACTCGGCCGAATGAGCACCCGCCTGCAAAAGCGAGGCTACATTCGACGCGCTCCCGCAAAGGGGGGTCGCCGCGAACCCATCGAAGTAACGGAAGAGGGTTTGGAACTGCTGCAACGAATCGAACCGCTCGTCGACACGGCGTTGGGGACGCTGCTCGAGAACCTCGAGGCGGCCGACATCTCTGTGTTATTTCGCACCCTCACCACGGCGGTCGATTCCGTTAGCTCCCACAAGAGCGAGACACAATTCGTCTGAAAGGCAGGTGGCTACCGCTTACAGAGCGGCCTCAGGCCCTTCGTCAGTCGGGGTCAATGCGATTCTGAGCTCCTCCGTCATCTCCTGGTCAAGAATCCGCGGGAGCCGCGAAACCGGCAGCGACTCGACCATTCGAAGAGTCTCAAGATGCTGAGCTGCAGTGTACCCGGTCAAGCGCTCGAGTGCGTTCAGAAGGCGCTCACGGCTGGCCGGGTCCCTCAACCATTGCCCCACAGGCGAATCCATAGTCAAGGAGTACGTCAAGACCTCCCCTTCCAGCCACATGTCTCCTGTTAGGCGAATGTCTCGGGATGAGGACCCGACACGAATCTCGAACCGGCCCTGCTCCACGTGCCATCGCCCGAGCTCCTGATGCCAGTATGAGAACGCCCTGCTGTCAAGCTCGATCGTCACTCTTCGGCTTTGCCCGGGCTCGAGCAGAATCTTCGTGAAGCCCTGGAGTTCTTGCGCCGGCCGGTCGACCGTACTTTCGGTATCGCTCACATATAACTGCACGACCTCTTTGCTGCTCCGGCTCCCCTCATTCGTCACAGTAAGGCTCACGCGCGTCTCTCCTGTGACAGAGTCCAGGACATCTACCTCGAGATCGGAATACGCAAATGAGGTGTAGCTCAAACCATGCCCAAACGGGAAGGCGACATCCACCTCAACCGAATCGAAGTACCGATAACCCACGTAGATTCGCTCGCCGTACAACACGTCGGAGCTCGTTCCCGGAAAATTCAACTGCGCCGGGGAATCCTTCAGCCGCCGCGGGATAGTCTCCGCCAAACGCCCGCCCGGAGAGGAGATGCCGAAAAGCAAGTGAGCAGCCGCAGAACCGGAAGCCTGACCACCCAACCACATTTCGAGAATCGCGTTGCTGTAGGGGATGAGTTCACCCGCGGAGACGATACCTCCATTGGACAGGACCACGGCGACCTGAGGCGTCACGGAGGCGACAGCCTTCAGGAGTTCACGCTGCTTCGCGGGAATGTTCAGCCCCGTGCGGTCGAAGCCTTCGGACTCATCGGCGTCAGGCAGGCCGAGGAACATGACGGCGATTCCCGCATTCTCTGCAGCGGCGACAGCCTCTTCGAGGAGCCGCTCATCGTTGTCCTCGTCGTCGAGCGTGAAGCCCGCAGAAAATGTCACCGTTCCTCCGCCGCCCACGAGCTGCCGTATCTCATCCAACGCTGAATCCACTCGCGTAGGAACGACGCGAGAGCTGCCGGCGCCTTGAAATCTGGGGGTGCGCGCAAACTCGCCAATGACCGCAATGCTCGCGTCGAGCGGCAAGGGAAGCAATCCCTCGTTCTTGAGGAGTACTGCCGAATCTACAGATGCTCGACGAGCCAGGTCATGGTGTGCATCGAAGTCGACCGCCTCGGGAGCGTGGGAGCGAACTGAAACTAATCGGTCAAGCGTGCTGAGTTGACGGCCGACGGCGCGGTCGACGATGGACTCACTGAGCGACCCCGCCCTCACTGCTTCTCGTACGGCTGACGCACCGTCGCCACCATCAGCCGGCATACTCAGATCGAGACCGGCCGCTACCGCGGCTACAGGATCGACCACGGCCGCCCAGTCTGAAACGACGTAGCCGTCGAAGCCCCAATCCTTGCGGAGAACATCGCTCAGAAGCCAGGTATTCTCTGACGCGTAAATGCCGTTGATCTTGTTGTACGAGCACATGACCGTAGCCGGGTCGGCTTTGCGGACGACCTTCTCGAAAGCAGGAAAATAGATCTCGCGCAACGTCCGCTCGTCAACATTGCTACTCACCATCATTCGGTTTGTCTCTTGATTGTTCGCCGCGAAGTGTTTGACAGAAGCGCCCACGCCGTGGGACTGCACGCCCTGCACCCAGGCAGCTCCCAACACTCCCGACACGAACGGGTCTTCGGAGAAGTACTCGAAGTTGCGGCCGCATAACGGCGAGCGTTTGATATTTACTCCCGGCCCGAGGAGAACATCGACTCCAAGATTGCGGGCCTCGGCCCCCAGCGCCGATCCGATTTCGCTCAATAGCTCGGGGTCGAATGACGAGCCGAGAGCGGAGCCGGTGGGGAACGCCGTGGCTGGTGCACTCCCTCCGATGCCGAGGTTGTCCACCTCCTCCCCCTGCAGTCGCACTCCGTGTGGGCCATCCGTCAGGGTCGACGAGGGGATGCCCAGTCTCGGAACAGCGACCGTGTGCCAGAAGCTGAGGCCGGTGAGCATCTCCGTTTTCTCGTCAAGGGTCAGATCCGATACTCGGTCCGAGAGGGTACCCATGTGATTGTGTTCTCCTTGATGTTCAGGCGGTAGTTGAGACAGAGCTGTTCGTAAGGCCACACCGTCGGATGACCGCTGAACTGATACGGAAGGTCCTAACGAGCGGACTTCACGCGGGTGATCGTTAGTGCCCCGAGTGCGCCGAGGAGGGCGCCCCCAAGAAAGAGCCCGGGGTAGCCGAAGGCATTGATAAGTACCGGGGCGCCAGCCGGGACAAGCGATTGAGGCAGCGCCTGAGCGATATTCACCACTCCAAGGTCCTTGGCCGTGTCTTCGGCACTCGGCAGGATATCCGAGATAAGGGCAAGTTCTACCGCGAGGAATGCACCCAAGCCAGCGCCGAGCACGACCTGGCTCACGAGAAGTTGAGAAAAGTCATTTGCGAACGCCATGAGCACGAGCCCGATGACGACCGCGATCGCCGAGAGGATGACGAAAGGCTTGCGACGACCGAGTTTGTCGCTCAACCAGCCCAGGAGAACAGTCATGACGATGACGCCGACGCCGTTCGCGAGTGTCGCCTGGAAGACAAGGTTGGGAGTTTCGGCCTCGGACACCCCAAGATGATCGATGAGAAAAAGAGGTAGGTAACTTCCACCTGCGGTTCCCGCCGCGATCATCAAAAAACGTGTGAGCCACGCCCATCCGAGGTCAGGGTACTTTCGCGGATTGAAGACGAATGACATGAACAGGACCTTGACTCCGAAGGCCTCGGGTGATCGCTCGGCTCGGACCTTGTCTTTCATCGGCAGAACAAAAGCGAACATCAATGCGAGGCCGATAGCACTGGGAAGCAGGCTCTGCGTCAATCCTGCAGGAATCAGCTGGACCAGGAATGTTGCGACGACCGATCCGAAATTCTGAGAGAGGCTGACGAAGGAAGCGACTCGACCGCGGCGACTCGACCTAACCTGGTCGGGAAGCATGGCGATGAGCGCCGCGAGAGCGAAGTTGAAACCGACTTGAGCGAGTGAAAAGCCTGCCACGACCCCGACCACATTCGGCGCGAGGCCGGTAGCGATGATCCCGGCGTATCCGATCCCGGAGCCGATGACAATCCAGATCTTGCGCATCCCGAATCGGCTCATCGAACGGTCTGACAGCCGCCCGCCGATCGGATTGGCCACAAAGGCGAAGAGCGCACTGATGCCGAGCACGAGACTGAAGTTCCCCGCGACGTTCTGCGGTTCCAACTCATTGAGTCGGAGCGCGATCGTTACGAGCATGGGCGCCAGAAGCGCGACCATCAGGCCCAGCATTGCTATGGGGATCGCAATCATGGGGTAGAGCGCCTGAGGCACGGCACCGACGCTTCTCGTCTCGGGCATCCTCGAGAGCGGGAAAGCGGGTGTTTCGCCTAGCGGTGATGATGCGCGGGGTTCGTCCACGATGACTCCTCTTCGAATAACGACCCGGGTATTAGCACAGTCGTCTAAGCGAGGAACATATCAGCAAAATGGCCACATGGATACTTTCAATCTGACGGGTCGCCTTCGGGACCGCGTGTAGCGTGGGGAGGATGACAGCGACGCGCGGGGAAGGCGCGAGCCTTCGAGGGCCTTATGCGAAAGGGATCCGGCGCAGGCAAGAGATCCTCGACAAGACCCTTGACGTCGTTGTCAATCGCGGAGTGCATCAGACCTCTTTGCGAGCAATAGCCGAGACCATTGGCGTTTCGCACTCGGTACTCACACACTATTTCGGCTCCCGCGAAGCCCTATTGGTGGAAGTCATACGCCAGCACGACAATGACGTCGAGGAACACATCGGGAGCCAGCCCTCGGTCATCGATGGAATGATGGCCGGTGCCGCCTTGAATATCCAAGTTCCCGGCCTGGTGGCGCTGTTCACCAGCCTCATGGCAATGAGCGTCGAGCAAGACAGCGAGGATGCGACGAAGTACTTTCGCGAGAGGTACGAATTAGCGCGGCGCGACCTTGTAGAGGCCCTCAGAGGCGAGATGTCGGCGCGACACAGCCTCACAGACGTCGACCTGGAGAACGTGAGCGCACTCATTCTCGCTGCGTTCGATGGACTGCAGGTTCAGTGGCTCCTCGACCCCTCGGTCGACATCGGCGCCAGCCTCAATCTGATCAAGCGCATCATTCACTAGCTCAAGCCTGCACCCTGGCCCCACCCCTGAAACAAGTGGTCACGATCGTCGCGCCGGCGATCACGGATCTCTTTACCGACCATTTAGTCGGTTAGCATTGCGGCATGAGTGTTCAGCCACCCGCCACCGTCCGCCGCGCAGGGCATCGAGAATGGATGGCTCTTGCCGTCGTGACCCTCGCCGTTGTTCTTCTGGCCATAGACGGGACGGTACTTGCGCTAGCCGTGCCGTCTCTCACGGAGTCTCTTGCACCCACGGCAACGCAGATCCTGTGGATCGGCGACATATACTCGTTGGCTCTGGCGGGTCTTCTTATCACGATGGGAAATGTCGCCGACCGCATAGGACGCAAGCGCCTTCTCCTCATCGGGGCCGTCGGCTTCGGTCTGGCCTCTGCGATTGCCGCCTTCGCACCCACACCTGAACTGCTCATCGCGGCTCGCGCATTGCTCGGCATCAGTGGTGCGACGATCATGCCCTCGACATTGTCGATCGTGCGGAACCTTTTCCCTGACGCGCGTCAGCGCACCCGAGCCATAGCTATCTGGTCCGCGGGAGCGACGGGCGGTGCCGCTGTCGGTCCTCTCGTCGGGGGCGTCCTCCTCGAGAACTTCTGGTGGGGATCAGTATTTCTCATCAACGTCCCCGTCGTCTTGATCCTCGTACCAGCCGGGATCTTCCTCTTGCCGGAATCTCGGAATGTCCGCGCCGGTCGCATCGACGTCGTGTCCGCCATCCTCTCCCTCTGCGCAATAGTTCCGATCGTGTACTCCGCCAAGACGTTCGCGACCGCCGGCGTCTCGGCAGAGGGAGTAGGCGCAGCTGTACTTGGCGCCTTCTGTGGAGCGATATTCGTTCTACGCCAGCGACGCCTCGCTCATCCGATGATCGACATCGCCCTTTTCAAAAAACCCGCCTTCAGTGGGGCGGTCATCTCGAACACCATGGCCATCTTCGCGTTCGTTGGAGTTCTCTTCTTCTTCTCCCAGTACCTTCAACTGGTCCGCGGCTTTGGACCTCTGCAGGCGGGCCTTCTCGAGCTTCCGGCCACAATAGCGTCGCTCCTTGTCGTCATCGTCATCGGCACCATGGTCTCGAAGTGGGGCCGAGGTCCTGTCATCGGTGCCGGCCTCGGCACAGCGGCCGTCGGAATGGTGATCTTGGCAGGCGGTGAGCCCTTAGAGGGGATCGGCATATTGGTTCTTGCGCTGACGGTGATCGGGGTGGGTGCCGGCGTTGCCATGACAGTATCTGTTGATGCCGTCATGACTGCCGTTCCCCGCGAGCGGGCAGGCGCCGCGTCGGCCGTTTCCGAAACAGCATACGAACTGGGAATCGCCCTCGGAATCGCTATCCTGGGCTCAATTCTCACGTCAAACTATCGCTCGGGGCTCAGCCTCCCGGATGGACTGGACTCGAAGACGGAGACAACGATTCGAGACTCGCTGGCATCGGCGAGCCACGCGCCCGAGCACCTGTATCTCATGGCTCAAGAATCTTTCGTCTCGGCGATGCAGAACACGTCGCTGATCGCGGCGGCTCTCACAGCGATTGCGGCAGTCATTGCGTGGCGATTGATCCCAGCCACTCGGCACTCCTCTGATGGCCACTGATGCGGCTGCAGTGAGACGTGCCGATAGCGACCAAGACCGTCCATGAGGCTGCTACTGTTCCATACACGTCCGTACGAGGGGCCAAAAGATGTCGGGAGTCGTCCGTAGGAGAAACTCTGAGACAACCCGTCGGGCGATTCTTGGAGCGGCTCGAGAGGTCATCAGAGAGCGCGGAGGTGGAGTCGCTCTCGCGGAGATCGCCGCGGCGGCAGGTGTGTCCAAAAGCGGCCTCCTGCACCACTTCGCATCACGGGATGCGCTTTTCCTTGCCGTAGCGGAAGACATCGTCGAGTTCACTCGTTCTCGAATGCTGAACAGCATAGATTCGGAGGACGATAGCCCGGGCAGAGTATTGCGCGCATACTTACGCACCGCTTTAGACGCCCGGAGCGCGCGCGAGTGGTTCGACCCTACGGGCTTATGGGCTTCGCTGCACAGTGCTCCCGGCGTACCTGAGCTCCTCTCCGAAGATGAACGCTGGCTGCGGGAACGTTTCGCAGAGGACGGATTGCACCCCCAGCGCGTTCTCGTGATCTCCCGTGCGGCGGAGGGCCTCGCCGTTTCGTCCATCTGGGACGACCTGTCCCCCGAGGAATATCGGCTGTCATACGAACTGCTCGTCGCACTGACCATGGAAAACGGCCCACTGGTCACATGAGTCCCAGGGGGGCGCCCCTCCCTCTCGTGTGCCGTTGCACGGCGCGGGGTCTAGTCTCTCCTGTCCCGCCGGGCTACCGCGTGGCCGCGCCGATTGCGGCGTCGATACTCGAAAGCAGCCAGTCGATGTCGGTTGAGGCGAATGCCAACGGGGGGCGCAGTTTCAGGACACTACCTCCCGGACCCGCTACGGAGGTGAGAACGTGTCGGTTACGCATTTCTTCGACCACATCCAAGGCGAGTTGAGTCGCTGGCGTCTTCGATGATCGGTCCAGGACGAGCTCGAGTCCGGTGAATTGTCCCGAACCGCGGATGTCGCCGATCACCTCGTGGCGCTGTGCGAGATCAGCCAATCCGCGCCTGACCTCATTTCCCACCGTCATCGCGCGATCCTGAAGTCCTTCGTCGCGAATGACATCAAGGACCGCCTGTGCCGCTGCGATTGAGACGGGGTTGCCGCCGAAGGTATTGAAGTACGGGATCTTGGTGCTGAAAGCCTCGAGGACGTGGCGTCGGGCTGCCATTCCAGAGATCGGCATCCCGTTCCCCATAGGTTTGCCCATGGTGACAATGTCCGGGATGACGTCGTGCCGACCGAAGCCCCAGAAGGATTCACCGGTGCGTGCAAACCCGGGTTGCACCTCGTCTGCGATGAAGACTCCTCCGTTTGCATGAACGACATCGATGGCCTGGGCGAGCATGCCAGGGTTGCCGGTGAAAACGCCATCCGAGGAGAACACGGAATCCGCGATGAACCCGGCGAAAGCAACGCCGTCCTCGCGCATTCTGTTGATCGTGCGTTGCATTTCCTGAGCGAACGCCGCTCCGACGTCGGGGCCTAGGCGATACGTGTCGGGTGCCTGTATCGATCGCGATGTGGCGTCCTGGGGCTGATTCGACCCGAGTGCGGGCGAGTGAGCGGATGTGAGCTCTGTGTTGCCGTGATAGGCCTCATTGCTCACGATGATGCCTCGGCCTCCGGTGTATTCGCGTGCGACTCTGATAGCGAGGTCGTTCGCCTCCGAGCCTGTACACATGAACATGATCTGGTCGATATCGTCGGGCAGGGTCGACAGGACGTCGTCTGCGTATGCCAGGACGGAATCGTGCAAGTAGCGGGTGTGCGTGTTGAGGAGTTTCATCTGTCGCGTGACTGCTTCGACCACGCGGGGATGCGCGTGGCCGATGCTTGGCACGTTGTTGTACATGTCGAGGTACTTGTGCCCGTCGGCATCCCACAGGTAAGCGCCAGCACCGCGGACGAGATGGACGGGATTTCGGTAGAACAGTCGGTAGGACGCGCCGAGGACATCGGCTCGTTTGCCTGTCATGAGCCGGGTCGATTCGTCGAGACCTCCTTCGTTCTCGGCGCGGAAGCTGTTCCCGTCCATGATGGTGGATCGTGTCGACAAGGGGAGTCCGTTCGTAGTGGGGCGGCGCCCGGAGGCGCTGTCATTGAGTCGGGCGAGGTGAGGCACCAGACCGGTTCTGATTGGTGTGAACACCCACCATCCCGCAAACACTTGCGCTCGCGCCCCAGCTAGGTTTCCGTCATGTAACGGAGACCGAGGCCAACATGAATGGTTTGTTTCCCCGATTAAGTCGATGTTAAGAACGACCGCCAGACCACCCTCGAAGACGAGGACAGCCGTAATCTTCTGAAGGTGAGGCGCCGGGCCCGATCACTAAGGGCTCATCGTGGTAATAAGTACCGATCAAGAAATTCCCTCCGCGCTCAGCGGCGTTTCGCCGCTGACTGTCTTCGACTCATTGCAGCGGGGAGCGGCGGCGCCCGCCTGGATCATGCACGGCATCTGCGCTCGCTGGCAGTTGGCTGAGATGAACGTTGATGCCGTGCTGATCGCGGTCTCCGAAAACGCCACCTTCCGTGTCTCGGTCAACGGACTGCCACGCATGGTCGTGCGCCTTCACCGACCGGGTTATGTCGGCGATCTGGCTAACGCGCGCTCGGAACTCACCTGGGTCGAAGCGATCTCGACGAGCACGCCGCTTCGCACACCACCGCCCGTCAGAGGTGTCGATGGCGACTTCGTCCAGTCGTTTCCGGGACCGGACTCCAGGAACTGGAGCGCAGTCGCTTTCGAATTCGTTTCCGGCCGAATTCTTGAAGAGCACACGAACCTGGTGCCGCATTTCGCGCAGATCGGGAGGCTTACCGCTGTGCTTCACCAGCAGGCCCGGTCGTGGAAACTACCTCCCGGGTTCCAACGCTTCGACTGGAACCTGACCGATATGGTCGGCCCTACCGCCCGCTGGGGCAACTGGGAGAACTGGCCCCTGAAACGTGCAGAACATGCGCTGGTGAAGCGAGCCGAAGAGCAGGCTCTGAGCGACCTGTCCGGCCTCACTAAATCAGTGAGGAGTTGGGGCCTTATCCACTCCGACCTTCGTCCCTCGAATCTCATGCTCGAGGGGAACGAACTCACAGTCATCGACTTCGACGATGCAGGCTTCAGCTGGTTCCTCTACGACTTCGCCTCAGCCTTGACCTTCTACGAACACACCCCGGAGGCCCCAGAAATGGCGGCCAACTGGATCGAGGGGTATTCGTCTCTGGTTCCCCTGACTATTCAGGACCGCAAGCACGCCGCGGCGCTCTCTGTCATACGACGCCTGACGATGCTCGGGTGGGCAACAACCCACCGCGAGGACGCCCTGCCGAAGAACCTGTGGACTGAAAATGCGCCAGGAACCGTCGAGATCGCTTCACGGTACCTCGCGAACAGCTCGTGGCTCGTAGACGGATAGAAGCCGAAACATGCCATTCACATGCGACGGCCACTAGTTCACACACCCGAAACACTCAGCGGCTTCTGGCGGGCACTCACCCGGGAAGCTTGACCCACCCGCACCGAAACGCGGGGGAACAACACAAGATCATCAAGGAGAACCCCATGGTAATGACAAGTTCCGACATCAAGCTCGAAATGTCCGAGAGGCGACTTGGTGGGGCCGGCGTTGACTTTCGCATCGTCGAACTCAGCGAGTTCGGCGATGAGACAGTGTGGCCTGGCCTTGCCTCTACCCTCCCCCACATCGTTCACGCCAAGATCGATGCGGGCATGACGATTCCAGCAGCGGCGCACTCATCGTGGTACTCCACCTACGTTCTCGCGGGAAGCGGAACCGTCGACGGCCACACGTTGAAAGCGGGCGACGTGATCATCTCTCCGCCATGGGCGGAGGCCGGTGAATTCGTCAGCGGACCAGACGGGTACGAGGAGTTCACCCTCTTCAACGATGGCCCCGGCGTCTACCCTCACCTGACGAGTGCTCCGGCCGACAGCGAGACGCTGCAGCGGCTTTTCGGGATATTCGAGCCCGATGTGATCGCGTTCACGTCGACTATCGAGGCGCCGACCGGCGAGCGTGAGTTCTACCTCGACAACGACAAGAACCGCTTCAACACTCCGTTCTACAGCTCGAAGCTGTGGGAGTCCGGCCCGATGGGGTGGATTGATTCCGACAAGATCGGACCCGCGCACCCGGATATCGTCGCCAGCTCGAACCCGTTCCTCAGCCAGACGGTTATCCCCGGCGGCGAAGACATGCCCAAGTGGCCCGATCACCGCCACGAGGGCTGGACCTTCCTCTACATCCTCGACGGCTACTACCAGGAATCCACTATGCGGCTGGACGCGGGGCAGATGTGGATAACAGCCCCGTCGCACGTGTTCGACGCGCGCCTCCGACCGGGCCCGGACGGGGTCTCGGAGATCGCGGTCTTCGGCGACGGCCCCTCCGTGACGCCCATCATCCTCAGCGACTCCAGTCCCGATACCGCAACCTTCGCACAGTCGCTGCAGCTCTGACCCTCTGCGCCCAACCGTCCACCGGGCATCCGGTGGACGGTTGGCTCAGACCCGCCGCCCGCACCTCTTGAGAAGGGCGCTCCTCGCCGAATCACTGCAACATCTGCCCCGCCTGGCAGACAATAACCGGAAGGCTCCAAAAATGCCTGCACCAATCCGCTCCAACGCACCTGTCACTGATTCACACCCGTCGCCTACCGGAGCCTCGACGAGAGGCCCTACGGGGACCTTCTTCCTCGTTCTGGCCGTGTCGATGTCCATGATCCAGTACGCATTCATGCTGGGTTTTCTCAACGTCGGCATTGTTCAAATCCAAGGAGAATTGAAAGCTGGAATCGAGTTCACCAGCTGGCTGTTCCTTGGCGGCCAGATGTTCAGTGTCCTGATCTCCCTGGTCGCCGGCCGGCTTGGAGACTCGTATGGGCGGAAACGTGTCTTGGTCATCCTCTACTCCTTGTCCGTCATCGGATCGCTACTTGCCCTCATCGCGGGAGGCCCGTGGCTGCTCCTGATCGCGTTGACCCTGCAAGGCGCCGCTCTGGCTACACCGAGCCTGGCATCCGCGATCATCCAGCAGCAGGTCGCGCCCAAGCATGTCCCCGTCGCCATCGGTTGGCAGTACGGTTCCCAAAGCATCGGCTCTCTCACAGGGGCGCTGCTCGGCGGTTTCCTGCTCGTGAATCTGCCCTTCCAGACAGTTTTCGCCATACCCGCCGCCCTCGCCGCCGCTGGACTCATCCTCACCCTGGTGTTCGCTAAGAAGGACGAGAATCTGACCAGGCAACCACTGGACTGGAAATCCAGTTCGCTCCTGACGATCGGATTCTTCACCTTCATCCTCGCTCTCAGCGAAGTGAACGTCTGGGGGGTGTCGTCCCTCTCGTTCGTCGGCTGCATCGCGCTGAGCATCGCCGCATTCATCGGGTTCGTTGTCTCCAGCCGCCGGTCCGCCAACCCGCTCATCCCACTCGCCGTGTTGAAGTCCCGGTCCGTGTGGATGTCACTCCTGCTCGTGACTCTGTTTTCCGTCGCCACGATCTTCGACTACTACATGCTGCCCTACTTCCTCGCAAACCCGGCAGAAAGCGGTCGTGGCTTCGGCTGGACATCCGACGCGATCGGTGTGGTCGTCGCCTTCACCGGGATCTTCGCCGTGCTCGGCGCCCCACTCTCCGGAGTAGTGACACGGCTCATCGGAAGTGGAAAATCGATGGCGATCGGCTTCGGGATCGCAGCGGCCTCACAACTGGTTATGGGATGGGTTCCGTTCCCCGCAGAATTCATCTACGTCATCCAGGCAGCTGCCGGTCTCGGCGCCGGATGGGCTTTCGCCTCCGTGATGAATGCTGTCGTCGAAGGCGCGACCATCAATGTGCCCGCCCTGCTGGCAACGATCGTCTCCCTCTCGGTCGTTATGCAGACCGTCGGCAACTCTGTCGGAATCGCGACCACCGCAGCAATAGTCAGCGGATCGACAAGGCCTGACGGTGTCCTACCGCCGTCGACATTCATCATTCTCTTCTCGATCGCCGCCGTCTTCTACGGGGCCGGACTTGTCGTAGCGCTCCTTGTCAGGCGTGCCAGGGCGACCTCTGGCGAACTACTACCCGAATCAGAAGTCGACGCTCCTGTGATAAAACTCTAACCATCCGGGAGGAGGGAGCTACGTGAGTTCAACGGCCAGCAACCTTGTCGAGCGCATTCGGGAGTGGATCGCTGCCGAAGAATTCTCGGCAGGCGAACGCATCGGCACTGAACGACTTCTCGCGGAAGCGTTGCAGGCGCCGCGCTCAGCGATTCGCGCTGCTCTGGCAATCATGGAGGCCTCCGGCGAGATCCACCGCTCCATGGGTCGAAGCGGGGGCATCTTCATCCCTAGCCGCAAGATCGAGCGACAGCTGGACACCATCGAAGGCGTACCGAGCATGCTGCGGCGCCAAGGCATGCTCTCCCGAACCCACGTCCTCGAATTCACGATCACGATCGGATCCCCGCTCGAACGCCGCAACCTCGGTTTGGACGAGGGAGACAATGTCTACCGACTCGTACGACTCCGAGAAGCAGACAATGTTCCCCTGTCCGTTGACACAGCTGTTCTGCCGGCCAAACTCTACCCCCGACTGACGGAGAACGATCTCACAGAATCCCTCTACGAAACGCTCGCTCATCGCTACAACCAACGTCCCGTCGAAGCCGACGAATCCATCGATGTGATCGCCGCGTCAGCGACACAGGCCAGCCAACTCGGAATAGAGACCGGAGATCCCGTATTCAGCATCTGGCGTATGACGAAGAGCCAGTCGGGCGCGTGGATGGAGCTGGCCAACGATATCTTTCGCGCCGACCGCACTCGGATCCAATCTCGGCGCCACGGCGGTCGCTGGAAACACGTCCCACCCCAATAGACGCGCGGTCACCGACGATGTCGGCAACGCGACGACTTCGCAATGGCTAACGGCCGGAATGTATGCGCATCCCACCGCGCCAACTAGGCTTGTCGCACACCCCGCACGCACTCACTGAGGAGACGCATGACCGCGACCATTTCGCTCCAGCTCTATACGGTCAAGGAGGCGCTCGCCGCCGATCCGGATGCGACGCTCGGGCGGATCGCCGACCTCGGCTTCACGGCCGTCGAGCTCTACGGACTGCAGCAGTTCGGCGACGCCTACGCCGCGGGGCTCCCGAAGCACGGCCTCAGCGCACCGAGCGCCCACGTGCCGCTCGCGACCGGCGAGCTCGAGGAGTCCTTCGACCTGGCCGAGCGCCTGGGCGTGAAGACGGTGATCGAGTCGTTCACCCCGCCGACCCTCTGGGAGAGCGCCGACAACATCGCCCGCCTCGCCGACCGCCTCAACTCCGCGGTCGAGCCCGCCGCCGCCCGCGGCATGCGCGTGGGCTACCACAACCACGACGGCGAGATCCGCAACCGCGTCGAGGGCGTCACCGGCCTCGACCACTTCGCGAGCCTGCTCGACCCCGCCGTCGTTCTCGAGGTCGACGCCTACTGGGTGGCCGCGGGAGGCGAAGACCTCGTCGAGTTCCTCACCCGCAACGCCGACCGTATCAAGTTCATCCACGTGAAAGACGGATCGCTCACCGGCGACCTGCCCAACCAGGTACCCGCCGGGCATGCCTCCCTCGAGCAGCCCGAGCACCTCTCGAGCCAGCTCCCCGCAGGGCAGGGCGTCGTCCCCCTCGCCCCAGGCCTCGACGCGGTTCCCGACCTCGAGTTCGCCGTCGTCGAGTTCGACGTCTACTCGGGCGACCTCTTCGCCGGCATCGCCGAAGCCAGACAGTTCCTCGTCGAGAGGGGTCTCCGCTGATGAGCACCGCCGCCTACAGCCCCGCCACCTACAGCCCTGTCGGTTCCGGCCCCGTCGGCATCGGCATTATCGGCGCTGGCGCGATCAGCGACCAGTACCTCACCCACCTCACGACCTTCCCTGACGTGCGCGTCGTGATGATCGGCGATCTGGATGTCGCACGAGCCGCGCAGCAGGCCGAGAAATACGGCGTGCCGCGTTCCGGACGCGCAGACGAGGTTCTGAAAGACGACGACGTCGAGATCGTGATCAACCTCACGATCCCGGCCGTGCACGCCGAACTCTCGTCGGCCGCGCTCAGCGCCGGCAAGCACGTGTGGAGCGAGAAGCCGATCAGTCTCGACCGCGAGAGCGGACAGGCTCTGCTCGACGAGGCCGCGGCATCCGGTCTTCGTATCGGCGTCGCACCCGACACCATTCTCGGCCCCGGCGTGCAGAGCGCACTCCGCGCCATCGCGCGCGGCGACATCGGCCGGCCGCTCACGGCGATGACCGCATTCCAGGGCCCCGGCCCCGAGTCGTGGCACCCGAACCCCGACTTCTTCTTCGTTCCCGGCGCGGGTCCGCTGTTCGACATGGGGCCGTACTACCTCACGACGCTCGCCTGCATCTTCGGCTCGTTCACCGAGGTGGCAGCGATCGGCTCGCGCGCCCGGGATATCCGGGTCATCGGATCGGGCCCGCGCGCCGGAACCGAGCTGCCCGTGACCGTGAACACGCAGGTGAGCGCGCTCGCCCGTTTCGCGGGCGGCGAATCGTCGCAGAGCATCTTCAGCTTCGACTCACCGCTTCGCCGTTCGGGGCTCGTCGAGATCACCGGCGAGACCGGAACTCTCGTGCTCCCGGATCCGAACATGTTCGAGGGCGTGAGCACGCTGGTGCGTGGCGACGAGAGCATCGAGCTCGCCGAGATCGGATTCGCCGGGGGCCGCGGATCGGCCGTGCTGGAGATGGCCAGGGCCATCCGCTCGGGCGGCGCAGATCTGCTGCCCGCCGAGCTCGGCTACCACGTGCTCGACGTGATGACCGCGATGGAGGAGTCCTCGGAGAGCGGACAGTTCGTGCGCGTCGAGAGCACGGCCCCCGCGAGCCCTGTCCTCCCAGAGTCGTGGGATCCGACCACCCGCACGCTGTAGCGGCGCGGCGCGGCCCCAGCGCTGGTCGAGTAGCGAGGAACGAGCGTATCGAGACTACCTCGCCATGGTCTCGATACGCGGTGCTCGTTCCTTGCGACCGCTACTCGACTGGCGCAGGAGCGGCTAGTGGATCAGCGGCAGCACGTCGTCGTACGCACCCTCGACTGGGCGGGTCGTCGCCGTCGAGTCAGCACCGAAGACCAGCGCGGGATCTCCCCGCACTCCTCGCGCGGCAGGCCACGAGGGCTCCTCTCCCTTGACGAACGCGACGAACTCGCGGTGCATCCGGTCGGCCAGAGCGGTGGGCGGCTCACTTCCGAGAACAGCTTCGACACCCTCCGCGCCGAAGATGTCGAAGAAGAACGGTAGGTCGATGCAGTGAGCGGCCCCTCCGAGGATCGGCGACTCCCAGTCGAACGAGTAGAGCCAGGTGCCGGCTGAGTCGGATGCCCGAGCGCGGGCCGTGCGCACAACCGCGGCTCTGAAAAGAGTGTCGGTCTCTCGAGGAAAGACGGTCGGCTTTGCCGCGCCACCGGCGCCGGGGCTGTCGAACTCGTCAGCTGTCGACCCGATGAGAAGGGGCTTGTCGAGTCCGTTCACCGCGAGTCCGTCGCGAATGGAGAGAGGCAGTAGCTCGCCGCCGCTCACCCCGGTGGATCACCTCATCCTGCAGCGCATCCGGGTCTACCGAGCCAAAGCCCTCTGCCGTGGGCTCGACCCCAAGCGACTGTGCGAGCGTGGCAGCGCGCCGGCTCGCCTCATCGAGTGGAATCGAGATGTCGACGGGCGACACCGCGATGGCCAGATGGAAGAGCGGTTGGGCCTGAGGACTGGCCAACAGGGCGAGCACAGCGCCTCCTCCGGCGGACTGCCCAGCCACGGTCACCCGAGCCGGGTTCCCGCCGAACGCGGCGATGTTGTCGCGCACCCACGTGAGGGCCAACATCCAATCGGCGACACCGCGATCCGCCTGGCCATCCACTACGGCGAAGCCGTCGACGCCCAGCCTGTACGACAACGAAACGAACACGATGCCGTCGCCGACGAGGGGCGCACAGCCATACCAGGGACTCGCGGCGGATCCCGCGGTGTAGCCGCCGCCGTGGATCCAGACGAGCACCGGCGCTGGTTCACCTTCGATCGCCTCGCGGGGAGCGAAGACGTTGAGCGTGAGTGTGTCGTCGCCCGGAATCGACGGCTCGGGGATCGTCGTGACCGGGTAAGGCTGGCCGCGTTGCGGCGTCGCGCCGAAAGCGGATGCTGAGAACGGCTCGGCGAAGACGCCCCGCGGCACCGGCGCGGCGAAGCGACGAGAGCCGGTGGGGGCCTCGGCGAACGGGATGCCGAGGAAACGCGCCTCCAGCCCGTCGGTGAATCCGACGATGGTGCCGGCCGCGCAGGTGACCTCGTATGTCGGCATGGATGACTCCTCGATCTCGGCGGCGCTGGGAAGCACCGGGTGGTGGACCCAGCTCATGCTAACGACGTGCGAAAACGCGTGCCACGCCGCCGTTTCGCCGCGTACGCTACAACGGTGGCTGTCGACGATGAGCCGGCTTCTGCCATCTCACCGGATGCGTCGGCCGCGACCGCATCGCTCGAAGAGGGCGACGAGACCATCTACACAGAAGGATCCCCGTGAGCCACGACTCCGAGCTGAACTGGGCGGGCACGCTCGAGTACAGCGCCGCCGACATCATCGACGCCACCACGATCGATGAGGTCTCCTCCCTCGTCGCCGGCGCGGAGCGCATCCGGGCTCTCGGAACACGGCACTCGTTCAGCGACATCGCCGACACCGACGCTCTGCTCGTGACGGTCACCGATATCGAGCCCGACTTCGTGCTCGACGAGGAGGCCCGCACGGTCACCGTCGGCGGCGGAACGCGCTACGGCATCCTCGCCCGATTCCTTGAAGACCACGGCTGGGCGCTGCACAACATGGGCTCGCTTCCGCACATCTCGATCGCGGGCGCCATCGCCACCGGAACGCACGGCTCGGGCAACGGCAACGGTGTTCTCTCGACCGCCGTATCAGCCCTCGAGATCGTGATCTCCGATGGTGAGCGCCGCACCGTGCGTCGCGGCGAGCCGGGCTTCGACGGTCTCGTCGTGGGACTCGGGGCGTTCGGCGTCGTCGTTCGGGTGACCCTCGACATCCAGCCGTCGTTTCAGGTTCGGCAGGATGTCTTCCGAGGCCTGCCCTGGGACGTTCTGCTCGACGACCTCGACGGCGTCACCAGCCTCGGCTACAGCGTGAGCGTGTTCACCGACTGGGTCGAGGAGACGATCGCGAACTTCTGGGTGAAAACGCGCATGGATGCCGACACCGAGGTCGTCGACGAATGGCGCGGAGCCAAGCGCGACATCGTGTCGGCGGGCGCCCTCTGGGAGACGTCGGACGACAATCTCAACGAGCAGGGCGGCAAGCCCGGGCCATGGCTCGAGCGGCTTCCGCACTTCAGGCTCGACCGCGTTCCGTCAGCCGGCGACGAGATCCAGACCGAGTACTTCGTTCCGCGCTCGCAGGGCGCTGACGCCATTCGGGCAGTTCGTGCCCTCGGCGCGAAGATCGCGCCGCATCTCATGATCACCGAGCTGCGCACCGCAGCCGCCGACGACCTCTGGCTGAGCATGGCCTACCAGCGCGACTCGCTGATCATCCACTTCACCTGGAAGAACGAGCCGAAGGCCGTGAAGGCGCTCCTGCCGCAGATCGAAGAGGCGCTCGCGCCGTTCGACGCACGGCCGCACTGGGGCAAGCTCAACACCGTGGATGCCGCCACTCTCGAGCGCCTGTACCCGCGGCTCCCCGAGTTCCGGGCTCTGGCAGCGGAGTGGGACCCGACCGGTGCGTTCCGCAACGACTACCTGGACAGGCTGATCTTCACGGGCGAGTAGCGCCGCGGCTCAGCTCGGCAGCAACTCTGCTTCGCTGGCCCGGCGTCGTGCGCAATACTCCCTCGCCTTGGACATGGCCTCGTCGAGTGAGGACACGTGCTGCACCGACAGAGTCGGAAGCCAGAGGACTTCGTAGCCGTCTTTCGATTTCTCGACATAGCTGATGAGCCGACGGGAGTCGGTGGCAGGAATACGCGCGTCGCAGAGTCTCCATTCGCCCTCGCAGAGACACACGACCTCGAGGTCGGTCGTCGCTTCTGCGGCTGCCGCATATCTGGTCATGGCCGGTCCTTTCGCGATCGATCTGTGCAGCAGAGTATTCGGCGGCAGCGCGGGTGATTTCTGGGGTTGACGGCGCCGCGCGGCTGATGCAGCGCAGCTCCGCGCTGGGGTTTATACGCCTCTCTCCGCGAGAGCCGCAAGTCCCAGATTCGTCGCTCTGGCGGAGTGCTGAGCTTGTTGCATGAACGCACGGACAGGCGCCCGAGAGGTGATCAGCTGGATGCGCACCCTCCGTGGCTCCAACCGACCGAAGCGCGTAGACGAACTCACCGACGACGAGCGACTGAGAATCACGCGTTTCGCGGCTCGCCTCGACGACACGTACAGCGGATCGACATCATGGCTCCTCGAGATCTATGGATTCGGGTCGATCACCTCGCTCGCAGAGCAGAGCATCGAGTTGCCCGCAGAGCCGACCGCTCGTCGGGCGGCCCTCGACAGAGCGCTCGGCACGCTGTCACTCGTTCGGTGGGGCCGGTGCATGGCCGTCGACAACGAGCGCATCGAAGGATGCTGCGTGCACGACTTCGCCGAGCGCTCTGTCGCGTGAACGCCGAGCGGAACCCCTAGAGAAGAAACCGACACGAAAGAAGGAGACCCATGGCGGAGAAGCCCACCCCCATCGAACTGCAGAAGTACCTCTCGGGAGTCGACTACCCGGTAAGCAAGGCTGACTTGCTCCAGACCGCCCGAGATCAGGGCGCACCCGACGACGTGCTCAGCGCATTGAACGGCGTCGACCAAGACGAGTTCGACGGGCCAACCGCGGTGAGCAGTGCCGTCTCGGGCGGCTGAATGCCGAGTCGGGTGACCTCCGATCGGTGGGCCGAGCCTCGGCTCGACCCACCGGTCGACATCGACGTCCTCATTCCGACCGTCGGTCGGGTACCTCTTCGAGTGTTCGAGCGCCCCCGCGGTTCTCTACCTCGACGACGATGTATGGCTCGAGCCGGGCCAACTCGAGCGGCTCAGTAGCGCGCTCGATACCTCGGGCTGCGGATTCGTCGGCGAGGCGGTGCAGGGCCTGTCGTACATCGACGACGAGAGACGCGGTCAGCAGGTGGGTTTCGAGTTGTGGCGCGAGAGAGTCGAACCCGAGCGCGTGCGGCGCGACTCACCCGCTTTCAATCGTTGGCCTCTGCACAACGCGGCGAATCTCGCCCACATCGCCCGGCGCATCCGGCTACCGAGCGACGGGTGGAGGCATCGGTCATAGCCCCAGTATCGCGGGTCGCGGCTACCGACGCCGAGGTTCTCGCCTCGTCAGCCGAGATGTCACAAATGGCGACGTCATCCGTGTTTCAACCCGCCATGTGCGACAACTCACGCGCCGCGAAATGGGCCGCCTAGGATGTCAGGCCTGCGTCGACGCGCGCACCACCAGTTCGGGCTGAAACACCACGTGCCGCGGGGCCGCGGCCGGGTCCTGAGCCTCGGCGAGCAGAATCTCGACCGCGGTCTTTCCGATCAGCGCACTGGGCTGGCGGATCGACGACAGCGGCACGACGGCGGCACTGGCGAAGTCGATGTCGTCGTAACCGATGAGGGCTATCTGCCCCGGCACCGCCACGTCGGCGCCCTGCATCGCGAACGCCTGCAGCAGCCCCATCGACACCAGGTCGTTCGCCGCGAAGATCGCGTCGGGCCTCTCGCCCGATGAGCGCCCGACGACGTCGGCTCCGGCCGCCCGGCCCGCCAAGACGCTCAGCGCGTCGATCTCGATGACCTCGAGCGAGACGTCCGGATGCGCCGCGACGGCCGCGCGGGCGCCCTCGAGTCGGTCGGCCACCTGGCGGATGCCCATCGGCCCGCCCACGAAGGCGAGCCGAGTTCGACCCAGCGAGATGAGGTGCTCGACCGCGAGCCTGCCACCGGCGAGGTCGTCGACGGCCACCGAGCTGAATGCCGAATCGGGGCTCGACCGGTCGACGAGCACAGCGGGGATTCCGCGCTGCTTGAGCCGCGTGAGCCGTTCGGTGATGTCGGCATAGGCCGAGATGACCACGCCGTAGACGCGTTGCTGCTCGAACAGATCGAGGTACGTCGCCTCGCGCTCCGGGTTCTCGTCGCTGTTGCCGAGAGTCACGGTGAGGCCGGAGCCCGCGGCCTCATCTTCAGCCCCGCGCGCCAGATCGGTGAAGAACGGGTTGCGCACATCGAGCACCACCATGCCGATGGTGCGGCTGCGACCGTTGCGCAGCTGCCGTGCGGCATCGTTGCGAATGAAACCGAGCTCGTCGATCGCCCGCTGAACGCGTTCGACGGTCTCCGGAGAGACCTTCTCGGGGTGGTTCAAGACGTTCGAGACCGTGCCCACAGAGACGCCCGCCCGCAGGGCGACATCCCGAACACTCGACGCCGACATGGCTCAACCCTAGAGGCGAGAACCGCGGCCTTGTGAATCCATTCATTGTCTTTTAGTGTGAGGTGTATTGAATCGATTCAAAAAAGAACGGAAGAACGCCATGGTGCAATTCAGCGACATCGCCACTCAGCTCGAGGGGCAGTCCATCGAACTGCCGTCGTGGGCGTTCGGCAACTCGGGCACGCGATTTCGCGTCTTCGGAACCCCCGGCACGGCCCGCAACCCCGAAGAGAAGATCGCCGACGCCGCACAGGTGAACAAGTACACGGGCCTGTCGCCCAAGGTGGCCATCCACATTCCGTGGGACAAGGTCGACGACTACGCGGCCCTCGGCGCCTACGCCAACGATCTCGGGGTCGAGCTCGGAACGGTGAACTCCAACACGTTCCAAGACGAGGACTACAAGTTCGGCTCGCTGACCTCGTCGAACCCGGTCGTGCGCCAGAAGGCCATCGATCACCACTTCGAGTGCATCGACATCATGGATGCGACGGGGTCGAAAGACCTCAAGATCTGGCTCGCAGACGGCACGAACTACCCCGGGCAAGACGATATCCGCGGGCGCCAGGACCGCCTCGCAGAGTCGCTGCAGACCATCTACGACCGCATCGGCAGCGATCAGCGGCTGGTGCTCGAATACAAGTTCTTCGAGCCGGCTTTCTATCACACCGACGTTCCCGACTGGGGAACGAGCTACGCGCAGGTCGCCGCCCTCGGCGAGCGCGCGCTGGTCTGCCTCGACACCGGACACCACGCCCCGGGCACCAACATCGAGTTCATCGTGGCTCAGCTTCTGCGCCTCGGAAAGCTCGGCTCGTTCGACTTCAACTCGCGTTTCTACGCCGACGACGACCTGATCGTGGGAGCGGCCGACCCGTTCCAGCTGTTCCGCATCCTCTACGAGGTCATCCGTGGAGGCGGCTACGGCCCCGACTCGGTCGTGGCATTCATGCTCGACCAGTGCCACAACATCGAAGCCAAGATCGCCGGTCAGATGCGCTCGGTGCTCAACGTGCAGGAGATGACGGCGCGTGCTCTGCTCGTCGACCGCGCGGCGCTCACCGCGGCGCAGGAGTCGAACGACGTGCTCGGCGCCAACGCCGTGCTCATGGACGCCTTCTACACGGATGTCCGCGGCCCCCTGGCCGAGTGGCGCGAGTCTCGCGGCCTTCCGGCCGACCCGATCGCCGCGTTCCAGGCATCCGGCTATCAGGAGAAGATCTCGGCCGAGCGCGTCGGCGCCCAGGCGAGCTGGGGCGCGTAGCGAAGACGGCTGCGCTGGTCGAGTAGCGAGGCACGAGCGTGTCGAGACCATCACCGGGGTGATCTCGATACGCCGGCTCCTTCGTCGCGCGGATACTCGATCAGCGCAGATCGCCGCGACTCTTTCGGGTGTCGGGGGAATAGAGGAGAGTGGTCGCAGGTTCTCCCGACGAAGCGAATTCCGTGAGCCATCGCTGCGCTCGCCTCCGCTCCCACTTCTTCTTTTCTCAGCCCTGGAGTTCTCGTGACTGACCGCCTCGCCCCGCCCACGGACTCCGTGCCGGTCTCCGCACCGCCCGCCGCGCACGACGCCCCCGCATCCCCCTGGGCAGAAGATCCCGCACTGGCCGGGCGCAACCGACTCGTGATCTCGCTGCTGCTCGTCTCGGCGTTCGTCGTGATTCTCAACGAGACGATCATGAGCGTGGCCCTGCCCGTGCTCATGAAAGACCTCGACATCGCCGCAGAGGCGGCCCAGTGGCTGACGACCGCGTTCATGCTCACGATGGCCGTGGTCATTCCGATCACCGGATTCCTGCTGCAGCGGTTCAACACGCGCCCGGTCTTCCTCGCCGCCATGGCGCTGTTCAGCGCGGGCACGTTCATCTCCGCGATGGCGCCCGGCTTCGAGGTGCTGCTCGCGGGTCGCGTCATCCAGGCCAGCGGAACGGCCATCATGATGCCGCTGCTCATGACCACGGTGCTCAACCTCGTGCCGCCCGCCACCCGCGGCCGCACCATGGGCAACATCTCGATCGTCATCTCGGTCGCGCCGGCCATCGGCCCCACGATCTCGGGCCTCATCCTCAGCGTTCTCGACTGGCGCTGGATGTTCTGGATCGTCCTGCCTATCGCCGTCGGCGCGTTGGTGCTCGGCTTCCTCAAGATCCCCAACGTCACCGAGCCGCGCAAGGCTCCCATCGATGTCTTCTCCGTCATCCTCTCGGCCTTCGCCTTCGGCGGTCTCGTCTACGGCCTCAGTTCGATCGGTGGCCACGGGGCGAGCGAGGGCGGCATGCCTAGTTGGCTTCCGCTAGCCGTCGGCATCGTCGCACTGGCCGCATTCATCCTTCGCCAGGTCATGCTGGCCCGCCGCGAGAAGGCGCTGCTCGACCTCCGGGTCTTCCGCTCGTCGACCTTCTCGGTGGCCATCGCCATGCTCGCGATCAGCATGATGGCCCTGTTCGGCACGCTCATCATCCTGCCCCTGTACACGCAGAACGTCCTCGGGCTCAACACTCTGTCCACGGGCCTGTTGCTGCTGCCGGGCGGACTGCTGATGGGCATCCTGGCGCCGTTCGTCGGTCGCATCTACGACCGTTTCGGCCCGCGCGTGCTGCTGATCCCCGGTTCCATCATCGTGAGCGCGGCCTTCTGGGGCATGACCCTGTTCACGGCGACGACGCCATGGGGCTGGGTGCTCGCCGCCCACGTCACCATGAGCCTTGGCCTGGCGCTGCTCTTCACTCCCCTGTTCACCGCCGGACTCGCCTCATTGACCCCGAAGCTCTACTCCCACGGCAGCGCCGTGGTGGGCACGGTGCAGCAGCTCGCCGGAGCGGCAGGAACCGCGCTGTTCGTGTCGGTCATGTCGGCTCAGGCGATCGCGTTGTCGGGCGGCGGCACTCCGAGCGCGGTCGACACGGCCGGAGGCATCCACTCGGCCATCATGTACGGAGCGTTCATCTCACTCGCCGCGATCGCGATCTCGTTCTTCGTGAAGGCGCCCGCGCAGTCCTCCGAAGGCGTGCACGACGCGATGCCCGCGGGCCACTAGGCGGCAGCGCCGCACACGGCAGTGCATGTCGCGTGCCGGGTCACGAGTCGCTGACGGTCGGCCTGTCGGTAGAAAAGCGGTTCATGCGGTCGATCAACTCCTGCTGCGCTCCGACCGAGCTCAGATCGATCGCAGCACCGAAGCCGCTGCCCGGCTTGCGGGCGATGAGCGGAAACGTCACCTCGGTGCCGTCACGGCTGACGCCCGTGACGGCGATGGCGTGGATGCCGTCTGGCGGCCCGAAAAACATGCTGGTGCTCCGAACGACGGTCGGGGCAAGACCCGTCAGGGTCGACCACCTGATCCACAGGTCCAAGACCTTCCTGTCTCCGTATGAATAGAAGAACAGTCCGCTTCGGTTCACCACGAGCCTGAACGGATCGGCCAGCCTTCGGGCCTCATCGCCGAAGCCGAGCGCGGCGAGACCTGCAACGGTTCGCGGATCGCGCTTGACGTCGATCACGAGTTCGCCCGGCGGATCCGGCCTCGTGCCCCACGGTTCGGAGACAGATCGGCCCCACACGGCCTGTTCTGCGCCCGCCGCGTCGGCGCTGTTCCAGATGCGGTTGCTCGTGACCCCCTGGCCCAAGACGGGCACGGCACCCTCGTCGTCGGCCCGACCTCTCATCGCGCGGGCGAGGCCCGAGACGACACGGGTGAGCCGAGGCGCCAGGGGAAATCGTGCTTGCCGGGGCATGCCTCATTATGGCCGGAAGGCACGGCCGCAGCGCGCAGACGTCACCCCCGGCCCGCGCTACCTTCGTCCCCGCCGCTGACCGTCGAGGTAGCGGGCGACGTCGCGCACGCGCGTGAGAGCTTCTGCCTCTTCGCGCTTGGTGAGTCGCGAGGCCCCGGCAGGGCGGATCTCGAAGCCCGTCTCGCGATCCACCTGCGGCCTGTGCACGTCTCCCTTCCTCCAGACCGTGTAGCCCTCCGCATGCTCCTGCCGCGAGCGCGTGATCCAGTCGCCCCGGGCCCTGACGAAGACAACAGCGCCTGCAACGAGAGCGACCACCGCGAGGAGGGCGACCAAGAGCTTGTCGTCGCCCGTGAGAAAGGCGAATGTCACCACGATGACGTAGCCCACAAGCACTCGCTTCGCCACGCCTCGGGCTTGAGTTCTGAGCTCGATCGATGAGCGCCCGCGCAGCAGCTCCACCCGTGGGGGAATCTGCGACGGTTGAATCCCCCACGCCGGAACCGAGGACTGGGCGGCCTGCATGCGCTGCGCGGTCACGGCATCGACGACCGGCGCATCCGCAGCGGGATGATCCGCCGGATCAAGCGCACGCGCGCCCTCCGCAGAATCACCTCGAACGGCTCGGGCTACCGAGAGGACGGCTGCCCTCCCCACCCGGGTGATGTGCTGTCGCCACGTCATCTCTCAATCATGCTGCCCCGCTCGAGTCTCACCTCACCGCGGCAGCATCCTCACTCGAGCGGCGGCCGCGCGCTCCTGCGCTCGCGTGAGGGCTGGCTGCCCGGCAGGCCGGATGACGTAGCCGGTCACCGGGTCGACCTGGTCGAGGTCTGGCCGTAGGGTGCGGCTCACCGTGTAGCCGGCCTCGTGCTCGGCGGCTCGGCGCCGCCGAACGTCCGCCCTTCGGTACCAGGCGATGCTGCGCGAGTGCCTGCCGGCCAGCAGCGGATAGCGCGCAGGAACCGGCTCGCCTGCCCCTGTTCCCCAGACCGGCGTACCCGCCGCTTTCTCGCCGCGAAGCTCAGATGTCGGCTGTGGCTGCACCGCCGGATCTTCTCCGCCCGAGACGATCTGTCGCGCCCGCAACACCGCCCATTCGGATGCCGGCAACTCGGGACCGCCGGCATCCAGCAGTCGCGCGGCCGCACGCGCCCTCCTCTGCTCGCGGCGCGTGAGCGCACGTTCACCGGCACGCCGGATCACGATCGAGGTCGCGGGATCCAGTTGATCCACCTGAACAGGCCCGGAGCGCCACAGCGTGTACCCGGCCTCGAGCTCCTCCAGCATGATGCGTCTCGGCGAGCGCTTGCGGATGGATATGGTGCGAAGCGTCACAGCGCAGGCGAGCGCGGCGACAATGGCCAGCCCTCGAACGAACTCGGAGCCGTTCACGAGCGACCCGATCACCACCACGATGCCGCTCACGAGCAGCAGACCGCCGACAACTCTCCAGATCCATTGGATTCGCGCCGACGACGACCCGTAGACCGGTTCTCGGCGCACGGCGTCGCCCAGGAGCTCGTCGGCCGTGCGGCTCGGAAGGTCTGGGTCTGCCGCCAGCCTCTTCCGATTCGGATCGAACTCGGGTACCTCCTCGCGCCACAGATCACTCGGGTTCAACCGCGCGGTGGGTGTGCCGCGCAGCGCGTTCACCGCCCGCGCGACCCCGAGGGTATCGAGCGACGCCTGCCCGGAATCGATGCTCTCGAGGCTGACAGACGCCGGGTATACAAGCAGGGGAATCGTCACCGAGCGAGCCGTGATCGTGATCGCGTCTCTCATGATCGGAGAGCGGGGGGTGATCGCGAACACTTCCTTGATGAACGAGCGACGCCTCAACCCCGGCATCGTCACGGTAGCGAGACCGACGCGGTCCACCTCCGACCACGGAATGAATGCCCGCCAATTCGCGGCGACGCCGGGTTCAATAGGGGCGGCCATGTCATAGAGCCTGACTCCGTCGCCGTCGAACACCACCTGAAACTGGTCGCCGAGTCCGCGAAGCCGACCGCCGTATCCCGCCTCCCAGAGCCGGATGAGTGTCTTCTCCGACGCCGTTGCGTGCAGGTGGAGGTCACGGGCTTGCGATTCCTCTGTCGGTCCGGCAGCCATGCCTCATTATCTCTGGAGCACTGTCGGGTCGCGTCATGCGTCGCGACGTTCCTGTCCAGACGAGTGATATCGAGGGCGATCTTTTCGCTCGCCGGGTGATGTGGGCGGCGCCGGAGCCTCGGTAGCTTTCACAGTGAGGAATAAATGAGGAGGAATCCGCATGCTTGATCATCGATCGACGCCGCATGCGGTCACAGCGCCGTGACCCGGATCGAAGTCGGCCCGCACACCGAGGGCCGAGAACGCCAGGTCTCCGGCTCCGGCTCTGGCTCCGGCGAATCGGACCTCGCACTCGACGCTCCCTCCCGGCGACCCGCGCTGATCGCGCGCGAGACCGAGATCGCGGCCATCCGGAATGCCGTCAAGGCTGCCGCCCGAACCGGCTCGACCCTTCTCATCTCTGGCGAAGCGGGGCTCGGCAAGACCTCGCTGGCATCCGCGGCCGTGGAGTACGCCCGTTGGTCGGGCCTCGACGTTCTGCAGGCATCCGGTGTTCAGGCCGAGGAGGACGTGCCCTACGCTACGCTGCACCAGCTCCTCCACGTGCTGCGCGACCGCGTTGCCGACCTTCCGACTCCGCAGCGTCAGGCACTGCAGGCGGCCTTCGGCGAAAGCCGGGAGTCGCCGAGCATCTTCCTCGCCGGTGTCGCCGCGCTCACCCTCCTCTCCGAACGCGCAACGTCGGCCGGCCTCCTGATCGTGATCGAAGACATCCATTGGGTCGACCCGGCGACGCGCGCCGTCGTGAGTTTTCTGGCCCGTCGGATGGCGGCCGAGCCGATACTCCTGATTTTGACGGCCCGTCCGTCGCAGATCGCCGACGAGCTGGCCGACAGCCCCGATGTGCAGCACATCAGTCTCCAGCCTCTCGATGAGCCGCAAGCCCGTCGACTCCTTGCCGAGCGTCGCGGACCCATGGCCGCGGCGGTGCATGAACGCGTTCTGGCCGAGGCACTCGGAAACCCCCTCGCTCTCATCGAGCTGAGTTCCGTCGCCGACCGCGTAGGCGACATCTCCGCAGCATCAACCCCTCTCACTAAGAAGCTGGAGAGTGCATTCGCCCACCGGCTGCTCGATCTGTCGTCGATCGAGCGATCCGTGGTTCTCGTGGCTGCGGTCACCGCGGAGCACCGGCAGTCCGAGATCCTCGCCGCAGCCTCGCGCTTGGTCGGCGAAGATGTCGACGCGCAGACGATCGACTCCCTGATCCTGCTCGATCTTCTGCACCGCTCACACGGAGAGGTCACCTTCCGTCATCCGCTCGTGCGCTCGGCGGTGGTGCAGACCGCGACGCCCGCCGAACGCGCGAGGGCGCATCGTGCGATCGCGTCGCTTCTGCCCGTGGGCACCGACAGACAGCTCTGGCACCTTGCAGTCGTCGCCGATCTGCCAGACGAGAAATTGGCCGATGCTCTCGAGCAGAGTGCCGGGCGGGTACACGAAGCGGGCGAACCCGTCACCGCGATGACCGCGTTCCGGCGCGCGGCTGAACTTAGCCCTCATCTCGAAGACCGGGCGCGGCGGAACTATCGTTCGGCGGCTATCGCGATCCGCGTGCAACGGCTCACCGAGGCTCAGCAGCTGATCGAAGAGATCGGCCATCAGACCACCGACCCGGGCCTGCTCGCTCGAGTGGAGTGGCTTCGGCAGTCGATCCCCGGCAGTGAGCTGCAGACAGGGCAGTTCGACGCCACCATCCGAATTGCCGATGAGCTGCATCGTGCGGGCCGCACCGATCATGCCGTGACAGTGTTGATGACGGTCGGCCGTCAGATCTGGCCGACCGTCGCCGAGGGACCCTTCTGGCGCCGCATGCTCGAGCACACTCTCGGCTACGGACTCGACGTGCTCGATCCCCGCGTTCTGTGGATGAAAGCTCTTGGCTCTCCCGGCACCGCTTCGCAGGAGGTTCGACAGGCGCTCGAGTCGATCGATCCTTCCAGCGGCCTCACAGTGCACCAGCTGAACATGCTGGCCGATGCGTCGACCATGGTCGGCGATGTGCAGAGGGTCGATTCCTTCATGCGTCCGACCATCGAGGGACTGCGCCGCGAGGGTCAGTTGCCGCTGCTCTCGATGGCCCTGCTGACGGATTCGGCGGTTCAAAGCCTCACGGGCCGGTTCCGCCTGATGCGAAGCACGGCAGACGAGGCCCAGCGCCTCGCCGACGAGGCACAGCAGCCATTCCTCGGCATAGCGGGCTATCTGCATGGACAGATCGCCAGAGCCACCTTGGGCGACACCATCGCGATGGCCAACGTGCGCCAGCTGTATCCCGCTGCATCTACCCTCCTGGCCACCAATCCGTACAATCTCATGATGCAGCTTGCCCAGGGAATCTCTGCGGCCGGAGAGGCGCGGCACCGTGACGCCTACGTGCAGCTCGCGCCGCTGGTCGATCAGAGCAATCCCGACTTCCATTGGGGGTGGGGCCTCATATTCGCCTTCTCCCACTACATCGACGCCGCTGTTCGATCCGGGCATCGCCGCGAGGCTCGCGAGCGCCTAACCGAGCTCGAGGCGCGCGCCGGTCTTGTCGAGTCCGAGAATTTCCGCTCGCAACTCGTCGTGGCTCAGGCGCTCCTCACCGACAGCGACACGATCGATGCCGATGCCGATGCCGCGTTCCGAGCGGCCATGCATCCGCAATCGAATGTGCTGCCGTATTGGCGAGCCAGATCGATGCTCGCCTACGGCGAGCGTCTCCGTCGCCAGCGACGCATCACAGAAGCCAGGGAACACCTACGTCACGCGCGGGTCGAATTCGACCGGATGCATGTGGTGCAGTGGGCGACCGTGGCGCGGAACGAACTCGAGGCAGCCGGGGAGCACAGCCCGCGCCGCCCCCCAGACCGCGGATCGCTCCTCACACCTCAAGAGGAACGAGTGGCCTCGCAGGCCGCGGAGGGCCTCACGAACAAGGAGATCGCAGAACGCCTCTTCTTGTCGCCGCGCACCGTCGCAACTCACCTTCATGCGGTCTTCCGCAAGCTCGAGATCACGTCGCGATCGGAGCTCAAGGGCCTGGACGGCTGACCAAGGTCACCCCGCCAGGACCACCCTGATGCGGCGACCCTCTTCGTTTCTGAGGGAGAATCAGGGGGTGTCCTTTGCTCAGAGCGCTCCCGTTGCGGGGGCGGGGGCGACGAGCGCGAGGCTCACAGGCTCGGACAGCGTTCTTTTCACAACCCCGTTGCGCGGACGCGAGAGTTTCCGAGAACAGCTGGCGGAGGCGGCACGATTTGTCGAGGCTGGCAACTCCGCCATCCTCGTCTTGCGTGGAATTCCCGGCGTCGGCAAGACGCGGCTGCTCGACGAAGCACTGACCGAGGCATCCCGGCGGGGCTGGAAGACGGTGACGGCGACGACCGAACCCGACTCCAATCTCATCCCGCTCGGCTCGCTGCTCGACGCTGTCGCCCGCACGAACCCGCCATTGTTGACCAAGACCCATATCAACGAGCTGGCAGGCGATCCGAATGTGCGCTACTGGCTGGTGCAGGCGCTACACGACGCCCTCGAAGTGGCGACGACGAGCAATCCGGTCGCCATCGTGATCGATGACATGCAGTGGCTCGACGCGGCATCCCTGGCAGTCCTCCGGTCGCTCCTCGCTCGTGTCACCGATCTGCCGCTGTTGTGGGTCTTGGCCGTGAGGTCGGGCGAGCACGATGCTCCCGTTCAGCGCACCATGATCGAGTTGTCGAAGACCGGGACGATCATCGACGTCGCCCCCCCTGAGCGACGCGGCCGTCGGCGACATCGTGACCGACCTCGTCGGCGCTCCACCCGGAGCCAGCCTGTTGGCGGTCATGCAGCGCGCAGAGAACGTGCCACTTCTCGTGATCGAGCTTCTTCAGGGACTGATGGAGGAGAACCTCGTCACCACCGATTCCGGTCTGGCCGATGCTCTCGCGGATTCGGAGGTGCCCGAACGCTTCGGCGCGTCGATTCGAGAACGGATCATGCACCTGTCGCAGCCCGCGCGAACCCTGGTGCAGGTCGCCGCGGTTCTCGGGCACGGGTTCACCGCGCAGAACGCCGCAACGCTGCTCGACCGTACGGCCGCCGAACTCGTCGATCCGCTCGCCGAGGCCGTCGCCGCTCACATCATCACCGAAGGCTCTGAATTGGCCTTTCGTCATGACGCGATCCGTGACGCAGCAGCCCGCATGCTGCCAGACGATCTTCGTTCGCAGTTGCAGCGTGATGCGTGGCGCGTTCGCATCGCCTCCGGCGAACCCGTGCTTGCCGTCGCGGCGTCCGTGGCGCAGACCGCCCTCACAGCAGATCGCGACGCGATAGAACTTCTGCACGACGCAGCGCTCGGGCTTGTCACCACCGATGCGTTGAGCGCCGCCGAGCTCGCAGCGCGCGCCATTGAGCTCATGGCTGCCGATTCTTGTTTTGCGCAGCTCGCCGTCGACCTCGTGCCCGTGCTCTACGCGGGCGGCAAGACCACCGTGGCCAGGTCGACGGCCGCGACGATCCTGTCTGAGCTGCCCGTCGATCGCGAGGCTCTTCTGCTGCTGTCGATCGCCCGACTCGAGACGGAGTCGTCGTTCGAGGAAGCGATCAGGACGTGCGACACGGCACTCGCGCTCGATGGTGTGACCGACGCCGTTCGAGCGAACCTGTTCGCAGTCAAAGCGCTCAACTACGCTAACATCGGCCGGTTCGCAGAGCTCGCCGCGACGCTCGAGCTGGCCGCATCGGCAGCCATCGCAGCCGAGGAATACGGTGCGCTCGCTACCGTCGAAGCCACCGAATCCGTGCTCCGTTTCTACGAGAATCGCTTCGACGAGGCATACCGCCTCATCGAGAGCGCCGAGGAACGCATGGCCATTGCACCGGGACTCACCCCGTCTCACTGGTTGCCGGAAGGACTGTGGCGCGCGTTCCTATCGAGCTCCCTCGACGACGGGGAGACGGCGCTCAGCATCGCCGACCGAAATCTGGCCGAGACTACTCGGCGACGTGATGCCCCAGCGATGGCGTTCTGGATGATGCTCCGCTCCCGCGTGTTGCTCGACCTGGGCAGGCTCGACGATGCGAAGACGCAGGCAGAGGCAGTGCTCGCGATCGCGGGAGATCTTCAGCTCGGCGACTTCGCCGACGCGACGGCCGGCTACGTCGTCTTCAGAGTTGCGCTGTACCAAGGCGACACCGCCGAAGTCGAGCGCAGCCGAGGCTTCGTGAAGGCCATGTCCGATGGCCCGGGCCTCTTCAAGGTAGGGCGCTGGTTGTCGGCCATCGCGGCGGATGACTCAGGCGAGACCGCGAGCGCGCTGGCCCTCACCAACGACGCGTTCGCAACGCTCCGGGATCCAATCCCCTCGATGGCGACGCCAGCCGACTTCGGTGACGATATTGATCTCGTGCGCATCTCGCTGCGGGCAGGAGCGGTCGACCGGCTACCCACGATCATGGATGTCGTCGAAGCGCGCGCCGCTGCAAACCCGAACAACGCCCTGGCCGTCGGCATCCACCACCACGCCCGAGGGCTGGTTGAGAGGTCGACCGACGAGTTGCGGCGGGCCGCCGAGGCGCTACGCGGCACAAAACGCCCGCTCGTTCTCGCCTGCGCTCTCGAAGACCTCGGCCTGTCGCTTGCGCCCGACAACACTGACGCAGCCGCAGCGGCCTGGTCTGAGGCGCTCGGCATCCTCGAGCAGTGCGGCGCATTGCGCGACGCTGGCCGCCTGCGCCGTCACCTCCGCGGGATCGGGGTCGTTCGCCGCCCTCCCACGTCGACCACCGCATCCGGTCTCACTACCCGCGAGTTGCAAGTGATAGAGCGGCTGGCCGACGGGCGCACGACCAACCAGATCGCCGCTGACCTCTTCCTGTCGCCGCACACGGTCATCACGCACATCAGACACGCTTCGACGAAGTGGAACGTCAGCTCCCGTCGTGCGCTCATCGAGCGGTATCGCGCTCAGAACTGAGCACTGCATAACTGCGCTGCGCAGACTACGCATAGGCGGAGGGCGATCTACGTCATCGTGACCGATGACGACCCGGGCCTCGTTTTCTAGCGTGAAACCATGAGTTCTGAGCCGACAATCGTTCTCGTTCACGGGGCTTTTGCAGACGCGTCTAGTTGGGCACCCGTCACCAGACGTCTGCTCGACCGCGGGTATTCGGTTTTGGCACCGGCGGTACCGAATAGAGGCCTTGATTCGGACGCGGCCTACGTACTCTCGATCGTCGAGCAGATTGACGGCCCCGTGCTCCTTGTCGGTCATTCCTACGGGGGTGCCGTCATCACGGTCGCGGGCACAGCCGACAACGTCGTAGGCCTCGTCTTCGTGGCTGCGTACGCCCTCGATACGGGCGAGAGTGTCGGCCAGCTTCAGGCGGCCTTCCCCGACCCCGACCTCGCGGCCAGTCTCATCTACGCGCGTTTTCCGAGCGGCGGCACGGAGCCGGGGATGGACGTTTCAGTCGACATCGGGGCGTTCCCCCAGGTTCTCGCGGCCGGTGTGGCCGACGGCGTGGCCGAGGTTCTCGCCGTGTCGCAGCGCCCCCTCGCGGCTGTCGCTTTCGGAGACATCGCCTCGAGCGCCGCATGGAGAACGAAGCCCGCCTGGGGCCTCGTCTCGTCGCGAGACCGCAGCATCAACCCCGAACTGGAACGCTTCGCCTACGCGCGAGCCGGGGCGCGGCGAGTCATCGAGGTAGACGCCCCTCATCTCGTGATGCACACGAACCCCGACGAGGTCGTCGCGCTCATCGCCGAAGCCGCTGCGGCACGCAGATAACCGACGTGTCCGTACGAAACACACTCACTCATCACCCCGACGAAAGGATCAAGCCAATGCCCACCCAGATTGACACCGAGACGCCCGTCTACACCGATGTTCCCATCGGCATCGATGCCGCTGGCAAGCGAAGCGAGTTCGACAGCATGGGATCCGTCGACGTGCCCGCAGACCGTTATTGGGGAGCGCAGACCCAGCGCTCACTGCAGCACTTCTCGATCGGCCACGACCACATGCCGATCGAGGTATATCGCGCCTACGGCGTCGTGAAAAAAGCCGCGGCCCTGGTGAACGAAGAGGCCGGCCGCCTGCCCGGTTGGAAGGCGAAGGTCATCGTTCAGGCTGCCGACGAGACGATTGACGGCAAGCTCGACGATGAGTTCCCCCTCTACGTCTGGCAGACCGGTTCTGGCACCCAGAGCAACATGAACATCAACGAGGTGCTCTCGAACCGCGGCATCCAACTGCTCGGTGGAACGCTCGGCAGCCAGCTTCCCATCGGCCCGAATGACGACGTCAACATGGGTCAGTCGAGCAACGACTCCTTCCCGACGGCCATGCACATCGCCGCCATCACCGAGCTCGACGAACGTCTGCTTCCCCGCCTTCGTGACCTGCACGCCGAGATTGCTGCCAAGGCGAAGAAGTGGATGGACGTCGTGAAGATCGGACGCACCCACCTCGAAGACGCCGTTCCGTTGACCGTCGGGCAGGAGTGGTCGGGTTACGCCGCGCAGATCGAGGAATGCATCCGCGAGATCGAGCACTCTCGCGAAGGCCTCCTGAAAGTTGCCCTCGGCGGCACCGCCGTCGGTACGGGGCTCAACGCCCCGGCCGGCTTCTCAGAGAAAGTCGCCGCCAAGATCGCCGAGCTCACCGGCAAGAAGTTCGTGACGGCACCGAACAAGTTCGAAGCCCAAGGGTCATTGGACGCCATGGTGCGCGCTCACGCCGCCCTCCGCGGGGTCGCCGTGTCGCTTATGAAGATCGCCAACGACATGCGCTGGCTCGCCTCGGGCCCACGAACCGGATTTGCCGAACTCGTGCTGCCCTCGAACGAGCCGGGCTCATCCATCATGCCCGGCAAGGTCAACCCGACCCAGTGCGAGGCGATCGTGATGATCTCCATCCAGGTGATCGGCGACGACGCCGCCGTCGCCTTCGCCGGGTCGCAGGGCAATTTCGAACTCAATGCGATGCGGCCGATCATCATCAACAATTTCCTGCACTCCGCCCGGATTCTGGGCGACGGAGTCGAGAAGTTCTTGACCTATTCGGTGAAGGGCACCGAGCTGAACGAGAAGAAGATCGCGTCGTACGTTGGCGAGAGCCTCATGCTCGTGACGGCCCTCAGCCCCGTCATCGGCTACCAGAAGTCGGCGCACATCGCCGAGGCTGCGCTCGCCAACGATCAGACTCTGCGCGAGGCCGCCCTGGCCTCCGGCGAGGTCACGGCCGAGCAGTTCGACAAGATCGTCAATCCCGCTGCCCTGACCGGCTCGGGCGTCGGAGGCGCCTGATGGTTGCGCGGCGCGGAGTCGACGCCGCCTCCGCGCCGCGCCGCTCCTCCGAGGCGGCGTCGGCCGAGGCCGCCGACGGTGAGCAGCTCCTGGTGGACGCGATCGCCGCGCTCCATGGAAACGGCGCGGGCTCCGAGAGGTCAGAGGAACGCGCTGCCCAGCTCGAAGCGGCACTGGGAGTGGAGGGTCGACTCGACCTGGGCTGGAACACATCGTCGATCGACCTTGAGGCGCGCGCACTCAGTAGTCTCGACACGGCCGCGAGCGTCCCGCTCGACCAACCGCGAACGACGCTGCGCTTCGCTGCCACACCGTCTGCCGTCGCCATGAACCGAGTACTCGCCGTCGACCGCGCGATCAACGAGTTCTCGTCGAGCACGACGACGCTAGCGACAGCCCGCAAGGCCGTCGCACAGGCTGCAACCCTCAAGCCCGCGAACATCTTTCTGTTCGCTGCGGCCTGTGCCGTCGGCGCCAGCTGCCTGGCGATCATCTTCGGCATCCACCATGTACAGACCGTTCTGCTCATCGCTGCGAGCTCCGTTGCGGGAGCATTTCTGCGCCGCGGTATCGGCCGCCTGGGCGGTTCGAACTTCTGGCAGGTGGGAGTCGCAGCATTGCTCGCCGGTCTGCTCGGGGCGATAGCGACCAACAGCGATATCAGTTCGTCGCTGCGGCTCGCCGCAGTCTGTCCCTGCATGATTCTGGTGCCGGGTCCGCACCTGCTCAACGGCTCTCTCGATCTCGCGGCGCTCCGAATCCCGCTCGGCCTGGCACGACTCACCTTCGCGACCCTGACGCTGCTCTCCATCGCCGCCGGGCTGCTCGCCGGCCTGACCCTCGGCGGGGCGGAGCTGGTCGTCGATCCCGCGGGCCGCGACATCCCGCTCTGGCTCGACGCCGGCGCCGCTGGGATCGTTGCCGTCTGCTACGGCATCTTCTACTCCGCTCCCCTGCGCATCCTCATCTGGCCGTTCGCCGTCGGGGCCGCCGTGCATGCCCTGCGGTGGGTCGCACTCGACATCTGGCACCTCGAGTCCTACGTGGGCGCCGGGTTGGCCTGCCTCGTGGCTGCAACGATCCTTCTTCCGGTATCCCGCCGATTCCAGCTTCCGTTCTCGGCGATCGGCTTCGCCAGTGTCGTCTCCCTGATGCCGGGAGTGCTGATCTTCCGCTCGCTCGCAGGGCTCGCTCAGCTGCAGACGGCGACGGGCACGACCGCCGAACACCTTCTCGTCTCGACGATCAACGACGCGAACGTCGCGTGGCTCACGGTCTTCGCCATGGCGATCGGATTCATCCTGCCTGCGGGCGTCTACGGCTGGATCCGGCACCGCTCAGCGCGGAGCCTCTCAGCTCCGACATCGAAGGAGACGGCCCGATGAACACCCCGCCTCCTATCCCGGCGACGACGCGCGCGCTCTCGCCTGCATCTGCCTCCGCGAGCGTCGCCCTGCCGGCGGCCCTCAGCCTGCTCGCCGGAGCGACCGACGTGACCAGTTGGCTTCTGCTGGGAGGCTTCTTCTCGGCCCACGTGACCGGCAACCTCGTCGTGATCGCCGCCGATGTCGTTGCGGGCCGTGCGCCGGGTGTGGCCTCGGTCCTCGCCATCCCGGTGTTCGTGCTGATCACGGCCGCGGCGACGCTCGCATCACGTCGGTTGGTTCTGAATGGCATGTCAGCACAGATGCTCACGACGGTATTGCTGGGCGCGCAGACCCTGCTGCTCGTACTGGCGGCCGCGCTGTCGTTCGCCACGCGAGCGTCGGCGGATCCCTCCCAGCCTCTCGCTGTCATCATCGGTCTCTGCGCGGTGTGCGCCATGGCCACGCAGAACGCGTTCCTGCATCTCATTCCGCCAAAGGCAGCCTCGACCGCCGTCATGACAGGCAATCTCGTGGCCGGCACGATCGCCCTCGTCGACCTCGTGCTCAGCCGAGGCGCATCTGGCTCGGCCTGGTCTCGCTGGCACAGCGCATGGCCGCTGCTCGCGGGCTTCGTCGGCGGATGCTTGATCGGCGCCGCCGGAGCCGTCGCGTTCAGCGATCGTGCGTCCCTGATCCCAGCAGTACTAGCCTGCATTCTCTTCTTCGTCGTAATGTCGAGGCGTTCGAGCCCGGCCCGTGAAAAACGTACTCCTGATCAGCCGAAAGAAGGATGCTCATGACCGCTCCACTCATCACCCTCGATGTTCCCTACGGCACGGATTCAGACCCGATGCATCTGCTCGACATCTACGAAGACCCCGAACACACAGACGATGCGACTCGAGCGGCGATCATCCTCGTGCACGGCGGCGGCTGGTTTCGCGGCGACAAGGTCAAGGAGAAGACGCTCGCGAGCCTGCTGGTCGAAGCCGGATACCTGGTCTTCGTACCCGATTACCGCCTCGCGCCCGACCACATCTTTCCCGCCGGGCGCGCGGATGTGCTGGCGGCCGCCGAGTGGGCGCGCGCATCTGAGCACGCCTTCGATCGCGGACGCGTGGCGTTCTTCGGCGGTTCGGCCGGAGGCAATCTGGTGGTCGAGGCAGCCATCGCGACCGGATGCCCCGCAGTGAGCTGGTCGGGAATCTTCGACCTCGCCGGCATCATCTCGGCGACCGATGCGACGGCCGCCGAGCCGACGACGCAGGACCTCGACGCCATGCGCAGCGCCGACATCAACCAGACCGGCCGCGACGACGCCTTCCTCCGCTGGGTGATTCTGCAGGAGGTCGGCGGCGACCGCTCTGCCCTCGCCGCGGCATCCACGACCCCGAGGGTGACCGACAAGACCGGCCCCGTCTACCTGGCCAATTCGCTCGCCGAATTCGTGCCGGTGTCGGATGCCGCCGGGCTGCAGAACGCCCTGTCGTCGGCCGGGGTCGCCAGCACGCTGCAACTGGTTCCTGGTACGCATCACGCCGAGGGCTACCTGCAGCAGGCGCTGCACGGCTCGCTCGCGTTCCTCGCCGATGCGCTGCGCCGACCCGACTCCGCGGCATCTTCGTCATGACGACGGCCGCCGGTTCGACGCCGAATGCTGCAGCAGGGGAGACCCAGCGACGCGTGTCCTTCCTCGTGGACGGAGCCCGCGTGACCATCCGTCGCGTCGACGAATTCGGCGGCTACGTTCCGATGGGGATAGCCGTGTCGTGGACGGTCGATGACAGGGACGCTTTCGTCTCCGACTCACCAGAGCGCGGCGCTGTCGTTCATCGCGGGCTGCAGTGAGCATCGCGTCGACAGCATCCAAGCCACCCGGCCCGCTCGCGCCGCTGGCCGTCACCATCTTCCGATGGCTATGGATCGCCGACGTCGTCAGCAACATCGGTGGTTGGATGCAGACGGTCGGTGCGCAGTGGTTTCTCGTCGAGGAGCACGCTTCGCCCGCCGTGATCGCGCTCGTCTCGACGGCCTCAGCCGCGCCCGTGCTGTTGTTCGGAATCCCCGCCGGGGTGCTCGGAGAGTTCGCGAACAAGCGGCACCTGCTCATCGGCGTGCAATCGGCCCAGGCGCTGGTCGCGGCGGGGCTCGCCGTTCTCACCGCGATCGGCGCCATGACCCCGACGTTGCTGTTGGCTTTCACGTTCGCTCTCGGAGTCGCCTCGGCCGTGCAGCTGCCCGCGTACCAGGCGTTCGTTCCCGGCGTCGTGCCGAAGCCGCTCATCGGCGACGCCGCATCCCTCTCGTCGATCGGCGTCAATGTCGCCCGAGCCATCGGACCGGCCATCGCCGGCGTTGTGATCGGCTCGTGGGGCATCCCCTTCGTCTTCGCGCTCAACGCCCTGAGCTTCGCCGGCCTACTCCTCGTGCTCATTCTGTTTAAGAGCTACAAGCAGCCGACCGGAGACCGCGAGCCGTTCATGTCGGCGACCCGAGCTGGCCTGCGTTATGTCATGCACGCCGCCGTCGTTCGGCGCATCTACTTCCAGTTGCTCATCTTCATCATGCCCGCCAACGCGCTCTGGGCTCTGTTGCCCGTGCTCGCCAGTGGCCGACTCGCGCTCGACAGCAACGGCTACGGCATCCTGCTCGCGGCCCTGGGTATCGGATCGATCGCCGGCGCGTTCATCATTCCCAAGGCGCGAGCCGCTCTGGGAACCAACCGGCTCATCATCGTGACGAGCGCCGCCTACGGCATCGGAATCGGGGCGACGGCGCTATCGAACACGCTCTGGATCACCCTGCCGGTACTCGTCCTCGTCGGCCTATCGTGGATCGGCGTGATCGCCACGCTGAACGCCACCGTTCAAGCCTTCCTCCCCGGGTGGGTGCGCACCCGCGGACTCTCGGTCTATCAACTCGTGCTCTTCGGCGGAACAGCCTTCGGCGCCGCGATCATCGGTGCGCTCGGCGGTGTCTTCGGCACAGCGCACACCATGGCAGGCGCAGGAATCGTCGTGGTCGTCGGCGCCGCCATGCTGCTCATCTGGCCGCTGCACCCCACCGCCGACAAGAGTCGCACCGCGTTGCCCATGCCGCTCACCGATGTGCCGCCGGTCGCGACACCGCTGCCGGGCGATGACGACGCGAACCCGGATGATGCGGCTGCCGCTGCGGATGCACCTGCGACTCCGGCCGTCAATCACGAGCTCGACCCGGCCGGCGCCACGCTCGTCATCGTGCGCTACGAGATAGCCGATCGCGATCGCGCGGCGTTCCTCGCCGCGATGCGCACGCTCGAACAGAGCAGGCGCCGCACGGGAGCCCGCTCGTGGGATGTCTACGACGACCGCGAGCATCCGGGCTTCCTCGTCGAGGCATTCCACGTCGGCTCGTGGCAAGAGCACCTCAGCCAGCACCACAACCGCACGACCGGCTACGACACCGAGATCGTCGAGGCGGCCCGCAAGCTCTCCGCCTCGCCCCCGACGGTCGAGCACCTCGTCTCGGCCGCCCTCCCGCACCACCCGCACACTCCCACCAAGTCCCCCAATAAGTAAGGAGCACATCATGACCACCGCCCCCACCATCGTTCTCGTCCACGGCGCATTCGCCGACGCCGCCAGCTGGGCACCCGTCACCCTCGAACTGCTGAATCAGGGCTATACCGTCTTGGTTCCGCCCGTCTTCAACCGCAGCCTCATCGGGGACTCGGCCTACATCAAGTCGTTCGTCGAGCAGATCGACGGACCGGTGATTCTCGCCGGCCACTCCTACGGCGGCGCCGTGATCACGGTCGCCGGCGTCGCCGACAACGTGATCGGGCTCGTCTACGTCTCGGGCTACGCGCTCGACGAGGGAGAAAGCCTCGGCCAGTTGCAGGGCGGCTTCCCCGACTCCGAGCTCGCCGCGAATCTCGTGTATTCGCCCTACCCGATCGACGGCGCAGAGCCGGGAACAGATGTGTCGGTGAAGATCGACGCGTTCCCCGAGGTCTTCGCTGCGGGAGTCCCGACTGACACCGCTCGCGTGCTCGCCGTCGGCCAGCGCCCGCTCGCGGCCGTCGCCTTCTCCGAAACCGCTCCCGTCGCCGCTTGGAAGACCAAGCCCAGCTGGGGCATCGTCTCGAGTGCCGACCACACCATCAACCCCGATGTCGAGCGCTTCGGCTACAAACGAGCCGGCGTCCGCAAGGTGATCGAAATCGATGCTCCCCACCTCGTGATGCAGACCAACCCCTCAGAGGTCGCGAAATTCATCACCGACGCGATCGACGAACTGAGCTAGTCCGCGCCCTGCGGTGTGGCCGACTACTCCCGAGCGAACAGCAGCAGCTCGGGGTGACTCGTTGCGAAGTAGTCGGTCACACCGTCTTCCCGAACGGCCTGGGGTGCCTGATACTCGGGACGAACCTCGCCAAGACTGGCGGGCGGATCTGTCTGCTGAAGACCGAGCGCCGCGATCGTCGAATCCCAGGCGCGGATGGCCTGACCCTCGCCACCCTCCCACGGATGGAACTCGCGCGAGCGAAGTATCTCCAATGCCTCGTCGGCGAACCCGCCCGTCACGAGCAGGCCGACGTACTCGATCGTGAAGTCGTCTCGACTGAGCACCAGATCGGGGTGCGCTCGAAGTCTGGCAAGCCGCTCCTCGTCGGGGTGCCCGAGCCGAGCGGCCAATTGATCCTGCTCGAAGAGGAGCCGCGCATCCTGCGGGGCGAGCTCGACCGCCTCTTCATAGCGACGCCAGGCCATCTCGTCGTCGTGCGCGATGTTGTAGGCGGCGAGGCCGGCGTTGCGAAACAGCACTGGATGCTCCAGCCCGAGTTCGATCGCGGACTCCCATTCGTCGAGGGCGTCTTTTCGCCGACCGTGTGCGAACAACAGCATCCCGAGGAGGAACCGCGCCGTCGCATCCGTCGGCTCGACCTGGAGCGATGCGACCAGCGCGTCATGGGCATCGAGGCCGTAGGGGAATGCTCGCGTCAGGTCGCTCTGTCGCGCCCGTCGGCGCTGCTCGGCGGCATCGGCGGGGAATCCGCCCTCTTCGAACAGTCCGGCCGCCACGTAGTGCGCCAGCGGAACCAGGTTGCCCGCGGCCGTGGCCGGCAAGGCGGTGACACGGTCGAGCATGGACAGTGCTCCGACGACATCGCCGGCGGCTTTCAAATCGAGAGCCACGTCGAGGGCGAGGCCGGGGTCGCTGACATCGGCCCGTCCGAGAAGAGTGCGAATGGTCGGGTTCACCGGCTCGAGCGCTTCCTGCTCTCGCAGCAGAGAGTCCGCGTGTGCGGTGTCGCCCAGGCGGCGCAGAACGATCGCTTCGAGTACGCAGCGGCGACTGTCGTGGGCCGCGACCGACCGCAGCGAGTCCAGTACGCGGAGCGCTGCGCGGTTGCGACCACGACGCGAGAGCGACGCGGCGAGCTCATAGCCGGCGCTCGCAGCCCAGGTGCCGTCCCAGCCAGCCTTGCCGAAGTACGCCTCGGCCTCGGCGACACGGCCAAGCCGCTGCGAGATCAGGCCGGCGAGATAGAACGCCTCGGTGTCTTGCGGGTTCGCGTTGCGGCGGGTCAATCGGGCCAACGCCACGTCGACCCGTTCGAGGGCGCTCGAGTACTCGCCTGCTCGGTACTCGAGATCGGCGATCGCCAGGTTGGTGCGCAGGTCGCCTTGATCGCGCTCGAGTGCTGCGTTCCAGTAGTCGAGCGGTGAGCGTGTGGGGTGCCGGAACTGGCTGAGGTGCAGACCCGTGAGATACAGCTCCTCCACCGTCTCGATCTCGGATGGCGGGAGCGGTTCGTCGGCGACCCACGGCTCCTCATCGGTGATGACGGTCTGCGACCACCGCACGAGCGACCGACCCGATGCATCGAGGAGTTCGACCACCGTGGAATCGGTCAGCGCATCGAAGTCGATCACCGCGGGGGTGCCTGGCGCGAGGTCTGCGATTCTCGATGCCGTGATCGATTCTCCGTCGCTCACCCGAAGCGTCGCGCCCTGCTGGGGCGAGGTGACGGCGAAGCTGGCCGAGGGCCGGGGGCCTCGCTCGACGTGCACCGCGGCATCCGGCGTCGCCTGCTGAGCGGCACCGATCGCGGGCAGCGGGTACCAGTACTGGGTGAAGACCTTCGTCTCGCCGGGCAGGAGCCAGCTGAAATCGGGCTGGTTGTCGGTGAACACACCGGCCATGAGCTCCACGTACGGACCGTCGTCGTCGGTGAGTTGCGCATCCCACGCATGGCCGAAGGCCGCGTTGCCCCACGTCCACTGCTTCTTGCCGGGCGAGAGCCGCCGTTCCGCCCAGTGCACGAAGCCCGCGCCTGCCGCGTGGTCGTAGCCGCCGAAGAAGTCCTGCTGCGAGTCGACGATCATGTAGGAGGTCGGCACGGGGATGTTGCGGTAGAAATCTATGCGATCGGCACCCGGTTCCGCCTCGGCGAGCGCGGCGTAGTCGACGCCGTAGTAGGGGCGGTCCGCCGCCGGAAAAGCAGTCAGAGCCCGCCGTGCATGGTCGGCGACGTAGCGCACGTCGTCAGGGAAGAACGACTGGTAGTCGTCGTTGACCCGCGCCGCGACGTTCGCCCACCAGAGGAAGGTCTGACGCTCGCTCGTTCGGTTGTGCAGCCGCACCGCCAACTCGACGACGCTGCTGCCCGGCCGTAGCCGGACCCCGTGCTGCCCTGCCATCCGGGTGAACGGGTCGTGGTCGGCGCACCAGACGGTCACGGAGCCGTCGTCGCCGTATTCGATCGTCGTCTCGACGGGAAGGTATGTGGCCGGCCTGTGGTGTTGCGGCCAGTTGAATTCCACGCCGCCCGACACCCACGGGCCAGCCAGACCGACCAGAGCAGGCTTGATGACGTTGTTGCGGTAGAAGAAGTCGTAGCCGGTGGTCTTGTCGTACCCGATGTGGATGCGCCCGCCGAGTTCCGGCAAGACGACGAGTCTCACGTACTCGTTCTCGAGGTGAACGGCCTGCCACTGTCGATCGTGCGCCTCATCGGAGACGTGCTCGGTGAACGGGATCGGATAGACCTTGCCGCTCGAGCCCTGATAGACCCTCCGGTCGAGGTACATCGGGTACGCGCTGGGTTCGTCGGTCTCGTAGGTGCGGATGCTGAGGGGCTCGCTCCACGCGATGGGCCGGCCCGCCTCGAGTGTGGGCCGCAGCGCATCCGGCGCCTCGGGGAGGACGATCTTGGCCCCCGGGTGCTCGGACGACGGGTCGGAGCCCGCGGGCATGGTCGTTTCGACGGTCATTTCGTGCCTCATTCGATGTCGGCAGTCGGAGGTGATGCGGTTCGGGGTGCAGTTCAGACGCCGCTGGATCAGCCGGGGATGCCGATGCGTCGCTCGCCCGACCGCAGCTGCTGGATGACCACTGCGACGACGAGCAGAGTGCCCTGTGCGACGTTCTGCCAGAAGGTGTTCACTCCGAGAAGCGTCATGCCGTTCGTGAGAACGCCCAGCAGGATGACGGCGAGGATGGTTCCCGCGATCGCGCCCTTGCCGCCCTTGAGCGCCGCGCCTCCGAGAGCGGCGGCGGTGATCGCCTGCAGCTCGAGACCCTCGGAACCCGAGATCGGCTGGCCCGAACCCGTGCGGGCCGTGATCAGGATTCCGGCGATCGCAGCGACCGCACCCGTCACCATGTACACCCCGATGATGTACCGGTTGATGTTGATGCCGCCGAGTCGCGACGCGATGTTGTTGCCTCCGACGGCATAGATGTTGCGGCCGATCGTGGTGTACCGCAGCACGACGTGGGCGAGCACGGCCACCAGAACGAGCACGAGAATCAGCGTCGGCACGCCCAGCAGCGTTCCTCGGGCGAGGAAGACGAAGAAGGGGTCTGCCCCGGTGTATCCCTGCGCTCGACCATCGGAGATGAGCTGGGCGATGCCCTTGAACGCTGCCAGCGTGGCGAGTGTGGCGATCACGGGATTGACCCGGCCGAACACGATGATGCACCCGTTGACGAGTCCACAGACGACGCCGATCGCGACGGCTCCGAGAACGCCCATCGCCGCCGACGACGTCGATGTGAAGATCATGGCCGAGGTCACCGAGGCAAGGCCCGCTATCGATCCCACCGAGATGTCGAGCGCACCCAGGATGATCACGATGGTCTGCACCACCGCGAGTAGCCCGACGATCGCGATCGCCGTGCCGATGACCTTGAGGTTCGGCACGGTGAAGAAGAGCGGGTTCTGGATGCCGATGATGGCGACCACCAGCACGATGGCGAAGATGAGCGAGATGTTCTGCACCCCGATGGCCGTGATGACGCGCCTGAACGTGGAGACGCGTTCGACCTCCATCTCTTTCGGGGCGGGTGGTCGGGTGTCTGTCTGTGCAGAGAGCACGGGGGTGTCCTTTCGGGTGACGATGTTCATGCGGCGACGTCCTCGTCCATCGCAAGGGCCAGAATGCGTTCTTCGCTCGCTTCGGAACGAGTGAGTTCACCGGAGATGCGACCGGCCGCCATCACGTAGATGCGGTCCGACACTCCGAGGACCTCGGGGAGTTCGCTCGAGACGACGATCACGGCCACGCCCTGGTGCGCGAGCTCGTCGATGATCGCGTAGATCTCGGATTTCGCTCCGACGTCGATGCCTCGAGTGGGCTCGTCGAGAAGGAGGACCTTAGGTGCGGTGGCGAGCCACCGGGCAAGCACGACCTTCTGCTGGTTGCCACCCGAGAGGTTGCCCACCAGCTGTTCGGCTGAGGGCGTGCGGATGCGCAGTCGATCGATGTAGGTCTTGGCGAGGGCGCGTTCGGCCCGGCTGCTCACGAAGATCCAGCGAGAGAGGGTACGGAGCACCACGAGTGCCGCGTTGTCGCGGACCGACCGCTGCAGCAGCAGGGCCTCGGCCTTGCGTTCTTCGGGGGCGAAGCCGATGCCGGCCCGGATGCTGTCGGCGGGTTGCCGGATTCGCCAGACACGGTCGTCGACCACGATCTCGCCGCTCGCGATCGGATAGTCACCGGCGATGGTCTTCATCAACTCGCTGCGCCCCGCGCCCACGAGTCCGGCGATGCCGACGACCTCGCCGGCCCTGACGGTGAGGTCGATGCCGTCGACGTATTGGTTGCCCACGTTGCGCAGCTCGAGAACGGTCTTACCGAGCGGAGCGGGCTCGCGGTGGAAGAACTGGCTGAGGTCGCGGCCCACCATCATGCGCACCAGCTCGTCGTGATTCGTCTCGGCGACGAGTTGGGTGCCCACGAAGGAACCGTCGCGAAGCACCGTGATGCGGTCGGCGAGCTTGAAGATCTCGCCCATACGGTGCGATACGTAGGCGACGGCGATGCCCTCGGCCTGCAGCTGGCGGATCAGGGCGAACAGGAGCGTGACCTCGTCATCGCCCAGCGAGGAGGTGGGCTCGTCGAAGCAGATGATCCGGGGTTTGCTCACGACGGCGCGCATGATCTCGACGATCTGCCGTTGGGCGGGCGACAGCTCGGAACCGAGCGACTCGGCCCGGATCGTGCGGTCGAAACCCCATCGCTTGAGTTCGTCGCGCGTGCGTCGAAGCAGCGCCTTGCGGTTGTACGCGACCGACCCGAGGCTGCCGACGAAGATGTTTTCGGCCACCGAGACTGCCGCGATGATCTCCGGTTCCTGCGCGATGACCCGCAGGCCCGCGGCGCGAGAGTCGGCCGGATCGCCGAAGACGGTGGGTACGCCGTCGATGCTGAGAACACCGTCGTCCGGCCGGAAGTCGCCGTTCAGGATCTTGAGCAGCGTCGACTTGCCGGCGCCGTTCTCACCCATCAGGGCCGTGACCTCGCCGCTGCGCAGCTCGAGTTCGACTCCTCGCAGAGCGCGGACGGGGCCGAAGCTCTTGGTGATGCCTGTCGCGCGGAGAGCGATGGGTTCGTGCGTCATTGCATGTCCTTTGTTGTTGCTGGCCGAATGGGCGGCGATCCGAGGCGAGGACGACAGAGTGTGTGCCGCCCTCGCCCCGATTCGCGGCTAGGTGCAGACGACGCCCTTGGCTTCCCAGTTCGTGGCGTCCACGATCTCGGTGTTGGCGATCGATTTGGGAGGCAGGGCGGTTCCATTGCGCAGCAGATCGATCATCGACGTCGCCGCGGCCTTGCCGACCTCGACGCCCGAGATGAACAGGGCGGACTTGTTGCCCGTCTCCTGTCCGGCGTTCCAGTCCTTGCAGGTCAGGTATGCACCGAGGCCGACTCCGACGATGTTGTTGGGCGAGACGCCCGAGTTCTGCAGAGCCGTGACGACGCCCGTCTCGCTCTCGTCGTTGCAGCCCCAGACCACCCAGTTCTTCACGCCGGCGTTGGCCGTGATGACGGCACCCGCCTTGTCTTGAGCATCCGTGGCCGAGTTGTCGGTTCCGATGTCGATGATCTCGGGACCGTCGGCGACCGCTTCGGCGAAGGCGCTAGCTGCACCGTCGACGCGCTGAGTGCAGACCGAGAGGTCTTCTTTATAGGCCGAGAGGATGCGGGTGTCTGCTGCCGTCCAGCCTGCCTCCGTGTAGAGACGTGCCGCCTCGGCGCCGACCTTCTCGCCCATCGACGTGCCGTCGAAGCCCGAGAACGGAGCGGCGGTACCGGACGCGTCCTCGATCGTGTCGTCTGCAGCCATGATCGGGATGCCCGCCTCTTTGGCGAGCTGCATGACCTGCGGGCCGATCTGCTGATCGGGCACGACGATGATGATGCCGTCGACCTTCTGCGCGATGGCGGCCTCGACCTCGGAGATCGCCTTGTTCGAATCGGTGCCGAGGTCGACGACGTTGATGCTGATGTCGCCATCGGCCTTCGCCGCCTCCTTGGCTCCGTTCGCCTCGTCGATGAAGTACTGCTGGTCGCCCTGCTTCTGAAGGAAGGCGATGGTGAGCGGTCCGTCTTTCGGGCCCGCGGCTGCGCCCGTGGACGTGTCGCTGGATTCCATGCCCGAAGTGCATGCGGTGAGGGCCAGCACCGCGGCGGCGGCCCCGACTAGCGCAATCCGTTTCCACGAGCGCGTTGCTGTGTGACTGTTCATCCGTGATTTCCTCATCTTCTTTGACTGGCCGGCAACGGAGCCGGAGGGTGACCTGTGCGGTGCTGGCGGAAGTGGGTCGGCCATGCCGACGGTCGTGCCGCACCTAAACGATATGACTGGGGCCACGCGTGGATTGAGCACAAATCGATGCAATCACCTAGACGATTCTCTGAATTACGTCACCCTGTGTCGCCCAGGTCTTTCGATGCCTTCAGCGATCCTGGAACGCAGCCCGGTACTGGCTGGGGCTCGCTCCGTTGATGGCGCGGAAGTGGCGCGAGAAATAGAAGGGGTCGTCGTAGCCGACCGCATTGGCGATCTCGGCGACCGATGCGTTCGTCGTGATCAGCAGCTCACGCGCACGGGCGCTCCGGAGCCGCTTGCGGTACTCGACCACGCTGGTTCCCGACGCCTGCCGGAACCGTGCCGAGAAGTGCGAGTCGCTGAACCCCGCCATCGTGGCGAGCTCCGCCACACTCGCCGTGCTGTCGAGGTTCTCGCGCAGATAGTCCTGCACGGCGAGAATCGGGTCGCCCGCCTCGGAGGTTCCGCGAGCGCGGTCGGCCGCGAGTTGCGCGAGCACACCCCAGGCGGCACCGGATGCGGAGCGGAGACTGGCGACGGTATCGTCGCGCTCGAGAGATACCAAGACGTGCTCGAGCGCGCCTCGCACGGCGTAGGGATCGTGGGCCGGCATCACCGGCGAGCAGTCCGCCGACGAGCCGGCGATCGCCGCGACGAATGCGTCGCTGTCGAGACCGACGACGTGCATCCACCAGATCGTCCAGGGGTCGAGCCGGTCGGCGCGATATCTGTGCGGAATGCCTGCGGGAATCACGACGACGTCACCGCGTGAGACACCGAATTCCTGCCCTCGGAGTTCGACATGTCCGGTTCCATCGGTGCAGAGGATGATCACGACCTCGTCGGCGCCGCGAGGCCGCGACCGGCCGTGGGCCGCCGCGTGCGGAAAGTGCCCGGCATCCGTCACCAACAGCCGATCGGTGATCGGCTCGGCAAGCGCCTCGACGACCCGCGGCCTCGGGAGCACGCGCAATCTCTGACCGGGGAAGCCATCGCGGATCAACACGCGCGCCATACTAGCGCGATGTTCGATTATGTTAGATTCTTGTTCACTTCACGATAACGGGGGCACGTATGGGCACGCTGCGCAGCTTCGGCGCCGAGGCCCGACGCGAGATCCTCCTCGAGTCTCTGCGAGCGACCGGCGGCATCCGGCTCGAGGCCGCGGCCCAGCAGCTCGGCGTCAGCGTCATGACCGTGCGCCGCGACCTCGATGAGTTGGACGCCGAGGGACTTCTGCGACGCGTGCGCGGCGGCGCCGTGCCCGTCACCGGCGCCCGGCCCTTCAGTGAGCGCCGAAGCGCCGGGCGTGCAGCCAAGACGCGCATCGCCGAAAAGGCCTCCTCTCTCCTCCCCGGGGCGGGGTCCATCGCGGTCGACGCATCCACGACCGCCGGAGGCCTTGCCGCCCATCTCGCACCGACCGGCCCGCTGACCGTCGCGACCAACAGCTACGAGAACTTCGCCGCACTCAACGCGAACAAAGACCTCTCGCCGGTTCTGGTCGGCGGCGAACTCGATGACCGCACCGGCAGTTTCGTTGGGCTCATCGCCTGCCAAGCCGCCCAAGCCATGCTCTACAGCCGTTTCTTCGCCTCGGCCTATTCCCTCGATGCCGACAACGGTAGCTCCGAAGTATCGCTCGCCGAGAGCCAGGTGAAGCGCGCTTTCGCGGAGCGCGCCCGCGAGATTGTTCTGCTTGTCGACTCGTCGAAGCTCGGCCAGCAGGCCCTCGCCGTGGGATTCGCATGGAACGAGATCGGAATCCTGGTGACCGAGCTCGATCCGGCCGACGCGGCGCTCGACCCCTACCGAGACCTCGTAGAACTCCTCTGACTCGCCCATCCCCCTTCGCCGATGAGAAAATACCTGCGACTCGCCGCCGCTGCCGCAGTCATGTGCGGGGTGTCGCGCTTTTTTCCTCATCCGCGAACGAGCATGTCGGCGTTGTGCATGCGCGTTAGATTTTGTAACATCTAACAAAACGCAACAAACCCCGTGCATTGGAGCGCCCATGACTTCCCCCGAGACCCCCGTCGCCGCAGCCGAGCTCATCGCCCGCTCCAATCGACTCGGACAAGACCCGAAGAACACCAACTACGCGGGCGGCAACACGTCGGCCAAGGGCTTCGCCACCGATCCGGTGACGGGCGAGCAGGTCGAGCTCATGTGGGTCAAGGGTTCTGGCGGAGACCTGGGCACACTCACCGAGTCGGGCCTCGCCGTTCTGCGCGTCGACCGCCTGCGCTCGCTCGTCAACGTCTACCCCGGCGTCGACCGCGAAGACGAGATGGTCGCCGCCTTCGACTACACCCTCTTCGGCAAAGGTGGCGCCGCCCCCTCGATCGACACCGCCATGCACGGTCTCGTCGACGCGGCCCACGTCGACCACCTGCACCCCGACTCCGGCATCGCCATCGCGACCGCAGCAGACGGCGAAGAGCTGACCGCAAAGATCTTCGGCGACAAGGTCGTGTGGGTTCCGTGGCGTCGCCCCGGCTTCCAGCTCGGCCTCGACATCGCCGAGATCAAACGGCAGAATCCGGATGCGATCGGCTGCATACTCGGCGGCCACGGCATCACCGCGTGGGGCGACACGAGCGACGAGACCGAGGCGAACAGCCTCTGGATCATCGACACCGCCGCCGCTTACATCGCCGAGCACGGAAAAGCGGAGCCCTTCGGTTCCGCCCGTGACGGCTTCGCTGCCCTGGAGAAGGCGGAGCGCCGCGCCAAGGCAGCCGCCCTCGGCGCCACGATTCGCGGACTCGCCTCAACCGACGCCCCCAAGGTCGGCAGCTTCACCGATGCCGAGGTCGTGCTCGACTTCCTCTCATCGAGCGAGGCGCCCCGCCTCGCAGCGCTGGGCACGAGCTGCCCCGACCACTTCCTGCGCACCAAGGTCAAGCCGCTGATCCTCGATCTGCCGGCCGACGCATCCATCGAGCAGTCGATCGCGCGTCTCGTCGAGCTGCACGCCGAGTACCGCGCCGACTACCAGGCCTACTACGACCGGCACGCCACGGCCGACTCCCCCGCAATCCGCGGCGCAGACCCGGCGATCGTGCTCGTTCCGGGCGTGGGAATGTTCAGCTACGGCGCGAACAAGCAGACGGCCCGCGTGGCCGGTGAGTTCTACATCAACGCCATCAACGTGATGCGCGGCGCCGAGTCGCTCTCGAGCTACGCCCCCATCGAAGAGTCCGAGAAGTTCGCGATCGAATACTGGGCCCTCGAGGAGGCCAAGCTGCAGCGGCTGCCCAAGCCGAAGTCGCACGCCACCCGCGTCGCGCTCGTCACGGGTGCGGCATCCGGAATCGGCAAAGCCATCGCGACCCGCCTCGCGAAAGACGGCGCGTGCGTCGTGATCGCCGACCTCGACCTCGAGAAAGCCCAGGATGCCGCCGCGCAGCTCGGTTCGACCGACGTCGCCATCGGCGTGCAGGCCGACGTGACCAGCGCAGACCAGATCCAGGCCGCGATCGACTCGGCCGTGCTGGCTTTCGGCGGGCTCGACCTCGTGGTGAACAACGCCGGCCTCTCGCTATCGAAGCCGCTTCTCGACACCACCGAGGGCGACTGGGATCTGCAGCACAACGTGATGGCGAAGGGCTCGTTCATGGTCTCGAAGGCCGCCGCCAAGGTGCTCATCGAGCAGAAGATGGGCGGCGACATCATCTACATCTCGAGCAAGAACTCGGTCTTCGCCGGCCCGAACAACATCGCGTACTCCGCCACCAAGGCCGACCAGGCGCACCAGGTGCGACTGCTGGCCGTCGAGCTCGGCGAGCACGGGGTGAAGGTCAACGGCATCAACCCCGACGGCGTCGTGCGCGGCTCTGGCATCTTCTCCGGCGGATGGGGCGCGAAGCGCGCCGCCGTCTACGGCGTGCCCGAAGAGGAGCTCGGCGCCTACTACGCCAAGCGCACGATCCTGGGCCGCGAGGTGCTGCCTGAGAACGTGGCCAACGCGGTATCGGTGCTCACGGGCGAAGACCTCACACACACCACCGGCCTGCACATTCCCGTCGATGCGGGCGTCGCGGCGGCCTTCCTGCGATGATGCTCTGCATGAAGAGCTGCGCTGATCGAGTAGCCGCACGAGGAACGAGCCGGCGTATCGAGGTCACCTCCCGGTGGTCTCGATACGCTTCGGCCGCAGGCGGCCTCGGGCTACTCGACCAGCGCACAGAGGCGGCCTCCGCATGACCGCCGCCGTCGCTGCCGTCGACCTCGGCGCCACGAGCGGCCGAGTGATGCTGGGCTTCGTCTCGCATAACGAGCTCAGTCTCCGACCGGTCGCGCGGTTTCCGAACACGCCTGTCACGACGATCGACGGGCTGCACTGGAACATCCTCGAGCTCTACCGCAACGTCGTCGCAGGGCTCGGCACCGCTGTGCGCGAGGAGCCGTCGTTACAGAGCATCGCCGTCGACTCGTGGGCCGTGGACTACGCCCTGATGAGCGGCGACCGCATGCTCGGAAACCCCTATCACTACCGCGACGCGCGAACCGCGGTCGGGGTCGAGAAGACGAGCGCGCTGGTCTCCGCAGCCGAGCTCTACACCGCGAACGGCCTTCAGTTCTTGCCGTTCAACACGCTCTACCAATTCGCAGCGGATGCCGTGGCCGGCTCGCTCGACCAGGCCGAGACCGCGCTGCTCATCCCCGACCTCATCAACTTCTGGCTCACGGGTGTCGCCCGGGCAGAGAAGACGAATGCGTCGACCACGGGGCTGCTGAACGTGCACACTCGCGAGTGGGATGACGCGCTCATCGAGCGACTCGGCCTACCCCCCGGGCTGTTTCCCGAACTCGTAGAAGCGGGCACGCAGATCGGCACGCTGCTGCCGGCCGTCGCATCCGAAATCGGCCTGTCGAACAGAGCGACGAAGACGCTGACCGTGACGGCCGTCGGGTCGCACGACACCGCATCCGCCGTTGTCGCCGTGCCCGCGACGGGTGACGACTTCGCCTACATTTCGAGCGGAACGTGGTCGCTCGTCGGCGTCGAACTACCCAGCGCCGTGGTGAGCGAGGCGAGCCGCCTGGCGAACTTCACGAACGAGGGCGGCGTCGACGGCCGCGTGCGCTTCCTGAACAACGTCATGGGACTCTGGCTGCTCAGCGAGTCGGTGCGCACCTGGGAGAAGGCGGGCGGCACGAAGATAGACCTGCCCACGCTCATCGCGGAGGCCTCCCAGGTCACGACGCCGGTCGCCGTCTTCGACGCCGACGACCCCCGGTTTCTCGCGCCGGGCGACCTGCCGTCGCGCATCGTCGACTGGTGCGTCGAGAACGATTTCGATGCTCCGCGCACGAGAGCTGAATTCGTGCGGTCGATCATCGAGAGTCTCGCCCATGCGTACGCGACGAAGATCGAGCAGCTCACCGTGCTGTCGGGCCGTCGCATCCGTACTATTCACATCGTGGGCGGCGGATCACTCAATGCCCTGCTCTGCCAGCTCACAGCCGACCGCACGGGACGCACGGTTCTGGCCGGCCCCGTCGAGGCGACCGCCATCGGCAATGTGCTCATCCAGGCCCGCGCCCAGGGTCTCGTGACCGGATCGCTCGAGAGCCTGCGCGCCCTCGTCGCTCAGGCATTTGCGCCGGTCGCCTACGAGCCGCGTTCGCGCTAGGGCCCGCGCGTTGGCGGCCCGTACCCCGCACCGTATCCTGGGCGCATGACGCAGTGGCCTCCACCTCAGACACCTCAGAAGCCCAGCATCACCTCGGCCGTGGTCTCCCTCGCTGCCGGAGTTGTGGCCGTTCCTGCGTTCGTCTTCGGGGTCACCGTCGTTGCGTGGATCTGCGCTCTCATCGGACTTTTTGCTGGAATCTCCGGAGCACGACGTGCTCGCGGGACAGCCCCAGGGCTTCCTCTGGCCATCGTCAGCCTTGTCGTCTGCTCGGTCATGCTGCTCACGCTGGCGGGCATGCTGGTGCTGTTCCTCACTCGACCGTGGCGGTACTGAACTCACCCATCTCTTCCTCCACAGGGTGCCCAATCTCGGGGTTATCCACAGGTTAAATTCCTGATGAAAGCCTGATTTCATTGCGAGAAGCAATGTCGGTGGTTGGTGTTTGACTTCTCGTATGAACCTCGAGACCGCGACCATCGACGACATCGTCGATCGCCTTCGCGAGCTCTTCGAAGCCGACCGGCGCGTCGCATCCTCAGATGAACTCCTTAAGGTCGCGAGCGACTGGGAGCGGGTGGGTATCGTCGCCGACGCGGCGCGCATCTGGATCGCCGCCGAGGTCGACGACGCATCCCGGCGCGAACTCGGAGGCGACGGCCTGGCCTTTCGGAATGCTTTTCCCACGTCCAAGAAGCTGATCGCCGCCACCGCAAACGTCTCCGAACGAACTGCTGCATCACGGGTTCGGCTCGGTCGGCAGATTCGGTCTCACTTCTCGAACACCGGCCTCCCCTGCCCCAGCCGATTCCCGGTGGTCGAGCAGGCCTTATTCGCCGGCCGAATCGATGCCGACACAGCATCGGTCATCTGCCGCACACTCTCCGAGGTCGCCGCCAGAACTACTTTCAACACAAGACTCGATGAGGCCGAACAGCATCTCGTGAGCGCGGCAACCACGTCGCTACCCCTCGCCGACTCCGCCGAAGAGGCGGCGTCCGCGAGGCTCTACACGGTCGACGACATCGCCCGGCTCGCCATACGCATCCGCGAGAATCTCGACCCCGATGGCGCCGAGCCACGCGATGAGGCGAAACAGCAGCTGCGCGGGTTCAGCCATCCACGAGTCGGCTCAGACGGTATGGCCCGCGGTCGATACGCGCTCCCACCACTGCAACTCGGTGTCTTTCTGGCGGCGGTCGACTCGGTGCTCAGCCCCCGCACGGTCAGCCCCGAGACTCCGACGGATGACGACGCACACCCGGATGTGACCGTCGGGCATGACGAGCGCCGCAGCGCCCGCGAGTCCGACAATGCCGATGAGGCAGATGAGGCAGATGAGGTAAACCCTCCAGACGAACGCAGCTACGAACAAAAGCTCCTCGACGCTGTCATGACTCTCATCGAGATGGCCGCTGGTTCACCGTCAGCATCGTTGCTCAATGGGGCAGCGCCCACGGTCAACGTTCATGTGACCGCGAAAGATCTCGAATCGGGGCGCGGAGTCGGCTGGATCGATGGCAGCTCCGAACCGATCCCCATCAGCACAGTCGCAATGCTCCAGTGCACAGGCGACACGATCGTGAGCCTCTTCGGCACCAATGGCGAAATCCTGAACCACGGCAAGACACAGCGCGTTGCCACCCGCAAACAGCGGCGAGCCCTCGCTGCGCGCGACGGCGGCTGCGTGTTCCCCGGGTGCCACCATCCGCCCTCACGATGTCAGGCGCACCACGTCATTCCATGGGTCAGTGAGAACTTCACAGCAGGCGCCACAGACGTCGACAATATGGCGCTGCTGTGTGCGTTCCACCACTCCACGATCCACTCGTCGGCATGGCAACTCACGATGATCCGTGGCAAACCGCACATCATCTCGCCCTCGTGCATCAACCCACACCGAACACCGAGGCCAGCCGACAAGCAGCGCGCGGCGGATCCGTGGTTAGCAGGCACGATGAATGGCGCGCCCGCTCGACACAGAGAAGCGCCGTAATTCCATCGCTAGCCTGTGGGCGGAACGTCACCGGCCATGTCGACGGATCTGGTCTCGGCGTTCCACGTGAAGGTCGCTACCGCGGCGCCTGAGGCTTCGGCGTTCGACTCCATGCCCTGCGGGAATCGGTAGGTCACACTGATCGCATCGTCGGCCGTGCGTTCAACCGTCGGAGTGAAGCCGTAGGCGGTCTTGGTTGCCGTGCCGAGGTACTCACCGCTGTGGAACAAGAGAACCGCCGTAGGGGTGCTCGCCGTAGCGCCCTGCAGCGTCACAAGCGACCACGACAGTGCCGCGCAAGGGTCGTAGCCGCTGTAGTCGGCGTTCGCGGCGTCCCAAGGAACTCCCTCGAGGCCCGACGGAGCAGGGAGCTGGGCGATCGCACCCGCCGCGGCCTCCTGGCCCGTCGACGGGCCGCACGCATCAGGCGTCGGCGTCGGTGTCGGCGTCGGTGTCGGTGTCGGTGTTGGCGTCGCACGCCCGCTCGAGACCGGAGTGGTCCCCGCGGTCGTCGACCCCGAATCGGCGCTGCTCGCGCACCCCACCATCAGCGTTGCTACGAGAGCCACGAGAGCCAGACCGGTTGATGCACGACCGACGGCTCGCGGCGAGCGCTGCTGGGCTGTTGTCTCCTTCATCATGCCTCCAGCCTCCTACGGACAGCCGTTCTCGTCTACCCGCCTCGGCGTCTGCCCGCAGGAGTACCGTGATCCCCATGAGCAAGCCATCCGACGAGGCGGTCGAACTGCTGCACGAGATCGCTGCCGGCCTGAGCCAGGCGGGGCCGGTCGAGCTCGGAACCATGTTTCGCAGCCCCGGCATCCGCACCGAGACGAAGATCGTCGCGTTCCTCGGCTCCGACGATCGCCTCATCGTGAAGGTGCCTCGCGAGCGCGCACTCGCCCTTATCGAGCAGGGCGCCGCCGCCAGTCTCTCGATGGGCAGACGCACAATGCGCGAATGGATCGAGGTACCGGCGGGCGACGACCTGCACACAGACAACCCGGCGACAACGCTCGAGACCTGGTCGGCGCTCGCCAAGGAGTCGTTCGACTACGTGCGGTCGCAGCTATCGTGACCGCTCACGCGAGCAAGCGCTATGCGCTGACTCCATAGGGGGCGCTGATAACCGCACGACCCACGGCGTGCATAAAGAGGTTGAACCCGAGCAGGGCCGGCGACGCATCCTCAGGAACCTCGAGCTTCTCGACGTCGACCGCGTGCACCACGAAGTAATACTCGTGGTCGCCGTGCCCGGGCGGTGGCGTCGCGCCGACGAAGCCCGCGACCCCGGCGTCGTTGCGCAGGGTGATCGCACCCTCGGGGAGCGCGCTGCTTCCGGGCGTTCCGGCACCGGCGGCGAGGCTCGTCACATCGGCAGGGATGTTGAGAACCGCCCAGTGCCAGAATCCGGATGCCGTGGGCGCGTCGGGGTCGTAGACCGTCACGACGTAGCTCTTGGTCGCCTCGGGCGCGCCCGACCAACTGAGCTGGGGCGACACGTCTCCGCCACCCGCCGACTCGCCCAATTGCGGATCCGAGAGCCGCTCACCCTGTCGCACATCGGACGACGTCAGTTGGAAGGAGGGCAGTTTCGGTAGCTGATCGTAGGGGTTCGCGCTCATGATTCAATCCTTTGTGTCGAGGTTCGAGTCCGTCAACGGTAACCGCGCCACCTGCGAACTCGGCGAAGTGCCACCAGGCCCAAGCCGAGCATCAACGCAAGGCCGCCTGCGAGGGCGAGAGGACCCGTATCCAGGCCGGAGTCCGCGAGCTTCGGCACCGATACGTCCGCGGGCGCAACCGGCGTCTCGGTATCAGGAACAGACGTGGAAGTCGTGGTTCCCCACACCGAGAGGCTGTCTATGGCTCTGAACTCCGTCCCAAATTCCGGCTTCGTGAATTGTCGGATGAAAGTGGCTTTCCAGGTGGCCGGGTCGACAGTGAAGAGTGAATCCAGGTGGAAGACTGACATCGACCCGACGCCGCCGGCCTCACTCGTCAGCCAGAGCTGACCCGCGCTGTCGAAGTCCGCGTCGTAGGTGCCGTTCGTTTCGGAGATCTGGCCGACCAGTGTCGCCGCGTTGCTGGCCGAGTCGACCTTGTAGGCGGCGCCACCGAGCGTGAGGCCGTACAGCACGCCGTCGACCGGGTTCGTCGCAAGACTGTAGAAAAGCGGCGCTTCGTCGACCAGCGTCGTGAAGGCGCCAGTGCTCGTGTCGATCGTCCCCGTCACGCTCGACTCGACACCCTCGCACGACGCCATAAGAATCCCGCTCGGGCTCAGGTCGAGCGACTGGCAATCGAGTTGCTGCTCGGGATCGTCGAGAAGGGTGACGGGAGCGACGAAGGTCAGAACGCCAGTCACGAGGTCGGCCGAATAGAGACCCTGTGCGCCGACCGCCCATCCCGCACCGGTATCGTCCGCGTCGAGGCCCGAAATCGATTCGGCTCCAGGATTAGGCGCTCCGACCGTCTGCATGACTGCCGTTGTCGGGTCGACATCGTAGACCTGACCGGAAGCGGCACGAACGACCGAGATCGTTGCGCCATCGGGTAGTGGGGCGGCGGATGCGGGAGCAGCGACGGTCAAAGACAGGGCGCTGAGCACGACAACGACGGGAAGTGACAGCAGGATTGCCGTTCGACGAGACATACGGGGTCCTTAGGATTCACGAGGAGCGAGCGGCCGTGCACATCTCGCGACGGTGCCCACCTACCCGTCAGGCGATCAGAGTACCGGCAATCCGTAGCGGCGAACAGAGCCGATGCGGTGCTCTCTGACGAAAGCCTTTACCGCTCGATGCTGGACAGGGTGTCATTCAGGTCTTAGAGTGTGGTCTGACCACATGGCCTGACCACAGGCATCCGACGATCGGGAAGGGCGCAACGTGACCACCGTCGACACCTCTGTTGCACCGATCGACTCGCGCCGTGCGTGGGAGGTCGTTCTGCAGCACATCGAGGGCGACCTCCTCGCGGGACGACTCGCTCCGGGCGATCATCTGCCCGCCGAGCGCACGCTCTCTACCGACCTCGGAGTCGGCCGATCGTCGGTTCGCGAGGCGCTGCGGGTGCTCGAAGCGCTCGGACTCATCCGCACCCAGACCGGGTCGGGGCCGCAGTCCGGCGCCATCATCGTGGCTCGCCCCTCCGGCGGCATGTCGTCGCTGATGCGGCTGCAGGTCGCGGCACAGGGCTTCGACGTACGCGACGTCGTGAAGACCAGACTCGTACTCGAGGCGGCAGTCGTCACCGAACTGGCCGAAGTTGCCTCCGCCGCGCCCCTCGACCTCGGCGCCGCCACTCGGTTGCTCGACGCGATGGATGCCGATGACCGGATTTCCGAGGCCGAGTTCCTCGCTCTCGATGCGGCCTTCCACCTCGCCCTCGCCGAGCTCTCGGGAAACGCCGTGATCGCCTCGATGATGGCGGGCCTCCGCAACTCGATCGAGAGCTACGTTCTGGCCGGCGTGCCGAATCTGCCGTCGTGGCCCGAGACATCCGGCCGCCTGCGCCACGAGCACCGAGCCATCGTCGACGCCATCGAGGCCGGCGACGCCGAGCGGGCGCGCGACCTCGTGAACGCCCACATCACCGGCTATTACACCGAGACGAACTTCATCTCCGCCCCCGCCGAACCAGATAGAGGACTGCCCCATGGTTGAACGTCGCTTTCCGAACCCCGCAGAGCTGCTGCCCCTCATGCAGTTCAAGAAGCCGCAGTTCGACGGCAAGAAGCGTCGGCTGCAGGGAGCGCTGACGATCGACGATCTGCGCACCATCGCCAAGCGCCGCACACCCAAGGCCGCATTCGACTACACCGACGGATCAGCCGAGGGCGAGATCTCGCTCAAGCGTGCGCGCCAGGCCTTTCAGGACATCGAGTTCCACCCGTCGATCCTGCGCGACGTGTCGAAGCTCGATACGACCACGCAGATCCTGGGTGGCACCTCGACCATGCCGTTCGGTATCGCCCCCACCGGCTTCACGCGCCTGATGCAGACCGAGGGCGAGATCGCTGGGGCCGGAGCTGCCGGTGCCGCAGGCATCCCGTTCACGCTCTCTACCCTCGGAACCTCGTCGATCGAGGCCGTCAAGGCGGCCAATCCCACCGGGCGCAACTGGTTCCAGCTCTATGTCATGCGCGATCGCGACATCTCGTACGGGCTCGTCGAGCGGGCGGCGGCGGCGGGCTTCGACACCCTGATGTTCACCGTCGATACCCCCGTGGCGGGCGCGCGCCTGCGCGACAAGCGCAACGGCTTCTCGATTCCGCCGCAGCTCACCGCGGGCACCATCATCAACGCCATCCCCCGTCCGTGGTGGTGGTACGACTTCCTCACGACTCCCCCTCTGGAGTTCGCCTCGCTGTCGTCGACCGGCGGCACCGTCGGCGAACTGCTCGACTCGGCGATGGACCCCTCGATCGACTTCGACGATCTCGCCTTCATCCGCAGCATGTGGCCCGGCAAGATCGTGATCAAGGGCGTTCAGAACCTCGAAGACTCGAAGCGTCTCGCCGACCTCGGCGTCGACGGCATCTTGCTGTCGAACCACGGAGGCCGCCAGCTCGACCGCGCCCCGATCCCGTTCCATCTGCTGCCCGATGTGGCCCGCGAGGTCGGAGGCCACGTCGAGGTCATGGTCGACACGGGCATCATGGACGGCGCCGACATCGTAGCCTCGCTCGCCCTCGGCGCGAAGTTCACGCTGATCGGCCGCGCCTACCTCTACGGACTCATGGCTGGAGGCCGCGCGGGCGTGGACCGCACGATCTCGATTCTGTCGGAGCAGATCGTGCGCACGATGAAGCTGCTCGAGGTCGCGTCGATCGACGAGCTGACTCCGGCCCACGTCACGCAGCTGCAGCGTCTCGCCCCGCGTGCGGTGTCGGCGCAGACCGCCGCCGTGGCAGAGAAGGCCGCCTCTCGGCCGGCCCGAGGCACCTCAGCGGTCGCCAAGGCCGCCGCGAAGAAGGTCGAGGCGACGCCCGCCGACGCGTAACCTCGACGAGGCCGCCCTCTGGCACACTGGCGACATGACGAAGGCCCGATCGTGAAGAAGTGGCTGTTTCTGGCCGGCGCCATCCTGAGCGAAGTGACCGGGTCGCTGTCACTGAAAGCCGCGCTCGAGCATCCGGGGTGGTACGCGCTGATGGCGCTCGGATTCGCGGGAGCCTTCGTGTTTCTCTCGCTGGTGCTGCGGGCGGGGCTGCCGCTCGGCGTCGCATACGGCATCTGGGGCGCACTCGGAGTCGCGCTGACCGCTCTCTTGTCGGCGCTGCTGTTCGGCGAGCCGCTGACTCCGATCATGGGAGCGGGACTGCTATTGATCATCGGCGGTGTGCTCTGCATCGAGCTCGGCCGACAGCGAGCTGAGACGATCCGCGAAGCGCGCCCTCGCAAGAGCGGAGAGGCTCACTGATGGCCTGGGTCTTCCTCATCGGCGCGATCCTCACCGAGGTCACCGCCACGCTCTCCCTGAAGGCGGCGGTCACGGGCAACAAGCTCTGGTACATCCCCGTCGCACTCGGCTACGGCATCGCCTTCACCTGCCTCTCGTTCACCCTTCAGAACGGCATGGCCCTCGGCGTGGCGTACGGCATCTGGGCTGCGGCGGGCGTCGCGCTCACAGCCGTGGCAGGGCGGCTCATCTTCAACGAGCCGTTCACCTGGGTCATGGCGGTCGGCATCGCCCTGGTCATGGGCGGTGTGCTTCTGGTCGAGGCGGGCGCCGCGCACTGACCCGACCGCCGCGCACTGACCTGGCTGGCGGTCAGCTCAGGTTGATCATGCCCAATCCGATGGCGAGCGCGCTCACGGCGACGGCACCCGTGCCGACGGCGACATACGCGAGCGTTCTGAGGGTCGACGCGCGTCGCATCGACAACTCGACCGTGTCCTGGGCCTGGCTGAGGGTGCCGCAGGATGCGATGGTCGCGCCGCGCGCATCCGTCACGCTGTAGTGACCATCGGTGAACTCGACGAACCCCGCGAAGTCGCCGTCGCGCGACGCCACCCAGAGCTTCGCCTCGGGCGAGAGCCACGTGAGCGGCTCTGCCGAGTCGTCGGTGGGGCGGGCGAGGAAGGGGATGGTGGTCATCTGTCGCGTCCTTTCGGCTGTTCGCGGGTCGCCTGTTCGAGGCGATGACCTCAGCTTTCCCGCTCCGAGCGCCGCGCGAATCCTGCGCAGGGATGACTTCTCTTACCGCCGGCGTAGTACCTGAGTCGCTCTAGGGCGCGTTCGAGCCGATCTCGTCGCGCACGAATGCGACGTGGAAGAGCGACCACGCTCTGCGCGCCACAGCGTCGCGTCGGTCGGCGGGCGTCCGGGCGACCACTCCCGCGAGCATCGAGATCGCGAGGAGCACATCCGCTGTCTCGACACCGTCCCCGATGCGGCCAGCCACACGTTCGCGCTGCACGATGATCCCGACCACGCCCTCGATACGCGTCTCGAGGTGCTGCACCCGGGGGTCGTCGAGATCGGCGGTGATCATGTCGATCATGGCCGTCGATACGAGCGCTTGAGCGATGATCGAGCCGAGCAGCTCGTCGAGGGTGCTGTCGAGGCGCTCGGCGATGCGCTCCAGCTCTTCGAGGTTCTCGTCGAAGACCGCGATCGCCAACGACAGCCGATCGGGAAAGTGTCGATAGAGGCTTCCCTGTCCGACGCCGGCCAGCTTCGCGACCGAACTGAGCGGGGCGTTGTAGCCGCCATCGGCGAACACCTCCCGTGCCGCAGCGATGAGGGCGCGTCGATTCTCGGGCCCCGCACTGGGTCCTCGATTGGCCTTGCGCGGCTCAGCGTCGGGTGATGTCACGGGTGTAGCCTACGTGCGGACACTGTTGTCCGGTTATGTTCCCAAAGAAAGAAGCGCACCCCATGACGTCAGAAAACACGCCCCTCACCAGCTCGTCGACCATCGGCACGTGGCTCTCGCACCCCGTGGGTGGGCCGATCATGAACGACCTGCTCGCGAAGGCCGGTCAGGATGCGAGCGCCTTGCGCACCGTGAGCAAGCTCTCGCTCGACCGGTTGGTCGAGATGAGCCAGGGGGCCTTCAGCCAGGAACTGATCGACGACCTCGTGCGCCGCGCCGCTGCTGGTGAGGTTCCCGAGGGAACGCCGGTGTCTGTCGTGGTCGGCGGCGGAGACGAGCCGACCGTCGCGATCCCCGAGTGGATCGAACGCATCGACATCGGCCGCTTCTCGGGCAAGACGATCATCGTCACCGGAGCGGGGTCGGGCATCGGACGCGCCACGGCATCCAGAATCGCCCGCGAGGGCGGCCGCGTCGTCGCCGTCGACATCTCGCAGGAGCGCCTCGACGACTTCGTGGCGAAGACGCCCGGCGCCGACATCGTGACCGTGGTGGCCGACATCACCGACGACGCGGCCGTGGCCCAGATCATCTCTGCTGCGGGCGAGCGCATCGACGGCCTCGCCAACATCGCCGGCATCATGGACGACATGACCCCCGTCGGCGACATGTCCGACGAGGTGTGGAAGCGCGTGTTCTCGATCAACGTCGACGGAACCATGAAGCTCATGCGCGCGGTTCTGCCGACGATGCTCGCCCAGGCGTCGGGATCGATCGTGAACACCGCATCCGAGGCCGCGCTCCGAGGTTCCGCCGCAGGGGCGGCCTACACCGCGTCGAAGCACGCCGTGGCCGGGCTCACCAAGAGCAGCGCCTTCATGTACGGACCCAGCGGCATCCGGGTCAACGCCGTCGCCCCCGGCCCCACGATCACCAACATCGAGGCGAAGTTCGGCTCGAAGCTGGGCGCTGCGCGGGTTCGCGTGGGCATGAGCGTGATGCCCGAAGCGGTCGAGAGCGATGCACTCGCCGCCTCCATCACGTTCCTGTTGAGCGACGACGGGGTCAACGTGAACGGCGTCATCCTCCCGTCGGATGGCGGCTGGTCGGTGGCCTAGGCACCGCAGACTGATGCGCGTTCGGAGTGTCCGGGCAAGAATGAGAGGGAGGCGCTCCGAACCGGATCGTCGAACGAGCATCAACGTCAGACAGGACGCATCGACATGAGCGACAAGAAATCCACGTTCGAACAGTTCGAGGTTGCCGGCGACAAGCTGGTCGAGACGGTCAAGAACCTCATCCACGAGGGCAACGTTCGCCGCATCATCCTCAAGCGCGAAGACGGCAGCGCGCTGCTCGAGATCCCCGTCAACGCGGGCCTCGTCGGCCTCGCGCTCACGGTTGCTATCGCCCCCGTTTTGCTCGCCATCGGCGCCATCGCCGCGGTCGTCTCGCAGGTCACGCTTGTCGTCGAACGGCGAGCGGATGCGGCGGGTTCGGTCGACGCGCCGACGACGACGCCGACCGCCGGCACCGCAGGCGGCTCCGCAGACCAGGACCCGGCGGCATCCATCTGACCACGATGCCCGTTCCGGTCAGTCCTCGACGAGGATGCCGAGGTGTTCGGCGAAGGCCGAGGCCAGGTCGGCGACCTGCCCGTGCGAGAGCGTGGCGCCTTTCAGGGCGCTGAAGCCGTCGAGGCGCGAGAACTCGGCACGGCGCAGGTCGACGTTCGTCAGAGTGGCGTGGTTGAGGCTCAGCACGCCGATGGTGCAGTCGACGAACGCGACGCGGTTGAGCTTTGCGCTGCTGAGATCGAGTTCATCGATCGAACAGCCCGTGAAGAGCACATCGAGCAGACTGGCGCCAGAGAGGTTGACGAAGCCGAGCTTGGTCGACGAGATGTGCACCGACGAGAGCGCCGATTCGTAGAGCTCTGCAGACCCCAGCCGCGAGCCGTCGACCGTGACGGAGCGCAGCTCGGCGCGAGGAGCCGAGAAGATCGGCGCGTTGAGCCGCGTGAACTCGATGTCAGAGAAAGTCGCCCCGCGCAGAACCGCATCGTGCGCCCGAACGTCATCGAAGACGCACTCTCTGAATTGGATGCCCGACAGCTCCCGACCCGAAATGTCGAGGCCGTCGAAGCGCAGACCCTCGTAGACGTCGTGGGGTCGGAGCGTCTCGGAATCGCCTTCGACGAGATCGTCGAGCACGATTGCATCCAGTCTCGGAGCCTGCGTACCGGGTTTGCGCGCCATGGTGGCCTCTCTGTGAGTGGCATCGGATTGGCGGCCGAAGAACCGCACCGCTGAAGTCTAGGCAAGCTCGTCGACCTTGCAGAATAGATTCATCCCCAAGAACCGCAACGAAGCGAATGGAGCAGACGTGAGCACATCTCCCCCTACACCCCTCGGCGTCGCCGTCATCGGATATGCCTTCATGGGAAAGGCCCATTCCGGTGCCTGGCGCAACGTGGCGGCGTACTTCGATGTTCCCGAGGTCGAGCAGACCGTGCTCGTCGGTCGCGACGCGGCGAAGGTCGCCGCTGCTGCGAAGAAGTTCGGTTGGAAGGAGAGCGCCACCGATTGGCGCGCGGTCTTGGAGCGCGACGACGTGCACATCATCGATGTCTGCACCCCCGGCATCCTGCACCACGAGATCGTGCTCGCCGCCCTCGCCGCCGGAAAGCACGTGATCGTGGAGAAGCCTCTGGCCAACACCGTCGATGAGGCTGCAGAGATGGAGGCCGCGTTCGAGAAGGCCCGCGCCAATGGGCAGCACGCGATCGTCAACTTCAACTACCGGCGCGTGCCCGCGATAGCCCTCGCAAAGAAGTTCATCGACGACGGCCGCGTAGGCCCGATCCGGCACGTGCGCATCAGCTACCTGCAGGACTGGCTGAGCGATCCCGACTCACCGATGAGCTGGCGTCTGCGCCGCGAGGAGGCCGGCTCGGGAGCGCTCGGAGACCTCGGTTCGCACGCCACAGACCTCGTTCTGCACCTCACCGGCGAGAACATCGACAGCCTCACCGGCGGAGTGCATACCTTCGTGACTCAGCGCCCCACGGGCGACAGCGGCGACGGTGCGATCGGCGGCAGCGCTGGGTCGCGTTCCGGCGACGTCGCGCTCGAAGACGTGACCGTGGATGACGCCGCGTGGGCGACGGGTCGGCTCTCCGGCGGCGGCATCGTTCAGCTCGAGGTCTCGCGCTTCGCGCTCGGCGCCAAGAACGGACTCACGCTCGAGATCTATGGCGAGAAGGGCAGCCTGACGTTCGATCTCGAGAACCTGAACGAGCTGAGATTCTTCGACGGCAGTGATGCGTCCGGGGAGCAGGGCTTCCGCCGCATCCTCGTGACCGAGGCCGGGCATCCGTATGTGAATCACTGGTGGCCCGACGGTCACATCATCGGCTGGGAGCACACGTTCGTGCACCAGTTCGCCGACTTCCTGAACTCCATTCGCGACGACACCGAGTCGCAGCCGTCGTTCGCCGACGGTCTGCGGGTGCAGAAGGTTCTCGCCGCCGTCGAGGAGTCCGCCGCCGCAGGCGGCGCATCCATCACGCTCTAATCACCACTGAAGGAGAAGCAATGACGCACCCCGTAACCCTGTTCACCGGCCAATGGGCGGACCTGCCCTTCGAGGAGGTGGCCCGACTCGCCGGCGAGTGGGGCTATGACGGCCTCGAGATCGCCTGCTGGGGCGATCACCTCGACCCCTGGCGCGCAGCCGAAGACGACGCCTACGTGCAGTCGCGCCTCGACATCCTCGAGAAGAACAACCTCAAGGTGTACGCCATCTCGAACCACCTCAAGGGACAGGCGGTCTGCGACAACCCCATCGACTTCCGCCACAAAGACATGGTGTCGGCGAAGGTGTGGGGCGACGGAGACGGCGAGGGCGTGCGCCAAAGGGCCGCCGAAGAGATGAAGAAGACGGCGATCACGGCGCGCAAGCTCGGCGTCGATACCGTCGTGGGCTTCACCGGCTCGAGCATCTGGCAGTACGTGGCCATGTTCCCACCGGTGGGCCAAGACGTCATCGACGCCGGCTACCAGGACTTCGCCGACCGCTGGAACCCGATTCTCGACGTGTTCGACGGCGAGGGCGTGCGTTTCGCTCACGAGGTGCACCCGTCTGAGATCGCGTACGACTACTGGTCGACCGTGCGCGCCCTCGAGGCCATCGACCACCGCACGTCGTTCGGACTCAACTGGGACCCGAGCCACATGGTCTGGCAGGGCATCAACCCGGTGGAATTCATCACCGAGTTCGCCGAGCTGATCTACCATGTCGACTGCAAGGACACCCGCATGCGCAACGCCAATTCGGGGCGCGCGGGCGTCCTGGGCTCACACCTCCCCTGGGCCGACCCACGCCGCGGCTGGGACTTCGTGTCGACCGGGCACGGTGACGTGCCGTGGGAGGACGCGTTCCGAGCTCTCGGCTACATCGGCTACACGGGACCGATCTCGGTGGAGTGGGAAGACGCCGGCATGGATCGCCTGCGCGGAGCGCCCGAGGCCCTCGCCTTCGTTCGGTCGCTGCTCTGGGACCGGCCCACGGCATCATTCGACGCCGCCTTCTCGACGAAGGTCGACTGACTCACGCCCGCACGGTCACGCCGGAGAGCAGAACACCGCTCTCCGGTATGGCCGGAAAGGCGCGCAGGCTCACCCGCAGGTCCTGCGGGGGTAATTGGTAGTCCATGCGCTGCGTCAGAATCTGTACCGTACGCATGATCACTCGCACCGTGACCGGCTCGCCGGGGCAGCGGTGATCGTCGAGGTACGTTCCGCCGCCCTGCGCGATCAGATGATTGGGATCGACCCCCTTCTCGGCGAATCGCTCCGGCCGAAACACCTCCGGATCGCCCCAGTAGCCCTTGTCGTGGTCGGTGCCGTAGAGATCGAGCATCACCAGCGAGCCCGCAGCGATCGGATGCCCGTCGAACTCGAGCGGTCTACTCGCGCGACCCGCGATCACGGGAAAGAACGGATAGAACCGGCGCACCTCCTGCGCGAAATCCTCGAGCAGAGACTCGTCGCCCGATCGAAAGGCCTCGGCCAGGTCTGGCCGGCGGCGCAACCCGAGCACGGCGAAGAGGAGAAAACGCGAGATGGCGACGAACGGCCGCAGCACGTTGATCAGCTCGACAGCCGCCACCTCGACCGGCAGAGGCGACCCCGTACGTGAGGTCTTCGCGGCCACGGCGCCCAGAACGGTGCCCTCGCTCGCCGCGGGGTCTGCCCGGGCGTCGACGACGAGTCTGCCGGCCCACTTCTCGGTGCGGCGGCGGCGCGCTCGAGCCGCCCAGTTGGGCGGACCGATGCGGGCCGCGTTCTCGATCATCGACACGAACTCGCTCGCGCGCTCGTCGGCGCCCGAGGGCGTGGATTCGATGCCCGACCACGACAGGATGGCGCGCGACAGGATCTTCGGGATCTCGGCGCTCAGGGAGACACGATCGCGGTACGCCCAGTCCGCGGCGGCGGACATCCACTCGATCTCGACCGCGTCCGCGAGCCCGTCGAGAGCCTCGCGCGACATCAGCGCATCGACGAACAGATGCTTGCGGTCGCGATGATCGGCGCCCTCGAGGGTCTGAACGCTGCCCACGTCCTGCAGCAGGTGCGTGATCGAGGGCGGGAGGGCTGCCGACCTCGTGAAGCGACCTTGCTCGTAGAAGAAACGGCACGCATCCGAGCCCCGCATCACCACCACGGGCACGCCGAGCAGCCGCGTGCGGAACGCATCGGTCTGCAGGGCGTCGAATCGACGGGTGCCGAACAGGTAGCCGTCGGCGAGAAAGGAGAGGGCGCTGTCAATGCTGCGAAGGTTCTGCATCTGCCCGAATGTAGAACGGGTGCGAGCATTTCGAGGACTTGACATCGGTCATCCACGGCCGATCGCCGTGAGAGCGGTGAGGGAGTAGCGTGTCGCGCATGCCCTCCATTCCCACACCCTTCAGTGCACAGGTGACGGCCGAGGAGCTCGCCGACCTGCGCACGCGCCTCCGAGCGACCCGGTGGCCCGACGCTCCCGAAGACGCGGGGTGGTCGCTGGGCACCGATGTCGACTACCTGCGCGAGCTCGTGCACTACTGGGCAGAGGAGTTCGACTGGCCTGCGCAGGAGAAGGCGCTCGCGCGCATCCCTCGCTTTCGGATCGAGCTCGGCGGCCTCGGCATCCACTTCGCCCACATACGAGCGGCGCAGTCGGGCGACGCCGACCGGACCGGCGCCAGGCCCGCCATGCCGCTGATCCTCAGCCACGGCTGGCCCGACTCGTTCTGGCGCTACTCCAAGGTGATCCCGCTGCTCACCGACCCCGCCGCGCACGGGGCAGACCGCGCCGACGCGTTCGACGTCGTCGTGCCCGATATGCCCGGCTTCGGCTACTCAGACAAACCCGCCGGTGCGCCGCTGAGCTCGATCGATGTCGCCGGCCTCTGGGCAGGGTTGATGGATGCGCTGGGTTACGACCGCTTCGGCGCCGCCGGTGGCGACATCGGCAGCCACGTGAGCCGCTACCTGGCGCTCGACTTTCCCGAGAGGGTGTTGGCGGTGCACCGCACCGACGCCGGGATCCCCGTTGCTCTTCCCGGTCTCGAACTCACACCGCGCGAGCGGAGTTTCGTCGACGAGGCCGCAGCCTGGAATCTCAGCGAGGGCGCGTACGCGGCGATGCACCGCACGAAGCCGCAGACCGCGGCCGTCGGGCTCACCGACTCTCCCGCCGGCCTGGCCGCGTGGATCGTCGAGAAGCTGCGCTCCTGGAGCGACTGCCATGGAGACCTCGAGAGCAGCTACTCGAAAGACGAGATACTGACTCTCATCAGCATGTACTGGTTCACCGGCACCATCGGCTCGTCGATGCGCATGTACACGGCGAACTCCGCGACCACGCCTGAACAACTCGCGCGCCGCGTCGAGGTGCCGTCGGGCTTCGCCCTGTTTCCCGGCGACATCCTGCACCCGACACGCGAGTGGCTCGACCGCACCGCGAATACGGTGCACGTCAGCGAACCCCCGCGCGGCGGACACTTCGCGGCCTTCGAGGAGCCCGAGCTCTACGCGCAGGAGCTGCGCGACTTCTTCCGCCCATATCGATCAGCGCCGGTCGAGTAGCCCGCGAGGAACGAGCGGGCGTATCGAGACCACCCACCGGTCTCGATAGGGTCGCTGGGCGACCTACTCGACCAGCGCGGGGGGACCTACTCAACCAGCGCGAACTCCACTACGCGGTGGCGGTCGTCGCGCCCGTGAACTCCGACGGCTGGATGATGACCCAGCCCGGTCCGTGGAACGCGTACTGGAACGCCTCGCCTGATCCACGCCCGATGAACGCGCCCGCACTCAGCGACGACTTCACTGTCGGCTGCAGGTTGGCGCTCCACGCGACGGTGGCGTTGATGTCGGTGAACGTCGGCTGCTGCGAGCAGTCGAGGATCATCGGCGTGCCCTGGGTTGCGACCGCCAGGTGACCGTGGCCGTGCACGGTCGTGTTCCAGAAACCGCCGGCCAGCATGCTCGCACCCTTGAGGCGGGTCAGGTCGTAACCGAGGTCGGCCTGGAAGGCCAGCAGGGAGGTGCCGTTGATCGTGACGCCCTCTCCCTCGAGCTGAATCAGGTGGATGTTCGCGCTGTGGTGCGCGAAGAACACATCGCCGTGTCCGTAGACGCGCATCAACGGCTGGTCATCCGACGAGACCATCTTGCGCAACAGGGCACCGGCATCCCGCGCACCCTCGTGCTTGAACTCGACGTTGCCCTGGTAGGCGACCATCGCGCCCTTGCGAGTGATGATGTCGCGACCCGGGCTCACGCGGGAGCGCAGCATGTAGGGGTTCTGCAGGGCCATCAGAGCGTCGGATTCGACCTCGTTGTTCTCTTGGCTGAAGAGTGTCGAGCGCATGGGGAGTGTCCTTCTCGTGCGTTGGAATGTGGTGGCCCCAGCTTAGGGGCCACCCCCAGAGACGCGGAGTAATATCCGATTCGTTCCCGGCCTTGCGCCTCACGCACCTTCGCCATGAAAGGCACGCCGACGCCTCCCCTCGACATCCTGCTCGGCTCGTGGTCGCTCGACCCCGTGGCCCTCGTGGCGATACTCGCCAGCGCCGCGCTCTATGCGATCGGCGTCTCACGCATCCATCGCGGCGGCGGCCGCTGGCCGGTCTCGCGAACCGTCTTCTTCGTGGTCGCCGGTCTCGGCTCGTGGGCCGTGGTCTCGTTCGGTTTTCTCGGCACCTACAGCGAGGAGCTCAGACTCGCCTTCACCACTCGCATCGCGGTGCTCCTCTTCGTCGTTCCCGCGCTGATGGTGCTGGGCCGCCCCGTCGAACTCGCCAGACGCTCGCTCGGTCCTCGAGGCGCCGCCCGACTCGAACGCGTGCTGTCGTCTTGGATCGTGCGCGTCACCGGCAATGCCGCATTCGCGACTCTGTTCGCCGCGCTCGCCTTCTGCGTGTTCCTCACCCCGCTCGCCGGCGTGCTCAGACTGAGCCCGATCGCGGAGCCGGCCATCGGCATCCTGGTGCCCGCCATCGGGCTGCTCTTCGCTCTGCCCCTGGTCGAGAATTCGGCGGCGCGCAGCACCCTGTTCATCACGGCCGAGTTTTTGCTGGCCTTCGTGGAGCTGGTTCTCGACGCGATTCCGGGCGTGCTGATGCGGCTGAACGACGGCATTCTGGATGGCGTGGGCCCCGGGATCGCCAGCGGGGTGGGCGCTGTCGCGTCACAGGCGCTGCCCGGATGGTGGCCGAACCCGCTGCACGATCAGCACCTCGCAGGCGACCTGCTCTGGTTCATCGCCGAGATCGCCGACGTTCCCATTCTGATTCTGCTGTTCGTGCGCTGGTCGCGTCTCGACCGCCGCGATGCGAAGAAGATGGATGCGCTGAGCGACGACGAGATGGACGCCCTGACCCGCGAACACCTCGACCGCCGCGGCTGAGCGCGAGAACGTGCGCGTAGGCTCGAATCGTGGATGACATCGAGATCGAAGACAGCATCGCGTCACGTCTGGGGCTCGGACTCGCCGCCATCGGGCGCCCCGCCTACATCACGGGTGGTCGCGCGAAAGACCTCGGCGAGGGCGCGGAGAGAAGCGTGGATGCGATGCGAGCCCGGGCCCACAAGCTGCTCGACGCCGCGTGGTGGCTGGGCATCCGGTACCTCGACGCGGCCCGCTCCTACGGACTCGCCGAGCAGTTCCTCGGATCGTGGCTCGCCGAGCATCCGGGGCACCGCGACGAGCTGACGATCGGCTCGAAGTGGGGCTACGAGTACATCGGCGACTGGCGCCTCGATGCCCCGCAACAGGAGCGCAAGGAGCACTCGCTCGCCATGTTCGAGCGGCAGTGGGCCGAAACCCTCGAGGCGCTCGGCACCGAACCCGACGTCTATCTCGTGCACTCTCTGACGTCAGACAGCCCCGCCCTCGACGACTCCGCCCTGCTCGATCGCTTGCGCGCGCTTCGCGACAGCGGTGTGCGCGTGGGCTTCTCGACGAGCGGGGCCGATCAGGCCGCCGTGATCGAGCGCGCCCTGGGACTGACCGACTCCCCCTTCTCGGCAGTGCAGTCGACCTGGAACCTCCTCGAGCCCTCCGTCGGCGACGCCCTCGCGGCCGCGAACGACGCGAAGTGGCTCGTCGTCGTCAAAGAGGTGCTGGCCAACGGCCGCCTCACCTCGCGCGGAGAAGAGACGGCCGTCGCCGCGCTCGCCGCCGAAGACGGTCAGCGCCTCGACGGCCTCGCCATCGGCGCGGCCGTGTCGCATCCCTGGGCCGACATCGTGCTGACGGGAGCCGTGACGCGCAAGCAGCTGAAGCAGAACCTGGATGCGCGTCCGCCGTCACTCGACGAGGAACGCCTCGCCGAGCTCGCCCAGCCCGCCGAGCAGTACTGGGCGGCCCGCGCCGCTCGCCCCTGGAGCTGACCGGTCGCGCTGATCGAGTAGACCCGCGACGAAGGAGCCGTCGTATCGAGATCACTCCCGCCGCTTCCAGACCTTCTTGCTCAAACCCGGCAGTCTGTGAAGTTCCCCGCTGATGAGCGCCTCTCGCTTGGCACGGCTCCAGCCTTGGATGCGCTTCTCCATAGCGAAAGCTTCGTCGACCCGGTCGTACTCCTGCGAAAAGACGAGCTCAACTGGAAGGCGACGTTTGGTGAACTCAGCACCGTGTCCGGACGAGTGCTGTTCAACACGAGCCTCGAGGTGCCAGGTGCTTCCGACGTAGTAGGTCCCGTCTGAACAGCGGAGGATGTAGACGTATGGCATGCCGAGGATTATGGCCGGTGATCTATGGATGGCGAGGCAGTTATCCACAGGTGGTCTCGATACGCTTCGGCCGTGAGCGGCCTCGGGCTACTCGACCAGCGCAACCCCCGTGAGCGGCCTCGGGCTACTCGACCAGCGCAACTCCCGCGAGCGGCGCAGGGCTACTCGAGCAGCGTTGTCTCGGTGACCTCGATCGTCTTCGTGAGCGGCAGGTCGGAGACGCTGGTTCCGGCGTGCAACTGGAACGCGCCCTGCTCGTAGTGCCACCCCGGGTCGCCCTGCGCATCCACACCCCAGTCGGCGAAGGCTCGAGCCGACACCGGGATGGTGACCCACGTGCTTTCGCCCGGCTCGACGCGCACGGCGGCGAAGCCGACGAGCCAGCGAACGGGGCGATCGATCGACGAGTCCGCGCGCGACGCGTAGACCTGCACGACCTGCTTGCCCGAGCGCGAGCCCGTGTTGGTGACCCGAACCGCAGCTGCGACGGTGCCGCCCTCTGAGACCGTCGAGCTGTCGAGCGCGAGATCGTCGAGAGACCAGCTCGTGTATCCGAGTCCGTGGCCGAACTCGTAGGCAGGCTCGGTGCCGGCCTTCAGCCAGGCGCGGTACCCGATGTGGATGCCCTCGTCGTACGACACCACGCCGTTCTCGGGAGTCACGTCGATTACGGGCACGTCGGCCTGCTCGATCGGCCAGGTTGTGGGCAGGCGACCGCCGGGCTCCGCGACTCCGAGCAGGATGTCTGCGACCGCGTCGCCATACTGCTGCCCGCCGAACCAGCTCAGCAGCACCGCCGAGACCTCGTTGCGCCACGGCAGAAGCACGGGCGACCCCGAATTGACGACGACGACGGTGCGTGGGTTCGCCGCGGCGACCGCGCGCACCAGCTCGTCTTGGCGACCGGGAAGCGCGAGCGAGTCACGGTCGTAGCCCTCCGACTCGACCCGCGAGTTCGTTCCGACCACGACCACGGCCACGTCGGCCACGCGTGCGGCCTCGACGGCCTTGGCGATCAACTCTTCGGGATTGGAGAGGTCTGGCTCGATGCCGATCGTGATGCTGAGCGCACCGGCCAGCGGGCCGCCCTGCTGAATGTCGTATTCGATGGTGACGTCGATCGGCTCACCCTCGACGACAGGCACTGCGACCGAGCTCGAGGGCGGCGAGAGGAATGCCGCGCCCAGGTCAGTGCCCTCCGTGATCACGTTCTCTTCGTGCAACAGCTCGCCGTTCACGATCACGCGACCGTTTCCGGCGCCCGCGAAGCCGAGCAGGATCTCGCCCGTCGCATCCGGTGTGTACCGCGTGGCGAACTCGAGCATCGAGGCCTGAGCGATGGGGGCGTCGCCGCCGAACCAGACGAGAGCCGACGCACGGCGTTCCTCATCGAAGATCGAGGCACCGGATGCGTCGAGGAAGCGAACGTGTGCGCCCGGTTCGCCCGTGACCGGGTTGGTCATGCGATCGAGAGGAAGCTCGGCGATGCCCTCCTGCACGACGGCGCCCACCGAGTAGCTGACCGCGGTATCGGGCAGCGCGGAGCGGAGTCCGTCGAGCGGGGTGACGACCTTCTCGGGAAGAACAGTGGCGCTTCCGCCGCCCTGGGTTCGGGCGAAGCGAGCATTGTGCCCGATCACGGCGACCGACTTCAGCGACGAGGCGGTCCACGGCAGCTCTGCGTTCTCGTTGCGCACGAGCACCGCGCCCTCGACCTCGGCTGTGCGGGCGAAGGCGACTCCGTCTTCGACCACCACGGGTTCGGGCGCGACGGCGTCGAATCCCTCGAGCGCTCCGACCCGGGCGGCCAACGCGAGCAGCCGCAGCACCTTGCGGTCCACGGCCGACTCTTCTACCTCGCCGGCACGAACGGCGGCGACGAGAACATCACCCCATGGACCGGCGGGACCGGGCATCACGAGGTCCTGCGAGTAGCGGGCGCTGTTCACGTCGCGCACCGCGGTCCAGTCGCTGATGACGACGCCGTCGAAGCCCCACTCGGAGTTGAGGGGCGTCTCGAGCAGCTCGTTCTCAGTGACGGTGGCGCCGTTGACCGAGTTGTACGACGACATGACCAGCCAGGCATGCGCCTCGGTGATCGCCTTCTCGAAGGCCAGCAGATAGAGCTCGCGCAGGGGTCGATCGGCCACCTTCACGTCGACGGTGAAGCGGTCGGTCTCGAAGTCGTTCGCGATGTAGTGCTTGGGCGTCGCGCCGACGCCGTTCTCCTGCAGACCCTCGACATAGGCCGAGGCCAGGTCGGCTGTGAGAATCGGGTCTTCGCTGAACGCCTCGAAGTGGCGACCGCCGAGAGGTGAGCGGTGCAGGTTGATGGTCGGGCCGAGCACCACGTCGACGCCCTTGCGACGCGCCTCGACGGCGGCGACGTTGCCGTAGCGGCGGGCGATGGCCGCATCCCATGACGAGCCGAGCGCCGTAGCCGAGGGCAGGTTCAGTGACGGACTGCGTTCGTCCCACACCTCGCCACGAACACCCGAGGGGCCGTCGGAGACGAGGATTCGGCGCAGGCCGATCTTCTCGAGTGGCCAGGTGGCCCAGAAGTCGTGCCCAGTGAGAACGAGCACCTTCTCTTCGAGAGTCAGCTGTGCGAGCAGCTCGAGCAGTCGCGGGTCGGTCGTGGCCTGGGTCTGGTCGGTCATCTCTCAGTTGCTTTCTGTTGAACGTGCGGTGGTGGGGTACGTGAGTCCGTGGCCGAAGTCGAAGAGCGGGTCGGCGAAGCGATGCGGCTGGTCGAGGTCACCCTCGAGCACATCAGCCATCGAGCGCGGCAGTTGGAAGGGGAGCTTGCCTTCTGGCTTGGCTCGTCCGAAGAGAACGTCGAGCACCGCTCGATCGCTCGAGCCGAAGTCGCCGACCAACGCGGCCGCTTCTGCTGCGATCTCGGGGACGACCGCAGGGCGCTCGAGGTTCAGCACGACGACGGTCGGCTTCGACGTGAGCGTCTCACGGATCTGCGCCAGTTCTGCATCCGCGAAGTCAAGCGACCCCGAATGGAAGTTGCTCTCGAAGATGGTCGTCTGCCGGTGATCGTGCGGAGTCGCGAGTCGCAGGATCACGACATCGGCGTCGTCGACGGACGACGCGACGTCGGCGTAGGAGAACAGCACCGCGTCGTCGATGTCGGGCGCGAACACCCTCATGCCCGCGGCGAGGGGCAGGGTCGGATGCGCCGGGCTGCCGTTCGTGAGCAGCGTCAGCGAGCGACGCTGGGCCTCGAGACCGGCGGCTACGAGATCGGCCCGACCCACGACATCCGACGCCTTCGCCGGGTCGAGCGGCTCGGCGTCGAACAGGCCGAGGCGCAGCTTCTCTCGCAGGATGCGCCGCACCGAATCGTCGATTCGGGCCTCGCTGACGCGGCTGTCGCGCACGAGCTGCGCCACGAGTGAGCTGTCGTAGTCGCCGCCGAACTGATCGACGCCAGCCTCGAGGGCACGCTGGGTGCGGGCAAGCGGGTCGAGCTGCTCGACACCCCACGCACGCGCGGGGAAAGGCTGTCCGAAGATCTCGTGATCGTTCAACACGCCCCAGTCCGTCGAGATGATGCCGTCGAATTGCAGGCCCTCACGAAGCATTCCGGTGATGACCTGGTGGTTGAAGGCGAACGCCACCTCTTCGAGCTCGGTGCCGACAGGCATGCCGTAATAGGCCATGACCTGGTTGGCGCCGGCCGCGAGCGCGGGCGGGAACGGGGCCGCGTGCTCGGCGAGGTGACCACCGGGGTACACCTGCTCTCTGCCGTGGGCGAAGTGCGGGTCTTCACCGTCTTTCTGGGGGCCTCCACCGGGAAAGTGTTTGACCATCGTGGCCACCGATTCCGGTCCGAGCTCCGTGGTCTGCACGGCCTCGATGAACGCCGAGGCGAGCTCGCCCGTCAGGGTCGGGTCACCGCCCCAGGTTCCGCTGATGCGCGACCAACGCGGCTCGGTGGCGATGTCGACCTGCGGGCCGAGCAGAAGCCGGATGCCGACAGCCCCGAATTCCTGCCGCACCGCGTCGCCGAAACGGTGGGCGAGGGCAGGGTCACGGGTGGCCGCGAGGCCGGTGGGCTCGGGCCAGGCAGAGAAGTCTCCCGCGGAGTGAGAGGCGCCGGCGCGCTCGGTGGCGGCGGAGCGCGGATCGCTCGACACGGTGACCGGAACACCGGAGCCGGTCTGCTGGGCGAGTACCTGCAGCGCGTTGTACCAGCGAGCCTGCTCGGCGGGCGGCAGCACGTTGACGAGATTCATGTGGGTCACGTGGTGCTTCACCACGTAGTCGTGCACGGGGCCGGGGAGCATCGGCTGCCCGTCTTCGCCCGGGATGACAGAAGCATCGACGAAGGCCATGGCGTGGAACATCTGGCCGGCCTTCTCGCCGAGCGTCAGCGACGAGAGGATCTGTTCGAGGCGAGCCTCTCCGGCCTCGTCGAGTTCGAGCGAGCGGGTCATGGGTTCACTTTCGGGTGTGTGTAGACCATCGTCGGACTACGCCTGGAGCGACGCTAACACGAAAAACGAACGGTTGCTAGGTTTTCGATCACGGGATCGATGTCGCCGGTAGAGTCGCCCCCATGACAGTGAGCGGAAAGCCCCGCGGCTCGTACGCCAAGACCGCTGCACGACGACGCGAGATTCTCGAGGCCGGCATCGAGGTCTTCTCGGCGAACGGTTTCCGCAGCGGCTCGATCCGCGACATCGCCGAACGGGTCGGCATGAGCCAGGCCGGCCTCCTGCACCACTTCTCGAACAAGAACGAGCTTCTCGCGGGTGTGCTCGAGCTGCGCGACACCAAGAGCCGCGACATCTCGAATCTCGACAGCGCCGACGGTGTGGAACACCTTCGTGGGCTGGTCAAGGTCGTCGAGTACAACGCGGGTGTGCCCGGGCTCGTCGAACTGCACTGCATGCTCTCGTCCGAGGCGACCTCGCCCGACCATCCGGCACATAGCTACTTCGTCAACCGCTACCGCTCGGTCGTCGGAATCACGACGGAGTCGTTCGAGAGCGCCCGCGCAGCCGGCCAGCTGGTTGCGGGCGTCGATCCGGGCAGTGCCGCGCGCTCGCTTGTCGCGCTCATGGACGGCCTGCAGGTGCAGTGGCTCCTCGACAGGAACTCCGTCGACATGGCCGAGGAGACCCGCCGCTACCTGCGCTCGCTCCTGACCGTTCCGCTCTGATCCGCCGACCGCCGCCGTTAGCCGCCGCGCCTACACGTGCCTCAGGAACCGACCCGGGGCATCCAGAAAGAGTGACAGGTTGCGCACCAGATCGAGCTCTGCCCACTCTGCTCGGCGCAGGCCCCACTCCCCCACCTCCTGGATGACCGCACCCGGGAAGGCGGCCAGCACCGGCGAGTGCGTCGAGAGGATCACCTGGGACTTTCCCGTGGCCACGAGGTCTTTGAGGATGCCGATGAGCGCGAGGCAGCCCGAGAACGAGAGAGCGGATTCCGGCTCGTCGAGCACCCAGAGCCCTGGGCCGCGGAACCGCGCCTCGACGAGTTCGAGAAAAGACTCTCCGTGTGAGAGCTCGTGAAACCGTGGCTCGGGGCGACCTCCCGGATTCTGCTCCAGGTACGTGTAGAAGCTGTGCATGGTCTCGGCGCGCAGAAAGTAGCCGCGCTTGGTCGCCCCCGTATTGCGCACCAACTGCAGGTGCTGCCAGAGTGACGACTCGCTCGTGCGGGTCGAGTGCATGGCTCCCGCCGATCCCCCCTCGGCCGATAGCCCGTAGGCCTGGGCGATCGCCTCGACGAGGGTGGACTTTCCCGATCCGTTCTCCCCGACGAACACGGTGACCGGGGCGAAGTCGAGTCCCTCGTCGAGCAGCTGGGCGACCGGCGCGAGGGTCGCGGGCCAGGCGCCGCGCGGCATCGGCTCGAGTGGATGCTCGTGGGCACGGCGCAGAGGGAAGCTCTCGAAGGCCATGGGCCCATTCTGCCGCGCTCGGCTCTTCTTCAGTCTTTTCGGGGCAACGTCGAAGCGGCGCCGAAGCTGCGCTCACTAGTGTCGGTGCGTTCGTTCTGCGCACCGCCGAGGAGAGACCCACCGATGAGAGCCGACAAGACCGCGTTCAGCGGACTCAGCAAGAAGGAGCGTCGTGATCTCGTGCGCGAACTCGCCCGGCTGGAGCGCGAAGAGGCGGCCCGCCGCCGCCGACGCCGACGGATCGCGTGGCGGGCGGGCCTCGGAGTCGCCGGCGTCGCCGTGCTGTCGGTCGGCACCGTCACCATCGTCTCCGCGCTGCAACCGACACCCGTGCTCGGGCCGGCGAACATGGCCAGCGACGGCATCCTGTTCTCGGGCAACGGCAAGACGGTCACCGCCGCTACGACAGTGGCTCTCGAGTCGGGAACGGCGCCCGAGACGAGCCCACTCGACACGAGCGACGGCATGCTGCACCTGGTCGTGTACACCGACTACGGCAACGCCGATTCAGCCACGTTCGAGACCACGAACGGCAGCACCCTGTTGTCGTGGGTGACGTCGGGGAACGCGACCCTCGAGGTGCACCCCGTGGCACTCGACGACTCGGTGAATCAGAACTACTCGAAGCGCGCGGCGAACGCCGTCGCATGCGTCGCCGACGCGGCGCCCGACAGCGTTCCGGCCGTGAATTCCGCGCTCGCCGCCGCCCAGTCGACCGCTGGCGCGTCAGGACTGACCGATGCGCAGCTCGTCGCTCTCGTGCAGAAGGCGGGCGAGAACGACAAGTCGGTCGCAGACTGCATCACGTCGGGCACCTTCGGCGACTGGGTCGCGGATGCCACGGGCCGGGCCCGCGCATCGGTTCCGAATTCCGACGTGCCCACGCTCACGACCGCGCCGCTCGTGCTGGTGAACGGCAAGGCCTACACCGGGGCGCTCGACGACGCGAGCGCCTTCGAATCGTTCGCGAAGAGCGTCTACGCCCCTGCGCCGGTGGAGTAGCCGCACAAGGAACGGGCGCGGCGTATCGAGACCGCCCGACGGATCTCGCTACGGCCGCGGGCGGCCTACTCGATCAGCGCAGGCCGAACGACTCCAGTGTTGCGGCGAGTTCGTCGACCAGCCAGTCGAGGTCGTCTTTCGAGATGACGATCGGCGGAGCCAGGCGAATCGTCGACCCGTGCGTGTCTTTCGCCAGAATGCCGCGGGCGAGCAGTGCCTCGCAGAACTCACGGCCCGACGCCAGCGCGGGATCGATATCGACGCCCGCCCAGAGGCCAGCGCCGCGCACTTCGACGACGCCGCGACCCACGAGCGAGAGCAGACGCGAGTGCAGATGCGCTCCGAGCTCGGCCGCGCGGGCCTGGTACTCGCCGGTGGCCAGCAGGTCGACGACGGCGTGTCCGACGGCGGCCGCCAACGGGTTGCCGCCGAACGTCGATCCGTGCTCGCCGGGGTTCAGCACGCCCAGGATGTCGGCGTTGCCGACCACGGCCGACACCGGAACGATTCCGCCGCCGAGCGCCTTGCCCAGCAGGTAGAGGTCGGGAACGACGCCCACGAGGTCGCACGCGAACGTGGCCCCGGTGCGGCCGAGGCCGGACTGGATCTCATCGGCGATCATGAGCACGTTCTGCGCCGTGCACAGCTCGCGCAGAGCCGGCAGATACGACGCGGGCGGCGCCACGATCCCCGCCTCGCCCTGGATCGGCTCGACCAGCACGGCGACCGTGTTCTCGTCGATGACGTTGGCCACGGCATCCACATCGCCGTAGGCGACGCTGCGGAAACCGGGGGTGAACGGGCCGAACCCGTCACGAGCCGTGGAGTCGTCGGAGAAGCTGATGATCGAAATGGTGCGACCGTGGAAGTTGCCGTCCATGACCACGATGTTCGCCTGTTCGGGCGCGACGCCCTTCACCCGGTATCCCCAGGCGCGAGCGACCTTGATGCCCGATTCCACAGCCTCGGCGCCCGTGTTCATCGGCAGCACCATGTCTTTGCCCGCGAGCTCGGCCAGTGCGGCGACGAACGGTCCGAGTCGGTCGGAGTGGAACGCGCGCGACGTGAGCGTGATGCGGTCGAGCTGCGCCTTCGCCGCGTCGATGAGCACCGGGTTCGAGTGTCCGAAGTTGACCGCCGAATACGCGGCGAGGCAGTCGAGATAGCGACGCCCGTCGATGTCGGTGACCCAGGCTCCGTCGCCCGACTCGACGACCACCTGAAGCGGGTGGTAGTTATGCGCGGCGTGCTCCTCGACGAGCCGGATGGCTGCCGCCTGGCTGGCTGAGAGCTCGAGGGCCACGGCACTCATCGGAGTTCCAACGTGCAGCACTTGACTCCGCCGCCGCCGAGCAGCAGCTCAGACAGGTCGACCTTGATCGGGTTGTAGCCGCGCTCGCGCAGCTGCTTCTCGAAGCCGAGCGCGCGGTTCGCGATGACCACGTTGTAGCCGTCGGAGATGGAGTTGAGACCGAGGATCGCACCGTCTTCTTCGCTGACGAGAATGGCGTCGGGAAAGCGCTTCTCGAGCTCGAGGCGGCTCGCCGTGTCGAAAGCACTGGGCAGGTAGGCGATGTTCGCCGACGTGTCGCCCGTGAGCGGGTCGAGCACCGAGATTGCGGTGTCGAGGTGGTAGAAACGCGGGTCGACGAGGGTGAGCGTGACGACCTCGCGACCGTAGATCTCGCCGAGTTCCTCGTGGCTGTTCGAGGCGCTGCGGAATCCGGTGCCCGCGAGGATGACGTCGCCGACGAGCAGGAAGTCGCCCTCGCCCTCGTTGGTGTTCTGCGGCTCGGCGACCTCGTAGCCGTGCTCGCGGAACCACTCCATGAACGCGGGGCCCTCGGGCTGGCGCTCGGGGTGGGTGAACAGCGCGCCGTAGGCAACGTTGTCGATGATGAATCCGCCGTTGGCCGTGTAGACCATGTCGGGCAGCCCGGGGATCTGGTCGATGAGTTCGACCGTGTGGCCGAGCGAGAGGTAGGTCTCGTAGAGGGTGTTCCACTGGGTGACCGCCAGCGAGGTGTCGGTCGGGATCGCGGGATCCATCCATGGATTGATTCGGTAGGCCACGGTGAAGTAGTCGGGGCGGCACATGAGGTAGTGCCGCTTGGTGGCGACGCGGGCGGGAGCCGCGGACTGGCCTGAGGTTTCGAGAGTGGACGTCATAGGGAGTTCCTCCGAGGATTGTCACGGGAGGCGGACTGAGTCCAGTGGCCCAGGCCTGTTACACAGCCGGGCACGCCTGTGTCCAGTCTTGCATGCGGCAATCCGCGCGTGACGATCGTTCGACGCCGAACTCGTGCGCGAAGTGCCAGCGGTTGCAACAATTCCGCGTATCCTCGCTGTATGGACGCGCTGGATTACAAGATTCTCGACCTGCTGAAGCTCAATTCCCGCTCGGGCTACGGCGACATCGGCCAGGTCATCGGGCTGTCGGCCTCGGCGGTCAAGCGGCGCATCGACCGGCTCGTGGGCAGCGGCATCATCCGCGGTTTCACCATTCAGCTCGACCCCACCCTCGATGGCACGGTGACCGAGGCCTACGTCGAGCTCTTCTGCCGCGGAACCGTCGCGCCTGCCGAGCTCAAGCGCATCCTCTCGTCTGTGCCCGAGGTGGTCGATGCGGGAACCGTCACGGGCAGCGCCGACGCCATCGTGCACATGCGCTCGCGCGACATCCCGAGCCTCGAGCTCGCCCTCGAAAAGGTGCGCATTGCGCCCAACGTCGACCACACGCGCAGCGCTATCGTGCTCTCGAACCTGATCCGCAGGTAGCACTGGCAGACTTCGATTCGTGCACGCCCCCAACAATCCGCCCGAGACCGATCTCCGGGCCGAGTTCACGCGCTTCATGATGTCGTACAAGTTCGCCATCGACGAGGTCATGACGAAGATCAACATCCTGCGCGAAGAGTTCAACCACGTGCACGACTACAACCCGATCGAGCACGTCAATTCCAGGCTGAAGTCGCCCGAGTCGATCCTCGAGAAGGCCCAGCGCAAGGGGCTCACGATCGACACCGCGGTGATCCGCGATCGCATCCACGACATCGCCGGAATCCGCATCACGTGCAGTTTTCTGAGCGACATCTACAAGATCCGCGAGATGCTCGCGCGCCAGGTCGATCTCACGGTGATCGCCGAGCGCGACTACGTGGCCTCACCCAAGGCCAACGGCTACACGAGCCTGCACCTCATCGTCTCGATTCCGGTGTTCATGTCGGACAGGGTCGAGCAGGTGCCCGTCGAGATCCAGATCCGCACCATCGCCATGGATTTCTGGGCGAGTCTCGAGCACAAGATCTACTACAAGTACAACCGTGAGGTTCCGGCCACTCTGCTCGACGAGTTGAAACAAGCGGCAGACACGGCGAACCGCCTCGACCTCACGATGCAGAGCCTGCACAAGCAGGTTCGAGAGTTGGATGCGAACGCCGAGACCACGGCGACCTCCGACGAGGGCATCGTTCCCTTCGGCGATCTCGAGCGACTCATCGTGCCCAAAGCCCTGCTCGATTCACTGGCCGCGCAACCCCCGCAGCCGACGTCGGCCGAGGCATCCGATGCCTGACGCGAGCTTCCCCGGTCGCTGGTCGGTGGATGCCGAGGGCTCCGCGCCCCCGTTCGAGCAGTTGCGGGCGCGGGTTCTCGAGCTGGTCACCTCGGGCGAGCTGCCCGCGGGCTTCCGGTTGCCGCCGGTGCGCGCCCTCGCCGAGCAGCTGGGGCTCGCGGCGAACACCGTGGCCCGAGCTTACAAAGAGCTCGAGGCCGACGGCATCGTCGAGACCCACGGGCGCGGTGGCACACTCGTGTCGGCCCAGGGCGACGCGGCCCACCGTGCCGCCCAACACGCCGCAGCGGAGTACGCCGCGAAGATCCGCTCCCTAGGCCTCGCGGCAGACGATGCGCTAGAACTGGTGAAGACGGCCCTCACCCTGCCCTGATCTGCGCGCGTTCTACCTTTCGAGGTCGTCCAGATCGATGTCGAGATCGACCGCGTCATCGCCGACGGTGCCCGTGGGCATCGCGAATCGCGGCGAGTTCAGCGCGAGCATCTTCTCTCGAATGTAGGCGATCGCCTCGGAGTTGTCGGGGGCCTCGAGGCTGTTGTGCGACGTGGCGGCGATGATGTTGGTTCCCGAGTTCAGCAACAGCGTGGCGACGACGGTATCGCCGTCGGCGTCGAACGCGTTGAGCTTGACCGTGTCGGCCTTGCTGTGATTGGCGAGCACCGCCGCGTATTCGATCGCCAGGTCGGCCGCTTCGTCGCCGATCATAAGTGTCTTCTCCGCGTACATGATGTGCTTCATCCTTCGAGGGTACGAAGCGAGCCGCCGACGATGCCCCGCCTTGACATCGTCGGACGACCGTGAGCGGTGCCCGCCGAGAACTCAGCCAGCGGCCGTGTTGTACGCGGCGATCTGATCTGCCGCCTTCGACTCGGCGTCCTTCATCGTCGAGGTCACATCGGCTCCCTCGACGACCTGGTTGAACGCCCCGATGACGGTCGCGCGCACTGTCGGAAAGGCGCCCGTGCGGCATCCGGCTGCGGCCTGGCTCGCCGGCGTGTTCGCCAGCTGATCGGCCATCGCGGCCACGTTCGGGTCAGACAGCGATTGCTTGCCGACCGCCGTGTCGGCGGCGGAAGTATTCGATGCGAGATAGCCGGTGGCGCTGGCCCATTCGGCCTGCACGTCGGCGGAGTGGAGATAGGTGAGGAACTCGTACGCGGCCTTCTGCTGCGCTTCGGAGTGTCCGTCGCCAGAGATCCAGAGAGCATTTCCACCGATCACCACGCCGGCGTCTTTCGATTCGGAGGTCTTCGGGAAGGCCGCGACCTTCGAGGCCGTCTTGCTCGGATCGGCGGTCGTGTACGCCCCCGTGGACGTGATCATCATGCCCACCTTGTCGCTGGCGAATGCCGACGTCATGGCGCTGTTGTCGGTTCCGGGGTTCAACGCGGTTCCGTCGGAGAACACCTTCTGGAGCTGACGCATGAACGTCACCTGGGTGGGTGAGGTCAGGTCGAGACCCGTGACCTTGTCGGAGCCCCGGCCGTTCTCCGGGGTGCAGAAGTTCTCGCCGCCCGACGCCGACATCTCTTCGAGCATCCACGAGTCGCTCATGTTCATGGTCATGCCGTACGCGCCCGTCGACGCGTGGATCTTCTCGGCCCAGTCCGCGACCTCGGCCACCGTCGTCGGGGGCGAGTCCGGGTCGAGGCCGGCCTGGGTCACCAGTGATCGGTTCAGGTACAGCACCGGCTGCGATACAGAAAAGGGCATGGCCGCAAGCCCTCCGGATGCTGCCGCGTAGTACGAGCTGACGATCGGGGGAAAACTGTCGGCGTCGAACGACGAGTCCTTCTCGGTGAACGTCGACAGGGGCGTGGTCTTCTTGGAGTCGACCATGAAGCCTGTCGAGATGTCGTTCATCATCAGCACGTCGGGCGTCGTTCCCGACTGCACCGCCGCCGTGTACTTCGTCTGCACATCGGCGTAGGAGCCCTGGAACGACGCGTCGACCGTGATCTTGCCGGCCTCCTGGGCGTTGAACTTCGACACGAGCGAGTCGAGCTCTGTGGCCGCCGGCCCCGTCATGGCATGCCAGAACGTGAGGGTCACCGGGCCGGATGCGGTGGCCGAGTCGGCATCGGATCCAGACGCGGCGCATCCGGACAGGGCGAAAATGAGCGCGCCGCCGGTGGCCGCGGCGATGAGTGAGCGTTTACGAAAGGACATAGTTCGGGTTCCTTCTGTTCGGGTTCTGTTCGTTGTTCGGGTTCTATTTGAGGGCGCCGGCGGTGATGCCGCCGGCGAGAAATCGCTGTGCGAGGAGCACGACGATGAGCACGGGCAGGGTGACCATGGCGGCTCCCGCGAGCACGACGCCGATGTCAGTGGCCTCGGCGTTCGACAGCTGCGCGATGCCCACCTGCACGGTTCTGTTATCGGGCGAGTTGGTCACGAGAAGCGGCCAGAAGAAGCCGTTCCAGGCGGCGGTCGCGCTGACCAGCGTCACCGAGATCAGGGTGGGCCGAACGACCGGCAGCAGCATCGACCGGATGAAGCGAAAGTGTCCGGCTCCGTCGAGCAGCGCCGCGTCGCGCAGTTCGCCTGGAAAGCTCAGGAATGCCTGCCGGAACAAGAAGATGCTGAGGGCTGAGGCGACGAAGGGCAGGAAGACGGCGGGCACGGTGTCGATGAGGTGCCAGGAGGAGATCGTGAGGTAGTTGGCGATGAGGGTCGTCTCAGCGGGGATCATCATGCTCGACAGCAGCACCAGGAAGAGCGCTCGGGTACCGCGCAGTCGACAGAAGACGAGGGCGTAGGCGGCGGCGATTCCGATCGCCACCTGCAGCACCGTCTGGCAGACCGTCACCGCCAGGCTGTTGCCGAACTGCCTTCCAAGCGGAATGACCTGGGTGGCGCGGATCACGTTGTCGAGGGTGAGGTGGATGGGCACGAGTCCCTCCAGCCCCTGGTCGAGCCAGGCTGTCGGCGTCAGTGCGCCCTCGAGGATGTAGTAGAGCGGGAAGCACACGACGATCACCGCCGCGACGAGCCAGACGTAGAGCAGCGCGCTGCGCATCCGGGCTCGCGTCGACGAGCGTCTTCTGGGCGATCGCATCAGTAGTTCACCCGCTTCTCGAGAACGCCGAACTGCACGAGCGACAGCGCGAGCACCAGCAGAAAGAGCACCACACCGAGCGCGGCGGCCAGGCCGAAGTTGGCGCTGCCCGCTCCGAACGCCGACTGATAGATGTTGTAGACGAGCGTCGTGGTGGAGTTCGCGGGACCGCCACCGGTGAGGATCTGGATCTGGCCGAAGGTGGTCAGCGCCTCGACCGCTCCGGTCACCACGACGAAGAACAGAGTGGGGGTCACGAGGGGCAGCGAGATAGACCAGAGGGTTCGAAGAGGCCCAGCCCCGTCGAGGTGCGCCGCCTCGATAACGTCGTTGTCTATGGCGCCGAAAGCGCCGAGGAGGAGCAGCACGGTGAATCCGATCGAGCCCCACACCGTGACGACGATCACGCTGGCGAAGGCCCACTGCGTACTGGTGAGGAAGGGGATGTCGGAGCCGCCGAAACGCGTGATCACCGAGTTGACGAGACCGTTTCCGGGGGCGAGCATTGCCGCGAAGGCGACGGATGCCGCCGAGACGCTGACGACCATGGGCGAGGTGAGCAGCGCCCGGAACACCGGGATGCCGCGCAGCTTGGTGGTGAGTGGGATGGTGATGAGCAGCCCGAGCACGATGCGTCCGGCCACCACGGCCAGGCAGAACGCCCCGGTGCGGAGCATCGTCGCGCCGAACTGCGGATCGGTGAAGATCGTGACGAAGTTCTTCGCGCCCACGAAGCCCGCCGCTTGGCCGAAGATGTCGGTTCCCTGCATGCTGAGCCAGATGACCTTGCCGAGCGGGTAGAACACGAAGACCGCGAACACAGCGAAAGCGGGCACGAGGAGCGCGACACCCACGCGTCGGTCGGAGCGGAGCCAGGACTGCGTCGACGAGACGCGGCGGCTGGCCACGGCGACGCGCCGTTCGGCGGTGATCGAGGCTGACATTCAGCATCCTCTCGGATAATAGGGAACGTTCCCTTTTCGGGACGGGTCAACTCTCCGACACCCTTGGATGCACGGTCAAGCGGCGCGAGCATCCGGTCGCCGAGCGTTCACTCGGCGTTAAGGAAGGCCTGAATCAATCCCTATCAACCCGAATAGGAGCACCATGACCCCCGACATTATCGACAACCCGAATGAGCTGGCAGCCCTCGCCGAGACCGCAGCTCGAACTGCCGCGCCCGCACTCATCGCGGGGTTCCGCTCTGAGATGGACATCTCGTTCAAGCGCGATGCGCACGACGTCGTCACCAAGTACGACCGCGAGGCAGAGCGCGTCATCAGCGAGGTGTTGCAGAACGGAGCCCCCGGTTCGCAGATCCTCGGCGAGGAGACAGGCAGCTCCGGCGAGGCCCCCCTGCGCTGGATCATCGACCCCATCGACGGCACCGCCAACTTCGCCCGAGGGCTGGCCTACTGGTGCATCTCGATCGCCGCAGAGGTCGACGGCGACGTGGTCGCGGGAGTCGTGTTCGACCCCATGGCCGACCACCTCTTCTCTGCGGGTGCCGACGATGCCACGATCGACGGCACGCCCATGCGCTCGGCCTCGGCCCCGGATGACCGCTCGACGCTGCTCACCAGCTTTCCCAACCAGCACGACGTCGATCTGCTCGGCGACGCAGCATTCGAGCTGCTCGCCCAGATCACCGCCGACTATCAGCACCACCACAGCACCGGCAGCGGTGCGCTGAACCTCGTGCACGTCGCGGCCGGCTGGTCAGACGCGACGATGGGCTTCGACACGAGCCCCTGGGACGTCGCGGCCGGCGCCCATATCTTGCGCCGGACGGGCGGCAGCTACGCCGGCTTCCGCGAAGGCGTGGCCGTCGACCGACCGCAAGAGAGCCTCGACTACGTTGCGATGGGGGCCGGCGGTGACCACAGCGCGCTCATCGCGCGGGTGCGCGAGCTGTCGGCGCGCTGGTTTCCGGCCGCCTAACACGAGACCGGATGCCGCGGGCCGCCGCCAGAGCGGCCCGGCCCACGGCATCCGGCCCCTGGGTCAGGCGGTCACACGGTCACGCGCTGGTCAGCTCCCAGCTGTGCACGTGCTCCCACGTCATCGTCTTCCACCAACGGCCCGACCAATCAGGGCTCGCCGTGCGGTACATCACAACCGAGCGCCCGGCGAATCCGCTCGGCACCGGCACCTCGAGTTCTCTGATGAACTCGCCGACCTCGTCGCGCAAGTCGGGCCTCTCGTAGAGGTCATGCGAGGCCAGCGACAGGTGCCCACGAAACAGCTCGGGCACGAAGTCATTGGGCAACGGGTTGTTCATGGGGCGCCGGAACGGCTCCACCGCGGCCTCGATGTCACGAGCGAGGCTCACCAGCGCCTCGTTCTCGGTGCCGTCGGCGTTCTGGCTCACGTCGTAGACATAACCGATTCCAGGGGCTCGGATGCCCGCATTGTGCACCTCGAACGCCTCGCGATTCGCGAGCAGCGCGGTCACGGCCGCGACCACCTCGTTCTCGTTGAAGCCGAAGGGCTGGCTACCGACGAGGGTCGCATGCGGGGGAAACGCGCCCGCCGAGAGAAGGCCGTATTGAGCGCGCAGCTGGTCGGTGACGACGGTGACGGCACGGCACGTCTTCGCGTCGGGGCGCAGGTAGATTCCGTAGCGGTAGGGGTCGCTGTCGTCGCGGGGCAGTTTATGGGCGATGTGGTCGTTCACACGATCTCGCTTTCTGGTGGGTATCGTTCGGGATAGGGAACGTTCCCTATTCTGAGACACGAACGGCTCGGCACGAGTCAACGAGAAGGCGTCCACTGGGTGAACGAACGATGACGCGGGCTAGATCGCCGCCGCGGTTCGCCCCTCGATCAACTCGCCCGCGATCGAGCGATGACGCGCACCCTCGGCAAGACCCTCGATCTGATCGACGACATCATCGACGGAGAGTCGTCCTATATGACTCAGCGGCTGCCGCCACGAGGTGATGCCGAGGAGGCTGGTCGTAAAGGGGCGCACGCCGTCGTACCCCGTCACCGAGATGTCAGTGGGGGCGCTGAGGCCCATGCGGCGCAGGGATTCGAGAACCGAGATCGCCCACGAATCGCTCGGAGCCATCACCGCGGTCACGCCACCGGCAGCCACTATCGCCTGCACGATCGAATCAGCACGCTCGACGTCTCCGCCGAAGTCCTCGCAACGAAAGGCGAGAACCTCGACCTCCGCTTCACGCAGGCGCTCCACCATCGCCATCGTGCGCGCCGACTGAGTGATCGACGATTCCGCGGTGTGGGTCATCACGGCCACGCGACGGTGACCGAGCATCGCCACGCGCTCCGCCAATCCTCGACCGCCGCCGACCTCGTCGCAGTAGACGCTGCTCACCGAGGGGTCCGCCTCCGGTCGACCCGCGATCACGGTCGGAATCCGGCGAGCGAAGGGAATGATGTCTTCGACGGGCAGAGCGCCGCTGCAGACGATGAGCCCCTCGACACGCAGCGAGACGAGCGTCTCGAGAGCCCGCCGCTCCTCCTCGATCGGAAAGGTGCCAGATCCGGTGGCGGTGACCGCGCGGTATCCCCTGGCCGATGCCTGTTCCTGAAACGCCGTGAGGAGGTGACCGTAGAACGGCGTCGCGGCATCCCGAACGAAGACGCCCAGCGTATGGGTGCGATGAGCCGACATGCCACGCGCGTTCGCGTTGGCCACATAACCGAGTGCGTCGGCCGCCGCCTTGACCTTGGTCACCGTGCGCGCGGCCACACCGGGCGCTCCTGACAGAGCCCTCGAGACCACCGACTTCGAGACGCCCGCGGCTGCAGCCACATCGTGGATGGTGGGCACGGGACCGCTCTGGCGCTCGCCGGGTGTGCGGCCCACCGGCTCGTGGTCTTCGGGGGTCAGCTCGCGCACGTTCCTACGCTAGCGGGCGCATCGACGGAGGTGGTGTCGTCATCGACTGCCGCCGTACTCCTTCGGTACGAGATCGAGTCGCGGCTCACCGGTCCCGATGAGCCGCACAATGGCATCCGCCACCAGCTCAGGAGTATCGAACGTGGCCCCGGCCGTCATCTCCTCGGCCTCGGCGCGGCCCGCCTTGATGGAGCTCATGAACTCGGTCTCTGTTGCAAAGGGAATCATCGTCGAGACGGTGATTCCCGTTCCCTCGAGCTCGTTTCGAGCGATCGCCCCCAGGCGCTCGAGGGCGATCTTCGACGCGACGTAGCCGCCCGTGCCCGGCACATCTCCGAAGGTCGTACCCGAACTGACGTTGACGATACGTCCGGCGCGCTGACGTCGCATCGTCGGCAACACCGCCTGCATCAGCGCGAGCGGAGCCACGAGATTCAGCTCGAGCACAGCACGAAAGTCGTCGAGGTCGATCTGCTCGAGAGTCGCCTGGAATCCTTGACCAGCGTTGTTGACCAGCGCGTCGATGCGACCGAATTCTGTGAGAGCAGTGCGCACCAGAGCGTCGATCTGCCTCTGATCGGTGACGTCGCAGGGCACCGCGATCGATCCCTCAAGTTCTCTGGCAAGACTCGCGATTCGATCTTCGCGACGGGCAGCGAGCACCACACGAGCACCCGCTTGAGAAGCTGCCCGTGCCGTCGCCGCGCCGATGCCCGACGAGGCACCGGTGACGATGACCACAGCATTGTCGATGTCCATATCGCTCTCCTTCGTTCGCAGCCCCGCGTTCGGGCCGTCGACTTACGCTACTACTAAGTAGCGTAAGTCGACCCGGTGGGTTAATGTGAACTCGTGAACGCATCACGCTCAGACTCCCCCACCCGACGCACGGGACGCCCGATCGACCGATCGAGCGACGCTCTGGTTCTGTCGAGCGCTCTCGAGCTCCTCGCCGAGCGGGATTACGAGCGCTTTACCGTCGACGAAGTCGCCGCGAGAACAGGAAAGGCCAAGACGACCCTCTACAGGAGGTGGCCTACGAAGGAAGATCTGGTGCTGGCCGCCATCAGCGCCATCGGGCGCCCTCCCGAACTCGACGCTCTGCCCGAAACCGGTTCTCTGCGTTCCGACCTGCTCGCGGTGATCGACTCGCCCTGGCTCGGCGGCGCCTCCCGGCGAACCTCGATCTTCGCCTCCCTGATCTTCGCGACCCGCAACTCCGAACGAATCGCCCGGGCAGTGCGTGCAGAGGTGACCGAGCCATACGTCGACATCTACAGACGCATTCTGTCTCGCGCAGCTAACGGGCAGGATGCCGCCGACCGCGCCTCTCGCATCCGGGTGCTCGCCGAGGTGATCCCCGCCATGAGCACCCATCGACTCGGTTCCGGCTCCGAGTCCCCGTCTCGCGACTTCTTCGTCTCCGTCGTCGACGAGGTGGTGCTGCCCGCACTCATGTCAGCCAGGCCATAACGGCGTCTTCGATGCCCTCCCGGTGTGGGCCATAGCGATCCACCAGCAGCGCCTCCATACCCACCGCGCGCGCTCCCTCGATGTCGTGCAGAGGGTTGTCTCCGACGAACAGGCACTCCTCCGGCTCTACACCGAGGCCGGTCGCAAGCAGGCGGAAAGCTTCCGGATTAGGTTTCTGCACGCCCATGCTCTCTGAGATGCAGATGTGATCGAAGACCTCGAGCAGTCCAGTGACGCGCAGCTTGTCGAGCTGCTGCTGCTCTGAGCCGTTCGTCAACAGTCCGACTCGACGCCCGTTGGCCTTCACTCGCCGCACCAGTTCGACGCTGTCCGAGAAGACACGCCATGCGGCCCGGTAGCCCGACAGATAGCGCTCGAACAGAGCATCGAGTTCCGCCGCATCAGCGGGGGCTGTCAGCCCGAGGGCGGGGAGCACCGTTCGCAGCCGTTCGCGACGCTGCTCCTGAAAATCGATGCGACGCGAACGCCAGCGTTCGATCTGCTCTTCCTCGGCTGTGAACCACAGCGCGCGGGCATGCTCCGATGGCTCGATTCCCAGCGATTCGAGAAAGCTGTCTACCCCGACGATCGCCGAACCACGATGGTCGAACAGGGTGCCGTCGAGATCGAATCCCACCGCCCGTATTTCCATCACAGCACGATCACATCCCTCCCGCACCGGTCTCGGCTGAGAGCCAGCTTCGAACTCGCTCTGGTCATCCTGACTTTTTCACGGTCGCCATTCGCTGTTCAACGCCCGTTCATGGAGCCGTCGATCGATCAGGCGAAACGCGGAGAAAACTCGACGCCGTGCCCGAACACATCGAAGATGACAATCGTCCCGGCCTCTCGCGCCGCGGGTTCCTCGCCGCCGGCGGAGCCGTAGGAGCCCTCGCCGCAGCAGGCATGGGATCCCCCACACCAGCTGCCGCCTCGCCCTCCGCTGCCGACTCGATCCTCGCTGCGGCAGCGTCGGCTCCGTCTGTCGCATCACCCCCTATCCCCACGAAGAAGTGGGCACCCGACCTTCCGTCGCCGCGCTTCACCGTCGCGGTGATGCCGGATACCCAGTACATGTTCGACGGCGCGTCGATCGATCCCAAGCCGCTTCGCGCCTCTCTGCACTATCTGCTCTCTGAGCAGAAGCACCAGAACATCGTCTTTCTCGCACACCTCGGCGATCTGACTCAGAATGGCGCTGATGCCGAGATGGCGGCCGTCGGCGCGGAGTTCGCTGTCTTGGACAAGGCCGGGGCGGCTTACAGCGTGCTGGCCGGCAATCACGATGTCGACTCGTCGACCGACGACCAGCGAGGAAAGACGGCCTACCTCGACACGTTCGGGCCTTCGCGATTCAGCGGCTCCGACAGCTTCGTCGACGCGTCACCCGACGGCTACAACACGGCGCACAAGTTCACGGCCGCGGGGAGGGAGTGGCTGGTTCTCGCGCTCGACTGGCGAACCAGCGCCGGAGGGCTCACCTGGGCACACTCCGTGTTGGCCGCTCATCCACAATCGCCCGTCATCATGACGTCGCACACTCTCGTCGACTCCGGAGCGGACGGCTCCGCGACCTTCGATGAGTATGGGCAGGGCCTGTGGGACTCGTTCGTCTCGGGCCACGACCAGATCTTCTTGACCCTCAACGGTCACTACTGGGGGCCGGGCCGCACGACCGCCGTCAACTCGGCCGGGAACACCGTCGATCTCCACCTGACGAACTACCAGAACCGCTACTACGGCGGCGCAGCAATGATCCGGCTCTACCACTTCGACACCGAGCGAAACGTGATCGATGTCGAGACGCTCGCACCGTTCTTGATCGATGGCGGACTGAAGACACCGAACGAGCTGGCAGAGCAGGAGACTCGGCTGAGCGGCGACATCGACCGCTTCACCGTGCAGATCGACTTCGCCCAGCGGTTCTCCGGATTCGCACCCGTGGCCACTCGCCCGGCGCGCTCGGCGCAGAGCATGATCGTCTCGGGTACGACCGCCTATTGGCGCTTCGAGGGTCAGCCGAACGGCGCGAGCGTCAGCGGCTCTACTCGCGTGGCCGATCAGACCGGAAACGGCAACGATCTCGTCGTCGCCGGCCGACCCGGTGCAGTTGCCGGCGCCCTTCTCTGGTCGGATGCTCATCACCCCGATCAACCGAGCGTGGGCAGCCTGGCGCTGACCGGGGGTCGCCCCGGCGGCGACTACCTCAAGACCGTCGATCAGGCGCCAATGAACATCAACCAGTTCCTCCATGGCTACACGGTCGAGGCTTTTCTGTTTCTGCCCTCCACCTTCGATGGCAGCGCGAACGGCTTCAGCGCCCTTCTTTCTCAGTCATCGTCTGCGGGCGAAGCAGGCAAGGCGCACTCGAGCAGTGGCGACCCGCAGGAGCCCTCGGTCACCTTGAGTCTCTCCAGCGATCGCGAGCTGCAGTGGTGTGTCTACCCCGTCAGCCAGGACGGCTCGCTCACGAACTGGGGCCATGAGCTGCCCCTCGCCACGTGGTGGCACGTCGCGGTCGTCAACGATGGCAAGCACACCACGATGTACGTCGATGGATGCCCCGTGGCACGCAATCCATCGACTTCGAATAAGGGGCTGGCGGTGGTCGGCCAGCCCTGGCTGCTCGGTGGCTACAACTACGGAGGCAAGCTCGATCAGGTCTTCGTCGGCAGTATCGGCGACGTCAGAGTCGTCGAACGGGCACTCGACCCGAGCGAGTTCATGATCGCCTAGCCGACGCCCAGCTCTTCAGCGGCAGGCCCGAACGCGGCAGGCTCGAAGGCGGCAGGCTCGAAGATCTTGGGTCGTTCGATGCATTCGTGGGCCGTTCGGTGCGTTCGTGGGTCGTTCGGTGGGTTCGTGTTCGAGCGCATTATGTTCAAGCGCGCCGTGTTCGAGCGCGCCGTGTTCGAGCGCGCCGTGTTCGAGCGCGCCGTAAGCGCTGTTTGTCCTCGAAGCCGTAATCGTTGTTTGTCCTCTAAAAGGGGCAGTCCGCGAGACCCTCCTCCGGTCCTGTCGATCTGGCGGCGGTAGTGATGGCGTCTTCGAGTTGTTTCGGTGCGGGTTGCATCTTGCCTTCTGGCTGGATCACATAGCGGTAGCCGGCGGGTGAGGTGGCGGTGAGGGTGTCGTCTCCGTTCTGCACGATCTGCCACCTCGTGTGGTGTTTTACCCTGTGATGCGCCTGGCTCAGCGGTGCCAGGTTCTCCGGAACCGTGTTTCCTCCGTAGGCGTGATCTTCGGTGTGGTCGACATCGGCCTGCTCCGACGGGACGGTGCAGCCGGGGAACACACAGCTCGGGTGCACGAGTCTCGCGTGGTCGATCATGCGCGCCGTGGGCCGATAGTCCCTTGGGTCTGTGGTCAGGATGCGTCCGGTGATCGGGTCGGTGAGGATCCGCCGCCAGGAGGTCGCCTCCGCCGTCAACTGCGCGGCGGTGGCCGGGTCGATCGGTCCGTAGCCGCGGAGGATGGCCGCCTCCTCACCGATACCGAGGAGAGTCATCGCGGGAACCATCACATGAACCCTGCCCCGGACGCCCCGGGTCGCACCCGGGATCGAGGTTTCACCGTTGAGCATCAGGTCGGTGAGGACATCGAGTTTCAGATGCGTCATACTCCGCGGGTCACCTCCCGCCCTGAGACCTGCCGCCAATCGAGTCGCCCTGTCTGTGATCGCGTGAATCTCGGGCGCCGGAGCGAACAGTGTCAGGTACGCCATGCCATCCGCTGCGGGATCGACGTAGATACGACGTGTGCCCGCGGCCTTCTCTGCCCGTTCGACCGCGGTGGTGGGTTGGGCGAGTTCGACCTCGTGGCGTGCCTTTCGATCGAGTTGCTTTGGATTCACCTCTGTAGCCAGCGCTGAGAGCCTCGTGTCGTACAACACCAAGGCGTCGCCGTCGAGGCCGTCGGCGTGCTTCGCGATGACCTCGGCATGCTCCCACGACACGACTCCGGCAGCCACTGCAGCGAGCGTGGCGGGAAGACGATCCACAAGAGCAGTGCTGGTGTCGATCAGAGTCGCGGCCCGGTACTCGGTGCGACGGGTGAGCTGGGCGAGTTCGGTGAACAACTCGACCCTCTCGACCCGAGCGGTCGACCACACGGGACCACCAGTCGAGGTGTCTGATGGCGCCTGCCGATGCAGGTGGTTTCTCGCGTCGGTGACGCGTCTGGCCCTGACCGCTGACAGTCGGGCTATCTGCTGATCGAGGGCGGCGACCTCTTCAAGCGCGACCACGTATGGGTCGGGCTCGAGGAGCGGGATCGAGGATGTCATACCTGAAGTCAAACAGCAGCCACCGACACTGGGTCCAGGAGGGCATTCGATACTTGATCAGGGAATATCGCTGTGGATAACTCCCTAAATGGGGCGCCCTGTGGAGGAGTAGACGACGCCGATGAGCGAGTCCGAGGTCGCACGAGGCCGCCGCTCGATTTGACCGAGCACGGCTCGGCACATGCGCCCCACGCAGACCAGCAGCGACACTGGTTACAAGGGGAGATAGGCACCATGACCAACAACACCGGCGAGCCAGTCAGGCGCGCGAGACACGCGGCACCGATCGTCGACGGCACTGAACCCGTGCGCGACGCCCCCATCGAAGACGCCCCCCTCGAAGACGCTCCAGCCCAAGACACTCCCCCAGCCGACGCCCCCGTCGACCCCGACGCCCCCGTCGACCCCGACGCCCCCGTCGACCTCGTCGACCCCGAAGACGCCGTCGTGCTCAGCCGCCTCGAGCGCAACGACGACTCCCCCGCACGGGTGCGCAACTGGAAGCGCGACCTGCTCGACCTCACCCTGCGCAATCCGCTGCTCAACATGCCGCACTCGCAGAAGGTGCTCGACCTCGTCGTGCCGCCGGGCCTGCTTCCATCGATCGACGACGCCGTGCACGCGGGCCGCAAGCTGCGCCTCTCGAGCGGGCTCGACGCATCCGGCCGCAAGCGGGTCGACGGAATCGACTCGCACACGCCGCTCGCGCACGACGAACTGAGCGCCGTCTTCCGCACCTCGCGCACCCTCTTTTCGCAACTCGACGACGACAAGCACCGCAAGCGGTTGCGGGCCATGAAACGCGAGGCCGAGTCGCTCGAGCAGGAGACAGGCAGCAATTACCTGTACCTCACGCTCGGCACGCTGATTCACACACGACCGGATGGGCGCGAGGCCCGCGCTCCCCTGTTCCTGATGCCGGTGCGGCTCACCGGCGGGCTCTCGTTCACCCCGTACTTCCTCGCCGCTGAAGGCGACGACCTGGCGACGCCGAACCTGTGTCTGCTGCAGTGGTTCGAGACCACGCAGGGGCTCGACCTCTCCGAGCTGCGCGAGCCGGCGATCGACGACTCAGGGATCGCGATCGAGGCGGTGTTCGACGGCATCCGCCGCCAGCTCGCCGAAGCCGAGCTGCCCTACCGACTCGAGGAGTCGGTGAGCCTGGCCATCCTGCGCTTCTCGACCTTTCAAATCTGGAAGGACCTCGAGCTCAACTGGCGCTCTCTTCTCTCTAACCCCGTGGTCAGGCACCTGGTCGAGCGGCCAGGAGAGACCTTCGTCGAGCCCGCCGGCAATGCCCGCCCACAGATCGACGAGGCCGCTCTGAGACTGCCGATCGCGGCCGACGGCTCGCAGATGGCCGCCGTCGTGCGCGCCACGAGCGGCGAGTCCTTCGTTCTCGAAGGCCCTCCGGGCACGGGCAAGTCGCAGACCATCACGAACCTCATCGCCCACGCGCTCACCGAGGGCAAGACCGTGCTCTTCGTGGCCGAGAAGCAGGCCGCCCTCGAGGTCGTGAAGAGGCGGCTCGACGCCATCGGCCTCGGCACGTTCAGCCTCGAACTGCACGGCGCGAAGCAGTCGATGAACACCATCCGCGAGCAGCTGCGCGAGTCATTGCGCCTGCGTGTGCCGACAGATCCGCACGCCTGGGCACTGGCCGACACCCGATTGCGTTCGGCGATCGCCGAGCTCGACCGGCATCCGGCGCGGGTGCACTCGCCCAACGCTCTGGGCTACACCGTCTGGTCTGCCTACGACGCGCTGGCGACGCTCGGCGAGGGGTCGACCGCGGCCGTTCCCGCCAGCTGGCTCACGACGACCCCCGCCGAGAGCCCCACGATTCTCACCCGCGACTTCCGCGATGCCGCGCAGCGCTTCGGGCTGCGCGCGGGCCACCCGTGGCTCATTGCCGGCGCCACCGATCCGGCGCAGTTGCAGGTGGCACCGGTCACCGAGTCCCTGCGCGATCTCGCCGCCGTGCGCCCCCGCCTCGACGAGCTCTCGCCCGAGGCGCGCCTCGCCCTCGGCGACCTGCGTCCGGCGACCGAGCTGCCCGTCGCATCCCGCCTGCTCGAGGCCCGGTCACGCGGCCTTCTGCCCGCGACCGATGCGCTCGCGACCATCGACCGATCGAGCTGGCGCGAGGCATCCGATGCCCTACGGACCGGTCTCGTCGACTACCTCGAGCGTCACGCCGCCGTGCTCGCGAACGCGTCGCCGGCGGCGATCGAGACCCCCAAGCTCGACGAGTGGGCCGAGCGATCGGCCGCCCTCGACGCCGCCTGGTTCATGCCCGAGCTGCGTCGCCGCTCGATCCGCGCAGGTCTGCGGCCGCTGCTTCGCGCCGGATTCGAGCCGAGCGGCAAGGCGGTCACGCCGCTGCTCGTCGGGCTCCAGGCCGCGCGATCGGATGCGCAGGAGCTACAGCGTCAGGCCGCCGCTCTGGCGGGTCTCGTCCTTCCCGCCGGCTGGCAGCCCTACGCACCCGACGCGAAGAACGTGCTCGACACGGCCGTGCGCACCTCACTCGGATCGGTCTGGCTGGCCAAGCGCACCCCGCGCGCCTGGGGCTGGATCTCGAACGCACGCGACGCCGGCGAGGCCGACACCGCGGTGCGCGACGGCGCCATCGTGCGCGACATCGACGCCAGCTGGAACCGCTGGCTCGCCGCTATCGGAGCCACGGGACTCACGGTTCGGCAGTGGGCCCACGGCCGCGATTGGGTCTCTGCGTGGGCGACAGACGAGGTCGCCTGGTTGATCGATGTGCGCGCGACAGGGCTGCTTCAGCTGCAGCGCTTCACCGAGACGCGGCGCCAGCTCGAGCATCTGCGCGAACTGGGCCTCGCGGGTTTCAGCACGCAGTTGGCGACGGGCCAGATCGAAGCGGCCGACGCATCCGAGGCCCTTTTGCGGGGACTCGCCTCCGCGTCGCTCGCCGAGCGACTGGCGGCGACACAGCTCGACAGCTTCGACGGCGATGCTCAAGACCGGCACGTCTCCGCCTACCGAGACCAGGGTGCACTGGTGCGAGAGCAGCTGCGCAGCGAACTCGCCTCCGAACTGCTCGCCGCGCGCCCTTTCGACGCTGACGAGCTGCGCGGCGAAGTGGCGGAACTCGCTCGCCAGATCGAGCGCAAGCGCGGTGGGCTCGCCTTCCGCGAGGTGGCCCGACGCTACCCGCGAGCGCTCACATCGATCGTGCCCGTGTTCCTCATGAGCCCCGGATCGGTAGCGCACTTCCTCGACCCCGACAGCATCGAATTCGACCTCGTGATCTTCGACGAGGCGTCGCAGATCAGGGTGCCGCAGGCCATCGGCGCGATGGGCCGGGGCAAGGCCGTGATCGTGGTCGGCGACTCGAAGCAGATGCCGCCCACGAGCATCATGCAGGTGGATGCGACGGGTCCCGACACGCCCGCGCCCGACCGCGATGCGCCGCTCGTCGTCGAAGACCTCGAGTCGATCCTCACCGAATCGGTGGAGTCCGGGCTGCCGCAGCTCTGGCTCAACTGGCACTATCGCAGTCAAGACGAGAGCCTTATCGCGTTCTCGAACGCCGCCTACTACGGCAACAAACTCGTGAGCCTCCCGTCGCCGAGCAGCGCTGGAAAGGGCGCCGCGGCAGCGGGCGCCGCGACCGGTTCGAGCAGCGGCTCGGCCAGCACCGGCCTCAGCTGGCGCCGTGTCGACGGCACCTTCGACCGTGGACGCACTCGCACGAACGAGGTCGAGGCGCAGGCCATCGTCGACGAGATCGTGTCGCGACTGCGCGCTCCCGCCACGATGCGCGAGTCGATCGGAGTGGTCTGCTTCAACGTTCAGCAGCGCGACCTGATCCTCGACAAGCTCGAAGACAGCACCGATCCGGTCATTCAGAAGGCTCTGCTCGCGGCCCCCGGCTCCGAGCTCTTCGTGAAGAACCTCGAGAACGTGCAGGGCGACGAGCGCGACACGATCCTGTTCTCGTTGGCCTTCTCCAAAGACCCCGACACGGGCACGCTGCCACTGAACTTCGGGCCGCTCAATCTGCCGGGCGGCGAGCGCCGACTCAACGTGGCCGTCACGCGCGCCAAGCGCCAGGTCGTGCTGTTCAGCTCGTTCGACGCCGAAGACATCCAGCTCACCCGCTCGCGCGCTCAGGGCATCGCCGATCTCAAGGCGTATCTGAACTTCGCCGCGACCCGCAGCGTGAACGCGCTTCCCGGCGGTCGCCGCCGCGGTGCGCAGGATGCGGTCACGGGCAATCGTGGACGGTTCGTCGACGAGATCGCCGCTGCCCTGCGCGACCGCGGTCTCGAGGTAGAGACCGGGCTCGGCCTCTCGACATTCACCGTCGACCTCGCGGTGCGTCGACCAGGCCAGGCATCGTGGGCCGTTGCGGTGATGGTCGACGGACCCGGCTGGGCCTCGCGGGCCACGGTCAGCGACCGCGATGGCGCGCCGAATCTGCTCGTCGACGTGATGTCGTGGCCGGCCGTGATCCGCGCCTGGCTGCCCGCGTGGATCAGGGACCGCAGCGCCCTCATCGCCCGCATCGTCGTCGCGGTCGATCACCCGGCGAGTGCGCGACTGCCCGATGCGGATGCGGCACAGGCCGTGCGCGACGCCGGCAAGGCGGCCGATCGGGCGGCTGCAGACGCGGCGGCCGAGAAGGCGTTCCCCACCGCGGTCTCGACCTCGACGCTCGCCCGCGAACTGCCCGTGTTCGAGCCGGCAGACGACAGCGCGACTCACCCCCAGTCCGCCCTCGACAACCTGGAGTCCGTGCCCGTCATCCGGTCGATGGCGGCGGACATCCTCGAGGCCGAGGGGCCGATCCCTCTCGACCGCCTGGTCGGCACGATCGCCCGCCGCTTCGACTACAGCCGGGTCGGCGATGCCAAACGGGCCCTGCTGCAGAACATCGTGCGTGAGGCGTTCACGGTGGCATCCGACGACTTCGTGTGGCCAGCGAGCCTCGACGCGTCGAGCTGGCGCGGGGTGCGGCGCACCTCATCTAGTGCCGTTCGGCCGGTCACCGACGTGAGCCCGCAGGAGATCGCGAACGCGATCGAACTGCTGCTCGCCGAGTCGCTCTCAATCGACTCAGACGAGCTGCTGCGTGAGACAGCATCGGTGCTGGGCTACTCGAGGCTCACCGAGCAGACGCGCACCTGGATCGAGCGCGGCCTCGCTCTCGCCCTCTCAGAGAACCGAGTGGGGCGCGAGGGCACGAGGCTCGTTCGCCCGCACTAGCGCCTGCTTCGCGGGCGTCATTCTGCGCCAAGTCGCGCGCCGCGTGAGCGCACCTCGCGCAGCACGAACCCCGCCACGACCACGAGGACGCCCGTCACCACGGCGGGGAGCGGCAGTGTGACCACGAGCACCGCGCAGCCGAGGGCGCCCAGCACGCTCACCGCACGCGGATAACGCCGATATGCTCTGGCCTGCCGAAGCGCCGCCAGGTTCGCGACGAAGTAGTACAGCAGCACGCCGAACGACGAGAACCCGATCACTCCGCGAAGATCGGCGACAAGCACGAGCACGACGACCACCGCACCCACCACGAGCTCCGCTCGGTAGGGCGTGTTGTAGCGCGGATGCACTGCGCTGAACCAGCGCGGCAGATCGCCCTCGCGCGCCATGGCGAAGGCTGTTCGGCCGATGCCGGCGATCAGCGCCAGCATCGCGCCGAGCGAAGCGAGAGCGGCCCCGATACGCACCAACGGCGCGGCCCATGCCCATCCATTGGTCGTCACGACATCGACGAGCGGGTTGTCGGTCGCCGCCAGACCGGATGCGCCGAGCGCCCCGAGCGCGGTCACACCGATCGCGGCATAGATCACCACCACGACCGCGAAGGCGATGCCGATGGCGCGTGGGATGTTCTTTGCCGGATCGCGCACCTCTTCGCCGAGGGTGGCGATGCGCGCGTACCCCGCGAAGGCGAAGAACAGCAGACCCGCCGACTGCAACACGGCGAGTGGCCCGCCGAGCCCGCTTCCTGCCTCGGCTTGCGCAGGGACTGTGCCCGAAAGCCTCCATTCCCCGCCCCCGCTGAACCACGAGCGGAGGTACTCGGGCACAACCGCCCAGCTCCCGTTCAGCAGGCCGGATGCGACGACCACCACGAGCAGAGCCAGCACCGGAATCACGATCACCTTCGTGAGCAGCGCGGTACGGGTGATGCCGAACAGGTTCACCGTGACGAGAACGACCACCACGGCGATCGCCACGGGGCGGGCCCACTGCGAGGGCACGGCGTAAGCCGCGAAGACCATCGCCATGGCCGCCGAGCTGGCGGTCTTGCCGATGAGAAAGCTCCAGCCGGCGGCGAAGCCCCACCGCGGTCCGAGCTTCTCGCGGCCATACACATAGGTACCCCCGGCCGACGGATACTGCGCGGCCAGCTGCGCCGACGACGACGCATTGCAGAACGCGACGATGGCCGCGACGACGAGACCCACGAGCAGGCCGGCGCCGGCGATGTGGGCGGCGGGCTGGAAGGCAGCGAAGACTCCGGCGCCGATCATCGACCCGAGCCCGATGAAGACAGCGTCGCCGAGGCTGAGCCGGCGCTCGAGACGAGATGAAGTCACCCTGGAACGCTAGGGCACCGAGGTGAACACCGGGTATCGCGGCAGCGTGATGCCACTTCGGGCGAACGCAATCGTCACCTCAGCGGCGCCGGAGCACCCGAACCGTCACCTCAGTCCGACGCTGGCCGGCGCGGACGCGCTGCGCGCAGCTAGAGCAGTCCGTCGGTGAGCGCGCTCGGGTTGCCGAAGCGGTGGTTCGTGATCGACACCGCCTGCTCCCGCAGGAACGGCAGCAGTTCGATGCGGCCGGCGCGCGTGACCTCGCCCGCGTACACCGCGACATCCGGTTCGTCGCCCAGGGCGTCGGCGAGCTGCGTGGCCGAGCCACCGATGAGCCGGATGCGCGGGGTCTCGACCCCTTCCGCGGCGACGCGCGCGAGCCACGCCTCATCGGTCTCGATGACCACGCGCACGGCCCACTCCTTGAGCAGGGCACGCATCGGGCGCGGGAGCTTGTGCGCCGACGACAGCGTGACCTTCGACCGGGCGAGCGTCGCCGCCGAGAGCACGCGGAGCAGTTCGTGCCGCTCTGCGTCTTCGGAGAGCCGTACCGTGACGGGAACCGGGCGGTAGCGCAGCACATTGCGTTCGACCCCGAGCCCCGACCGGTCGACGGGCGCGAACGAGTCCGACCAGGCGACCGCGTCGCTCTTGGCTCCGCGTCGGGCGATGTCGAAATGGTTCCAGTCGAGGCCGGCCTGTGCCGAGTCGAGAAGCGCCCCGACACGACCGTCGAGTCCCGCGTTACTGAGGCCCTGACTCGGCTCGCCCTGCTCCGTCGTCCACGAACCCAGATGCACCAGGTAGTTCGGGCCTCCGGCCTTCGCGCCCGCACCCACGGCGGACCGCTTCCAGCCTCCGAACGGCTGGCGCTGCACGATGGCACCCGTGATGCCGCGGTTCACGTAGAGGTTGCCCGCCTCGATGGTGGCGAGCCACTGCTCGATTTCGGCCGCGTCGAGCGAGTGCAGCCCCGCCGTCAGCCCGTAGTCTGTGCCGTTCTGGAACTCGACGGCCTGCTCGAGCGTCGACGCGTGCATGATGCCGAGAACCGGTCCGAAGTACTCGGTGGTGTGGAACGGCGAGCTCGGCAGCACGCCCTCGCGCACTCCCGGGGTCCAGAGTCGCCCGTCTGAACTGCGCCGCAGCGGCTCGACCAGCCATTTCTCGCCCGGGCCAAGTGTGGTCAGCGCGTCGAGCAGCTTTCCCTGGGCGGGCTCGATCAGCGGGCCCATCTCGGTGAGCGGGTCGGATGCGTAGCCGACCCGCAGTGACGACACCGCATCCACGAGCTGGCGATGAAAACGCTCGGACCGCGCGACCGAACCGACGAGAATCACGAGCGATGCCGCCGAGCACTTCTGGCCTGCATGGCCGAAAGCGCTCTTCACGATGTCGGCCACGGCGAGGTCGAGGTCTGCTGCGGGGGTCACGACGATGGCGTTCTTGCCGCTCGTCTCGGCGAGAAGGGGCAGGTCGCGCCGCCACGAGCGGAACAGCTTCGCCGTCTCGTATGCGCCGGTGAGGATGACGCGGTCGACGCTCTCGTGAGCAACGAGCTGCCGAGACAGGTCACCCTCCTCGATGTCGACGAGCGCGAGAAGATCGCGAGGGATGCCGGACTCCCACAGGGCCTCGAGCAGCACAGCGGCCGAGCGTCGCGCCTGAGGTGCGGGCTTGATGATCACACCGCTGCCCGCAGCAAGGGCGGAGAGCACGGAGCCCGCCGGAATGGCGACGGGGAAGTTCCATGGGGGCGTCACGACAGTGAGTGCCGACGGTACGAACACGGCGCCATCGACGCGGTCGAGCTCCTCGGCGCGCGAGGCGTAGTAGTTGGCGAAGTCGATCGCTTCGCTCACCTCGGGGTCTCCCTCGGCGATGGTCTTGCCCGTCTCCGTGGCCATGACCTCGATGAGCCGGTCTCGGTTTGCCTCGAGCGCCAGCGCGGCGCGGCGCAGGACCGCGGCGCGCTCGGCGCCCGTCTCCCTGCCCCAGCGCGTTCCCGCGTCGCGCGCCGAGTGGATGATGCCTTCCAGAACTGCAGGTTCGGTCACTCGGGCTGCGTCGATGGTGTCGACGCCGATGCGGTTGCTCGGCCCGACGAGACTCAGGATGCGTCGGCCCCAGTTGCGATTCGCGGCCAGCGAGGGGTCGGTGTCGGGCGTGTTCTCGAACTCGGAGGCGCGGGCGAGCTCGGAGAGGTCGCCGCGATCCTGGGTGCGGTTGCGCATCGGCACGCCGCCTGAGCTCGTCAGCGGGCCGGGGCCCGCAGCCAGCTCGTCGACCGAGGCCAAAAATCGGTTCTTCTCGCGCTCGAACGCCGCATCGCTGGTCGCGATGTCGAACACGCTCGACATGAAGTTCTCGTCGCTCGCGTTCTCTTCGAGCCGACGCACGAGGTAGCTGATCGCCACATCGAACTCTTTGGGATGCACGACGGGCGTGTAGAGCAAGAGCTGACCGACCTCACGGCGAACCGCGTCGGCCTGCGCCGTCGCCATGCCGAGCAGCATCTCGAAGTCGATGCTCTCGGTCACACCGCGATTCTTCGCGAGCAGCCACGCGAACGCGATGTCGAACAGGTTGTGCCCGGCGACTCCGACACGCACGGCATCGGTGCGCTCGGGAGTGAGCGCCCACTCGAGCACGCGCTTGTAGTTGGAATCGGTCTCCTGCTTGGTGTCGTAGGTGGCGAGCGGCCAGCCGTGGACGGCCGCATCGACGTGTTCCATGGCGAGGTTGGCGCCCTTCACCACGCGCACCTTGATCGGCGCTCCCCCACGTTCGCGACGCGCGGCCGCCCATCTCTGCAGGCGCTGCATCGCGCCCAGCGCATCCGGCAGATAAGCCTGCAGCACGATGCCGCCGGTGTAGCCGAGCAGCTCCTCGCGATCGAGAATCCGCATGAACACCGCGAGAGTCAGGTCGAGGTCGCGGTACTCCTCCATATCGAGGTTGATGAACTTGTTCTCGGGAAGAGCGATGCGGTACAGCGGCATCAGGGTCTCGGCGACACGCTCGACCGTCTCGTCGAATGCCCACATCGAGAGATCGCTGGCGACAGCCGACACCTTGACCGACACGTAGTCGACGTCGGGCCTGGCGAGCAGCTTCTCGGTTCCCTCGAGTCGGCGTCGCGCCTCCGACGAGCCCAGCACGGCCTCGCCAAGCAGGTTGAGGTTGAGCCGCGACCCGTCACCGCGCAGCTTCTCGATGGCGGAGCCGAGCTTCGACGGGGTCGCATCGACCACAAGGTGACCGACCATCTGCCGCAGGACCTTGCGCGCCACGGGCACCACGACGCCCGGGACGACCTCTCCGAAGACCCCGCCCGCTGCCACGGCTCCGCGCAGATACCAGGGAAGAAAGGCGGGAACCCGACGACCGAGGTTCTGCAGATTCTTGGCGGCCACCGCCGTGTCTTCGGGCCGAGCGACACCGTCGACGAAGCCCACGGTGAAGGCGAGTCCGTCGGGGTCTTCGAGCACCCCGGCCAGACGCTCGGCCGACGGGTCGGGGGCTACGTCTTTCGACTCGTCGAGCCAGCGGCGCACGAGCGACACGGCCTGCGGCGCGAGGTCGGCGGGCGCGAGGCTCGGATCGGCCTCGAAGTCGGGCGAGTTCGGGTTCGCAGAGGTCACTCTTCGAGGATAAGACGTGGGTGCCTCCAACAGCCGGAGGCGGAGCGCAGCCCGCAACTATGCTCGACGCATGAGCACCGCGGCCCTGCCCTCCGAAGTCGATGTCGTCATTGTGGGCGGGGGTCACAACGGCCTCGTCGCCGCTGCATACCTCGCGAAGGCCGGCCGCTCTGTTCTGCTGCTCGAACGACTCGACCACACGGGCGGAGCAGCCGTGTCGGCACAGGCCTTCTCGGGCCATGACGCGCGGCTCTCGCGCTACTCCTACCTCGTCAGCCTTCTGCCGCAGCGCATCATCGACGACCTCGGCCTCGACATCACCCTCCTGCGCCGCCGCTACTCCTCATACACTCCGTCGCCCGGCACCTCGACCGGGCTGCTCATCGACAACGGCGACGCCGAGGCGACGGCAGCGTCGTTCGCCGCGATCGGCGCCGAACCGGATGCGCGGGGTTTCGCAGATTTCCAGCAACGCACGGCGAGGCTCGCCGAGACGCTCTGGCCGAGCCTGACCGAGCCGCTCATGACCCGCTCGGAGGCGAAGGCGCTGGTGGCCGACGATGCGAGCTGGAACGCCTTCATCGAGAATCCCCTCGCGGGAGCGATCGAGGCCGATGTCGCCAACGATCTGGTGCGCGGCGTTCTGCTCACCGACGCGCTCATCGGAACCTTCGCCCGAGCATCCGACGACGATCTCGCGCAGAACCGCTGCTTTCTGTATCACGTGATCGGCGGCGGAACCGGCGACTGGGACGTTCCGGTCGGCGGCATGGGCGCGGTCAGCGGTGCGCTGTGGCACGCGGCCACGGAGGCCGGCGCCACGATCGCGACCGGCGCCGAGGTCACGTCGGTCGACCCCGACGGCACCGTCGGGTTCACGATCGGCGGCAGAGAGCAGGTCGTTCGAGCGCAGCGCGTGCTCTCGAATGTCGCGCCCTTCGTTCTCGAGCGTCTTCTCGGAGGTGACCGCGCCGACAGCTCCCGCGCGAAGCCCGAGGGCGCTCAGGTGAAGGTCAACCTGCTGCTGTCGCGTCTGCCTAGGCTGCTCGACGAAACCGTCGCTCCCGAAGCCGCGTTCGGAGGTACCTTCCACATCCACGAGGGCTACGCCGAACTCGATCGGGCCGTCGACCTCGCAGAGTCGGGCGATATCCCCTCCCCGCTGCCCGCCGAGATCTATTGCCATTCGCTCACCGACCCGTCGATCCTGTCGCCCGAGCTGCAGGCATCCGGCGCCCAGACCCTGACCGTCTTCGGTCTTCATGTGCCCGCACGACTGATCACCGAGGAGAACAACGATGCCATGCGCGAGCGCCTGCAGGCGGCGGTGCTCGACTCGCTCAACAGTGTGCTGGCCGAGCCGATCGAGGCATGCCTGCTGCGAGACGACCAAGGACGTCCCTGCATCGAAACCAAGACGACGCTCGACATCGAGCGCGCGCTCGGCATGCCGGGCGGCAACATCTTCCATGGACCGCTGTCGTGGCCGTTCGTCGACGACGACACCCCTCTCGACAGCCCCGCCGAACGCTGGGGCGTCGCGACCGCACACGAACGCATCCTGGTCTGCGGCTCGGGAGCTCGCCGGGGCGGTGCGGTGAGTGGCCTGGGAGGCCACAATGCGGCGATGGCGGTACTCGAGTCGCTGGCCTGACGCTCCCTTGCGAAGCCTGACGATTTCTCAGGAGTCTTGACTCGACGTGAGTCGCTATGGCTACGATGAATCTTTCGCATCCGATCGCCGCGTAGTGGCGCGTTCACGATTCGGATGCTCGAGCAGATTGCGTCCATGGATCTCGGTTTTCGAGCGAAGAGGTGGTTCGGCCCCAGCGAAGAGCCCCTGCGCGCCGCAGTCGTGCAGGGCATCGACGAAGAGATCGAGAACCCGTTCGACGCCGATGCCGCGATGATGCGCCACTGGCTTCCCGCGACAGCGACGATCGTCACCGTCGAACGCACCGGCGAGTGGGTCGATCGCAACGAGTTCTTCGACGTGACTCTCGAGATCGAGCTCGATGGGGTCGGCCGCTACCCCGTGCGGCAACGACAGCTCGTTCCCGAGAAGACGCAGTCGGAATGGCTGCCCGGCGGCGAGTTCGACGTTCTGGTAGATCCGGCCGACCATTCGAAGGCCGTGCTGGCCTGAACCGTTCGGCCTGCTCGAATCAGTGCGCTCGAATCAGTGCGCTCGGTGGTCTTGAATCGTCATTCGGGCCCCGTGCCTGGGCTTGGCGAAGCCGCTGGCCAGAATGAGGCGCACGACGCGCTGTCGGTGGCCGCGCCACGGCTCGAGCAGCTCGAGCATGCCGTCGTCGTCGACGGGCGAGCCGGTCAGCGCATAGCCGACGTGGGCCGCGAGATGGTAGTCGCCCACACTGACCGCGTCGGGGTCGCCGTGTGTGCGCTGCGTGGTCTCCGCTGCGGTCCACCGACCGATGCCCGGCAGCGTCTGCAGCCGTTTCGCGGCCGTCTCCGCATCCACACCCGCCGCCCGCTCGAGAGCGGTAGCGATCTGGCAGGCCGACACCACCGTGCGGCTGCGACGCGGATCGACGCCGGCGCGATGCCACTGCCACGAGGGCACCCCGCGCCAGACGTCGGCGTGTGGAGTGACGTGCATGCCGGCGGGAGCGGGACCCGGGGCGACATCGCCGTGGATGCGGATGAGCTTGTACCAGGCCCTGTGCGCCTCGAGCGTGGTGACCTTCTGCTCGATGATGGCGGGTACGAGGGCCTCCATCATGAGCCCCGATCGGCTGAGCCGCATACCCGGGTTGCGTCGCCGCACCTCAGCCAGCGCGGGATGCGTGTGCAGCGACAGCTCTGACCAGTCGTCGTCGTGGCCCAGAAGCATGGGAACCCGCTCGATCAGCCAGTGCGCGCCGTCGCCCCATGCGTATGCCTCGATGCCGTGTCGCCGTTGACGCAGCAGCAGTGTCGCGGCTCCGATGGGCGTGCGCACCGTGCGCCAGAACCCCTCGGGCGTCGCGCGGCAGGTCGGGTCGCCCGTTCCCCTGCTGTGCACGCCCATGGTGCGCGCGACGTCGACCTCGTGCGCCGGTGTGTAGACGGTGGCGACGACATCGGATGCCGCGGGCGCCGCTTCAAGAGTCATGGTGACGGCAGGCTAACCCGAGGCTCAGACATTTGCCGCATCGACAGGTGAACACCGCTCGTCACAAGCCGTTCACTGCGGCGTCACCGGCGCCTGAGACAGTGACGCCATGCAGACGTCGACGGCGACCCTCACCGCCCTCCACTCCCCCTACGCCTTGTCGGTCTTCACCGATCGGCTGGCTCGGTATCGGCGCATGCCTGTGGATGCCCACGGCTTCATCGTGTCGATTCCCGACGCGGGGCGCGTGCTGGTTCGGCAGGAGGGTCGGTCGCTGACCGTGAACGTGGTGGCCCCCGACGAGCGCACGCTCGCCGCATCGATGGCGGCGGTCGTGAGCGAGCTCGAGCAGGGCTTCGGTCGCTCCGACTTCAGGCGCAGCATCTCCATCCGCTGGCAGCGTCGCGACCTGGTGCCCGTGGCGCTGCGCTGATCGGTTTTACGCCGATTCAGCCGTCGAGTTCGTCTTCGAGCTGCTCGACAGTGAGGTGGTCGCCCGGCGTCGGCCGCCGGAACGGAATGCTCCCGGTGGACTCGTGTTCCTCGAGAGTGCCCTCGTCGTCGACGGCACCGTTTCCCGGCAACGTGTCCGGGCCGTCCACCGGACCGTCGTGCAGGTCGAGATCCTCGTCTCGGGCTGCGGGGTGGCGTTCGATCTGCGGTTCGAATGGCTCTGACATCGACATGCCTGCAAGCGTGCTCCGCAGAGGTTAACAGCGGGTGTGATTTCTGCCTCCGGCCGTTCACTCCGATTTAACCGCCGCGGCGTACCGTCGCCCGCGATCGCCCATCGAACCACTTCTCATCACCGCGCAGTACCCGATCCGAAAGGACGAAAAACGTGGATGCGCTCATCACCGTTCTGCTCGTCGTGACCATCGCCCTCGTGTTCGACTTCACGAACGGGTTCCACGACACGGCCAACGCCATGGCGACTTCCGTGGCCACGGGCGCTCTGAAGCCCAAGGTCGCGGTCACCATCTCTGCGGTGCTCAACCTGGTCGGCGCCTTCCTCTCGACGGAGGTCGCGAAGACCATCTCTCAGGGCATCATCAAGGAGGGCGATGGCGGGGTGCAGATCACGCCCACGATGATCTTCGCCGGACTCGTCGGCGCGGTGCTGTGGAACCTCGGCACCTGGTATCTCGGTCTGCCCTCCAGTTCGACCCACGCGCTCTTCGGCGGCCTCATCGGCGCGGCGATCATCGGAGCCGGCTTCGGCTCGGTCGACTTCGGCGTCGTTCTGTCGAAGGTCGTTCTGCCCGCCCTCTTCTCACCGCTCGTGGCGGGCCTCGTCGCGCTGGTCGCCACCTACGCGGCGTACATGATCACGAAGCAGGCCCGCTCTCGCGGGGCGGATGCCGGCTTCCGCCACGGCCAGACCATCTCGGCCTCGCTCGTCTCCCTCGCCCACGGCACGAATGACGCGCAGAAGACGATGGGCGTCATCACGCTCACGCTCATCGCGGCCGGCTACCAGGGGGCCGGAACGGGCCCGCAGTTCTGGGTCGTCGCATCCTGCGGCCTGGCCATCGCGCTGGGCACCTACCTCGGCGGATGGCGCATCATGCGCACGGTCGGCAAGCGCATCACCGATGTGCAGCCCGCCCAGGGTTTCGCTGCGGAGACCAGCTCGGCCGCGACCATCCTCATCTCGTCACACCTCGGCTTCGCCCTCTCGACCACGCAGGTCACCTCGGGCGCTGTCGTCGGCTCGGGGCTCGGCAAGAAGCTCGCCACCGTGCACTGGGGAGTCGTCGGCCGCATCGCCATGGCCTGGCTCTTCACCCTTCCGGCGGCGGCGCTCGTCGGCGGCCTCGCCGCCTGGATCGCGAGCACCAGCACGGTCGGCCTCATCATCGTCGCGGTCCTCGCACTTGCCGGAGGCCTGGGGTTCGTGTTCCTCGCCCGCCGCCACCCCGTGACCCACGACAACGTGAACGACGTCGACGAAGACTACTCAGCCTCGCGCGAATCAGCACCCGTAACGACCGGAAAGGCCTGACCCATGACATCGGACAAGTTCCTCGGAGTCGACTGGGCCGCCTTCGGCATCGTGTTCGCCGTGGCGTTCGCCGCAGCCGTCGTGATCGTCTCGTTCTACGCTCTCGGGCTGCGCCTGCTCGCGGTCGGATCAGACGACGACACCGGAGCCGACGGCTCGATCGTGTCGACGGCCCGGGGCACACGACCCCTCGGCGCGACGGTCGGCGCGTTCGCCTGCCTCGCGGTGTGCGTGGCTGCGGTGCTGTACGGCCTGTACCTGATCATCCCGCAGTTCCACTGACGCGTTCGGCCTCACTCATACTGGATGCGTGGATCCCGTCACGCGCTGCCCCTGCGGCTCCGGCCTGAGCTATGGCGAGTGCTGCGGCCCTCTGCATAGCGGAGCCGCGAGCGCCCCGACGGCCGAGCGACTGATGCGGTCGCGCTTCTCGGCCTTCGCGGTGGGCGACCCGGCCTACCTGCTGCGGTCGTGGCATCCGGATACCCGGCCCGCGTCGATCGAGATCGACCCCGACACGCGTTGGCTCTGGCTCGAGATCGTGCGCACGGAGCGCGGCTCGGAGCGAGACGGCGAGGGGGTCGTCGAGTTCCGCGCGAAGTACCGGGTGGATGCGCCGGAAGGCCGATCATCGGGCGTGCAGCACGAGGTCAGCCGCTTCTCGCGAGTGGCGGGCGAGTGGGTCTACGTCGACGGCGAGGCCTGACGCGCTGCGGCCTCTAGTTGGCGATCTTCTTCACGGCCTTCTTGGCCGCTTTCTGCGTCTTCTTCTGTGCGCGTGCACGGGCCTTCTTCACGGCGGGATCGTTCCAGAAGGCTTTCGCCGTATCGCTGATCTCGGCGTAGCGTCCGTGTCCGGCTTTGGCTCCGACGACATACGCGGTCGTTCCGACGGCGATGACGACGAGCCACACGATGGGTTTCGGCATGTGCTTCTTCTTTCTAGAGGTTTCTACTGAAGGCGGGTCGTCTTGCCGACCCGGGCTCGGAATCCGCCACTGACCTGGATCAGCGCGGGCAGTTCGCGCCCCAGCAGCCCGTCGAGTGCGAGCAGTTTCGACTCGACGATGGCTGCGGCGTCTTTCGGGGACACTCCACGGCGGCAGGTGACCGACACCTTCAGCACGGGAGTGCGGCGGACCGCGTAGGTCGAGACGTGCGACGCGACGAACTCGGAGTGGTCGTCGAGCGCATCCTGCAGGGCCTGCTCGGCCACCGAGGACTCGACGACCGTGGTGCCGTGTTCGCCACTCGAATCGGTGACGGCCCTCGACGTGTGCCCGTGCCCGTGGCGGGCGATGAACACGATGAGGATGACGATCGCGATGACGAGCAGCGCGACGACGGCGATGAGTATCCAGCTGACCTCGAGGCCCACGAGCCGTGTCTGTTCCAGCGCCGAATCGACCTGGTCAGTGACCTGCGTACCGGCGTCTTTCCAGCCATCCCGGATGCCCGGCACGAGCACAGCGGCAGCAGCCGCGCCGCCCACGACGAGCAGCACGAGGCCGCATACGAAGACGAGGAGCCTGTTAGCGAAACGATTGCTGCTGGTCATGCTCCGACCTTGCCTTTCTCAGCGATGCGCACGCGGGCACGTACGGTGGGCCGGAGCCCGTAGGAGTCGAGCTGATCGCTCACCGCGCGAGTGACGGCGTCGCGATCTGCGGGAATACCGGAGGTCGGGGTGAGGTCGACGACACCCAGTCGGTGCGAGACAGACACGGTTGCGTTGTCGGGGTCGACGTTGCCGGCGTACGACGCGTGGCGGGCCAGGGCGGATGCGATCACCTCGTTGTCGACGACGGTCACCGCCCGCTCGGTGTCGATGAGGTGGCGAGCGCGGCGCCCCGGCGAGAGCGACAGGACGATCAGGACGAGCCCGATCACGGCCGTCACGATTCCGGCGATGGCCACGAGCGCCGCGGGCTGTTCGGCAAGGCCGACGGCCGAGGCGAACATGTCGGATGGCGCGACGAGCAGCGCGGGCAGCCCGAGCAACGCGATCACGACCTCGGTTCCCACCCAGGCGAAGACCACGATGAGGATGATCGCGAGAACGATGGCGAGCATCGAACGCGAGGAGTGGGTCTCGCGCCGCCCGATGCGGGCATAGAGAGCCTTGGTGCTGGAACTCATTTCACTCTCTCTTCTGGCTGGATCCAGACGCCGGAGACCTTCACGATCACCTGCGCGATCTGCGAGCCGGTGAGGGTCGTCACCCGCTCTCGGATGTCACCCTGGGCGCGTGCGGCGCGGTCGAGGATCGAGCCGCCGGAGCGGTTCACGACCGAGCTGTCGGACTGGATCCGGTCGAGCGATACAACTCGGATGGGCGTCGTCACTGTGAGGGCGAGAAGACCGTCGCGGTCGGCGAGGTCGACGCCGACGCGATTCGCGTCGACTCCGAGCGCGTCCGCTGTGACGGCGGACACGACACGATTCAGAGCTTTCGACGTGATGCGGGTGCGACCGCGCTGTGCCGCGCCGGCCGGAGTCGTCGCGGCGGAGGTCATGACGAGGATCGCTTTCCGCGGAAGGCGTCGACCAGGCCCGACACGTCGAGCTTGCCGTCGACGACGCGGCCGACGAGTGCTCCGATGGCCATGGCCACCGCGACGAAGAGGAATGCCCAGAAGCCGAAGGCGACGCCGGTGAGCGCGAGGACCGCGCCGATCAGAATACCCGTGCGGGTTGTCGAGGGGGTCACTGGACTCGCGCCTCAGCCTCGTCGGAGTTGTCCTCCGAAGGAAGGTGCACGTCGTTGACGGTCACGTTGACCTCGGTGACCTCCATGCCCACGATCGACTCGACGGCCTGAATGACGTTGGCGCGAACACCGTCTGACACATCCTGCAGGGGCGCCGGGTACTCGGCCACGATGGTCACATCGACGGCGACCTGGGTCTCGCCGACCTCGACGTTGATTCCCTGGCTCTTGTCCTCACCGGCAACGGCCTCGCGGATGGCGCCGAACGCGCGAGCCGCTCCACCGCCGAGGGCGAAGACACCGCGTGACTCGCGAGCGGCGATGCCCGCGACCTTGGCGATGACGGAGTCGTTGATGACCGTCTTACCGAGAGTGCTCGACTCGGTCGTGACTCCAGCGGGAGCGACAGAGGCGGGGGTGGCGGGAGTGGTGCTGGCCATGATGATCTCCTTCGGGTTCTGATGCCCGGATCTTCCGGGCTTTTGTCGTGCTTCATGGATAGGTCGTTGCTAGCGAGGGATTCGTCACGCGGATCGTGAAACTTTTTTCGTGCGGCTGTTCTCAGGGCAGCAACTGCTGCAGCTGGCCGACCCATTCGACAACGGTCGGGATGGCCTCGCCAGCTTGGTCTGCCGCGGCGACGGCGCTGGCGCCCAAGGGATAGATCGAGACGATCAGGGCCGCGATGACAGCGGCGACGGAGCAGATCCAGGCGAGCGCACCACGACGGATGCGCAGAATCAGCGCCAGGAATCCGGCTGCCAGCGCGTAGCCGCCGACGACGGTCGCGATCATGCCGCCGACCGGAAAGTCGACGAACGGAGCTGCCGCCGCGGCGGAGGCAACGAGCCCGATGACGGGTACGAGCACGACAGTCGCGACGATGACCGTGACGATCACGCCCGTGCCGAGGGCGAACCAGACGCTGCGCGGGCGGTGTCTCATCGTTCGGATTCGGCGGGCTCTGCCACGATCTCGAGCCCGTTGGCCGAGTTCGCGGTGCGCATCAGCGCATCGATCCACGCTCGGTTGAGCGAGGGATGCCGCTTGCCGGAAAAAGTGAAGTAGAGGGGAATCGAGGGGTGCAGCCACATCATGTGGTGGCCTCGATCGTTCTCCCACGAGAGAGCGAAGCTCTCGCCGCGGCGGAGCTTCGCGAGCACGACCACGCGAACGTGGTTGAGCGGTCGATCGTCGAGCACCATTTCTGCGCCCGTGTTGCCGTAGATGAGCTTGCCCATCAGAGCTGACCCTGCGAGTGGATGGATGTATTCACGTTCTGTGTCTGTGGCCTTTCACATGTTGTGTCGAGTGCGACGGATGCCGCGACGCGGGCCGACCCCGGTCTCGTGGGCCGGGGTCGACAGAGGGCGCTTAGTGCTTGAACGCGTCTTTCACGTTCTCGCCGGCCTTCTTGGCGTCGGCCTTGACCTGCTCGGCCTTGCCCTCGGCGACCATGTTGTCGTCGTTGGTGATGTTTCCGAGCGCCTCTTTGGCCTTGCCCTTGAGGTCTTCGGCGGCGTTCTGGATCTTGTCGGCTGCGCTCATTGTTCGTTCCTGTCTTTCTGTCTTCGCTCGATCATCGAGAGCGGTCTCGAAACGAGGCCGTCCGCCGATGTCAAGACTTCGGTGAAGAAATCCCCGTGTGGGACTCTTACCTCTAAGACGCATGCCGATGGTGATTCGTCACGCCCGATCGTGCCGAAATGCTGAGAAAAAGCTGCATGCCGAACGGCCGAGGGCTTCTGCCCCGTGACTGCTGCAGAGGATCCGCATGACCGATTTCCCCGCGAGTTCGATCGCAGACGAGATTGAGAAGGCTCTCCGCGCCGTCGACGGCGTCACCGAGGTCTACGCGAGCGCGCCACTCAGCTCGGTCGTCGTGAGCGAGGTCGGTGCGGCCGTGCTGCCTGTCGCCGTCGCGCCGCTCGTCACCGTCGAGACAGGGAAAGAAGGCACCAGCGTCGTCGCCGTGATCGGTGTGGACGAGAGCGGCCCGGCGCACGAGACAGGGCGTGCCGCCCACGATCGCATCGTCGACGTGCTCGAGGGCAGGCTGTCGGCCGCGCACGTCACCGTGCGCATCGCGATGATCTCGAGCTGACAGTGTCGAGGGTTCCCAGGCCCTTGGGAGGAAGGACTTTCGGCGGCATGCCACCCTTGAAGAGATGATTCGTACAGCAGGCAACCCCACCGAGCTCGGCGGGCTCGCCGGCTTCGCACTCACCCTCATGGAGGCTATCGGCGAGTGGGGAGTGGGGCTTTTCACCCTCCTCGAGACGGTCTTCCCCCCGATTCCGAGCGAGGTCATCCTGCCGCTCGCGGGATTTCTGTCGGAGCGAGGCGAGCTCAACCTCGTGCTCGTGGTCATCACAAGCACCCTCGGCGCCTACGCGGGATCGCTCATCCTCTACTGGCTCGGCGCCAAGCTCGGAATGGATCGGGCGATCGAGTGGCTGTCGAAGCTGCCCCTGGTCGACAAGCGCGACTTCGAGAAAGCCGCCTCGTGGTTCTCGCGGCACGGCAAGTCAGCGGTGTTCTTCGGCAGGTTCATTCCCGGCGTCCGTAGCCTCATCTCGCTGCCGGCGGGCGCAGAGCGCATGCACCTCGTGACCTTCAGCATCTTCACCATCGCGGGAAGCGCCATCTGGAACGGGCTGCTGATCGGACTCGGAGCGGCACTCGGAACCCAGTACGAGATCATCGAGAAGTACAGCGACTACCTCAACTACGCCGTCTACGCCGCAATCGCCGGAGTCGTCGCCTGGCTCGTCATCCGGCGCGTCCGCCGCCACCGCGCCGACGCCTGAGAATCCCCGGGTACTCTGGGGCAGCATGGAAACCCTCGACGATGTGTGGCCCCTCTTCGCGCTGCGCCTGAGGTCGCCTCGGCTCGAGCTGCGTCTGATGCGCGACGACGATCTGCCCGCGACCATCGAGGCCGTACTCGCCGGCATCCACCCGCCCGAGCGCATGCCGTTCGATGCGCCGTGGACTGACGCAGAGCCCGAGCAGCTCACCCGCGACTTCGCGAAGTACCACTGGCACCTGCGCACCACCGTGCAGCCCGGCACCTGGACCCTCGACTTCGTGGTTCTGCACGAGGGCCGCGTGATCGGAATGCAGGATCTGCGCGCTGAGAACCTCGCGCGCACGCAGACCGTCTCGTCGGGGTCGTGGCTGACCAGGCCGGCGCAGGGCCAGGGGTTCGGCAAAGAGATGCGCGCTGCCATCCTGCTCTTCGCATTCGAGCATCTCGACGTCGAGGTCGCCGAGTCGAGCGCGGCCACCTGGAACGAAGCGTCTCTCGGCGTCTCGCGTCGGCTGGGCTATAGAGAAGACGGGCAGACCGTCGTTGAACCCCGGCCCGGCGAGCCCAACACGATGCAGAAGCTGCGCCTCGACCGCGAACAGTTCGCGCGCCCAGACTGGGCTCTCGAGGTGCACGGCGCCGCTGCCGCCCGCTCCGAGCTGTTGCGCGGCTGAGCCAGCGGACATCAGGTGAGGTTTTCGCCCGGCTTCGGCGGCTTGTGCATGTCGAGCGCGGACTCCTCCGCGTCGATGAACGCGAGAGTCGTCTTGACCGCGCGCTCCTGATAGCGGCCCTCGGATCGGGCGTCGAGCACAGCCTGCCGCTCGGCCTGCACCATCATGCGGCGCAGTCTGTTGTACGACGCGGGGCGGGTCTCGTGGTCGGCCTCGGGAGGATTCTCGAGAGCTTCGGCGAGGAATCGAGCGTTCGTGCGCAGCCGCTCGACCACGCCGGGCTCGACCCCGTCGAGTTCCTGCTGCTCGAGCAGATCGAGGCCCGCGGTCTGCGCCTCGGCCATCAGCCGCTGCGTCTCACCGCGCTCCTGATCCACATCGGGCGGGGGCAGACGGAGCTTTCGAATAATCCAGGGCAGCGCCAGCCCCTCGACCAGCGTTCCCGCGACCACGACGAACGCCAAGAACTGCAAGAACTCCCTGTTCGGCGTCTCCTCGGGCAGCAGGAACGCGGCCGCCAACGTCACCACTCCCCGGATGCCGGCGAACGAGACCGCGATCCCGGTGCGCCAGCTCCATCCGCGGCCCCGCAACCATTGGGGGCCGAAGCGATAGACCGACGTGGTGATGAGCATCCAGACCACCCGCGAGACGACGAGCGCGAGCAGAATAACCGCTGAGATGCCGACGGTCGTCCAGAGGCCCGGGCCCGAGTCGACGACGCCGTCGAAGATCTCGGCGAGTGCGAGGCCCATAAGAAGGAAGACGGCGTTCTCGAGCAGGAACTGGATCGTGCGCCAGTTGATCGACTCGGCGATGCGGGCTTCGGCGGTCTGGATGATCGGGGATCGGTACCCGAGGAAGAGGCCCGCGACGACGACCGCCAGAACGCCCGAGCCGTGGAACAGCTGCGCGGGAATGAACGCGAGATAGGGCGTGACCAGCGACAGGCTGGTGTCGAGCACGGGGGCACGCAGCTGCTGCCGGATCTTCGAGAGCACCCACCCGACGCCCAGGCCCACCGCAACCCCGACGACCACGGCGATCACGAAATCGGCCGCGACCATCCACGGATTGATGATGCTGACCATCGCGAGGATGGCCGCGTTGAGGGCGACCAGGGCGGTGGCGTCGTTCAGCAGACTCTCGCCCTCGAGCACGGTCACGAGTCGTCGGGGCAGACCGAGGCGACCGGCCACGGCCGTCACGGCCACGGCATCCGTCGGAGCGACGACCGCGCCGAACGCGAATGCGGCGGCCAGCGTGATCGCCGGAATGACGAGCCACGCGGCGAAGCCCACGACCACCACGGTGAAGGCCACGAGGCCGACCGACAGAAGCAGGATGCCGTCGCGCCGGGCGCGCACGTCGACGAACGACGTGCGGATGGCCGCCGCGAAGAGCAGCGGGGGCAGCAGTCCGTAGAGGATCAGATCGGGTTCGATCTCGAGATGCGGCACGCCGGGGATGAACGAGGCCACCGCCCCGACCAGCACGAGCGACACGGGAGCCGACCAGCCGATGCGCCTCGTCAGCCCGCTGACCGCGACGGTGACGACAACGAAGGACACGATCCAGATGATCGCGACAACCGAGTCCTGCATGTGCCCCCCCTACGCGTTGATCGAGTAGGCCGCCCGCGGCCGTATCGAGATCATGAACCGTTCTACTGGTTCAACAATTCCTGCCAGTTGGCGGGCACGCGCCCCGCGGGCCCAGGAACGGGCTGATTGGCCGGGTGGCTGTCGGGTGCTGCAAGCTGCGGCGCTCCGTCGTAGTACTGCTCGGTCTCGAAGCTCCACACCCAGTCCTCACCGGGCTCGAAGCTCTGGATGATCGGATGCCCCGTCGAGGCTCCGTGCTTCGACGCGTGCTGGTTCGGCGAGCTGTCGCAGCAGCCGACGTGCCCGCACTGGGCGCAGCGGCGCAGATGGAACCACCACTGATCGTCGGTCTCGAGACACTCGACGCAGCCGGTGCCGCTCGGCGGCACAAACGGATCGATTCCTGGAATCGTGCTCATAGTTCTCCCCGTTCTCCCTGGCGAAGCTCATGCGATGTGCCACCCAGAATAGTGGCGAGACGCTTCCTCGCGGCTGTCCCCCTTGCGGACAGTCGGTACAGGTGTGCCACTACCTCTTGTCCGCAGCGGTACCTGCTGGTGCAAGCGTCACCACTCGGAGGGCGCGGGAGCCTTCGTCGCGGGCAGCGCCGTGGTCTGGCCCCACTCATGCAGCCACTCGGGAACCGTGACGGTCTCGGGAATCGGGCCCACGGCATCCAGAAGCTCGGGCATCGGCACGATGCCGCCACTGCGCTTCAGAAAGCGCCCGCGGATGAACGCGTGCGCGTAGATCTCGCCGTCGACCGTGAAGCGCTGCTCGACGTAGACGGCCTTCTCGTCGAAGCCGAGCACGCGAGACTCCACGTCGAAGCGCTGCCAGAGAGTGAGCGACTTGCGAAAGCTGATCGTCTCGGCGACGACGACGGGGTACCAGCCACGCTTGTTGACGATCGACCAGATGCCGCTGCGCACGAGCATGTCGAGCCGTCCGAGGTCGAGGATCGACAGGTAGACCCCGTTGTTCATGTGCCTGAAGACGTCGAGGTCGGAGGGCAGTACGCGGAAGGGCGTGGATGCCACGTCGAACGTTCCCACGCGACGCCTCGACCGGGCGCGCCACTGGTACCAGACCGTTCGGAAGAAGAGGTGCATCCCCCGAATCTAGCTACCGGCCGCCTGTCCTTGTGCATCGAGTCGATTTTCGATGTCGCGCAGCACACGCGCAAACACACGAGCATCCTCCTCACCGATGTGCCCGACGACGAGTTCTCTCACGACGTGAGAGTGACCCGGCGCTGCGGCGGCCAGCACACGTCGGCCCTCATCTGTGAGCACGACACGAACGCCCCGCGCGTCCTCTTCGACGGCTGCGCGCGAGACCAGATGCGCTTGCTCGAGTCTGCGCACCTGTTGCGTGAGCCTCGTCTTGGGATTCTGCGTGAGTTCGCCGAGCCGGGTCATGCGGCAACCGGTTGGTCCGTTCGCCTCGAGAATGCTCAGGATGGCGTACTCACCGTGCGTCAACCCGAACGGACGCAACTGCTCGCCAAGACGCCGCTCGAGCTTCCACTGCACATCGACCCACTGGCGCCACAGCCCGGCCTCAGCAGGGGTCAGCCAGTTCTCAGTCATTTCTCCCCATCTTGTCCAATCCTGAACAAAAGAGTAGCGTATCGGCAAGTAGTCCAATATTGGACTAGAGAGACGAGAACTGTCATGAATGAATCGAGAACCATTCTGCTCGCGGGAGCCTCGGGCTTCATCGGCACGGCGCTCACTGCGGCGCTCGCGTCCGACGGGCACGACGTGCGCCGGCTCGTTCGCCGCGAACCGATCTCACCGGTGGAGACGCAGTGGCAGCCGGAGCGCCGTCAGCTGGCTCCCGGCGCTCTCGACGGTATCGATGTGGTGATCAACCTGGCAGGCTCCAGCATCTCTCAACTGCCCTGGACGGCAGGGAGGAGGACTCGGATCCTCGAATCACGTCTGGATGCGACAGCCACGCTCGTGGACGCGATCACGGCCTCACCCACACCGCCGTCGGCTTTCCTGAACGCCTCCGCATCGGGCTTCTACGGTGACCGTGGCGACGACGCGCTCAGTGAAAACGCTGTGCGAGGAACGGGATTCCTCGCAGATGTCACGGCTCGATGGGAGGCCGAAGCCCAGCGAGCGGCCGCGTTCACTCGCACTGTGCTCCTGCGCACGGGAATCGTTCTCGCCAAGGGAGGCGGAGCCGCGGCACCCCTCGTTCCTCTCACCCTCGCAGGCCTCGGCTCGAGACTCGGCTCGGGCCAGCAGTGGTGGCCGTGGATCTCGCTCGTCGACGAGGTGCGCGCTATCCAGCATCTGGCTTCGGAAGACGTCCATGGCGCCGTGAACCTCGTCGGCCCGACACCCGCCACGAGTGAGCAGATAACCCGTGGGCTCGCTCGCGTGCTGCGCCGCCCACATCTCTTCGCCTTGCCCACGTGGCTACTGCGTCTCCCCCTGCGCGACGCAGCAGACGAACTGCTGTTGAGCAGCCAACGAATGCTCCCCGATCAGCTCATGAAGAGCGGGTTCCGCTTCACTCACGACTCGGTCGGAGCCGCCCTCGCGATGTTCGATCCGCGGCCGCCCTCTGAGGGCGCGCATATGTGATCCAGACGTACGCTTGATCAATGACAACCACACCCCAGCACGCGCTTCCCTCCGGATTCACCGACCATTCCACGGCGAGCGACGTGCTGGAGGGCATCGATCTGGCGGGCAAGACGGCCATCGTCACGGGCGGGTACTCCGGGCTCGGCATCGAGACGGTCGCTGCGCTGTCGGATGCCGGTGCACACGTCGTCGTGCCGGCTCGCCGCCCCGATGTGGCGCGGCAGGCCCTGGATGCGCGCGGCCTCTCCGAGGTCGAGGTCGACACGCTCGATCTCTCGGATCTTGCGAGCGTGCGCGCCTTCGCGGAGCGCTTCGTGGCATCGGGGCGAAGCCTCGACATCCTTATCAACAACGCGGCGATCATGGCGTCGCCCGAGGCGCGCGTCGGCGACGGCTGGGAGTCGCAGTTCGCGACCAACCACCTCGGCCACTATGTGCTCACGAACCTGCTGTGGCCCGCGCTCGTCGCTGACGGAGGCGCCCGCGTGGTGGCCCTGTCGTCGACCGGGCACAAGCTCAGCTCCATGCGTTTCGACGACCCGCAGTTCACCTCGGGCTACGACAAGTGGCAGGCCTACGGCCAAGCGAAGACGGCCGACAGCCTGTTCGCCGTTCAGCTGGATGCGCTGGGTCAGTCGCACGGCGTCCGAGCGTTCGCGGCGCACCCGGGCGGCATCATGACTGAGCTGCAGCGCCACCTGCCTCGCGAGGAGATGATCGCCTCGGGGTGGATCACGGAGGACGGCACCGTGAACGAGCGCTTCAAGACGCCGGCGCAGGGCGCGGCCACCTCGACGTGGGCGGCCACGTCACCGCAGCTTGTGGGAATGGGCGGCGTGTACTGCGAGGACTGCGATATCGCGGAGCCCACCGTCGCGGGCAGCCCGACGGCCCGCTTCGCCGGGGTGGATGCGCATGCGATCGATCCCGACGCCGCTGCCAAGCTGTGGGCGTTGTCGGCCGAGCTCACGGGCGTGAACGCGTTCGCATAACTTCTCGATCTGGCGACGTACACTCCTAGCGACCCGGGAGGACCACCATGGCAGCCGAGGCTTTTGATGCGCCAGCAGGGTTGAGGCGACTCCTCGCAGAAGGGGCCATTACCGACCGCTCTCTTCACTCCCTCACCGGAATGACCCTGGATGCGCTTCGAGCTTTCCTCTCGGTCGGCCAGTCGGAGATCGGGCTCACGACGACTCCGCTGGCGTTCTCCGACGAAGAGAGCGCGCGACTGTCGATTCTCGCGGCACAACTGACCGAGGGGATGACGATCCCCGACGACGATCGACTCACGGGGATTCTCGAGGCCCTCACGATCGAACTCCGACTCACGCCTCAGAACATCGCCGCACTTGCCGGCCTCGACGCACGTGACGTGGCCGCGGCGCTCACAGACCCGCGATCTATCCCGGATGAGAAGAAGTACGCGATCGCCATTCGAGCCTCATATCTTCTGAGCGCTCTCAACCGCGCCGTTCGCCGTTCGGAGTAGGGAACCAGCACGTCACCGTGTCTCCGTGAGGTCGTCAGCTGTCGAATCGACAGATTCCGCGGGACACGACATGATGGTGCTAGGCGATTAGACAGACGATCGTCTGATGAAAATCGAATGCGCGCGCTTTCGACATCCGCGGCCAGATTGGAGCGCAGGCGATGACGACATCCCCGGGTCGGCCCCTGCACATCGTTTTCTCGTTTCCCCGCGGCAGGGGTCACCTCGCTCCCCTGCTGCCGATCGCGCGACAGGCCGAAGCGGCCGGACATCGCACCGCCCTGATCGGCGCTCGAGAACCCGTTCTCGAGCAGACGGGGTTCACCCGACTCTGCCCCCGAGACATCCAGCTGCCATCGAGCACCGACGGCACCGGCGCGATGCGGTCGTTCGATTCGAAGCGCGTGCTGCAGAAAGTGGAAGAGGTGTTTCTGGGTACGGCCGCGTACGGCGCTCTGATCGACGTGCACCAGCTCCTGACCGACTGGGCCGCCGACATCCTCGTGTGCAGCGAATTCGACTTCGGAGCGATGACGGCCGCAGAGGAGGCCGGGGTGCCGTGCGTCGTGGTGACTGCTTTCGCCACCGCGAGCAACTCGTGGAAAGACTCCATCCGAGTACCGATCCAGCAGCTTCGCTTCGCGGCGGGGCTCGCACCCGACCCGCATCTGGCCATGCTGGATGGAGCGCTGACCGTGGTGCCTGCCACCGCCTCGATGCGCCCCGACACCGACTTCCAAGGCCCCGTCATGCGACTGCGACCCACGCCCCTCGAGACCACGACACCGCATCCCGCGGCCGAGTGGTTTCGTGACGGCGACGAGACCCTTCGCATCTACGTCACCCTCGGCACCGAGTTCAACACGAGTTCCGGCGACCTGTTCAGTCGCCTTCTCCAGGCGGTCGCCGAGCTGCCCGCTCGAATTCTGGTCACCACGGGCCCCTGGGTCGACCCGGGCACGATCGAACCCGGCGAGCGGCATGGGCCGAGCAGGATACGTGTCGAGCAGTACGTTCCCCAGGCCGAACTCATGCAGCATGCCGACCTCGTCGTGAATCATGGCGGGTCCGGCTCTGTCGTCGGGGCGCTGCACGCCGGCGTTCCGATGGTCGTTCTCCCGCTCGACGCGGATCAGGTGCCCAACGGCGATTTCATCGAGGCCGCCGGGGCGGGGGCCGTGTTGATCGCGGAAACCGCAACGCCGACTGAGATCCGAACCACCGCGCGGCACATCCTGTCGACACCGGGATACCGCTCGGCCGCTCGGGCAATCGGAGGGCAGCTGAGTTCACTGCCGACCGTCGGGGAGGTCATGACGGCCATCGAGGGGCTCCCGACCTCTTCTGGCCATCAGAGCCCAGCGTTCGAAGTGACAGAAACCATGCAGCCGTAGGGCCGACGGACACCCTGCCATCGGATGGCGCGTCAGGCGACATCCGGCAGGGCGAACGCGATCGCGTGCTGCCCGTGGGCAAGCTCCACCGTGTCGTGGCCCACGATATCCAGAACCGCCGACGTGCCTACCGGTACGAGACAGGCGACGTGCAGCTGGGTGCCCACCACGCGCCATTCGATCGACGCCTCGCCATACGGCGTCACATGCCGCGCGCTCGCCGAGGTGAGCCCACCGCCGGGTCGCGGGGCGAATCGGATGCGGCGATAGCCGGACGATTCGGGCGACAGCCCTCCCACGACACGGTGTAACCAGTCGCCGACCGAGCCGAGGGCGTAATGGTTGAACGAGGTCATGTCGCCCGGATTGACGGTGCCGTCCGGAAGCATGCTGTCCCAGCGTTCCCAGATAGTGGTGGCGCCCATCCTGACCATGTACAGCCACGACGGGCATTCGTCAGAGAGCAGAAGCCGGTACGCCGCCTCGTCTTGCCCTCCGAGCGTGAGCGCGTCAGAGATGACGGGCGTGCCCGCGAATCCGGTCTCCACCCGACCCCCCGCCTCGTTGACCAGCGCTGCGAGGCGGGCGGTGCCGACTCGTTGCAACTCCTGGGTCGGCCATAGGTGGAACGCCGTTGTGAGTGCGTAGGCAGCCTGAGAGTCTCCCTGCACCCTGCCGTCGGCGCTGAGGAAACGGTCTGCGTAAGCCGAAGCGACCGCAGAGGCGAGGTCGCCGTAGAACTGCGCATCCTCGGACTCACCGATGATCTCGGCGGTCAGCGCCAACCGCCGGGCGGACTGAGCGAAATATGCCGTCGCGACCAGGTACGGGTCCGTCGTGGCGAGTTCCGGCTCGTCCGCTGGGGCCGCCGGGTCGAGCCAGTCTCCGAGCTGCATCGTGCCCGCGCAGATCAGGTCGTCACCGGCGCGAGCGTGCACCTCGTCGACCCACGCCTTAGCGCTCGGGTACTGCCGGCGGAGCAACTCCGTGTCGGCGGTGCGCTCATGCAGAACGCCGGGAGTGAGTACCGCGACATCGCCCCACACGGCCACCGGGTCGACGGGCGCGTCCTGCCAGCTGCCCAGCGGAAGGTACGGCACGTAGAACGGCACAGTACCGCGATCGGTCTGCTCGACCGCGACGTCCTCCAGCCACGATGAGAGCATTCCGGTGACCGAGTAGAGAAAGGATGCCGTGGGCGCGAACACCTGGATGTCGCCCGTCCAGCCGAGCCGCTCGTCACGTTGTGGGCAGTCCATCGGTATGTCCACGAAGTTCGACCGCATGCTCCAGAGGATGTTCTCGTGCAGTCGGTTGACCTCGGTGTTCGAGCTCTCGAACCAGCCTGCCCGCTCCATGTCGGTGTGGAGAACCCGGGAGACTACGCCGTCACCCGAGAGCTCACCTTCCCATCCGCTGATCTCGGCATATCGATAACCGTGGATGGCAAACCGCGGTTCCCATGAGAAGTCGCCCGGCGGAAGCTCGACTGTGTCGGTCGCCTTCGCCTGACGCAGCGTGCGCGTATAGAGCTCTCCGTCCTCGAGAAGCTCGGCATGCCGCAGCACGATGGTGCTGCCGTTGGCAGAGTGGCCGGTGATACGCAAACGACCCGAGTGATTCTGCCCGAAGTCGATGATCCAGCGCCCCGAACCCTTGGTCTCGATACTCACGGGCGCAAGTTCGCTGGTGCAGCGGACGGGCGGACCGGTGGGCGCGACCAGCCTGGCCGAGCCACGGTCGCGCAAGACTACGTCGCTCCATGACGGATCGGCCCAGCCTGGCGCAGACCAACTCTGATCGTCATCGCGAAGATCGACGTGCTCCCCGTCGTAGATGCTCGAAAACACTATCGGGCCGAAACCGGCTGTCCACGTGCCATCACTGGCGATGACGGTACGTCGCCCGTCCGCCCGGGTCAGCTCGATCTGGGCAAGCACAGACTGATCGTCCCCGTAGACGTTTCGTGATCCACCTTCGAAGCCGATGCGATCGCGCCACCATCCGTCTGACAGCCAGATTCCGATGGCGTTGAGCCCAGGCGTGATGTGCTGATCGAGATCGAACGTCGCGTAGCGCAAACGGTGCTGATAGCTGGTCCAGCCGGGCGTGAGTTCCTCGTCGCCGACTCGGCGCCCGTTGACCTCAGCCTGAGCAAGTCCGTGGGCGGTCAAGTAGAGACGGGCTCGCACGACATCATCGGGTGCGGTGAATTCGGCACGAACCCGCCCCGGGCGGCGATCGGTCTCGCGGTCTTCTGGCCATCCGGGACCCACGAAGCGACCAGACCAGTCGTCGTCGTCGAGCAGTCCCAACTCGACAGTCGCGCGTTCACTCCACTCGCTCGTGCCGAACTCGGAAATACCGGCCACCCGTACGTGCACTCGCTCGCGAGACGAGAGAGTGCGGCCAGGCCAATCGACGAGGATCTGCCCGTCGCCGTCGATCGTGTACGCGGTTAATTCCGAATCGCGGCCGGGGATATCGACTGTGACTTCGATCACCGCGCCGGACTGCCGAAATCCCTCGGGGGCTGTGGCGTAGTTCCACGACAGGCGCGGTCTAGGCTCGCCGATTCCGAGTCGACCGTTGGCGTGATGCTCAAACCGGACACTGACGGGGCGAGGGGCAAGGATATCGGCCGGGCTCATCCCTTCACCGCACCGGCTGCGAGCCCGCGCATGACGCGTTGGTTGAGCACGAGGTACAGAGCCAGAATGATGAAGACGTTGATACAGATCGCCGCGAAAGTCGGCCCGTAATCGACGACCCCGAACTGTCCCGTGAAGTTGAGCAAGCCCACCTGCACGGTCCGCAGACTGTCGTCAGTGGTGAACGTGAGCGCGATCAGCAGGTCGTTCCAGAGAAAGAAGAACTGCACCAGCGCGATGGTGAAGATCGCGTTTCGCATCATCGGCAAAGCGATGAAGAAGAACGACTTCAGCGTGCTCGCACCGTCGATCGTCGAGGCCTCGAAGATCTCCCGCGGGATGTTGCGGAAATACGTCGCCATCATGAACACGGTCAAGGGCAGCGCCGTGGCCGTATAGGTGATGATGAGCGGCCAGAGCGTGGAGCTGAGGCCGAGGTTGAAGTACACGGAAAACAGTGGCAGCAGGATCATCTGACCCGGGATCATGATGCCCACGAGGAACACGAGCAGCAGGGTGTTGCGGCCTTTGAAGACCATGATCTCGAGCGCGAATCCGGCGGCGGTTCCGATGAGGAGGCAGATCGCAAGAGAGGGGAAGACGGCGATCACTGAATTGAGCAGATAGTGCGCCGTGGACTCCCACGCGATGGAGTAATTGGAGAAGTTGAACCAGTTCTCCGGCAAAGCCCATGTCGGGTTGTTCAGGAATTCATCTTGCGTTTTCAGCGAGCCAAGCACCAGCCAGACGAGCGGGTACACGAAGACGATCAGCAGAACTGCCACGACGATCCAGCCTGGGATCTTGCCGAGCACAGACCTTGTGCTGCGCCGACGCCGCACGGTCTGCAACGGCCGGGGGGACGCGGTTGCGGTGTTCGTCATGAGAACTCCTTAGAGTTGCGCGCGGTGGAGCGGAAGATGGCGACCGTGACGAGCAGGCACATGATCGTGAGCATGAGGGCGATTGTTGAGCCGTACCCGTAGTCACCCCCGGCGAACGCGGTGCGGTACATGTAGAGAGTCAGCGGTGTCGTAGCGGAGCCCGGGCCGCCACCTGTCAGTGCGTAGATGGAGTCGAAGACCTTGAGCGTGCCGTTGATACTGAAGATGCCGGCCGCGATGATCACGGGCCAAGAGAGCGGGATCACTATGCGGCGTATGAGGCTGAAGGTGCCGGCGCCGTCTAGCCGTGCCGCCTCCATGACGTCGTCGGGGATGTCGATCACCCCGGTATAGAGGAGCACGCCGTAGAAGCCCATGGCGCGCCAGATGTCCATGATCGCGATCACCACGAATGCGGTTCCTGGATTGCCCAGCCAGTCGACGGACTCCATGCCGAGTCCGTTCAGAACTGAGTTGACGAGTCCCGTCTGGGGCGCGAACTCGAACATCTTCTGGAAGAGCAGCGAGACAGCCACGGTGGGCAGTACCACCGGGAAAAACACCAGGGTGCGCACGACGTTCGACGCCCGTTTGAGAAAGAAGGTGTAGAGCAACGCCAAGAGATAGCCGAAGACGATCTGGCCGACGGTCACTACCAGCGCATATTTGATGGTGAAGAGCACGGCTGGGCCGGAATTCGGGTCGTTCCAGAACCGTGCGAAGTTCGCGAACCCCGCGAACTCGAATCCGCCGAGAACGCTTCCCGTGAAGAAGGTGTAGCCCAGCGACCACAGCATTGGCAGCAGCATGACCAGGGTGTAGACGAGCAGCGCCGGCCCGAGCAGGACCCCGATTGCGCGCTTGTCGCTGAGTACGGATTTCATGTCAGCCTCGAGAAATGTGAAAAGCCGTGGGCGGGGTCGACCCGCCCACGGCTCGATCGGATGAAGGTGGAGATCAGTTAGTGATCGACGACTGAACGGTGTTCATGAAGTCGGAGCCCGAAAGCTGGCCGGACCCCAGCGGGCCGCCGTTGGTCTGGCTTGCCGTGGTGGCAGCCGGACCGAAGAGGGCCTCGAACCACTGGACCGTCTCACCGGAATCGGCGATCTCGGTCTGGACCAGCTGAGTCAGAGGTGGCACCTCGACGTCACCGTTGACTGCGAAACCAGTGATCTGACCCTCACGAAGTGCCGCAGCACCGTAGTTCGCGGCGATACAGCTTGCCCACGACTTGACCTTCTCGTCGCCGTCGTAAGCCGACTTCGAGAAGGCGATGTCGGTACCCACGTTGGCCGGGGTCTGGTCTGCCGAGCCCTTGCCGCCACTGACTGCGGGGAAAGGCAAGAAGCCGATGTTGTCGGCTCCGATCTTGTTCTGCTCCGGGTCATTGAATGCAGAGACTGCCCATGAGCCCATGTAGTAATAGGCCGCCTGGCCGGTGAGGAACTGGTTCAGCGCCGTGGCGTAGTCGATGGAACTCGGCGAAGGACCGAAGTAACCGGATGAACCGAGCTCAGCAACGACGTTCGCGGCGTCGGCGTACTCCGGGTCGGTCAGCTTGGCAGATCCGTCAGAGATCTTCTTCAGCGCGTCGGGGCCGAGGGTGCGGTAGATGTAGGCGCCCACCCAGCGAGTGACACCCCATCCGTCGCCGCCCTTGCCTGCGGCGGAGATGGGCTGAACACCGGCGGAATCCAACGTGGCGAAGGAGTCCTTAAGAGATTCCCAGGAGGTCGGCTCGGAGACGCCGGCTTTTTCGAGCAGCGCCTTGTTGTACCAGATGCCCTCGATATTCAACTCGGTGGGCAGCACAAGAGTCTTGTCGTCATACAGTGTGTGAACTCCGGACAGAGCCACCGGCACGATCGACTTCTCGACGTCCGTGCCCGTGAAGTCGGTCACCTTGCCGGCACTGTCGAGCTCTTTGAGCAGGTCGGGCGAGTTCGGCGACACGAAGGCCGACGGAAGCGCATTCTGGCCACCCAGCAGCTGAAGCTGCTGGTCGAGCGAGGCCTGCGCCTGCTTGTTGATCTTCAACGGAAGCGCCTTGTTCTCGGCGGCGCACTCGTTCTCGCTGAGCGAGGTCAGGACCGTGGGGATGGTGCTGTTTTCGTTGATGGCGAGAAAGGTGAACTCTTTCGCCGAGCTGCCTGCACCCGATCCACCCGACGAACAGGCCGCGAGGCCTATGGCGACGACGGCAGCCGCAGCCGCCGTCAATACGGTGCGACGAGCGCGAGATGTGCTGTGGAACATGGGTTCCTCCTTGAACCTGGAATGTAATTGAAGCGCTTCACAATATACCGACGACTTTGTCAGAACGTCAACTCGCGATATCGCTGCTCCCGCATAATGGTTCGACATCATGTCTGTTTCAGAGAGAACTCCCCCAGCGCCGTCCGCAGCGCGAATGGAGGACGTCGCCAAAAGGGCCGGTGTCGCTCTCGGCACGGTCTCGAATGTCATCAACCGACCTCAAAAGGTCTCGCGCTCCACTATCGAGAAAGTGCAACGCGCGATATCTGAGCTCGGCTTCGTTCCTAACCGTGCTGCCCGCGCCCTCGCGGCAGGCACGAGCAATACCATCGGCGTCGTCATCGCCGACCTCAGCAACTCATTCTTCGTCGACATGGCCCGCGGGGCTGAAAGTGTTGCGGCGGAATCGTCGATCAACGTGGTGCTCGCCAATACCGACATGCGCCGGTCGAAACAGGCATCGAACCTCGACCTGTTCCGGCAGGAGCGCATGGCGGGCATTCTTCTCGCGCCCCTGCCGGGGGCAGATAGCTCACTGCTGACCGGTCGAAACGGAACGCCTCTGGTCTTCCTGAATGACGCCGCCATCGAAGGCGCCTGCACGGTGAGCGTCGACAATGAGCATGGGGGTTACCTCGCTGCGACCCACCTGCTCGCCATCGGCCGTCGGCGACTCCTGTTTGCCGGAGACCCTGCTCAGGCCGTGCCGATCGCCGACCGTCTTCGAGGTGTCGAACGTGCGGTGCGCGAAGTGGTCGACGCAAGCCTCGAGGTCATCCGCACACCCGAGGTACAGGCCGAGAATGGGCGCACTCTGGGGTTCGACATCGCATCCCGTCCCACATCAGAGCGTCCCGATGGAATCATCGCCGCGGCTGACCTGCTCGCGCTGGGTCTGGTGCAGATCTTGGGATCCGACCCGTCCATCCGCATACCGGAGGACATTGCGATCACGGGGTACGACAACAACCGCGCCGCGTGGGAGAGTCTCGTTCCTATCACCACCATCGCCCAGCCCGGCGAGCAGATCGGCGCCGTGGCAATGGCACTGCTTCTCGAGGAGATCCGCGATCCCGAAGGCCACGAGCACGCGCATTCGGTGCTTGAGCCCACGCTCGTGGTGCGGGCGAGCACACAACGCACCTGACAGTGACTCGACTGCGCGCAGGAAGCCGGAGTGCCGACTGAGTTCAGTCCCGGCGTGCTTTCCGGACCGATCGGAAGGGCTACTCATACCGGCGTCCACTGTCGTCGATCGTGTGGCGCTGCTTCGCGTAATCGACATGACGATGCCAAAACGCTGTCCGTAGCCCGAATCGAGCCTGCCGAGGCTGTCGCGGTCAAGCCGGGCAGAAATGTAGCGCTTCAACAGCTCAGCGAACACGACCTTGCCAGGTCACCTCTCTATGTGGTTTGGTGGTGAAGCGCATTATGAAGCGCTTCATTGCAGCTCAAGGAGGAACTGAATGATGACAAAACGAAGATTCGCACGAGTCGTGGCCGCCTCGGGGGCCGGCCTGCTTGCCTTATCGGCGTTGACCGGGGCGGCCGCCGCCCCAGACCAGCCATGGCGGGACACGTCGCAGACGCCGGAGTGGCGCGCGAGCGCGCTGCTGTCGGCCATGACATCCGACCAGAAGGTGACACTCATCCTCGCGACGAACGATGCCGACTTCGCACCGCTGGCCTACCTCGGCATACCCGAGATGAGACGAGTTGATGCGTCGGGAGGCCTTCGAGGCGACACGGGCGTCACAGCCTTCCCAGCGCCGAACGCCCTGGGCGCCACGTTCGATACCGAGCTCGCAGGCGAGTACGGGTCCGTCATCGGCGCCGAGGCGCACGGTAAGCGCTGGAACGTCGTGCTCGGTCCGACTGTGGACATCGACCGAAACGGACTGTCCGGCCGCGCAGCCGAAGGATACGGCGAAGACACTCTCGTCAACGGCAAGATGGGGGCCGCCGTCGCCGCGGGTGTCGAGAGCGAGGGGGTGAGCACGATGATCAAGCACTTCGCCGCCTATGCCCAGGAAAGTGGACCGCGCGAGACCCTGGGAGTCGAGGTCTCAGAGCGAGCACTTCGTGAGCTCTACTACCCGCCGTTCGAGACGACTGTGGTCGAGGGAGGCGCGGACTCGGTGATGTGCGCGTATCCCCGCGTCAACGGTACCTACGCGTGCGAGAACCCCGACATGTTGACGGCGCTGAAGACCGATCTTGGTCTCGACGGATATGTCGCTACGGACTTCGATCCTCGGTCCGACTGGATTTCCGGAATCAACGCGGGCGTCGACTCCCAGTCACTGTTCGCGAAGACAGATCGCACGCCGTTCACAGACGGGCGCATCTCAGCCGAGCGTGTCGACGATGCTGTCTACCGCATCCTCTTGGCGCTCTTCGATTCCGGCGCGTTCGATACGCCACTGCCCGCCGAGGCGGCCTCCGTCGTGACCAACGACGAGCATCTCGGGACTGCCGTCAAGACCGGCGAAGAAGCGACCGTGCTCCTGAAGAACTCCGGAGTCCTCCCGCTCAGCAATGAGCCGTCAGTGGCTGTCATCGGCCCAGCTGGAGGGGATGCGATTACCGGCATCGAAGGGTCTTCATACGTAAACCCTGGCGATTTCGTCACTCCTGCCGAGGCGATCTCCGCCAAAGCCGATGACGTCACGGTGTCTCAGGGATCCGTCGGCGATGTGGTGCTGCCCACGGCACCCGCATCGGCATTCGGAGCGGGACTCAATGCCGAGTACTTCGGCAGTGCCGACCTCTCCGGCCCTGCGATTTCAAGCGGAACCGCGTCGAACATCGACTTCTCCGGGGCTCCGGTCGAGGGGCTTCCCTCGACCTGGTCCGCTCGCTACTCCGGCACGATCACCCCGACATCCACCGGGCTCCTCCGGCTGTCGTCTCTGCTTTCCGGAAGCGCGAAGGTCACGGTGAACGGCGAGACAGTCTTCGACGGAACCCGTTTCATCTGGGACTTCTTCTTCGCACCCCAGGAGTACACGCTGGGTGGGGTCGTCGAACTGGAGGCGGGCGTGCCCGCAGACATCGTCGTGGAGTACTCGACCGCAGGCGGTGGCTTCTTCGGACCGCGCATGACACTCGGCTGGCAGCCCGACAGTCTCATCCCCGCGGCTGTCGAAGCCGCGCGCAACTCGGATGTGGCGGTCGTGTTCGCAAATGAGTTCACGGGCGAAGCAGTCGATCGAGTTGGTCTCTCTTTGCCCGGCGACCAGAACGCACTGATCGAGGCGGTCGCGGCGGTGAATCCGAACACGATTGTTGTCCTCCACACTCCGGGCCCCGTGCTCATGCCATGGCTCGACGATGTGGCCGCGGTCACCCAGGCCTGGTACCAGGGAGCGGCAGTCGGCGAGAGCATCGCGAATGTGCTCTACGGCGATGCGGATCCAGGGGGCCGTCTCCCGATGACCTTCCCGGCCTCGAGCGAGCAGGGCCCAGCTCTTGTGCGCGACAGCAGCGAGGTGAGCTACGACGAAGGCATCTACGTCGGGTACAAGTGGTACGAGCAGAACGACGAGACGCCGCTCTTCCCGTTCGGATACGGCGAGTCGTACACCAACTTTGCCTACTCCGACCTGACGACGACGCCGATGCTGATTCCGGCGTCACCGGTCGATGGCCCGTCAACGGCGGCTTCGATCGCGGCCACTCCCGCAACAGCATCTGTGACGATCACCAACACGGGCGAGCGTGCCGGGTCCGACGTGGTGCAGTTCTACGCTGGAGCACTGCCGACGGATGCTGTCGACACGGTCGATCGGGCGCTCGCCGGATTCGCGAAGGTCGATCTGGAACCGGGCGAATCTCAGCGCGTCACCGTCAAACTCGATAACCGCGTGCTGTCATATTGGGACACCGCGGCCGATCGTTGGGCGACACCGACTGGTAGCGTTCCGCTGGTTGCGGCGCGATCCGCTGCCGATGATCAACTGTCCTCGTCGGTTGCGGTCTCTGTCGCACCGACGTCGACGGGCCCCGACGGAACGCCGGGGGACGGCGCACCGGGCACCGATCCGGCCGGCAACCAGCTCGGAGCATCCGGTTCGGACAAGCTCGCCGCAACGGGAAGCAGCACGGTAGCCAGTTCGGGCTTGCTCGCCGGTCTGCTCCTGATGTTGGGCGCTGGCCTGGCAGTTCAGCGTCGGCTGTCGCGCGCTTCACAAACGCGCCGGAGCTAGCAGATCCGCCTGACTCCGGGGCCGTCGCATCGCACTCTGATCGATGCGGCGGCCCCGGCGCTAGTGTGGAGAAAGATCCCCGCCCGGCAGGAGTAATACAGTGGTGAACGCAGCATCGGCCCCGACGGCCAGCGGCAAGAACGGCTCCGTGACGATGCTCGATGTCGCCCACCATGCCGGCGTGGCAATCGGAACCGTTTCGAATGTGCTCAACCACCCCGACGGAGTGACACCGTCGATCCGAGACCGCGTCATCGCTTCCATCGACGAGCTCGGCTTCGTGCGCAACCGCACCGCCAGCAAGCTCGCAGCCGGCGTCAGCAACACGGTAGGCGTGGTCCTTGCCGATCTCGACAACTCCTACTTCACAGACATGGTCAGGGGCGCCGAGGGGGCGGCATCGAAGGCCGGCAAGTTCGTGGTCGTCGGCAACTCCGACATCGACATGTCGAAACAGCGCTCCTACCTGAACTACTTCGATGAAGAGCAGGTGTCGGGAATTCTCGTTGCTCCCCTGGGTGGTGTGATCCCTCCGACGGATCGACACCTCGCCATAAGGCGCCCCGTGGTCATTCTCGACGCTGCCCGTCAGCAACATGCTCACTGCGCGGTGAGCACTAACAACGTCGCGGCGGGACGGATGGCTGCGGAGCATCTGCTCGGTCTCGGTCGGCGACGATTGATCTTCGCGGGCGGGCCGATAACCCGGTCTCGAGCCCTGGCCGATCGCCTACAAGGGGCGAAGGACGCCGTAGCCGAGGTCGCCGGGGCAACGCTCGAGCACATTCCAACCGACGAAGTTCAGATAGAAGGCGGTCGCCAGGTCGGCTCTCTGCTCATCGAGCGCGGTGCCGATACGCTGCCAGACGGAATCGTTGCCGCTGCCGATCTGCTCGCCCTGGGCATCGTGCAAGTCCTGACGTCGTCTTCGCCCTATCGCTTCCCCGACGATGTCGCGCTGGTCGCGTGTGACGACAACCGCTCGGCCTACGACAGCATCGTTCCCATCTCCACCGTCGATCTGCCGGGACGCGAGATGGGGTCAGTCGGAATGCGCCTGCTTCTCGAAGAACTGACCGACGGTGACGCGCACGAGCATGAGCATGTCACTCTGGACCCCACACTCACGGCTCGCGAAAGCACCCTCGGCCGCAGCCGTACCCCCGCCCGCGAAGACGAGCAGTCACCGATCCCGCACCCTGTCGACGCCTAACCATCCTCGTAATCGTCAGGACTCCATGAGTCGTGCCACTCGATGACGGGAATGTCTCCGTCGAATCGGATCGGAAGCCACACATAGTCGGCGATCGACGAGTCGACATGCGCGAACTCCTCCATGGGCTCGTCGCCGTCTCGGCCCGGAGCAAAGTGCTTTTCGAATTCCTGGAATGCTCTGGATCCGTCGTCGAGGTATCCAGGAAGCCACCGGTCGCCGAGCGCGATGTACAGGTCTCGCTTGCCCGGATGTTTGAAGATCGATGAGATCTGCGAGTGGAACGACGTGCGTGAGGCGTCGGTGGGATGCGGATCGCCCAGAGTTGTATAGGGCCCGTGATAGCTGGCCGCGACCGCCGATTCCGAGGGGTTCGGGTAGTACCCCGTGGTGCCTGAGGTGATCAGATAGTGCTTGCGATTGCGGGCGAAGTAGGCGGGGGCCTCTCGAACGTAGGGAGGCTGCGGCTGCGGGAAGTGCGTGGAATAGTAGCCGGTCACGTTCGTGTAGTCGTCGGTCAGATCTGCGACGATCATCTCCGAGTGCACTCGCTCGAAGTAGTAGTAAGCCTTGCCGTCGTGAGGATCGACGACCAGGTCGAAGTCGCCGGCACTCATGCCGAGCGGCCGGAGCCACTGGGTGACCGTCGAGTAGGGACCGAGTACATCGTCTGCCACGAGCACGGTGGATCGTTGCACAGACCCCTTGCTCATCACTTTGAGCCAGCACACGTACTTGCGAGTGTGCGGGTTGTAGATGATGTGCGGCCGATCCATGCCCGCCCCCGGGTAGAGCGGCGATTCATCGTCATCTGGCGCCGGTGGAATGATCAGCCCACGGTCGGTCCAGTTGACCAGGTCGGTCGAGGAGTAGCAGCGCACGCCCCAGTGCCAGATTCCACTACCCGGCGTCGATCGTTCCTTGTTCTCGCCGTACCAGTAGAAGATGCCGTCGACGACGATGATCGAGCCCCCGTGCGCCTGAATACGGTTGCCCTCAGTGTCGTTCCATACGCGGCCGGGGTAGATGAGGTTCTGCTGTTCGCTCATGTGATCTTTCTGAGTTCGGGGATTCGGATACGTGAAGAAAGCTCGTGGGTGCCTGCGCCGAGCTGCCGCCCGTCGGCCTCACCGGGCAGCACCACCTCGGCGGTCACGCCAAAGGGAACCGTCGCGGTGAGGTGAAACCGGTCGTCATCGAGTCGCCAGGAGACTTCGATACGCCCGTAAGGGCTGTCGAATCGAGTGGCGGCGGCGCGCACGGTTCCTCCCGGCTTGGGGGCGATGCGCACGCGTCGATAGCCGGGTCCGATCGGAGCCAAGCCGGCGACCGTGCGATGCATGAAATCGACGACCGCTCCCAACGCATAGTGGTTGAACGACGTCATGTCGCCCGGATTGACGCGACCATCAGGCAGCATGCTGTCCCAGCGCTCCCAGATGGTCGTCGCTCCCATGGTGATCGGGTACAGCCACGACGGGCACTCGGTCTGCTGAAGCAGCGCGTAGGCGGACTCGACATGGCCCGTCTCAGCGAGAGCACCGCAGATGATCGGTGTTCCGACGAAGCCAGTCTGGATGCGATGGCCACCCTCGGCGACAAGGTCGGCCAGGCGCGTTCCGGCTTCCGCTCGCTGATCACCACGTTCGAAGAGATCGAAGGCAAGGCTGAGAGCGAGCGAGGTGGGAGACTCACCCGTCATGGGGCCCGAAGACAGAACCCATTCTCGGCGGAAGGCTGAGAGGGTGCGGTCGGCCAGGTCTGTGTAGGCGCTCTTGGCCTCGTTGTCTCCCAGGAGTCCTGCAACATCGGCGACGATGCGGGCCGATCGCACAAGGTACGCCGTGGTCACGAGATATTTATCCGTGCGCGCAGCGCCCGGGTCCTCTGGCGGAGCGATCGGATCGAGCCAGTCGCCCAATGCGAAGCCCGACCGAATCACGCCGTCCTCATCGGCACGTGCCGCGAGATGCTCGACCCAGCCCCGCATGCTCGCGTATTGCTGCGACAGTATCCCGGCGTCGCCCAACTGCTCCCACATGACCCAGGGCACTATGGCAGACGCGTCGCCCCAGACAGCCGAGGAGGCCTCAGGGAATCCGCAGGGAACCCACGGAACGAAGTTGGGCACCGCGCCGCCCGCGTGCTGTTCGTCGGCGACGTCACGAAGCCAGCTGTCGAGCACCCCCGCGCTGCGATAGAGATATGACGCGGCAGGTGCGAACACCTGGATGTCGCCGGTCCAGCCCATGCGCTCGTCCCGTTGCGGACAGTCCGTGGGGAGATCGACGAAGTTGTCGCGCATGCTCCAGACCGTGTTGTCGTGGAGTTTCTGCAGCATCGGATCGTCGACCGTGAACCAACCGGTGCGCTCCATATCCGTGTGCAGTACTACCGCCTTCACAGATTCCGGCGCGAGAGTGACGGCAGGCCAGCCGTCGAGCTCCGCGTAGCGGAAACCGTGGATCGTGAAGCGGGGCTGCCACACCTCTTCACCCTCACCTCGGAAGGTGTAACGGTCGATAGAGGTGGCCCGACGAAGCGTGCGTACCGCGAGTTCGTCGTTTTCGAGGACCTCCGCGTGGTGCAGGCGAAGCACATGGCCCGCGTCGCCCGCCGCCCGGAACGATAGTCGTCCGGAGATGTTCTGACCGAAATCAAGCCGGATGCGTCCATTCGGCCTGTATTCGACAGTGACGGGAGATAGCGTGTCGACCTGCCGCACGGGTTCTGCCACGGCATGTTCGATTCGCGCGGAGACGCTGGTCAGCTCCCGCAGTTCCGGACGCACCCACAGCGAGTCGTCATATTCAGCACGCGCCCAACCGGCTTCGTGCAACCTCGCGTCGAACTCCTCGCCCTCGTAGAGCCCTGCCGACGTAGTGGGGCCTCTGGAGGCGCGCCAGGCGTCGGCTAGATCGACGAGCTGCGGCACGCCATCGTCGCCGGTCAGTTCGAGCTGTGCAACGATGCCGATGTGAGAGCCGTATAGGTCCCAGACCCCTCCGTCGAAGCCGATGTTTCCGCGGAACCACCCGTCTGCAAGCTCAATGCCGATGGCATTCGCTCCGGTGATCAGTAGCGGGGTGACATCGTAGGCCTGGGCTCGCAGACGGTGGTCGTAGCTTGTCCATCCGGGCGCGAGCTCATCATCCCCGACGCGGAGACCGTTGATCTCGGACCGATAGATTCCTTGCGCCGTCATGTAGAGCCGGGCGCGCACCGGCGCGACCTCGACCTCGAATTCGGCACGGAGCATCCATGCCGGCCGGGGGCCGGAGTGCGGGGCCGATGCCGACGGTACGACGAGGTGGACAGCCCAGTCCTCGCGCCGCAGCAGTCCGGTTTCGAGGCGGAGTGCTTCACCCCAGTCACCCGTCGTTCCGTCAGCAAGACCAACCCGTGCTCGAACGTCGACGATCTCCCGCGAGGCGAGGGGGTCGAATGGCCAGTCGACCAGAACCTGCTCCGCTCCTTCTACCCGCGCCATCTGAGTGCGACCGTCGAGCGTGGTCTTCTCGAACTCGGTCCAGAGGAGTTGGCTGTCCGAAGGGGAATCCACCCACCACGACAGACGAGGTGTCGACGTGCCCAGGCCGTGGGCCTCTCGGCGGTGTTCCGCCCGCAGTCGGGTTACCAGGGCGCTCATCCTTTCACCGATCCAGCTGTCAGGCCCTTCATGACCTTCTGATTGAGGAAGAGGTAGAGCACGAGCGTGCCGACGACATTGACCGCAATTCCCGCGAACATCGGACCATAGTCGACGGCTCCGTACTGACCCGTGAAGTTGAGGAGGCCCGCCTGAATCGTGCGCAGATCCTGGCTGTTCGTGAAGGTGAGTGCGATCAACAGGTCGTTCCAGATGAAAAAGAACTGCACGAGCGCGACCGTGAAAAGCGCATTGCGCACGAGCGGCATACCGACCGACCAGAAAATTCGATAGATGTTCGCGCCGTCCAGCGTGGCAGCCTCGAAGATCTCTCGCGGAACAGCTCGGAAGAAGGTCGCCATCATGAACACGGTGAGAGGCAGACCCGTGGCCGTGTAGGTGATGATCAGCGGCCAGAGCGTCCCTGTGAGATGAAGCTTGAAGTAGATCGTGAACAGAGGCAACAGGATCATCTGCAACGGGATCATGACACCAGCGAGGAAGACGAGGAGAACGGCTCCGCGGCCTTTCCACACCATGACTTCGAGGGCGAAACCCGCAGCTGTTCCCAGCAACAAGATGAGAAACATCGAAGGGAAGACCGCGATCACGCTGTTGAGGATGTACTTGCCGAGGCCACCTCCCACGAAGGCTTCGACGTAGTTATCGAGGCTCCAACTTCGAGGCAGTGACCAGAACGGCTCGCTGAGGAATTCATCCTGCTGTTTGAACGAGCCGAGCAGTAGCCAGATCAGCGGGTAGGCGACGATGGCGAGCAGAATGGCGACGCCGATGAAGACCGGCAGGCGTCGTACGAAAGTGCGGACACGACGGTGGAACGGCGTTACGGCGAGAGTGGTCATTTTTCGTTCCTCGTGAGGTCACGGCGCGACGCGCGAAAGATGAAGATCGTCACCAGCAGGCACATCACCGTGAGCATCAGCGCCACTGTGCTGCCGTAGCCGTATTGGCCGAAGCTGAACGAGGTCTGGAACATGTAGACGGTCAGCGGTGTCGTCGAGGTGCCGGGGCCTCCGTTCGTCAGAGCTACCACTGAGTCGAAGACCTTGAGAGTGCCGTTGATGCTGAAGATCGTCGCTGACAGAAGAACCGGCAATGACAGCGGAAGAATGATGTGCCGGACGAGGCGCCAGCCGGCTGCCCCGTCGATGCGTGCGGACTCGATGATGTCTTCGGGGATCTCGACAACACCGGCGTAGAGAAGGACTGCATAGAAGCCCATAGACCGCCAGAGGTCCATCATGAGGATCACCCAGAACGATGCATCCGGCTGCCCGAACCAGTCGAACGTGTTGAGCCCGATGAATTCCATGATCGAGTTGATCGGCCCCTCTGTCGGAGCCGCTTCGAAGAACCGACGGAACAGCAGCGCCACAGCGACCGTGGGGAGGATCACAGGGAAGAAGACCAGCGTTCGCACGAGCGACGAAGCCTTTTTCAGGAAGAAGACGTACAACAGGGCGAGGGCGTAGCCGACGACCACCTGCAGAACGGTGAGGATGAGTGCGTAGCGGAGAGTGAACCCGACCGCCTCGAGGGCCGTGGGGTCGTTGAAGAAGCGAACGAAGTTATCGATGCCGACGAACTCGAACCCGCTGACCGCATTGCCCTCGTAGACGGTGTAGACAAGAGACCACACGATCGGGACGAGCATGACAAGGGAGTACACGAGCAGGGCGGGACCGAGAAGCACGAGAACGGCACGTGGGTTGCCGAGGAGTCTTTCCATGGGTGTGCCTTTATTTCGTCGCTGCAAGAGCGGAGCCACAGACGACTCCGCCCTCGCAGCGGGTGAATGAGAGAGGGTTACTTGTTCGCGTCCTGCACGAGCTTCATGAACGCTTCTCCCGTGAGCGTGCCGGCCGCGAGCCCACCACCGTTCTTCTGACTGACCGCCGTCGCCTCCGGGCTGAAAGCGGCCTCGAACCAGAGAACGCTGCTGGGGGCCTCAGCGATGATGTTCTGCACTTCCTGGGTGAGGGCGGGCTGATCGGCTGGCGGGTTGTTCACCACGAAACCCGTGACCTGACCGAACTCGTTCAGTGCGACATCGCCGTAATTGGCTGTCACGCAATCGAGCCACTGGGCGACATCGTCGTCGTAGCCCTTCTCTGTGAACATGACCGGGATTCCGACGTTCGCTGGCACCTGGTCGATGGTGCCCTTGCCGCCTTCGACAGTCGGGAAGGGAGTGAAGCCGATGTTGTCGACTCCGATCTTGTTCTGCTCTTGATCGTTAAACGCGGCGAGCGCCCAGCTGCCCATGTAGAAGAAGGCTCCTCCACCGGTGAGGAACTGGTTGAGAGCCGTGTTGTAGTCGATCGATCCCGCGGCTGCCCCGAAGTACCCAGCGGTTCCCAGCTCTGCTACGGCATCCGCGGCCGCGACGTACTCGGGATCGGTGAGGGACGCGTCTCCGTCGGCCACTTTCTTGAGCGCGTCTGGGCCGAGGTCGCGCGCGATGTAGTCACCGACCAGACGCGTGATGGGCCATCCGTCTTTTCCTGCAGCGATGAAAGGCTGCACGTCATTCGCCTGGAGAGTGGCCGCCGCATCGACGAGCTCGTCCCACGTGGCTGGAGCCTCGATGCCGTTGTCAGCCAGGATCTGCTTGTTGTACCAGAATCCCTCGATGTTGAACTCGGTCGGCAGCGCGTACAGATCGCCACCACCGTAGAGGGCCTTGATCGTCGACTCGGCAGCCGGGAGTACGCGGCCCTCGAGACCTTCTTTCTTGAAAGTTTCCGAGAGGTTGAGCACCTTTCCGGAGTCGATGAACTCCTGCATGAGGGAGGGTGTTCCGCCCGCCATGCTCATGTCGGAGAGGGCGTCCTGGCCGGCGAGCAACTGAAGCTGCTGATCCCACGTCGTGCCATCGATCGCGTCGGCCTTCAGCGGCGCTGCCTTCTCCGCTGCGGCGCACTTGTCTTTGGCCAGGACGTCGAGGGTGCCCGAGATAGCCGTGTTCTGGGTCTGCCCCAGGTACGTGAATTCCTTCGTGCTCGATCCGCCGCCGCCACCGCCCGCACAGCCAGTCAGGGCGATGACACCCACGCCCACGGCAGCAACGATGGATAGGTTTCGCCGGCGATGCCCGCGTGCTGTGATCATTGTTTCCTCCTTGAAACATGCGCCTGAAGCGCTTCATATTTTGAGCGGAAAGCGCCGGTGAAGCGCTTCATAAGTATGAGTGTGGAGGGGAAAGATGCTGTTGTCAACCAAAACTGATTGACAACGTCGACGGGGCCTCAGACAAAATCGGCTCCAGGTTGGATCCCTCCGAAAGCCGGGTGTGAGCACCCGACTAGCGCTACGGAACCCAGAACCCCATCGCGCAGAGCACCCGCGCCTCGTCATCGGCATCGGCCGGCGGCTCGATTGCGGGAGGGAAGACCCCGAAGCTGCGCCACTCGTCGGCATGCGGAAGGACCCATTCGTTCAGCCCCTCGATGAGTTCGGGCGAGAGGTGGAATGGGATGTTGAGATGCTTCGCGATCATCCACGCCTGGGTAGCGCGATACATGGCGAGGTGGGAGAGCCCTTCGTCGGCCGGGTAGTCGCCGTACTGAAAGTGGAACGTCGAGCCGAAGTCGACGCCAGCCTCAACGGCTGCCGTAGCCGCGTCGTTCAGGGCGTCATATGAGGCGATAGGGTCATCGCCGAGCAGGTCTTTGTCTCGCAGCTCGTCGCCATCGGCGATCGACTTTCCGGCCAACACCCCGGGAACCCAGGCCTCGTCGTAGGCGTGAGAAATGAGGAGATGGCGCACGGTGGGGTTCTCGAAAGACGACCACGTCGCGGGAACCGGCTTGTCGAAGTCGCCCGGCTGCACTCGATCGATGACGCTGCGAAGAGCGGCATCTGACAGAAGAAAGAAGGTATCGGCTCTCATATCCCGAAGTGTAGACACCGCCCCCGACGCTGACTAGACCTCGCGAATGGGCCACGCGCTCCACTGGCCGGATGCGGGCAGCATGCCGCGCCCGGTCTCCACCCGCTCGCCCGGCACCTCAGCCAGCCTGCGGCGAGCGGACTCCATTCCAGTGTCGTTCTCGATCCGGTATTCGAACCAGCCATCCGGGCGGGCATCGATTCGCTCGGAGGCTCCCCCCGCCACTACGGCCCAGACCGTCCACTCGAGTTGGTCGACAAGCCACACGATGTCGTCGTCGCACGCGTCACAGCCGCACATGGGAAATGTCGAGTCGACGAGCGCACCCATATGAAGAACCACACCGGGGAACGACGTGAACGCGAAGGTCAGCGGAGCCGCTAGGGGGTCACGGGGTGTAATCCGAACAGCTGTCTCCAGACTGTGGAGCTGCCGCCCAAAATCAGCGGCGACGCTCTCGTTTCGTTCCACGGTGACGTCGAACGTCACGATCAGCCAATCGATCAGAGCACGCGCAACTGTATGAAGCGGCTCGAATCGATCGAGATTCTCTGTGCGCGAGTAGGCATCCTCGGGCGGTGACATGCCACGCCATCGCGATCCATACGGGATCGGCGTCCCCGCCTCATCGAGGTACACCTTCAACGGCAGCGCGGGCCGCTCATACCCGTTCACCCGGCAACCGCGGCCTGCGGGAACGGGTCGTTCGCGGCATCCGACGCCTCGAGGAACGAGGCGACGGTCGAGGGCGACACCTCGTCGAGACTCGCCGGCGCCCAGTGAGGAGTGCGGTCTTTGTCGATGACCTGCGCGCGCACTCCCTCGCGGAAGTCGTGGTGCGCCAAGGCGTGCGCCATGATCCGCAGCTCCTGGTTGAAGCAGGCCTCGAGGCTGGGCAGCTCGCGAGCGCGGCGAAGCGATTCCAGGGTGACGGCCACCGCCGTGGGCGACTTGGTTCTGATGAGCGCGGCAGTCTCGGCCGCCGCGGAGGCACCCGACGCCGCCAGGGCATCCAGAATCTCGTCGACAGAGTCGTGCGCGAACGCCGGCTCGATCCACGACGCGTCGGCCGTCAGCCGATCGGATGCGCGAGCGCCGATCGGCGGCTCGGCAGACACGGCGGCCACGGCCTCGTCGGCGGGCAGCTCCTCCAGCGACGCGACGAGGGTGGGCAGTCGATCCGCCGGCACGAACGTATCCGCGAGTCCGAGCTCGATCGCGTCGGCCGCCGACGCGGTGCGCGCGGTGAGGGCCAGATAGGTGCCCAGCTCTCTGGGCGCACGGCTCAGCAGCCAGCTGCCGCCGACATCCGGGGTGAGGCCGATGCTGACCTCGGGCATGCCGAGCGCGGAGTCGTCGCTGACCACGCGATGCGAGGCGTGACCCGAGAGGCCGATGCCACCGCCCAGCACGAAGCCGTTCATGACCGCGATGAACGGCTTGGGGTAGCGGGCAATCTGGTCGTTCACCAGGTACTCGTCGCGCAGAAAGGCGACCGCGCTCGCTACGTCGTCGGCCACAACGCGGCTGTGCAGCTGGGTCACATCGCCACCCGCGCAGAGTCCACGAGTGCCGTTTCCCGTGAGCAGAACGGTCGCGATCGCGTCGTCGAGCGCCCACGCTGTGAGGTTCTCGCCGATGGCCGTGACCATGTCGTGGGTGAGTGCGTTGATGGCGCGCGGGCGGTTCAACGTGATGTGGGCGAGCCGGCCCCGAACCTCGAAGAGAACGTCGCTCACGAGGCCGCCCCTCCCGCGTTGCCCACGGCCTTCAGCTCGGGAAACTGATCGTCACGCCACTCCACCGCGACGATGATCCCCTCGGCGACCCGCTCCTCGCGTTCGCGCAGCTCGACCCGGCGGATCTTGCCCGAGATCGTCTTCGGCAACTCGAAGAACTCGATGCGGCGCACCCGCTGAAACGGGGCCAGCCGCTCACGCGCGAATCGCAGAATCTCTTTCGCCGTCGCATCCGTCGGCTCGAAGCCGGCCGCAAGCACGACGTAGGCCTTCGGAACGGCCAGCCGCACAGCATCCGGGGCCGGCACGATGGCGGCCTCGACCACGGCCGGATGCTCGATGAGCACGCTCTCGAGCTCGAACGGGCTGATCTTGTAATCGGATGCCTTGAACACGTCGTCGGTCCGGCCCACGTAGGTGAGATACCCGGCTGCGTCGCGCGTGGCAACGTCTCCGGTATGGAAGTAGCCGTCATGCTCGCTTTCGGCGTTCCTCGTAGGGTCACCCACGTAGCCGGTCATGAGGTTGACGGGCCGCGAGCGCACGTCGACGCAGATCTCGCCCTCGTTCGCCTCGAGGCCCGTCATCGGGTCGACCAGCACGATCGGGCAGCCGGGAAGCGGCCGGCCCATCGAGCCGTCCTTGATCGAGGCACCTGGGGTGTTGGCCACGACCGCGGTCATCTCGGTCTGGCCGTAGCCATCGCGAATGGTGAGCCCCCAGTGCTTTCGCACGCGCGAGATCACCTCGGGGTTCAGCGGCTCGCCCGCCGAGATCGCCTCGCGCAGGTCGCCGGCGCCGACGCTCAGATCGGTCTGAATGATCATGCGCCACACCGTGGGCGGCGCGCAGAACGACGTCACCTTCTCTTCGCGGATGCGATCGAGAAGAGCCACGGCATCGAAGCGCGCGTAGTTGTAGACGAAGATCGTGGCCTCGGCGATCCACGGCGCGAAGAAGCAGCTCCACGCGTGCTTCGCCCACCCCGGCGAGCTGATCGCCAGGTGCACGTCGCCGGGGCGCAGCCCGAGCCAGTACATCGTCGACAGGTGCCCCACCGGGTACGACACGTGGCTGTGCTCCACGAGCTTCGGCCTGCTCGTCGTGCCCGAGGTGAAGTAGAGAAGCAGCGCGTCGCTCGATGCGTTGCCGGGGTGCGGCAGGGGGCCACGCGCGGCGGGCCCGTCGGTCGGGTCGCTGGCGAACGCGTCGGCGAAGGTCAGCCAACCGGATGCCGCTGGCGCGGCCGCCGCTTCGCCCACCCGGATGCGCGTGTACCCGCCCGGCACGGCGTCGAACTTCGCGGCGTCGGCGGCATCCACAATCACGTGACGCACCCGCCCGCGCTCGACGCGGTCGATGAGGTCGGCCGGACCCATGGCCGTGGTCGTCGGCAGGATCACCGCGCCCAGCTTCATGATGGCGAGCATCGCCTCCCAGAGTTCCACCTGGTTGCCGAGCATCAGCATCACGGTGTCGCCCTTCACGACGCCGCAAGCGCTGAGCCAGTGACCGAGGAGGTCGGAGCGGGTGGCGAGCTCGTCGAAGGTGCGCGTGGTGCGGCGCCCGTCTTCCTCCACGATCACGAGGGCTTCGGTGTCGTTGCCCCTGGCGATCTGATCGAACCAGTCGATCGCCCAATTGAAGCGGGGGCCGACATCCGGCCATTCGAACTCTCGGCGGGCGGTGTCGTAGTCGTCGCGCAGAGCCACGAGCTGGTCACGGGCAGCGCGAAAAACCTCAGTCGTCATTGTTCGACTTTAGGCCGCGCGAATGCCCGGAGGGCCAACCCTCAGCGCGCACTGGCAAGAGGCACAACTAATGTGTTTCACATGGTTGTGACCCGTCCTGCGATTGCCGACGATTACGCGCGTGTCGTGGAATGGGTGCCCGATGCCGCCGCTCTGTACCTATTCGCCGGTCCGAGCCTCGTTTGGCCGCCCACAGTCGCACAACTCGAGCAGCTCGCCGTGCGGCCGGGTCTGAGCGCCTGGATGGTAGACGACGACGAGCACGAAGCCGCCTGGGGACATTTCGACCTGACGACGCAAGGCCGTTCCGCCCGCCTGGGAAGAGTGATTATCGATCCGCGATACCGCGGACGAGGCCTCGGACTCAGTCTCACCCTGGCGGCATTAGAGAGGGCTCGTGTTCTCGAACTGAGCGAAGTCCGCCTGGCGGTCGTGGCAGACAACGAACCGGCAGTGAGGGCCTACCGACGAGCTGGGTTCGAAGAAATCGTGGATCCCGAGCGTCCCGAGTTCGCAGCGATGGCATATCAGATCTCCGATCGCCCGTAAGACGGACAACCCCGAACGGCAGTGCGCCGCAACCGTCAGGTCAGTTCGCCACGCAGCGCGGTCGAGGCGGCTCCGTAACTGAGGACAATCGTCTCAGCACTCATCCGGGCCCCGCGTCCTTCCGGGTGAGTTCAGGCCGTCGATCACGGATGTCCTCAGTTACGAGCCCCTCGTCGGGGGACCGGCGAAAGGACGCTGTGCAAGATAGCTGAGAGTTGGCAGCGTTCCCAGCTTTGTTGCCGGTGTTACGTCTCTACCATCAGCTCGTGCCTGCCTACCTTCTGTGCTGTCCCCCGATCTACGGTCATCTTTCGCCCCTGGTGGATGTGGGTCGAGGACTCGGGGAGCGGGGCGCCGACGTCACCGTTCTCACCGGCCGCAAGTATGAAGATCTCGTCATACGGTCGGGCCTCTCGTTTGCCCCGCTGCCCGCCGAGGTCGATTACGACGACGACGATCTGGATGCCTGGCTTCCCGGCCGCGACAAGCTTCACGGCTTGGCGGCGGTACGCTTCGGCATGATCGGCATGTTTGCTCGCGTCATCCCAGCGCAGTGGCGTGCGGTGGAGTCACTGCTCGCCTCTCAGCCATTCGACGCGATCGTCGGCGAGGCCTCGTTCACCGGGCTCGCCCCCTACCTCGCGAGGGCGCGGAAGGACCGGCTACCCGTCGTGGGCGTCTCGGCCGTGCCGGTCATTCTCGGCAGTGTCGACGCCGCACCGTTCGGCACCGCGCTTCAACCAGGGGCATCCGGCCTCGCTCGTGCGCGGAACAGGGCGCTGAATGCCTTCCTGCTCCGCGGTCCGTTCCGCCCCGTGGAGCTCGCCGTGAACGGAGCACTCGCCGAGGTCGGCGTCTCGCCGACCGGCGTCAGCTTCTTCGACTTCGCCTACCGGTCCTTCGACCTCCTATTCCAGCTCAGCGTCGAGGGCATGGAGTACCCGCGGCGCGAGCTGCCCAGCACGGTGCGTTTCGTCGGGCCACTGCGGCCGCGCCCTGGTCTGCCACACGCATCCGATCTGCCTGCGTGGTGGGGCGATCTGGATGCCGGGCGGCCCGTCGTGCACGTGTCGCAAGGCACCATCGACAACGTCGACCTCGGGCGTCTGATCGTGCCGACACTTCGCGCGCTGGCGAACGACGACGTACTCGTCGTGGCGACAACCGGTGGGCGGCCGATCGCCGATGTGGCGGTAGCGATGGGAGGCGACATCCCATCCAATGCCCGGATAGCGGAGTTCGTGCCCTATGACGAGCTTCTGCCACTCTGCGATGTGTTCGTGACCAATGGAGGATTCGGCGGCGTGCAACGGGCACTCGCGGTCGGGGTTCCCCTCGTCGTGGCCGGATCGACCGAAGAGAAGCCCGAGGTGGCGGCGCGTATTCAGTGGGCGGGCTGCGGCATCAACCTGCGCACCGGATCTCCCCGACCCGATCGTGTGCGCGACGCCGTGCGTCGGGTGCTGCGCGAGCCGGGCTACCGTGCGGCGAGCGAGGCGCTCCGCGACGAGATCAGAGCCCTGCCTGACCCGATCGACGTCATCTCAGGTGCTCTGGCCCACATGCACTGAGGTTCGGGGAAGGGCCGCATCGGAACGAATCCAAGCGGCCATTTTCCGCACTTCAGTGATCTCGATATGGTCGCTGGGCGACCTACTCGATCAGCGCACCGGCTAAGCGCGCGGCGGCGGGCCCGACGTGTCGCCCTCGCGGAACACGACCGGAAGCACGATGCCCGAAGGAGCTCCCCCGGCCAACAGCTCTCCCACCATGCGACCCGCCTGCAGGCCACGTTCGTGCAGCGGCTGCTCCACCGTCGTAAGGCGACGACCCAGCAGGGGAATGTGTGCCCCGTCGAATCCCGTCACCGTGAGGTCACGCGGAACCTCGAGTCCTCGCACGGCAGCCGCCCGCAGCGTCCCCACGGCGAGCATGTCGTTCTGCGCCAGGATCGCCGTGGGAGGCGACGCCTGATCGAGCAGGCGCCCCGCCGCGATCTCTCCCGAGTCGAGCTCTCGGCCTCCGGCCTCGACGCGCACGGCGTCGGGGAACACGGATGCCACAGCGCGCAGCCGTTCGCGAATCGTGCGGTTGCTGATCGTCTCGAGATTCGCGTCGATCGGCTCGATCGGGCCGGGAGGCCCATTGGCGTCGATGCGCGTCGAGCGCATCACCACCCCGATTCGCGTGTGGCCGAGATCTCGCACGTGGCGGGCCAACACGGCCATCCCACTCGCATCGTCGATGTCGACGAGCGTGACGCCCTCTTCGTGCGGACCCTCGACCCCGACCATGGGGATGTGGCGGGCACGCATGCTCGGCAGGAGGCCGTCGAACTCCTCGCCTCGGGTGAGGAACACGACGGCGTCGACGGGCATGCCGTCGAGGAGTCGCGCCGAGCGATCGCCCGACTCCGACCGGTGCGACAGCAGCAGCTGGCCCACGTCGAGCTCATCGAGCGCCTCGCTCAGCCCCGACATCGTGGCCATCGCCACCGGATTCTGGAAGGCCCGGCGCACGGTTCCCGCCACGATGATGCCCACGATGCCCGAGCGACCGCTCTTCAACGAGCGGGCCGTCGGGTTCGGTCCCGCGTAGCCGATCTCGGCTGCGGCGGCCAGGATGCGCGCCCTCGTGCGCTCGGTGATCGAGCCGGTGCGACGGTACGCCAGCGACGCGGTGGAGGTCGAGACCTTCGCGAGCGCGGCGACGTCGGCAAGGGTCACAGAGGTGCGCGCCGGACTCGATCTCATGACTTTCACCATAGCTACGCGCAGCTTCCTCCCAGGGCGAGTTAGGCACGATGTCCCCCAATCGCAACGTTGCGTTCACCATCGCAGCCCACTATCGAAACGATGCGATTCGCATCGACACCCGACCCGAAGGACCCAACACCCGTGATGCCCCGTCGTTGTCTTCTTACCCTCTCCGCCGCCGCAGCGGTCGCGCTCGCGCTGGCCGGCTGCGCTCCGACCGCCAGCACAGATGTGGCCGCCACCAACCACGCCGTGACCGACGCTTCGGGCACCGCGACCGTCTTCATCTCCGGCGACACCAATGTGCAGAGCCTCTGGACCGACGCCATCATTCCCGCCTTCGAGAAGGCGAACCCCGGCGCATCCGTCACGACGACCCTCGACCTGCACGGCGAGCACGACGCGCAGACCATGGCGAAGCTCACCAGCTCGGTGCAGGCCAAGGAAGACCCCGGATTCGACCTCATCGACTCGGGCTTCATCCAGGCCGCCGGCAAGGCCGGTCTGCTCGAAGACGTGTCGGCCGACAACATCCCCAACCTCGCCACGGTGCCCGACACCACGGTGAAGGCCGGCGCCGGATTCGGAATCCCGTACCGTGCCTCCTCCGTGCTGCTCGCCTACGACTCCACCAAGGTGAAGACGCCGCCGACCACTCTCGACGAGCTGCTGAAGTGGATCACGGCCAACCCCGGCCAGTTCACCTACAACTCGCCCTCCACCGGCGGCTCCGGTGCGGCCTTCGTGACCACCGTGCTCGACAAGTACGTCTCCGACGCGTCACGCACCGCCATGACCACGGGCTACGACCAGTCGCTCGAGGGCGAGTGGGACAAGGGCTTCGACGAGCTCAAGAGCCTCGGCTCGTCGATGTACCAGCAGGGCGTCTACCCCAACGGCAACAACCAGGTGCTCGAGTTGCTCGGCACAGGCGCGATCCAGATGGCGCCTGTCTGGAGCGACCAGGTCATCACGGCCCAGAAGACCGGCACCCTGCCCGCGAACATCAAGTACGCGCAGATCTCGAACCCGTCGTTCACGGGAAGCGCCTCATACCTCGGCATTCCCAAGACGGCCGCACACAAGGACGTCGCGCAGAAGCTCGCCGACTACGTGCTCTCTTCTGAGGGTCAGGCGCTCATCGCCTCGACCATCGCGGGCTATCCGGTGATCTCCCTCGACAACGTTCCTGCCGATCTGAAAGACAAGTTCGCCTCGGCCGACCCGTCGGCGCTGCGACCCACCTACTACAGCCAGATGGCGTCTGACATGAACAACCTCTGGGACGCGAAGGTTCCCGGACAGTGACCGACATCCGATCGGGGCGTCGCGCCCCGGTCGGTGCCCGGCGGCGGGTCTCCCCTGAGGCCCGCCGCTCGGGCATCGGCCTCGCCATGGCACTGCCGCCCGTGGTACTGCTCGCACTCTTCGTGGGCGTTCCCGTGGTTCTCGCCATCGGCTTCAGCCTCGGCCACACCGGCGGGCTCAACAGCACGATCGCCTCGATCGGACTGAACACCCGTGAGGCGACCAGCTGGTGGGGAACGGCACAGGCCTACGTCGACGTCTTCACCGACCCTCGCTTCACCCGCGACCTCGGGGTGACCGTCGGCGTGACCGTGGTCTCGACCGTCATCGTGCTGGCCTTGGCCCTCGGCATCGCCCTCAACCTGCGGCTGCGCGGCGGACGGCTCGCGAGCGTCTTCGCCGGCCTGGCCGTGGTGCCTCTCTTCATCCCCGTGGTGATCGCGTCGTGGGCCATCCTGACCTTCTACTCGGGCGACGGATTCGTGCGCACCGTCTTCGCCCTCGTCGGCCTGACCGGGCCGACCTGGGGCTATACGACCGTGGCCGTGGTCATCGGCTCGGTGTGGACGAGTCTGCCGTTCGCCACGCTCATGGCCATCTCGGGGGTGCAGTCCATTCCCGACGCGATGATCGAGGCCGCGAAGGATGCCGGTGCCTCGTCGTTCGCGATCGTCACCCGGATCCTCGTTCCCCTGAGCGCGATCCCGCTCGTGATCGCCGCGACCTTCACGGCCATCGGAGTGCTCGGCTCGTTCACCGTCCCGTACTTCACCGGGCCGAACGCGCCCAGCATGCTGGGCGTCGACATCTCCAAGTACTTCCAGGCGTTCAACCACCCGCAGCAGGCGATCGTGATGGCCGTCGTCGTCTTCGTCCTCGCATCCGGAATCGCGTTCTTCTACGTGTGGGCGAACTTTCGATCGGCAAAGAAAGAAGGTCGGGTCTGATGCGCGCACGCATGCTCTCTCGCGGCGTCGTCACGGGCGCCCTGTTCGTCGTCGTGGCCGTGTTCATCCTGGGTCCGCTGCTGTGGCTCGCGGCGCACGCCTTCGCCACCTCGTGGGACTACCCGAGCCTGCTTCCCGCCGGGCTCACCCTGGACTGGTGGTCGGTGGTCTTCAACGACGCCGAGCTCGGTGCCGCCGTGCGCAACTCGCTGTACTTCGCGCCGCTGACCGTGCTCGTCTCGGCGGTGGTGTGCCTGCCGGCGGCGTATGCCTTCTCGCGCTTCGAGTTCCCGGGCCGCCGCATCTTCCTGGTCGGCTTGTTCGCCACGAACGCGTTTCCGAAGATGGGGCTCTTCGTCTCGATGGCGTCGCTGTTCTACGGACTGCACCTCATGAACACCATCGCCGGCGTCGTCATCGTGCAGCTCGTGGGCACCGTGGTGTTCATGACGTGGATTCCGGCGGCGGCCTTCAGCTCGGTGCCGCGCGCGCTCGAAGAGGCGGCCCGCGATGCCGGGGCCGGGCGCATCCGCACCTTCGTGCGTGTGACCCTGCCGCTCGCCCTGCCGGGCATCCTCGTCGCCATCCTCATGTCGTTTCTCGCGGCCTTCGACGAGGCCCAGGGCACCTACCTCGTGGGAGCGCCCGTCTACATGACCATGCCCACCGAGATGTACTCGCTCGTTCTGAACTACCCCAAGCAGGTCGCCGCGGTCTTCGCGATCCTGCTCTCCGTTCCCTCCGTCGCCCTTCTGCTCTTCGCCCGCCGCTTCATCATGGGCGGACGTCTGGCCGAGGGCTTCCAGATTCGTTAGGCACGACCATGACACCACTCACCAAGACCGACGCGACGTCGGGACTCAGAGTCACCGCCCTGACCAAGGTGCTGAGCAACCGCACTATCGTCGAGAACTTCGAACTCGATGTGGCCGCGGGCGAGCTCGTCGCGCTGCTCGGCCCCTCCGGATGCGGCAAGACCACGACGCTGCGCATGATGGCCGGCTTCCTTCAGCCCGACACCGGCTCGGTCAGCATCGGCGGGGTCGATGTCACCGACAAGGGCCCGGACAAGAGGCCGAGCGCCATGGTCTTCCAGAACTACGCGCTCTGGCCGCACCTCACGGTCTTCAAGAACGTGGCCTTTCCCCTGAGCATCAAGCGCGTGCCCCGTGCCGAGATCACCCAGCGCGTGATGGCGGCCCTCGAGACCGTGAACCTCGCCCACCACGCCCACTCCCGCCCGGCGCACATCTCCGGAGGTGAGCAGCAGCGCGCTGCCCTCGCCCGGGCGATCGTGCAGCGCCCCGATCTGCTGCTGCTCGACGAGCCCCTGTCGAACCTCGACGCGAAGCTCCGGGTCAAGGTGCGCGAGGAGATCCGCGACATCCAGCAGCGCCTCGGCATCACCACGGTGATGGTCACCCACGACCAAGACGAGGCGATGGCCATCTCCGACCGCGTCGCGGTGATGAACGCGGGCCGCATCGAGCAGGTGTCGACCCCGACCGAGCTCTACGCGAATCCGCGCACCCTGTTCGTGGCGTCGTTCATCGGCAGCATGAACGTGCTGCCCGCTCCGACCCTGTTCGAGAGCGCGAGCCTGAGCCACGTGCCGAATACGGTTCCGGATGCCGTGGCCGGCACCTCGACGACGGGCACCTCGGCCGACGTACCGCCCGCGGAGGCCTGGGCGGTACGCCCCGAAGACGTGCTCTTCGAACCCGCTTCAGGCGTGCGTCGCGCCGGCGCGACGCCCGTCGAGGTGCGTCGGGTGCTTCCCCACGGACACTTCTCAGAGCTCGTTCTCAACGCGGGCGGGGCCGAGGTTCGCTCGATCGTCGGCGGAGCACCTCCCGCGGTGGGCGACCACGGAACGGTGACGCTGAACAACGTGCGGCACTACGTCGACGGCACTCTCGTCGACGGCCGCAGCCGCACGGCGCGCGTGCTGGCAGGGGCGAAGGCGTGACGGCGGTCGTCGCCCACCGCGGCGACTCCTCGGTTCACCGCGAGAACACCCTCGCAGCGATCCGCTCTGCGATCGCGGCCGGAGCCGACACGATCGAGATCGACGTGCGGCTCACGGGCGACGGCGAGGTCGTGCTGCTGCACGACGCCACCTTGCAGCGCCTGTGGGGCGTCGACGAGCATCTCGCCAACCTCACCCTGGCCGAGGTCGAGAAGCTGGGCGGGGGCGAGCTGCGCATCCCCTTGCTGAGCGACGTGCTGCACCTGATGCACGACGCGGCACCCCTCCTGCTCATCGACATGGACTCCCCGGAACCCGCGGCCGCCGCACACCGCGTCGTCGCGGCATCCGGATCGACGGTCAGAGTCGCCTGGTGCGGCCACATCGAGGCGATGAGAATGATCCGTCGCCGCGACGCGGCAGCCGAGATCTGGATGCCGTGGGCCGAGGCGAGTGCGCCCAACGCGCTCGACGTCGCCGAGCTGCGGCCCGCCGTCGTGAACCTGCCCCACGTCTTCGTCGGACGCGAACTCGTCGCGGCCATCCATTCGCTCGGCGTGCGGGTCTCGTGCTGGACAGTGGACGACGCCGAGCAGATGGCGTGGCTCCTGTCTATCGGAGTGGACTCGATCACGAGCAACCGGCTCGCCCTTCTCATGTGCCTTCGCGACAACGACGCGGCGGCGACCGTTCAGATGATTCCTCGCGCTCGGCTCATCGCCCGCGAGTTGGCTGCCTGGGCCGTCGAGTACGTTCGCAAGCACCACGTCACTTCCGTGTCGACCAAGGCCAACCCCGCCGACCACGTCACCGAGATCGACCTCGCCATCGAGCGCGTCGTGCGCGCAGTCATCGGCGCCCAGTTCGCCGATCACTGCTTCGTCGGCGAGGAGTTCGGCGGCGAGGCACAAGCGGACAGGCCGTGCTGGTACCTCGACCCCGTCGACGGCACAGCCAACCTCGCCAACGGCATGCCGTGGACGAGCTTCTCGCTCGCCCTGGTCATCAACGGCGCACCGGTCGTCGGCGTCGTCGCCGATCCCTGGCGCGGTGTGATCGTCGAAGCCGAGGCCGGCGGCGGCGCCTGGTCCAACGGCATCCGCCTGTGCCTCGACAAGGCGGATGCCGAGGCTGTGTCGGCGCCCGCGATCGGCCCGGGCCCCGATCCCCTGCGCGGCGCGATGGTCAGCACCGAGCTCGCGGCGCACGCGGCGTGGTCGGGCATGCTGCCGATGCTCGAGGCTCTGTCGCAGCGCTATTGCACGATGCGCATCATGGGATCGGGCACGCTGACCGTCGCCGGCATCGCCCTCGGGCACGGAATCGGCGCCGTGATCGGCCGCTTCGGGCCCGTCGACCATCTGGCCGCCGTGCTGATCGTGCGCGAGGCCGGAGGCGTGGTCCTCGACGAGAACGGCGATGACACGCTGTTTCCGTCGAGCGGCGGAGTGCTCGCGGCGGCGAACCGTCAGGCCGCAGAGCAGCTTCATACGCTGTGGCGGGAGGCCGTTGCTCGGTAAGGTTCGATGCAGTCGTCACCCGCACAAAGGAGTCCCATGCTGATCGAAGCCGACCTCGACGCCGTTCGCCGCCACGAGATCGCGAGCCGAGAGCCCGCCGACTTCGACGCCTTTTGGCGCAAAACGGTGGCGGCCGCGAACGACGTTCCACTCGACGTGCGTATCGAGCGGGTCGAGAGCGTGCTCAGCCTCATCGACGTGTTCGACGTGACCTTCCGCGGTGCCGACGGCACCGATGTGAAGGCGTGGCTGCGTGTGCCCGCCGGCGCCACGACCGCCCTGCCCACGGTCGTCACCTATGTCGGCTACGGTGGCGGGCGGGGTAAGCCAGAGGAGTCTCTCACCTGGGTCGCGGCAGGCTTCGCGCATCTGCACATGGATACGCGCGGCCAAGGAGCGGGGTGGAGCGTCGGCGACACACCGGATGCCGGCCCCGGCGGCCCGCAGATTCCCGGGGTGATGACCAAGGGCATCCAGAACCGCGACGACTACTACTACCGGCGACTGTTCGTCGATGCGGTGCGCGCCGTCGACGCGGCGAAGCAGCTGCCGCAGGTCGATGGCAGCCGCATCGCTGTGGCCGGCGGCAGCCAGGGCGGCGGCCTCGCGCTCGCCGTGGCTGGGCTGCGTGACGACCTCGCCGCGGTCGTGGCGTTCGTTCCCTTTCTCTGCGACTTCGCTCGAGCCACCCTGATCACCGATGCGTACCCGTACCACGAGATCGTCGACTACCTGCGAATCCATCGCGACCAGGCGGCATCCGTCTATGACGTGCTCGGCAGCTTCGATGCCGTGAACCACGCGCGTCGCGCCACGGCTCCGGCGCACTTCTCGGTCGCGTTGATGGATGCGACCTGCCCGGCTTCCACGGTCTACGCCGCGTTCAACGCGTACGCCGGAGAGAAGGAGATCACCGAGTGGGCGTTCAACGGCCACGAGGGCGGCGGAATCGAAGACGAGACGCAGGCGATCGCGTTCCTGAAGAAGCACCTGCTGTAGCTTCTCTTCGACGGGCTCAGGGAACGGGAATCCGTTCGTCGAGGCTGTCGAGACGCCGCTAGCATCGGCTCATGGTGCCCCTCGAGAATCTCGCCGCCTTCGCGCTGGCCGCGCTTGCCCTCGCCGCGCTTCCCGGACCGAGCGTGCTCTTCATCATCGGCCGCTCCCTGTCGCTCGGCCGTGCCGCCGGGCTGCTCAGCGTCGTCGGCAACGCCAGCGGCATGGCCCTGCAGGTGGCCGCGGTGGCCGCCGGAATCGGCGCACTCGTTGCCTCGAGCATCGTGGCGTTCACGATCATCAAGTTCGTGGGTGCCGCCTATCTGATCTACCTCGGCGTGCAGGCCATCCGGCATCGCAACCGGGTGACGGATGCCGACTCCCGCGCGACTCCGCGCACGCTGCGGCGGGTCTATGGCGAGGCCGTGATCGTGGGCGTCTCGAACCCGAAGTCGATCGTCTTCTTCGTGGCGATCCTGCCCCAGTTCGTGTCGCGCGGCAGCGGCTCGGTGCCGCTTCAGCTCGCCGAACTCGGTGTCGTCTTCCTGCTCTTCGCCGTGGCGTTCGACAGCATCTGGGCGCTGACCGCCGGGCAGGCTCGCGCGTGGTTCGCCACAAACCCTCGTCGTCTGTCGAGGCTCGGCTCCACCGGCGGAGTCCTCATGATCGGGCTCGGCGGCGGGCTCGCCCTCACCGGCAACAAGAGCTAGCGGGTCTCGATACGGCAGCTTCGCGGCCTACTCGACCAGCGCGGGGGGTGCGCCGGTCGAGTAGCCGCGCGAGGAACGAGTCGGCGTATCGAGACCAACGAGGGCCGTCAGATGTAGATCGCGGGGTCTGTGTAGAAGGCCTCTGCCGTCGGCTCCGCCGAGTGTGCCCTCGGGCGTGCCACGGCGGGGATGCCCGTGATCACCGAGTAGGGCGGCGCGTCGTGCACCACCACGGCCTGGGCTCCCACGACGGAGTGCGCGCCGATCACCAGCGGGCCGAGCAGCACGGCTCCGGCTCCCACGGTCACGTCGTTTCCGAGAGTCGGATGCCGCTTCTCGCGCGCCGTGCTCCGACCGCCGAGCGTGACCCCGTGATAGAGCATCACATCGTCGCCGATCTCGGCCGTCTCGCCGATCACGACTCCCATGCCGTGGTCGATGAAGAAGCGACGCCCGATCACCGCACCGGGGTGGATCTCGACGCCGGTCAGAAAACGCACGTACTGCGAGACGAGCCGCGCGGGCAGACGCAGCCGGCGCATCCAGAGCCTGTGAGCGACGCGATACCCCCACACGGCGTGCAACCCCGAATAGCTGAGCAGCACCTCGAGCCGCGAGCGGGAGGCGGGATCACGGAGTCTGGCCGTGCTGATGTCTTCGCGAACGCGAGCGAATGCCCCGGACGCGGCCAGCGGCATCCGGTTAGTCCTGAAGGTCTTCGTACAGCACCGTCGACAGGTAGCGCTCGCCGTAGCTCGCGACGACCACGACGATGGTCTTGCCCGCGTTCTCGGGGCGGCCCGCGAGCTCGAGAGCTGCGGTCACCGTGGCGCCCGACGAGATGCCGGCGAGGATTCCCTCTTCGGCGGCCAGGCGGCGAGCCATCGAGACCGACTGCGTGATGTTCACGTCGATGACCTCGTCGTAGACCTCGCGGTCGAGCACCTCGGGCACGAAGTTGGCACCGATGCCCTGGATCTTGTGCGGGCCGGGAGCTCCTCCGTTGAGGATCGGCGACTCGGCGGGCTCGACGGCCACGACCTGCAGACCGGGCTTCTGCTCCTTGAGGTAGTTGCCGGCGCCGGTGATGGTTCCACCGGTTCCGATGCCCGCGACGAAGATGTCGACGGCGCCGTCGGTGGCGTTCCAGATCTCGGGCCCCGTGGTCGCGCGGTGGATGGCCGGGTTCGCGGCGTTGGCGAACTGCTTGGCCAGCACGGCTCCGGGGGTGTTGGCGACGATCTCCTCCGCCTTCTCGACGGCTCCCCGCATGCCCTCGGGGCCGGGGGTCAGAACGAGCTCGGCACCGTAGGCGCGAAGCAGCGTGCGGCGCTCTTTCGACATGGACTCGGGCATCGTGAGGATGACCTTGTAACCTCGGGCCGCTCCGACCATGGCGAGGGCGATACCCGTGTTGCCCGAGGTGCCCTCGACGATGGTTCCGCCCGGCGGCAGCTCGCCGGACGCCTCTGCCGCATCCACGATCGCGACACCCAGGCGGTCTTTGACGCTGGCCGAGGGGTTGTAGAACTCGAGCTTCGCGAGAACGGTGGCGCCCAGGCCTTCGGTCACGCGGTTCAGGCGAACCAGCGGAGTGTTTCCGAAGACCTCGGTGATGTCGTTGTAGATGCTGGACATGGCGGCAAATCCTTAACTGAACTCATGCGAGCTCGACGACGAGAAGGGGACAACTCTCTCAGCCTAGGGAGTCCGGAAGAGCGCGAACCTATTGTTACGACAACTATCAGCAATTCGTGCTGGTTATGGCAGAAAGTCGTTGCTGTGGTTGTGCCCGCTGGGGGCTGTGATCTTGCCGACAGGCGCTGGTGACACAACTCGTTTTGTCTCAAGATCAGCTCATGACGAATCCAGCCACCACCATCGAGCAGCCCGAGCCCACGCAGAATCTGAAGGGTATCGTCGGCCATCGACTGATCTACACCTACGCCAATGGCTGGCAGTACGAGATGTACGTGAAGAATGCCACCACGATGGACTACCGGATCCACAGCGGAATGGTGGGGGGTCGCTGGGTGAAGGATCAGACCATCGACCTCGTGATGCTCACGGAGGGCGTCTTCAAGGTCTCTTGGAACGAGCCCACGGGAACCTCCGTGGTCGTCAACATCGTTCCGGACGAACGTGTGCTGCACGGCACGATCTTCTTTCCGCACTGGGTCGAACTCGACGGCAGCAAGACCGTTCTCTTTCAGAACGATCACCTCGAGCAGATGCGCGCATACCGCGATGAGGGTCCGACCTATCCGATCTTCACTGTTCCCGAGTTCGCCAAGATCACTCTGTTCGAATTCGTGGGAGAGGACGACGACCAGGTCATCTCGGTGGCGCCTGCCGATCTGCCGGCTGATTTTGCGCAGCGAAGCAACTGACGACTCCGCTCGAGCTGGCAGCGGCCTGTCGATCTAGAGCGTCTTGCGCATCTTCACGCTCACCGGCTCGTATCCCACGGAGTCGTAGAGCGTGCGGGCTGCGGCGTTGAAGGCGAAGACGCTCAGGCCCAAGGTCTGCGCGCCGTGCGAACGCGCATAGTCTTCGGCCAGGTTCATCGCCTCGCGCCCGATGCCCCGGCCTCGGTGGTGTTCGTCGACCAGAACGTCCCAGATCCACCACGACGTGTCGTCGCCCGAATCGCTGCGTCCCAGCCACAGGTATCCGACGTAGCGCTCGAGCTCATCGACGAGGTCGAAGACCGCGTTCAGCGCCGTCGGCGCTCCCGAGGCGAAGACGCCATCCATCGACTCGGCCGAGTGCCGCCGCGCCTCCTCGTGCGACTCGCCCGTGACGATGAGATCTCTCTCGTACTCGTCGCGGCTTCGCTCGAGCCACGCGGGAAAGCGTTCTGGACTCATCGGAACCAAGTGAACGGGCATGCAACCAGTGTGGCGCACTGTCGTAACACCATGTCAGAGTCAGAAGGGGCAGGGCTCTTCTGCTTTCACCTGCTTTGGATTGTCGTTTCTGACCGCTTCGAAGAGGCCTTTCGGGGCCGCTCGCATTGTGCCCTGAGGTTCGAAGAAGTACCGAAGTCCGGCCGGCGAAGTCCAGATGAGGGTGTTGTCTTCAACCTGCTCGATCTGCCACCTCGTGTGATGTTTGACTCTGTGATGGCTGGGCGCCAAAGGGGCGAGGTTGTCGTCTTCGGTCAGTCCGTCGGCGGCGAAGTCGAGTGTGTGGTCGATGTCGGCGTGCACCGAGTCGTCGGCGCAGCCGCCAAAGACGCAGTACGGATGCACGAGTGTGGCGTGATCGCGCATCTCCTGAGTGGGCCGGTAGTCGGTTGGGCTCAATCGCAGGATGCGGCCAGTTATGGGATCGGTCAGGATGCGCCGCCACGACGTCGCGTCCGCTGTGAGTCGTGCCGCGGTGACCGGATCGATGGGCCCGTAGCCGCGGAGTATCGCCGGTTCATGTCCCACTCCGAGAAGCGTCATCGCAGGAACCATGACGTGCACCCGGCCGCGGATTCCCTTTGTTGCACCAGGAATCGACGTTTCGCCGTTCAGGAGGAGGTCGGAGAGCACGTCGACCCGCAGCTGGGTGACGCTGCGCGGATCACCACCGACCTTGAGACTCTTTGCCAGCGACATTGCCCTGTGTGCGATCGAATAGATCTCGGGAGCCGGGGCGTACAGGGTGAGGTAGGCCATGCCGTCTCTGGCTGGATCAACCGTCACCCTTCGGGTCTTCACCGCCTTCTCGACCTGCTCGACAACGGTCTTCGGGTTTGCCGTTTGCGCCTGCGAGCGGGCCCGGTACTCGAGCTGCTTGTACGTCAGACCCGGGGCAAGCCGCGCCATGCGAGCGTCGTATTTCTCGAGCGCCCCACCCTCCAGACCATCGGAGTATGTCGCGATCACGGCCGCGTGCTCTTCGGATATGTCGCCCGCAGCCAGCACGGCGAACGACGCGGGTAGTTTCGACACGAGCGCGATCGCAGTATCGGCAAGGCTGCGAGCGCGGTATTCGGTGCGGTGTGTGAGCATCGCGATCTCGGTGAAGAACTCCACCTCGGCGACACGGTCAGGAGACCAACGCGGGCCCGCCGTGGACTGGTCGCTCGGGGCTTCGGCCAACAGCAATTGCCAGGCGTCGTACACCTCGGTGGCCCGCAACGCAGACAGCTCGGCTATCTCCCTGTCGCGGGCGGCTATTCGCTCGAGCGCCGCCACGTATGGCGACTGCTCGAAGCTGATATCTGGGGATGTCATAGCTGAAGTCAATCAGTGACCACCGACACTGGCCCGAGCAGTCAAACAGGCCAATGATCAGGGATTAGACCTGTGGAAAACCTACCGCAGCGGTGCCCTGGGGAGGAGGAGACGATCGCGCGCGTAAAATCGGTGAGTGGCAGTCTCGAAGGTCCTCCTCTATTACGCGTTCACTCCGCTAGCGGACCCCGACGCCATTCGTCTATGGCAGCGCGATCTCTGTGAGTCGCTCGGACTGCGCGGCCGCATCCTGATTTCACAAGACGGCATCAATGGAACCGTCGGCGGAGAGCTCGGTGCGGTCAAGAAGTACCTGCGCAAAACCCGCGACTACCCGGCATTCAAGCATCTCGACGTCAAGTGGAGCGAGGGATCGGGGCTCGATTCTTCACAGAGTTATCCACAGGCTCCTCACGGTGTGAGTCTCGACTTTCCGAAGCTGGTCGTGAAGGTGCGCGATGAGATCGTGAGTTTCGGCGCTCCCGAAGAATTGCACGTCGATGAGACCGGAGTTCGCGGCGGAGGAACGAAGCTGACTCCCGCCGAGCTGCACGAACTCGTCGAGGAGAAAGCGAAAACGGGCGACGACGTGGTGTTCTTCGATGGTCGCAACTCGTTCGAGGCCGAGATCGGCAGATTCGACGGCGCGATCGTGCCGGATGTGTCGAACACACGCGAGTTTGCTGCCGTTCTCGACTCCGGCGCGTACGACCATCTCAAGGGAAAGCCAGTAGTTACCTACTGCACAGGCGGTATTCGCTGCGAAGTCCTCTCGAGCCTGATGACCTCGAGAGGGTTCGGCGAGGTGTACCAACTCGACGGCGGGATCGTGCGCTACGGCGAGACTTTCGGCGATTCCGGGCTGTGGAACGGCTCGCTCTACGTCTTCGACAACCGAGTCTCCATCGACTTCAGCCCCGACGCGGCAGTGATCGGTGAGTGCCATCGCTGCGGCGCATCCACGAAGCGCATGCAGAACTGCGCCGAGGTGTCCTGCCGCACCCAGCTCGTGATCTGCGACGCCTGCGCCCAGTCGCGGCCGCCCGCGTGCTCCGAGCACGAGAGCATCGTAGCCGGATAGTTTCCACAGAGTTATCCACAGTCCGATCGGCCTAGGCTCAGCTCATGAACACCAAAGACAAGGCTCATCAGCTTCTTCATCTCCACGAGCAGCGCGCGATCCTCCAGGTCATCAACGTGTGGGACGTCGCAAGCGCCCGTGTGGTCGCCGATCTTCCGGGAACCACAGCCCTGGCGACGGCCAGCCACAGCATCGCCGCGACCTTCGGCTACGACGATGGCGAGAACATCCCGCTCGAGCTGATGCTCGACATGTGCGGGCGCATCGCGGCCGCCACGGACCTACCCGTGTCGGCCGACCTCGAAGCCGGATACGGCGATCCGGGTGAGACCGTGCGCCGGGCGATCGGGGTGGGAATCGTGGGCGCGAACCTCGAAGACCAGATGAGGCCGCTGATCGAGTCGGTCGAGAACGTCGCCGAGGTGACGAAAGCAGCGGAGAAAGAAGAGGTGGGCTTCGTTCTCAATGCCCGCACCGACGCGTTCATCAGAGCCGGAGACCGCCCGCTCGATGACGTGATCTCCGACGCCATCGAGCGCGGTCGCGCCTATCTCGACGCCGGCGCCGCGTGTATCTTCGTTCCGGGGCTGCTGAGCGAGCAGACGATGATCCGCCTCGTCGAAGGAATCGGCGAGCACCGCGTCAGCGTGATCAACGTGCCGGGGTCACTCACGCCGGCGAGGCTCGAGCAGCTGGGCGTTGCGCGCATCTCGTATGGACCCTGGACGCAGCGCGTCGCACTCACCGCGCTGCAGGCATCCGCCCGTGAGCTGCTGACCGGCGGCCACCTGCCCGAGGGCACGCAGCCGCTCAACTAACCGACGGTCAGAACGCGCTGCTCGGCAGGTCTCGGGCGCCGGATGCGATGGCGTCGACGATCACGCCGGCCACGTGATCGGCGTCGTGACCCGCGGGAAAGGCAGGCGCGGTTCCGGCGATCGCGCGCGTCACCAGCCCGGTCTCTGTGTGGCCGGGTCGAGCGTCGAGCAGCCGGATGCCTGCCCGACGGTTCTCGCGACCGGCAGCCACCATGAACGCCGCGAGCGCGGCCTTCGACGCAGAGTAGGCCGCGAGCCCAGCGGTCGGAGCCTCTGCCACTATTCCGCTTATCGTGACGACCACGGGCTCCCGCCCCTCCTCCGCGCTGCGAGACAGCGCGGGGAGGGCGGCGGTGATCAACTCGATCGGCGACGCCGCATTGACGGCGAACAAGTCGGCGACCGTCTCTGGTTCGAGTTCCGACGCCGGCCCGAAGGCCACGACGCCGCTCGCGATGACCACAGCGTCGAGTCCGCCGAGGCGACGCTCGGCCTCGGCCACGACGGCCGCCGATTCGCGGTGCAGATCGGCTGGGATCGTCTCGGCGGCGAGGTCGAGCGCGTCGAGCCGATCGACATCACGGGCGCTGAGTGCGAGCACGGCACCCGCCTCCGAGAGTCGCCTCGCGATACGCGATCCGAGTCCACCCGTCGCCCCGACCACAAGAATGCGCTTTCCCCTGAGTTCTGTCATGGGCCCACGCTAGGCGCGACCGAAGGATCGGTCGAAGACATTGACAGGTCGTCATCGAGGCCGAATGTGTCGAAGAGCTCCACCCCACGGCCGTGTCCGATTTCCGCTAGCCACCCGTCAGTGGATGCGGCAGGGTTGAGGCATGGATTTCGGCGAGCGGTACCGCGTGATCGAGTCGCGCGACGCGCGGTTCGACGGTCGCTTCGTCACCGCCGTCAGTTCGACCGGCATCTACTGCCGACCGAGCTGCCCGGCCCGCACGCCCAAGCCCACGAACGTCACCTTCTACCCCACGAGCGCGGCGGCCCATCTGGCCGGGTACCGCGCGTGCAAGCGCTGTCTGCCAGAGGCGACGCCCGGCAGCCCCGAATGGAACCTGCGTGAGGACGTCGCCGCACGGGCGATGCGACTCATCGCGGACGGTGTGGTCGAGCGCGACGGCGTCGACGGGCTGTCTCGCCGAATCGGGTACTCGGCTCGGCAGCTGAACCGCATCCTCGTGGGAGAACTCGGAGCCGGCCCGATCGCGCTCGCCCGGGCCCATCGTGCGCAGAACGCCCGAACCCTGATCACGGGTACGGCCATGCCGATGGCCGACGTGGCCTTCGCGGCCGGTTTCACCAGCATCCGCCAGTTCAACGACACCGTCTCCGAGGTGTTCGATCTCACTCCGTCGGTCCTGCGGTCACGATCGCGCGCGACTCCGGCCTCGGGGGCACCGGATGCCGCCGGCTCGATCCGTCTCGCGCTGCCCTATCGCGAGCCACTCGACGTCGACGGACTCTTCGCCTGGTTCCCGCCGCGAGCGATCGCAGGGGTGGAGACGGCCGGGCCTCGCCGATATGCGCGCACTGTGCGACTTCCGCACGGCGCGGCCCACGTCGAGCTGAGCGCGCCCGAGCGCTCCAAAGGCCATCCCCGTATCGACGCCGTGGCCCGTTTCGAGAACATCGCCGATCTTCCGGCGCTGCTCAGCCGCGTGCGGCGGCTGCTCGACCTCGATGCCGATCCACAGGCCGTCGATACCGTCCTCTCCCGCGACGAGCGCCTCGCATCCGAGGTCGCTCGCGTGCCCGGCATCCGGGTGCCCGGTGCCCTCGATGCCGGCGAGATGCTCATCCGGGCGCTCCTCGGCCAGCAGGTCACCGTGGCTGCCGCGCGCACGCAGTTGGCGCGACTGGTCGACGCACTCGGCGACAAGCTGCCCCTCTCGATCCATGACGACGATGCCGCGCATGTTCACCCTCGCCTCTTTCCCACCCCGGCTGCGATTGCGGAACACGCGCACGAGATCCTCCGCGGTCCCGTCGCCCGTACCGACACGGTGCGCCGCGTTGCCGAGGCGCTCGCCGACGGTTCGCTCTCGATCGATATCTCAGACACGCGAGACGATGTGACCGCCCGTCTCACTGCGATTCGTGGCATCGGCCCTTGGACGGCCGACTACGTGGTCATGCGCGCTCTCGGGCACCCCGACGTGTTCGTGCGTCGCGATGTCGCGATCCGGTCGGGCGCGCGCACCCTCGGCTTCGCTGACGGCGACGCGGCACTCGCCGCCGAGGCCACCGCCTTCGCACCCTGGCGCAGCTACCTCTCTATGCACCTCTGGCGTGCGGCCGCTGCGCCGACGCCCGCTTCAACTCCCCCACCGACGTCTCACCCGGCTTCTCATCCGAAGGAACACCCATGACCGCGACAGCCCTCCTCCACACCATCGATACGCCCGACGGGCCGTTCACGATTCTCGAAGACGACGAGGGGCGGGTGCTCTCGTCGGGCTGGACGGAATCAGACGAGGCCGTGCTCGCCCGCCTGGCTCCGCGCAACCGTCCGAACGCGGTGGCGGGGCGATCTGCCAACACCCGGGCGGTCGAGGCGTTCTATTCGGGCGACGTCTACGCCATCGATGACGTGCCCGTGCGCCAATTCGGCACTCCCCTGCAGACCGTCTCGTGGGCGGAGCTACGGCGCATCGCCCCGGGATCACCCATCACATACACCGAACTCGCCGCCCGAAGCGGCAATGCGCGCGCCGTGCGCGCGGCAGCGAGCGCGTGCGCCCGCAACGCTCCCGCACTCTTCGTGCCGTGCCACCGCGTGATCAACACGGCCGGCGGCCTCGCCGGATTCGCCTGGGGCATTCCCGTGAAACGCTCCCTACTGGCACGGGAAGCGGCCGCCGCGAACAACGGGTAGCGCTTTATGCCGCTCGGCCGGCCCGGCGCAGAAGGCGTCTGCTGCGACGCGCGTCGCGCCGCCCGTTCGAGTTGCTCGTCGTGAAGTCGCGCGCATCCGAGTCGGAGAGGGCGACCAGCACGAGGATGTCGAGCGAGAGGCCGAGCAGCCCGCCGTTCTCGAGTGTGAACGAGGTGCCGTCGGCGAAGAAGTCGGCGGCCGAGCCCAGCACCAGAACCGTGGCGAGGATCATCGCCACGAATCGCGCCCGGTTGCTGCCCGTGAAGATGAACCGCGCCACCGCCAGGTCGATGATCACGGCGATGCCCAACAAGACCATGATCACGACGAACACGGCGCTCGACAACGCCTGATCGTCGGCACTGGTGCCCAGATCGAGCGAGACGTCGACGTCCTTCCAGTCGAAGGCGATGTTCACCGCGGTCACGATCGTCGTCACGGTGCGCAGCAGAATCAGCAGCACCCCGAGGTAGATCGAGATGGGCCGCCTCACGACTCCACCTCCGGCCCCGCGCCCGACGTCACGGGCACCTGCCTCAGATCGATCTGCGGAAGGTCGCCATCCGTCGCGATGGCATCGCCGCCGCCGTTGACGGCGTGATAGCCGGTCGAGAAGTTCCGGATGACGGACACGGTCGCGTCAGGATTGGCCGCCGTGACCGTCGCCACGATGTGGTCGCGTTCCACGTCGGTGTCGGCATCGATCTTGTGCGTGACCTGCAGGGTGAACAACGACAGCCCGACACTGCGGTCGTAGGTTCCGGCCGCGAGCCACTGGGTCGGAATTCCGCCGGGAAGGAGCCACCCCTCGGGCGCCCGCCAGAAACGCACGTGATGCCTCTGTGCCGGGTTTCCGGCGACCTCCTGCTGATAGGTGAAGTCCTGGATGTTGCCGAAGAGATAGAGCGGACTCACGGGCGCATCGGAGTAGCTGCGCCGCATGATCGTCGACATCACGATGCGCCCTGCCGAGGTGAGGCTCACCTCGTCGGCGCGGGTCCAGCCCGCGGCCACCATCGAGGCGTGCACCTGCTCTACGCTGCCGAACAGCGACAGATTCACCGGGTCGCCGAGCAACCCCTCGCGCGTGCGGGCGCGACCGATGAAGTAGTCGGGCACATAGATCACGGTGAGCAGCGTGTGGATGCGTGGCAACAGAAGGTAGGCCAGCACCACCCAGAAGATGAGAATGAACCAGAGGTTCTGCCACCCGCGCGTGAACGATTCGGTGACGAGCAGGTAACCGAGCCACGCCGTGGCTACGGTGCCGAACACGAAGAAGGCCCGGTCGAAAAGCCGCACGATCCCGAGGCGCTGGCGCGCGGCATCCGGATGCGCGTCGCGCTCGTCGGCTTCGAGTTCGCCGAGCGATGTCGACATGACTAGACCGACGCAGCCGCGACGGGAACGGCCGCCGGTGGGAGTTGCAACAGTGCCCCGCGGGTGCGGCAGGTCGCGGCGGCCACCGCCATCGCCCGCTCGAGAACCGCCTGCCACTCGTCTCCGGTCTGCGGCAACTCCCCCGTCGCGCGCGCCTCGACAAGGCTCGCCGCGACACTCGCCAGCGTGGCGTCGCCCGCTCCCATCGTGTCGACGACGGGCTCCGACATGAGGGTGATCGGCTGGTGCACGAGAATGCCAGACTCCGTGGCGATGGATGCGCCGTCACGCCCCGCCGTCGACAGCACGGTCTGCGAGCCGGTCGACGTGAGCCCTTCGGTGAGCATGAGCAGCGACGCGTTGTAGAGCAACGCGGCGTCTTCGTCGCCGACCTTCACGAGCAGCGCCGTGGCCGCGACGCGCTCGAAGTTGGTCACGAAGTCGTGCACCGAATGCAGCATTCCCTCGCGCGGGTTCGGGTCGATCAGCAGTCTGGTCTGCGGCTCCGACACGGTGTCCTCGAGCAGCGCGACCTGATCGGCCGAGTCGAAGCGCAGGCAGCTGACGACGACGAAGGGGGCCGCGTCGATCGCCCGCCGCACCCGATCGTCGAACTCGATGAAGCGCTCGACCGAGGCCTCGTTGAAGCTGTACCGGGGTTCCCCGTCTGTTCTGTCGGAGATCGCTCGAGCCGTGCCACGGGGGCTCGGCGTCGCGATGAGTTCGACCCCGTACTCCGCGAGAAACGCCCGGATCTTGTCTCCGTCTGAGTCGTCGCCCACCATCGCCACGAGGGTGGTCTGCACGCCCAAGCGGGTGAGCCCGACGGCCACATTGAGCGCGGCTCCACCCACGAAATCCTCAGAGCCCTCCGGAGTGCGGAACTCGTCTATGAGTGCGTCGCCGATCACCACAACGGAACCCGTCGCCTCTACCATTACGCACCCTCACGTTCGACCAGCCTCAGGATGCACACTCTATTACTGGTGACTTCCCACGCGCACCCGAATAGGGTGGTGTGGATGCCTCGACTACTCCGCCCTGCCAGCCGCCGCGACGTGCGACCATGACCGCGGGCGTGACGATCGAGTTCTCGGGCCTCACCAAGACCTTCGGAGCGGTGAAGGCGGTGTCCGATCTCTCATTCACCGTCGAGCCGGGGCGCGTCACCGGTTTCCTCGGGCCCAATGGGGCGGGCAAGACCACGACTCTGCGCATGCTGCTGGGGCTCGTGCGGCCGACCTCCGGCACCGCGACCTTCGGCGGAACCGCCTATCGCGATCTGCCCACGCCGCTCGCGACCGTGGGCTCCGCGCTCGAGGCGGCCAGCTTCCATCCGGGCCGCAGCGCGGCAAACCATCTGCTCACGTACACCCAAGCCGCAGGGCTCGACCGCGAGCGCGTGCAGCTCGTTCTGCATCGAGTGGGCCTCGGCGCCTACGGCGATCGACGCGTCGGCGGATACTCGCTGGGCATGCGCCAGCGCCTCGGCCTCGCGTACGCGCTGCTCGGAGACCCGCGCGTGCTGGTGCTCGACGAGCCCATCAACGGCCTCGACCCCGAGGGCATCAAGTGGATCAGGTTGTTGCTGCGCGAGCTCGCCGACGAGGGGCGCACCGTGCTCATCTCGTCGCACCTGCTGAGCGAGGTGCAGCAGAGCGTCGACGAGGTCGTCATCGTGTCGCACGGCAAGCTCATCCACCGCGGTTCGCTGGCCAGTCTCGACCAGTCGGAGCAGAAGCAGGTCATCGTGGATGCGACGGATCGCGCGGGTCTGGCCGCAGCGCTCGAGGCTGCCGGCTACACCGTGAGTGCCCTGCGCGGCGGCGTGCTGGTCGAGAACGCCGAGGCTGCAGACGTCGGGCGCATCGCCTTCGCCGCGGGCATCGCCGTGACTGCACTGTCTCAGAAGCGAGTGGGTCTCGAAGAGAGCTTCTTGCACCTCGTCGGAGAGGAGGGGGCACTGTGAGTCGTTTCGGCGGAGCCCTCCGTTCGGAGGTCACCAAGATCACGTCCACCCGCATGTGGTGGATCCTCGCGATCATCATGATCGCCTACGTCGCCGTGTGCGCTGCCGGAGCAGCAGGTCTCTTCGGCGCTCTCGGCGAGTCGACCAACGGCCCCTCCATCCCGGGTGACCGCCTGGCCCCGCTGATCTACAGTTTCGGGCCGACGCTCGGGTACGTCTTCGCGGTGCTCCTCGGGGCGCTGGCGACCACGAACGAGTTCCGTCACCAGACGCTGACCCCCACGTTCCTGGCCACGCCGCGACGTGGTCGGGTGCTCGTGGCGAAGCTGGTCGCGCTCACCGGCGCGGGCGCCCTCTACGGCGTGCTGGCCATGGTCGCGGCGGTGGGCGCTGGAGGAGGACTGCTTCTCGCGTTCGGCGTCGACCCGCAGTTCGGCGATCCTGCAACGTGGGCGCTGGTGGGCCGCTCCATTCTCGCCATGGCGCTGTGGTCGGCCATCGGCGTCGGTCTCGGAGTTCTCGTTCCGAGCCAGGTGGCCGCGATCGTGATCGTGCTGGCGTTCACCCAGTTCGTCGAGCCCCTGCTGCGACTCGCGTCGTCGTTCGCTGAGTGGACCGCGCAGATCGGCCAGTTCCTTCCTGGCGCGGCGAGCGACGCGCTGGTCGGGGCGAGCTTCTTCTCCCTCGCCGGAGGTGCCGGAGGGCCGAGCCTGGAGTGGTGGCAGGGCGGCCTGGTGCTGCTCGGTATCACCGTGCTCGTGAGCGTTCTGGGCTGGTTCACGAGCTGGCGTCGCGACGTCACCTGACCCTTTTCATACTCGACGGGGCGGCTTGCGACCGTCGCCGAGCACGCGCAAGATGGACGGACGACGAAAGGAGTTCTTCATGAGCAGCCTGCCCGATCCCCTGTTGGAGCCCGATCCCGACGCCGAGCGCGAGGTCGATCTCGAGGTCGATGAGCTCGACGTGCCCACAACGATAGACCCCGACGAACGCGTCGAACTCGACGACGACGACCCCGAAGCGATCGAGGGCGACGGACCCCGTCTCTGATCGACGGGCCCGTCGCCCGATCCGAACGGCGAGATGTCTCGCGCGAGGAATGATTTCGTCACACTGACGCGTTTGCCAGAGAGTCGCTCTAGCCTCGACAGACACCTCATCGAACGAAAGAAGCATCGTCGTGCAGCTTTTCTCCCCCGTCTCGCTCGGCTCCCTCAACCTCGATAACCGCGTGGTGATGGCGCCGCTCACTCGCCTCAGGGCTGAAGAGGGCGGAGTTCCGGGCGAACTCATCGCTCTGCATTACGCGCAGCGCGCCACGGCGGGACTCGTGATCACCGAGGGAACGTTCACCTCGGCGGGCGCGCAGGCCTACGCGGGCCAGCCCGGCATCGAGACCGACGAGCAGGCCGAAGGATGGGGCCGCGTCGCCGCCGCCGTGCACGATGAAGACGGCCTGATCGTGATGCAGCTGATGCACGCGGGGCGCGTCACGCATCCGCTCATCAACAGCGGACTCACGATCTACGCACCCAGCGCGACCGCCATCGAGGGAGAGGTGCGCACGCCCGACGGCGCGTTCCCCTACCCCGTTCCGACGGCCGCCACCGAGGACGACATCGCGCGCATCATCGACGAGCACGTCGCTGCGGCCCGCCGCGCCGTCGAGGCCGGATTCGACGGTGTCGAGGTGCACTCGGCCAACGGGTACCTGCTGCACCAGTTCCTGTCGCCCACGAGCAACACCAGATCGGATGCCTACGGCGGCTCCCCCGAGAATCGCGCCCGTTTCGGCGCTGAGGTCATCACCGCCGTCGCCCGCGAGATCGGCGCCGACCGAGTCGGCGTGCGCATCTCACCCGAGCGCAACATCCAAGACGTGTTCGAGAAAGACGCCGACGAGACGCGCCTCACCTACGAGACGCTGGTCGACGCGATCGCACCGCTCGGCCTGGCGTACCTCAGCGTGCTGCACCCCGAGCCGGGCTCCGCGTTGGTGCAGGATCTGCGCCACCGCTTCGGCGGTTCCCTCATTCTGAACAACGGCTTCACCACGCCGACCACCCGCGAGGAGGCGCGCAGCCTCGTGAACGAGGGGCTCGCCGATGCCGTGGTGGTGGGCCGCGCGCTGCTGGCGAACCCCGACCTGGTGCGCCGCTGGAGAGAAGACACCGAGCTGAACGAGCCCGACGCGAAGACGTTCTACGCGTCGGGAGCAGCGGGCTACACCGACTACCCGACCCTGTAGCGGAGTTCCTACGCTGGTCGAGTAGCCGCGCGACGAAGGAGCCGTCGTATCGAGACCACCTTCGAGGGTCTCGATACGGCCGCGAGCGGCCTACTCGACCAGCGACGTCGTGATCAGTCGGTGGCGATCTCTTTCGCCGGGTCTTCGCTCGCCGGCGGCAGGCGGAGCGCCCGCAGGAGCTCGAGTGCGTGCGTCGTGGTGATGATCACGCGCATGAACTCCGAGCCGTCGCCGTCGATGTCGATGACCACCGACGTGCGTGTGCCCTTGATGAGCAGGAAGTCCTTGCCGTCGTGGACCTTCCAGGTGCCGATGGCCAAGGTCAGCGGAACCGCCGAGCCCGGCGCCCGGATTCCACGCACCCACACCCACGGGTCTTCGGTGATGACGGCCGAGCGGATGAGCTCGAGCGGGATATCGATATTCGTGCGGCGCAGCGACAGAATCTTCTCTGCCCCGGTCAGGCGGATCTCGAGTCGATCGGTGTGCACGAACAGAACAGCCATACGTCTATCCTGCCCGCGATAGCTGGCGATATGCGCAATTCACCGGCCGATGCTCGTCACGATCTGACTACGACCGGCGATCGCGCCCGGCTTCAACCGATCGCGACCACGCTCACCGCGATCTTGGGCATCTCATCTGCGGGCGTGCCCACGGGCGCCGTCTGCAGCAGATACTCGAGCACGGCTGCATGCACCCGCTCGCAGACGGCACGCGACGCATCGGCGTCGGCTATGCCGATTCGGATGCGCACGGTCGGCTCGACGAGGTGCGCCGCGACATCCCGGGCCAGCCCCGCGACGACCGTCGGCAGACCGAGGACCTCGGGCAGCTGCGGGTAGACGCTGGTGACTCCGGGAACCGCCCGCACGACGTCGTCGATACTCGCGGCCGAAGCGCTCGTCTCGTCGATCACAGCGCGCCTCCCTCGTTCGAAGCCGAACCGTCGCCGGCATCATCGGGTTCCTGATCGCTCACCTGCGCGAAGTACACGTCGTGCACGGTGATGTCGATGCTCGCGATCGTGAGCTCGGTGTGCTTGAGCAACGCTGAATAGATGGCCTCGCGAGCACGGTCGACTGTCTCGACGATGCGCTCACCCCAGAAGACGGATGCGTCGATCGACACGGTGATCGGGGTACCCGGCGCCGTGACGTCGCCATCGAGACGGCAGCGGCCGATGATGAGTCCACCGGAGCGATCTCCCGCGGCCCGGATCAGTCCACGCACAGCGCCCTCCGTCACCGAGAGGGTCGCGCGCGGCGAGGGCGGCAACAGCGGGATGTCGCGCCCGGCTCGTGCCTCGCGCCCGATGCTCTCGAGAATTCCTCCCAGCCAATCGTCGTTGCGCGGGGCCTCCGCCGCGGCATCCACCTCGACGAGCGACTTCGAGATCTGTCGCAGTCGCTCCAGCGAGCTGAGGGCGATGCGACATCCGGGAGATCCCTCGATCGAGGGATCGAGCGGTGTGCGTCCGCGGTCGAGATAGTCGCTGAGCTCGTCGATCGTGTGGCCGTCGAGATCGTCATTCTCATCGCGAGCATCATGTGCGTCGTTGTCGAGATCGGTCATCGCCAGGCCTCCATTTCGGTCATGAGATTGCGTCGAGCGCGCGAGAGCAGCCCACGCACGGTGCTGGCGGGAATGCCCATCTGCTCGGCGATCTCGTCGTAGCTGTGTTCGCCGACCTCGCGCAGCACCCAGCAGCGCTGCTGATCGAGCGGCAGGGTGGTCAGCGCCTGCGACACCGCCTCGTGCAGCGAGGTCGCCTCGCTGACGGCGTGGGGCGAGAGCCTGTCGGGCTGGGCCGCATCGACGTCGTCGACGTCGAGGTGGTCTTTTCGTGCGCGGATGCGGTCGATGCTCTTGTGGCTGACGATGCGCATCAGCCAGCTCTTGACCACCGAGCCGTCGTTGAGCGAGGGCAGGTCGCGCCACGCCGTTATCAGGGTCTCTTGCACGACATCGTCGACCTCGTCGTTCGAGCCCAGGATGCGGCGGGCGTAGGCACGCAGCAACGGCCCGTATCGCCGGGCCAGCACCTCGAACGCGCGAGTGTCTCCGTCGGCTGCGCGTCCTGCGAGGATGCGATCGTCGGCGTCCTCGAGAGAGAACCGATAGGGAGCCGCGCTCACCGAACTCTCCCGTTCCCACGTCTTCGAAAAAACTTTTACGTGATCTGTGACGATCTGCCGACTGAATGCGACCTACAAGTGAACTATTCCACACCCACAAGGAGAAAACCCATGGCCAGCACGAGCACCTCGAACGCCGCTACCCCCGCTAGCATCAGCACCCCGACCAACGTGCAGACCGCCCTCGGCAAGACGGTGATCAACGATGGCGTCGTCGCCAAGGTGGCCGGAATCGCCGCCCGCGAGGTCGCCGGAGTCTTCGCTCTCGGAGGCGGAGCCGCCCGCGCGCTCGGCGCCATCCGGGGCGCGATGAACAGCACCGACCTGTCACAGGGAATCAGCGTCGAGGTCGGCGAGACCCAGGTAGCCGTCGACGCGACCATCGTCGCCGAGTACCCCGCGCCGCTGCAGCAGGTGGCCGACGGCGTCCGCGCATCCATCATCTCTGCGGTCGAGACCCTCGTGGGCATGCAGGTCACCGAGGTCAACGTGAACATCGTCGATGTGCACATCGCGAGCGATGACGACGAGGCCGAAGCCGAAGCGCGAGTCCTCTAGGCCCAGCGCCGAGGCCGTGGTTCCCCCTGCGGGTGCGGGCGCGTAGTATCGAACGCGTCAGGCACCCGCACGGGAGCCAGTGTCCGGAAAAGGGGCACGAAGTCGGTCGCGATGTCGCACCGAGCGAGACATATACGGAATCCATCCGTTGCGTCTCGAAAGGCTCACCTGTGCCCTCTGTCTCTGCGCACGTCGCGCTCACTCTCTCTCGTTTCGTCGATCACGTGTTCGGCGTGATGGGCAACGGCAACGCCTACTTCCTCGACTCCCTCGAGCGCGATACCGCCGTGCTCTACACGGCGGCACGGCACGAGGCTGGGGCTGTTGTTGCTGCCGACGCCTACTACCGGGCCGGCGGCGGGCTGGCCGCAGCCACCGCCACCTATGGCGCCGGCTTCACGAACACGTTGACGGCGCTGGCCGAGGCCGTGCAGGCCAAGGTGCCGCTTGTGCTCGTGGTGGGCGACGAGCCGACGTCGGGCCCGCGTTCGTGGGACGTTGACCAGATCGCCCTCGCCTCGGCCGTCGGTGCTCGCACCTATACGGTCGGGCGAACGGATGCCGCGGCCACCACGGTGATCGCCGTCGAGCACGCTCTCACCTATCGCGTGCCCACGGTTCTCGCCATCCCGTACGACGTCGCGACGCTCGACGCGGGGCCCGTTCCTGACGCCCCGGAACCGAGACTGCCCGATCCTCTGACCCCGTCGGGGGCGTTCGTCGAGGCTGCCGTGCTCGAGGCAGCCGCCCTGCTTGCGACAGCCGAGCGCCCCTTCCTCCTCGCAGGGCGCGGCGCATGGCTCTCCGGCGCGGGGCCGGCACTCGGCGCGCTCGCCGAGGCGACCGGAGCACTCACCGCATCCACGGCCCTCGGACGCGGCGTGTTTCCCGACAGCCGCTACGACCTGGGCGTGACCGGCGGCTTCGGCGCCGAAGCCGCGATGCAGCTCGTCGGTCAGGCCGATGTCGCCATGGTCTTCGGCGCCTCTCTCAACCAGTTCACCATGCGCTTCGGCGGACTCTTCTCCCCCGGTACGCGCGTGGTGCAGATCGATGTCGCGGCAACCGCGACGCACCCTCACGTCGGGTCCTTCATCCGCGGCGACGCTCGGATCGTCGCCGAGCGGCTGCTCCACGAGCTCGGTGCGTGGCCGGTCGATGAGACCGCTTCGTCGAGACCCGGATGGCGCGACTCGGTCGATCTGAACGGCATCCAGGCGCGGCATCCAGGCGACGGGCTGGCCCCTGACGGCCGCCTCGACCCCCGCTCGGCGGCGCAGCGCATCGGCGAGCTGCTGCCCGACGATCGCGTGGTCGTCTCCGACGGCGGCCACTTCATCGGCTGGGCCAACGCATACTGGCCGGTGGCGACTCCCGACCGGATGCTCATGGTCGGCACGGCGTTCCAGTCGATCGGTCTCGGCTTCGCGAGCGTGCCGGGAGCGGTTCGTGCGAAGCCGGGATCGACCGTGGTTCTGACCACGGGCGACGGCGGCGGGTTGATGGCCCTCGCCGATCTCGAGACCGCCGTGCGGGTGGCCGGCGGCCACGGTCTCGCCGTGGTCTGGAACGATGCGGCGTATGGCGCCGAGGTGAATCTCTATGGACTGAAGGGGCTGGCCGAGGGGCCTATGCGCATCCCCGAGGTCGACTTCGCCGCCCTCGCCTCCGCGATGGGCGCCCGAGGTGTGGCCATCCAGACGGTCGAGCAACTCGACGTGCTGGCCGATTGGGCTGCGTCGCCGATCGACGAGCGACCATTTCTGCTGCTCGACCTGCGCATCTCGTCTGCCGTGCTGTCTCCGCACCAGGAGGAGATCATCCGCGCCGCCGGCTGAGTCACGTCACCTGGCGGCGCGGAGTTCGATCAGGCGCGCTTGGCGCCGTAGAGCGGTGACTTCGCCTGCTCGTCTTCGTGGTCGGGGCCGAGCGGAATGCCGCTTCTGTCACGCAGAAGAAGCGTCGCGATGAGGCCCAGCGCCGTCATGCCCGCGAGGTACCAGGTGACCGACATCGTCGTGCCCGTGGCCTGCACCAGCGCGGTCGCGATCGTCGGGGCGAACGCGCCGCCCAGAATGGCACCGATCGCGTACGAGATCGAGACACCCGAGAACCTGATCGAGGCGGGGAACAGTTCGGCATACAGGGCGGCCTGAGGACCGTAGGTGAGGCCGAGACCGATGGTCAGAATGGCGATGCCCGCGAACAGCCCGCCGATCGAGCCCGTGTTGACCAGCGGGAAGAGGGCGAACACACCGACGAGTTGGAGCACCCAGCCGACCAGGTAGGTGGTGCGGCGACCGATCTTGTCGGAGATCCATCCGGCGACGAAGGTCGAGAGCAGCCAGGTGACCGCGCTGCCCGCGACCGCCCAGAGCACCGGGCCTCGCTCCAGACCGATCGGGCCTTCCGGGTTCGTCGCGTAGTTCTGGATGTAGCCACCGGTGGTCATGTAACCGACGGCGTTGTTGCCAGCGAAGACGAGGGCAGCGATGACGACGAGGAGCGTGTGCTTCTTGAACAGCTGCGCGATCGGCATGCGGGCCTTGACCTTGCGCTGCGCGAGCTCGGCGAAGACCGGGCTCTCTTCGACGCTGCGGCGAACCCAGTATCCGATGGCGATCAGCACGATGCTGAGCAGGAAAGGCACTCGCCATCCCCATTCGAGGAAGGCGTCGCCCGGGGCGATCACAGCCATGATCGCCATCATTCCCGAGGCGAGCAAGAGCCCGAGCGGCACGCCCATCTGCGGTGACGCACCGAACAACCCGCGCTTCTTGGTGGGTGCGTGCTCGACGGCCATCAGCACGGCGCCGCCCCACTCACCGCCGGCCGAGATGCCCTGGATGATGCGCAGCAGGATGAGCAGGATCGGCGCCGCGATGCCTATCTGCGCGAACGTCGGCAACAGTCCGATGAGGGCCGTCGCCGCCCCCATCAGAATGAGGGTGAGCACGAGCACGACCCGTCGACCGTATTTGTCGCCGAAGTGTCCGGCGAGGAACGCACCGAGCGGGCGGAACAGGAAGCTGACGCCGACCGTGGCGAAAGAGAGCAAGATGGCGGCTTGCTCACCCGCGGGCTGAAAGAAGAGCTGCCCGAAGACCAGCCCCGCCGCCGAGGCGTAGATGAAGAAGTCGTACCACTCCACGGTCGTGCCGATGATGGTGGCGAACACCACTCTGCGGCGATCGGCCACCGCCGCGAAAGACCCCGTAGGCGTCAACGAACCCGAACTCATATGTACTCCCTTGTACGGCGAGGGCAACGGTGTTCGATTATCGAATACGCGTTGCTACTATCGAACTTCAGCGTAGCGAAGCGCGACCGCAGCGCAAGAGGGTACCGGCGTCCTTACGCCGAAAGAATGCGTGAAGAGGCTCAGGCAGGCCGGATGACGAGCGTCTCGCCCGCCGCGGCCTGCCATGTCGTCGCCATCCGGTCACTCTCGGCGCCGACCGACGCGAAGTGAATCGAGTCGACGTCGACACGCCCACTGATGGTCGCCACCCAGTCGCCGACGGGCACCGTGATGGTGAACGTTCGTGCCACCGAGGCTTCGATCTCGGCACGAACGAGTCGGCGCCCGTTCCATTCGAGTGCGACTCGCGCCCCGCCGCGGGCTCGGATGTTCTGGGCCTCGCCGGCATACCAGCGGGGCGGCACCGCGTTGAGCAACCGGATCGAGTCGTTCTGGCTCTGCACGAGGGCCTCGACGATGCCGGCGGCTCCGCCGAGGTTGCCGTCGATCTGGAACAGGTGCCCGTCGGGGTGAGTCTTGACGTCGACGGGGTGGAGGTCGAGGAGTGACGAGGAGCTGAGGCCGTCAGTGAGCACGTCGAGCGAGTGCTCGACGAGAGCGGCATCTCGTGCGCGGGCCGCCAGGCACAGGATCCAAGCCTGACTCCACCCGGTGTACCCGCTGCCATGGGAAACGCGATCCTCGAGGGCTCTGCGTGCGGCTTCGAACATCTCGGGAGACGCGTACTCGTCGAACGAGGAGCCGGGGAAGAGGCCCAAGAGGTGCGAGGTGTGCCGGTGGCCCCGCGCGCGCGGCTCCCAGTCCTCGGCCCACTCCTGGAGCAGCCCGTCCTGGCCGATCCGCGGCCTGCGCACGAGCGGCAGCGCCGCCCGTACGGCGGCGACGAGCTCCTCATCGCCGTCAACCGCGTCAGCCTCGACAAGCAGCCGCTGGAACAGCTCGAGCACGAGCGTCTGATCCATCGTGACCCCCGCGCTCACGGCGAAAGCCGCCTCGTCGCCGCCTGGCCTGAAGCTGTGTTCCGGTGAGGTCGACGGCGATACGACGAGAGTTCCGTCTGTATACGGCTGCAGCAGAGACAGGGCGAAGCGGGCCGACCCTGCGAGCGCTTCCCAGGCCCGCGCGCGAAGGGCTGGGTCGTGGCCAGGGGCGAAGTCGAGGTGATCCCAGAGCTGCAGGGTGAGCCAGAGCCCGCCGGTCGGCCAGTTCGACCAGGTCGCGTCGCCCGGCTCGAGGCCACGAACGAGGTTCGAGAAACCCCAGATATCGGTGTTGTGGTGCACGCACCACCCTTCGGCCCCGTAGGTGCTCGCCGCCGTGCGCGAGCCGGTGACCTCGAGTCCGAAGACGAGCTCGTTGAAGGGCTCGGTGAGCTCGCCGAGCCCGCTGGGGTCGGCAGGCCAGTAGTTCATCTCGACGTTGATGTTCGTGGTGTAGTTCGAGCTCCACCCCGGGCGCACGCTGTCGTTCCAGATGCCCTGAAGCGTGGCGGCCTGAGTACCGGGCCGGGAGCTCGAGATGAGCAGGTATCGACCGAGGTGGTGGTACAGCTCGTCGGTCTCGGTCTTCGACGAATCATCGCCCGGCGCGGCAACCAGTCGCAGATCGCTCCGATCGAATAGCTCCGAGTGCGCCTCGCGATGACGAGCGCGGAGCTCGTCTGTCGTCGTGGCCGCGACACCGCGGAGCGTCGCGAGAACCTGCTCGGAGAGTGCGGCGCCGTCGGCACTCGGGCGCTCAGACCGGCCGCGGAACCCGTCGGCGGCCGCCACGAGGATGCGTGTGGTGGAGCCCGTCGCCCCAGGCGTTTCCCTGGTCTGCACGAGGATTCCCACGGCGAACCCCATGCCGGCGTCGACAAGACCATCGGCGTCGGGCTCGCCCGCGTCGTAGACGACCGCATCCGGAACGTCGCCGAGGTACTGAGGGAGGACGCGCGCCGGGGCGCGACCCGTCGCGATGTCGACGTACTCGCCACCGCCCAACGGCACCCGCTCGTGTCGCACGGAATGGGGCGAGTGGAATGCTGGCGCGGAGTCGGAGCGTGTCGGCTGCGAGACCTCCATCACCATGACCTGCTCCGTCGCGCTCACGAAGGTCTCGACCTCGATGCGGCCGCCAGCGGTGTCGTAGGCGACCGTCGCGGCAGCCCGTGCCAGGTCGAGCGACCGGGAGTAGCCGCCGGAGGCGGCATCGCCGTATGCCCAGTCGATGAACCCGAGCGGCTCGTACGACTGGGTGTATCCGTCGGACTGCATGCGCATCGCGAGTTCTTCGGCGCGCGCCCACTCGCCCTCGCGCACGGCGTCACGGAGCGAGCCGAGGAAGCGCCGGGACTGCTCGCCGTCGGAGTCGTCGGCGTCGAGCGGCCCACCCGACCAGAAGGTGTCGAGGTTGAGATCCACGTGCTCGCGACCGGCCCCGCCACGCACCGACGCGCCGAGGCGTCCGTTGCCGAGCAGAAAGGAATCGTTGATCGAGACAGCCGGCTCGTCTCGGGTGATGTCGAAGCGTCTCATCGCCTAGACGGCCAGGGTCGACGACGCGGATGCCGCTGCGCGGGCCGCCGCCGGGAGCGCGTCGAGGATGCGGCCGATCGCCTCATCGTCGTGAGCCGCCGACACGAACCACGCCTCGAACACCGACGGCGGAAGGGATACTCCCGAGTCGAGCATCGAGTGGAAGAACGCGGGATAGCGGAACGCATCCTGTCGCTGCACGTCGGCGTACGTGCGCGGCGCACCGCCCGCCGCGGGCGTGTAGTCACCGAAGACGAAACTGAACAGGTTGCCGGCGCGCTGCACCGAGTGAGCTACGCCGACGTCGGCGAGCGCCTCAGACACCGAAGACGACAGCAGGTCTGCCGTGGCGTCGAGGCGCGCGTAGACGGATGCGTCGGCCAGCGTCAGTGTGGCGATTCCGGCGGCGACGGCCACGGGGTTCCCCGAGAGAGTTCCAGCCTGATAGACCGGGCCGAGGGGCGCGAGGAAGTCCATGACGTCGGCTCGGCCGCCGAGTGCCGCCAGGGGCATGCCGCCGCCGATGACCTTGCCGTAGGTCACGAGGTCGGGACTGTACGCATCCGACCCCTCGGCGGCCTGCGCCTCGGACTCGAGCGCCCAGTACCCGGCGGGGTGAACTCGGAAACCGGTGAGGACCTCGTCGACGATGAGCAGGGCACCGTTCTCGTGGGCGATGGCCGACAGGGCGGCGTTGAATCCGGCATCCGGCGCAACGACGCCCATGTTGGCGGCAGCGGCCTCGGTGATGATCGCGGCGATACGGCCCGGGTGCAGGGCGAAGGCCTCGCGAACCGCGTCGAGGTCGTTGTACGGCAGCACGAGAGTGAGTGCCGCGGTTGCGGCGGGCACGCCGGCGGATGCGGGCAGTCCCAGCGTGGCAAGACCCGAGCCGGCCTCGGCCAGCAGCGAGTCGGAGTGGCCGTGGTAGTGGCCGGCGAACTTGATCAGCACGTCGCGACCCGTGAATCCGCGGGCGAGCCGGATGGCCGTCATCGTGGCTTCGGTTCCGGTCGACACGAGGCGGATCTTCTCGATCGGCGAGCGTGCACCGCTGGTGACGCGGGCGCGCACGAGTTCGGCGAGCTCGGTCTCGCCCGGGGTCGAGGCGCCGAACGAGAGGCCGCGGGAGGCGGCATCCTGAACGGCCGCGACGACCTCGGGATGCGCGTGGCCGAGAATCGCAGGGCCCCAGCTCGAGACGAGGTCGACGTACTGCGTGCCGTCGGAGTCGGTGACGTACGGGCCCTTCGCCTCGACGAGGAAGCGCGGGGTTCCGCCCACGGAGCGGTATGCGCGCACGGGCGAGTTGACGCCGCCCGGAATGCTGAGGCGTGCCCGGTCGAAGAGTTCGTCGTTGCGAGTCATGAGGTACTCCAATGTCTGACTTCCCTTTCGCGGATGAGGAAGAATCTGCGACACCCCGGCAGTTCGTCGTCGGAGGACGGGGTGTCGCGAGAATTTCCTCATCCGCGAAGGCGGAAGCGGGGTTTTTGGGGGTTAGAGGGTTTTGGCGAGCTCGGTCGCCCAGTAGGTGAGCACGGCATCAGCGCCGGCCCGCTTGATGCTGAGAACCGATTCGAGGACGGCGCGGTCGCGGTCGATCCAGCCATTCGCGGCGGCGGCCTCGATCATGGCGTACTCCCCCGACACCTGGTATGCCCAGACCGGAACGGGCGACCAGTCCGAGACATCGGCGAGCACGTCGAGGTAGCTGCCGGCGGGCTTCACCATCACGATGTCGGCGCCCTCCTCGACGTCGAGCTGCGCCTCGCGCAGCCCCTCGCGTCGGTTGGCAGGGTCGAGCTGATAGCTGCGGCGGTTGCCGGTGAGGGTCGACTCGACGGCCTCGCGGAACGGCCCGTAGTAGGCGCTGGCGTACTTGGCCGAGTAGGCGAGCACGGCCACGTCGCTGCGGCCGGCGCCGTCGAGGGCATCGCGCACGGCTGCGACCTGGCCGTCCATCATGCCGGAGAGGCCGAGCAGAGCCGATCCCGCGTCGGCCTGCGCCAGTGCCATGTCGCGGTATCTCAGGAGCGTGGCGTCGTTGTCGACCCGGCCATCGGCATCCAGAACCCCGCAGTGGCCGTGGTCGGTGAACTCGTCGAGGCAGAGGTCGGTCTGCACGACGAGCGTGTCGCCGACCTCGGATGCGATCACGCGGGTCGCCTGGTTCAGGATGCCCTCGGGGTCGGTCGCGCCGGTGCCGGTGGCGTCACGGTGCTCGGGCACGCCGAAGAGCATCACTCCCCCGATGCCCGCGGCCGCAGCCTCGGCCACGACGCTTTTGACCGAGTCGAGGGTGTGCTGCACGACGCCGGGCATGGAGTTCAGTGGGCGCGGCTCCGAGCCTTCGCGCACGAAGAGGGGCAGCACGAGGTCGGCGGGGTGCAGCCGGGTCTCGGCCACCTGTCGACGAAGGGCGGGGGTGGCGCGAAGACGGCGCGCGCGCACGACGGGAAAGCCGGAAGTCATGGGTTCCAGCTTATCCGCGTGTGCTGGGCGGGAGCCGGAGAGCGGTGTGGCCACTACCGTTCAACAGGATGAAAGGGCGGCACGCCGTAGTTTTGCGCTTGACACGCCGAGTGAAATCGACAATCACCTGTTGAACGCGACTTCGGAGCGCGCTATTCAGTCCTCAGACTTGTCGGCCTTCGCCACGTCGACGATCGCGTCGATCAACGATACGGCACTGCGCTCCTTCGCCACGAGGTCGACGCGCACGCCGTAGGACGCGGCATCGCGCGCGGTCTGCGGCCCGATCGCTGCGACGATCATGTTCTCGGGCAGGGGTCCGAACTGCAGCTGAATCTGCTCGGCGACACTTCCTGACGTCACGAAGATGGCCTTGAACGCGCCGGCCTGGATGTCGCGAACGATCGCTTCGTCGACCGGAACGCCGATGGTCCTGTACGCGACGACCGATTCGACGGTGTGACCGCGGGCGGTGAGCCCCTCGGTGAGAACGGGCTTGGCGATATCGCTGCGCAGCGTGAGAATTCGAAGCTCGGCGCCGTACTGCTCGAACTGTGCGAGCTCACGCAGCAGACCCTTGGCCGAGTTGTCCTCCGGCGGAACGAGGTCGACCTGGTAGCCGGCCGCGGTGAGGGCGGCGGCGGTCGTCTCTCCGACGGCCGCGATGTGCGTCGACGACGGCACAGTGGCCTGGTGCGCAGAAAGCACGTCGACGGTGGTGGCACTCGTGACCGTGAGCCAGTCGAAAGCCCCGGAGGCAAGCGAGGCAAGAGCCACGTTGAGGGCCGTGTCGTCGGCAGCGGGGGCGAAGTTGATCATGGGCGCGACGACGGGTGTTGCCCCTGCCGCGCGAAGGTCGGATGCGACGCCGTGGCCCCATGGGCCGCCTCGCGGAACCAGCACGCGCCATCCGCCGAGCGGACGATTGCTCCAGGGCGTCATCATGCAGCCCCTCCGAGCGGAGCCAGCTCGGCGGCTCCGTCTTCGAGTAGCTGCGCCGCGACCGCCGCTCCGAGAGCCTCGGCGACCACGCCGTCATCGACTCCGGTGAGCGTTGCGCTGCGCGTGCATCCGAGCTCCGCCTCGCCAGACGGGTCGTAGACCACAGCGGTGAGAACGAGCAGGTCGCCGTCGAGTGTCGCGTGCGCGCCGATCGGCGCGGCGCATCCGGCTTCGAGGGTGGCGAGAACAGATCTTTCGGCTCGAACAGCGGTGCGTGTCAGCCCGTGCTCGATGCTCAACAGCTCAGTGATGTCGTCTCCTTCTCGCGCCTCGATGGCGAGAGCGCCTTGGCCGGGCGCGGTCGGCCACAGCTCAAGATCAAAGAACTCCGACGCCTCCGCCAGCCGACCCAGTCGTTCGAGTCCGGCTGCAGCCAACACGACGCCGTGAAGGTCTCCCCGTTCAACCGATCGTAGTCGTGTGTCGACATTCCCTCGAATATCTACGACCTCCAGATCAGGACGAAGTGATAACAATTGGGCACGGCGGCGCGGAGAACCGGTTCCGACGCGAGCACCCTCGGGAAGATCCGCGAGCGACACTCCACCCTGCGTGCAGAGGACGTCGCGCGCGTCTTCTCTCGCGGGAACACCGCCGATCACGAGGCCGGGGTAGGTCGCCGTGGGCAGATCCTTGAGCGAGTGCACGATCAGATCGACCTCGCCGCGGACCAGGGCCTCGCGCAGAGCACTCGCGAACACACCCGTTCCGCCCAGCGACGCCAGCGACTCCTTCGAGGTGTCGCCCTCTGTCTTGATGATCACGAGTTCGGTCGGAACGCCCGTCGCCGCGGTGATCTGGTCGGCGACCATGCCCGTCTGGGCGCGCGCGAGCGCGCTGCCGCGGGTGGCGATGCGAAGTATTCGGGTCAAGACAAAAGGGCTTTCAGGATGGAACGAGGGATCAGGGCGCGAGTCCGGAGATCGCGGGCTTGAACCCCAAGCGTACGTTCTCGCAGCAGCCCGGGCGGCACACGTCGTACCAGGGGCCGAGCTTCGTGACCGCAGGACGCTCCGCCGCGGGCGTCGCCTGCACCCGTTCGAGAACGAGATCGACGAGCCCTGAGACGTAGGCGGGGTGGATACCCGGGGTCGGCACCCTCACGGCGGCGAGTCCGGCGTCGGAGGCCGAGGTGAGGGCCTCGTTGTCGAGGTCCCACTTCACCTCCATGTGGTCGCTGACGAAACCGAGGGGCACGATGATGACAGCGCGGATGCCGCGGGCCGGCAATTCGGCGATCGCATCGTTGATGTCGGGCTCGAGCCATGGCATCGAGGGCGGGCCGCTGCGCGACTGGAACACGAGCTGCCACGGCGCGCTGGACTCCGCGGCGAGCATAACGGCCTCGGCGACCGCGAGGTGCTGGGCCTGATAGGCGCCACCCTCGCCGAAGCCACGGGCCTCGGGGCCGGAGCGGGCGGCATCCGTCGACGGGATCGAGTGCGTCGAGAACAGGACCTCGACCTCTGTCTCGAGGTTGAGATCGGGCACCTCGGCGGCGAGCTGGGCGAAGCCCTCGCGCACACCCTCGATAAACGGCTCAACGAAGCCGGGGTGGTCGAAGAACTGACGCACCTTGTCGATCTCGAGTACGTCGCCGAGACCGGACTCCTCGAGGGCCATGGCGAAGTCTTCGCGGTACTGGCGGCAGCTCGAATACGAGCTGTAGGCGCTGGTCGCGATGGCGATCAGCTTCTTGTGGCCCGCATCGGATGCCTCGCGCAGCGCGTCGGCGAGGTACGGGTCCCAGTTTCGGTTGCCCCAGATCACCGGCAGGTTCAGTCCGCGGCGGTCGACCTCGGCCTGCAGAGCGATCTGCAGAGCGCGGTTCTGCGCGTTGATGGGGCTGATGCCGTCGAAGGCGCGGTAGTGGTGGGCGACCTCTTCGAGCCGCTCCTCGGGGATGCCCCGGCCGCGCGTGACGTTGCGGAGAAACGGGATGACGTCGTCTTGACCCTCAGGGCCGCCGAACGAGGCCAGCAGAATGGCGTCGTATTGCGTGGGCTCTGTGACGTGCTCGGGACCGTCGGCAGCTGCCGGCGTCGCGTTGCGTACCAGGTCGCTCACTGGAGAACCTCGATGATCTCGGCGGTCGTGATTCGTCGGCCGGTGTAGAAGGGGATCTCTTCTCTCACGTGTCGTCGGGCATCCGTCTGGCGCAGATCGCGCATGAGGTCGACCAAGTTCAGCAGGTTGTCGTCTTCGAGGCCGAGGATCCACTCGTAGTCGCCGAGCGCGAACGACGCGACCGTGTTGGCGAGCACGCTGCGGAACTGGCTGCCCTTGCGACCGTGTTCGCCGAGCATCGCACGACGTTCCTCATCGGGCAGCAGGTACCACTCGTAGCTGCGCACGAACGGGTACACGGTGAGCCATGCGGCCGGCTCTTTGCCCCGCATGAATGCGGGAAGGTGGTTCGAGCTGAACTCCGCGTCGCGGTGCACGCCCATGGCGTTCCACGTCGGAAGGAGCGGCTGGATGAGGCCCGTGCGACGGAGCTCGCGGAGCGCCCACTGGAGCGTCTCAGGAACGGCGCCGTGCAGCCAGAACATGACATCGGCATCCGCTCGGAGACCGGACACGTCGTAGAGGCCGCGCACGACGACGCCCTCGGCCTCGACGATCGCGATGGCGTCGTCGAGCTGGCCTACGGCGTTCGCGACGTCGTGCCCATCGAGTGCGGTCGCTCGGTCGGGGTTACGTCGGAAGACCGCCCACAGCGTGTAGCCGATGACCTCATCGGCGGGCGTGGCGGTCTGATCGACTGTCGGGTCAGTCATGTTCCTCATTCATTTCGTGTGAGTAGTCAGTGGCGTTGGCGCGCCACGAAATCATGCGCTCAGCGCCTGGAAATAGCCCGGACGACGAGGAAGACCGCCCCGCCCACGGCGACCGCGAGGCCACCGACACCCGCAGCAAGGGCGACGGGGTTCTCGTCGCGCAGCACGCGGATCTTGTTGGAGATCTCGGCCGCGGCGAGCTTGGCCTGCTTCGGCACATTGAGCTTGTACTCGAGGGCGTCGAGGTTGGCGGCGATCGCCTCCCTGTTCTTCACGATGTCTGCGGCGAGCTCCGCGGAGCTGCGCTTCGGCGCCTCTGGCTTTCCATCGCCCTGCAGGGCGGTCTTGGCCATCTGGGTCGTCGCGCGAACTGCTGCGCCATCGACGGGTGCGTCTTTCTTATCGGTGCTCATCGGCCGAGTCCCTTGATCGCGTTGACGTCTTTCTTGAGGCTGTCGACCGAGTTCTCTGGAACCGGCGGGATGCCCTTCTTGATCGAGCGCACACCGACGAGCACGAGAATCGCGACGATGATGAGGAGGCCACCGGCCACGATCAGAGCCGCGGCCCACGGTTCGAAGACTGTGGCGAGGCCGAGCACGGCGGCGGCGATGAGCACCGCGAGCGCGAAGAAGCCGAGAAGCGCGGCGACGACGAACAGCGCTGCGCCTACTCCGAGCTTGGCGAGACGCGATGTGATCTCGCGCTTCAGACCCTCGATCTCATCTTTGACGAGCTTCGTGAGCAGGCCCGGAAGTTCGCCGAGAAGTTCGCCGAGCGACTTCTTGCGAGCCGGGTTGGGAAGGTTCGTCATCAGACGGGCCCTACTCGTCGTCGGCCGCGGCTGGAGCGGGCGCAGCCGGCTTCATCGTCGAGGTCTTCGTGGTGGAGGCCTTCTTCTTCGCCGAGCCGGCGGACTTCGAGCCTGCAGCCTTCGTGGGGGTGTCGTCGAGGTGCAGCAGCGAACGCACTGCCTTCTTCGTCGCGTTTCCCGCCTTCACCTGCACGGTGTCGACACGCTGGCCGGCGAACTCCCTGACCGCCCCGGCGACCTGCTGCACGGGTGCGAGATTCCACACCTTGTCGGCCCCCGACTTGATCTGCTCGTACCGCGGCCTGCCGGCACGCGAGCCGAGAACGTAGCCTGTGGCCAGACCGACCACCAAAATCAACTTGCCGCGCATAACGACTCCGATCCCTAGAGAGTTGGCGTGAGCTATTAGCGTAGACCTTGCCGCCTGTGCTGCGAATGGGATGCCTTTCGCTCCGCGGGTGTGTTAGACGCCGACTGCAGCTCGGGCAGCAGCGGCCGACTCGCAGACTTCTATGCTGGCGCTATGGACGGACTTCTTTCGGGCGGCAACATGAACGTCGTGGAGCGCAGTGGCGACACGGTCCTTCGACAGGCCGGACCCTGGACGCCCACCGTGCATCGATACCTCGACCACCTCTCCCTCGCAGGGATCGATTGGGCACCTCAGCCGCTCGGCATCGAGGGCGAACGCGAGCGCCTGTCGTTCATCGACGGCGATGTGCCCCTGTACCCGCTCCCGGAGTGGGTGTGGAGCGAGTCGCTGCTCGCCGAGTGCGCCTCCCGACTGCGCGAACTGCACGACGCGAGCATCGGCTTCGGCCTCGACGACGCCGTCTGGCAGTCGCGCAGCAAGGTTCCGGCCGAGGTGATCTGTCATAACGACTTCTCACCGCACAATCTGGCCTTCCGCGAGGGGCACTTCATGGGCGCTATCGATTTCGACATGTGCTCGCCCGGACCGCGTCTCTGGGACATCGCCTACTTCGCGACCCGCATCGTTCCTCTGACCGGATCGACACCCGAGGGGGCACCCGGCATGGAGGAGGCACGGCGCCGAGTGAGCATCATCCTCGAGGCCTACGGCTCCGATGCGAGTTGGGACGATGTGCTTCGCGTCGCGATCATCCGGCTCGTCGATCTGGCGCAGATGTCGATCGAGAAAGCCGACGAGCTGTCGAAGCCGCACCTTCTCGACGAGGCCGCGTACTACGAGTCGGAGGCGCACTACCTGCGCGAGCTGCGGAAGGCCCGCTGAGCCCACTGCTTCATCGGTCGAACGGCCGGGGTCAGACGGCGCCGGTGCGCAGCTCGAAGGCGAAATCGGATGCCGCGGTGCGCGACTGCGCGACCGTGGCGGCCAGGCCGGTGCCCGCCATCCAGGCGCCGACCACGAGGAGCCCGGGAACAGCATCCGCCTGGGAGCGCAACGCCTCGACCCGCGCCCGGTGGCCGACGGTGGCAAAGGCCAGGGAGTCATTCCATCGCGTGAGGGCGAAGCCGCGCACCGAACTCTCATCCAGGGTGAGGCCCAGCAGCGCCGACGCATCAGACAGCGCCTGGGCTTTCGTGGGCGGCGGTGTGACGGCGTCGAGATCGTACGAGAGCCGGAGCACGTGCCTGCCGGAACCAGCAGTCTGGGCAAGCCAGTTCCATTTGGCGGTCGCGTGGGTGAGCGCCTTGGCCTGGATGCCGGGAACGCCGGTCGCGACGAGAACACCGGTTCCACGGGGGGCCGCGTCGAGGCGGGTGTCGTCGACCACGAGGGTGGCGAGCTCTACCGAGGCGGGCTCGGGCCAGGCTTCGGGGGCTCCCGTGTCGATGCCGAGCCCATCGAGAAGTGCGAGGCCCGTGCGGAACGACGTAGCGACGACCACAGCTCGGGAGGTGAGTTCGATCGGCTCGGACTCGTCGTCGACGGACGCGGCCGTCGTGGTCCAGACGCCGTTCCCTTCGACAGGCTCATGGAGCGGGCCGGTGCTTCGGACCGCGGTGGACATCCGGAACTCGACGCCGAACTTCTCGCAGTCGGCGACCAGCGCCTCGACCAGCCGATACATGCCGCCGTCGAGGCCCGCGACCGCGGAGCCGGCGGCGACCTTGGTGCCACGCTCCTCGAGCAGCGCGAGCACGGCGCCCGAGAGCGAGCCCTGATTGGTCATGGCCTTCGTGAGTCCGGGGGCCACGGCGTGCACGTCGATGACGTTCGGCGACGCCGAGTGCACCCCTCCGACGATCGGTGTCACCAGGCGATCGAGCACCGCCCGACCCATGCGGCGACGCACGATGCCACCGAGGTCGGTCTCGGGCCGCACGCGCAGAAGAGGAATGTAGCGGTCGAGCTGCGCCCGCAACGCGCCCTTCCAGCCGAGGATGCGACGCACGTCGTCGGCGAGCGGGGCGCCCGGGATTCCGAGGAGGCTGAGCTTGGGCAGCGGAGCGGCCCCATCGGGCAACTGCACCCAGGCCCCGCGGGAGTTGGGAGTGGCGATGTCGTCGCCCAGCCCGAGGTCGGCGATCAGCGTCGCAACCGGTCCGGGCTTGCCCTTCTCTCCTCCGCGGGTGGCGAAGCTCTCCGCCCCACTGTCGAGCCGGATGCCGGCTACGTCGTGCGTCGCCACGAAACCGCCCGGGGTCTCGGCCGCGTCGAACACCACGACCGTGAGTCCCTTGCGGGCGCACTCTCGCGCCGCGACGAGCCCGGCGACGCCGGCACCTATGACGACGACGTCGACGTCGACGGCCCCGTGTTCGGTCATTCGAAGCTCCATGTCAGCACGTGTGTGTCGACACGCCGCCCACTCGTTCCCTCAAACGGGGTGTTGCGCGATTCGTGCTGACTTGGCGTCGAAGCAGCTCGCTCAGCGAAGACAGTCATCGCGAGTGAACGAGTTCGACGATGCGGGTGAGCACGTCGGGGTCGGTTTCGGGCGGAACACCGTGGCCGAGGTTGAGCACGTGGGCTGGCGCGGCCTTTCCGCTCTCGAGAACCTCGAGCACGTGCTTCTCGAGCACGGGCCAGGGCGCGGCGAGCAGCGCGGGGTCGACGTTGCCCTGCAGCGGGACTCCCCCGCCGAGACGACGGCTCGCCTCGGCCAGCGGGATGCGCCAGTCGACGCCCACAACATCGGCGCCGATGTCGTGCATGGCCTCGAGAACCTCGCCGCTGCCCACTCCGAAGTGCACGCGGGGAACCCCGAGGTCGGCCACGTAGGAGAGCGCCTTGGCCGAGTGCCGCTGCACGTGCGCGGTGTAGTCGGCGAGTGACAGAGATCCCACCCACGAGTCGAACAGCTGAGCCGCCGAGGCGCCGGCCAGCACCTGCGCGCGCAAGAACTGGCCCGTGACCGTGGCGGCCCAATCGAGCAGGCCGGCCCAGGCATCCGGATCGGCGTGCATGAGCGTGCGCGCCCGCAGGTGGTCTTTCGACGGACCGCCCTCGACGAGATAGGCGGCGAGAGTGAAGGGCGCTCCGGCGAACCCGATGAGCGGGGTGGTGCCGAGCTGCGCGACTGTTCGGGCGACTCCCGCAGCGACGGGTGCGAGGGCAGAGGGGTCGAGGGTCGGCAGCGCAGCCACATCGGCGGCGGTGCGAACGGGCTTGCCGAGCACCGGTCCTCGGCCGGGAACGATGTCGACGTCGACTCCCGCCAACTTGAGGGGAATCACGATGTCGCTGAAGAAGATGCCCGCGTCGACTCCGTGCCTGCGCACGGGCTGCAGCGTGATCTCGCTGCTGAGCTCGGGGTCGAGGCAGGCGTCGAGCATCTGCGTTCCGACACGCAACTCGCGGTACTCGGGCAGCGAGCGACCGGCCTGCCGCATGAACCAGACGGGCGTCACGTCGCCGCGTTGACCCCTGTAGGTCGTGACGAGAGCGCTGGATGCCGTGCGCCCGTCTACCAGGGGATGCTCGGCGGGCAGGGTGGGCGCGTCGGTTGTCGAAGTCACCGGGCGATTTTAGCTGCGCTACCTGAGCGGTGTTCTACGCAACGTAGACTTATCAGGTGCTGCTCTGCCTGACTGCGAACCATCGCAACGCCAGCTTCGATCTTCTCGAGAAGCTGTCGATCGGCGCACCCTCCCTCGCCACCTCGCTCGTCACCGAGAGCGACTTCATTCAGGGCGCCGTGGTTCTGGCCACCTGCAACCGCTTCGAGGCCTACCTCGACGTCGACGAGCCGCTCACCGCAGCCGCCGCCCTGGCAGCCGAGCAGGCCATCGAGGTGCTGGCCGAAGCATCCGTCGTCGATGTCGACGATGTGCGCAACACCCTCACCGTTCTCTGCGGAGACACCGTGGCCGAGCACCTCTTCTCGGTGTCGAGCGGCCTCGAGTCGGTCGCCATCGGCGAAGACGAGATCGCCGGACAGGTTCGCCGCGCCCTCACCACCGCTCGTGTCGAGCACACCACCTCGGGCGACCTCGAGCGGCTGTTCCAGCGCGCATCGAAGACCTCGCGCGGCGTCAAGACCAAGACCGGCCTCGGCGGAGCGGGCCGCAGCCTCGTGCGCCTCGCCCTCGATCTGGCCGAGAGCCGCGTCACCGACTGGGCCGGCACTACGGTTCTCCTCGTGGGCACGGGCCGCTACGCCCGCGCCAGCCTCGCCGCCCTCCGCGACCGCGGCGTCACCAACGTACGGGTCTACTCGCCATCAGGCCGCGCCGCGAACTTCGCCGCCTCGCACCAGCTGCAGGCCGTTGCCAAGGCCGAGCTGGTCGAGGCGATTGCGGCATCCGACGTGATCGTCACCTGCAGCACCGCGCCCACCGTCGTACTCACCGCCGAGCAGCTCGTCGCTGCAGCAGACATAGAGGGCGCCGTCGAACGCCGCCTCGTGATCGACCTCGGACTGCCGCGCAACGTCGACCCGGCGGTCTCGACCGTTCCGGGCACCGAACTGCTCGACCTCGAGACGGTCAGCCTGCACGCTCCCCTTGAAGAATTGAATGCCGAGTCGCACGCCCGCGCGCTGGTCGGCGAGGCGGCGGCCGAGTATCGCGCATCCCGCGCCGAGGCCGACGTCGCCCCGGCCGTCGTCGCCCTGCGCTCGCACCTCTTCGACCTGCTCGACGCCGAGATCGAACGAGCACGATCGCGCGGAAACTCGTCAGACGAGACCGAGCGAGCACTCCGCCACCTGGTCGGCGTGATCCTGCACACCCCCTCGGTCAGAGCCCGCGAGCTCGCGCGCACCGGCGGAACAGAGACCGTATTCGCGGCCGTCGAAGCACTCTTCGGACTGCAGGCCTCTCCTGCCGTCGCAGAGGCTGTTGTCGCATCCACCCTGCCCCTCACGCATCGCGCGCCCGGAGCCTGAGTGAGCAGCGAGGCCGTGCTGCGCGTGGTGGAGCCTCTCCGCACCGAGCGCCTCGTCTTGCGAACGCTCACTCCTGACGATCTCGACGACGTCTTCGCCTACGCAGGGCGGGACGACGTGATCCGCTACCTGCCATGGCCCAAGCGCAATCGCGACGAGGTCGCCGAGCACCTGGCACGCAGGCTCAACACCACCCTGGCCGCTGACGGCGATGTGATCGTTCTCGGTATCGAGCTGCCCCCATCGGCCGACGACCCGAGCGGGCGCCCCCGCATCATCGGCGACATGACTCTCGTTCTCTCGAGCGTCGAACACCGTCAAGCCACGATCGGCTGGGTGTTGAACCCGGCCTACGAGAGCAAGGGCTACGCGACCGAGGCCGCATCCCGCGTTCTGACCCTCGCCTTCGACGACCTCGGTTCGCACCGCGTCGTCGCCGAGCTCGACCCGCGCAACACCGCGTCGGCTGCGCTCTGTGCGCGGCTGGGCATGCGCCTCGAGGCCCATTTCGTGCACAGCGAGATCTTCAAGGGCGAGTGGGGCGACCTCGCCGTCTACGCGATCCTCGACGTGGAGTGGAATGCCCGGAACGCGCTCGATGGCTGAGCCTGAGATGGCTGAGCTGTCGACGATCCTCGTCGCGGCTGTGGCGCTGGTTCGTGATCGCCGCGTTCTTATGGTCACGGCGCGCGGTCGCGATGTCATCTACATGCCGGGCGGCAAGATCGATGCGGGCGAGACGGCGTTCGACGCGGCGATCCGTGAGGCGCGCGAGGAGGTCTCGGTCGAACTCGACTCCGCGTCTGTCGCCGAGCTCTTCACGGTGACCGTGCAGGCGCACGGCGAACCGGATGGCCGGCTCGTCGAGATGCGCGTCTTCGCCGGGTCCACGAACGACGATCCCATCGCATCCGCCGAGGTAGACGCCGTGCACTGGGTGACCACCGCCGACGCCGACCGCTGCCCGCCCGCGGGCCGCGAGACCCTGGCCCGACTGGCCGCTCTAGACCTGATCGACTGACCGCGGCTAATAGGTGCTGGCACGGACAGGAGCGCCCGGTGCGCCTGTACCGACTGTCCGCTTCGGTACATGTCAGGACGGTTAGGGTTGGCGCATGACTCTGGATGCCAAGCTCGCCTCGATCGCCGACGAGCGGTTCGTCTCGCTCACCACCTTTCGCAAGACCGGCGAGGGCGTGCCCACGCCCGTGTGGATCGCCCGAGACAGCGATGCCCTCATCGTCACGACGCCGGATGGAACCGGCAAGGTGAAGCGGCTGCGCAACGACGACCGCGTCGAGCTGCGCCCATCCGACCGCATGGGCAAGGTGGCCGACGACGCGCCGATCATCGCCGCGCGCGCAGAGATCGTCGACACCGACGAGGCCCGCGTCAGCCAGGAGCGCGTCTTTCTGGCGAAGTATCGACTCGAATATCGCATCTTCATGTTCATCGAACGCCTCGGCAAAAAGGGCAAGAAGAAGCGCGTGAGCCTGCGCATCACCGCGTGAGAAGCTTTCCCTTCGAGCTCGCATTCGCGGCACTGCTCGCCGTTGTGAGCATCGCGGGTGCCGTGCTCGTGCTGCGACGTGCGCGCAGCACGCCGCAGCAGCGCTCACTCGCGGAGCGCATCGCGATTGCCCTCTGCCTCGCGGTGTGGCTGGCGGCGCTGCTCTTCATGACGATGCGCCCGAGTTCTGGACAGGGCACGCTGCTCAACCTCGTGCCGTTGTCCTTCCAAGGCCCGGGAGCGGTCGTCGACGCAGTGCTCAACGTGGGCGTGTTCGTTCCGCTCGGGCTGCTGCTCGTCGCCGGGGGCTTGCGTTTCCCAGTGACTCTGCTGATCGGGCTGCTGCTGTCGGTGGGCATCGAGCTGAGTCAGTACCTCGCTCAGGTCGGGCGCACCGCAGACGTCAACGATCTGCTCACGAACACCACGGGAACAGTCCTCGGCTGGGCCGTGGGAGCGGCGATCGTGCGCGTGCGGCGCCGAATCGACGGGTAGCGCCTCGTCGGTCGTTCGCGAGTTGCCGATTCGATCGCCAAGGAGTCCCGGGTGTTGCCAGTTCAGACCAACGGAACTGGCAACACGAGACCTCCGGGGCGCCTATAGCGTCAACTCGACGTCGGGGCCATGGCGAGGGCAGCGAGCACATCGGCCACGTCCTGCTCGTCGTTCCACAGGTGGAATGCCACCCGCGCGCATCCGGCCCGGCCCGAGGCGACGATGCCGGCAGCGATCAGCGCCTTGAGGTGCCGGCCATCGGCATCCGGCCATGTGACGATCGCCTGACCGCGCCGGGGAATGCCCAGCCCCTCGCAGAGCGCATCGCCGAGGGCGACGTTGTGCGCGTGCACCTCGGCGAGGTCGAGCGAGGCGAAGAGCTCGATGGCGGGCTCCGCTCCCACCCACACAGGCCAGGCCGGCGATACGTCGAAGCTGCGGGCGTCGGCGGCGAGGTTCATGGTGGGGCCGTAGCAGGATCCCCAGATCTCTTCGCCGGCGTACCAGTTGGCCTGGATCGGTGACAGCGTGCGCTGGTACTCCTCGGAGAGGGTCATGAAGGCGGCTCCGCGCGGGGCGCACAGCCACTTGTAGGCGTGGCACACGGTGGCGTCGAAAAGCGAAGCGTCGACGGGCATCGCGCCCGCCGCCTGCGTGGTGTCGCAGACGGTGAGCGCACCGTTCTCGCGGGCTGCCGACACGATGGTGTCGACGTCGGCGACCTTGCCCGAGGCCGACTGCACGAGCGAGAAGGCCACGAGGTGGGTGGTCGGGGTGATGGATGCCGCGAGCGCCTCGAGCGGTACGTGTCGCACCACGACGCCCCGCTTCTCAGCCACCACGAAGGGGAACACCATCGAGCTGAAGTCGCCGTCGACGCAGAGCACCTCGGCACCGTCGGGCACCGCGGCCGCCAGCACGCTGACCATGGCCGAGGTCTGCGACCCGATGGCGACCCGGCTGGCGTCGACATTCATCATGCGGGCGAAGGATGCGCGGGTACGGTCGATCGTCGCGTCGTATGTGGCGGGCGAGCAGAGCCCGGCCGCCCAGTCCGCCTGATCAGCCTGCATCGCCGCGAGCGTCGCCGTGCCGGCCAGCCCGAGCGAGCAGGCGCCGAGGTAGCGTCGGCCACCGACGAACTGCGAACGGGCCTCGGCGAGTGTTGTCATGCATCCAGAGTGATCGCTCGCAAGCCATTCGACAACGGCAGGTTCAGCATTCCTGACATAACTGTCGATTATGCTAAGCGCGTGCCCCTCTCCCCTCCTCCACGATCCGCCGTCGCAGCAGACCTCGACTCGCAGACCCTGCGCGTGATCAGGGCTGTCGCCGACCGGGGATCGATCACGGCGGCGGCCGCAGCGCTCGGCTACAGCCAACCCGCGATCAGCCAGAGCATCAAGCGCCTCGAAGAGAAACTGGGCATGCCCGTGCTCACGCGCGTCGCCCGCGGAGTCGAGCTGACCGAGGCCGGAGAGGTGCTCGCCCGACACGCGGCCACGGTGCTGCGCGCCATCGACTCGGCGGCCGACGAACTCGCCGACCTGTCTGGATTGCGCTCGGGACTGGTGCGCATCGCGGGCTTCCCCTCTGCGTCGTCGACCGTCGTGCCGCGGCTCCTCGGCGAGATCACCGGCCGGCATCCGGGAGTGCGTTTCAGCTATCTCGAGGCTGAGCCGCCCGAGGCCGTGCAGGCCGTGCGCGACCACGCCGCCGACATCGCCCTCACCTTCAGCTACCCGGGCGACCCCGACGATCCTCACCGCGCGAGCGCGTCGGGACTCGTCACCCTGCCGCTGTGGCGCGAGCAGATGCTGCTCGTGGTTCCGGATGCTCCTGGGCTCGGCGACGGGTCGATCGAGCTGGCGAGCCTCGCCGACTCAGGATGGATCGCGGGATGCCCGCGGTGCCGCGGGCACCTCGTCGAGCTGTGCGAGGCATCCGGATTCACCCCCGCCCTCGGCTACGAGACCGACAATGTGCAGGCCGTGCTGGCCATGGTCGCGGCGGGACTCGGCGTCGCGCTGCTGCCCTCGCTGGCCCTCGCGGCGACGCCGCTGCCCGCGGGAGTCGCGACCCGGCCGCCGAGCGCCGCCGACTATCGCACCGTTCATCTCGTCACGGCACAAGGCTCGGCGGCCGTGCCGGCGATCGGCGCGACGATCGCCGCGATCCGGTCATTGGATGCCGCCGCCTGGGGCCTCGAGTCTCAGAACTGAGCCGCTTCGCTGGTCGAGTAGCGAGGCACGAACCGTGCTATCGAGACCATGATCGGTCGGTCTCGGTACGGCCGCGGGCGGCCTACTCGACCAGCGCAGCACGCGGCTTACGCGCCGTCGACCTCGTAGCGACGCTCGATGCCGGCCGTCGCGCGGCCCCACTCGCTGGCGGCGACGCGTCGCTGGTGCGCCGCAAACGACTCCGCATCCCGAAAGAGCTCGTCAACCTGCCAGACGAGCGGATCCTCGGTGTGCGCCACCTCGAACGTGACGCAGCCCGGTTCTGAGCGGGTGAGTTCGACGTGCAGCGGCAGATTCTTCTCGACCGCTCGACGCTGTTCCGCGGTGCCGCAGACGAGCAGGCCGGTCAGACGCACAGGACTCATGAATCGAGAGTGGCACACGGCCGACGATAGGGTCGAGACATGGCCTCCCGAGTTCGCGTCGCCCTCGCGGCGTCACTGCTGGCCTGCACTCTCGGACTCGGGCTCGCGGGCTGCACGACGCCCTCCCACTCGGTCGAGCGCAGCGCCGACGAGGCCGAGGCGACGCTGGAGGCGATCCCGGGTGTCTACGACGCTCGCATAGGCCCCACCAAAGACGGTTTTCAGACGTACATGAGCATCAACATCGAGCTCTCCGACGACTTCGCGGGCTCCGACCGCGACCTGCTCGATCTTGTGCTCAGGCAGGTCTGGTCGCAGACCGAGGTCGCTCCAGAACGGTATGCGGTCATCCGAGTGACCGGCGCGGGTCGGACGGTACCCGCAGTGGCGTCCGCACTGACGGAGCTCGACATCGGCTGGCTGCCGTACACCAAGTCCTCATTGTCGATGCTGGGCGACGATCTCGAGGCTCGCTACGGCACCTGGCCCCGATCGCTCTCGCCCGAGGACTGACACCCGCCGCACACAGCCTCGGGCACGGTGCGCGGCACTATTCTTGGCTGGCGTGAACGGAGATTCAGGAGATTCCACTGAGCAGCCTCTTCGGAGGACGGCCGCGATCGTCGTCAATCCCGCGAAGGTCTCGGTCAAGCTGCTCAGAGCCGCCGTGGCTCGAGAGGAGGCCCTCGCGGGCTGGGCGTCGTCGACGTGGTTCGAGACGAGCGCCAGCGACGACGGAAGGTCGGCGGCAGAAGACGCCGTGCGGTCGGGTCCAGATCTCATCGTGGTGGCCGGCGGCGATGGCACTCTGCGGGCGGCGGCCGAGGCGCTCACCGGCAGCGGCATCCCGCTCGGACTGGTGCCGTCAGGAACGGGCAACCTGTTCGCCCGCGAGCTGAGCCTGCCTCTCAACGACCTGACGGCATCCATCGCTACGGCGTTTCGCGGCGCCGACCGCCCGGTCGACGCCGGCCATGCGCTTCTCGAGCGAGCGGATGGGCGCGAGTCGGAGCATGCGTTTCTCGTCATGGCCGGCATCGGCCTCGACGCCCACATGGCCGGGCATACGAACGAACGTCTGAAGAAACGCATCGGCTGGCTCGCGTACTCCGACCCCATCGCGCGCAGCATCTTCAGCAACCGGCAGTTCGACCTGAGCTACCGGCTCGACGACCGACCCGAGGTCGCGACGCGGGCGCACACCGTGATCGTGGGCAACTCGGGCATGCTCACGGGTGGTCTTCTGCTGCTCCCGGGGGCCGTCATCGACGACGGGCTCCTCGACGCCGTGATCTTTCGCCCGGGTCGCGGTTCGGGCTGGACCAACATCGGCTATCGCCTCGCCTTCAACCGGATGCTGCACCGCACGCGGTTCGGCCGCCTGGTCGCCAGTCTCACCCCGAAACCGCGGGCGATCCGCTGGGCGCAGGCCTCGCAGATGCGCGTGCGTTTCTCCGAGGCCCAGGAGATCCAGCTCGACGGCGACACGCACGGACCGGTCTCGGCGGCATCGCTCACGGTGCGGCACCACGGACTTATCGTCAGGGTGCCCCGACGAGCGCTGCGATCCGGCGCGGCGAGCTAGAAGACGTACTCCAAGATGTCTGTGCCGAGAGTGCGCATGCCCTCGAGCACGGCGAGTCTGCCGGTGAGGTCGGTGTCGTTGAAGCGCATGGTGACCGCGTAGGCGACCGAACCGCTCGGCCCGCGCAGAACGCCGGCCTCGCTGCGCACTCCGACGTCGGTGCCGGTCTTGTTCGTGAGCAAGAGGCCGTGGTCGCTCGTACGGTGCGCCAGAGGGTCGAGGCCGAAGGCGCTGGCGACCATCGAGAGATCCGAGCCGAGGGCGAGCCACTCCATGACCTGCTGGCTCGTAGCGACGTTCACGACCTCGCCGCGCGAGAGGCCTGCGAACAGGGTGGCCAGCTCGCGTGCCGATCCGACGGAGAGCTGGGGCGCGTCATCCGGCCCGCGGTAGTCGCGAACCGTGTCGAGCAGGAACGTGCGGGTGAGGCCGAGCGCTTCGCCGCGGGCGCGCACCGCGTCTAGGCCGATGCGGCGGATGAGCACGTTGGTCGCGAGATTGTCGCTGGCCGCGCCCACGAGGGCTGCGACGTCCCCGACGGGCAACGCGGGCACCTGCAGGTGCTGCCAGAGCCCCGAGTCAGCCACCGAGTCTTGCGCCGTGCGATTCAGGATGCCGTGGGCCGATTTGTCGCCGTCGCTCAGCCGAGCCGCGATCTCGATGAGCAAGAGGACCTTGCCGATCGACGCTGTCGGAACAGAGAGGTGATCGTCGACGGAGAAGAGCAGACGATCGGTCTTGACGTCGATGACGCAGGCGGTGATCTGAACTCCGGAGAGGGCGAGCTGGGTGAGGCTCGCGAAGCCTCGGCGAAAGGCGTCGTCTCCCGCGGTGGCTGCTCCCGAGCGGGCACGCCGGGCCGTGGGCGAATCAGGGGAATCGCCCCGTCTGTTGCGCCGCCTGGTGGACTCCGCCATCTCGCCCCCATTCTTCGGACCCCCTCGTCGCACGATCGCATGGCCGAAACTCGCGTGAGGGATAACGGGTATCGTGCCACATCCACCTGTGATCGGCCATCGAGTGTCACATGCGCCGGATATGCACCAGCCTCGATTCGGCTGGGGGCCCTTTGACAGAATCGACGCATGTCCGATCCCCGCGAGCCCTCCGAGCCCGAGTCCACCGAGAACACCCCCGCGACGCCCGCGGAGCCCACTCCGAGCGAGCCGACTCCAAGCGAGCCGACACCTGCCGCGCCGTCGACGCCGAGTACGCCGCCGTTCCCCGGGGGCACTCCGGCCGCGCCGTCCGCGCCGCCCGCGCCACCGACTCCTCCGACTCCGCCCGTTCCCTCCACTCCGCCCGCGCCCTCGTTCGCGCCGCCCACGGCTCCGCTGCCGCCGGCATCCATGTCTCTTCCCCCGGTGCAGACGCCGCCGACGCCGCCCACTGCACCGTCGGCACCTGCCGCCCCGAGCTACGGCCCGCCCAGCGGTGGGGCCTCGTCGCCCGCGCCCTCCTATGGGGCGCCGCCCGTCTACGGGACCCCGGCATCCACCGGCCCGTCAGCACCGACGCCCTCGTACAGCTCGCCCTACGGATCGGGCCCGACGCCCGCCGGCGCACCGCCCGCGGGCGGGCTGCCGTACACGACCCCCTACGCGCCCGGGCAGCTTCCGCCGCGCAACAAGGGCGGCTGGATGGGCATCCTGAGCATCGTGCTCGGTGGCCTGGCCCTGTTCGTGTGCTGGATTCCGTTCCTGAACTATTTGACGGTCTTCGGTGCGATCGCCGGTCTGGTCTTCGGCCTCATTGCCCTGTTCCGCAAGTTCGGTTCACGGGCCCTGTCGCTGACGGGAACGATCGTCTCGGGTGTCGCCTTCCTCCTGACCGTCGTCTTCATAGTCATCTACACGCTCGCCTTCGTCACGGCCGGTTCCGGCCCCGACTACACCGACACCCCGTACACCTCGAGCCCCTCCGACGATCCGACTGAGTCCGACTCGCCCGACGAGCCCACGGCCGCCCCCGGCGACCCGACGGTCGTGCCCGGCGATGCCACCCCCTCGGCCGGTGCGACGGTCTGCGCCGACGGAACCGCGATCGCGCTCGGCAAGGCGGGCATCCTCACGTATGACGGCGAGAACCAGGCCGAGGTCACGATCGCGGATGTTCAGCTGGATGCCACCGACACGGTGCTCGCCGATAACTCCCTCAACGAGACACCGCCCGACGGCTACCAGTACGCGCTCATCTCACTGACGATCAAGCAGCTGGGAACCGAGTCGTTCCCCGCGGGCGCCAGCCGCGGCATCTTCAAGGGCGTCGCCGAAGACATCGCGTCGCCTGCCGACTACGCGGTGCTGCCCGAACCCGAGCTGCTCTTCGCCCCCGACCTCTCGCAGGGCGACTCGGTCACCGGAAACATCGCGGTGTTCGTGCCCACCTCGGGTGCGGACTCCGGCTCGCTTCTCGTCGACAACTACTTCACCGACAACACGTGCGAGCTGAAGGTCGGCTAGCCAGTGTCAGCGGGCATATAAGGCGGCATTCGCCGACCATTGGACCCGCTTCCACGAGGCGCCCCCTAAACGCTTCATCAGTGGAATGAACGAACTAGCCGCCAGAATCTATCGAGTGCATTGTCAGCGCGTTTTGGTCGCCGGCGTAATGTGATCTTGGACGAATCTGGCACACGCAGTGTTTTACAATGCGCATGGTGAAGGTGAAGTAGTCCGATCACAGGAATATGCCTCCCGTACCGCCGTCCACCAGGACATCAGCGACCAGAGGATCACGCATCAGCGCGCTACCGCTTGGTCGGCTGCACGGGTTCCGTGACCTGTAAGAACGTGAGTTGATCGAGCCGCCTTTTCACCATCTCGAGCGAATCGATCCGACGTCCCCCAAAGTTCCATGGGCTTCCCAATCCCTTCCCGTCGTGCTGTCTGAAGAACGTCAAATCCCCAGGCGACGTCAAAGACAGCCATTCCGCAAGCGAGGAAAACGACACGTTTGTCGTCCTTCATCGACTGGCCTCCAGCAATCACGGCGCCGAGATCTCGAGATTCGTCCAGCGGCGGAAGGAATTCCTTGTCAATAAGTTCATACAACGGTGCCCCCATCAGGGATCCGTAATCCGGCTCTAGACTACCTGCCGCTCGCGAGTCTTCGACGTAGTCCTGGTGAAGGGGGATGTGGTCGTAGACGATCTCACTCTCTGTCCACAGTTCGGAGTCAGACTGCATTGGCCCGCTGAGCAGTATCACCGCGTTCGGGGCAAAGGCATCAGCCGGAATGAAGAGTGGTGCTGTACGCGAGGCGGCGACGGATACGATGTCCGCGTCACGAACACAATCCTGGGCGTCATTAGCTAAACGCGCGCTGATGTGAAATTCGGCTCGAAGCCAGGCAACGAAATCCTCGGCTTTTTCTCTGCTCCGATTGTGGCAGACGATTGAGGAAATCGATGGCTGTTGAGTCAGTAGCGCTCGAACGACAGCACGGTTCACGACACCGCAACCCACCACAGCAAGAGTGGTAGCAATGCTTCGCACAAGATAACGGCTGGCGACAGCGGGAACGGCCCCAGTACGGGCGGCACTGAGCCGATTCGCAGACATAAAGGCCAGCGGCTCTCCCGTGTGCTTGTCGTTCAACATCAGGGTCAGAACTGAGCGCGGCAAACCGCGCTCTACGTTGCGTGGATTCGATCCATACCATTTATTGCCGCATATATCGAAGCGACCGCCCACGTAAGCGGGCATCGTGACGAAGCGACGATCCGGACCCGCAGTCGGCATATGTGAAAAGGAGGAGGTCTCGGGCAGCGGGAGTCCCATTCCATGGCTAGAGCGCTTCGGCCCACCCATGACATAGTCCTGAGCGTGCAAGATGCGAAAGACCTCGTCCGCAACGTCCACGCAGCTGGCGGCGTTGTCGACGCCGCTCAATCTCATGTCCGCATCCGATAAATACAGAAACTCGGTAAACATGGCCTGGCTCCTTCTCGGGCGGTGAAGACCCAGTAGGAACTCTCCAGCAAGTTCTCTGCGCGGACCAGCGAACATATCTTCATGTGACCCTCCGTGTTTATCGAAGAGTCATGTGAGCCCTCCCTGTCCTTGCAGTTTTTCTAATCAGAAACGCTCAGATTCTCTCGCTTGACCGCAGGTTGAGGCGCAGACAGACTACAACGATCGAAGGCCTGACGATGATCAACTATCGAAGGGTCCCGGAGACCATTCGTTCCGGTCTGGTGAACTCTCGTTTGTTCAAACCCGATGCTCAACGACCGAGCATCTACTCTCTTTAGGAGTCAGCGCATGCGTAGTAAAACGATAACGGGGTCACTGGAAGAGGCCCCAAAAGTTGCAACACCGAATGATGGCTTACGCGGCAACCTAGGCATTCCGTCTCTGCTCTTTACTGTCATCGCCTTCAACGGCCCGATGATCGTCCTTCTGGGACTCGTGGCAGTGATCGTCTCCAGCGGCAATGGGCTCGCCGCGCCCTTGACCTTTCTGTTCGTAGGAAGCCTCGTTCTCGTCTTTGCGGTGGGCCTCAACGCGATGGCGACTCGAATGACACAACCAGGCGCGTTCTATACCTACGTCGTCGCTGGACTCGGACGACCCCTCGGGCTTGCCGCCGGCCTGCTCGCCATCCTCACTTACGTAACTCTTGGATCTGGCACATATGCATATTTTGCGGTCGGGATTCAAAAACTTGGTACCAGCCTGATTGGCTCCGAGATCGCCCCGTGGTGGGTATTCGCGTTGCTCGGGTGGGTACTTGTTACGGTGCTCAGTCTTTTCAATATTGAAATCTCAGCGAAGGTTCTTGGCGTGTTGTCGCTGGTGGAACTGGCGGTTGTACTGATCTGGAATGTGGCGGTCAACGTAAACGGCGGTCCTGAAAGTCGTACGTTCGATGCCGGCTCAGCCATATTTTCTGGATCACCAGCGCTCGCTCTAGTTTTCGCAGCTCTGTGCCTCACCGGTTTTGAATCTCTGCAGGTATTCCGGTCGGAGACCCGCAATCCCTCCAAAACCGTCCCGCGTGCGACATACATCTCGGTGATCGGCCTGACTGTGTTGTACAGCCTCTGCGCTTACAGCTACATCATCGGGTTCGGTCCGAGCCAGGCTGTCGCCGCGGGGGCCGACCCCACTGCAGCCCTCCTGTCGAGCATCACGACCTATCTCAACTCGACCTTTGCCGACCTGGCCAATGTCTTGTTCGTGACAAGCACCTTTGCCTCTTGCCTTGCCATTCAGAATATCCTCGCCCGCTACGTCTTCGCCTTCGGCCGGGACGGTATATTGCCGGCACGGCTCGGGAAGGCCCACGCTAAGCAGGGCTCCCCGATGGCAGCAGCAGCGGTAGTCGGCGGTGTAGTTCTCCTTGTCTTCATTGCGCCAGCAATTGCGAACTTCACCCCCTTGGCCACCTACGTCACTCTCAGCGGTATTGGAGCCTACGTATTGATCGGACTCTGGTTCCTTACCAGCATTTCGGTAATCGCGTACTTCTCTGTCCGGCGGGGCAGTGCGAGTGTATGGCGCGTGATCGTGGCACCGGCTGCCGCATGCCTCGGCCTCGGCACCGTCGTTGTCTTTGCCACAATCAACTTCGAGTCAATTGTGGGTCTTTCGGGGGAAGGTTCGATGCTGCTCCTGCTCGTCGTCGCCGTGGTCGCCGCTCTGGGGGTCGTTATCGCGTTGTGGCTCCGCCGTAAGCGGCCAGCGGTCTACCAAACGATCGGTAACCAGAAGTTGGCGACCGATGCTGCTGACGAAGCGCATCTCAATGAGCCATCGAGGGTGAACAACTGACCCGGACGTTCGACGACAAACGCTAGCTCGCAGTAAAAATCAAGACGAAAGGCACTTTCAATGACTAACCACGACGAAGAGTCAGCCTCAGCTATCGCGCTGAGCTGGCTCCACCGATTCGCGCAAGCAGTCCAGCAGACGGATGCCGCTCAACTCAATGACATCTTCGAAGAAAATGCCGGATGGCGCGACTTGATGGCCCTCACCGGAAATCTGCGCCAGGCTCACACGAAAGCAGAGATCATTGACCTACTTCTGGCTGTCGCTCCAGATATGAAGCCTCAGGCATTTCGTCTCGACGACGAACGCCCCGGTCCCAGCCGAACTGCGACGACTCCGCCTCAAATCGAGCTTTTCTTTGAATTCGATATCGAGCTCGGACATGTGCGAGCTCTTGCTTATCTGACCGAGGCAGGCCATGCGGTTACGCTCATGACCCAGCTCACCGAGCTTGCCGAAGTGACACCAGTCTGGCCAAAAGTCGGCCGTTTCGATGACGAACACCCCGCTACTCGCTGGCGCGATCACATTGCACAAAAGGCTGCCTTCGTCGATGACGATCCAGAGGTACTGATCGTCGGAGGCGGACAGTTCGGGGTCATGACAGCTGCTCACCTTGCGCGGCAAGGTATTGAGGCGCTTGTCATCGACAGGCTCCCCCGGGTAGGTGACGTCTGGCGCACCCGCTACGAGGCTCTCCAACTCCACCAGCCCTATGGCGTCGTGCAGTTCCCATTTTTGAAGTTCCCGGAAAACTTTCCCGAGTACATCCCGAAGGACAAGTTTGCGGATTGGTTTGAAATTTACGTGCGCGCGCTGGACCTGAATTTTTGGACCTCCACGACGTTCGAGACCGCGGACTACGATGACGTCGACGAAGTCTGGAACGTTTCGCTGAAGGTTTCCGACGGCACGTCGAGAACGATGCGGCCAAAGCATCTTGTCCTCGCAGCCGGTGGCCTCAGCGTTCCGGAATGGCCAGATCTGCCTGGACTGAATGACTTTCAGGGGAGCATTACTCATGCGAGTCAGTATGTGGATGCCACTCCGCACACCGACAAGAACGTCCTGATCGTCGGTGTGGGAACTACGGCGCACGATATCGCCCTCGACGTCACTGCCGCGGGAGGACATGCGACGCTGCTTCAGCGCAGTCCGTTGATCGTCGTTGATCTTCCGACCGCAAACAAAATGTATGGAGACTTCGTCGACCGATCCGTTTCGACCGACCTCGTGGACGCACGTTTCTTGGCGGGAGCGGTATACCCGCAGCTTCGAGAAGGCTTTCTCGCCTTCCAAAGAACTGTCGCCGATGTCGAGGACGCTGAACTGCGGGCGGGTCTCGAGCGTGCCGGAATGCGACTCTGGGCTGGGCAAGATGACACCGGTTTCTACTACTCATTCTTGCGGTCGCTAGGCGGTTTCTACATCAACGTTGGGGCTTCAGATGCCATCATCCGCGGAGACATCTCCATCCTCCAAAGCGAAGATCTATTGCAGTTCAACGAAAGCGGAGTCAGCCTCCACGACGGAACCACCAGGAAGTTCGATGCCGTAGTCTTCGCCACCGGTAGCCAGCCACCGATTGTGGGCGTCGCGCAACTTCTGGGAGATCATGTCGCAGAGAAACTCGGAGACGTCTGGGGTTTCGATTCTGATGGCGAGATGAGGAACGTGTGCAAACCGACCGCTCAACGAGGGTTGTGGATCCTCATGGGAAGCCTTCCGATGGCCCGCTGGCATTCGCCGCTTGTCGCGATGCGCATCGCAGCCGAGCTTCGTGGTCTTATTCCCGCCGCATTCCAGGACCCGGACCACATTACCTGGCATCGACCATTCAACATTGTTGCCGCTGACAGCGGCAGACTTATTGCAGACGCACCCACACCCGCCACACTCACAGTAGGAGCTTAAGAACCCATGCGTATGAAAGACAAAACGATCATTGTTACCGGCGCGGGTAGCGGAATGGGTGCCGCTCACGCCAGTCGATTGCACCGTGAAGGGGCGAACGTCGTACTGACCGATATCAATGCCGAGCGTGGCGAAAAGAATGCCCAAGCGCTAGGCGAGCGTGCACATTTTGTCCATCACGACGTGAGTAACGAGGACGGGTGGGCCCGAGTTATCGACGAGGCGGAGGAGGTCTTCGGGACTGTCAACGGCCTGGTGAACAACGCAGGAATCAATTTGGAAAGACCGATCGATGATTTTTCTGTTGCCGACTATCAGAAGGTAATTAGTGTAAATCAGATCGGTGTCTTCCTGGGCCTGCGAGCGGTACATCCCGCTCTCGTTCGCGCGGGTGGTGGAGGAATTGTCAATGTCAGTTCAACCGCCGGCATGTTTGGAATGGCGGAGGGAATCGCTTACTGCGCATCAAAAGCTGCAGTTCTTGGGATGAACCGAGTTGCCGCCGTTGAATTCGCAGCGGACAACATTCTCGTCAATGCAATCTGCCCCGGGTTCATCGAAACGGAAATGGACGCAGGCATAGCGCCCGACGTCCTTGAGCACTATGTCGGCAAAACCCCACTCGCCCGACGAGGACAGCCCGAAGAAGTATCGGCTCTGATCCTCTACCTGCTTTCGTCCGACAACACTTTCACGACCGGGGAAGAATTCATCATCGATGGTGGAATGAGCAAGCTGTATTAAGGACCAACGCCTACAAGGCGCTCGTGTCGATTTTGATGCTGCACAGGGTCGTGGTGCGAGCGAATCGCGTGCACCACGGCCCATTGTCGCTTCAATGTAACCAAGCCCTCAAGGACGTGCACGCACAGCTCGCCTACACAGTTGAGCCCCAAGGCTCGTCGAGAACTCAACGTATGCATTCCCCTTCGCCGACCAAGCCTCTCGGTTGAGTCTGAACGAGGTCGAATCACGACTCGACGAACGCATGCTGGCCGGTTGTACCCGTGATTCGCCCCATATCGGACAGACGAAGGACAAACAATATGACCGCCGCCAGAGAAACAGATCTCCTCGCAGGCATCCCCAAGCGCCTATTTATTGACGGCGACTGGATTGCTGGCGAAAACAACAAGACCCTCAATGTCTACGATCCCGCGACAGGTGACGTCATTGCGGAGATCGCTGATGCGAGTCCTGCGGACGGCATGCGGGCCCTTGACGCCGCAGTAGCGGCCCAAGAATCATGGGCAGCGACCGCCCCTCGTGTACGAGGAGAAATCCTCCGCCGCGCCTTCGACTTGCTTCAGGAGCGAAAAGAGGACGCTGCACTGCTCATGACTTTGGAGATGGGCAAGCCAATCGTTGAGGCGCGAGGAGAGGTCGCATATGGCGGCGAGTTCTTGCGCTGGTACAGCGAAGAGGCTGTCCGCATCTCAGGTCGTTTCGGAGAAAATCCTGAAGGCACGGGGCGCATGGTCGTGTCGCAACGTCCGGTAGGCCCGAGCTACCTCATCACGCCCTGGAATTTCCCGCTCGCAATGGCCACCCGCAAGATCGCTCCGGCTCTTGCCGCCGGTTGCACTGCCGTGATCAAACCAGCCGCACTCACACCGCTAACGACACTGTTCGTCGCGGGACTGCTCGAGGAAGCTGGACTACCTCGAGGTGTACTCAACGTCATCACCACCTCCACCACGAGCACCGTCTCCGGCCCAATCATCGCTGATCCGCGACTACGGAAGCTTTCCTTTACCGGTTCCACACCGGTCGGCCGCGAACTCATCAGGCAGGCTGCGCAGAATATACTCCGCACCTCGATGGAACTCGGCGGGAACGCACCCTTCATTGTTTTCGATGACGCAAACGTCGATAAGGCCGTGGACGGCGCGCTGGCTGCGAAATTCCGCAACATGGGCCAAGCCTGCACCGCCGCAAACCGATTCATCGTGCACTCCTCTGTTGCTGAAGAGTTCGCCTCCAAGCTCTCCGCCCGCGTACGAGCAATGCATGTCGGCCGCGGTACCGAGGACGGCGTCAATATCGGCCCGCTGATCTCCGACAAAGCAGTAGATAAGGTCGACGAGCTAGTACGAGATGCTATTTCACGAGGCGCAAAACTCGTCGCTGGTGGGCACAGGATTGCTGGCCCAGGTGCCTTCTACGAACCGACGGTGATAACGGGGGTCCCACTGGAAAGTGAGATCTTGCGAGACGAAATCTTCGGACCAGTCGTCGTCGTCGTCGAATTTATTGACGAAGCAGAGGCAGTGCACTTAGCGAACGACACTGAATATGGACTTGTCGCGTACGTATTCACCGAATCGCTTGCGCGAGGCAATCGGATGATTGACCAACTCGATACGGGCATGATGGGCTTGAACGTCGGCGTGATCTCTAATGCCGCTGCCCCTTTCGGTGGCGTCAAGCAATCGGGAATCGGACGCGAGGGCGGCACCGAAGGTATTCACGAATACCTCTCTACGAAATACACCCTCCTCCCCAACCAATGACACCCTGAAAAGGGAATCAGTAGTATTCCTGAGATGCCCTCATCGGGTGACACGTTGTCGGTCTCGGGATCACCGAGTGACTCGGCGGCTATTTCGTGTGAGCCTGATGAGCGCCCACCTGCGGTTCGATCGCTCGAGGGCTCTTCTGACTTTTACATGGCAAGCCTGCCAGCCTTGGTGTGCTCCACGACGCGCAGACCGCGCCAGAACATAAACTCAGCAGTTGCAACACCAAGCAGAGGAACAGAAACTAGCCACCCGGGCCCGGCCGCCGGCACAAGAAACCTCCACGCCGAGAAGCCCAGAGCGGCAACGAATACAACGCACCGTCAATCGTCACCCGCGTCGCGCCAGCTTGTCAGCGAGCAGCGCTAGCGATGACGTCTTAGCGCCTCCGCGACGCGCCTCCACGCCGTCAGCGACGCCGTAAATTGCATAAAGCGCATTTGCCCCAAGCCACCGCAGCGGTTCAGGCTCCCATTTAGCGGGAAGTTGCCGGACCCATGGTGATCTGCTCAGTGATGTCCGTCGATCAAGCACAATATCGGCCGCAATTTTGCCCGCTAGGTACGCTGCCGTAACACCCGAGCCTGCGTAGCCTCCAACGCGAAGAATCTTTGCGTTTTCATCGACTGCGATGGTGGGTGACCAATCGCGGTGCACACCGAGGATGCCGCTCCAGGCATGAGCCGGTTTGGCAGCGATCTCAGGGAATAGATCGTGCACAACCTTGAGAAGTGCCTGCACGGTTCCCTCATCGAGCTTGCCCGAAGGGTCGAATGAACTGGCAAATTGGTATGGCTTCCCTCGACCGCCCAACGCGATTCGCCGGTCGACCGTGGGCCGCGCGTAGAAGTATGTATGGGCACTTCCCGAGGCCCCTGCATGCCCGCCCCATCCGATACTCTCCCACTCCCGCGGAGTAAGGGGCTCTGTGACGAGCAATGAGCTGTTCAGCGGCAGCATTGCGCGTCGCTGGCCGCGCTCACGCGCCGTGTAGCCCTCGGTGGCAACGACGATCCATCGGGCTCTTATCGTGTGCCGGCCAACTCGAAGCTGGCCAGGACCAATCTCGCTAGCGCGCGCTGGAGCGCGCAGCACTACACCAGCAGAGATGGCGAGCATCATCAGCTCGCACATCATTCGCGCAGGATCAACGGTGTAGCCGTGTTGCGAATAGATGGCCCCGGTCGTGTGACTGATTCGCACGTGCTCTTCCGCCTCGGTGGCGGACAGGAGCCTGAGGTCTTTTTCTGCGACCCCCCACGACCTGCTTTTTTCTACGTAATGTTCTATTCGCGCTTGCTCGCTGTCGCTTCGTGCGACCTGTAGCCACCCGCCTTTACGAGCGTTGATCCGCTCGCGACCAAGCAGGTCAACGATTTCGTCGATGCCCGAACGTAGCTGGTCGTCGACCTCCATGACGGCGTGCCGTCCCCCAGGTCCTTTCGCTAACTGGGACCTGATGCCCACCGTTTTTGCCGACAGCCAGCCGCCGTTGCGGCCCGATGCGCCGTACCCAAAGCTCTCCGCTTCGTAGACATGGACGGACAGCTTAGGGTCGGCGGTCTTTAACGCCCACGCGGTCCACAAGCCGGTCAATCCACCGCCGACTATTGCGACATCGCATTCTTCATCGTTCTCAACGCCATCGACGTCGGGCCATTCGATGTCGGCCTGATTGAGCCAATAGCCGCGCTTTCCGTTCTCCATAGCAGTGTCACCCATGTTTCTGACCTCAGTTCTTGATGTAAAACAGGCGCTTATTCGCAAATTCGTCCATACCCAATACACCGAGCTCTCGCCCGAACCCGCTCCGCTTGACACCGCCGAACGGAATGTTGGCTCCTTCGCCACCCGGGGTATTGACGTTCGCCATGCCAACCTCAAGACGTTCCGCAACTTTTTGTGCGCGTTCTACCTGAGTGCTGAAAACAGCACCGCCCAAGCCATAGACAGAATCATTAGCTAGACGCACTGCCTCGTCGTCGTCGTGCACCCTGTACACGACGGCGACCGGACCGAAGAGCTCTTCGTCATACGCGCGCATGCCTGGAACTACTCCTGTTAGTACGGCGGGCGCGAAGTACGCCGTGGGCTCTGGCCCGAGTGTGCCGCCCGCGTGGAGAGTCGCGCCCTTGTCGACTGCGTCCTCTACCTGGGCTCTCAGACCCTCAGCCGCCGCACGAGACGACAGCGGGGCATAGCGGCCGTCGGTCCAGTTTGCAGGATCGCCGGGAGCGATGTTGATCGCAAGTTCAGTGAGGCGTTCGACGAACGAATCGTAGATACCATCCATCACTATGAGGCGCTTATTCGAGTTGCAGGCCTGACCGGTATTTGCAAGGCGTGTGCGCCAGGCCTTTCGTGCGCTCACGTCGACATCATCAGTGTCAAGGACGATGTAGGGGTCGGAACCACCCAGCTCCAGCACGCACTTCTTCAGATGTTTCCCAGCCGTCTCACCGACTGCCGAACCGGCCCGCTCCGAACCGGTCAGCGATACACCCTGAACACGTGGGTCCGCAATAATGGTCGCGATCTGCTCCCGGCTGGCAAAGACGTTCTGATAGACGCCCTCGGGAACGCCGGCGTCCGTCATCAGTCGCGCGATCGCCAGTGCTGAAAGGGGGACCGAATTTGCATGCTTGAGGAGCATAGTGTTTCCGAGCATCAGGTTCGGCGCTACGAAGCGCGCGACTTGATAGAAGGGATAGTTCCAGGGCATGATTCCGAGTAACAGCCCGATCGGACGCCGCTGGATCACAGCTTCGGCGTTTGCTGCTTCAAGCGGTTCTCCCTCGATAAGGGCGGGGCCGCGATCTGCGTAGAAGTCGAAGATCTCGCCGCAGAACTCTGCCTCCCCTTTCGCTTCGATCCGCGGCTTCCCCATTTCGGAAGTGGCAATTGCAGCCAACTCCTCGGCGCGCTCCGCAAACAACACCCCGACACGGCGCACGATACGAGCCCGAACCTCAACGGAAGTTGATCGCCAGCTTTGGTAGGCCGACTCGCCGCGTTCGATAGCGTCAGTCAATTCGGAATCGTTGATTCCCGCGAACTCCGCTTGAATCTCTCCTGTGGTGGGATTCACGGAACGGTAAGTCGGTGTTCCATCAGTCGTTATCATCGTGTGTCCTACTCAATCGGATCTTGCTTCGGGGCTGTGCGATTTCATGTGTTTTCAGTAGCGAACGACATCGGCCAGGTCGGTCATGCGGCACCCTGGATTCTCGTCGATCACGCGGAGGAGAAAGTTGAGCTTCTCGATTCGTTCGCCTGACCGCGGTGCCCCGTTTTTCTGAAACGGGACGCCCAGACCTACCGAGAGGTCCATCACGATGTCATCGATCACGCCACCTGATCGGCCGGACGGAACCGAGATCAGGCCATGCTGGGTTGCTTCAGCGTGTGTATCGAGGGCCTCGGAGATCGTACCCACCTGATTGGGCTTGAGGACGAAGCCGTCAACCGCCTTCATGGCTATGGCCTGCTGCAGGCGCTTTCGATCAGAGACGATGAGATCGTCTCCGAGCAACAGGGTGCGGCTTAATTCGCGGCGAGCACGAACGTATCCTTCCCAATCATCTTCGTCTAGCAGGTCCTCCACGAAAACGAGATCGAACTCCTGCGACAGGTGAGCAACGCTTTCGATGAGGTCGTCCGCGGAAACGCGCCGGCCGTTCAATTCGTATGTCGCGGATTTCGAATCGTACATTTCACTTGACGCGCAGTCGAGGGCGTAGGCAATGTAATTGTCTACCTGGCACGCGACGGCGGCCGTGCGCATGAGGTCAAGCACTGCCGCTGGGTCTGCGTACGGTGCCGCATGACCGTAGGAAGTGGCTACGCGCGGAGGGGCTTTTGTCGCCTTCGTCATCTCCAGACCTATCTGATGAAACAGACGTACGCCGATTTCAATGGCGTGCTCGACGGATTCTGCGCCCGATGGGACGACGAGGAATTCATTGAAAGGCTGAGTGAATTCATCGTATCGGCCACCGTTTACCACGTTGAAACACGGCACCGGCAGTCTGTTGACGGTGTCCCCCGCAATCAATGCATACAGTGGTGTCTTTTGAGAGGCGGCCTGCGCCCGGAAGCACGCAATCGATGCTGAGTAGATCGCGTTGCCGCCGAGACGTCCTTTGTCGGGACTGCCATCGAGAGCGATCATTGCTTCGTCGAGTGCGGACTGATCTTCGATGGGCATCGTGCGCAGCGCGTCGGCGATCGGACCGTTGACGTTCGCCACGGCTTTCTGGACGCCGAGGCCGTTGTAGTGGCTGAAGTCATGATCGCGAAGCACAGAGGCTTCATGTGCGCCGACAGTCGTGCCGGTGGGCCCGGCCCCTCTCCCCACGGTTCCGTCTTCGAGGGTGACCTTCACCTCGACCATAGGTCGGGCTTTGCAATCCAATATTTGCCGCGCGTGAACGTCCGTGATATTCATTTCAGTTCCCCATACTTTCCGATAGCGCCGGCACATAAATGATGTGAAGGTCGCAAAGATTTGTGCCGGTGTTTCCCGTGACGACTACATCGCCTATCGAGGCAAGCGCCTCGTGAGTGCCATGCGTTCGAAGTGAATGATGTAGATCAACACCGTTTGCTGTTGCCCGTTGAACGGTTGTCGAGTCCGTAATGGCGCCGGCGGCCTCTGCTGTGCCATCAGTGCCCTCCGTGTCAATAGATATAAGACAGGCTCCCGGAATGGCGGCGGCATCGAGGGCAAACCCCACCGCAAGCTCATGGCCAGGACCGCCCGTACCCTCCAGTGGATCCGACTCGGCAATGGTCGTCGTCACCTCGCCCGCAGCCAGAATGAAGCATGGTGCACTAATCGGTGTGGCATGCTGCTGAATTTGTCGTGCCACGGAGGCCAAGAATCGACCGGCTTCTTTCGCCTCACCTTCGAGGTAGTAGGTCAGGGTGAGGGCAGGGTAGCCGCGTTGCGACGCGCCTCGCTCGGCCAGGAGACTCGCATCTGGAAGCGTGTTGATGACGAAGTACGTGTTGTCCGGGAATGCCTTTGGGGTTTCCGAAGAGTCGTCGGCATTCATGAGGTAGTCGACGACGGTGCGGGGTAGTCGGTCGGCGAGCTGATATTTGACGATGCACTGCCGAGCATCCTCAAGAGTTGTCTTATCAGGGCCGATCGGTGTCGATGTGTAGGTCAGAGAAGGCTGACGAATATTATCTGTAGGTGGTTTGCCAACGGCATCTGAAATACCGATACCGATGAGTTCCGCGCCGGTTTGGGCAATGCGCTGGGCGAGCCGGCCACCGTTTGTTTGCGAGATGTGTCGGCGAACGGCGTTTATCTCATAGATTCCCGCCCCCGACTTCAGAAGGGTGTCCGTTGTGGCCCTCTCGTCGTCGAGGCTTATCCCCGGCACAGGGCAGCTCATCAAAGAGGACGAACCGCCTGAGATGACGGCGATGACGAGGTCGTCGGGCCCACAGGAGTCGACAAGCTCAAGGATCTCCAATGACGCTTGGTGTCCTTCATCATTGGGCAGAGGATGGCCACCGACGTGCAGTTCTGTGCGCACGAACGCATCGTCGCGAGATTCACGGATCTTCACAATGGCTATCCCGCGCGTCAGGTAGCCGCCAAGAACGTCTTCCATCGCCAAGGCCATGTGGTTGCAGGCCTTGCCTGCACCAACGAGATAGATGTTCGATCGATGCGCGAGATCCCAGCTCTTCTCCCCTATGTGCAGGATGCTGCCAACCATGTGAGCGATCGAACGAATACGAGTGTAGGAGTCGAGTCCTTGCAGCGTGTCATTCGTGATATCCAGCACGAGTCCGCGGGACACCTTGTCCCCGTGCTCCAGAATCTCGGCCTCGTTCTGGATCTTCGGAGCGATCTTCGCGATGTTAGTCATTGCTGCTTGTTTCCCTTTGTAGAGGTGCGAGGTTTTCGGATGTACGCCGGTGGCAATTCGAAAAGTGTCATCACTCCCAGAGCGAGAGCATTTGACCGACTCCCAGTTGGATCGCGCGTTTGTACAGATCGAATCCCCAGCCGATATCGAGAACAGACATTCCGCTGGCAACAAATACGACTCGGCCCGTCCCTTGCTTGACCATGAGCGCAGGGTTGGCGACAAAGTCGCCCAAGCTAGACGAGTCCTCGAGCTTCGGCAGGCGACCCTCATCGATGAGCCTGTACAAAGGCCCGCCGATTACGCCATCGTAAAAATGAGAACTATCGCCTGACGCAGCGGCTTCAGAAATGTATTCCTGGTGCAGAGGTACGTGGTCATAAACGAGAGTGGACGTGGTCCACAGCTCGTCATCCGCTGCCATTGGGCCCGTGAGCATGATGACCGCATCTTCCCTAAACCACGTCGCTTCCACCTCGAGCGGGGCAAGACGGGACGCAGCAACCGTCACGACATCAGCGTCTAGCACCGCGCGCTCGACGGAATCCACAACTTTCGACTCGATTCCGAAAGTGGATGAAATCCAGGTTGCAAGATCCTTGCTGACGGAGGGGACGATGTCCATGCAGGTCACCGTTCTTACGTGGGGTAGTTCTAACAGGAGGGCCTCCACACACGCGCGGTTGATTGGCCCACAACCGAGAACCGCCAGAGAGGCAGCCTCGTTGCTGACGAGATATCGGGCGGCAACGCCCGGAACTGCCCCGGTGCGGCTTGCGCTAATCGTGTTAGCCGACAGAAGAGCGAGTGGCTCGCCAGTTTCAGGGTCATTCAAGATGAGCGTCAGAACGGAGCGCGGCAGTCCAAGAGTCCGATTTGCCGCATTGGAGCCGTACCACTTATTGCCGCTTACATTGAAACGACCGCCGACATACCCCGGCATCGTAACGAAGCGACGGTCAGGTCCAGCCAGAGGCATCGCTGGGAACTTTGATAGTTCGGGAAATTGCAGGCCCAGCCCATGGCTATTTCCGTGCGGGCCGCCCATCAAATAATCGCCACTGTTTAGAAGGCCAAATATCTCTTCGATCGTGTCTATGCACGATGCCGTGTCCAATACGCCGCATTCGGTCACATCAGCCTCGGACAGGTATCGAAACTGGGTATCCATGACTCTTCCTCTGATTCACGACCAGCCCACAGTCCGATGAATCGGGGGCCGCGGGATCGTTCATCCAGTTTCAGTCAGTTGTGTATTTGCGTCCAGCGCACAGTTATGTGCTTATCCTGTAAGGAAAACTGAACGAAGGAGAAGCGTGCTGAGTACCCATCGTCTGCACCTGCTCAACCAATTCAAACTTCGGGGAACCGTCACACAAGTGGCGGAAGCGCTCGCGTACAGCCCATCTGCCGTCAGCCAACAATTAGCGCAGCTCGAGACCGAAGCCGGTTCGCGCCTATTCGAGCCTGCAGGGCGAGGAATACGACTCACTCCGCAAGGTGAAGTCCTCGCAGCTCATGCGGCGCGAATTCTCCGACTTGTCGAAGAAGCAGAGACAGACCTTGCAAGCGCAGATCAGGTACGAGGTGAAATCAAGATAGCGACTTTCCAGACGGCGGCCCTTACTTTAATACCTGCTCTGTTGGCAGATCTCAGGCGGCTTCATCCTGAACTCATTGTGAGGTTCAGGGTGCTGCAGCCCGATCTCGCTATCAACGCATTGCTCGCTCACGATTACGACCTTGTCCTCGGAGAAGAATACGAGGGCCAGGAACTCTCCCTTAGTCCTGCAGTTGACCGTCTGGACTTCTTGAAAGACCAGATGCGCGCTTACTGCCCGTCCGGCCTGAAGTCGGACGCGGCGAACTTCGAAGACCTTGAGGGACTGCCCTGGGTAATGGAGCCTTCAGGTAAGCCAGCCCGCGCGTGGGCAGAATCATTATGCCGACAGCACGGTTTTGAACCACTCGTTCGCTTCGAATCTGACGACCTCGTCGTGCACCAGCGATTAATCGCAACGGGCCATGCTGTGGCGATCCTGCCCGACCTAATCATGAGGTCCGAGAAACTCGTCGATACCCACGTCATCACCGCCCCCGCAGCGCCCTCCCGCACGGTTTTTCAAGCAACTCGGCGAGCTTCGAGCGGGCGACTTGCAATTGTCGCCGCACGAAACGCGCTTCGTTCGGAGGGGATCCGATTCAGGTGCGAGTCGGGGCCGATTTGATTCGTTTACACCAGACGTCGCCATCATCGAACGCGGCGTAAACCCAGGCGGCGAAAGTGCCGCTATAGGTGATGTCCGCAAGCCAGAGATATTCCTGTGCCGACGCAGTGAGCTGCCGCTCCACGAGATGACCGGACCGATCTGCCAACGGCCCCGCAACGGTGATCTTCGTGCTCCGAAATCGGCGGATCCCATAGAGTACGTCGCGGCGCATCACTCTTTCGATCGTGCACCGGCCACCGGGTGGCCTTCGAGGCGCGGTGGAGCTCCGCCGCCGTTTCCAGCGTGTGCGAACTACCAGATCGTGACGCGCTCCTCGGGAGCCAGCCACAGAGCATCCGACTCGGTCACCCCGAACGCCTCGTAGAACTCGTCGATGTTGCGCACGATCTGGTTGCAGCGGAACTCGTTCGGCGAGTGCGGGTCGATCGAGAGCAGGCGAATGACCTCCTCGTCGCGCGACTTCTGCTGCCAGGCCTGCGCCCACGACAAGAAGAAGCGCTGAACGCCGGTCAGTCCGTCGATCACCGGAGGCTCTTCGCCGTCGAGCGACAGCAAGTACGCGTCCCACGCGATGCTCAGGCCACCCAGATCGCCGATGTTCTCACCGATCGTCAGCGCACCGTTCACGTGCTGGTCGGGAACCTGCGCCGGGGCGAGAGCGTTGTACTGATCGATCAGCGACGAGGTGCGCTTCTCGAAGGCCTCGCGGTCGGCCTCGGTCCACCAATCGGTGAGCCGGCCGTCGCCATCGAAGCGTGAGCCCTGGTCGTCGAATCCGTGCCCGATCTCGTGGCCGATGACCGCGCCGATCGCGCCGTAGTTGGCCGCGGCATCCCGGCTCTCGTCGAAGAAGGGGTACTGCAGGATGGCCGCCGGAAAGACGATCTCGTTGAAACCGGGGTTGTAGTACGCGTTAATGGTCTGCGGTGTCATGAACCACTCGTCGCGGTCGAGGGGCTTGCCGATCTTGCCCAGCTCGCGCTGGAACTCGAACTCGCTCGTGGCCCGGATGTTGCCCGCCAGGTCCTTCGCATCGATGGCAAGAGTCGAGTAGTCCCTCCATTTCACCGGGAAGCCGATCTTGGGCGTGAACTTGTCGAGCTTGTCGAGAGCGCGCTCGCGCGTCTCGGGCGTCATCCACTCGAGGTCGGTGATGGATGCGCGATACGCCTCGATGAGATTGGCGACCAGCACGTCCATGGCCGCCTTGGCCGTCGGCGGAAAGTGACGGTCGACATAGATGCGGCCGACCGCCTCGCCCATGGCGCCCTCGACGAGAGAGACTCCGCGCTTCCAGCGGGCACGCATCGTCGGCGTTCCCGTGAGCGTGCGGCCATAGAAGTCGAAGTTCTCGTTGACGAAGGCGGCGGGCAGGTAGGCCGCTGCGCCGTGCACGACCTGCCACGACAGCCAGTCACGCCAGGCGTCGAGCCGGTCTTCGGTGAGCAGCTCGGCGATGCCGGAGACGAACGAGGGCTCGCGCACAACGAGCTCGTCGAAGACGCCCTCCGGGGCACCGAGTGCCGAGCGCCACAGCTCGAGATCGACGGACGGGGCCGACGACGCGAAGTCGTTCCACGACACGAGGTTGTAGGTGGCCTGCGCGTCTCGGGTCCGCACGTTGTCCCAGTGGGTGGCCGCGATCGCGGTCTCGAGGTCGAACACGCGCTGGGCGCGAACGCCAGGCTCCGAGAGGCCCGCGAGCGCGAACATCCGCTCGATGTGCTTGAGGTATGCGGCCCGGATGTCGGCGAACTTCTCTTCGCGGAAGTAGCTCTCGTCGGGCAGCGAGATGCCGCCCTGCTCGAGGAATACGAGGTAGCGCTCGGGGTTGCCCGGGTCGTTGTCGACGAAGAGGCGGAAGAACCCGCCCACTCCCTGGCGTTCGAGGTGCGCGGCCGTCTCGAGCAACTCGCGCACACTCGAGACGCGGGCGGCATCGGCGAGCTGGGCCTCGATCGGGGTGGCGCCCAGCTCTTCGACTCGCTCCTCATCGAGGAAGCTGGCGTAGAGGTCGCCGAAGGTGCGCTCCTCGGTGCCGGGCTCGGCATCTTGCGCCTCGATGATGATGTCGCGCACGGCCTTCTCGGCCTCTTCATGCAACTGGTAGAACGAGCCGTCTCTGGCTCGGTCGTCGGGAATGACCGTGCGGGCGATCCACTTGCCGTTGACGTGCCTGAACAGGTCGTCCTGGGGGCGGATGGAGGGGTCGAGTTCGTTCAGATCGATGCCGGAAGTCGTCATTGGGCAAGCCTAGCTAGGCTCGCAGGGTGAAGGCTCTGGATCGTGACATTCTGCGTCTCGCCATTCCGGCCCTCGGCGCCCTCGTCGCCGAGCCGCTGTTTCTGCTCACAGACACCGCCCTCGTCGGGCATCTGGGAGAGACGCCGCTCGCCGGTCTCAGCATCGCGAGCGCCATGCTCCAGACCGCGATCGGCCTCCTCATCTTTCTCGCCTACGCCACGACTCCGGCGGTCGCGCGCCGACTCGGCGCCGGTGACAGGCCCGGCGCCATCCGTGCCGGCATCGACGGTCTCTGGCTTGCGCTGCTGCTCGGAGTCGTGCTCGTGGCCGTCGGCACCGTCGCAGCCAGGCCACTCGTGCAGCTCTTCGGAGCGACACCGGCGGTCGAGGAGCAGGCCGTCATCTACCTGACGGTCTCACTCGCTGGCCTGCCCGCCATGCTGCTCGTGATCGCGGCCACGGGGCTGCTGCGCGGATTGCAAGACACAAAGACCCCGCTCATCGTCGCGGTGAGCGGCTTTGCAGCAAACGCGGCGCTCAATGCCCTCTTCATCTACGGCCTCGGGTTCGGGATAGCGGGTTCGGCCGCGGGAACCGTCGTGGCCCAGTGGGCGATGGCCGCCGTGTATCTCGTGATCGCCGTGCGAGCGTCCCGAAGCAACGGCGTCAGCCTGCGTCCCGGGCTGGCGGGCGTCACCGGCGCCGCGGCATCCGGCGGCTGGCTCTTTCTGCGCACGGCGAGCCTGCGCGCGGCCCTGCTGGCGACGGTGGTCGTCGCATCCGATCTCGGCGTCGTCGAGCTCGCGACCTTCCAGATCGCGTCGACACTCTTCTTCACTCTGGCGTTCATTCTCGATGCCCTGGCGATCGCGGGGCAGGCTCTCGTGGGTCACGGGCTCGGGGCACAGGATGTCTCGCGCGTGCGAGGCGTGATGCGTCGCCTTGTGCTGTGGGGAATCGGGTCCGGCCTCGTGCTCGGTATCGTTCTCGCCGCCGTCGCACCCTTTCTCGGCCCGATCTTCTCGTCGAGCCGCGATGTGCACCAAGCGCTCGTTGTGGTCGTACTCGTGATGGCGATCGGGGTACCCCTCGCCGGCTACGTCTTCGTTCTCGATGGTGTGTTGATCGGCGCGGGCGATGCCCGCTATCTCGCCCTCGCCGGGCTCGCGACGGTGGTGGTCTACGCGCCGCTACTGCTGCTCGTCGCCCTGTTCGGCCCCGATGGCACTGCCGGCCTCGTCTGGCTGTGGCTCGCCTTCGGCTTCGGCTACATGAGCGCGCGGGCCCTCACCCTGGGCCTGCGCGCCCGAGGAACCGCCTGGATGCATACCGGCGGTTAGGCTGAACATCCACGTCTTTGGGGGTCACCACATGCCGCATCTGCTCGTCACCGGCGGCGCCGGGTTCATCGGCAGCGAGATCGTGCGCCAGGCCCTGGATGCCGGATGGTCGGTGCGCATCCTCGATTCGCTGCGGGCCGATGTGCACGAGGCGGCCCCCACGCTCGACGATCGTGCGGAGTTCGCGTTCGGCGACGTGCGCGACGAGGAGACAGTGGCGCGCTCACTCGAGGGCATCGACGCCGTCTGCCATCAGGCCGGCAAAGTGGGGCTCGGCGTCGACTTCTACGATGCCCCCGACTACGTGTCGTCGAACGAACTGGGCACCGCCGTGCTGCTCGCCGCCATGACCCGCGCGGGCATCGATCGCTTCGTCGTGGCCTCGTCGATGGTGGTCTACGGAGAGGGCAGCTACCGAAACGAGGCCGGCGAGAAGGTGCGTCCACCCGCTCGGAGGGTCACCGATCTCGAGGCTGGGTTCTTCGAGCCCCTCGACCCGGCCACCGGTACCGCTCTGATTCCCGAGCTCATCGCCGAGGATGCGCCGCTCGATCCGCGCAACGTCTACGCGTCGACGAAGCTCGGCCAAGAACACCTCGCCTCATCGTGGGCGCGTTCGGCAGGCGGCAGGGCGATTGCGCTGCGCTATCACAACGTCTACGGGCCGGGGATGCCGCAGAACACCCCGTACGCCGGCGTGGCCTCCCTGTTCCGCTCAGCGCTCGCTCGCGGCGAGGCTCCCCGGGTCTTCGAAGACGGCGCCCAGCGGCGCGACTTCGTGCACGTGAGCGACGTGGCGGCGGCAAACCTCGCGGCCCTCGACGCAACAGCCTCGGTCGAGTCTTCGTCATTCGCGGCCTACAACGTGGGCAGCGGTGTCGTTCACACCATCGGCGACATGGCCGCAGCCATCGCGCGCGCCTCCAGTGGAGCCGACCCCGTCGTCACGGGCGAATTCCGCCTCGGCGATGTGCGTCACATCACCGCATCGAGCGACAAGATCGCCCGCGAGCTCGGCTGGCGCGCGGCCGTCGACTTCGACGCCGGCATGGCCGAGTTCGCCACCGCCCCGCTGCGCTCGGGCCGCTCGTGACCGACACCGCCCTCGTCGATGTGGTGCTGCCCTGCCTCAACGAGGCCGAGGCGCTGCCCTGGGTGCTGTCGCGGCTGCCGGAGGGCTATCGCGCGATCGTCGTCGACAACGGCTCGACGGATGCCTCGGCCGACATCGCGCGCGCGGCCGGCGCCACGGTGGTCGCCGAGTCCCGCCGCGGCTTCGGAGCCGCAGCGCACACCGGCCTGCTCGCCGCGACCGCGCCGATCGTCGCGTTCTGCGACGCCGACGCATCCATGGATCCGGCGGAGCTGCCTACCCTCGTCGAGCGGATCACGGCCGATCGAGCCGACCTGGTGCTCGGCCGCCGCATCCCGACCACCGCAGGGGCGTGGCCCCTGCACGCGCGCTTCGCCAACCGTGCGCTCTCGTTTCTGATCAAGCGTCGGGCGCACATCGCGATCAAGGATCTCGGGCCCATGCGTGCCGCACGCCGCGAGGGTCTTCTGTCACTCGACCTGACAGATCGGCGAAGCGGCTATCCGCTCGAGATGCTGCTGAAGGCATCCGCCGCAGGGTGGCGCATCGAGGAGTTCGACACCCCATACAGCCCGCGGGTCGGCCGATCGAAGGTCACGGGAACGATCCGCGGAACCTACATCGCCGTCAAGGACATGTCGAAGTTGCTGCGCGAGGTGAAACGCCGAGGCTGACGCTCCGTCAGAGGACTACCCCCGCGTCGCCAGCCACGCGCCGATCGCGGCGTCGAGTTGATCGTCGTCGACGGCCTCGTCCGGTTCGATGGGCACGCCGTAGCGCTTGCCGGTGCGGTCGGCGTCGACCGCCACGGTGAGGTTCACCACCGCTCCGTCGTAGAGCCTGAACGGCTGATTCGCCGTGCTGAAGCCGTAGCTCGGCTGCCCGAAGACGCGCACGTTCGCCTGGCCGATGAACGCGATCGCGACCGCCTCCGCTGAGCTGCCGGTCATGCCGTTGACCACCACCGCGACCGGGCCGTCGACCTTCGGTTGAGGGGCGCTCGCCTCGCTCTGCTGTGTGCCGCCGGAGGAGACCGCGCCTCCGTCGACGGAGATGACGGTCGAGGCGTCGACGGATTCGAACGTCTCGACGGTGCCGTCGTCGAGAAGAGGTGCCACGGCAGCGAGCATCGGCCAGACGTTGCCGCCGTGATTGTCTCGCAGATCGACGACCCAGGCCGAGGTGGTCGGGGCCGCCGTGCCGATCGCGGAGACGACGGTGTCGATGTACTTCTGGCCGAAGGAGTCGCTCCCGGTGCCGCCGCCGATCAGCGTCGGAAGCCGAATGGTCGTGACGCCGTCGGCACTCGAGACCGTCGGCAGCTGGTTCGCCGACGTGCTGCCCGACGACGGGCCGAACATCTCGGCGGCCTTCGCCGGATCGGCGAACGTCGTGTGCGGGCCGCCCAGCTCGGTGGCCGCTGTGGCGAGCGCGTCGTAGGTGTCTGCGTAGTCAGTGGCGTTCGCCACCTCGGAAAGAGTCTCGGCCCGCACCGCGTCATACCGGTCCGGCGTCGCCTCGAGCCCGTGGCGCATGTCGTCGAGCGCATACTCCGCGTACTGCTGAGGCGACGGCGGCGCGACGTAGATGCCGTATGTGCGCAGCAGAGGAGCGGCCGCGACGATGCCCCCGACTCCCAGGGCGGCCACACCGACCAGGGCGACGCCCACGATGATCCCCGCGCGACGTCGACGCCGCCCTCTGTCTTCCGGTGTGCGGGGCGTGGTCGACGGGTGAGTTGAGGTGTCTCCGGGCATGATGTCACTCTACGAATCGTGAATCCGAGCCGCGTCAGACCACGGCACGATCCCGGCCCGACGTTCCTCGACCTGCAGTACGACCGAGACGCCACATAGCGCACATCATCGGCGAAAGGAATCCGATCGGGCCTTCGCGACGAAGTACATACAGTGACCAGTAAGGGTCGCTCGATAACGTGCCTCGCTACAGAGACCAACCGGAGACCAAGCCAGGAGGCCTCATGCTCACCATCGCAGTCATCGCCAAGGAGTGCATACCCGGGCGCGTGAAGACGCGGTTGCACCCGCCGTTCTCGCTCGAGGAGGCCGCTGAGATCGCATCGGCGAGCCTGGGCGACACGCTCGACGTCGTGTCGGCCATCCCCGCCGACCGGCGCATCCTGTTCTTCGACGGCCAGAACCCGCCCGCCGAAGCCGACGGTTTCGAGGTTCTGCAGCAGAACGAGGGAACGCTCGACGAGCGACTGGGCTACCTGTTCGACTCGGTCGACGGCCCCCTGCTGATGATCGGCATGGACACACCGCAGGTCACCCGCGAGCTGCTCGAGCCGGCGCTCACCCGGTGGCACGACGACATCGACGCGTGGTTCGGCTTCGCGAGCGATGGCGGATTCTGGGCTCTCGGCATGCGCGAGCCCGATGGCTCCCTGATCCGCGGAGTGGCCATGTCCGAGGCCGAGACGGGTCGCGACCAGCTCGAGCGCCTGCTCGAGGCCGAACTCCGGGTCAAGCTGCTGGCCGAGATCAACGATGTCGACTCCATCGACGACGCCCGCGAAGTCGCCGCGATCGCCCCCGACGGGCGCTTCGCCGAGGTCTTCGACCGCGTCAGCGTCAGAGCCGGCGTGCGCGACCTGCAGCTCGACCGCCGAGCCTAGGCCGACACCGTGAGACGCCTTCTCGCGTACACGCAGCAGGCTCTCTCCGCGCCCCCGCGTAACCCGCGCATGGCCGTCGTCATCGGCCGCCTTCTCGCGATCGCGTTTCTGCTCTGCTTCGGCACCGGCCTCTACAGCCACTTTCTGCAGGAGCCCGAGCCGTGGATGCGATTCTCCACGGTGCCGGCTCAGCTCTATCAGGTGACCCAGGGCATCCACATCGCCGCCGGAATCGCCTGCTTTCCACTGATCCTCGGCAAGCTCTACACGATCTATCCGCAGCTGTTCCAGACGCCGCCGGTGAAGAGCCCCCTGCACCTGCTCGAGCGCGCATCCATCGCCCTGTTCGTGGGCGCCTCGCTCGTGCAGATCACCATCGGCCTGCTCAACACGTACCAGTGGTATCCGTGGAAGTTCGGCTTCCGCGAGGTGCACTGGGCGCTCTCGTTCGTCGTCATCGGGTCGCTGGCCATCCACATCGCGGTGAAGCTGCCCATGATCGCCCGCTTTTGGACACGCAATTCCGAGGGCACGCGCGAGTTGCGCGGCGAGACAGCGGGTGGCGAGACATCGGGCGAAACTGCTCCGGATGCCGCTGCTCCCGTCGCCGAATCGGCTCCGGTCGGCGGCATCACGGGTCGCATCTTCCGCTGGATCGACGGCGCGCCGTCAGCCGAGCCCGCGGTGAGCCGTCGTGGATTCGTGACCGCGGTCGGCGTCTCCACGGCCACGGTCGTGGCGCTCACGGCCGGCCAGTCATTCGCGGCCCTCAGCCCGTTCAACATCTTCGCGCCGCGCGTGAAGGGAACCGGGCCGAACGCCCTGCCGGTGAACCGCACCGCGAAGGCCGCGCAGGTTCTCGACACGGCGGTGTCTCCCGACTGGGCACTCACCATCTCGAACGGCCCGCGCACGGTCTCGCTGACCCGCGCCGAACTGCTGGCGCTGCCCCAGACCACCGTCGAGCTTCCCATCTCGTGCGTCGAGGGCTGGAGCCAGATGGCCACCTGGAAGGGCGTACGTCTGCGTGAGCTGCTGAACAAGGTCGGAGCCGACACCGCGCAGGGACTCAAGCTCACGAGCCTCGAGAAGAAGGGCGGCTACCGGGTCACCCAGATGGGCCCGGAGTACGCCTTCGATGCCTCGACCCTCGTCGCGCTCGAGGTCAACGGCGACACCCTCGACATCGACCACGGCTACCCCGCGCGCATGATCGCTCCCGGCCGGCCGGGCGTTCTGCAGACCAAGTGGCTGAGCAAGCTGGAGGTCGAGGCATGAAGATCACACGCGTCATCCTGATCGTGATCGGCCTCGCCGGACTGTTCCTCGGTGCCCTGATCATGGTGCAGAAGGAGCGCCCCGACCAGATCCTGGGCGTGATCGTCTGGATCGGCGCCGCCATCATCGTGCACGACGGCATCCTGTCGCCGCTGCTTCTGCTGCTCGACGTCTGGATGCGCCGCGCCGGTCGCCGCATACCCTTCGGCGTGCTCGCCATCGTCCAGGGCGGCGTCGTAGTGGGCGCGATCATGAGCATGCTGGTGCTACCCGAGATCTACAAGAAGTCCATCGGCACCAAGAACCCCACGATCCTGCCGCTCGACTACGGGCTCAATCTCGCTCTCTTCTGGGCCGCGGTCGCGCTGCTCACGGCGGCCGCCTGCGCCATCTACCTGCGTCGCCGCCGCGCATCCTCACCGGCGTCCTCCGCGTCGATCGATTAGCCCGCGGCTCACCTCAGGAGCGCGACCGACTCGCGTGCGTGCGCGCCTTCATGCGGTTGCCGCACGTCGCCATCGAGCACCATTTCGCCGTGCCGGGTCTGCTGTGGTCGACGAGGAACAGGTTGCACTCGTCGTTCGCGCACGCACGAAGTCGGTCACCGAGCTGCGTCGTCACGGTCGACCACGCGAGAACGGTGTGCAGGGGAAGACTGCTTTCCGTCGGGGAGTCGAGCTCCCACACCACGCCGTCTCGGGTCACGCGCGGGGTGCGCACGGTGCCGTCGATGAGGCTGGCCAGTTCGTTGAGGGCCGCTGGGTCGCTTTCGCGGATCACCGACTGGATCGCGTCGCGTGCGCGCCGTAGCTGCGCGATCTCCTCTGCCGTTCCGGTTCCACCCCAGCGGCGCGCGAGCTCGTGCCCAGCTGTGCCGTCCAGGCCGTCGAGCGGTCGTCCGTCGACCACGGGCGCGCTGTTCAAAACAGCCAACAGCAGTTCCTCGTCCCGGTCCATGGCTCCTCGATCTCGTGCTTCGTCTGGCGGCTCCCGTTCATGCTACCGTCTCACTAACCAGTAAAACAAACTTAAGGGGTTAGTCATGGTCACCGTCCATCACCGCACTATTTCTCTCGACGGGCTCGACGTCTTCTGGCGCGAAGCCGGCCCTGCCGACGCTCCCGTGCTCGTGCTTCTTCACGGATACCCGAGCAGCTCCCACATGTTCCGACACCTCATCCCCCGGCTGGCCGAGCATTACCGCGTCATCGCGCCCGACCACATCGGCTTCGGTAGATCGTCCGCGCCATCCGTCGACGACTTCGAGTACACCTTCGCCGCGCTGGCCGAGGTGACCGGCCGGTTCCTGAGCGCCCTCGGCATCACGCGATACACGATCTACGTGCAGGACTACGGCGCACCCATCGGATGGCGCCTGGCACTGAATGATCCCGCAGCGGTCGTCGGCGTCATCACGCAGAACGGCAATGCCTACGAAGAGGGATTCGTCTCCGATTTCTGGGATCCGATCTGGGCCGATGCCGCGGAGCGCACCGCCGAGACGCGTGATGCGCTTCGTCCGGCCCTGGGTCGGACGGCCGTCGAATGGCAGTACACCCACGGCGTACCCGATCCGTCGACCGTCGATCCGGATGCGTGGGAACACGACCTCGCGCTCCTCGCCCGGGTGGGCCAAGACGAGGTGCAGCTGACGCTCTTCCGCGACTACGCGACCAATAGGGATCTCTACCCCGCCGTCCACGAATGGCTCCGCACCTCGCAGGTTCCCGTGCTCGCGATCTGGGGACGCAACGACGAGATCTTCGGCGCCGCCGGCGCCCAGGCTTTCCTCCGCGACGCGCCGGATGCTCGGATCGAGCTCATCGATGGCGGGCACTTCCTCCTCGAATCAGACCTGGATCTCGTCGCCAGCACGATCACGAACTGGCTCGCCGCGAAGCAACCCGCCTAGAGCCTGCGCGCACCGACCAAACCGATTGTCGAGGGGTGGCGAACTACATGTGTCCGCAACAACTCCCCAGCAAAGGAAACCCACCTCATGCGCTCACTCGCCAAGACCTCGATCAGCCTCGCCGCTGCCGGTCTCCTCGCCTTCTCCCTGGCCGCCTGCTCGACGACGTCTGAGTCGACGGAGTCGACCTCGTCGTCGCCCACCTCGTCTGCCGAGTCGACCCCGACTCCGGTCGCGTCGATCCCCAGCCTCTCCGGTGTCGACACCGCCGTCCTCCTCGACTCGGGCTTCGCCGCCGCTCTCACCAGCCTCGGCCTCACCCC